>CAVPXN010000014.1:0-284928 GCA_963709745.1 uncultured delta proteobacterium
TTGGCATTGGTGCCGGAGGTCGGAATCGAACCGACACGAAGTTGCCCTCGCGGGATTTTGAGTCCCGTGCGTCTACCAGTTTCACCACTCCGGCTTAAGAGCTCGTTTATACCCCACTTCCTCGTTTGTCGTCAAGGGTAAAAGGTGCTAAATACTCACCAGCTTGCCTTATACACCTTGTACATCTTCAACACCTTATTGATATAGTGCAGGGTTTCAGGGATTCTCGGGACGCCTCCGGTGCGGGTGACCAGTCCGGGGCCGGCGTTATAGGCAGCCAGGGAGAGGATAAGGTCTTCATTGAAATTATCGAGGAGGCTGCGGAGATAGCGAGTGCCGCCGTCAATGTTCTCCAGTGGATTAAAGGGATCGGCCACCTGCAGTTCCACTGCCGTATCGGGCATGAGCTGCATCAGTCCCTGGGCACCGCACCGCGAAACTGCCTGCTGATCAAAGTACGATTCGGCATGGATGACGGCTTTTATCAGCGGCGGATCGACGTTATAAAGCCGACCGATGCGCCGAATTTCCTGATCAAATCTGGCCGTGTCGGAACCGCTGAAATTGCAGCTGCGAGTGGGAAAATTGGCCACGTTGATCTTTTTCTTTAACTCAATTGCCGTACAGTCGGAGCCATTGGGGACATTGGTGAAATTGGTTGCCCCGGAATCATCACGGCAGAGATACATCTGCGCCTGCGCGGTGTTGCTTTCCGAAAGAACCAGCATCAGACTCATAACTGCACACATCCCAGCCGGCAGAAAGACAGAGCGCAATCCGGCACGAAGGCAGTGTATCAATACTTCCTGCCGGAATGCAGACATTCGACGGGGAACAGTCCCTTTTTTACCAAAGAAATTACGCAAGGCTGCTGCCATTTACTTGGTGCGCTTTTCCCAATCCGCCAGAAATTGTTCCATGCCGATATCGGTCAGGGGATGTTTAGCCAGCTGGGTGATGACCTTCAAGGGGATAGTTGCGATATCAGCGCCGATAAGCGCCGCATCCAGGACATGCTGCGGGCTCCTCACGCTGGCGACGATAATTTCGCTCTGGTAGCCGTAATTGTCATAGATCGTTGCGATATCACTGATCAATTCCATGCTCGGGGTGCCAATGTCGTCCAGACGCCCAACAAACGGGCTGACAAAAGATGCCCCGGCCTTTGCGGCCAAGAGCGCCTGGGCTGCGGAAAAAACCAGGGTTACGTTGGTCTTGATCCCTTCGGCGGCAAGTTTTTTGACCGCTTTCAACCCCTCGACTATCATCGGAATCTTGATAACAATATTGTCGGCGATCCTGGCCAGTTCCCTGGCCTCAGCCAACATCCCATCCGCTTCGAGACTGACCACTTCGGCACTGACCGGGCCATCAACCAGCCGGCAGATTTCGGTGATAATCTCGGTAAAGGGCATGCTCTCTTTCGCGATCAGCGAAGGATTGGTCGTAACGCCGTCGACCATGCCCATCGCCAGGCCCTTTTTGATTTCATCGAGACTGGCGGTATCAATAAAAAACTTCATTGGTGTTCTCCTTGTGTGGATCTGAAAGTATTGCAGCATTCTTTGCTGCAAAAATAATGCTTTTTGCCCTGGTGTTCGTAAAGCACCGCCTGCTGCCGGGGCACAAGTTTTTTGCAGACCGGGTCCTCTTCCAGGGTATCGCTTACCGGCATCTCTTTGACTGACGACTTCTTTTGACGAGGTCTGACCGCTGGTTTTTTACCTCCGGTTATCAGCCGAAAGGCAATATAGATCAGGATGGCAATTATTATTATGCGTAAAGGGCTCAATATTCTCGACAATAATTTAGAAGTACTTTCTCATGCACCTGAAACCAGCTTAGAACCGCTTACACACAATAGTGTCTCATCTTTTTTATCGCTTTGCAAGGTCGGTTATGCATTCCACTGGCCATGAATAATTTCCTGTTTTTGGTTGCCCGCCGATGCAATTCGCGTGCGCAGACGGGCTTCGAGAGTGGCAACCGGCTCTTTACTGAAACTATCCGGAAAGTCGGGTTCCAACTCAACCAAGGGGACCAGCACAAACAGGCGGTCGCCGATACGCGGATGGGGCAGGGTCAGCTCCGGGCTATCCATGACGGTATCGCCGTAGTAGAGCAGGTCAAGATCCAGACTCCGGTCCTGGTAACCGAATTTCTTCTCTTTTCTCGTTCGGCCAAATGATGTTTCTATGGCAAGCAGGACCTGGAGGAGAGCAAAGGGAGCAAGTGTCACCAGGACACGGCCGACAGCGTTGGTGAACCAATGCTGACTCGCCATATCGACCGGGGCCGTCATATAGGGGCTCGACAACCCGTCCAGTACAATGCCGTCGACCGCCCCAAGTGAATGCCAGGCTTCCTGGAGCAGAGCTTTGCTGTCGCCAAGATTAGAGCCCAGGCCGATAAATGCTTTAACTGCTGTATTTTGTAACAAACCCAAATCCTATAAGTCGTGCAGGCCAAGTACATCAAACATGGAATATACGCCGCACTGCTGATCAACGAGCCAGGCCGCCGCGGTGGTAGCGCCCTTGGCGAAGTGATCGCGGCTGTGCGCCCGGTGCACCAGCTCGATTCTTTCTCCCGGCCCGGCAAAGTAGACAGTATGCTCGCCGACAATATCTGCGGCCCTGATGGTTTGAATACCGATTTCCTTGGGTTTTCGTTCTCCGATTATGCCGCTACGCTCAAGCACGACCACATCGTCAAGGTTACGATGCACCCCTTCTGCGGCCATTTCCGCCAGTTTGAGCGCTGTTCCGCTCGGGGCATCCTTTTTTTTATTATGATGCGCCTCAATAATTTCAATATCGTAGTCATCGCCTAGAATAGCCGCTGTCTTCTTGGCCAGCTTGAACAGAACATTGACACAGATCGACATATTGGGTGCCTGGACACAGGGAAAATTCTTCGCCAGCTCCCGCAATTCAAGGAGATTTTCCGAAGACAGACCGGTGGTGCCGATGACCATCGCTTTTTTATATCTAGCCGCCAACCGGGCGAATTCCATGGTCGCCTGATGAAAGGTGAAGTCGATGATCACATCGCCTTTGTCGATCACCGATTCTAGCCCTGCACCAATAATGACCCCATTTTCCGTGCCCAGGGCCAGCGCGCCGGCATCCTTGCCGATTGCCGGGCTGCCCGGCGCCTCGAAGGCAGCGGCATATTCCAGCCCGGGGTGGTCATTGACCATGTACCCGACCCGCTGTCCCATCCTGCCGGCCGCTCCGGCAACTATTACCTTTATCATACTGCACTCCATATTTGCATACGTATACTCCTTTACAGCAGGTTCAGCGCAGCCATGCCCGCCTTCAGTTTCTCAAGACTCGCCGCATCAACAGGGGCAAGCGGCAAACGGGGCAATCCACTCTGAATCCTGCCCATCAGCTCCAGGGCTTTTTTGGCCGGGACCGGATTGGGAGCGCAGAACATCAGCTTCATCAGGGCAAACATCCGGTAGTGCAGCTCGTTGGCTTTTTTAAGATCCCCGGCCAGTGCCGCCTCCATCATCTGTGCCATTCCTTTTGGGTAAACATTTGAAATTACAGAAATAACCCCCCGCCCACCAATCAGAACCGATGGCATCGCGGTAAAATCATCTCCGGATAAAATAATAAAGTCGTCCGGACAACGACGGATAACATCGGTTACCTGTTCAAGGCTGCCACAAGCCTCTTTAATGCCGATGATGGAATCAATTTCCGCCAGCCGGGCGACGGTTTCCGGCAGCATATTGACCACCGTACGTCCCGGCACATTGTAAAGAAACAACGGGATATCGACTTGCTGAGCGATCTCTTTGAAGTGCAGATACATGCCTTCCTGGTTCGGCTTATTGTAGTAGGGCACCACCGACAGGACCGCATCGGCCCCACTGTCTTTGGCACTCTCGGTCAGTTCGATCGCCTCAAGGGTATTGTTGCCGCCGGTCCCGGCAATAACCGGAACACGGCCGTTAACCGTTTTGACCGTAAGGTCGATGACCCGCTTGTGTTCGGCAAAACTGATCGTTGCCGATTCGCCGGTCGTTCCACACGGGACGATGCCATGGGTGCCGCTCCCAATCTGAAATTCAATGAGATCAATCAGGCCCTGTTCATCCAACTGCCCGTCAATGAACGGGGTTACCAGGGCCACAAGTGCTCCGTTATATTTTTCCATAACTCCTCCTAATATTACAAGGGTTGTGCATTCTCCGAGGTATCAAAGCAGCGCTTCAGCAGTCAGGTTTCCGGTACAAATCAGCCTGGTGGGTCCCTGCAAAAAGACATTTTCCGCTACCGGCCCATCGTGTAGATCAAACAGTATCGTGAGCATTTCTCCGCCGGAAGTTATCACCGTAACCGGCGACTCCATGCCTTTCTGCATGGCCGCAAAAAGAGCAGAAGCCACCGCTCCGGTGCCGCAGGCCATGGTCTCGTTCTCGACCCCGCGTTCGTAGGTACGCACCTTGAGTTTGCCGTCAGGTAAAACATTCACGAAGTTGACGTTGGTTCCCTGGGGCTCGAACAACTCATGAAAGCGTACCTTTCGGCCCCATATTTTTACCGGCACATCCTCTTCCTTAACAAAAATGACCACCTGCGGTACCCCGGTGTTGACATATCCGGCGGCATGTTCTTCATCGCCGAGTTCCAGGGAAATGCCAAGTCGAAAATCAACAGGGGGGGGCATTTTGACTCGGACGACATCCTCTGCGTCGCAGATTTCCGCTTCAACGATACCGGCCAGGGTGGCAATCGTCATTTTTTTGCCGGCGATTTTATGGCGATAGGCAAAACGGGCCGCACACCTCGAGCCGTTGCCGCACATTTCGGCCATCGACCCATCGGCATTATAAAAATTCCAGCCGAAGTCAGCTGCGGTTGAATCTTCAATGAAGATAAGACCATCAGCCCCCACGGAAAACATCCGTCGACATATTTTCCGGGTCAGCTCGGGTTGGTCGGCAGGGGGGATTTTCAGGTGCCGGTTATCGATAATCACAAAATCATTACCGGCACCACTCATTTTTTCAAAGGCAATCGGCATGGCGAAGTTCATCGCGGACCTCCGTATAGTGAGATAATGGTGGTAGAGATCAATATCTGAGGGTGGCTTCTTTTGATTTATTGCTTTCGTTTGGTGGCTTGGCTCGATCAATGGCAGTGATCGCATAATAGTAGGCTATATCTTTTTTCGCTGTTTTATCAACAAAAAGGGTATCCTCGGGACTTACCTCACCCAGCAGTTCGTAGTTGTCTGTATCGGCAGTACGCCGATAGATTCGGTAACCACCAAGATCGGCGGCCTCGCTTTTTTCCCAGAAAACTTTAATCCCCACCCCGGTTTCAACCACCTCGACGGCCAGCGGCGAGGCGGGTGGCGCCAGATCGACCGGCCTTACCGCTACCTGCTCGCTGATTCCACCGTTGATCAGTTCGTCTTTATAAACCATCATACTCTGAATGGTATAAAAATACTGCAAACCATTGCGCACCTGGCGGTCGATAAATTGCGTTGTCGTCACCGGTTCCCGCAGGGGTTGAAAATCCTTGCCATCGGCGCTGCGCAAGACCTGGTATTGCATGGCCATCGTCACCGTGCTGCCATCGATGAGCGTAGTGACCGGCTGCCAGCTGAGGCTTACCTGGCCATCTCCCGGGGTCGCCTTCACCTCCTGCGGAGCGTTCGCCGGCTGATACCAGACAAAAGAGATAATATTCGAATCATCACTGTCGGCCCACCAGCTGGTGCGGGACCGAACCTTGACAAAATATTTATACCCCGGCCGCAGGAGCGATAATGCATAATCAGCCTTTTTTCTGATTGTGCCGTCGATCGGGGAACCGCCATCTATTTCTATCGGGTCACCAAAGGCAATGGGGCAGGTACCGCAGTAATCGTCTAGTGCGACTTCCGCCAGGTACAGTTCAAATGATGCAATAGAGTCCAGCGACGTACCGCTGATTGTTCGCAACGGATACGACCAACTGAGCCGCACTCCCTCGAGGTTTGTCTCATAGAGCAGATCGGTAATTGGCGTCGGCACTACGCTCTGTGGCGGTATCGGTGCATTTTTATACCCGCAGCCGTTGAGCCAAAGCAGGCAAAACCCAAGGGTGAATAGCTGTATCAACCTTGCCGGGGAGCGGCGGTTCATTGACTCAGTCCGAGCTTTTTCTCCGCTGCGGCAATCGCCTCCTCCACCCGCACCAAGGCGGTACCGCCGTGGGATATCCTGCTGTTAACGGAGCCTTCGATACGCAAGACTTCATAGACATCTTTTTCAATTATCGGCGAAAACCCGGCCAGCTCCGCAGCGGTCAGATCCGGTAATTCGCAGCCCTTCTCCAGACAATAGGCGACGGCCCTGCCGACAATCCCATGCGCCTCCCTAAACGGGACATTTTTCAGCACCAGATAATCGGCGAGGTCGGTAGCCGTCATACAGCCGGTCCTGGTCGCATCAAGCATACGTTCGATATTAAAGCTAAGATTTGCAAGGAGCTCGGCCATAATCGACAGAGAAGCGGCAACGGTATCCACAGCATCGAAAACCGGTTCCTTATCCTCCTGCATGTCGCGGTTATAGGTAAGCGGCAATCCTTTCATCAGGGTAATAAGGGTCATCAGACTGCCGACGACCCGCCCGCTTTTGCCCCGGATCAACTCGGGAATGTCCGGATTCTTCTTCTGCGGCATGATCGACGAGCCGGTGCAGAAGGTATCGCTGATGTTAACAAAATTAAACTCCTGGCTGGACCAGAGGACCAGCTCTTCGGCCAGCCGGGAAAGATGGAGCTGAATCATGGTGCAGGTGCTGGTGAACTCAATGGCGTAATCGCGATCTGCGGAAGTATCCATCGAGTTGGCGGTAACCCCGGCAAAACCAAGGGCTGCTGCCACCTGTTCCCGATCGATCGGCAAGCCGGTACCGGCCATGGCAGCGCAACCGAGAGGTGAGAGGTTGAGCCGCTTGCGGCAATCGGCCATTCGCTCCTGATCCCGGCCGAACATTTCGTAGTAGGCAAGCATATGATGGGCAACCTGCACCGGCTGAGCCCTTTGCATATGGGTATAGCCGGGCATGATATGACCAAGATTTTTTCGGGCCTGCAGGACCAGAGCCTTACGAATATCCTGGAGCAATTCCATCAGCGTATCGCACTGATCGCGCAGATACATCTTGAAGTCGAGGGCGATTTGATCGTTTCTCGATCTGGCGCTGTGCAGCTTGGACCCCGCCGGGCCAATTCTATCCACCAGGGATTTTTCAATATTCATATGAATATCTTCCAGCTCGCGCCTGAATTGGAATGTTCCCTGGTCGATCTCTTGCTCAATCGCCGTCAATCCACCCTTTATGGCCGTCAACTCGTCTCTGGTAAGGATGCCATGGTCGGCCAGCATTTCCGCATGGGCCTTACTGCCGGCGATATCGTACTTATAGAGCCGGGAGTCGTAATGGATGGAAGCGGAAAAGGCCTCCACCGAGGCGGCGGTCCCGGCACTGAAGCGTCCGCCCCACATTTTCTCCGATCCGCTTTTTTTCGGCTCAGTCATGTTTTTTTCCTTACTTGATAAATCGATTCTGCAGCGCATTTATTTTCAACCTGAGCCCGTTGAGTCTGATAAACCCGGTCGCATCGCCCTGATCGTAGACCTGGTCTTCCTCAAAGGTGGCAAAGGATTCTTGATACAACGACTGGCTCGATTTACGCCCGACCGGGATGCAGTTTCCTTTATAGAGTTTCAAGCGAACCGTACCGTTGACGTTCTTCTGGGTGGCGTCCATGGTCGTCTGCAATAATTCGCGTTCCGGGGAAAACCAGAAGCCGTTGTAGATGAGCTGGGCATATTTCGGTATTAAAGAATCACGAATAGACATGACCTCCCGGTCAAGGCAGATTGTTTCCAGATCCCGATGGGCCGTGCGTAAAATGGTGCCGCCCGGAGTTTCGTACACCCCGTGCGACTTCATGCCGACAAACCGATTTTCCACCAGGTCGAGCCGGCCGATGCCGTTAGTGCCGCCCAGTTTGTTGAGCCTGGTGAACAGCGCTAAAGGGGCCATCTTTTCGCCGTCAAGGGCCACCGGATCGCCACCGGCAAATTCAATCTCCAGATAGGTGGCGGTATCGGGCGCTTTCTCCGGCGAAACGGTGAATTTGAACATATCCTCATCCGGCTCGTTCCATGGATCTTCCAGGATTCCTCCCTCATAGCTGATGTGCAGAAGATTTTCGTCACAGCTGTAGGGATTCTTCTTGGTTGTCGGAATCGGGATATTATGAGCTTGAGCAAATTCCACCAGCTTCCGGCGCGAGCTGAGATTCCAGGTTCGCCACGGGGCAATGATTTTAAGGTTTGGCGCAAGACCTATATAGCCCAGCTCAAAACGAACCTGATCATTGCCTTTGCCGGTGGCACCATGACTGACCGCATCCGCCCCTTCGGCCAGGGCGATCCGTACCTGTTCCTTGGCGATCAGGGGTCTGGCCAGCGACGTCCCCAGCAGATACGAGCCCTCGTAGATAGCATTGGCCCGAAAAGCCGGAAAGATATAGTCTTCGACAAATTCTTTTTTCAGATCGGAGACAATCACCTTTTCCGCGCCTGTGGCAAGCCCTTTCTTCTTCACCGCTTCCCAATCCTCTTCCTGGCCGATATCGGCGGAATAGGCGATCACGGAACATTTATATTCCTCAGCCAGCCACTTTAAAATAACCGAGGTGTCAAGACCGCCGGAGTAGGCGAGGACAATTTTATTTACGCTCATGTTACAACCTCAATATTGATGGCATTACCAGAATTTTTTTTTAAGCGCTGCCATTCTGTTTTTATGTTTTTATCGATTAATTCTTATACCGTCCGGCTCTTTAGTGCTGTCTCATGGTACTTATCCCGGCTTATTTTTCATTTACCGGGGTTAGTCCGGGAAGAAAGGAGATATCATTACCTGAACACCCTGCGATTTGCAAAACATTTCCCCTGAAGTTGAGCCCTGATTTTTACTTCTCTTTACGGTTGACAGCATCGTAAAAATTCTTCATTACGACTTGCTTAGGGGCACACACAGGTGGCAGTGACGATCATAGTTCCGCTAAAACCTCAGCAAGAGCCGCCACCATTCGATCAATCTCTTCTCGTCTCACGATAAGTGGCGGGACAAACCGGAGCGCCACATTGCCGGCAAAGTTCATTAAAAAACCGCGGGCGAACATTTCACCCACGATCTCGGTACCATGGGTCACCCCCTGTTCGGTAAGGACGGCACCGACCAAAAGGCCCATGCCGCGAACCGAGCTGAGCATGACCGGAAACCGTTCAACCAGTTTTTGCAGCTCTGCCTGAAAATAGTCGCCCTTGCCTTTGACTTCGGTCAGAAAACCATCGGCCAGCACGATTTTCAAGGTGGCGACGGCGGCAGCACAGGCCACCGGATTACCGCCAAAAGTGGAGGCATGAGTACCGGGAACAAAAGCTCTGGCGATTTTTTCACTGGTCAGCATGCCGCCGATGGGCAGCCCGTTGGCCAGCGCCTTGGCCATGGTCAGAATATCCGGTTCAATGCCCAGTTGCTGATAAGCAAAAAGACTTCCAGTTCGCCCCATCCCGGTCTGAATTTCATCAAAGATAAGCAGCAGGCCATGTTTATCGCATAGGCCGCGAATCCCCTGCAGGTACTCTTTAGCAAGTGGCCGCACCCCACCCTCACCCTGCAAGGGTTCACAGAGGATAGCACAGGTAGAATCGTCGATTAACTTCTCAAGCGCCGCCAGGTCGCCAAACGGGGCATGGACAAAGCCCTCGGGCAGGGGTTCAAAGCCTTTATGAAATTTGGGCTGGCCGGTTGCCGCGACTGTCGCCAGGGTTCGGCCATGAAATGATCCGGACAGGCTGATGATTTTATAGCGTCCCGCGCAGGAAGAAATACGAGCCAGTTTTATCGCTGCCTCATTGGCCTCGGCACCGCTGTTGCAGAGAAAAAGCTTTTCTCCGAAGGAGTGGGCGATAATCATTTCGGCCAGCTCGATCTGCGGCCTGGTATAATAGAGGTTGGAGACATGGACCAGCTCACCGGCCTGACGGCAGATGGCTTCGGTTATTACTGGATGAGCATGCCCGAGGGCGCAGACGGCGATACCGGCCATAAAATCCAGATATTCCTTGCCGTCGGCATCGATTAATTGACAACCGGAACCATGCACCATCGCGGCGGGATACCTGGCATAGGTGCCGATGAAAACTTTGTCTCCCCGTTCTTTAAGCTGTTTATTGCTGTCGATACTTTTCATTACAACTTCCGTAGGAGCACACCTGTGTATGTGTCCTTCTCAAATTTATTGGAAAATGGGCACCCACACAGGTGTGCCCCGACGACGCCATCTTTAGAAGATCTCCGTGCCGACCCCTTCGTTGGTAAACATTTCCAATAAAATCGAATGCTCCACACGCCCGTCAATTATATAGGTTTTGCCGACCCCCCGGCGCAGGGCATCTTCACAGCAGCGCACCTTGGGAATCATGCCGCCGGCAATGGTGCCATCAGTGATCAGACCCTCCAGTTGCTGATACGGTAGACTGGTGATTAATTCACCCTGTGTGTTTTTTACCCCCGGCACATCGGTCAAGAGCATAAGTTTTTCTGCCGACAGCGCCCCGGCAATGGCTCCGGCAACCAGATCGGCATTGATATTAAACGCCTGGCCGTCATCACCCACCCCGACCGGGGCAATGACTGGAATAAAATCTTTGAGATACAGGCTCTCAAGCACACTGGTATTGATCCTGGTAACCTGGCCGACCCGCCCCAGGTCGATCAACTCCGGCGGCGCGTCATGCAGGGCATCGTCACCTTTGCTGCTGCTCACCTGGAGCTTTTCAGCACAGACCAAATCTCCGTCCCGGCCGGAAAGCCCGACGGCCTTGCCGCCGCAATGATTGATCAGGCCGACAATTTCTTTATTCACCTTGCCCACCAGAACCATTTCCACCACATCCATGGTTTCCCCGTCGGTCACCCGCATTCCCTGCACATAACTTGGCTTGATGCCCAGGCGATCGAGCAACCTGTTAATCTGGGGGCCGCCACCATGGACGATAACCGGGTTGATGCCGATCTGTTTTAAAAGGATCACATTCAGGGCAAACTGTTTTTTCAGGTGTTCATCGACCATGGCATGGCCGCCATATTTGATAACGATGGTTTTCTGCCTGAATTTCTGCATATAGGGAAGAGCTTCCAAGAGCACTTTTGCCTTGGCAATGCTCTCTTCAACGGTTTTTACCATAGTATTCTCTTCGATTCACCGATCGATCCTTCTATTACTGGATGAAATCAATACGCTCAATGAGCAGCTCAAACTCTTAAAACAAGGTGCTATTGTAATTGGTCATATTAGGTAAGTAAAGCTCTCTTTGGTGGCGGACGAACCCACCATGTGCTTTACATTTATAGACCTTTACGCTACGATGGGCTCGATACAATCTGGTGGTCCCGGAACAATCTGATAACCATGGTAAGTTCTGATGAAATTTATTAATCGTCCTGCTTCTCTATGCGGTATTTTGACTCTTTTGGGCCTGTTCTTTCTGGGCCTGGTAAACATATCTGCCGGTGATGCCCCGATTCATATCGAAGCAGACCGCATGACCTCCACCGAACGTACCAACTCAGTGGTGTTTACCGGAGCAGTCGATGCCAAGCAGGCCGACGTCAGAATACGCTGCGAGGAAATGACCGTCTATTACACGCCGCCGGGTAAAACCGATGGTGCCGAGACGGAAAAAAATTCCGTCTCCCGCCAGGTAGAAAAACTGGTCTGTACCGATAATGTGGAAATTACCCGGGGTGAATGGCTGGGAACCGCCAAAAAAATGACCTATCTCTCCAAAGAGAGACAGGTTATACTTACCGATAACGCCAAGGCATGGCAAAACCAAAATATGGTTAGCGGCGATAAGATCATTTATTATCTCGATGAAGGCCGCTCGGAGGTGATCGGCGACACCTCGGCAACCGTGGATAGCAAAACGGCAACCGACAAGAAGAAACCTTCACGGGTAAATATGACCATCCGTCAATAACAGGATGGTTAAGTAAAAACTCTTCATCCGAAGTCTGCGCTTATCTGCTTCGTTGTTGCAAATTTTACTATCATTACGACGTACTTTAGAACGCCATAATGATAGTAAAATTCGCACGCCTCGAATATGAAGCTTTTTACTTAACCATCGCTAATTTTAGTTTTTCGTTGGTATCGGTACTTGGAGTGTAGCGCGTCGATAAGCAGATCAGATGTCAATACTGGAAACCCAAAATATTGTTAAACGCTACGGCGCTCGAACGGTGGTCGATGGCGTCAGTCTGCAGGTGCAAGCCGGCGCGGTGGTTGGTCTGCTTGGGCCGAACGGCGCCGGCAAGACCACCACCTTTTACTCGATCGCCGGGTTCATTCGCCCGGATAGCGGCAACATCATCTTTAATGGCGAGGTGATTACCAAGCTGCCCATCCATAAAAGAGCCAGACGAGGGATCTCCTACCTGGCCCAGGAGCCATCGGTGTTTAAAAAACTGTCGGTGGAGGAGAACGTTCGGATCATCCTCGAACCGCTGGGACTGCCCAAAAATGAAATCAACCATCGTATCGACGAATTGATGACCGATTTGAACATTGAATATCTGCGCCACAATAAAGGCTATGCCCTGTCCGGCGGGGAGCGGCGACGGGTGGAAATCATGCGCGCTTTGTCCACCCGGCCGAGGCTCATCCTGCTCGATGAGCCTTTTGCCGGGATCGATCCCCTGGCGGTGCACGACCTGCAGGAAATCATTGTTAAGCTGAAGGAAAAAGGCCTCGGAATCCTCATTTCCGACCATAATGTAAGAGAAACTTTACAGGTCTGTGATTTTGCCTATATAATGAATTCTGGACAAGTACTCACCAGCGGCGTCGCCAGCGATATTATTGCCAGCGAGGTCGCAAGAAAAATGTATCTCGGTGAAAATTTTCACATGTAATGCCCTATGGCCCTAGAACTCAGACAACAACTCAAGCTTAGTCAGAAACTGGTGATGACGCAGCAACTGCGCCAAGCCATAAAACTTTTGCAATTGAACAGGCTTGAACTCTCCGATGCACTGCAGGCGGAAATTGAGCAGAATCCTGCGCTTGAAGAAGATTTCTCGCCGCCGGAGACTATCGATAACCCGCTGTCGCTGTCTTCCACTCACGAAGAAGCAGGCTCCCAGATAGAGTCGGACATAACCGAAAACATCAAAGTCAGCAACGACGCCCTGGCCGAAACCAACTGGGAAGACTACGCCAATAATTTCGATTCCAACTTTTCCTTTTCCCACGAAACCCCTGCCGCCGACGCCCCCTCCCAGTTTGAATTCATCTCGGAAAAACCTGGGCTAATGGCCTATCTGCAATGGCAGCTGGCACACAGTTTCCTTGAGGAAGAGGAATGGGACATCGCCCGGTTTATCATCGGCAACCTGAACAGATACGGTTTTCTGGAAGTCGAGCTTGCCAGGATTATCGAGGAAACCGGCTGTACCCAGGACGATGCCGAGTATATGCTCGAGGTGATCCAGGAGCTTGATCCCCCTGGTATCGCCGCGCGAAACGTCAGTGAGTCGCTCTATCTCCAGCTTGAGCGGCTGGGCAAGGCTGATTCGCTTGCCGCGGAAATAGTCCGCGACCATCTGCCGCTGCTGGAAACCCGCAACTACAAAGCGCTGTCTCGGGCCACCGGCCGGAAAAAACCGGAGCTGGAACGGGCGATTAACTATATTGTCGCCGAATTGACCCCCTACCCCGGCCTGTCCTATGCCACCGAGGAGACCAATTATATCGTCCCCGATGTCTACGTCCGTAAATTTGACGGCGAGTATGTCATCCGGCTCAATGACGACGACCTGCCGCATTTGAAGCTGTCGTCTCTGTACCAAGATCTGTTGAAAAACGATACCACGCTGGAAAAAGAGTCGCGCCAGTATATCAATGAAAAGTTGAAAAATGCCGACTGGTTTATAAAATCTTTATATCAGCGGCAACGAACCATCATCAAGGTTATGGAGTCGATTCTTCGTTTCCAGTACGATTTTTTCGAGCGGGGCGCGCAGTACCTCAAGCCGCTCATCCTAAAGGATGTCGCCGACGATATCGAGATGCATGAATCGACCGTCAGTCGGGTCACCTCCAATAAGTATGTCCATACCCCGCTTGGCATCTACGAGCTGAAATACTTCTTTTCCACGGCGATCCCAAGAGAAGGCCAGGACGCCATGGCATCGGAGTCGATCAAGACCATTATCCGACAAATGATCCAGGAGGAAGATAAAGACACCCCGCTCAGTGATAATACCATCTCAGAAAAACTCGCTGAACGAAACATCAAAATAGCCCGCAGGACCGTAGCCAAGTACCGGGAACAACTCAAGATACTACCCGTCAAGCACCGCCGCCACGCCCAATAAACCGACCATGAGTGTTCTGGAACGCGTCTTCTATTTCCACCGAGAAATTCTCAAGGGAAAGTATCCAAATTCACGAACCCTCGCCGATCAATTCGAGATATCCACCGCCACCTCTAAACGCGACATCAACTACCTTCGCGACCGCCTGGCGGCACCACTGCACTTTAATCCGCAGAAAAACGGTTTTGAGTACAACGAAGGCTTTCATCTGCCTTTCGAAGAAAGTCCGAGAATTATCTTCCTCCTGGCCATGCTCAGTAAACTGGCCGATGAAGCCGGCCTTGGCGAGCTTGAAGAGGTCAGACAACTGGAACAACGACTGTCGACCATGATTTCCCCCGATTACGGCAGCGTTATCGATTCGCTCCACTGTCTATGGATTGAAATCGAATCGATTGATCACCTGATTTTCGAGATCACCATCGAAGCGGTCGTCAAAAGGCAACTGCTCACCCTGCAATACCGCTCGATCGGTGGAACAACGACCAGGCGAAAGATCGCCCCGCTGCAGATCATCAATTACCAGGGCCGCTGGTATTGCTATGCTTTCTGCCTGCTTCGCCGGGAGAACCGGCTGTTTCATATCGGTCGCATGGTGAGCGCCGAATTATCCGGGGAGAATATTCCCGACACGATCACTCTTGATCAAAGCCCGCTTGGCCATTCCTTTGGCATATTTCATGGAATCCCCCGCTACACCGCGGAAATTCTGTTCACTTCCACTGCCGCTGAGCTGGTGCAAAACCAGCGGTGGCATAAAGACCAGCAGACTCTGCCGGTCGAGGGCGGGGTGCTCTTACGCCTCCCGGTCAGCGACGACCGCGAACTGGTCATGAAAATCCTCCAGTACGGGGTCATGGCCCGGGTACTCTCGCCACCCGAGCTGATCTATCGACTGCACCGGGAAATTATGGCCATGGCCGAAAATTATTCCCAACCACCGCCCAGGCTTATAGCTGATCCTCCTGAAATAACGGCTATTCTTGAAAAATGACCTTAAGCACATGGAAAAGAGTGAAAACGACCGACAAACTATGTTAGTATCTGATCTTATTCATGCAGCGAGTACGGCTGGTACAAAAAAGATGTTACCTCCTGTTATTTTAAGAAAATTTTAGGATTTTTAAGAAGTTATCAATCTTTTCCGACATCAACATTCACCAGGGAGAATACCTCAATGAAATACGCCTTTATCGTAATGATCGCTTTATATCTCATTATCTACGGCTGCAGCCCGGACAAATCCGAAAAGGCCAAGGAAAGCCACGAACAGACAGTACAGACCACCGCTGATGATGCGCACACCGGCGAGAACGCAGCTGGGGCGATTGCTCAAGTACATGAAAAACCTGCTGCAGTTGGGCAGGATTCTGCCGCTCAGCCTGAGTCGGCGAATATTGAAGCTCCGGTGGTCATCATGGAACAACCTGTCGTCATAGAACAAAAGCCGGGACCAGTAGCTGAATCAGAACAGGTGGTTCTGCCCTGCGGTAAAACGATGACCCAGGCAGATATTGCAGCCAACGCTCCTCCCTGTATGCAAATGCACCATCCTGAGACCATCGATACGGTTGCCGCCACAGGTACGCAGCAGGAATTGGAAGCAGCACTGCAGAAAATGGTCCAGACCACCAATGAAATGGTTCTGGCAACAAGAAAACTGGTTATTGCGGCGCAGGCAATCTTGAACGCCGACAAGAAAGCCGCCGGAGAAAATCAGCCCGGAGAACCTTCGGCTGAAGGACACGGAGCCGCTCCCCTCCAACAGTAAGTGCTGTATCCCCCACCCCATAGGTTCTGCGCCAACAGACGCTATGGGGCTTCTCTTCGGTGATCATGGTGCGACGACTTGTTTCACGGCCGGTGTGTATTGTCCTGATCGGGATCTGTTGTGGTTTATCGTCCTGTTCGAGTCTGGTGACAACGGCAATCCGACCGGCGCTTGGCAACCTGCAGCAGCAAACCAATATTGACCTGGTCTGTGCCGGCACCCCGGCCTATCTGCTCATGCTCGACAGCATGCTGGTCTCTTCTCCCGACAATCGGGACCTGCTTCTGACCGGCGTCCAGTCCTTCAGCGCCTATGCAATGGCACTGGAGGAATGCGCGGGTGCTGACGATCCCCAAATTGCCCCCATTACCGAAAAGGCAAAACTCTATGGTCTGCGCCTGCTTAGCCACTATTTGCCGCTTCATACCGAAGAAAATGGTGCCTTGCTGGATCAGGCACTGGCCAAACTTGACCGGAGCGATGTTGCCGATGTGTTCTGGGGCACTTTTGGCTGGTTAACCTGGGTCAAAGGGCAGCAGGGCTCACCGGAGGCCATTGCCGATATGGTGGAGATTGAACAAATCATGACCCGCCTGCTGGCGCTCGACGAATCATACCAGGCCGGCGCCATTCATCTCTTTTTCGGCACCTATTACGCAGCCAGACCGGCCATGCTGGGCGGCAGACCGGACCTCAGCAAATTCCATTTTGAAAAAGCCCTGCGGTTGGCCAAACATCATTTTCTCCTGACCCAGACAACCTATGCCGAAACCCTGGCCCGAGCAACTTTTGATAAGGAGCTGCACGACCAGCTGCTAAACGAGGTGCTGAGCTTCCCCATCGCCGAGGCACCGGAATATGGCCTGAGCAATCAGATAGCCGTCCACAGAGCCAGACGTTTGCTCCAAGAAAACTATTTTGACTGAAGGCATCGTAAAAAACCGGAGAAACTATGCAACGTTTAGCATCCACCATCCTTGCCATATTCTTTCTTCTGATATTATTCTGCAGCCAGCTTTACGCTGCACCGCGATATCTCTTCAAAATCGCCACCCTTGCCCCGGCTGGTTCAATATGGATAGAACAATTCGATAATTTTGCCAAAGAAGTTGCCGACAAAACCGGTGGCGAGGTGGCTTTTCGCATGTATCCCGGCGGGGTGATGGGCGACGATCAGGCCATGTACCGTAAGATGCGCGTCGGTCAGCTGCACGGCGGTGGGTTTACCATGACCGGTATTGCTGTGGTCGTTCCCGAATTCAGCGTCCTGTCGATCCCATTTCTCTTTGCTTCCTACGAAGAAGTCGACTTTGTCAAAAAAGGATTGACCGCCACCTTCAAGAAATTATTTAGTGCCAAGGGACTGGAATATATTGCCATGACCGAAGTCGGCTTTATCTACGCCATGTCAACCAAGCCCATTGCCACCTTTAGTGCCCTAAAAGATTCAAAAAACTGGAGCCCCTCCGGCGATCCGGTATCCGAGGCCTACCTTTCCACCCTGGGTATTTCGCCGGTGCAGTTATCGATTCCTGATGTTTTAACCTCGCTGCAGAGCGGCCTGGTCGAAACGGTCTATAACTCTTTTTACGGCTCAATAGTGCTGCAATGGTTCACCAAAGCCCGTTATATAGCCGACATTCCCTACGGCTATGCCTATGGGGTGTTTGCCCTCGACGGCAAATATTTTGCCAAGCTTCCGGAATCGCAACAAAAAGTGATTAACGAAGCAGCCGAACATCATTTCCCTGTGCTGCTGCAAAAAACCAGGGAGAGTAACAGGGAATCCCGCCAGGTGCTGAGCAGACGGGGCTGCGAGTTTCTCACGATCGATAAAGAAACGCGGCACATCTTACAGGAAAAAAGTGCGCAGACGGTAAAACTGCTGATCCCAGACTCGATGACCAAAGATATCTATGAGCAGACTATAGAGCTGAGGAAAAAGTTCCGCGCAACAAACGGATCGGAGAGTACCAATTGATCAACAGGCAGAAAAGTACCATCTTGCCAAGTCGGCCTATTCTGCGTCTGGCCGACAGGGCTGAAAGCCTGGTGCTCTGCCTGCTGCTCACGGCAATGATCGTGCTTGCCTGCCTGCAGATTATGCTGCGGACCTTTTCAGGAGGCGGCCTGCTCTGGGCCGACCCTCTCATCCGCTATCTGGTACTCTGGTGTGGTCTTATCGGGGCGATTGCCGCCACCGGTCAGGGCAAGCACATTGCCCTCGATCTTATCGGCAACACCCTCTCGCCAAAAATTGACGCCTGGGTAAACCTCATAACCTTACTGTTTTGTACCCTTGCCGCAAGCGCCTTGACCTGGGCCGGCTGGCGATTTCTCGCTGGGGAAATCCAGTTCGGCGGGGCCGGTCCGCTGTCTTTGCCGTTGTGGTTCTGGAACGGTATTTTCCCCTTGGCCTTTGGTATTATGGCCCTGAAATATTCATCGCTGCTGTTGCACCAACTGAAATCTGTTTGTCTGCCAACTAAAGATGCGGGCGACAGAGTGTCATGAACTTCCTGAAAATCCTGGTCCTCTTTCTGGCCCTGTTCAGAGCCCCACTTTTTCTGGTCATCGGTGCCCTGGCCCTGCTCTCTTTTGCCTCGGCGGATATCGACATTTCGGTGGTAATCATCGAAATGTCCCGGCTAGCCGATACCCCGCTCCTGGTATCCCTGCCGCTGTTTATTTTTGCCGGGATTCTGCTCTCGGAAAGCAAGGCCCCCAGGCGAATGCTGCATTTTTCACAAATTTTTCTCGGCTGGCTGCCGGGTGGGCTGGCGGTCATCACCCTTTTGGTCTGCGCCATTTTCACCGCTTTTACAGGGGCTTCCGGGGTAACAATTTTTGCCCTTGGCGGACTTCTACTGCCTGCTTTACTAAACGATGGCTACGATAATAGGTTTTCCATGGGCCTTATCACTTCTTCCGGCAGCCTGGGCCTGCTTTTCCCGCCCAGTCTGCCGCTGATCATCTACGGGGTTATCGCCGAATCAAGGATCGATCATCTCTTTCTGGCAGGCATCCTGCCGGGCATTCTTATGCTCCTGCTGCTGATGACCTATGCACTTATCAAGAGCCCGCCCCGACAGGTACGTCGAGGCTATAGCGTCGGCGAAATATTCCAGGGACTAAAAGAAGTCGGCTGGGAACTGCCCCTGCCGGTTATTTTGCTTGGCGGTATCTATGGGGGGATTTTTGTGCCGGGTGAGGCGGCAGCGGTCACTGCTTTGTATGTGCTGCTGGTCGAGGTATTTATCCACCGGGATATACCACTTCAACAGCTGCCGGAGGTCATGAGTAAATCGATGGTGCTGTTCGGCGGGATCCTGGTCATCCTGGCCGCCTCCATGGCCTCGACCAATTATCTGATCGACCAGCAAATCCCATCCCGGCTGTTTGATTTTATCCAGCGTTATATCGACAGTAAGTACACCTTCTTACTGCTGCTGAATGTCTTTTTGCTGATCGTCGGGGCGATGCTCGACATCTTCTCCGCCCTGGTGCTGATCGTGCCCATAATCCTGCCGATTGCCGTAGGCTACGGTGTCGATCCCATCCACTTAGGAATTATTTTTCTGACCAACCTGCAGATCGGCTACTGCACTCCACCGGTAGGTTTAAACCTCTTCCTCGCCTCCTACCGGTTTGAGCGGCCGGTAACCGAGTTGTATCGCGCCACTTTACCCTTTCTCGGTCTGCTGCTGGTTACCCTGGTAATTATCACCTATTTTCCCTGGCTCAGCATGGTTGCAATCGACCTGCTCGGATAAGATTTACCTGGCCGAATCGGGATCGAGCACGCCGACATAGGGAATCTGCCGATAGCTTTGCGCGTAATCGAGGCCGTAGCCGACGGCAAACTCGTTGGGAATATCCACGCCGCAGAAATCGATAGTGATATCGACAATCCGGGCCGCCGGCTTGTTGAGAAAAGTACAGATTCTAAGAGACCGGGGATTACGGTTGCGCATCATCCGGATCACCTTGCTGAAAGTTCTGCCGGTGTCAACTATATCCTCCACCAGCAACACGTCCCGATCCTCGATAGAGGAATCCAGATCCATCACCACCTTGACGTCGCCGCTGCTGACCGTCCCATCTCCGTAGCTGGCCAGGGTCATGAAATCAACCACCAGCGGTGTCTTGATCTGCCGCACCAGATCGGCCATAAAGATAAACGATCCGCGCAGCAGACCGACCACAACCAGCTCCCGTTCAAGCTGCCCATAGTGCGCGGTTATCTCGGCACCGAGGCGCTGGACAATATTTTGCACTTCTTCTTCCGAGACAAGAATTTTGGTGATTTTATGAATTTGCAAAATATATCCTTTGATAGTAAACGTTTGCCTGCAGCTTGCTCTGAATTTCAAATGGTGCAAGACAACGATTTTTACAAGAATGAAGATTCTTTAACGCCATCAGGGCTGCAGGATGGTGTTGTCTATCAGTCTGATTTTTTCCAGGGCGACGGCAATCGCCATAAGCGTTTTTCCTTTAACCGAAGCGACAGCATCAAGCGTCACCGGGTCGCAGATGGCAATATAATCAACGGTGATTGCCGGAAACTCGGCGAGCATCTCGGTTGCCTGGCCGATAATCGTTTCGGCATCATAAATGCCGTTTTGTACCATTTTTCTCGCTTCTGCCAGCGCCCGGGATAAACTTAAGGCCGCAGGTCGCATGTGATCTTGTAAATAGGCATTCCTCGAACTCATCGCCAGGCCGTCGGCTTCGCGGATAATCGGGCCACCGAGAATCTCGATATCAAATTTGAGATCCCGGACCATCTGCCGGATAACCGCCAGCTGCTGAAAATCCTTCTCGCCGAAAATGGCCACATGGGGCTTGACGATATGAAACAACTGGGTGACCACCGTGGTGACACCCTTGAAAAATAACGGTCGCGACAGCCCACACAGATGGTGCGGCAATTGGTCGAGCTCGACATAGGTCTGATAGCCCTGCTGATACAGCGCTTTGTCGGTCGGCACAAAAACTGCATCAACCCCCTCTTTTTCGGCCAGCTCCAAGTCGCGCTCCAGGGAACGGGGATAAGAGCCCAGGTCTTCGTTAGGCCCAAATTGCGCCGGATTGACAAAGATGCTCAGGACCAGATCGTCACCCTTTTGTCTGCCGAGCCGCAATAAGGATAAATGTCCGGCATGCAGATAGCCCATGGTCGGCACAAAGACGGTCCTTTTGCCGGAGGCGCGCAACTGATCGGCCCGAACCTGCATCTCCTGCACTGAATGAATGATTTTAATAACACCACCTCATCCGAATAAATCATCTTTTATTCCCATGCGGCGCATGGGAACCGGTTTACCGGCTTATGAGCCTGTAACCGGCCTCTCTTCCTGGCCATTTTGGCACTGTGTCTTTTGCGGGCATAAAGATAGCAAGCTCAAGGCATGAAGACAACTTAAAAAGATTTCTCATTACCGATTCGGGCGGGACGGCAGTGTTGAAGCAACCATTTCGGGAGCAGCAACACAGAGAATGGACGAAGGCTTTTGCAGATCGTAATTGAACACAAAATTATCTCGGTCAAACAGCTCCAGACAGGCATCAACGGCTTCGGCATCAAGCGAAATCCCTCGACACTCGCGTAGATCGGCAAGCGCCGCCTCCATTCCCCTGGCCGGTCGATACGGTCGGAAGGAGCTTGTTGCTTCGGCAACATCGGCTACTGCCAGAATCTTTGATTCAATAAGCAGCTCATCACCGCGAAGACCTAGCGGATAGCCGGAACCGTCCAACCGCTCATGATGCTGAAAAACGATCTGGGCACAAGGCCAGGGGAAAGGGATATTTTTAAGGATCTCAAAACTTATCTGCGGATGGATTTTAATAACCTCCATCTCAGCATCGAGCAGTTGTCCCATACGGTTTAAAATGGACACGGGGATGCGGATTTTTCCGACATCATGGAGAATTCCGGCGATGCGAATCCCTTCTATCAGCCAGTCGGAAAAACCCATCTTCGCGGCGATTGCGCAGGCCAGCTGGGCCACCCGCTGCTGGTGCCCGGCGGTATATGGATCGCGGATTTCGGCCATTAAGGCCATGCTGCAGATACTGCTATGGAGCATCTCCTGAATTTCGAAGGTTTTTTTTTCAACCAGCTGTTCCAACCGGGTATTATGCGCCAGAAGCTGGGATTTCATCTCCTCCAGGGCAATGTGGGTCTTGACCCTGGCCTTTACCTCTGCCGTATGAAAAGGTTTGGTGATATAATCGACCGCCCCCATGGCAAAGGCCTTGGTTTTATCAATAGTTTCAGATTTGGCGGTGATAAATATCAGCGGTATCGACTGCGTTTTTGGGTTGCCCTTCAATCTGGCACAGACCTCGTAGCCATCCATTTCCGGCATCATAATATCGAGCAGAACCAGATGGGGGCGATATTTCTCAACGTATTCAAGGGCCGCAGCTCCTCTTTTGGCAATACCCAGACGATACTCATCTTTTAAGGTGTTGACCAGGAGATCAATATTGGTTGCGTTGTCATCGACGATGAGGACCAGCGGCCGATGCTCGTTCATCAATGTGCCTCCAGAGAGTGTTTCATCTGCGCCAGAGTCTTTTGCGCCTGATCATAATCATATCGCCTGATTTGAATTTCAAGAATCTTAAACAGTGACGGTTCAACAACCTTGCGCCCGGAAAAATGTCTGGTAACCGCCGCCAGAATACCCTCTATTTTTTGTGGATCCGCCTGATCAATGGCCGTAATCAACGTATCCAGGAGCTGCACGGGATCACTGTCCGACACGTCGGCAGAAGTCTCGGTCACCACTTTATCGAGAGGGTCGGTCAGTGCTCTCAGTTGACCGAGAAGACTGATCAATTCCACGCTCAGCTTGTCGGTCAAAGAACACATTGTTTCCCAGGACGTCTGCTTACCGCAGGCGTTCTCCAGGGTGTCCGCTGCTCTTTGCACCGCTCGGGCGCCAATATTGGCAGCACTGCCTTTTAGCTTATGGGCGTAACGCAACAAAGTCGGCTGATTTTTACTCTGAACGGCCTCGGTAAGGTTGCTGATAGTTTGCTGGTTGTCCTGATAGAAACCCTGCAGAATCTTTTGTAGAACCGGCCATTGCAGGCCGGTTGCCTGCAGCACTGACGGCACATCGATTGCCCGCAGCTGTGCCTGAATTTCGGCAAGCTCGTCCGTCTGGTACATATCATCGTGAGTGGTATCGGGAGCCGATGTCTCTGGGTCGGATACCGCCATAACCTCGTCCGACTCGGCAGCGTTTTCGTCTACGTCCTCAACTCTTTTGCGATTTTTCAGCACCCGCCACAAGGTATAAAAAAACCGGTCCTGGTTAATCGGCTTGGCAACGTAGCCGTCCATTCCCGCTTCAAGGCATTTTTCTTCATCACCTTTCATCGCGTGAGCGGTCATCGCGACAATCGGCAAATCCTCACCGCCAGGCAGCTTACGTATCCGCCTCGTCGCCTGATAGCCATTCATTTTCGGCATCTGCACATCCATCAATACGGCATCATAGAGCCCGGTTTGAACCGCCTCGACAGCTTCTTCGCCGTTGGCCACGATGGTGACGAAGACCCCGGCACCACCGAGAATGGCTTTGGCGACCTCCTGATTGGTGAAATTATCTTCTGCCACCAAAATTCTGCAGCCCTTCAACCCCTTTTTATACATGGACGCTTTGGTGGTAAATTGAGTGGTAAAATCGTTTTCCACTCCCTTTTTCTGCTGCCCCTCTTTGCCAAAGGCATCCATGATGGCATCGAACAGCGTCGACTGAAAAATAGGTTTGGTCAAAAAACCGTTGGTTCCGGCTTCTTCCGCCTCGGATCTATGTACCTCTTTGGCAAAGGCGGTCATCATGATAATAGGCAGGCTGAGACGCAGTTCCTGGCGAATTTTTTTCGATGTCTCGATGCCGTCCATGCCCGGCATTCTCCAGTCCATCAAGACGAGATCCACCGGATCTATTGCCGCCGCATCAACCTGCAGACGTTTAAGCGCATCCGGACCACTGGCCAGCGTTTCCACCTTAAAATCGAGAGAGGCAAGAATTTTGGCCATTATTTCCCGGCTATCTGTACAATCGTCGACCACCAGCACATTTATGCCGCGCAAATCCGGTGGGACATCAAACATCGAACCTATCGGCGTTGCCGCCCTGACCAGGCGGACGGTAAAGGTAAAAGTACTGCCCTCGCCAAAGGTGCTGTCCACCCCGATGCTGCCATGCATCATCGTTACAAATTTTTTGCAGATACTCAGGCCCAGGCCGGTCCCTTCGTATTTCCTGGTCGATGAGGAATCCCCTTGAGTAAAGGGTTCAAAAAGAGACGGCATATAATCAGGTGATATGCCGGTACCGGTATCCTTGACGGCGAAGGCGAGCATCACCTGATCATCGGTCAGGCCCACGGTTTGCGTACTCACATCCCAGGTACTGACTAAGATGATGCCGTCCTGGCCGGTAAACTTAATCGAATTACTAATCAAATTAGTCAGGATCTGCTGCAGACGAAGCGAGTCACCATGCAGAATCCGTGGCGTATCTTTGTCAATATCAACCAGCAGTTCGATGCCTTTTTCCGCCACCTGGTTAATAAAGACATCCATCACCCGGTCAAACATTTCATCGAGGCGAAAAACCCGATCCTTCAGCTCCAATTGCCCGGCTTCGATCTTCGAGTAATCAAGGATGTCGTTAATGATTCCGAGCAGCGAATAGGAAGAGTTCTGCACGATATGCAGATAGTGTTCGACCGCAGGCGATAGCGTTTCGGCCAGGGCGAGATCGGTGGCCCCGATTATGCCGTTCATCGGTGTGCGGATTTCATGGCTCATATTGGCGAGAAACTGGCTTTTCGCCAAAGTTGCCGCCTCCGCCTGCTCCTTGGCCAGCTCGAGTTCCTTATCCATTTTTTTATGCAGCTCAATTTCTTTGGTCAAAGACGAATGCGAAGCATTTATTCTGCGATTGAGTTTTAAAACGAGGCCGGTAAAGGCGAGATGCGAACAAATAACAATAAGGCAAAAGAGCAGCCAGGGCCAGTAATCACGCAAAATGTTATGGATGGTAACCTTGCCCAGATCCCTGTATGGGCCGACCTGCAGAAACATCATGCACTCCATCACCGACTGGTAATTTGCCGGAATAGTCCATCCGGCACAACCTGCCGCTCGGGCGGCCGGCGAATCGGCCCGCATCTGCAACAGGGCCACGGCAACTTTTTCGGCCAGCTCATCTGGAGTCTGCCTGGTCTTGGCCATCGGCCAGTCGGGATACTCTCTGGTGGTGCAAAGATACGGCGTGTGCCGCTGTGGATCGTGCAGTCTGGGAAAAACAAAAAAATCCTGGAGGTTTATTTTCCCCTCCGCACTCAGCTCTTCCAGGGTATTGGTACGGACGGTACCGACATCGACAAGCCCGTCACGAACCGCAAAAACAACCTCGTCATGGGTCTCGGTATGGAGTAATTCTTTGAAATCCTTATAGGGATCGATACCGTTTTCCTTCAGTTCCCGCCAGGCCATCAGCCACCCGCCCAGGGAATTTTCCGAGACCCCCATAAACGATTTACCCTTGAGATCGGCCAGCTTTCTGATATCGGCGCGATCGTCGCGGGTAAAGATAACGCCGCCATAGTGCGAATAGACCCGACCGAGCCGCATTTCTTTCAAGGTGACGATCCGATTGACGCCATAGCCCTGTTCCAGCTCGACATAATAGGAGGAGTTGGACAGGATGAAATCCACTTCACCATTGATAACGCTGGGGGTTATCCGGTCATGGGTTAAAGGGACAATGACAAAGGCATATCCCGGAATCCGGCTGGTAAGATAATCGGCGGTAGGCGACCAGTTCTTTAAGCACTGTTCTCCACCACGAACCGCCAGCACCCCTATTTTAACTGGTTTTTCCGCAGCCTGTGCCACCGAAAAAAGCACGATAAAGCAGAGCAGAATGGGGAGAAATATCACTCTCTGCCAGTGATTTTTAGCGCATGGAGTATTTATTTGCATAATACTGACCGTCGGCCTCTCCCATGATTTTTTAAAACACCATCATCTCTTGAAAGTATTCATAATCAATACCGGGCAAGGGGCAGCTTTCAGAACCCGTTCCGCCACACTGCCGAGCAGGATTTTTTCCAGGCCTTTTGCTCCATGAGTACCCATGATAATCAAGTCGGCATCCTTTGTCCCGGCATATTGAATTATACTGTCTACCGGATCTCCCACCGTAACCTTGCCGGTACATCCTTTGCACCTCTCACTGTTATCCTCGACCAGCCCAGCCATTCTAGCTCGCACCTCAGAGAGCTGTTGTTGTTCATAATCCTGCACCGAGGATAGAGGCGTCATGGAATTTCCGGGGTAGAACTCGACAACATGGATGTAATAGGTGAGCGCGGCGAAGGTTGTCGCCACATACGCAGCATAGTCAACCAGTGTATCGGTATGGTAGATAAAATCGACGGGAACAATAACTCGTTTGATCGGTCTCATGTCAGCCTCCCTGCGAAAATTTTTTTCTGTGACTCCATTGTAAAACTTTGCACAGTCTATGCCATAACAATGCGACTCCAAACAATTTTTTCAAGACATTTTTGCTCTCTCCTGTCTCTATGAAAAACTGCGTCAATACTCACTCCTTAGGAATAAATCATTGCCTAAAATGCAGGCTTTCGCGATAAAAGATCAAGTAGTGGTGTCAGGATAATTTACAAAGGTGTCAAGGAATCTTGCTGCAGGAAGAGGCTTTGTCTACAACGCCCAACATCACAAATGAACTTATGATTATTGATGTTTGTGGTTTGTGTGGCGGTCTCAGTGGTTATGGTCCTGTTGACCCAAGAGGAGCACCGCCAGCTATAAGAAAAGCACGGGCAGGCTCCTTAGCAGCCGGCTTCTCCCGGTAAATTGCAAACCTGATGATGCGTATCGTCTTTGAAAAACATTTGTACATCAGGGCTTTCACTCTGGCGGCGGGAATACTCCAGGGGACTCTTCTCAACAAAGCCCAGTTGCAGAAGCAGAGCCTGCAGGCGAGGGTTTTTGGTTAGAGAAACAAACCGGCTGTAGCCCTGAGCAGCCATTTTTTCGATAAAGGCATTGACCGTAAACACCCCGACCCGCTGGTTGCGAAAGCGGGTGGATATAGCCAGGGCGCCGAGTTCGACCGTCCTTTCATCTATTATCTTCTGTTCCAGGCAGCCGACCACGATGCCGTCAATTGCCGTGACGAAAAACCGCTCCCGATTGTCGCTCAAATATTGCTTGCTTCGCGGTTTCAAATAGCCCGACCGCTTATAAATAGTCAGGATGCGATGGACAATGGCCACCTCTTCGTCGGTTTGCACCTGCCGTAATTCCTCGATGAAGTTATCGGCAATCATCGTGCCGGTGCCCTCAATAGTGAACAATTCGTGCTTGATGGTATTTTTTCCGGCGGGCAGGATATGAATACGTTCGCAGTGGCCGGCTTCTATCTTTTCACAGAGGCGATTCATGGTATCTTTGAAATTGACATTGGCGATGAAATCACCAAAATCGGCCCATTCAGCCATTGCCGCCCGCACCCTTCCGGTAGTCAGCGTATTAATTTTATTTCCTTTATTATCAATAATATAACGACGTTCCAGGAAGATGAGTTTATAGAGAGTATCTGGATGCTCGACCACCGCCTGGTAAAAATCAACTTCCGGAGCGATCCGGATGAGGCTGGTATCCGGCAGCCTCATTTCCAGTTTTTTCATTAACTTCTGGTTGGCAACACGATTCGGCAGGTTGTGAAACAGCGTAGTCACCACCCCTTTGCGCATCAAAAATTTGAGATCGGCGACAATCTCGTTGAAATGATCGCGCAGGATGCCCTCGCGGCAAGCGATACAAACCGTTCGACCGACCAGGTTTTTAACATATTCATTGAGATAGAGCTGTACCATTGGCCTTTGACGACAGCTAATTGATTATCAACACTCGTAAAGAACGTTATTACCTACCAAAGGTTATTTTTAATCAGGCATCAAGCAAAAATTAACCGGTAAGCAAAAAATATCTGAATCACTATTTGCAAAGCAACATAATAACCATTAACAGTTATAGCTTCTTCCTTTTTTTACTGCGTAGCATGGTACTATCTTTTGATTGGCAGGAAATCTTGTGATTCAACCTCTTGAAGTATATCTAGCCCAAAAGCTTGTTCAGGTAAACACCGTCAATCCGCCGGGAAATGAGGCGGATGCAATCGGTATTATTGCCCCGCTTCTCCAAGGTGCCGGATTTCAGATAAAGGAATATCTCTACGCAGATAATCGCTGTTCGCTGGTAGCACATAAGGGCCCAACCGATCAGCCTGCTGTTATCCTGTCGGGGCACCTCGATACCGTCCCTTTTGGCGCCCAACCCTGGACAGTACCTCCTCTTGGCGGGACTATCTTCGACGGCAAACTGTTTGGCCGGGGCGCAGCGGATATGAAGGGCGGCGTTGCAGTCCTGGTCGCAGCAGCTGCACAGTTCGCCGCTCACATCAAAGAGCAGCCGGTTACTCTGGTTCTTTCTGCTGATGAAGAAATCGGTTGCGGGGGAGCGGCGCGACTCATTGATAAGCAGGTGCTGCCGAAAGCCCGCTGTATCCTGGTCGCGGAACCGACCGGCAACACGCCCAGGCTTGGCCATAAAGGAGTCTTCTGGTTACAATCCCTGTTCCACGGTAAAACTGCCCATGCCGCCTACCCGGAGCTTGGCATCAATGCCCTGCTGAAAGCGGCCCAGGCGGTTATAGCCCTTAATGGCGGCCTATTAGGGGGCAGAGTTCATGAGGTCATGGGCGAGGCTACGCTGGTCACCAGTCGGTTTATGAGCGGGAACAACTACAACTCGGTACCTGATCTGGCGGAAGTGGGAATCGACATCCGCTCAACAGTAAACTGGTCGCATACCGAAATTCTCGATAAAATTAAAACGTTGCTTGCCCCTTTGGACCCTGAATTTTCAGTGATCTTTGATCTGCCGCCATTGTGGACATCTCCGGACAGGCAATGTATCCCGGAGATTTTTACCGCCTGCGATACAGTGCGCAAGCAACGCCATCCGCCGGAGATTGTCACTTTTTATACCGACGGCGGAGTTCTTGGACCCGGTCTCGGCAATGCTCCGGTGGTCATTCTGGGTCCCGGCGATTCAGGAATGGCCCATCAGGTTAATGAATTCGTCAGAGTAGAAGATTTAAACCAGGGGGTCGCTCTCTATATGGAAATTCTCGACCAACTCTGTCGCTATTGAGCGCAGCTCTCATGATAAAAATTTGAAATGGATAAAAAAAACACGAGCATTACCATCTTGCTGCCGGCTGGCCGCTTACCCCTGGAAATTATGGCAGCCGTTTATACGTTGGCGTCTCGCTATTGTCTCGGGATGTATCTTTCAACTATGCAGAATCTGCGGCTGGTAGACATTCCTGAAAATGTATTAGCCGAGGTGAAGAAGGAACTGGTAAAAGTTGGTGCGGATTTTAAGGGACCCGGTAAATTTCCCATCCCCCGCGTCTGCATCGGCAAAACCTACTGCAAGTTGGGTATTATTGATACAGAAGCCTTAAACCGAAAAATTCTCGATGCATTTGCCGGCCGACAAAAAACCAAGGCGAAACTCAAGATTGCTATTGCCGGCTGCACTATCTGCTGCTCCGGAATAAAAAACACCGATATAGGCATCATGGCGACCAGGGAAGGATTTGCCATTTATGCCGGTGGCAAAGGAGGTTCATCGCCCCAAAACGGTAAACGAATAGCAATAATGGCGGATGAGCAGCGAGTGCTCGAGATAATAACCGAACTGATCAACTTTCATGATCTGAAGACTGCGACGAAACAGCGCATGTATCCGCTGCTTAACGACCCGGAATTCCCTTTCCAGGAGGTGTGAACACCTCATCCACCTCCCGGAATGATGATTATTGTAGAACAAAACAGGAGATTTTTTATCTTGTCCCTGTTCGCCCCACTATTGGTGCCACCCCCGGATCGGCAAGAGAGATATTCAGTTCAAGGACCTCACAGTCATCTTTTCGATCCACCGAGAGTTTTATCTGGTCTTCGGTGATATGGATATATTTTCGCACTACCTCGAGAATATCTTTCTGCAGTCGGGGCAGAAAATCGGGAGTAGACGGTCGCCTCCGTTCGTGGGAAACGATAATCTGGAGGCGTTCTTTGGCTATTGAGGCGGAACCTGGCCGTTTAGATCGGAATAAAAAATCAAAAAATTTCATATTATTGAGTTCTAAATAATCGCGAAAAAATGCTTCTTTTGGGGACATCCTGAAAACGGAAAGGGCGCTCCTGGCCAAGGAACCGGTCGACCATATCGAAATAGGCCTCACCGGCATCGCTTTCTTCTTCGATCAGAGTCACCGGTACCCCGGAGTTGGATGCAGCCAGCACCGATTTCGACTCAGGCACCACGCCGAGAAAAGGTATGGCAAGAATCTCCTGGATATCGTCGGCACTGAGCATATCGCCCTTATTGACCCGCAACGGATCATAGCGGGTGATCACTAAATGCTCTTTTACCGGGGCATGATCCTGTTCCGCGCGCCTGGTTTTACTCGCCAGCATGCCGATAATTCGATCGGAATCCCGCACCGAAGAAATTTCAGGGTTGGTCACCACCAGTGCCTCATCGGCAAAATACATGGCGGTCATCGCTCCTTTTTCAATACCCGCAGGAGAATCACAGACGATATAATCAAAATTCTGCTGCAGGGTGGTGATCACCTCACCGACACCATCCATCGTCAGCGCATCCTTATCGCGGGTCTGCGAGGCCGGCAGGATATAGAGGTTGGCGACCCGTTTATCCTTGATCAATGCCTGGTTCAGCGAGCCTTCACCATGGATGACGTTGAGCAGATCGTAGACCACCCGCCGCTCACATCCCATAATCAAATCGAGGTTCCGCAGGCCGACATCGAAATCAATGACCACAGTCTTATAGCCCCGTACCGCAAGTCCTGCGGCAAAGGCGGCGCTGGTGGTAGTTTTGCCGACTCCGCCTTTACCGGAGGTAACGACAACCACTATGCCTTCTTTCTGTTCTGGTTTTTCGGTAAGAATTTTTTCCATCATGGTTATACGAGATAACAAAGGGTTGATCTATTAATTTACTCGTTCATGGTGCTGGGTTAAACGAGCCGACAACATCGAATTGCAAACTACCGTCTACAAGCGAGATCAAAACGCTTTGATTGAGGAGTGCCTCGTCCAGCAGTTCGTTGACAAGATATTCTCCAGCAACCGCAACCAGTTCCGGGTTGCACTGCAGACTAAAAATCCTGGCTTTGGTATCGCCATGAATTCCGGCCATGGCACGGCCACGCAGGGCACCGTAGACATGGATATTCCCGGCCGCCAAGACTTCGGAACCGGCATTGACCGACGACAGAATAATCAAATCTCCCTCGGGGGCAAACACCTGCTGCCCCGAGCGGACTGGCGCGGTGATTACCCTGGCCGGGGCGATTTTTTCTGCCTGGTTCACCGCTTTATCGGGTACCTCGGGCTGTTGCTTTTCCGCACTTACCACCGACTCTAGAGATTGGTCAGCCGCAGGAGGTTCAACTGTTTTTTCGCTCTTGACGGCTGGCAGCAGCCCCAGTCCGGCCTCCAGTACTCGCTCGTTATGACATGCCGCACTGCCCCGAATACCTACCGGCACCATTCCCAGCCTGCGCAGTGTTTGCGCCAGATAGAGGAAATTCAGGGTCGCCTGCCCTTCTTCATCCACCGCGCTCAGGTCTATCAATACCGGGGCACTGTTGAAAAACGATCGAGCTTGACTCATTTTTTTTTCAAGCTGCGCATACAGACGATCACTATCGGTTTCTTTGATGAGCAGCACTAAGATGGTCATTACGCTGCCTTTTAATTCGAAGGCCGATTTTCTGGTACTCGTAGCGGAACTGGTCGGATTCATGGAATGGTATGAGCTCAGAGGAAATTGGAAAACGCTATCTGTACCAATTCGTTCAGGGTATTTCAAGGATAAATTTTTTCGACTGCATTGCTCTATGGGGTGGAGTCGAAACTTTTTTACAAAAAAATAATTAACCTCGGCATTTAACCCAAAATGCTGTAAGCAGGCTTGGCTTTACCAAAGGTATGCCATTCAATCAATTTTTGATCAAGGGCCAATGCTTTCTGGTTACTGGTATGGTATGGTGACCTTGCCGGATGGTTCGGTAAATTCATGGATATTTCCGAACTCCCCATTGCTTTTCTCTACGTCATCTATATCGCACTGTATGTATGGATTATGAAAACATTCTCTGAATATGGCCGCTTTACCAGATTTGTGGCACCAACTCTCGCTGGAATCGGCTCTTTATATATTATCTGGGGAGCCAATCAGAAGGATATATTTCTGCATTTTTTCTTAGTTACCCTGGTAATTCTGTTCGCCGCCCTCCCCTTTATGCAATCATAAAAAAATGCCTAAGCCCACCGTGTCAACCTGGCAATGGAGCGGATTGTGTCTGCTCCTGGTCCTTGCAAGCATCTCCAGTCGACCGCTTATTCCTATCGACGAAACGAGATATCTCTCCGTTGCCTGGGAGATGTGGCAGTCCCACAATTTCCTGGTTCCGCACATCAACGGTCTGCCATACAGCCACAAGCCCCCACTGTTATTCTGGCTTATCCATCTTTCCTGGCTGCTCTTCGGAGTCGGAGAATGGCCGGCCAGACTGGTCGGGCCCTTATTTGGTTTTGGTTCTCTCATCCTGACCAGTCACCTGGGAAAAGTCTTATGGCCGAGAAACAGGGCCGTGCGTTTCGCTGCGCCATTTATTCTGCTCGCAACATTCGTCTGGTCCCTGTACAGCACCCTGACAATGTTTGACACCTTGCTGACATTCATCGTGCTGCTGGCCTTTATCTGTCTTCTTGCGGCACGACACAGTACCGCCATTTTGCCGTGGATCGGCCTCAGCTTGACCATTGGTCTTGGGATACTCGCCAAAGGTCCGATTACCCTTCTCTATGTCCTGCCCCCATTATTGCTCGCCCCTCTGTGGAGCGAAAAAAACGCGCCCTCCTGGAAAAGATGGTATAGCTTATCGCTGTTGACACTTATTGGTGGCATTGCCGTCGCTTTGTGCTGGGCGATACCAGCCGCTCTTGCCGGCGGAGAAGAGTACCAGCGAGCTATTTTGTTCAGCCAAACTGCCGGGCGTATGGTCAACGCTTTTGCCCATGGTCGGCCCTTCTACTGGTATGTGCTGCTCCTGCCGCTGCTCTTTTTTCCCTGGTTCTTCTGGCTACCGGCATGGCGTGGCTGGAAGAAAAAGTCTTTTGATGAAGCGACACGCTTTTGTCTATGCATCGTATTGCCAGCCTTTCTTCTGCTCTCCTGTGTGAGTGGTAAACAAATCCACTATATTTTGCCCTTGCTGCCGGTCATTGCTCTGTTCATTGCCCACACGGTGACAACTGCACCGAAGCTAACACCATATGATCATATCCCCTTGGTCCTAATTTTCCTCGTGTTGTCACTGGCGCTCGTGATTGTACAGCAGCTGCCGTTACACGGAGGTGATCGGGAAATGCTGCAATACATTCCCAAATGGCTTGCTGTTGTGCCCTTTTCCGCAGCTCTTTTTTTATACAGGTTTCGCGCTGATTCGATGCTGCAATCCATCAAGATAGTATCTGCCGCCATGCTACTGCTGGTTATGTTGCTCCAGCTTGCGCTGGCGGGTCCCCTGCATGCAATCTATGACCAGAGGAAGATTGGTAAAAAAATCAGCATAGCCCAGCAACAGAACCAGCCGGTGGCCATTTTTCCTGATAAACTGGCCGATCAGTTTCAGTTCGCCGGCAGACTGACAACTCCGCTCGTGCCCAAGCCAGGGGTGGCGGAAATAACCACCTGGGCCACAGCACATAAGGATGGGCTCTGTCTGATGTACACAAAAAGTACCCACTATAAGCAGCTGATGGGCAATGGAGATGCTCTGCGGTATGATGATGGGTGGCTGATTTTTCGCCCGGCAAAAGATTTCCCCGGTGGCGGTTAACCGGCAGTTGACGCTATATCTGCTGTCGATCAGGCAGTTAGAGGCAGGTCAGGCTATCCAAAACGGGCACCCACAAAGTGCTGCCCGTTTTTATTCTACTCCCTACATTTTTTCGGCTATTGCCTTGCCATAAGCCTGACAGGCTTTCATCCCGTCATCACTCAAGACCTTTGCCTCGGTAAGATTGAGCGGGCCAAGATCAGTCATATCCATCTTGAAAACATGCAGCATGGTATCGTAAATCATCGGCGCACTTTCCCCACTATGAGTATGCGAGCCAAACGCGCCACCGAATTTACCGACGAGATTGGCTTGTTCGGCTTTGAATAGGAACTGCTTCATGCCACCAGTCATGTCTTTATGATAGGTCGGACAGCCAAAGAGATAGCAGTCATAACCGCTCAGGCCCGTCTCGTCTTCGATTGCCGAAATAGGTTTTACATCAACCTGGCAGGCGCCCATGCGCATACCTTCTGCTATATAATTGGCCATGGCTTCGGTTTTCTTGGTTCGACTGGAATATGCAACGAGTACTTTTTTCATGTAAGCTCCTTGATGTATTGGATGTTTACCAACTTTGCCGACACAATAAATTGTGTTCAGATTCTGCAGTTAGGCGAAGATGAAACCCGATTGATTGGATAAATCAATGACTACGAATTATGTGCAGGACTCAGAATGTTCAATATTTATTGTTTTGTCAATATTTTAAATAGGAATTATTACTAAATAATATAATGGAGTACCATGGATACTGCAACCGCCAGAATATTTTTTGCAAAGGACCGCTATGCAGCCCTCACCGGCATCGAAATAGTCGAGGCTGGCAGCGGATATTGCCGGGCTCGTCTGAAAATTAAGGAAAAACACCTGAATGCGGCAAATATCGTCCAGGGGGGAGTGCTCTTTACCTTGGCCGACCTGGCTTTTGCAGTAGCCTCAAACAGTCATGGCCGGTTGGCCCTGGCGATCAACGTCAATATCTCTTTTTTACGCAGTTCCACATCAGGCACCCTCTACGCCACCGCCACAGAAGTAGGCGAACCCAAACGATTAGGTGCCTATGATGTACTTATTACTGATGAAGCAGACGGAGTTGTGGCGCGGTTTAACGGGATGGTTTATCGGAAAGATGAAGCTTTGATGTTGTAACTGTAAAACATTGCATGATTGTAATGTTCAGGCAAGATGGACGTAATGAAGAGCGGTTATTATGCTCTTAGCATCATCGTTACTGACCATTAAATCAGGCTTAAGGATAATCCATGCTCGAAAAATCAGCGCAGTTCACGCCCGTTGCGGCAGGCGAAGAGTCGCCCTCACCCGGCCATACTACCGATGTTTACAGCTCCATTCAACGAATCAACGAGGCGGTCAAGGACAGTTCGAGCTGGATCGCCCCGCTCAAGTATGAACTGGCCAAGGTTATTATCGGCCAGGAACACCTGATCGAACGGCTGTTGATCGGTCTGCTCACCGGCGGGCATCTCCTGCTCGAAGGGCTCCCCGGCCTGGCCAAGACCCTTGCCGTCAAAACCCTGGCCAAGGCAATTCAGACCGACTTTCAGCGCATTCAATTTACCCCGGATATGCTGCCCGCCGATATTATCGGCACCCAGATTTATAACCCGCAGCAGACTACCTTTGAGGTAAAGCAGGGGCCGATTTTTTCCTCGCTTATCCTGGCCGATGAAATCAACCGCGCCCCGGCCAAGGTGCAATCGGCGCTGCTCGAGGCAATGCAGGAAAAACAGGTAACTATCGGCGACCGGAGTTTTCTGCTGCCGGAACTCTTTCTGGTTTTGGCCACCCAGAATCCTATTGAACAGGAAGGCACCTACCCGCTGCCCGAGGCCCAGATTGACCGCTTCATGCTTAAGGTAATCGTCGGCTACCCAAGCCGTGCGGAAGAAAGAAATATCCTCGACCGGTTCGACCATACCGATTCACCCATAAGGGTTGCCCCAGTCACCGATCCCACCGATATCCTGGCTGCGAGAAAAATCATCAACACCATTTATATGGATGACAAGATCAAGGACTATATCGTCTCTTTAGTCTATGCCACCCGCGAGCCACAGAGCTTTAAGCTGGAATTAAAGGAATATATTGAGACCGGTGCTTCCCCAAGGGCCACAATCAACCTCAAGGCTGTCGCCCGCTGTCTGGCCTACCTTGCCGGTCGAGGCTATGTGACCCCCGATGATGTCAAAGCCTCGGTTATGGACGTTATGCGCCATCGCCTGCGGATCAGCTATGAAGCCGAAGCCGAAGGCATCAGCAGCGAAGATATTATCCGCAAGATCCTTGATACGGTTCCGGTCCCTTAAGATTTAAAGAGACGCTGAATAACCATGGAGACACTGCTTACCAGAGAGATCCTTAAAAAAGTCCGGCAGATCGAGGTACGTACCAACCGCCTGGTCAACGACAGCCTGGCCGGCAGCTACCAGTCGGTGTTTAAGGGCCGGGGCATGAACTTTGACGAGGTCCGGGAATATGTCTCCGGCGACGATATCCGGACCATCGACTGGAATGTCACCGCCCGGACCGGCATCCCGCATATTAAAAAATTCACCGAAGAGCGTGAATTGACGATCATGCTGATGATCGATATCAGCGGCTCCGGTGACTTCGGCTCAGCTGACAGCTCCAAGCGGGAAATGATGGCGGAGCTGGGTTCGGTCCTGGCTTTTTCAGCGGTGCGCAACAACGACAAGGTTGGCCTGGTACTTTTTACCGATACGGTAGAACTGTATATTCCACCCAAAAAAGGGCGTGGTCATATTCTGCGAATCATTCGGGAGATCCTCTTTTATCAGCCTAAAGGGAGGAAAACCGAAATGAAAGTAGCCCTCGATTTTACCAACCGGGTCATAAAAAGAAAATGCGTGGCCTTTCTGATCTCCGATTTCTGCCTGCAGGGTGCCTTTGATAGAGCGCTTAAAGAACTGCAGCCCAAACTGCAGATCAGTAATCGGCGCCACGACCTGATCGCTTTGATCGTCTCCGACCCCCGCGAATTCGAGCTGCCCGATGTCGGCTGGATAACACTTGAAGACGCCGAAACCGCGCAGCAGGTCAATCTTAATACCGGTGACCCCGCAGTCCGAAACCAATATCAGGAGATGGCCTTAGCCCGGCAAAAGACCGTACAAAGGGTCCTGCGATCAGCCGGTATCGACCTTCTCGATCTCTCTACCGACACCGCCTATTTACCCACCTTGCTCAGTTTTTTCAGTGCTCGCAAAGGAAGGGCGTCATGATACGATTTATTTCGCTCCGATCTATTGTACTCTTTTCGTTGTTCGTCGTCCTCACCCTGCCCCTGGTTGCTTTTGCCGACCAGAATATCGACAGTGCAGCACCTTTGACACTTCTGCAGCAGCCAGGCAAAGGCCCACAGACTGCACCAAGCCAAAATTCAGTCAAAGCGGACACTGCCTTGCACGATATCCATGGGCCCGTTCCGATTATCGAACAGCCATCCTATCTGTTGCCGGCCGGGAGTATTCTCCTTTTTTTGGCGGTAGCGGCGGCACTGTACTGGTTTATGAAGAAAAAAACCAGACCGGCTCCCCCCCCAGTTCCTCCCTGGGAGAGAGCGCTGCAGGATCTTGCCGAGGCAAAAAGGCTGCTCAGCCCGGAACGGGCTCTTTTTTATATGGACCGGGTCAGCCAGATCCTGCGCAGCTATATCGAATCACGGTTTGCCATCAAATCGACGCGGCAGACGACCCGGGAGTTTTTAGACAACCTGGCGACAGGCTGCGACAGCGCCTCCCTGCTCAGGCATAAGAACGAGCTGCAGCTCTGCCTGGAACAGGCGGATATGGCCAAATTCGCCCACCATACCGAAGATGTCGTTAGCCTCGAGAAAATCGGTGCGGCGGTGGTTGATTTTGTGCAAAAGACCCAACCCAACGAAGATCAACAAACTATAAAAACCGGGCAGCAACGACCAGCAGCGCAGCGCGTCAAGGAAGACAAGCCATGAGATTTCTGCATCCCGAACTGCTTTGGCTGCTGACCCTGCTTCCCCTGCTGATCTATCTCTATGGCCGGGCGGGCGGCGCCCCGGCGCTGCTGTTCTCATCGACCTCGCTCGCCGAATCTCTTGCCGGAGCTAGAAAAACACGACCGGGTACTCCCCTCCTCCTTCTGCGCCTGGTCGTGCTTTTTCTTCTTATTGTTGCCATCGCCAGACCGCAGCTGGGCAGCAGTACCACCGACATAGAAGCCAGCGGCATCGATATCCTGCTCGCGGTTGATGTCTCCGGTTCCATGGAGGCGATGGATTTCACCCTTGACGGCCGACCGGCAAACCGGCTCGAAGTCGTGAAGAAAGTGGTCGATGAATTCATCGACGGGCGCCCCAATGATCGCATCGGCCTGCTCGCCTTTGCCGGCCGCCCTTACCTGGTCAGCCCCCTCACCCTTGACCACAACTGGTTGCGCAAGAGGCTTGAATCCCTAAAGATCGGCATGATCGAAGACGGCACGGCCCTGGGCTCGGCAATCGGCAGCGGCACTAATCGGCTGCGCGATAGAAAATCCAAGTCGCGCATCCTTATCCTGCTTACCGATGGGATGAATAATGCCGGGCGGATTCCCCCGCTTATTGCCGCCGAAGCGGCACAAACCTTGAATATCAAGGCCTATACCATCGGTGCCGGCACTCGCGGTGAGGCGCCAATGCCGGTCACCGATAATTTCGGCCGCCGCCGACTAGTCCAGGTAAAGGTGGACATCGACGAAGACACCCTGACCAAGGTGGCGGAAAAAACCGGAGCCATTTATTTTCGCGCCACCGACACCGCGTCACTGGCCAAAATATATGAGGAAATTAACAAGATGGAGACGACGACCAGGACCATTAAAAAATTTGAATCGTATCGGGAACTGTTCTGGTATCTGGTCATCGCTGCTCTGATGCTTCTTGGTCTGGAGATTTTTCAGGCAAAAAAGAAGTTGCCGTAAAAGAGAAACAATATGGATTTTGCCCAACCCTACTGGTTATTTATCGGTTTTCTAGCCTGTTTTGGCTGTATCCTGGTCTTAACTCTTATGCAGAAAAAGCGGCAGGCGGCCCTGGAAAAATTTGCCGCCCGGCAGCTGATCGGCCGGTTGACCGCAAATATCTCCAGTCGCAAGAGGCGCTCTAAAAATGTTCTCCTGCTGCTGGCGATCTTTTTCTGTTTCATTGCCCTGGCCCGACCGCAATACGGTGTTCAATGGGTTGACGTCAAGCGTAAAGGCATCGACCTGCTTTTTGCCATTGACACCTCGAAAAGCATGCTGGCCGAAGACATCAAACCCAACCGCCTGAAGAGGGCGCACTTAGCAATACTTGACTTTGTGCAGCAGTTGGACGGCGACCGGGTGGGCCTTATTCCCTTTGCCGGTTCAGCCTTTCTTATGTGTCCGTTAACCCTTGACTATGAGGCCTTTGCCGATTCTTTAGCCGCGGTGACCACCGACATCATTCCTCGGGGCGGCACCAACCTTGCCGCGGTTATCGATATGGCGGTGGCGACCTTGAATAATGCGGCAAATCATAAAATTCTGATTCTGGTAACCGATGGCGAAAATCTTGAGGGTGACGCCGTCAAAGCCGCAGAAAATGCCGCCAAAGCAGGGCTGACCATCTATACCGTCGGCGTGGGCACCAGCCAGGGCGAACTCATCCCGGTTGCGGCTGAAAGCGGCAAAGGGTTTATCAAAAATCAGGACGGTACTTTTGTTACCTCCCGCCTTGACGAAACAACCCTGAAAATGGTTGCCGAAAAGAGTGGCGGCCTATATGTTCCTCTCGGTACTGCCGGTGAAGGCCTGGAAACCATCTACCAGCAGAAACTGGCGCTTATTCCAAAAGATGAACTGGCTGAACGCCGCCATAAAGTGCCGGTTGAAAGGTTTGAATGGCCGCTCGCCGCAGTCCTCTTTTTACTGATCGTTGAGCTTTTGATCGGTGAAAGAAAAAATGGTCGCCGTGCCCATCCGCTGTCCCTGTTCAAAAAAATACAACACTTATTTGGGCATTCATTAGGCAACTGGTTCAAACGGCGGAAAAAAATAGGGGCGGCTGCGGCGATCATTGTGCTGCTGGGTGCAAGCCTTGCGCCTTCAGCTTATTGTTCCAAAGGAGAAGAGGCGTATAACCGGCAGGACTATCTGCAAGCCGCAGAATATTACCGGCAAAAACTGGAAAAATTGCCCGAGGATCCGCAACTGCTCTATAACTATGGCACGGCCGCCTTTAAAAACAATATGTATGACGAGGCGATCGAGGCATTTACGAAGGCCCTGAAAAGTGACGATATTGAGCTGCAGAAAAAAGCCTACTATAATCGAGGCAATAGTTATTACCAGAAGGGTGTGGAGGCGCAGCAGGCTGACCCCAAAGTAACCATCGACCAGTGGCAGCAAGCGCTCAGTTCACTTGATTCAGCCTTACAGCTTAACCCACAGGACGCCGATGCCGAACATAATCGTCAGATCATTGCCAAACAACTCGAAGAGCTGAAAAAACAGCAGCAACAGAAGCAGCAGGATAACAAGGATAAACAGGAAAACGAGGCGCAGCAGAAGCAAAAAGATCAGCAGCAAAGCGAGGGTTCGGAGCAAAAAAAAGACGATTCGGCGCAGCAGGAAAAAAAACAACCTGGTGCTGAACAGCAGCAAGCGCAGGACAAAAAAGACAATAAAGAACAACAACAAGAAGAATCATCGGCAAGCGCAGATGAGAAGCGACAAGACAGCCAACCCGAACCAATAAACCCCTCCCCGGAAAACAAGGATAATAAAGCCGAACAGTCGACTTCGCGGAAAAAACAGCAGCCGACAGGCAAGATGACCAAGGAAGAGGCGGTGAGCCTGCTCAACGCCTTAAAAAATGAAGAAGGTGAACTTAATTTTGTTCCCTCAAGCAGTCCAAATACTGACAATGACGTGAAGAACGACTGGTAATGCGACAACGACCATGCATATTTCGGCCTGCGCTCATCTGCCTGGCCATTCTCGGACTGTGCCTCTTTGGGCTTAGTACTTTTGGTGCTTTCCGGGCTTTTGCAGAGGTGAGCGTCGAGGCCTCGCTCAGCCCTTTATCCTTTCCCCAGGATACAGCGGCAAGGCTGACCGTCACCGTTACCGGCACCAGTCGCTCTGCTGATCTTGACCTGCCGGAAATCACCCATATCCAGCTGCGCAAACAAGGCACATCAAGCCGTCTCAGCATAGTGAACGGCGATTTTTCATCCTCGGTTTCCCATACCTATCTTGTCCAGGCTGATCAACCAGGGAGCTATACCATCCCCGCCTTTACAGTGAGCGCGGCAGGAGAGTCCTCTACCACTCAGCCCCTGACTTTTACGGTCACCCAGGCAGGACAATCGGTGCAGCAGCCTAGCGGGTATTCGACCCCAGACAGCAAGAATAGCGGAGAGATCGCCTTTATCCGCATTTCGCCGACCGGCAGTCACTATCCCGGCGAGCTTGTACCCTTTACCATCAAAGCCTATTTCACCCAGGCCTATCGAGCCGATATCAACTCATTGCCGACCCTGCGCGGCGACGGTGTTGTCATGGCCCCATTGCCGGACAAGCCGCAGCAGACCGAGGAATCGGTTAAAGGCCGGATGTACCATGTGCTGACGTGGCAAACCAGTCTGTCCGGCATAAAGGCCGGGGAACATCCCATCAGCTTTACTCTCGATGCGACTCTTCTTATCCCTCAAAAAAGACGAGCCCGTTCTTCTTTTGGCGGCAGCGGCTTTTTTGACGATTCATTTTTTAACGACTCCGCGATAGACAATTTTTTTGGCAGAACCGAACGAAAGCCGATCGTCTCAGTCAGCCCCGAGGTTGTTTTTACCGTCCTGCCCCTGCCGACAACCGGTCAACCGGCTGATTTCACCGGGGCCATCGGTGATTTTGCGCTACAGGTGGAGGCGACACCGACCGATGTGGAGATTGGTGAACCGATAACTCTGACGACGAAGATATCCGGAACCGGCAACTTTGATCGGGTAGAAGCCCCGGTATTTCCGGAATCTACCGACTGGAAAACCTATTCGCCCAGCGCGAAGTTTGTCGAACAGGGAAACAGTTATACCGGAACCAAGATATTTGAGCAGGCGATCGTCGCCAAAAGCGCAACGGCAAACAAAATGCCGCAGCTTTCATTCAGTTATTTCGACCCGCAGCAAAAACGATATATCACTCAAACAGCAACAATGCCGGCCATTCATATCAAAAAACCTGCGACCTCAACCCCCGCCGGTGCCGCACCGGCAGTTGCCCCGACGGCAGCTGCGCAACCGGAACCGGCGGCTGCCCCATCCCTTGCACTTCGTGATGGCAGGCTGGCACCGCTGCACCTGGAAACCGGCAGCTATCAGCAACATATCGTTCCCCTGTACAAGGCACGGTGGTTTGTATTGCTATGCGTCGTTGTAGCTCTCCTTATGCTAATACTTGGCGTACTGCTTTTTCGCCGGCGGAAGAAGGCCAGCCATCCCGAAATTGAATGGCAGAGGCAGAAGCGACTGCGGTTAAAAGATGATCTGCAAAAGATCGAGCAGGCGCAGGCGGCTGGTGACAGTCAATCGTTTCTCGCCCTGGCGAAGACAGCCATCCAGAACCAACTGGGATTATTGTGGCATATTGAACCGGCGGCTCTCAGTCTGACGGATATCACCCGTCGACTGCCCGAAAATGTTGATCTCGTGGAAATCTTTAGAACGGCGGATGCAGCTGCCTATGGCGGCGCATCCCTGTCACCCCGGAAAATGCAGGAGTATATTGGTACCTTGAAAACCAGGCTGGAGGAGCTCCAATGAAGGGCAGAGGATTATATTGCCTATCTGTACCGCTGTTAATCATCCTGCTGGTATCCACCGTGGTGTCGGCAGCAAGCCTGGAAGAGAAGCTCTTCAGCGAGGCAAACGAGGCATACAGTCGCAGCAATTACGACCAGGCCATCAAATTATATGAACAGATAACCCAAACCGCAGGTTATGCCCCGGGAGTCCTCTATAACCTGGCGAACAGCTACGCATTGTCAGGGCAGCCCGGCAAGGCCATTGTCAATTATGAGCGGGCCCTGCGTCTTGCCCCCGGCGATTCAGATATCACCGGCAACCTTGAGCTGATAAAAAAAGAACATGGCCTTTTCCCGCAGGAATTATCAAGAGTGGAGCGATTCTTTGGCTATTTAAGCCTCAACCAATGGACGACTCTGGTGCTGCTTGCCTTGGTATTTTTTACCTCGTATCTGGCGGCCTTGATGAAATACCGTTTTTCCAGACAGCTCACTCTCAGTGCGAGTGCCTGTTGCCTGGTGCTCCTCAGCCTGGGCACAGCCGGAACGATCTTTGGCGCAAAGCACTTCGATCCTTTCGTAGTCATAGCCGAGGATGTGAAGATGCTCATTTCCCCATTTCCCTCATCAGCCTCGATCGGAACCCTGCCCCAAGGCCGACTGGTCTACCTGCAAAAAAGTCACGGCAATTTCAGCTATGTCGCCGATGAAATGGACCGACAGGGCTGGGTTGACTCCTCGCGCATTGAAGAGGTATGTAAACCGGCTGAATAACGATTCCATCAGACTTTAAATCCATCAGACTTTAAATTTCTGTACCATCACATTAAGCTGTTCCGCCAGCCTGGCCAGCTCTCCCGCATTGGTATCCACCTCGGCACAACTGTTCGATATATCATTGGCCGAGCTCGTCACCTCGTTTATGTCACGGGCTATTTCACTCGACACCTGAGAACACTGTGCGACATTCTCATTGACTTCCATCAAGCCGGCAGAGGCCTGAGAGACATTGCTGACAATCTCCCTGGTGGTTGCCGTCTGCTCTTCTACCGCCGCGGCGATCGTGGCGACAATGGTGTTTATTTCATGCACCACCTCGGAGATATCGTTTATCTCGCTGACTGTGCCTTCGGTATTAGTCTGAATCCCTTCCACCCGGTTTTTGATCTCACCGGATGCCGTGGCGGTCTGCCGGGCCAGCTCTTTAATTTCACCGGCGACAACGGCAAAGCCTTTGCCGGCATCTCCGGCCCGTGCTGCTTCAATTGTCGCATTCAGCGCCAGGAGGTCTACCTGGCTGGAAATTTCGGTTATGGTCTCCACCACCTTGCCGATTTCCCGGGCAGCCCGCCCCAGCTCTCCCACCTGCGACGAAGCACTCTGGGTTTTGCTTACTGCAGCAGTGGTTATATGTCGTGCTTTTTCTGTGTTTTCAGCAATTTCGTTAATTGTCGAAGACATTTCCTCAGTTGCTGAAGCGACCATACCAACATTAGTTGTCGCCTCTTCCATCGCCGCAGCCACAGAATGCATATTGGCGCTCATTTCCTCACTTGCCGCAGCAACCGTATTGGCCGTGTCGGAGGTTTGTGTTGCATTGGTGGTCATCTGTCGACTGATCCCGGTAAGCGAGAGGGAGGACTCGTGCAGGACGATTGAATTTTCGGCGACATCTTTGATGATATTCTGCACTTTTTCGACAAACTGGTTGAACCAGTTGGCCATTTCCTCCGTCTCATCGCCGGAATGATCGATAAGCCGCCGGGACAGATCGCCTTCGCCTTCAGCAATATCCTGCAACATGGCGATTATGTTGCGTATAGGCTTGACTATTCCCAGCGACACGATGAGATGGGTTACAGCGATAGACAAAACCATAATTGCGATAAAAACTCCGCCCTGTCGATAGATCTGCGTCGTGATGGCGGTATGAATCTGCTCTTTTTTTATCGCCAGGAGCTTATCGACATCGTCTATATAGATGCCGCTGGCCATCATCATATCCCAATCTTTGAAATATTTTACATAGGTCAGTTTTGGCTGCGGTTCTTTTTCACCAAGTTTTGGCCACTTATAGGTATCAAAGCCGTCCCCCTGTTTGAGAGCAATATCCATCTGTGAGACTATCAGCAGCTTGCCGTCGGGATCCTTGAAAAATGTATCCGGTTTGCCGATTAGACTGTCTTTCGGATGCTGGAGCATGGTCCGGGTAGTCGTATCCATAGTATAGAAATAATCCGCACCATCCTGGCCGTATCGCAAAGCATTGATTGTCGATAAAGTATTGGCTTTCAACTCCGCAACCTTTTCCGGGGATTTCTGCGATTCGGCATAATTATGCTCGGCAATGGTAAATATTGTCCCGACAAGCGAAGTCAGCATGGCCTTTTTCTCAGCCATAATGGCCTCGCGATAGGCATCGACTTCTTCGTTGCCGCGATTTATCAGGGCATAAGAAGAGATAACTATGCACGTGATGCCGAGCAATAACAAGCTGCCGATAACCAGACTGTTTATTTTAGTGCCGATTGAAGCTTTCATTTTCATGGATTTATCCTTTTATAAGTGGATCGATGTTTATTACTCTCCTTCAGAGGCTATCAAAGTTGCCGGCAAAAGTCCAACCGCCAGGCAACAAAAAATGCGCTAAAAAATCGGGGAAAAAACGAGTAAATAAGGATTTTTCAGGACGAGGCAGAAAAAACAACGAATTCAATATAGGGGGAACCGTAACTCAGCTCAATTGGGTGATGCGGCAAACAAAATGACAGCCATCCTGCTGCCTTTGAACATACAAGCTGATATTTTCATTTTATGTTCATCCAGCCCGCAACATACTGGGTGCATAATGGAAATGGCTGTTGTATTCTGTTCTTCCATCATAGCTGTTCTCTTTTTTAGAATAATTAATACTCCCCTCTATGCTATTTAACTCCTACAACTTCATCTTTGTGTTTTTACCGATTGTATTCTTCGGCATGTTTTTCTTAGGACGAACCAGCCACCGCCTGGCTGCACTGTGGATGGGGTTGGCATCGCTCACCTTCTACGCGGTATGGGATTCCCGCTTTGTATTACTATTGCTCGCATCCATTGCCTTCAACTACGGCGCAGGTTATTGGATAGGGCTGCGCCGCGTCGCCAGCAGCAGGCAAGCCAAACATACGCTGGTTGCCGCCCTCGCTCTTAATCTGACCCTCCTTGGCTACTTCAAATACACCAACTTTTTCATCACCTCCGCCAACCAGTTTTTCGGTAATCACATTCCAGTTCTTGACATCATCCTGCCGTTGGGTATTTCTTTCTTCACCTTCACCCAAATCGCCTTTTTGGTCGATGTCTATCGTGGCATAGCCCGCGAAGTCAACTTTATTCACTACCTGCTGTTCGTTACTTATTTCCCCCACCTGATTGCCGGCCCAGTACTGCACCACAAACAAATGATGCCGCAGTTTGCCAACCCGGCAACGTATCGTATCAATACCGAACATGTTGCCGTTGGTCTGACCATCTTTGTGCTGGGGCTGGCCAAAAAAGTCTTGATCGCCGACACTATGGCGGAGATCGCCACCCCGGTTTATAACGTGGTACGTGATGGTCAAGTGCTGATGCTCTTTGAATCCTGGATGGGGGCACTGGCCTATACCCTGCAACTTTACTTCGACTTCTCCGGCTACTCAGACATGGCAATCGGCTTATCGCTGATGTTTAACATCCGCCTGCCCATGAATTTTGATTCTCCATATAAAGCCACCAACATCATCGATTTCTGGCGACGCTGGCACATGACATTGTCCGCCTTTCTGCGCGACTACCTCTACTTTCCCTTAGGTGGCAACCGCAAAGGCCAGACGCGGCGCTACGCCAACCTTATGGCCACCATGCTGCTCGGCGGCTTGTGGCATGGCGCTGGCTGGACATTTATCGTCTGGGGTGGATTACACGGGCTGTATTTGATGATCAATCACGCCTGGCGGACATTTAAAACGCGCCTGGGATGGGGAGTTGGCGGGCGCTTCGCCAGACTCTCTGCTGGGCTGCTCACCTTCTTCGCGGTGGTGGTAGCATGGGTATTCTTCCGGGCGGATAGCTTTACTTCAGCCTGGTCGCTCCTGTCTGGCATGGCAGGGGTAAATGGAGTGTCCTTGCCTGGATCACTGGAAGGCAGATTAACACCACTGCTGGAAAAAATCCCGCATTTGGATGTGATATACGACGGCGTGGCAACTGCCTCGCTCTTTCCCACAGGTCCGGCATTGCGTGCTGTTGCCATCGGCCTTGTATTGGTCTGGCTCTTCCCCAACGTGCGGCAAATACTCGTGAACTACAAACCAACCTGGGAGGATATGGTTGGAGTAAAACCGCCTGCACCCGTTTCGCACGGTCGCCTTATAGGTTTTCTTACCTGGCGACCAATCAGAACACATGCCATCGCCCTGGGCATCCTGTTCGTCCTGTGCATCGATAACCTTTCCAAGGTTAGCGAATTCCTTTATTTCAGGTTTTGATCATGCGATGTTATCTTGTCTTTTTTGCGGTTACTGTTTGTATTGTACTTGGACTATCTGCAGCTCTAAGTTTTCACTTAGAGCCAATTAACGGAGATAGCGGAGATTTAACCACTATTGGCAATTACGCAGAGAATGATTTCGGATGGAATGTCGCACAGCCGGTTATTAATCTTTATAGTAACGGAAAGTTCCTTACTGATCCTGATTTTCTTGTTTTAGGCGATTCGTTTTCAAAAAGAAATGTGTGGCAATCCGTTTTAGCAACTCAATTGAATAAAAAAATTCTCACCTTCAGTACGAGATCGTCAATAGGAGAAATTGACAGCTGGATTGAATACGCCCTGACCCAGACATCAGCAAAAACCATCATCATTGAAAGCGTAGAGAGAGATTTCTTAAATCACTTTGGCAAACAATCCACATTTAAAACAGGCAACTCCCCTGTTCCTTTTGAGATGTCCGCCGCAACAACTGCTGCGACTCGTAAAACATGGCCCCCTGATTTTCATATAAAACACACTTTCCGTGTTGTATTGAACACATTAAAAATGAGCTTAAACCCAGATACCGCCCTACGTGGCATGGTTATCAATGCACCACTTATCGGCCAGTGCGCAGAATTTTCAAATCACCGTAATGATCGGATCCTTTACTACGCATATGATGAAGATAAGTTGCGTTGGGGTCGTGAAGCCCAGGATCGGGCTATTGCAAAAGCGTTGCAGATCCAAAGGGTATTGGCAGAGCAGGGAAAAACATTTATTTTGATCGTTGTCCCAGACAAACTGTCCGTTTATCAGGGGTGTCTTTCAGGCGATAAAAATGTAGCAGCACGAAAACGGGTGAATATTACCAAAGCATTAATTTTGGCAGGCGTAAACACCCCGGACCTGCTGACTTCATTTCAAGAAAATATCAACAAAATTGTTGATCTATACTACCCAAACGATACTCATCTGAGCGAAAGTGGATACGTTTTAATGGCCGAAAAGTTGAAACAATTTTTCGTCAGCAAATCGATTATCACCTTATCCCACCCAACAACTCACTCATTCACTCAGTTGAAGCAATAGAAAGTCTGTTAAGTGAGGGGCAACAGGGAAAGGAAACAACGAAGTCAGCGCAAATTGCGCCGAAACTGGCTCAGTTGACTGGCCGCCTGGTCGATATTTTCTGAAGAGAGCTCCAGCACATAGCGATAGCCGGCCATGCCCTTGCTATATCTTTTGTCGTAATATTCAACCAGGAGAATACGGACCAGTTCAGGCAAATCGCCCATTCTGAGGAGTTGGCACATGGTCTCCACCTGGAGAGCACCCATCTTCTGTTTCAAGGATTTCAGGATGGCCCCGATCTGGCTGCGCATTGCCTCATCGGTCACCGGGTAATCGTCTATAATGCGCCTGATCCTCGTTTCCAGGGAACAATGCACCTTCACCAGCAAACCATTTTGCATAGCCGCCGCCAGTTGCTGCGGGATAAAGACCCGACCTATCTTACGACTTTCTCCTTCGATGAAATATGGCTCTTCAGCCAAAAGGGCGATAACCTCGGCCAGCCGGCTTTCAAAGGTTCGCTGGTTGCTCGGCACTTTATCAAGACCACCAAAAAGAGAGCTGCGGTGGCCGGCCAGATCTTCCAGGTCGATCGATGGCGTCAGTTGCTGCAGGATGCGGGTTTTTCCCGTGCCGGTCAGGCCGTGGATGATGATCAGCTTGGGCTGAAAATTGTCCAGACAGTTCAGGACATCCTGGCGGTATTTTTTATACCCTCCCGTCAACTGGAAGGCTTTATAACCCGATTGCACCAGCAGGTTGACCACCGACCGCGAACGCATCCCACCCCGAGCACAGAAAACGGCGATATTTTGTGTGTAAAAGGGGCGAAAAGCGGCGAGCAACTCAGTTATTTTTTTTTGGGCATAGGAAAAACCTTTGTCGACTGCCTGTTCATGCCCGCCATGCCGGTAAAGAGTCCCGATAACACTGCGCTCGTCAGCATCAAACAGTGGGATATTGAGCGCGCCGGGAATAGATCCAGCCAGATATTCCTCTGACGAACGGACATCGATAATCTGATGGCCGCCAGCTTTCGCCTGTTCGAGGTTAATCGGCCCGGATGATGATTGTAAGATAGCGGCGCGAGACAGTTCTTCTTGCATTATAGCTTACCTGCCAGAAACTGGACTATGGAAACGGCACTGAGCGTTGCCGTTTCTGCCCGGAGTATCCGCTCGCCAAGACTGACCGTGCGCCAGCCGGCAAGCCGTGCCAACTCTACTTCCTCACCCGTAAAGCCTCCTTCCGGGCCAAGCATAAGATCAAGGGAGCCAGCCTGGTCAATACCGGAAATATCCTTAAGACGTGTTGTTTTTTCCTCTTCCCAGAACAACAGCCGCAGAGGCTTATCTGCGGAATTTTTTCCAAGCAACTCGGCGTAGTCGGTCGGCACTGCAATGTCGATACCATGCAGACGCCGACACTGTTTGCAGGCCTCAAGGCCGATACGCTGCCAGCGCTGATGTTTCTTGCGGCTTTGCAACTCATCCAGTCTGCCCTGACATCTGGAACTCTGAAAGGGGATAATCCGGTTAACGCCCAGCTCGGTACACTTCTGGACCACCCAATCCATCTTGTCTCCTTTGAGTATCGCCTGCCATACCTGGATCGGTGTACCAACTCCTACCTCCCGGGCCATAATTTCTTCGATCTGTGCCTCAACCCGCCGCCCCACCTCGATGATGACCGCCTTGAATATTGCCCCCAGACCATCAAGAACTTCGATGATGTCACCGGATTTCAGGCGCAAAACTTTAGTGATATGGTGCGATTCCTCGGCCGAGAGAAAAACCCGGTCACCGTCCCGTTCAGTCGGATCGAAAAAAAAACGTCGCATCTGCTCTCAGTATATTTTGATATATATTTTGTATGCCACTGTTGAAATTGACAAATTTTCGTTGATTTCGTAAGTATAAGAAAATAGTTTTCTGCTTTTCATGCAGCGCATGGGAGCCAGATGGTACGGTCTCATGCTCTCATCCGGTAACGAGGAATCATTATGCCCATTGAACGAAGAGAACAGCAACGATTCTCTCTCAACCTGCAAGCCAAAATTTCCTACCGACACACCGAAGATCAATCCACGGTGATTGATACGGTGGCGGCAAATATCAGCTCCGGTGGAGCATTTTTGCAGACCGACCACGAATTCCCCATGGCGACCAAGGTTAAAATCGAGTTTTATGTCAGCCTCGCCGATCTGAAAAGGCTGCGTTTCATCCTCTCCATGGAAAGTCTGCGCCGACTCACCGACCACAACATTTGGGTCGTCGCCAACGGCATCGTCATCCGCAAAGAAGCAGGTGGGGTCGGGATCATCTTCGATACCGATTACCAGCTCACCCCGATGCAGACTCCAGGCACCGCTTCATAAAGCACAACGCCTCCCACTCTTGCTCGGTGTTCCGGCCCGTCAGGTGCAAACCGCGGGCGGTAAAGACCCCGATAATGTTCTCCGCCTGCTCGCCGGCCAGAATACCCGAGAGAATCAGAGTTCCGCCGTCTACAGTCAAGCGGCTGAGGTCGCCCGCCATGCCAATCAGAGCATCATGGACTATATTGGCAACCACTATCTCAAAAGGTTCCTGCAGTGAAGCAAGCGGTGCCGAGCTTACCCGCATCTTATCCTGCAAACCATTGTACCGCACATTCTGCTGCGCCGCTGCAACCGCCTCGGGATCGTTATCTATGGCCAAAACTTCCGCTGCACCGGACAACAATGCCGCCATGCCCAGAATACCGGTGCCTGTCCCCACATCCAGCAGTCGCCGGCCGGGACTTTCGGCCAGGATGCGCCGGATAAAGTGCACCGAAAGAGAAGTTGTCGCATGGTGTCCGGTACCAAAAGCCATACCCGGATCCATGACGATAACCGCCTCCCCGGCGGCCGGTCGATACTCCTGCCAGGTCGGGGCGATAACCAGTCCGGGTACGATGGCAAAGGGGGTAAAATGTTTTTTCCAGCTCTTGCCCCAATCCTCTTCGTCAATCGTGGTGGAAGAAAGAATGGGTTTTCTCACCCGGAAAATTTCGGCCAACTCGTCAAGCCAGGACGACACCGTGCCGACAATGTCGGCAACCTCGGCGGGCAATAGATTGACTTCCTGGATATAGGCATTCACCGTCCCATAAGAGATTTCATCCCTGGCACCGGTTTCTACCCCCGCGCCATATACGCCAACCAGATAATCGCTGATCGATGCCACCAGAATAGGATCAGTTTCGATAGTTATCTTCAGCCATTTATTTTTAGACGGCCGTCCAATCACATCCCGCATTAATTCCCTCATCTTGCACGGTGCACCCAAATACCGGGTAATAATAGTTTTTCATATGACAAACGTTCGACTTCACATTACTATACTGCAATACCAAACTCATCCAATCTTTTGTAACAATAAAAGGTCTGCAGTGCATCCTGATTCTCATACCCTCAATCATCTTACCGCCTGTCCCGACTGTGATCTGCTTATGCCAAAGACCGAGGCTCCACCGGGACACTCCGTTCTCTGTCCACGTTGCGGCAAGACTATAAGCAAGAGAAACAGCGATTCCATTATCAAAGCTCTGGCCCTCAGTATTGCCGGTTTGCTGATGTATCCACCGGCCATGCTTTTGCCGCTTATGACTATGGAATCATTTGGTTTCAGCGATTCGGCCAATATTATTGATTCCATCATCAATTTCTATCAAAACGGCTATTACCTGGTCGCATTTATGGTCTTGCTCTCAGCGGTCATCTTTCCCCTGGTGCTCCTTGGTTCCGTCTTCATCATTTCCCTTCAGCTCTATCGGCACAGATATCCGCGGTATCTGGCCAAGCTTTTCAGAGCGTATCTGCATCTGCAGGAATGGGCGATGGTTGAGGTCTATCTGCTCGGCATCATGATCACCGTTATCAAAATGGGCAACAGCACTGATATCTCTTACAATACCGGGATCTTCTGTTTTTCCGGCCTGGTTTTACTGACGATCGCCATCGCTGCCGCAATCGATACTGATTTTTTCTGGGAGGCTATTGAGGATAAAGGGCAGAAAAATACAGTTCCGTTCGCCCACCATGATCCGCTCTCTGTGACAATCGACACTCTGCCAGTGGTCACCGCCGCTTCACAGGGCTTCTGCCAATGCCATATCTGCCTTAAAGTGTCACCCGCCGAACGTGAAGGCAAAGGATGCCCCCGCTGCGGGGAGACGCTGCATATAAGGAATCCATCGAGCATCTCCAAGACCTGGGCGCTGGTCCTTACCTCGGCAATTTTTCTGGCTCCAGCCAACCTGCTGCCGATTATGCGGGTCGATTTCCTTGGGGTACCGAGTCGATCAACAATCATGGACGGGATCATCTATTTTTTTCACCACGATTCCTACTTTATCGGCCTGGTCATTTTTACCGCGTCCGTTCTGGTGCCCATTTTCAAAATACTCGGCCTGAGCATCCTGCTGCTCTCCACCCGACCATGCGGCCTGAAATTGCTCAGACAGAGGGCGAAGATGTTTCGCTTTATCACCTTTATCGGCAGATGGTCGATGCTTGATATTTTTGTCATCGCCCTGCTTTCGGTGCTGGTCAATTTCGGCTTTTTCACCTCTATCCATGTGGCACCGGCTGCCACCTATTTCTGCATTGTTGTCGCCTCGACCATGTTTGCGGTCATCACCTTTGACCCACGCATCATGTGGGATAGATGCAATCCGCCGCCAAAAGTCGGCAGGGACAACTTTTAAAAAACTCTCTGGAAACAGACTATGACCGATAAACCTGTTGTTGTTAGAAATCGCGGTATTTCCATAATCTGGACCCTGCCCATTATTGCCCTGTGCATCTGCGGCTGGCTTATCTATACCAGCTACAAAGACGCCGGGGTGGAAATAACTATTTCTTTTAAAGATGCAACCGGCATCGTCCCCGGCAAAACCCAGATCATGGCCAGGGGCATTCCGGTCGGTCTGGTCACCAAGGTCCTGCCCGACCTGGACAATCAGCAGGTCAAAGCCGTTGCCAAAATGGACCAGAATGTGGTAAGTCATCTGGTGGAAGATACTCTGTTCTGGATAGTTCGACCGCAATTGTCGGCAAGTTCGGTCCAGGGCCTCGACACTATTTTGTCCGGCAGCTATATCGGCATTCAGATCGGCACCTCGAACAAAGCCCGACGGGAATTCGACGGCCTCGCTTCTTCCCCTCCGGTCTCGCCGGAAACTCCCGGACTGCACCTGCAGCTGACCACCGACATGCTCGGCTCGATCCAGACCGGAACCGGCGTTTATTACCGCAATATTGAAATCGGTGAAGTCCAGTCCTATCGGCTCGTTGAGGACGAAAGTGTCGAGATTGATCTGTTTATCAAACCCGAGTTTTCCCATCTGGTGCGAACCGGCAGTCGTTTCTGTAATGCCAGCGGCATCCAGATCAGTGGTAAACTGCCCAATGTAAAGATCCACGTCGAATCCCTCGCATCGCTTTTACGGGGCGGCATCCTGCTGTACACCCCGGAACAACTGCAGGACACCCCGGTGGCCCAAAACGGCGAGGTTTTTTCTTTATATCCTGATCTCGCCTCGGCCGATTATGGCATCCCGATGACCTTAACCCTGTCCTCGGGTGAGGATATCGTCGAAGAATCTACCAAAGTCATGTATCGTGGCCTGGAAGCGGGATTTGTCCAGGACATTCAAATTAATAACGATCCAGAGAGGACAGTCACGGCACATATCCTCCTTGACCCGAGAGCAGAACTTATTCTCCGCGAGCATACCCGCTTCTGGCTGGTGAAACCGGAGATTTCCGCGGCGGGAATAGATAATCTTGGTTCGTTTTTTTCCGGAGCGCATATCACTTTTCAGCCGGGCGATGGAGCCTTTAAAGACACCTTTGATATCCTGCCTGAACCGCCGCCGCAAACTCCTTTACGTCCAGGGCGATCCTTTATTCTTGCATCCAGTGATCCCATCAACCTGTCGGCCAAATCCCCCGTCTATTTCAAAAACATTCAGGTAGGTGAAGTCGTGGCTGTCGATTTGGATAAAACTGCCGGAAATATACAGACCGATTTGTTTATCTATCAGGAATATCTGCACCTACTCAGCAAAAAGAGTGTCTTCTGGATCCATTCCGGTTTAGAAATTAACGCAAGCCTTGAGCAGGGCCTCCAGGTCTCGACCGGACCTGTGGCTAACCTGCTCCGCGGCGGAGTTAGCTTTATTACCCCGGAGAAGCTAATAAGAGAACCCGATCGAGTTCCCGAGGAAGGTTTTCAGTTCCCTCTGTATAGCAGCAAAAAGGATGCCATTGCCCAAATTCCCTCCCTGCAGCCGAATGGCAAACACTTTTTGCTTTTCTCTGAAGAGGCCGAATCGCTGTCTATCGGCGCACCGATCCTGCATAAGAATATAAAAATCGGTGAAATTGAAGATTTCCGCCTGTCTTCCGATAAGCGGGGCGTGGTGATCGAATGTATTGTTTACAATGAGTATAAACACCTTCTCCATGATAAAACCAGATTCTACAATGCCGGCGGCGTAAAGCTCTCCGGCGGACTGGCCGGCCTCAACATAGAAACCGGATCACTCCAGTCGATCCTCGCCGGCGGAATCGGCAGCATTAACGTCTCTGACGGAGCACCGCTGGCCACAACCAAACTCTATCCACTCTATGCCAGTCAGCAGGAAGCCCTGCAGGCCGACAAGGTAAAATTGCGTGTCATCCTCAAAGACAATTACGGTCTGAAGGAGGGCGCACCAGTCAAATATAAAGGAATCGAAATCGGTCAGATCACTCAACTGACACTGACGGAAGATCTGCAGACGATTGACGGCACAGTCCGCATCGACAAGAATGCCGTGCCCCTCTTTAGGTCCGGCACTTTAATCTGGGTGGAGCAGGCGGAAGTGAGTCTCTCCGGGATCAAAAACCTGCCGAGTATCTTTTTCGGCTCCTACCTGAATATCCTCCAGGGCAACGGCCCACTCATCCGTACCTTCTCTGTGCAGCCAAAGCCCCCACATACCGAAATCGCCGAACGTGACGGCCTGGGAATCGTGCTGGAGACGAAGCATCTCGGCTCCCTCAGTATCGGCTCTCCGATCTATTACCGGCAGGTCCAGATTGGTCAGGTGACGGGTTATGAGCTCTCTCCAACCTTTCAGAAGGTGATGGTTTTTGTTTCTATTGCCAAACAGTACAGCGCGATCATCTGGAAAAATACCCGATTCTGGAATGTCAGCGGTGCCAGGCTCGAGGGAGGACTTTTTTCCGGCGTCACCGTATCCACGGCCTCCTTTGAAGCGGTCATGCGCGGCGGGATAGCTCTCGCAACACCGGATAACGGTCAGACGGGATCAGCGATGGTATCCGGCCACCATTTTATCCTCCATGATAAACCCGAGCAGGCATGGCTGGACTGGAACCCGAATATCGCCGTGCTCGAACAAAAACAGGCATCCGCAATTACCGAAAAAAAGTAAGGCTCGACCGGGCTGACTTGTAAAAGTCATGGGAATTGTTAATTGTTTATTCAATAACGAAGATAAAGAGCTTTTACGACGCCATCAACTGCGAGAGATTATGCCTGTCGAAAAACCGCATCACCTTATCTATGGAACGCTGAGGGACTATCTGACCGGTGAGGTACTGACCGACACCGACGACGAACGGATTCGTCAGGAACTGACTCGTCTCATGGTGGAAGAAAAGGGCTATGACCGGGAGCAGCTGCAACCGAGAATAAAGATCGAAACCCTGTTCGCCGGAGGTTTTGTGGTCTCGACCATCGAATTGACTGTGGTCATTGCCGATAGGCAATATCTGATCGTCCGCTATGGACCAGGTTCCCTGGTCAGCAGGGAGCGGTCGGCAATAGCCGCTGCCCGAGTTATCAATAGCGACTACTGCCTGCCCCTTGCCGTGGTCACCAATGGTCGCGACGCCGAACTTTTAGATACTAGAAGTGGCAGGATTCTTGGTTATGGATTAGACTCCATTCCTGATCGGGATAGTCTTCTAAAAATGGCCGAAAACCTGGTATTCCATCCACCGCCTGAAGCCAAACGCCGAGAGCAGGAATTACGCATTCTTAATGCTTTTGATGTTGAGAGGTGCTGCTACTAGAAGTTATTTGTGCCCCGTTACCCAACCAAGAATAATGCAATCAGAACTCCGAGGAAAAAATGACGCCAACCCTTCAAAAAAACTGGACAAAATCAAGCTGGCACAAGTTTACCGCCCTGCAGCAACCCACCTGGCCCGAACAAAGGGCCGTTGACAAAGTTTTGGCCAATTTATCCCTGTTGCCGCCTCTGGTCTTTGCCGGTGAGATTCGTTCTCTCAAAAAGCAACTGGCCAAGGCAGTAACCGGGGATGCTTTTCTCCTCCAGGGCGGCGACTGCTCGGAAAACTTTGCCCAGGTGACCGCACCGAATATCCGGGAAACCTTGAAAGTACTGCTGCAGATGGCGGTAGTGCTTACCTACGCCGGTGGCAAGCCGGTGATCAAGGTCGGCAGGATTGCCGGACAGTTTGCTAAACCACGTTCCTCCGATATGGAGACTATCGACGGAGTGGAGCTGCCATCCTACCGAGGTGATATGGTCAACTCGGCCGAATTCACGCCGGAATCGCGTAACCCGAATCCCAAATACATGTTGAAGGGGTATAATATGGCCGCTTCGACCCTCAATCTGCTGCGCGCCTTTACCCGCGGCGGATTTGGCTCTTTACAGCGGGTGCAGGCATGGAATCAGGAATTTGTCGCCCAGTCGCCGATGGGACGGTCCTATGATCGTCTGGCAAAACAAATCAGCCATGCGATCAGATTCATGGAGACCATCGGCATTTCTTCGGAAGCCCCGCAAATTCACCAGACGGAACTATTCACCTCCCATGAAGCGCTGCTTCTCCAGTACGAAGAAGCCTTGACCCGCATGGACAGCATCACCGGCGACTGGTACGACTGTTCCGCGCATATGTTGTGGATCGGCGAAAGGACGCGACAGATCGACGGAGCCCATATCGAATTTCTGCGCGGCGTCCATAATCCGATCGGCTTAAAACTCGGCCCGACCTATGACATCGATGACGTCAAACGAATCTTTACCGCTCTCAATCCTGATAACGATCCGGGCAGACTGACGATAATCACGCGACTGGGGATGAAACAGGTAGAAAAAGCCCTGCCGCCACTGCTGCGGGAAATGAAAAAAGAGGGCTTTAATATTGTCTGGAGCTGCGACCCCATGCATGCCAACACCTACACCGCTAAATCCGGGCATAAGACCAGAAATTTCAATGACATATTGTCTGAGATCACCTGCTTTTTCGAGACCCACTGGTCGGAAGGCACCATCCCCGGCGGCGTCCATCTGGAGATGACCGGCAACAATGTTACCGAGTGTACCGGCGGCGCCCATAACATCATCGACGAAGAACTCGCCGAAAACTATATGACCAGCTGCGATCCCCGGCTCAACGCGGAACAAAGCCTGGAGGTCGCCTTCCAGATCGCCGACATGATCCGTAGCTGACAAATACGCCCCCACACCTCCCTTTTCCGGCTCCCATACTGTCATATGGGAGCCGGACTCATCTAATGCCTGCCATAATTACATTTCGGTAATCTTTCTTGACGGTTTTTGGTTCACGTTTACAGTACCCCTCACAGGCAAAGAACTGCTTCGTCTTTTCATTACCTCCGTTAACAGAACGGGCGGATTCGTCTAGAGTCTTTCGGATCTATAATCCGATAGACTGCTAACATTACTTATTTTCGGTATTTATTAAAGGAGAACGCGGATGAACACAAAAACAATGTCACTACCACTTGTCAGGATTATATCAATCCTGACGGTCTGTATGGCACTCATCGCCACGAGGAGTATCGCCCAGAACTACACCAGCGAGGATTTGGCTATCCTCGACAAGACGTCCAAGGCTTTTGTCAATGTGGTGAAGCAGGCAAAACCGGCGGTGGTCAATATCAAAGTGGAAAAAACGACTACGAGCAGCCGCGGGGGAATGGGACCTGAGGATATGTTTAACAATCCTTTTTTCGAACAATTTTTTGGTCCCCAGTTCCGTCACCAGCAACCCCAGGAGTACAAGCAACAGGGCCAGGGATCCGGATTTATCATCAGTAAAGACGGATTTATCCTGACCAATAACCATGTGGTAGACGGCGCCGACAGCATCAAAGTGACCCTTGCCGATAACCGCGATTTTGACGCCAAGGTGATCGGAACCGACCCCCAGACCGATGTGGCGCTGATCAAGATTTCCGATCCGGAAAATCTACCGGTACTGCCCCTGGGCGATTCCTCCAATCTTGAAGCCGGCGAGTGGGTTATTGCCATCGGCAACCCTTTTGGTCTGAGCCAGACGGTGACCGTCGGCGTTGTCAGTGCAACCGGTCGCTCCAGTGTCGGGATCAGCGAATATGAGAACTTCATCCAGACCGATGCAGCTATCAATCCAGGCAACAGCGGCGGCCCGTTGATTAATGGCCGGGGAGAAGCGGTGGGCATCAATACCGCCCTTTTTTCACGGACCGGCGGCTATATGGGCATCGGCTTCGCTATTCCGATCAATATGGTCAAATCCGTTGAAGGGCAGTTGCAGAAACAGGGGAAAGTAATACGCGGATGGCTCGGTGTGGCTATTCAGAATGTAACCAAAGAGCTGGCCGAATCATTTGGCCTGAAGCAGACCGGCGGTATCCTGATCAGCGAAGTACAAAAAGATTCCCCAGCTAGTGCCGCGGGACTGCAGCAGGGAGATGTCATCCTTCGCATGGACGGCGTTGAACTCAAAGATGTATCTGATCTACGCAATCGAGTAGCGATGCTCCAGCCAAAAACCAAAGCCATGCTCGATATCATGCGTGATGGGCGAGAAAAGAAAATTCAGGTTTCCATCGGCGAGCAGCCATCCGACTTCAGCAAGGGTGGACAAGGCTTCGGCAGCGATGGTTCCCTTGAGCAATATGGACTGTCCCTGCAGGAACTGACGCCGGAGCTGGCCCGGAAATTTGAATACGGCATTCAGAGCGGCCTGATTATCAGTGACGTTGCAAAGGGTAGCGCCGCGGAAACAGCAGGGCTGAAGCCTGGGCAACTGGTGGAAGAGGTGAACCGGCAGCAGGTGAGCAGCATGAAAGATCTCGACGCCATTTTGCAGCAATCAAAATCGGACAGCAAAGTTCTGTTGCGGGTCCGTTCCGGCAATTATTCCACTTATGTGGTGCTGACGGCTAAATAGTCACTTCATTTTCGTCGTATCTTCCGTCGGGTGTCCATCACTTCCGACGTCAGGCGGAAGATACGCCTCTATCACGATACAGCGATATCCTTGGGATGGTGGAGATTCTCGGCAATTTCCCGTTGCCGCGCCAGGGCAATACGCTTAAATATCTCAACTATCACCGGCAGCGTTTTAAAATCCTCAGTAGATATTCTACGTAAGACCACATCCGTTTTGGCGGTTACAGTGGCGGTACGTTTTTGTTCTTTACCGAAATAGGCCATCTCCCCAAAGATCGATCCGGCGGCCATGGTGGCAAGCAATTCTCCCTCGCCGTTAAAAGCCAGTACCGTTCCGGTATCCAGGTAATAAATACCGTCGGGAACACTGTTTATTTCGATTATAGTGTCACCCTTTTTGCACCATTCGAGCTTAAAATATCGCTCCCATGCTGTATCAACCACCAGGGCGTGGTAAAAATCAGGATTCATGGCCCGAAGCAGCTCTTTTGACAGATGAAACAAACGTTCACCAAGAGAATCCCGCTTCTTTTCCAATAATTTCATGCCCCTCTGGTCAAAATCATCAGCCGGGAAAGGTGTCTCACGGATATACTCAAGAATTCGCTCTGTTGCTCCATCTTCGGTACCGGTCAATTCCTTGAAATACTTCTGGGCCATAAGAAGTTCTTCCCGAACCCGTGGAAAATCGGGCTCAACCCCAAGCAGTAAGTTACCGCTGAAGAATTCCATAGCCTCATTTTTCATCCGCATAAATTTGCCCAATCCGGCTTCGTCCACATGGGCGGGACAGTTTTGTATGCCTGTTTTATAGAGAGTAAAAATATTCATTGGATGCCGCACACTGGTCAGACTGATCTTGGCAATAGTCACTAGATACTTGTCAAAACCCTTCTGATACCGGGCAACTTCCCGATCCATCAGCAGATCGGTGGCAAAATGGCCGCAGAGTTCCTCAAGACGATTGGCTACGGCGAAACTTGCCCCGAATTTGGCCATCCTGGCGCCCAGTTGCGCCTCGGTTATCGGCCCCAGCAGAATGCCCATTCTGGTCGGAGCCAGACTGCCGTCGGCGATCGCTTCGGCCATCCGAATTGCCGTTGCCAGGGCACGGCTGCAGATTCCGGCGCGATTTTCCCCCGGCCGTTTGTCAAAGACCACCAGGCAACCGTCGCCGGCAGAAGGCTCGATTTCAAAAGGAATATTTTCATCCCGGCAAATGATACTATGGATACTGCCATGGTAATCGATGAGAAAGTCGCGGATTTCCTCCGGGGTCATCCCGGAGGATTTTCGGGCATAACCGACCATATCGGTCATCAGAATAACAACTTCTCTTTCGGGAGTAACTCTGGATAAATCCGATGCTACCTTAGCTTGAATCCCAATCCCCATTGTGTTACGGGAAGTTACACTCCGGCTCAATTTATCCAACCGATAAAGGTGATCGCCAGCAGAACGGCGACAAAGAACAAGGCCACTTTTACATTGACGGAATTATCTTCATGATGATCGTGTTGATGTGCATCGGACATAAGGCAGCTCCTTGATTAATGTTGATGGTTTTTAAAAACATGCATTTCAGAATTGCTCGGTATAGGCGCGCCAATGTGTACCCATTTTTTCGGCAAATTTTCGAAGGGCACACACAGGTGTGCCCTTACGGTGGTTACAATGAAGTATTTTTATGACACCATCTCTGTTGATTTTAAGCGAAATGTTTAATCAAATACAACATGTAAAAGGTCCTGGAGGCCGGCAACACCAATTAATTCGATGACCGGCTTCCAGGTTATGCGTTCCTTATTGCTTTTCGGCAGCACGAATCGACGAAATCCCAGGCGCTGGGCCTCGCGAATCCGCACGTCGACATGCCCTATGGCACGAACTTCCCCGGCCAGGCCTACTTCGCCACACACCACCGTAGTCGAGGGAATCGGTTTTTCCAAAAGGCTTGAGGCGAGCGCACAGATAACCCCCAAATCAAGCGCCGGCTCATCAATACGCATCCCTCCCGCTATATTTAGGAATATATCATGGCCATACATATCCAGGCCGGCTTTTTTCTCAAGCACCGCGCAGAGCAGAGACAAACGCTGCGGATCGGCACCGATTGCCGTTCGTCTGGCGGTACCTAGGTTGGTCGGGCTGACCAGCGCCTGCACCTCCACCAGAATCGGCCTGGTTCCTTCAACACTGGGCAGCACGACGGAGCCGGGCTCGTTTAACGGCCGTTCGGCGAGCAGGATCTCCGACGGATTGCTGACCTGGACCAGCCCTTCTTCCTTCATCTCAAAGACGCCGATCTCGTTGGTGGAGCCAAAACGATTCTTCACCGTGCGCAGAATCCGAAAAGCATGACTGCGGTCCCCTTCAAAGTAGAGCACGGTATCGACCATATGCTCGAGCACCTTTGGTCCGGCGATTGCCCCATCTTTCGTGACATGGCCGACCAGGACCACCGGAATATTCTCTTTCTTGGCCATACCCAGCAGTCTATAAGCCGACTCACGCACCTGGGTGACCGAACCCGGCGACGAAGACACATCAGTACAACTCAAAGTCTGAATGGAATCAACGGCCAGAAGTCTGGGACGCATGGCACAGGTCATGGCAATGATATGCTCAACCACACTTTCGGTAGCTAAGAATTGATCCGGATGGATAGCGCCAAGGCGCCTGGCGCGCATTTTAATCTGCCGGGCCGACTCCTCGCCGGAGACATAAAGAACCTTGCTGCCGTCCTCGGCAATTGCCGCGAGCAGGTGCAGCAGAAGGGTCGATTTACCGATCCCCGGCTCGCCGCCGATGAGGACGACCGACCCAGGCACAATCCCGCCCCCGAGAACCCGGTCGAGTTCCTCCATGTGAGTGCTTATCCTTTCTTCATCGCCGTCGGGAGCAAGATAAAGCGGTTCCGGCTGTGCTCCGGTGCCGCCCCCTGGAGTCCGCACCTTCTCTATTTCCTCGACCAGGCTTTCCCACTCCCCGCACTCGGGGCAACGCCCCAGCCATTTACCGCTCTGATGGCCGCACTCACGACAAACGAAAACCGGGCGAGGCTCTTTTTTGCGCTTTACATTCATGACATGAAAATATGGGATCAGCAGCCAGGAAACCTTTACAGCGAGTAAAAAAGATCTATACTTTTACCCGCCCAACAGACATTAAGGCACTATACTTTCTTTCTTTACATTCTCCTTGTTATACCAGCTTATACAATGCAAAAGCAACTTCATGTTCCCCGCAGCTTAACTCCTGAGTGGATTCCCTTATCTCGCTCCTTCATCTTAATTTTCAGCCGCAAGCGGCTTTTCGGCTGGAGCTTTTTGCTTTTTTTAATAACGATCTCCCTTACCTGGATCGGCTACCTGGTCACTGTTGATTTTATCGATCAACTCACCGGTAATTTCACCACGGCTGCTCCGGCAACCGACACCATCCTCGGCTGGCTTAAGTACAGCGGCTGGCTGGTGAGCAGTTGGCTGTTTCTTATCGTCTCCCGAATAGTCGCCTTTTACCTCGCCTTTCTGGTGGCCTACAGCCTGTCCACTCCCGGCTATGTCTTTCTCAGCACCGCCGCCGAAAAGATGTATGCCGGCAAAAACTTCGACGTTGACGACAATTTTTCCATGGCTGGCTTTTTTGCCGACATCTTCGAGGGCATAAAAATTGCCTTTTTAGGTATTATCGTGACCTTTGCCGCCCTCTTTGTCAATTTTATACCCGTCATCGGACAGGCAGCCGTTTTTTTGCTCTATACCTACTATTCAGCGCTGCTGTTTGTCGATTATCCGGCCTCGCGCCGACACTGGTCCCTTGGCAGAAAACTACGCTGGCTGCGCAGGCACAGCAGTTCCGCCTTCCGTCTGGGCGTTTTTCCCGCATTGATCAGCATGATTCCCCTCGTCAATATTTTTGCCATTGCCCTTCTTTTTCCGTTGCTTACCGTCCATAGCACCTTGAATTTTTCAGCCATCGAGCTGGCCGGAAGAACTTCCACTCCCCCTTGATCAGGAGATCCTTATGGGCCAAGAAATTGAGAAAAAATTCCTTATAACCGCTGACGACTGGCGCCGGCTTGCTACCGGCGAGCCTTACTGCCAGGGATATCTCAACGCCGAAAAAGGCCGAACGGTCCGGGTACGAACCATCAATGATCGCGGCATTCTGACCATTAAGGGGCCAAATATCGGCGCGACCAGACTGGAATTTGAATATGCCATTCCTTTTTCAGATGCCCGGGAGATGCTGCAGCAACTCTGCCGTAAACCACTTATTGAAAAAATCCGCTACAAGATTGAATTTGCCGGCTTTATCTGGGAAGTAGATGAATTTAAAGGTGACAACGAAGGCCTTGTCTTTGCTGAGATTGAGCTGGAATATGAGGGCCAGAGCTTTGCCAAACCGTCATGGATCGGCAAGGAGGTCACCGACGACAGCAGATATTATAATGCCAACCTGGTCACCAACCCGTTTTCCAGGTGGTCTAACATGACATAAACAGTTCAACGGCAAGCAGCAGGCAACCGTACGTAATACCCGAATTTGTAAACGTTAGACCAGTGCTCCAGGTTCGTTCAAGCAGGCCTCCGAACTATAGCAAAAACTATGTGAGTGATCCTGATCGGATGAAGGTGGAGTACTGGTGGACATTTAGGAACATAAACCATGCAGATGATGCCGATATAGTATACAATATTGCTCGGTAAGAAATGTTCTGCAAACGCAGACCCATAAGGCGGGTCTGTTACCATAAAAAAAGGAGATCAAAAAGATGAGAAAAACAAAAACTCTGCTTGCTGCTTTCTGTGGGGCGACCTTGTTGCTGGCGTCGATGAGCGCCGGTGCCGCACCAAAAACCCTGGTGTTCTGTTCTGAGGGGAGTCCGGAAGGATTTAATCCTGCTTTCTACACGGCAGGAACGACCTTTGATGCCTCTTCCCGGCAAATTTTCAACAAACTCTCGGAATTCAAGAGAGGCACGACCGAAGTCGGACCGGGTCTTGCGACCAAATGGGACATCTCTGATGACGGTAAGGAATATACCTTTCATCTGCGTAAGGGCGTAAAATTTCATACCACCAAAAATTTTACGCCGACCCGTGACTTTAACGCTGATGACGTCATTTTCACTTTTATGCGACAGTTCGACAAAAACCACCCCTACTATAAAGTTGGCAACGCTTCCTATGAGTATTTCAACAGCATGTCGATGCCTGACTTATTAAAAGATGTCGTTAAGGTTGACGACTATACCGTAAAGTTTGTCCTCAACCGTCCTGATGCACCGTTTATCGCCAACCTGGCGATGGATTTTGCGTCAATCTTCTCCGCGGAATACGCCGACAACATGATGAAAGCGGGCACACCGGAAGTTATCGATTTCGAACCGGTGGGCACTGGTCCTTTCCAGCTGGTGGCGTATCAAAAAGATGCAGTTATCCGCTATAAAGCTAATCCCGACTATTGGGCCGGCAAGGCTCCCATTGATAACCTGGTATTCGCCATTACCCCCGATGCCTCTGTTCGCTATCAGAAACTAAAGGCCGGCGAATGTCATGTTATGCCGTATCCTAATCCGGCAGATCTGGACGCGATGAAAAAAGACAGTGATATCAATCTTTTGGAAAAAGAAGGTCTTAATGTCGGGTATATGGCCTATAATACCAAGATGGCTCCTTTTGATAACGTGAAGGTCCGTAAGGCCCTGAATATGGCCATCAACAAGCAGGCCATTATCGACGCCGTCTTCCAGGGCGCCGGGAAAATTGCCAAGAATCCGATCCCCCCGACTATCTGGTCGTATAACGATGCCGTGGTCGATGATCCATATGATCCGGCTGCCGCCAAAAAAATGCTCGCTGAAGAAGGTGTCACCGATCTGACCATGAACATCTGGGCCATGCCGGTACAGCGTCCGTATAACCCCAATGCCAGACGAATGGCTGAGATGCTCCAGGCTGATTTTGCCAAAGTCGGCGTAAAAGCGGAAATCGTCTCCTATGAGTGGGGTGAATATCTCAAACGTTCCAAAGATGAAAACCGCGACGGAGCGGTTCTCCTTGGCTGGACCGGCGACAATGGTGACCCGGACAATTTCCTGGCCGTACTGCTCGGCTGTGATGGTGTTGGCGGTGCCAACCGTGCGCAATGGTGCTATAAACCATTTGAAGACCTGATTCAGAAAGCAAAAATTGTCTCCGACATCGGCGAACGTACCAAGCTTTATAAAGAGGCACAGGTCGTTTTCAAAGAACAGGCTCCCTGGGCAACTATTGCCCATTCAGTGGTCTTTCAACCGGTCCGAAAGGAAGTCGTCGACTTCCGCATCGATCCTTTCGGCGGCAATGTTTTCTACGGAGTTGACCTGAAGTAGGCGACGCCGTCTTGGGCCGGGAAGTACTAATTTCCCGGCCTTTTTTCTGCCGATTTCCATTCAGGGAACCGAAATATGTTTCTTTATTTTCTTAAAAAACTGGGCGTTATTCTCCCCACTTTTTTTGGCGTCACTTTGGTTGCCTTTATCTTTATCCGAATGTTGCCCGGGGATCCGGTGCTGCTGATGGCCGGCGAACGTGGTATGAGCGAGCAGAGACACGCCGCACTGATGGCTCAATTCGGATACGACAAACCAATCATCTTGCAATATGGCCACTATCTGAAACAACTGGTCAGTGGCGATTTCGGTACCTCAATTATCACAAGAAAGCCGGTACTCAATGAATTCATGACCCTGTTTCCAGCGACTGCGGAACTCTCTTTATTTGCGATGCTCATTGCCGTTTTCTTCGGCCTGCCGGCGGGGATGATCGCCGCCACTCGTCGAGGCTCCGTTTTCGACCATACGGTAATGAGCAGTGCCCTGGTCGGCTATTCGATGCCGATTTTCTGGTGGGGCCTGTTGCTCATTATCTTTTTTTCCGGGATTCTTGGCTGGACTCCGGTCTCCGGGCGTATCTCCTTTCTTTACTACTTCGAACCGGTCACCGGTTTTATGCTCATCGACAGCCTGCTTTCGGGTCAGGATGGTGCCTTTTCCTCGGCGATTTCTCATCTTATTCTTCCCGCCATCGTCCTCGGCACCATTCCTCTGGCGGTGATTGCCCGGCAGACCCGCTCGGCCATGCTGGAGGTTTTGAGCGAAGATTATGTTCGAACCGCGCGTGCCAAGGGGCTTGGCCCGCAAAGAGTCATTGGCCTGCATGCCCTGCGCAACGCGATGATTCCGGTCATTACCGTGATCGGCCTGCAGGTCGGTGTGCTGTTTGCCGGGGCAATCCTGACCGAAACCATCTTTTCCTGGCCGGGCATCGGCAAATGGATGGTCGACTCAATTTTCCGGCGCGACTATTCGGCGGTGCAGGGCGGACTGCTGCTGATTGCGGCAATCGTTATGTTCGTCAATCTGGCGGTTGATCTGCTTTACGGTCTAATCAACCCGCAGATACGCCATACCGATTAATCGCCAATTTTACTTTTTATGAGTGGAACATGACCGAAACAACCATGCAGGACGCAGTTGAAATAATTGATGACCGACCAACCGGCTTTAGCGCCGAGCTCGCTGAATTCTGGTCCTATTTCAAGGAGAATCGCGGCGCAGTGATGGGCCTGTTTTTCTTCGTTTGCGTCATTCTGATCGCCGTCTTTGCCGATTTCATCGCTCCCCATGCCCCCAACCAGCAATTCCGAGATGCTCTTCTGCAACCACCCTTCTGGGAGAGTGGCGGCAGCACAAAGTTTTTGCTAGGTACCGATGCAATCGGCCGCGATATGCTGTCTCGGCTTATTCACGGTTCCCGCTACTCGCTGTTTATCGGCTGCATCGTCGTGTCAATCTCTCTGGTGGTCGGTGTCATCCTTGGCCTTCTGGCCGGTTTTTTTCGCGGCCGAGTGGACACTTTCATCATGCGCATTATGGATGTTGTCCTAGCCTTCCCCAGCCTGCTGCTGGCCCTGGTGCTGGTCGCCATCCTCGGGCCCAGCCTGATCAATGCCATGATTGCCATTGCCATTGTGCAGCAGCCGCATTATGTCCGGCTGACGCGGGCGGCGGTGATGTCGGAGATGACCAAGGACTATGTGACCGCCGCGCAGGTTATCGGCGTCCGTTCCCTGCGGCTGATGTTTATTACCATCCTGCCCAACTGCATGGCACCGCTTATCGTCCAGGCAGCGCTTAGTTTTTCAACTGCCATCCTCGATGCCGCAGCCCTCGGCTTTCTCGGCATGGGTGCCCAGCCGCCGACGCCGGAATGGGGCACCATGCTAGCTGAAGCACGGGAATTTATTTTGAGGGCCTGGTGGGTGGTCACCTTCCCCGGTGTGGCCATTTTGACCACCGTACTGGCAATCAACCTGATGGGCGACGGCCTGCGTGACGCCCTCGATCCGAAACTCAAACGATCATAGCCGCACCATGCCATTACTTGAAATTGACAATCTCAGCGTGAGCTTTAAAACCGCGGGTGGCGAGTTCACTGCGGTTGACCGAGTCTCGCTGAATATTAAACCCGGTGAAATCGTCTCCATCGTCGGCGAATCCGGCTCCGGCAAATCGGTGTCGATGCTGGCCTTGATGGGACTCTTGCCCTGGACCGCGACCATCAACGCCGATACTCTTCGCTTTGCCGGCAAAGACCTGAAAACCATCAATAAGACCGAGCTGCGCAAGATCATCGGCTCCCAGATGGCAATGATCTTTCAAGAACCGATGTCCAGCCTCAATCCCTGCTTTACCGTCGGTTTTCAGTTGACCGAAACCCTGAAGATCCACCTCAGAATGAACCGAGCCGAGCGCAAGAAAAGGGCCATTGAACTGCTCGATCTGGTCGGCATCCCGGAACCGCAAAAACGACTATCTGCCTTTCCCCACCAGCTTTCCGGCGGAATGAACCAGCGGGTGATGATTGCCATGGCGATTTCGTGCAACCCCCGCCTGCTGATTGCCGACGAACCGACGACGGCACTTGATGTAACCATCCAGGCCCAGATTCTCGATCTGCTGCTCAAGCTGCAAAAAGAACAAGGCATGTCACTGGTACTGATAACCCATGATATGGGCGTCGTGGCCGAGACCGCGGAACGAGTCGCGGTGCAGTATGCCGGGCAGCAAGTGGAAAAACAGCCGGTCAAGGGCCTGTTTGCCGATCCGCACCACCCCTATACCCAGGCATTACTCAATTCCCTGCCGGAAAGATCGAACTCCAGGCTGCTGCCGTCCATTGCCGGAGTCGTTCCCGGTCAATTCGATAAACCCGTGGGTTGCCTGTTTTCACCCCGTTGTCGTTACGCAACCGAGTTATGCCGCACAACCCCGCCGCTTGCCGCATCGACGGCGTTTGGTCGTGCCCTTTGTCACTATCCGCTGGCCGAAGGCATTCCGACCAATTATCCCGAGGAGGTCAGCGCATGAAAGGTGATGTTGTTCTCACGGCGAAGAACCTCACTCGACATTATAAAGTCGACCGCGGGAACTTTCAGAAGCCGGCAGTTCTTAAGGCTTTGGATGGTGCAAGTTTTAAGCTCGTCAAAGGAAAAACCTTAGCGGTTGTCGGCGAATCCGGCTGCGGCAAGTCTACTTTAGCCCGGTTGATTACGATGATTGAAAAACCGACCTCCGGCGAACTGAACATCACCGGGACCAACGTTATCACCGCCGACAAAAGAGTGCTCGGAAGCCTGCATAAGCAGGTGCAGATTGTCTTTCAAGATCCCTACGGCTCGCTGAACCCGCGCCAGAAAATCGGTCACGCTCTGGAAGAACCGCTACTGGTCAACACCAAAATGAATAAAAAAGAGCGACGTGAAGCCGCGTTGCAGATAATCGGTCTCGTCGGCCTCCGTCCCGAATACTATGATCGCTACCCGCATATGTTTTCCGGCGGGCAGCGCCAGCGGATCGCCGTGGCCAGGGCCCTGATGCTCAATCCGGAGATCGTCGTGCTCGATGAGCCCGTTTCCGCTCTCGACGTGTCGATTCAGGCCCAGATCCTCAATCTTATCGCCAACCTGCAGGAACAGTTTGATCTGGCCTATATGTTTATCAGTCACGACCTGTCGGTGGTCAAACATATTGCCGATGATGTGATGGTCATGTACTTAGGGAAACCGATCGAATCCGGCAGCAGGGATACCCTGTTCGGCAAACCGCACCATCCCTACACCCGGGCCCTGCTTTCGGCAACGCCGGTGGCCGATCCTTTTCGAACCAAGGAAAGAATCGTGCTCAAAGGCGAATTGCCGTCGCCGATCGCCCCGCCTTCCGGCTGTACCTTCCATCCCCGCTGCCCGTCGATGACCGAGATCTGCCGTGGCACCCCCCCCGAACTGCACGAGATCGACGGCTGTATGGTTGCCTGCTATCACCCTAAAATTTATCCAGACGGAGGAACCGATGAAATATCTGCCCGTTAACAATACCGAGACAATACCCGCCCTTGGCCTGGGCACCTGGAAGTCAACTCCCGGAGAGGTAGCCAAGGCAGTTTCTACGGCCATTGACATTGGTTATCGGCATATCGATTGCGCCTCCATTTACCAGAACCAGACAGAAATAGGCACCGCGCTTGCCGACGCCCTGGGCGGCGCGGTAAAAAGAGAAGAACTGTGGATAACTTCCAAACTGTGGAATAACGCCCATGCCCAAAAGCATGTGCAGCCGGCGCTGGAAAGAACACTCAAAGATCTCCAACTTGATTACTTAGATCTTTATCTGATCCACTGGCCGATCCATTTTCAGGCAAACGTTATGTTCCCCAAAAAGCCGGAAGAATTTCTTGCTCCTGCGGCCATTCCGATCATCGAGACCTGGCAGGTCATGGAGAAGATGGTCAAGAAGGGCCTGTGCCGGTTTATCGGGGTATGCAATTTCAATCTGCCCCGTTTGATCGAGCTGAAAAGCCAGGCATTCGTCCAGCCGTTGATGAACCAGATTGAACTGCATCCCTTGCTGCAACAGCAAAAGATGTTCGACTACTGCGAAGAAAACAACGTGCTGCTTACCGCCTATTCGCCGCTTGGCTCCGGGGATCGCCCGGCAGCCCTTAAAAAAGTTCACGAACCATCGCTTCTGACCCAGCCGATTATTGTTGATATCGCTACGCGACGCCGGATGACACCGGCGCAGGTGCTGCTCGCCTGGGGACTGTCTCGAGGCACCGTGGTCATTCCCAAGTCGACAAATGCGGCAAGACTGCAGGAAAATTTTCAGGCTGTCGACTTTACCCTCGAGGCTACCGACATGCAGGCCATAGAACGGCTCGAACAAGGCTACCGTTTTGTCGACGGCTCTTTTTTTGCATCTCCCGGCTCACCATATACCGTCGCCGGACTCTGGGAGGAGGGGTAACCGAAGTCATTTATCACTCACGTTGATAAAAACTGAAAACTATGGGTATACTCCATCATGTAAAATCACTCTCTCTAACCCCAACCTATTGAGGTCACCGTGGACATCTCATTTACCAGGGCCGATGCCTTGAAAAAGCACCCTCAGGATTCTGCCCTTGGGTTTGGCACCATCTTTACCGATTATATGTTCAACATGGATTACACCCCCGAACTAGGCTGGCATAATCCACGTATTGAGCCGTATGGCCCGATTGCCATGGATCCTGCGACTATGGTTCTACATTATGGCCAGGCAATATTCGAAGGATTAAAGGCCTACCGGACTGATGTGGGGGACATTCAACTTTTCCGCCCCAAGGATAATTTACACCGTCTCAATGAATCAGGCCATCGACTGTGTATGCCTGAACTCGATGAACCATTTATTCTTGAAGCACTTATCAAACTGCTGAAAATTGAAAAAGACTGGGCACCCAGAGCAACGGGAACCTCAATCTATATTCGACCGACGATCATTGCTACCGATCCCTATATCGGGCTCCGATCATCAAATACCTACCGTTTTTTTATCATCCTCTCTCCGGTCGGCGCATATTATCCGGAAGGATTCAATCCGGTAAAAATCTGGGTCACAACAGAGTATGTTCGGGCGGTGCGAGGTGGGGTCGGTCAGGCAAAAACAGCCGGCAACTACGCCGCCAGCCTGTATGCAACTCATCTGGCCAATCAAGACGGGTATACCCAGGTGTTATGGCTTGACGGGGTCGAGTTGAAGTATATTGAAGAAGTTGGTTCGATGAACATTTTCTTCGTCGTCGGCGATGAACTGATTACTCCCCAGCTCAACAGAAGTATCCTGGCCGGAGTAACGCGGGATTCGGTCATAAAACTGGCCAGATCCTGGGGGGTCAAAGTTGTTGAAAGAAAAATCAGTATTGATGAAATTTATGCCGCCCATGCAGCGGGGACACTGAAAGAAGTTTTTGGCTCTGGAACCGCGGCCGTTATCTCCCCCGTCGGCAATATCAAGTTCAATGGTAAAGAAATCACCATTGGCGATGGCAGCGTTGGCCCACTTTCGGCAAAACTTTTTAAAAGCCTGATGGACCTCCAATACGGCAAGACAGCCGACCCTTTCAACTGGGTCATGCCGATAGGCTAGGCGCTACAAGCCAAAAGCGGATCTCTTGTTGTTTGGTCTTGGAGCCTGTCGGATTTTGCCCTTTCCCGCATCTCTTCGTTAAACTTGAAAAAATTATCCTCGGATATTAACTATATACCTCCGGTGATTTTTTCGAGTTCGCCTCGATCTGAGAAAAAATGGCTATAATTCGACAGACTCTAGAGGCTCGCTTTTCCAAGTTCGTAAAAGGTCACTCAGCCTTCTCTCTGGATGGGCTCTGCAAAAAGTTTGATATACAAGGCTACAACGAAGGAGATCGGGCCTTTTACGAGTCCATCATAATATGACCATTTCGTCTTTGGCATAAATAACGGCAAGCATCGTTGCCGGTTCTTTGCCATGGCAGCAGACGACATGGGGCATGGTCGAATCGTAATAGATTGAATCCCCAGGGTTGAGGATCTCGATCTTATCCAGCAGCTTCACTTCAACCTGACCTTCCAGGACAAAAAGAATCTCCTCGCCGATATGTTGATTGGGTTCGGCGTGTCCTGATTTCGAGGGCGTAAGGGTGACCAGGAACGGCTCCATATGCCGATTTTTTTTGTGGTGGCCGAGAGACTCATAACTGTATCCGCCGCCCTTGCCGTCAGTGGAATTGAAACGAGACACTTTTTTTCTATCGTCTTTTCTGACAATGCAGGAGGGGGCGTCGCCATTATCACTAAAAAAATCGCCCATCGAAATCTCAAAAACCCTCGCTAGACTGACCAGATTTCCGAGCGGGGGAGAGACCAGATGGCCCTCGATGCTGTACAAGGTTTCTTCGGCAATTCCCGACTGTTCGGCCAGTTCGGCCAAGGACATATTCTTTGCTTTTCTCAGCGCCCTGATCCGTTCGCCGATCTTCAGGTTTTTACCTGGCATATTCTCTCCTTTAGCAGCGTCTCTTAAACGTCCGGCCATAGTTCAGCCGATTGTTCGCGAAGTTTAATTTTCATCACTTTCCCGCTTGCGGTAAGCGGAAATGTCTCGAGGAAATGCACAAACTTGGGAGTCTTGAACCAGGCTATTTTGCCCTGGCAGAAATCAATGACATCCTGCGGCGAAATATCGGCATCAGGATAGGGAATGACAAATGCCCCTGGTTGCTCCCCGTATTTTTTGCTGGGGACACCGACCACCTGGACATCCTGTACGCCTTGCATATGATGGAGAAAATCCTCGATTTCCTTCGGATAAATATTCTCTCCGCCACGGATGATCATATCCTTGATCCGTCCGGTAATGGCAAAATAGCCGTCTTCATCCATGACGCCGATATCGCCGGAATGGAGAAAACCATCTTTATCAACCGCCTCGGCCGTTGCCTCCGCCATTTTATAGTAGCCCTGCATTATATTGTAACCGCGGCAGACCACTTCCCCATGCTGACCAGGCGGCAGGTCTTGCCCAGTCTTTGCATCAACAATTTTAACCTCAATGCCGGGCATAGCCTTGCCGACCGTCTCACACTTTTTCTTTATCGATGGTTCATTGTACATGGTTTGGGTCATTCCGGGAGAGGCCTCGGTCAGGCCGAAGACGATGGTTACCTCGCGCATATTCATCTTTTCGATACAGTCGTTCATGCTTTTTACCGGACAGGGAGAACCGGCCATGATGCCGGTACGCAGTGAGCTAAAATCGAATTTCTTGAAAAGCTTATGGTCCATCATAGCGATAAACATAGTCGGCACGCCATATACCCCGGTGCATTTCTCCATCTCAATGGACATCATCACATCGACAGGCTCGTAGGTCTCGACAAAGACCATCGTCGCCCCGTGATTGACACAGGCCAGCACCCCGAGCACACAACCGAAGCAGTGAAAAAGCGGCACCGGAATGCAGATCCGATCATGATGACTGAAATTCTGTCCGGCACCCAGCCAGTAGCCGTTGTTGCCGATATTCACATGGGTGAGCATTACCCCTTTGGGAAAGCCGGTAGTACCCGAGGTGTACTGCATGTTGATCACATCATGCGGATCAAGCGAATCCTGCCGCTCCTGATATTCGACCTCGCTGGTGGCGACGGCCAGGGACATCACTTCCGACATCGAATACAGGCCACGGTGTTTTTCCGGGCCAAGAAAGAACACCCTCCGCAAAGAGGGATACCTGCTTGATCGCAGAGCCCCCCGTGGATGGGTTTTCAGTTCTGGGATCAGCTCATAGAGTATTTCCAGATAATTCGCGTCGCGCAGTCCGTTAATAATAAATATATTTTCACAGTCGGACTGCTGCAGGACATAATTGATTTCTTCGGACCGATAGTTGGTGTTTATAGTCAAAAGTATTGCACCAATGCGGGCCGTGGCAAACTGCAGGGCAACCCAGTGCGGTACATTCGTCGCCCATACCGCTACTTTTTCTCCCTTCTTGATGCCCATGGCCATCAAGCCTTTGGCCATGGTGTCGACGGTATCGGAAAATTCCCGCCAGGTCTGTTTATATTCCCTGTCGACATAGGCGACCGCATCCTCATCGGGATACCTGTCCACTGTTTCCTGTAAAATCCGGCCCAGAGTGATCTCCCTGACAATTTCATTTCTTGGCATAATCATCTCCCACTACAACGTAAAAATTACAGCATATATCTGTGCATCACCACCAATCGCACTGACACAGTGGGGAACGAGAGAATTATAATACATCGTATCGCCTTCTTTCAACACATGGGTATCGTTGCCATATTGCAGCTCGACCTCGCCGGCAACGACCAGGACGAACTCTTCTCCTTCATGGGAAGATTTTTCTCGCTCGTCCGACGACGAAATTTTAATGAAGAACGGTTCCATGTGCCGGTCGGCTTTGCCGGCACCAAGAGCATGATAACGATAATGTCCCTGGGCCTTGCCCTTATGGGTGGCCACGCCCTCTTCACGCTTGACGGATCTGGTGATAACCGGATCTTTGGCGACCTGGTCATCCATAAAGGTACCGACTCTTTGTCCCAGGGCTCGGGACAATTTAACCATGACCCCCAAAGCAGGAGAAATAATCCCGCTTTCAATATCTTCGATAAGGCTTACCGGCAAGCTGGTCCGGGTGGCCAGGTCGTCGATATTCATATTCAGTTTTTCCCTGAATGTTTGGATTCTCTTACCTATTTTTGCTGCATCGCTCATATTGCCGCTCCATAACTGATGAGGTGTCGTTTTTACCCGTCCAGATGTGCCTGCATCCAGGCCTTTGCCGCTTCGACTATTTCCATGTTTTTGGGAATTAACTTCGGTTTGTCTGCAAAACTGTCTTTTAAGGCGCACAACAGGGCATCTTCCGGCAGGCCAATCAGATCAAGAGCGATGAGGGAGCCTAAAATCGCGGTATTGGCCGCCTTGGCCACTCCCTTGGCGGTGGCGATTTCCGCCGCCGGAAAGGCATAGGCGGTCACATTTTTGGGCAGATCAAACTCTACCGGAATTTGCGCATCATAGATGATAACCCCGCCATCTTTTACCGTCGGCGCAAATTTTTCCAGCGACGGCTGGTTCATCGCCACCAGCACGTCCGGTTGATCGACGGTGGGCGAGCCGATCTCCCCGCCACTGAGGACCACCGAGCAGGAGGCGGTGCCACCCCGCTGTTCCGGACCATAGCTTGGAAACCAGGAGACATTTTTACCGGTGTCGTTGCCGGCATGGGCCAGCACCAGTCCGAGGCTGAGGATACCCTGGCCGCCAAAACCGCAAAATTTGAATTCTTTTTCGGCGAAACCGCTCGCGTCCGCATGCTCGACACTACTGGCGACAACCAGCTCGGCCAGTTCCTTAATCGGAATGTTACGGGCGGATGGCGCTGCCTCTTCGCTCCGATCGCGAAAGTTGCCTAAGGGGTAGGTTTTCTCCATCGCGTCAATGGTAAACTGGGCTGCGGCAACCGCGCTCACCTTCATATTAGTCGGACAGGGGGAAAGGATTTCGACAAAGGCATAGCCCTTGCCTTCTTTTTGAATTTCAATAGCCTTACGAATCGCTTTTTTCGCCTTAAGAATTCTTTTGGTATCGGCAACCGAGACCCGTTCGATGAAAACCGGAGCTTCCAGCTGGTTGAAGACCTCACAGACCTTGAGGGGATAACCATCTTTTACGACATCCCGGCCGGCAGGCGAGGTGGCCGTCTTCTGGTCAGCCAGGGTGGTCGGGGCCATCTGGCCGCCGGTCATGCCGTAAATAGCGTTATTGACGAAGAAACAGACAAAATTCTCCCCGCGATTGGCCGCCTGGAAAGCGTTGTTAAAACCAATCGCACCCAAGTCGCCATCCCCCTGATAGGCAATAACCACCTTCCCGGGGAGCGACCTCGACAGCCCCGTCGCCACCGCCGAAGCCCTGCCGTGCGGGGCGGCGACATTGCCGCAGTCAAAATAGTAGTAACAAAAAGCGCCGCAGCCGACCGGGGAAATAAAAACCGTATCATCCTGCAGGCCAAAGTCGGCCACCACCTCGGCAATCAGCTTATGGATGATTCCGTGGCCACATCCGGCACAATAGTGCGTGGCTTTGGTCTTGCTGCCGTCTTTTCGCTCGAAGTGCTCGTAAAATCCTGCCGCTTTTTTTAACATTCGACTGCCTCCATCATCTTTTTAGCCGCTGCCGCAACTTCCTGTGTCGTCACCAGCATCCCGCCCATCCGATTGATGAGTTCCACGGGGACATATTCTTTTCGATCAAGATGCAACAGCACATCATCCCGATACTGGCCGTTGCTCAGCTCGACCACCAGTATTTTCCTGCCCTTCGTAACTTTACGCAGCTCTTCCTGGGGAAACGGAAAAAGTGTCAGTGGTCTGAATAAGCCGGCCTTGATGCCATCGGCCCGCAGGGCATCGACTGCCGAGCGGGCAATCCTTGCACAGGAGCCATAGCCGGTAAGAATTATTTCGGCATCGTCGGTGCGATAGTTTTTCCAGGCTGCATCGACACTCATCGAGGCATATTTGGCATCAAGCAGCCAGTTGTGTTTTTCCTGCAGATCGTTTTGCAGATAGATGGAGGAAATAAGATTTTTCCGGGTCTTTTTGTCGGCCTGAACCGCCCACTCGCTTACATCCGCAGGAGTGAAAGGATGCTCGGGTATCTCCAGCGATTCCATCACCTGGCCCAGTACCGCATCGGTTAAAACGATCGCCGGATTGCGGTATTTAAAGGCGAGTTCAAAGGCCTTGATGGTCAAATCGCACATCTCCTGGACCGACGAAGGTGCCAGGACGATGGCCTTATAATTGCCGTGCCCACCGCCTTTCACCGCCTGGTTGTAATCGCCCTGCTCCGGGCCGATATTGCCCAGGCCCGGACCGGCCCTCTGCACATCGACAATCACCGCCGGCAACTGCGCACCTGCCAGATAGGAGATGCCCTCGCACATCAGGCTCATACCCGGTCCAGAGGAGGCGGTCATCGACATTCTGCCGCTGCTGGCCGAGCCGTAAATCATATTTATCGCGCCGGTCTCGCACTCCGCCTGCAAAAAAACCTTGCCTCTTTGCGGGAAAAGCAGGGCAGCGGAATGGGCGATTTCACTGGCCGGGGTGATCGGATAGCCGAAATATATCTCGCATCCGGCATACAGGGCACCGACGGTAACGGCCTCATTTCCTTTAATGAATTTTCTCATCAGCGATTACTCCTTGTCCTTTTTGTACACCTCGATGGCGTAGGGCTCCGGACAATTATAGAAGCATATACCGCACCCGGTACATCCTTCTCCTATATATTCTGCAGGGATATACCCCTTGCCGTTCATCTTCGTTGCCAAGCGCAGGCACTCCTTGGGGCAGGCGTCAATACACCTGCCGCAGCCTTTGCATTCGTCTTTATTGATGAGAGGATGAGATTCCCCTCCATACTTGTTGCAACTCATTGCTCTCCCTGCATGGCTTTTTACTGCGCCATCTAGAATTAAAATTTTCTAAACGTTCACCAGCACCCCGTCTTCGTCCGATCGGGCCGCCTCACATAGCCAACTATAGTTCGGAGGCCTGCTTGAACGAAGCTGGAGCAATGGTTGAACGTTTACAAATCCATGTTTTACGGTCACCGACTACGTTCCAGCGAACTATTACAAAATTTCTATGAGATTATCTTCCAGCTGCCATATGATCCATGGAAACCGATGGAATAAATTTGTCAAACTTTGCCGTAGCCTCATGAATCTATTGTATTGCTTGTTTTTTGTCTACAAATTTGGTTATTTTTTTGGAGATCGAAAATGCTCAATTGCTCTGCCTCCCAAGGGAAATAATGCCATACCTTACGCAATATACCCAGCAAGCAGACCCGTCCCACCGGCTCTACTACCTGCTCATTGACGGCACCCGCGCGCTGCCCTATCTGGTATTTTTGCACGAAGGGCTGGGATGTACCGCGATGTGGGGCGATTTCCCGGCAAAATTATGCGCCGCTACCGGCTGCCCCGGCCTGATGTATGATCGGCTGGGCTACGGACAATCTTCTCCACTCATCCATAAACGAACCATTCATTATCTGCACGACTACGCCCTCTGTGAGCTGCCGCAGCTGCTGAACAGGATTATTCCGAAAACACCGTATTTTCTGATCGGCCATTCGGATGGTGGCAGTATCAGCCTCATCTTCGGGGCACAGCGACCTCCCCTCCTTCAGGGTATTATAACGGAAGCGGCCCATATATTTGTCGAAGAGATGACTCTTACCGGAATAAAAACGGCAAATGAGGCATGGGCCAGGGGCAAGCTGAAAGGTCTTACAAAATATCATGGCGATAAAACCGACACTCTTTACCACGCCTGGTCCGGGACATGGTTAGCGGACTGGTTTTCATCCTGGAACATAGAATACCTTCTGCCAAGTATTAAGGCCCCGCTCTTAGTCATCCAGGGGACTGACGATCAGTATGCCGCGCCAGCTCATGCCACCCGGATCGCTGCGCAAACCTCCGGGCTTGCGCGGGTGGAGATGGTCAGCGAATGTGCCCATGTGCCGCATATAGAAGCTCAGGCCGTGGTCCTGCAGCTTATGGTTGATTTTATCGCCAGAAAAAACCATTGATCTCAGATGAGTACGGTTAATAAATTGGCAGATCCTGAGAGCCAGTTAAAATTATTTGATTGTCAACCAGTCGCTGGTGTATCCTTTTTATTGTTACGTAACAAAATCGTACGCTGCCGGAATCATCAGGCGCACCTCGGTGCGCTGCACAATTCAGCAGCCGGATATCCTGACAAAAAAGAGGACAAATATGCTGGCCCATTTGCAAAAACTCATTCCCCGCAAGGTCAAAACAAAGTTACTCACGACTCTGGGACTGTTGATTACCGTTATGATTGTTGTTCCATCATTTTTAGCTTATCGCTCAACCATGCAAAGCGTCGAGACGGATCAGGCAGAGGCATTGAAAACCGCTGCCGATCAGGTGCTCACGACGTTGACTAAAGAGAAACCGGAACAGCTGCGTTTGCTTGCCCACACAGTGGCGGGGATGCCCTCGATACAAGATAATGTCATGTACCAGGGCCGCGAAATGCTGCTTGACGTGGCCGCACCGCTTTATACGGAGCTGAAAAAAATCATCGATCTTAATGTGTTTCATTTTCATCTGCCTCCGGCAATATCTTTTCTGCGTCTGCAGAATCCGGAAAAGTTTGGTGACGATCTTTCCGGTTTTCGAAAAACAGTGGTATCGGTCAACCAAACCCAACAGGACGCCGTCGGCATTGAGGCCGGTGTGACCGGAATATCCATTCGCGCCGTGGTACCGGTACTGTTTCTCAATAAAAAACATGTCGGCTCCGTGGAATTCGGCGTACCAATCGACGACAGCCTGCTGCGGCAGATAAAAGCGGCAATCAACAAAGAGATAGCCATTGTGGTTCCCGACGGCGAGGCATTCAAATTTCAAGCCCAAACCGATGACCTGGCACTTGCCGACAGCGAGTATCCTTTTTTACGAGGTATGCTGCAAAACAAGGATGTCACGATCCAGCACAGTCAAAAAAAAGGCCATGCTTGGTTGACGGCTTATTCCCGTCTGATCGATTATTCCGGGCAGAGCGTTGGCGTACTGGCGGTCAGTAAAGAAATAGGACCGATTCTCGCCGCAGCCAGAAAGTCGGCATTGTTCTCAGCCGGCATAGGTTTGATCGCCCTGCTCTCCATTCAGGTTTTTGTCTATTTCCTCTTCGTCCGCTTGATCGACCGGCCCATTGTCCGTTTAACCAGCATGCTCCAATCGGCAAGTCAGGGCGATCTGACCTCCGATTTCGAAACTGCACAAATCGCTCCGGTCAACTGCTCAAAGATCACCCATTGCGACAATAAAAGTTGTTCGATGTATGACCAAACAGGATACTGCTGGGAGGAGGCGGGGTCGACTGCCGAAAACCTGCAATGCCAGATGATAATTAGTGGCAAATATTCTTCATGCAGCCAGTGCAGAGAAGTTTTTCGAACCGTAGTCCGGGATGAGTTCAGTGAACTGAATGCATTTATGCATTCTTTTTTCACCAGCGTCCGGACCCTCGTTCACGATGTTCGCCACAACAGTACAAGTCTGTCTAACTCATCCCATACCCTGGCGGAGGTTTCAGTACAGATTGAGGCCGAATCCACCGACTCAGCGCAGCGTGCCAATGCCGTAGCCGCCGCTACCCAACAGATGAGCGCAAATATGACCTCGGTTGCCGCAGCAACCGAAGAGGCGGCAGCAAACGTGAATGTGATGACTACCGCGACTGAAGGCATCAGGGGTAGCGTCCGCGAAATTCAGCATTCCACCCAAAATGCCAAGGGTATCACCGGCGATGCGGTGACCAAGGCAGCTGACATCTCGGTAAAGGTTGATGAACTCGGCGTTGCCGCACTAGATATCGGCAAAGTAACTGAAACCATCATGGAAATATCCGCCCAGACCAATCTTCTGGCCCTGAACGCGACTATCGAAGCCGCCCGAGCCGGAGAGGCCGGCAAAGGTTTTGCGGTCGTCGCCAATGAAATTAAGGGTCTGGCGAAGCAGACCGCTGAGGCAACCGACGAGATCAAGGCGCGAATCGAAGGTATTCAGGGCTCGACCGAGATCACCGTCAAAGGAATACGTAGTATTTCCGACATAATAACCGAGATAGATACTATTGTATCGAATATTGCCCTCTCTTTAGACGAGCAGAATATGACCATGACGGAATTAACCACAAATATCGCCGAAGCCGGTAAAGGTATTGGCGAAGTCTCGGAAAATGTGGCCGAGAGTTCGACGGTATCGCAACAGATTGCCGCAGACATCGCCGAGGTCAACAGGGCGGTCAATGCAATATCTCTTGAAACCGGGGGCGTAAAACAAAATGCGGAAGAACTGAACATGCTGTCAACGTCCCTGAAAGACCTCATAAAAAAATACAAAATTTAAAGAGAGAAAAACATCTCAAAGCAAGTGGAGAGATGCTGCGGGAGTGCCGGCGGCTGCTCATTCGCCCAGGCAGGCGGTTGATGCCGTTGCCCGGGGGGGCCGACTACACAGATGTTGGCCCCATCTTCAGCACGAAGACCCAAGGAAAACGTCTGCGCGGCAGTGGGTTTTTCATCTGGTCACCGAGATAGTCGGCAGCCCCAACATCAGTGCCACCGTAAAGAGATTGCATAAAAAGATTATTGCTCTGTGATAAACCGCAAATAGTTGATCAAATGGAACTCATCGATACCCACTGCCACCTTGACCTGGAAGAGAATTTTCCAGACTTTGCCAAGGAACTGGCCAAAGCACAGGCAGCGGGGGTGAAAAAAATAATTCTGCCTGGGGTGACGCAGGCGGGCTGGGCACGGCTGATGCGGCTGCACAAAGCCACCCAGGGGACTTTTGCCGCCCCCGGTCTGCATCCCCTCTATCTTGAACATCACCAGCCGCATCATCTGCAGGAGCTGGCAGAAATCGTGGACGGCAGTACATTTGACCGGCCGATGGCTGTTGGCGAAATCGGCCTTGATTACTATCCGGAAAAAGTCGACCGTAACGCTCAGCAACAGCTGTTTGAACAACAGCTGAAAATAGCTGCCACCGCCGAGCTGCCCATCCTTCTCCACGTTCGCAAGGCCCACGACCAGGTTCTAAAGACTCTGCGCCAGAAACACTTTTCCCAGGGTGGCATTGTCCATGCTTTTAGCGGCAGCTATCAACAGGCCTGTGCCTACATTAAATTGGGGTTTGCCATCAGTATCTGCGGCACGATCACCTATGACCGGGCACTGCGAATCCGAAAAATTGCCGCACAGTTGCCGCAGGAATCGCTCGTTCTGGAAACCGACGCACCGGATATCCCCCTGGCCGGTCATCGGGGAGAAAACAACCACCCGCGATTTCTGCCCGATATCCTGGAGGTGCTGGCCGCTCTTCGCGGAGAACCAAGAGAGTTTACCGCCGATTACACCTGTGCCAACAGCAAGCGCATCCTCCACCTGCCCAATTGATCACACCACCCTTCACTCTTTCAATTAAACTAAACAATCAGTATATCTTCCCACCTATTACCTTTTTACATTTTAAGCTTATAGTAAATGCTAGAGACGGAGTTCTCTTTATAAGAATCAAAAACCTAAAGGAGAATCTTATGCAATCAACGACTTATACAGACATCATTGATGGAAAAATAGCCGAATGGCAGGGCCAGCTGAAAAAAGTGGAAAAACGCGCAGAAAAAGCTTCTTCGGATATCTCCAGCGCCCACGTTAACGATCTCAGGAAGGCAATTAATGCAGCAACAGTGCAGCTTCGCTCCCTCGATGCCCAGGAGACTGCGGGCAACACCATGGCGACAAAAGATGAAATTTTAAAGATTTTCAATTCTATCGATACGCAGTTTACCGAATTTGAAGAAAAATCTCCATTTATGCTCTAGGCAATTTTTCTGGCAATTTTACTCCCCCGATACCGTTGCGAGGGTGTTCTTTATCTGCCTCCCGGTCTTTCCGCGCAGTCACCAGATCCCATAGCAAAGGGATGATAATGATGGTCAGAATAGTGGCTGTGCACAGCCCGGTGACAAAAGTCATTGCCATGCTGCCCCAGATCACCGAAAACTCAGGAATACCGAGCGCCATCGGCAGCAACCCAAGCGTTGTCGTCAGGGTTGTCAGCAGTATCGGTCGCATTCGCGTCTGGGTTGCCAGCAGTAGCGCGTCACGCCGCGCAAGCCCTCTGGCATAGCATTTATTGATAAACTCGACAAGCACCAGAGAATCATTGACCACAACCCCGGTTACCCCTATCACCGCGACGAAGCTGTTGATGGTAAAAAGTGTTCGGGAAAAGACCGTCCCGAGGATAACCCCGGTCAGGGCAAAGATGACCGCGGCAATGACGATCAGCGGCTGGATAGAGGATTTAAATTGGGCGGCCAGAATGAGGTACACGGCAACAATGGCAATAACAAAGGCATAGGCCAGGGAAAGAAACGACTTCTGGGTCGATTCATGCTCGCCGGCAAAGATAAGCGACGCCCCAGGATATTTCGCCCGTATAGAGGCATAGTAGGCATCCACCCGGTTAACTACCACCGGACTGGTAATCGGCGCTCCGGCTTTTACATTGGCGGTCAAGGTTATCGCCCGCTGCCTCTGGAACCGATTGAGCGAGCTGGGCTCCAGGCTGAAAATCAATCGGCAAAGATCGCCCAGGCGTATGGCTCCGGTCGGCATGTAGGCAACTTCCAGATCCATGACCGAGAACATGGTTTTCTCGCGTGCATTATCAAGTTTCAACCTGATATCGATAGATTCATCAGCACGCTTCATCTCCCCGATTATCCGGCCATCCAGCAGCGATGCCGCCAGCGCGGCAACCTCCTGCACCGTAAACCCCAGTTCCGCTGCTTTTTCCCGATCGACTTTCATGCGGAAAACCCGGGCGTCACTGCCCTGATCATCTTTTAAGTCAACCAACCATGGGGCAATGGTGTTGTCATCGCGCAGGAAGCGGTCGATTTGGTTAGCAAGAGCGGCGACATTTTTTGCATCCTGACCGAGAATCCGGATATTCAGGTCCTTGCCGGAGGGGGGGCCGTCTTTTTCAGGCCGAACAGAAAGAGAGAATCCGTCAGGCAAAAGCGGGGTAACTTTTTTCCGCACTGCCTCGAGATGGGCAACCACATCGTTTTTCGGAAAATCGGCAAAACGCCTGGCCGATCCCGGTGGCAATGTCACCGCCACATAGCCAAGATTGCGGCCGTATTGCGGGCTGAAATCTTCGTTGATATAATAGCCGGCAAAGCCCAGGGCGGATTCAACCTGCTGCCGACCGTCGGCGGCAAGAAGAGCGGCAATGTTTTTGATAAGCGTATTAGTCTCAGCCAGCGAAGTGCCTTGAGGCCCGGTAATCTCCACATAAAAAAGAGAATATTTATCCGGGAAGAACTTGATGCGTACCAGACTGGTCTTGCCCTCTACTGAGGCAAAAAATATGGCCATAGTCCCAATAAAAACAGCAGCCAACAGCGTAAGGCAGCTCACCCGAAAACGCAGTGCGAGCAAGATAAGGGCAGTGAAGATGCGCCGGGTCATGCCCATTATCCATCCTTCCTGCGGCAAGGAGAAATGAGTCGGTTCGGTGGATGCGGGTATTGCTGCACCAGCTGGCAGCCGGGGACCGAAATCCAGATAATGGCAGGGGAGAATAAAAAGACATTCAAACAAGGATGCAGTCAATGCAAATGCTATTGTTTTTGGAATAATGGCAAAAAAATCACCGACCATGCCGGTCATGATCAACATCGGCAGAAAGGCGACAATGGTCGTTGCGGTCGCGGCGACGACCGGCAGAAAAACCTCAGCCGTACCCTCGGTTATCGATTCGATCAAGGATTGTCCGCTCTGATAATGGCGATACATGTTCTCCACCACGACAATGGCATCATCGACGATAATCCCCGAGACGAGGACAAAGGCAAAGAGCGACACCTCGTTGATGGAATTACCGGTCATATACATCAGCACCAGCGTGACCAGAAAAGAAAACGGAATGCCGATGGTTATCAGAGCAGCATTTCTAAAGCCCATAAACAGCCAGATAATCGAGCAAACCAAAAGAATTCCCAGCAGCAGATTGATCCCAAGCACTCTGATCGAGTCATCAATTTTGGTGCTGGAATCCTGGGTCGCCGCAAAAGACACGCCCAACTCATCATAGGCCGGTTGCACATGGCGCAGAATCTTTCTGACTTTATCGGCAATAAAAAGAGCGTTGCCGTCCCGATTTTTCAAGATCTGCAACGTGACGCAATCCTCGCCATTGAGCGAGGTCATGAGAAAGGGGTCCTGATAGGAAAAATACGCCCCCTTGACAATATCCTGCAACCGAACCAGAGAGCCATCGCTGTCACGGCGCATGATTGTGGCCAGCAGAGTATCTCTGCTGCTGAACTGCTCATCGACCCGGACCACGAACTCACCATTATCGGTGGCCGCATAGCCAGCCGGAAAACTCACATTGCTCTCCCGCAGTGCGGCGGCAACAGCCTGAAAAGTAAGGCCATACATCCGCAGTTTTTCCTGGGACAGGATAAGATGAAACTCCCGGATATAATCCCCGGACACTGTCACTTCTTTGACGCCTCGTATCTGGGCAAGAGGAATTTTTATGGTCTCGGCGATCTCGGTCAAGGTAGTGTTGCTCTGCCTGCCGGCTACATTGACACTTATGGTGGGAAACCAGTCATTGACGTCGAGAAAATTAAACACCGGGGGTTCGGCCCTCTCCGGCAGATCGCCGATAATCGACAGCACTTTTAAGCGAACATCGTCAAATCTTTTTTCGTAATCACTGTCGTCGATAAATTTAATGACAATATTGCTCCGCTCGCCATAGCTGGTGGAGCGGATATATTCCACCTCTTCCAGGTCTTCCAGGCCCTTTTCAATCTCATTGGTAACCAGGGTTTCGACATCCTGGGCAGAAGCGCCCGGCAAGAAGGTGTTGATATACATCTTGCCGAACTGAATATTGGGATAACGCTCCACCGGCATACGCAGAAGGGTAAAGGCGCCGACGACCATAAACAGAACAAAAAGCAGATTCAGGACAACTTTCTGCTTGAGGGTGAAAAGAACAAACCGCTGCATTATGCCTGCCGAAGATGGGCTGCCGCCGCAATGAAGTTGGGCGAGTTATTTTTTGGTAAGAGAGCCGAGATGTAGCGAGGAATCATGGTTGACAATATACCGTGCATCCGTGGTTAGGCCGCTGCCGTTGACTATAGCATCCCCGCCATCTTCAGTCATCCCCAGAAGAACCACCTTGTGTTGCTGCCCATCCGAGTCAATCAGCCAGTGGACATCATAGCGGCTGACGAGGGCTTTTGCGGTGATGAGAAAAGTATGCGGCTCTGTTTTTCCGATAAGAGTGAGCCTGCCGCGAACCCCTCCCCGCAGAGCGGAATTATCCGCCACCTCTTGAGACGCAATGCGCAGATCAACAGCTATTTTTCTGGTCCTTTCATCAAAAACCGGGGCCACCCGGTAAATCTGGGCGGCAACCGAACTTCCCAGATCCGGCAGAGAAATAACCGGTTCGGCCATCTCCTGCAAGAGCCTCAGCTCTTCATAGGTAAAAAGAAAAGGGATGTACAGGCTGGTAAAATTGCCCAGTTTCAGAACGGGTTCTCCCTGCCGGGCATACTCGCCGGGTTCGACATACCGTTCGATGACCGACCAGCCAACCGGTGCGTGCAGAGTATGTCGGTACAGTTGCTCGGTTAAATTTTCCTGCTCGTTTTTCAAATTTTCCTGAGTAAGTTCGAGAATCCGGGTGCTTAAAACGGTTTCATCGTAGGTCGCCTGGGCGGTGGATTTTTTATCCATCAGGTTTTGAAAACGAGCGAGGTTTTTTTTCGCCAGCACCAGCTGCAATGCAGTCTGCCGTTGGGCGATTTTATTTTTGTGCAGCGCCAGCCGGACAAAAGTGGCATCGATTTCGGCCACAACGCCGTTGTCGCCAACTGTATCCCCTACGTCAACCGACACTGCTGTACAGATACCGCTGAGCTCTGCAGCGACAGTCATTTCCTGGATCGGTCGGGTAAAACCGGTGAAACCGATTTGCCGTGCATAGGGACGAAGTGGTGCCAATTCCACCCCTGCCGCCGGTGCACAGACCCCCAGCAGCAAAAGAACCAGACCGAGGACGCCGGTAATTATCTCTGCTGATCGGGATATGCTGCGGGTCAGTATTTTTATTCCACAAGGTTTCATAGTATAATCAGACGGACATCAGGTACGTGCAATTGTATCGCGTTTGGGGTATTTGATACCGTTTTCCGGCAGTCGCTGGAGTTTAAGGGTTACCGGAAAAGGTTGAACCTGCCATATTTTCCGACAATATTGCCTAATGGCATGATCCGAAGAAAATTTTCCCATCCGCGCCGCATTGATAATTGCCATTTTCGTCCAACGCTTCGGGTCCTGGAAGACCTCGCCCACCTGCTGCTGACAATCGACATAAGCCTGGTAATCGGCGAGCACCATATAGGGGTCGTCCAAGAGCAGCGAGTCGACCACCGGCCGGAACAGCTCCCGATCTCCATGGGAAAAATGGCCGGTGGCAATCAGATTGATGGCGGCATGCAACTCTTCATTTTCGTTATAGATATCCTGCGGATTATACCCGGCTGCTTGTCTGGCTGCTACTTCCTGCACGTTCATCCCAAATAAAAAGAAATTTTCCGCCCCGACCTCTTCCCGAATTTCCACGTTGGCTCCATCCAGGGTGCCAATAGTCAGGGCACCATTCATGGAAAACTTCATGTTGCCGGTGCCGGAAGCCTCCTTGCCGGCAAGTGAAATCTGTTCACTCAGATCGGCCATTGGATAGACGAGATGACCAATCTGCACATTAAAGTTGGGGATGAACAGGACCTGGAGACGCTCATTGACATCGGGATCACCGTTGATGACTTCGGCAACCGAATTGATCAGCTTGATGATCAGCTTAGCCATGGCATAACCCGGTGCAGCCTTGCCGCCAAAGACGAAAAATCGGGGCGAAATGTTAAAATCAGGCTGGTTTTTCAATCGGTGATACAGGGTGATGATATGCAGCAGGTTAAGATGCTGGCGTTTATATTCGTGGATTCGTTTGACCTGGACGTCAAAAAGTGCATAGGGATGAAAGCGCGCCTTCTGGTTGCAGGTGAACATGGTGCAGATATCCTGCTTGTTGTCAAACTTAACTTGCTGCCATTGCTCGCAAAAGGCAGGATCGTCAATCAGCGGTTCCAGTTCCCGCAGTTTATTCAGATCGGTAATCCATCCGGTACCGATGGCCGAGGTGATCAAGTCGGTCAGACGCGGATTACTGACGACCATCCAGCGGCGTGGCGTGACCCCGTTGGTGATATTGATCAGTTTGTCCGGCCACAGCCGATGAAAATCGGCAAGCGTATACTCCTTGAGCAGCCTGGTGTGCAGTTCAGCCACGCCGTTGATGGCATGGCTGCCGACACAGGCGAGATGAGCCATGCGGATATAACGTTCACCTGTTTCATCAACGATCGACATCCGCCGCACCACATCCTCGTCCCCCGGATATTCGATACGAACCAGATCAAGAAATCGGCTGTTGATTTCATAGATAATATCCAGATGCCGGGGCAGCAGCTGACCCAGCATCACTACCGGCCACTTCTCCATGGCCTCGGGGAGCAGGGTATGGTTGGTGTAGGCGAAGGTGCGGGTGACGATATCCCAGGCGCGGTCCCAATCATAATGGTGCACATCGACCAACAGCCGCATAAACTCAGGTACGGCAATGGCCGGATGGGTATCGTTGAGCTGGACAGAGAAATTTTCGGCAAAATTGTCCAGGCTCGGGTACTGAAACAGGTGGATGCGAATCATATCCTGCATTGAGCAGGAGACAAAAAAATACTGCTGCCGCAAGCGAAGCACCTTGCCCTGGAACTGGTCGTCGTTGGGATACAGCACCTTGGTGATGTTTTCGGCCAGCATCTTCTCATGCACTGCACCGAAATAATCACCGGTATTAAATTCGGCAAAGTCAAAGCTCTTAGGCGCCTCGGCACTCCATAAGCGCAGCAGGTTAACGGTGTTGACCCGGTAACCGGGGATGGGCGTATCGTAGGGGATTCCCTTGACCAGATGTCCCGGGATCCAGCGCACCCGTATATTGCCAAGGTCGTCTGTATACCTTTCGGTATGTCCGCCGGAACCGACTTCCACCGCCATGTCCGCCTTTTTAAACTCCCAGGGGTTGCCCGGCTGCAGCCAGCGATCACTCAATTCCTTTTGCCAGCCGTTGTCGAGCTCCTGATCGAACAGGCCGAACTCATAGCGGATGCCATAGCCGATAGCCGGGATCTGCAGGCTGGCCAGCGAATCAAGATAGCAGGCCGCAAGCCTGCCCAGTCCGCCATTGCCAAGCCCCGGTTCTTCTTCGTGGTCAATGATCTGCTGCAGGTCAAGGCCGCATTCCTTAGTCGCCTGGGCTATCTGATCATACATGCCCAGATTGATCAGATTATTGTGCAGATGGGGACCCAGCAGAAATTCGGCTGACAGATAGCTGACAATCTTGCTGTCCTTTTCCTGCAGCGCTCGAATCGAATTGATAAACAGCTGCTGCATCCGATCACGCACCGTATAGCTGACCGCAAGATAATAATCATTGAGAGATGCGTTCTGGGTCCATACTCCCTGCTGGTAGAAGAGCTTATATGCAAAGCCGCGTTTAAGTTTTTCTATGGTCTTGCGGTCGTTGTTGATCCCGCCTGCTGTTGCTTCAGCCATCGCGTCCTCCGGAGTAACTTCCTATGAAGAGTTTTTACGACACCATCAAACATGGTCAACCACTCCTTTTTCCTCCTGGTCGACTTTATCCGGTGCCCCTTCGAGAGGCAGTTCGATGATAAAGACTGCGCCGGGACCAAAGTGGTCGCCTCGGATGAAATCCTCCGGGAGATATTTTTCCGGAATAGGACTGAGGACCGAGATTTTACCCCTATGATCCTTAATGATGCCAAACGACACGGAGAGCCCTAATCCGGTGCCTTTACCTACCTGCTTGGTGGTAAAAAACGGATCAAAAATTTTACCCAGGTGCTCCGGTGCTATGCCTTTGCCGGTATCGGCTATACTGACTTCCAGCTTTTTTTGATCGGCTAAAAGCCTTGATTGCACATGAATCACCCCATCCTGGCCGATGACATCGGCTGCATTATTGAGCAGATTGAGCCATACCTGCTTCAGCCTTTCCTGATCACCGAAGAGAGATGGAATGTTAACATCCAGAGCACAGATGATTTTTATCCGGTTCATGAAAAATGCATGTTCCACCAGCCTGATGACCTGGTGGATTGACTCATTGATATCGACGGTTTCACTGACTGCCTGGGAATTTCTCGAAAAACCGAGTAAATCGGCAACAATTTTCCGGCAGACCTTGGTCTGCTTTTCGATAATCCGCATTCCTTCAAGGAGTTCTTCATCGTCGATATCGTCCATCATCAATTGCGCATAACCGAGAATAATGCCCAGTGGGGTATTGATTTCATGCGCCACCCCCCCGGCCAGACGTCCCAGATCTTCCATTTTCTGCGACTGAATAAGCTGCTCCTGGAATTTTTTGAGCATGGAAATATCTCTTGCCGTAAGCAGCAGACCGATAATGCCGCCATCCTGATCGTAAACGGGAACCTTGAGGACATGAAACCACTTTTGTTCGCCGGTTCGCTTAAAGGTGATTTCTTTGGCCAGGGGTAGCCCGGTGTCCAGGATATTTTGGCTTTCCGAAACATTGATTGCCGCCTGCTGCCTGGTAAAAATATCGGTATCAGTTTTTCCAACGACATCCGCTTCGTCAAGATTAAAATAGTCACAAAACGCTTTGCCGGCAAAGGTATAGCGTAAATCTTTGTCCTGCAGGGTTATAAAATCCGGAGTGACGTTCATGATGGATTTGAGCAGCCCCTGCTGCCTGGCAATGGTTTTTCCCTGCTCGGTAAGTTCTTCGATATGGTTTTTCACCGTCACGGCCATGGCGTCAAAGGCCTCAGCCAGATCCTGGATTTCATCACCAAAATTATGCTTAAAAACAGAACATTGCCGACAGTTTTCCATCTTGAAGGGATATTCCTTAACGCCGCAATTAGGGCACAGTGTCCCCGCCAGATACCAGCAGCGCCGCTGCTTATCACCATAGGCCGGGCACTCCTTGCGATCACAGTCCATAAGCTGCCAGCAATATTTTTCCAGAGAAAAGCCGGCATGCACATCGAGATTACCGCGAACAACCTCCTCCACCGATTCGCGCAGGCGGTTGAGGCGAAAGGTCACCGTGCGGGCAAACCACAGTGCCAGGATAATCCCCAGCCCAACCACACCCATGGTACTGAAAAAACTGGTTAACCGCTGACGGTGGATCTGGGCGTCGATTTCCTTTCTGGACAGGCCCAGCCGGACAAAACCGAGATTTTTTTCGCCGAGGCTCACCCGAACATTGAAATCGTAAACCAGCCCCTGCTCGGTGGACAGCAGAATCGGCTGCGTGTTTTTCCCGTCGGCATTAACCAGAAGGAGCTCTGTGGGGAAACCACCGGAAAAGGTGTGCGAAAGAATATTTGCCCCGGTGTCGGTGAGAAAAACATAAATAACGTCGTCATATTGGTTGTCGACGTTATCGATAAGGTTCTTCATCTGCAGAAAATCCATGGCCAGGATGGGCTCAACAAGACGAAAAGCCAGACTCGAGGTAATGGCCATGCCTCTTTTCCGTCCTTCTTCCAGCAGGGCACTCGATGACATGGCGGAAAGGATCAGTCCGACACCAATACCGCAGAAGATGAGCATCAAGGTCATTCCCAGGGTGATCTTGGTTCTGAACCGTAAGCGATGCAGAAATCTCGACAGATAATCAATCAAGATTCAACCCCACTTTTTTACTTAGCTCACGAATGGGGTCAAAATCCTTGTCGACAGAAGGCATAAAGCCGATAAACTTGGCCGAATCGAGAATAAGCCGGTGCTCAGGATTATGTTTATAATCGAGCTGCAGCATGGCTTTTTGTATCCGCTCGACGACCTCCTTGGAAAGTCTGGGACTGTAGGCATAGACCCAGCCGGGATAGCGCCTGGAACTGTCCACCACCTTGATTTGATTGATATCGATTTTATCCTGCACCACGGCAAGCGAGCCTTCCCGAATCGAGCCAATGTCGTGCAGGCCGGCATAAACGCCCAGAATGACATTTTCCTGGCGGCCACCGGCAAAGACTACTTCCCGAAAATCCTGCAGGGTAATCCCATGATCGACGAAATGGCCCAGGGCAAAGAGATACCCTCCTGCCGATGAAGGATCGACAGCCACCCAGGATTTGCCGCGACAGTCCTGCAGTGTTTGTATGTCCTGATTATCCTTTCTGGCGATGATCTGTCCCCGAAACTCCGCGAGGCCATCAGCTTCGATGATTCTGGCCATGGCTCTGGCGCCGTATCGGTTGGCCAGCTTGACGTAGATAAATGGGTTGGAAAACGAGATATCAATCTTTCCCTGGCCAAACATGCTGAGGTAGTTGTCAAAGGTGTCGGGAAACACCTGGCGCATCGGTAAGCCGGTCTGCTCGGAGAGATATTCCACCAATCGATTATGCCGCTGGAAAGACTCGGTATGCGAGTATTGCGGCAGATAGGCATAGGTAATGGCCGGTAACTGCGGCCGGAAGGTAATCTCCTGGCGTTTCTCCAGAGACACCCTGACCGGCTCCTCTTTTTCACGGCAGGAAAAGAGAACGAGACAGGTGATGAGCAGCAGCAGGAGTATTTTTTTGTCAGGCATTGCAGTCGTTGAAGTCCGAGGCCGATAACTAATAAATATCTCAACTATTCAGTAGCACGGCTTTCCAGCTATTTCAAGACTTCATCTTTACCTGCTCAGGCAATGTGCCAATTGAGGATGAAAACGTCGTGCACCCATGAAAATAATTATTTTCCTGCAGCAGATACCCGCCAGATGATATTGCCGACATCATCGGCCACCAGCAAGGCCCCGTCTTTTGCCAGAGCGACGCCTACCGGCCGTCCCTGCGCCTTGTTGTCGGCCCTGAGAAAGCCGCTCAGGACATCAACCGGTGTGCCGGCTGGTAGGCCTTGTATAAATGGTACGAAGATCACCTTATAACCGCTGTGCGGTTCGCGGTTCCAGGAACCATGCTGGCCGATGAACATGCCGTTGGTAAATTGCACCGGCAGGCTGGTTCCTCTGGATTGCACCAGACCGAGGCAGGCGGTATGCGGTCCCAGGGCATAGTCCGGCACTATCGCCTCTCTCACCAGATCAGGGCGTTGCGGTTGCACCCGTTTATCGACGTGGGTGCCGTAATAGCTGTAGGGCCAGCCATAAAAGCCGCCATCCTCGACGGAAGTCATATAATCCGGCACCAGATCGCTGCCCAGCTCGTCGCGCTCGTTGACCACAGTCCACAACATGCCGCTGTCAGGCTCCCAGGCCATGCCGTTGGGATTGCGGAGACCCGAGGCCATTATGCGGTGCTTGCCGGAGGCAAGATCGAGCTCCCAGATGGCGGCACGGCCTTGCTCTTTGTCCATGCCGTTTTCCGCCACATTGCTGTTGGAACCGACGGTAACATAAAGTTTACGCCCATCCGGCGAGGCAATTATATTTTTGGTCCAGTGATGATTGATCGGCCCCGCCGGCAAGGTCAACACCATTTCGGCGGTGCCGTTAATCCGGGTATCGCCTTCATGGTACCTGTAGCGCACGACAGCGTCGGTGTTGGCAACATACAGATTATCTCCCACCAGCGCCATGCCGAACGGAGAATGCATTCCTTCAAGAAAGGCAACCCGCATATCGGCAATGCCATCACCGTCTGTATCACGCAGTAAGCTGATCCGGTTGGCGCTTTTAACGCCGGCACCGGCCTTTTTCATTACCTTCTTCATAATCCACCCCTTGATTCCCTGACCGTCTTCAGGCTTAGGCGGTGCATTGGTTTCGGCCACCAGAACGTCACCATTGGGAAGAACATAAATCCAGCGCGGATGATCGAGCTGTTCGGCAAACCTGTTGACCACCGTATTTTCTGCCGCCACCGGTTTTGCGCCGCTCTCCCATCCCGCTGCCGGAGCGATATTGACCGTAGGAATAATACTGCTTTCAGGAGGTGGCAGTTTTGGGTTGGGCCCGGTGCCATCGGCTACCTCAAGCTTGGCTTCGTGGGAGCAGGCAGTGAGGCTTATGAGAAAAATCGCGCACAACAATAATTTTGTATGGGACATCGTTTCTCTCCTTTTTCCCGATTTCACTGAATTGCCGATGCTGTTTAAATAAATACACAAAACCGACATGTTCCGTTGATTATCTGATTGAGATAACTACTGCAGCAAGGGAAATCAAGGCCGTTAATGGGGATCCACAGGCACACAAGGATTGAGGCGACGGCAGTGTTGCATAGCCCCCACCATTGTTGCGTTTTGCAACACCAATAATGCCATTACCGACAATCGCTGTTGCCTTTCGCAACGGACTTTCTTTTATCTATAAAAAGAGCAATAAAAACTGCTAGATATCAGGCAAAAAAAACTGGCGTATTTCTTGCTAGAACAAAGTTTTAAGCAACGCACACAGCAGATTTTTCGCCATCAAATTTCACCCTTGGGTATGCTGATGAATATGCTCTATCCTACCTCGGCAGAATCGAAAAAATCTTCTCTGCAAATCAAGGGAAGAATAATGCTTCATGAGGAATTTGGTACGAGATTACATACCATGTGCAGCACCCTGGGCTTCCAAGACGTGAAAATTCCGAAATTCGGCAATTGTAAGATCAACGATTTTTCCGACATCATGCAGAGTTGCCCAACCGAGGATGGGGTGTTGGTGCTGTCCTGTAAGATCCATTACAATCCGAAATGGGGCGGCTTCTGCGGCCATCCCCAACTCCTGACTCCAGTGCAGGCCGACAGGGACGAATCCTGTCCCGCTGCCTTTCTTGCACCTTTTCTACAGCAGTACCACCACGCCCAGGAGAAGATTTATCTTTCCAGGACAAAGGAGGGACGGCATCTTATCACCCTGCCGCAAGGTCTGCTGGCAGACGATGAGAAAAAGAACAGCATCCAGTTGCGCATCGCCCTCAAGAAAGTTGCCGAACCTGAAGCAGATGGTGGCTTTGTTGCCGTCTCAACTGCCGGCACCAGGGTTTGCTACATTCTCTCCACCAGTCTTCGACGGGATCTTGATGCGCAAAATTATCAGTGGAAACCCGGAAGAAGCATGCCTATCGGCCGATACCTGACGAGTAAGTTGTTCTCTTTTACCGGAGTTGAACGGGCGATTGATACAGGCAGCCCTTTTTATGCAACTCTTTTTCCGCACATAGGCGAGCTGGTTACCCATAAAACGCCGCACCTTCAAGCTGCCCAAATCCACCTGCAACAGGAATTTCAGCGGGTGATAAGCCAGCTGATCGCCGAAAAACAAACAGCCTCTGCCAATGTACTGTGCCTGGTCGGACTGGACATCGATATGACGCCGTTTACCGGGCATAAAGAGAAGTATTTCGTGCCCTGGCAGGCCTATCTTACCAGAAACAATGGCAGGACTTGTGAACGATGTTCCCTGGACCAGGATGATCTCTTTGGCCAATTGCTACAGTAGATGAGCTACGGATCTGAATTTTTATGAAATTCAGATCCTCGCCCTGGCTTCTATTTCTCAGGGAAACAATGCACACCATCAATATTCATACGATAAAATGATCGATATAGCTGGTTAATGCCCAGACTTAAGCCGCATCGCGAAGCGGCTTCGGCTTAAATTAATTATTCGGCCTCATAGTCCGACCGTCTTTGTGCATGTTAAGGATTCCGGATCAAAACCGATCTCGCGGATCTCTTGCGCACATCGACACGCCTGGGCGATCCGAGCTGCCCACACGAGCGCCTCCTCGCGCGAGGAGACCTCGATAATCGAGAACCCGGTGATGACTGCTTTTGTCTCCGGTACGGGGCCCTCGGAGATCGTCCCGTCAGTCGCCACAATGCTCGATTGTTGGCGTAGGACCCCACCACCGAAGATCCACACTTCAGCGGCCTTGGCCTCTCTGACTACAGCGTGCGCCGAATCGCGGCGGATTTTTGTTACCCTGATCCGCAAATTTGGCGATTTCGATCTTGCCGAGGAGGCATTGCATGATGCCTTCAGAGCTGCACTTGAACAGTGGTCGCGTGACGAGATGCCGACCATTCTAATCAGGCGGTGCTATGAACGGAACCGTCGCCAACCTAACATGTAGTGCGCTGACCGATTAGACAATATCGCCTAACGATTCATTCTGGCGGAATTGGTATAAAAGCGGAGTTTGAGGCTCTACATTGAGCAGAGATGGAGTAGAACGGCTGAGCTAAAGGGCGGCGAAATTCTCCCCCTTGAGCGATTTGCTGCGCTGCGCTGATATGACGACGGCTGACGTATGGGGTGCAAGTTCGACTGCTAAGGGTTCCCATTGGCAGTTTTGTTTTGCAAATATCTGTCTAGGGGTATCAGTAAGTTTTTATCCTCGCCCATCTCTACTGATAATTTCTGCGCCTCTGCTATTACTTCAGGCGTCAGATCTCTGGTTAATGACGCGTTCTGTTTGGCACGGTTTTCCGGCGAATTGTCCATTTGAATGGACAGCAACAGCAAGGCCAAACCAGCAACTTTATCTTTTTCTACCCCCTGGCCGCGCAAATACAGCATGCCCAGATTACCAACGGCGAGTCCATCACCCTGCATCGCCGCCTTACGATACCACCTATGGGCTTGCGCAAAATCAACATTCGTGCCACGACCATTTTCATACAATACTGCCAAATTATATTGCGCGTATACGTTTCCCTGCAGCGCAGCTTTTAGATACCAGACAACCGCCTCTTTTTCGTCTTTGCTTACACCAATACCTTTCTCGTACATCAAGCCCAAATTAAATTGAGAATCGGCATGGCCTTCTTCCGCTGCTACGCGAAACTCTTTAACAGCTAGTGGAACGTTGCCGGACTCATACGCCGCAACACCTTCGGTAAAGCCGGCCAGAACAGGACTACTCAAGAGGCTGATGAATAATGCAGAGAGAAAGATTATTTTCATATCCATAGTACTCGGGTGGTGTTCTTTAAGTTCATGGTTCATCGATCATTAGGGGTACACCTGAGGGTATGCCCCTAATGTGGCTGGAAAAAATGGTTTTTAACAGAGCATTTTATTGCGCCAGGGTGAACGTGCCGTTTTTCACCTGCACCATCACCATGGAATCGACACCAAGGCCGTTATGGTCCTCCGGCGTAATATTATAGATTCCGGAAATGCCCACATAGTTTTTCGTGGCCTCGATCTCATTGCGCAATGCTTCCTTATCAGTTCCCACCTTTTTCATGGCAGCGGCAACCATCATAATGGCATCCCAGGCATAACCGGAATGGGTATTGATCGGAAACTGTTTGGCATAGCCTTTTTCGGTATACAGTTTGACAAACTCCTGGATAACCGCTTTCTGGGGATCGCTATCGGGCAGCTCATTTACTATCATCAGCTTGGTAGCCGGCATCCGGTCGCCTTCGCTCGCTGTACCGGCCAGTTCGATATACTTGGGATCGGGCAGGCCATGACACTGAAACAGCGGCAGATCGATGCCGAGCTGCACCTTGTTTTTGGCGATGATCGAACCGGCGGGTCCAATGGTCCAGGCGACGATGGCCTGGGGAGAAGCATTTTTCACCTTGGTGAGCTGCGCGGTCATATCGGTATCGCGGGTGCCGAACGATTCGCGGGCAATAATCTCGATACCATACTGGGCGGCAAGTTTGTCCATCCAGCGCTCACCGTCCTTGCCAAAACCATCGGCTGCAGCGAGCAGGGCAATTTTGGTCAGGTTTTTTTCCTTGAGATAGATGAACAACCGCTCCACCGCAACACTGGAGCGCTGCGGGGATTTAAAGACATATTTAAAAGGGCCATATTTGCCGCCCATGATGACCGGATCTCCGCCGACGGTCATAAAAGTGGGCGTCTGACCGCTGTCGACGACTTTTTTCACATTCATGCCGGTATCGGTGAGCGTCGGCCCGATAATGGCCGCAACCCCGTCTTTATGGATAAATTTCTTGGCAATAGATGCTGCTTTGGCGGGATTCGCTTCCGTATCGGCGATGACCAGCTCCAACTTTTGGCCATTGATCCCCCCTTCATTGTTTATTTTCTCCACCGCCATCTCGGCTACCAGTTTGGTGGGCGTGCCGATAAAAGCGGCACGCCCCGAGAGATCAAAGAACGCTCCCAGTTTGATGGTATCCGCCGCGCCGGCAGCCGAGGCGAAGAATGTCACTACAGTCAGTGCGGCTAGTAACTTTTTCATTAGTCTCTTTCTCCTTTTAATAGAAATTGATAATTAAACGATCTCGTCTTGTATCCGTTTATCAAAAACCCGCTGACTTTTTTTCTCGGATCGAGGCAGAGTGCCGTAATTTACCAGCTCGGTGTCTACCGAGACCAGGATCTGCTTTTTGACCTGGTGGACAACCTCATGAATGAGTTCGGCTGTCCGGCTATTTTCGACCCCTTCCGCTCGTTCGACAATGAGATGCATATGATCGCGCTCGGCGCTATCCCGATGCAGATGGATCTGATACTCGGAACCCAGCCCGGGTACGGCGGAAAGGATAGTATCGATCGTGCTGGGATAGATATTTACGCCGCGGAATTTGATCGTGTCATCGGAACGACCCCTGATGCGTGAATGGCGCGGCATGATACTGCCGCAAGAGCAGGGACCGGCAATAATCCGGGTGATATCACGGGTACGATAGCGAATAAGCGGCGCCGCCTCCTTGCAGAGGCTGGTCACTACCATTTCCCCCCATTCTCCCTCCGGCACAGCTTTAAGGGACTTAGGATCGAGGATTTCCAGCAGGTAGTAGTCGGCCCAGTAATGAATACAATCATGGTCAGAACACTCGATCCCGGTACCCGGCCCATACAACTCGGTCAGGCCGGTAATATCGAACAACTCAGCCCCGCCGAAAAGATCGGAGATCTTGCGGCGCATCGACCGACTGGAGCGCTCAGAACCGTAAATAATTTTTTTAACGTTTATTTTATCGGCGATACCGCGCTGATGGATTTCTTCGGCCATCAGCAGAGCCATGGAGGCGGTTGAGCAGAAAACAGTTGACTGAAAATCGAGGAGAAACTGGATCTGCATGTCAATATTACCGGGGCCGATGGGGACCGCGAGAGCGCCGATCTTCTCACAGCCGAGCTGAAATCCCATACCTGCCGTCCACACCCCGTAGCCAACAGCAATCTGGATTCTATCTAAGGGACTAACCCCGGCCATCTGATAACAGCGGGCAAAAATATTGATCCAGTCGTCCAGATCTTTCTGGGTGTAGCTGAGGACTTTACGCTTACCGGTAGTTCCCGAACTGGCATGGACTCGGACAATCTGTTCAAAAGGCACGGCGCGAAGGGGAAAAGGATAGCCGGTACGAAGATCATCGGCGGTGGTAAAGGGCAGCTTTTGCAAGTCAGCCAGAGTTTTTATATCACCCGGAGCAACCCCGGCTGCTTCCAGTTTTTTGCGGTATTGCGCAGAACCTTCATAGGCATGGGCAAGCGTCCATTGCAGCCCGCGCAGTTGATGGTCTTTTAATTCCTGTTCACTGGCAAAAGCGGGCATAAAATCAGGGGCGTGCATCGCGGGTTTCTCCAAACGGATATTGGTCAGACCTGCCGCGCCAAGTCGACTGGCGGCAGGGTTTTCATCACTTGCGGCACCGAGAAAGGCTGCACGCAGCACCGGATCAGTTAACAGCTGCGCGCTTTTTCCCTGCTGGACAACCCGGCCGTTGGCCAGCAGATACGCGGTATTAGAGGCGGAAAGAGCCCGCGCGGCATTTTGTTCGACCAGCAAAATGGTCGTCCCGCTCCGACCAAGACTGCGTATTATGGCAAAGATATCATCCATTATGCGCGGGGCAAGGCCCAGGCTCGGTTCATCAAGCAGCAACAGGCGTGGATTGGCCATCAGTGCCCGGCCCATGGCCAGCATCTGCTGTTCCCCACCGGACAGCGTCCCGGCAAGCTGATCCTTTCTCTCAAAAAGTTTTGGGAAGCGAGCATAAACCTCGTCTATCCTGCGATGTTTTTCGGAGTTGGTCAGCTTCAGCACAATGGCCCCAAGCTGCAGATTATCAAAGGTCGACAGATGACTGAAGACCTCACGCCCCTCCGGCGAGAGCGTCACGCCGAGCTGCACCATTTTGGCGGGGCTTGCGCCGGTGATCTCATGGCCGTCAAGGAAAATCGTGCCGGAACTTGGTTTTACCAGCCCGAGCAGACATTTAAGCAAGGTGCTTTTGCCTGCCCCGTTGGCACCAACAAGGGCTACGGTTTCCCCGGCGGCAACGGTCATGTTTATGCCATAAAGCGCCTGGGCGGCACCGTAATGAGCACAGAGATTGTTGATAGCCAGCATCAGGCGGCGGCCTCCATCCGGCCGAGATAGGCCTCGAGCACCAATGGATTGCGCCGAACCTCATCCGGAGTTCCGGTAGCAATACACTCGCCGCTGTCAAGCACCACTACCTGATCGGCAATCTTCATCACCAGATCCATATCGTGTTCGACCAGAAGAATGGTATGACCTGCACGGCGCAGGAGTTGCAGCTGTTCGCCGACTGCGGAGGTTTCCTCATTATTTAACCCGGCGACCGGTTCATCGAGCAGAAGCAAGTCAGGTTTGCCGACAATAGCTCTTGCCAGCTCAACCCTTTTTTTATCGCCATAGGCCAGAACACCGGCGGGCCAGCCGCTTTTATCGCTGAGGCCAAAATGATCAAGGACTTCAAGCGCGCACAGTTTTAACCGGCGCTCGCGATGACGCAGAGACGGCAGTCGCAGCATGGCCATGAGCATTGATTGTCCTGACTGACTTGTCAGGCCGGTCAGCACGTTATCCAGGACACTGAGGCGTGGAAAAAGTCGCAGATTTTGAAAGGTGCGGCTAATCCCCAGACGACTGATCGCATAGGCCGGACGCCCGGCAATTACCTGATCTTTAAAAATTACCGAGCCGCTGGTTGCCGGCATTACTCCGGTAATACAATTAATAAGGGTCGATTTTCCGGCGCCGTTCGGGCCGATAAGGGCGGTTAATCGACCTTTGGGGATCTGAAATGCAACATCCTCTTAAGGCCGGCAGGCCACCAAAGTTTTTACAGACGGCGCTAAGCTGCAGCATTACTGTGCCTCCCGGCGCCGCACAGCCAGTCGGACCTTAACCATATCAACCAGACCGCTGACCAGGCCCTGGGGCAGAAACATCAAAATCAGAACCAGAATTGCGCCATAAACAAAATCTTTATAGGTCTCAAAGACGCCGATCAATTCCGGCAACAAGGTGAGCATTCCGGCCCCGAAAAGTGATCCCCAGATCGAGCCCATCCCCCCGACCACCACCATGATCACCAAATCGGTGGAGGTAAAGATGCCAAACGAATCGGGACTGATAAATAAATAACAATGAGCAAAAAGGCTGCCGGCAAGAGACGCCATGACCGCCGAAACAACAAACACTTTAATCTTGGCCTGCCGGGTATTGACGCCCAGGGCGGCGGCAGCGGTTTCATCTTCAGCCAGTGCGGCAAGTCCCCGACCGACGCCGCTGCGCACCAGATTAAGACAAAGCAGCAGACAGACCATGGTAAAACCCCAGAGCAGATAATGCAGACGAACTTCATCATCAATGGCAAAATCGCCAAAACGAAGAGGAGGAATCCCGGCATAACCGCTGGGCCCGCCGGTCAATTCGTCCCATTCCAGCAGCACGCTATGCACCACAAAGTTAAAACCAAGGGTCGCCATGGCGAGATAATGCCCGGACAGGCGCAGAATCGGCACACCGATGCCCAGGGCAACCAGGCTCACCATGAGAGCAACGAGCAGCATGGCGGGCCAAGGTGACAGACCATAGGTTCCGGTGCTTATCGCCGACCCATAGGCACCAAGACCAAAAAAGGCCGCATGCCCAAGAGAAATCTGACCGGTATAGCCGATAAAAAGATTTAAGCCCAAAACGACAATGGTGTTGATGGCAATCAGGTTGGTCACGCCCAGGGTGTACGGGTTATCGGCATAGAGCGGAAAGAGCAGCAAAACAAGGCTCAGCAGGATTACCGTCAGCCCGGTTCGGTGCAGGACGATAAAATAGAAAAATTTGTCGCGTGCAGGCATCATTGCTATGAGCTGTGCAAGCCGGTCTGAAAAGCTTTAATATTCTGCTCAACAAATTTCGCCGGCGCAAGCTTGGTGATGGCGGCGAGACACTCTTCTGCACTGCAAAAAAGTGCTTTGATGCGCACTGCCCGACCCAGCAAAACCAGGTTGGACAGTACGGCATTCCCGAGTTTCCTGGCTATCGCCGAACCGTCAATCCGCTCCCCTTCCCCTTTTTGTGCGGAATTGATAAACAGTGCTCCGTCATCTTTTAACAGGCCACGATGGACCCCAAGATTTGCCTCCCAGAGCAGCAGGGCAACATCCGCCTGCCCGGTGCGAATGAGCGGCGCGGCAAAATCTCCTACCTTGAGCGTCGACAGAACGGTGCCGCCACGCTGGGCCATGCCATGACTCTCCGACGTGAGCACGGCAATACCGCGATCAACGGCCACCTGAGCAATAACCCTGGTCAGAAAAAGAACCCCCTGGCCGCCGATACCACTGACGATTATCTGCTGTTTCATATCTTTTCCCCCGGGATAATTGCCTCTACCGGACATATCGCAATACAGGTGCCGCAGCCATGGCAGCGGTCGGCATCAACTCTCACGACATTGTTTTCCTCATCCATCGACAGGGCCGGACACTCAAACTCGTCGACGCATCCGCCACAGCCGATGCACTCTTCGGTAATAATGACCGCCGGGGCCTCTTGCATTTTCCGCACCACCGGATCCATCAGGCAGCCATGGCGGGAGAGAAGCACCGCGACGCCGCCGTCCTCTTTTCTGGTATGAGCGTCGGCTTTTTGCAGTAAGGCCACAAAGCGTTCCTGCTGATACGGATCGCAACTTTCAATAAAATCAACGCCGCAGGCCGCAGCCAGTGGCTCAATTGCGATTGCCCGGGTCGTTCTGCCGTCGGCGGTACAACCCATATGCGGGACCGGCTGTCCCCCGGTCATGGCCGCTGTGGCATTATCGAGAATAACCACAATGATCCGCGCATCCTGTAGCACCGCGTTGATAAGGGCGGGAATCCCGGCATGAAAGAAGGTGGAATCACCGATGGTGACAACCACCGTCGGCACCTTATCGCCATCCTGTTTATAGGCCTGATGAAAACCTGCTCCCTGACTGATGCAGGCACCCATACAGTGCACGGTGTGAACCGCATCCAGATTCATCCCCAGGGTGTAGCAGCCGATGTCGGAGGGAAATATTCCGTCGGGGAAGGTCTTTTTAATCGAATGGAAGGCGGCGCGATGCGGACAGCCGGGACAAAGCGACGGACGCTGACCCCTGCCCGATGCAGGAAGATTCTTTGGCTTTTCCAGGTCAAGAAAATCGGCCAGGACCTGATACAGGACATCAGGGGTCAGCTCCCCTTCTGTTGGCACCGCCCCGGTCTGTTTGCCGCTCGCCCCGGGATGGGCAAGCTGCAGTTCGATGACCGGATAGGTCTCTTCAACGATGAGCAACTGCTGGTAGTCTCTTTGCAAATGAGCAATAAATTGTGGGTTAAGCGGATAAGGCATCAAGACCTGATACAGATCGGTGGTACCGCTCAGGCCTAATTCTTCAAGCAGATCAACCAGGTTGGCATAGGCAATACCGGAGGCAACCAGGGCAAGCCCTGGTCGGCTGTTGTCCCCGGCTGTCAGTTTTGGCTGCCAGTAAGGTTCATGGGCAATCTGCTTGAGTTTAGCGTTGAGACTGCGATGCAGAGCAGGCAGAAAAGCAGGGGTTGCGCACCAGCGACCGGTATCCGGCACAAAAGCAGCGCGACGTTCCAGCTTCACCGGTTCGCTGAGCGCGACACTCTGGCGTGAGTGGCAAACCCTGGTGGTCGGGCGCAACACGATATTCATCTCATATTTTTCCGAGAGTAGATAAGCCGGTTCGATCATCGCTTTAGCCTCGGCAGGGCTCGATGGATCAAGCACCGGGACCCGGCCCTGCAGGCAAAAAAGCCTGGTATCCTGTTCGTTCTGCGAGCTATGCGGGCCTGGGTCATCGGCCACGACGGTGAGCATGCCGCCTTTAATACCAAGATACGCCGTGCGCATAAACGGATCGGCGGCCACATTGAGGCCAACCTGTTTCATAACCGCCGCCGACCGCTTGCCGGTATAACTGGCGGCCAGGGCGACTTCAAAGGCGATCTTCTCATTGACCGACCATTCAATATGCAGTGGGTTTGTCGCCTGGTCCTTTCTATTAATGACACTCTGGAGGATTTCCGTTGACGGCGTGCCCGGATAGGCCGCAGCAACCTGACATCCGGCTTCCAGCAGTCCACGGGCGATGGCATCATTGCCCATCATGAGTTCTTTATGCATAATATGTCTCTATGTTCCTCTATGTATTTTGTTCCCAATTGTCGCATGGGAACCAGCTCTTTGCTTCTTCACCTGCCGAGCAAGCCTTTCGGCCTGACAAACAACACTAACAGCAATACCACAAAAGCAACGGCGTCTTTATAGGCACTCGAAATATAGCCGGCAGACAGGGATTCCAGTAACCCAAGACCCAATCCACCGAGAATGGCGCCGGGAAAAGAACCAAAGCCTCCCAGGATCGCCGCGGCAAAGCCTTTTAGACCAAGCAACACCCCCACATCATAATTCAGAGTGGTAATCGGCGTCACCAACACCCCAGCCAGACCGCCAAGAGCTCCGGCGATAGCATAACTGGTCAGGCGCACCCGGCCGGCCGGGATACCGACCACGGCTGCGGCGGTCGGGTTGGAGGCAACCGCCCGCATGGAGAGGCCAAGAGAAGTCCGATAAAAAAACCAGGTGAGCAGGCTGATTGCGACAACGGTGAGAAGCAAAATCCACAGGGCCTGCGGCAGCACACTTGCCCCCAGAATATTGATTGGTTGATCGGGGGTGAGCGGCGGCAGGGCCATCCGGTTTTTGCCCCAGACCAGCTTGATTATACCGCGTAAAATAATTGACAGGCCGACGGTGAGAAAAATCAACACCAGGTGGTTATCCGATCTTGCCGGACGCAGGCCGAAACGTTCGACCACCATGGCGACAAGGGCGACTCCGGCAACCGCCAGCAGCAATCCCGGCACCATGGGCAGGCCGGCGCCGAAAAGGCAGGAAAACATCAGCATGCCGCCAAGAGTGACAAAGTCAACCTGCACAAAATTAACAATTCCCATGGTATTGTTGACCACACAAAAGCCGAGAGCGATAAGGGCATAGATCGCCCCGCTGGTCATACCGGAAAAAGTGTATTGCAGTAAATCCTGGAACATTGTAACTACCCACTCACGCGACGAAAAACAGAGCACATTTCGGGTTTATAAAGAGTTAGTACGAGTTCATCAAAGTGGACACTCCACTATTTCATACTGGGATGCTAGTACATGGAAGCGACAGTAAAATACATTTCTCATTTAGTCAATCATCTCAATGAAAAAGGCCTTGATGCTGGTGACAGCATCAAGGCCTTTCATAAAACCGTGCTTTTTTACGATATCAGTTTTTGACTGATTCTTTCTCTGCTTCAACGACCTTGTCAATACGCACGGCACATGATTTATATTCCGGGGTTCCCGAAATAGGATCCCGATGTTCAGAGGTTAAAACGTTAGTCAGGGCGTCTTGATGATGGAAGGTCATAAACACATTTCCCTGCTGGGAGCGATTGGTGACCTTGGCCCGAACCTTGACCTCTCCTCTTCGCGACGATACCATCACCCAGTTCCGGTCCCGAATGCCAAGTTTTTCGGCATCTGCAGGACTGATCTCAACCCGCTCTGCCGGAACTAACTGGGCAATGCCGTGCGATCGTCTAGTCATCGAACCGTTATTATAATGCTCCCGGATTCGACCGGTTATCAGCACCAGCGGGTATTGCTCGTCGGCCACCTCACCGGAACCGATATGATCAAGCGGCATAAAGGCTGCGAGTCCATTGGCTCGCGCAAAGAGATCGGTATAGAGAGTGGTTGTTCCCGGATGATCCTTGGTCGGGCAGGGCCATTGAATACCTTTTTTTTCCAGTCGGTCATAGCTGATGCCGCCGTAAATCGGCACCAAAGAAGCAATTTCATCCATAATTGCCGCCGGATCGGCATACGACAGGGGGTAGCCCATCAAGGTCGACAGCTTGCAGATGACTTCCCATTCGGCCATGCCGGCAAGGGGTGGAATCGCTTTTCGTACCCGTTGAATCCGTCTTTCGCCGTTGGTAAACGTGCCGTCTTTTTCGGCAAAACTGGCACCCGGCAGGATGACATCGGCAAAGCGGGTGGTTTCGGTATGAAAAATATCCTGAACAACTAAAAACTCAACTGATTCAAGGGCTTTTCGCACATGGTTCAGATCCGGATCGGTCTGTGCCGGATCTTCACCGAGAATGAAAATACCTTTGAATTTTCCCCGCACGCATTCATCGAGCATCTCCACCGACTTCAGCCCAGGTTCTTTTTTAATCTTTCTCCCCCAGGCTTTTTCAAACTTATCACGAACCTTCTCATCGGCTACCGACTGGTATCCCGGCAGAGTGGCCGGTAGGGGACCAAGATCGGAGGCGCCTTGAACGTTGTTTTGTCCGCGCAGGGCCATAATCCCGGTGGAGGGCCGACCAATCTGACCGCAGACCAACGCAAGATTGGCGATAGCCATGGCATTTTCGGTTCCGGTCCGATGTTCGGTGACGCCGAGGCCATAGACAATCATCGCCTTATCGGCGTGGGAATAGGTGCGCGCCGCCTCGATAATTTTTTCCCGGGCGACGCCGGTCAGTTTTTCCACCCGGTCAAGGTCATATTCGGCCACTTTGGCCTTAAGCTCATCGAAATCCTCGGTTCTTTTGGCGATAAACTCCTTATTTTCCCAACCTTTTTCAATGATTACATTGATCAGGCCGTTCAACAGGGCGATATTGCTGCCCGGTTTCAGATTCATCCAGACATCGGCCCGCTCCGCCATCCAGGTCTTGCGCGGATCGCTGACGACCAGCTTGGCGCCGTTGCTAATTGCCTCTTTAAGGTAGAGTGAGACAATAGGGTGAGCCTCCGTCGGATTGGAGCCGAACAAAAACAATACATCCATTCCCGGCATCTGGGCGAGGGAATTGGTTGCAGCACCTGCGCCAAGGCTTGTGGCCAGACCGGCCACGGTAGGAGCGTGTCAGACCCGGGCGCAGTTATCGACGTTGTTCGAGCCGACCGCGGTTCGCACCCATTTGGCGAGAAGATAATTCTCCTCATTGGTGCACCTTGACGAAGAAAAACCGCCGACCGTATCTTCGCCGTAATCCTTGATAAGCTGATTGAATTTAGTGGCGCACAGCTCAAGGGCTTCATCCCAGGAGGCCTCTCGATAGCCATCTCCTTCTTTAATCAGCGGCGTGGTAATCCGATCCTTATGATGAATAAAATCATAACCGTACCGTCCCTTGATGCACAAATTGCCCTTATTGACCGGGGCGTCAAAATCAGACTGGACGCCAATCACGCGCTCGTCGCGAACCTTGAGAAAGAAGTTACAACCAGTGCCGCAATACGAGCAGGTGGTTTTTACCATGCTCACGTCCGCGAGTCGACCCAGGCCCCTGCTTTTTCGATCAGTCAGGGCGCCGGTAGGACAGGCGGAGACACACTGCCCACAGAATTCACAATTTTGCAGACTTCGCGGCCGGGAAAATGCAGTATCGGGGATAGCGGTAAACCCGCGACTGGTCATATCTATGGTTCCGGCCATTACCACTTCATTACAGATTCGGGTGCAGCGGCCGCAAACTATACATTTATTTGGTTCAAAGGTAATAAAGGGATTGTCTTCTCTGATCGGCAGCGCCCACTGTTCGCCGGGAAACCGCTTTAAATCAGCATTATATTGATATGCCATCTCCTGCAGGGTACAATTTCCCGTCGCCTCACAGTACATACAGTCGTTTGGATGGTTCGACAGGAGCAGCTCAATGACCGTCTTGCGCAACCGGGTAAGACGTGGGCTCTCGGTGGTAACCAGCATACCACTGGTCGCTGGCGTGGTACAAGAAGTGAGAGGCTTGGGAGCACCGGCGACTTCAACCAGGCAGAGTCGGCAGCCGCCGTATGGTTTCAGTCGTGCATCATGGCACATGGTTGGAATGGGAATACCCTGGCCCTGGCAAACTTCAAGGACGGTCTTGCCCTCAGCAAAATCGACCTCCCTGCCATTGATCGTCATCGTCAACATCTGCTTCATGAGAGTGATCTCCAGATTAGAGTGAAGGTAGTTGCACACAAATCGCCGGAATCAGCGTTGTCACTAGATCAAGCAAACTCGGTGTATAATGAAATGTCAGGGCAAATATACCAAGAGAAAAATAAATATGCAATTAATGCATATTTATTTTCCTCCGGCACGTTCGTCGGGGGGAAAAAGCTCTTTGAAACGCTTATTGGCAAAGACTTCTATCTCTTGCTGCAATTGACGATATTTTCTGATCAGCTCCCCGGCTTTGGGGGTCAGTACCGTACCGCCGGTTTCTCCGCGGCCCTTTTGTGCTACAACCAGTTCATCGGCAATATTTTCCCGGAGAATCTTGACATGGGTCCAGGCTTTTTTGTAATTCATGCCCATTTTTTCCGCCGCCTGGGCTATGGATCCTTCCTGCTCGATCAGCTCAAGAATCTCGGTTTTACCTTTGCCGAAAAGCAGCTCATGTCGATCATTTTCGATCCAGGTCTTGGTACGTACATGCAGGCCGCCGGTAGTTTTCTGGTCCATGGCTCCTAATCCGTTGGCAAACAAAATTTCCGAATCACTGACAACACCGATTTATGTCGCTTTGCATTAAGCAGGCGCCTGCATCGCCAAATCCCGCATACTTGAAGGTGTCAGGACCATAGTCTTTCTCCTTTGATTTTCTCTTATCAATCGTTATATGTCTTACAAAATTTATATACATCGTTAAAACCGGACGCAAACATTTTCCCCAACAAAAGCCAAGGAGATTCCCATGAAAATAACCCTGCCCATGTCCAATGGTGAAAGCTATGTGGTCAACCCCACCAAGATTGTCGCCCTGGGATTGAACTATCTGGAACATATCAAGGAAAGCCAGTCGGTGGATAAGAATAATCTAGCCGGGGAGATTCCCACCGAACCGGTTCTGTTCCCAAAAACCCCAAATGTACTGATCGGACCGAACGAAGCCATTATCCTGCCGGCCTTTGTTGCCGCCTATAATTTTGCCGAATGCCGCACCGATCATGAGGCGGAGCTGGCAATTATTGTTAAAGACCGGGTGAAAAATCTCTCAACCGAAAACGCCATGGAGCATATCCTTGGTTTTACCTGTTTCAACGATATCAGTCAACGCAACCTGCAAAAAGGTGATAAAGCCGGCTGGTACCGAGGAAAGTCTCTGGATACCTTCGGTCCTATAGGTCCACGGATTGTCACTCTTAAAGACATCGGCGATCCACAGAGTCTAGACATTAAATGCCGCCTCAACGGCCGCGTCGTCCAGCATTCCAATACCCGACATATGATCTTCACGATCCAGGAAATAATGGCTTTTGTCAGCAAAAACTTCACCCTTGAAGCCGGTGACATCATCATTACCGGCACACCAAACGGAGTAGGCCCATTAAAAGATGGGGATAGAGTCGAGGTGGAGATCGAAAATATCGGTATCCTCAGCAATCCAGTGCAGGCAGAAGCAGCATAACTACTCACCAGCGCCTCATTTGCTTTTAATAAGGCCTTCTCACATCGCCGGGACGGGCAGAGATTATTTAGTGGAAAACACCTTGGCCGCCTTCATCTCTTTACTATTTTCTGATATGATTTACTTATAATAACAATAATACTGAGAACGAGTCCTTTTTGACGCTTTACAGAAGGGAGGTCTTATTCTTACAGGAACACTAATCGACAGTGCTGTGCCTTCATGGAAGATATTACCAAGAGCCTTTATGCCGCTCCAACAGTCGCTCTTGTCGAGCTTATCAAAGAACTCTCTATAGGCCAGCGGTCAATCGATACCCTTCTACAATTGTCGGTTTTTCTGCGCAAGCAAATCTTCCCCCGGCTCGGACCATTTTTTATAGAGGTATATTTCCCGCACCGGGAGTCCGGCAGTTTTTTTCCTGCGGGCTTTTCCGCGCAGGAAATCCAAGAGGACCATACTGTTCCGGCAACAATTGCCGGCAATCACCCTATTGTCAACCAGCTTATACAAACCGGCTCTGCCACCCAGTTGGACAACCAGTCGCCGGCAGCTCTTTTTGCCAGCAAAACCAACAATATCACCCAACTGCTGATCCCCATCCTCGATGATCAAGAGCTCTGTGCCCTGCTCTATCTCGGCAGTCCCACTCCTGTCACGGTAACGGCAGAGTTTTTGGCGGCACTCCAAACCTTGGGAGCAGTGATAGGCTCACGCCTGAAAAGCATGGCCGCGATCCGGCAACTGCAGGAATCGATGCAGGCCCTGGAATATTCTGATCGACTCCGGACGGCTTTGTACGAAATCAGCGAACAGGCCCATTACTCAAAAAACATTGATGATTTATATGCAAAACTTCATCAAAAAGTAGGCCATCTCATCTATGCCCGTAATTTCTTTATTGCCCTGGTGGAGGAACACGGGGACGGCAGGTACATAAAATTTCCCTATTTTATCGATGAAATCGACACTCATTTCCAGGGTACGGAACGTAAACTCGACCAGCAAAAATGTTCCATCACCGAATACCTGCTCAAGACCCGGCAACCTCTACTGCTCACGCCGACAAATTTTGCGCAAACTTGCCGGGACCAGGGTATCGAGTGTGTCGGCACAAAACCTTATTCCTGGCTGGGATCACCGTTTTTTGTCGGCCCCGTCTGTGGGGTTGTAGCCATTCAAAGCTACCGCGACGTTATCTACACGGAAAAAGATAAAGAGCTTATGGCCTTTGTCGCTCGTCATATCGGCGATGCCTTGAGCCGCAAACGGGCCGTCGATGAACTGCACCAGGCCAAGGAACGGGCGGAGCGGGTAGAGAAAAACAAGAGCACTTTTCTGGCCAATATGAGCCATGAAATACGAACCCCGATGAACGGTATCCTCGGTTTGACCGACCTGGTCCTGCATTCGGATATTTCCGGCCAGAAACGCACCTATCTGGAAATGATTCACAGCTCCGCCGACAGGCTGCTCAAGCTGATCAATGACATCCTCGACTTTTCCAAAATAGAAGCCGGAAAACTCGAGCTGAACATCGCCCCATTCAGCCTGCGGGCGACCATCGCCGGTGCCCTGGAAATCCTGGCTGTCAGTGCCTCGAAAAAAAATATTGCTCTGACCGTCGACTGTAATGAAAACATTCCGGATATTCTGCGCGGGGATGCCGGAAAATTGAGCCAGATTCTCATCAACCTGGTGGGCAACGGTATCAAATTTACCAATACCGGCCAGGTGGGTCTCACTGTTTTACAGGAGAAACGGGACAGCAGCTGGAGCCAGGACCGGCAGCAGCAGAAGCGGATTGACCTTCATTTCCAGATTCGCGATACCGGCATAGGTATCCCCCAGGAAAAAATACCCAACATATTCAAGGCGTTCAGCCAGCTAGGTACCAGTCAGAGTACCGCCCAACGGGGCACCGGGCTCGGACTGGTCATCGCCGGAGAGCTGGTGGAAATGATGGGCGGTAAAATTTGTGTGGAAAGTAAGCCGGAAGTCGGAACGACCTTTTATTTTACCGTCCGATTTATGACCGGCAGCACGGATACCTCCGGCAAATCCGACACATCAACTCGTGCCAAGACACAGCCCCATGATCATGATGCCATGCCGGGAGAAAAATCTCGGCATATCCTCCTGGTCGAGGATGAATATATCAATCGAACCCTTGCCGTCAACGTGCTCGAGCGTCAAGGCTGGCAGGTCGACGTGGCCGAAAATGGTGTCCAGGCACTCGATATGCTTAAGGACAGCTCTTTTGATCTGATTCTGATGGATATCCAGATGCCCGAGATGGACGGGTATGCGGCGACCCGGGCCATCCGCCGGCATGAAGAGAGCAATGGCGGGCGTATCCCGATTATTGCGATGACCGCCCGCGCAGAACAGGATGATCGGCAAAAATGTCTGGCAGTGGGTATGGATGGCTATATAGCCAAACCAATTCGTCTGGATACAATCCGTTATGAGATTGAGACTATTCTGCAGTCTCGATCGAACCCTCCTCAGGCTAAACCCCAAACCCCGTAATTGGGGCCGAACAGCTCCCATTTCTTGCTGTTCCTGCTCCTGAACCATTCCTGAAAACGAAGATCCGTTCGTGATCCCTTGTAAGGAAAACAGAGATAAAACCTGGCCATGCCACTCCGGTCCGGTTTTCTGCTGAGCCGCATCTGCGGGTTGTCGGCCTGGACCTCTACCAGCAATGCTTCTGCATCAGCGAGATCATCCAGGGGGACTGTCAGGGTATAGTTATATTCTTCTTTCATGGATCTCCCTATCCCGTTGTCTTGATTAATATTATTCATTTCACTCACCGTAGGGGCACACCTGTTTGTGTGCCCTTCTAAAATTTATCCAAGAAAACGGGCAGACACCGGAGTGCACCTACGAAGCAATTCCAACAATCACGTTTCTACGACACCAGCAAGAAATGGTTCTGGTAAAAAAACTGCCAGTGCGTATCTTTGTTTAATTCGTATAAGATAAACCTCTTTTTTCCATAACCTCAGAAAAATCATCCTATGCAGACAAATAAATTCGGCACCGTGCTTGGCCTGGCACCAGGCGGCGTGCCGGTATATTCATCAGATTATGCCACGGCGGATAGCACTGAATTTCCCAATCGCAAGGCATACCGTTCGTTTGTCGACGGCATCTTTATGGGCTATAAATGGCAATGCGTCGAGTTCGTCAGGCGCTGGCTGTACATCAATAAGCAGTATATCTTTGACGATATCCCCATGGCCTATGATATTTTCCGCCTGCGCAGCGTCAGAAAACTAAAGGATAACAGTCTGCTTCCCCTGCATTCCTTTAAAAATGGCTCACGTCGCCGACCGGAGCCCGGCTGCCTGTTAATCTTTGCACCGGTTGGCGAATTTTCCATCACCGGGCACGTGGCGATCGTCACCGAGGTCCACAACGAATATCTTCGTTTTGCCGACCAGAATGATGATAACCGGATCTGGCCTGAAGGACAGGATTTTTCCCGGCAGCTGAGGGCAACACTCACCGAACAGGGCGGGTATCACCTCGAAGAGAATCCGGAAAATGCCTCTATCCTCGGCTGGGTGATACAGACCGACGACGGCACGGATGCGGAAGAAATCAATGAAATCGACAAAGGTCTATTTCGCCCATTGATGGCTGCGGTGGACGATAACGGGCAGGCAGATACCGCCTGGATAGATACCAGTAATCCCGCCGGTGCTGCTTATGTCGCCAGTTCGGGGCATACGCTGGTGGGCGACACCGGCAGGGCATATAGCTATTTTTGTTTGTCGGAATCAGCGTACAGGGAGCTGCAGCGAGCCACCAATGAACTGCATCATTTTTTCATGCGGGCAACCGAATATGTGGTTAAAGATGACCAGCTCCTGCGCCACTTCAATATACCGATCGACCTCTGGCCGCGAATCCGCAGTTCCTGGGATAATCGAAAAAATTCGATGATTACCGGGCGTTTTGATTTCAGCATCTCGGAAAAAGGCCTCAAGGTATACGAATACAATGCCGACTCGGCCTCCTGTTATTTTGAAGCCGCCCGCCTGCAAACCGAGTGGGCAGCCCGTTTCGGCTGCAGCGTTGGCCGTAGCCCCGGCGAGAAGCTCTTTTCCTCTCTGACTGCCGCCTGGAAGTCGCGAGGCATAAAGGATATCCTGCATATTATGCAGGATTTTGACGACGAGGAAACCTACCACGCCCTGTTCATGAAGGAAGCGATGGAGGAAGCGGGTATTGCCGTAAAAATCCTCCAGGGAGTAACCGATCTGCACTGGCGCGGGGACATGATCGTTGACGCTGACAATATTCCGATAAAGAGGGTGTGGAAAACCTGGGCCTGGGAAACTGCGCTGGACCAGATCAGACACGAGATAGAAGATCACCAACCGGCAAAAACCGCCGCCGATGCAGGCTCGCCTCCTCGCTTGGTTGATGTGTTGCTCCGCCCCGAGGTTATGGTGCATGAACCTCTCTGGACCTTGATCCCCAGCAACAAGGCTATTCTGCCGGTAATCTGGACCCTTTTTCCCGATCATCCTTACCTGCTCGACTCGCAGTTTGAACTGACCGAAAACCTGCTGCGCGGCGGCTATGTCGGGAAACCGATTGTCGGCCGGAGCGGGGAAAATATCGTCATCAGCGATACCGATGATATCATCGGCCGGACGGAGGGGCGTTTTGGCAATCGGCAACGCATCTACCAGAGCCTGTTTCGTTTGCCGCAGGTTGGGGCAATGAATGTCCAGGTCTGTTCCTTTGCCGTTGCCGGCTCGTTTGCCGGAGCCTGTGTCCGCGTCGATCCTTCGCTGGTGATCCGCGGGGCCAGCGACGTTATGCCGCTGCGGATCATCGCCGACGATAAGTATCGCAGTATGCAATAGATGAACGTATAATCCGGATCTGTAAGTGTTCAGCCAGTGCGCCAGTTTCGTTCAACCAGGCCGCCGAGCAGATAAGCGACCAGAGAGAGACTTCGATAATTGGCTATGTGAGGGGGCCTGTTCGGACGAAACTGGGGTGCTGGTGAACGTTTACCATTAATCGGCAAAAATCTTCCGCAGTCCCGTCAGCAGATCAGTCTCTAGCTCGGCCAGGTAGCCAGGCCACTGTTCACCAAAACGGTAGAAGGCCATAGACGCCAGTTTCTTGGTGATAATAGCGTTGCGATAGGGTTGTAGCTGCGCCGTAGCAAAAATGGCCATGATCGTTTTTTTACCCAGTTTTTCACGGAGTACTGCCGGAATGTAGTGCTCCATTACCTGCCAGACCAGTTTATCGTCGGCCAGGATCTCAGAAAGCTTCTCTTCCAGCGCATCCTGCAAGGCAAAAATTTCCTCACTTGTTGACTCCGACAGCTCAAAAAGCGGCACCGTGGGATCAGCATCATATAAGCGCAGCAGCAGACTCGTTTCCAGGCGGGCATAGCGACCAACCATCTCCAGCACATCCCTGGTCAATGCCCAGCGGGTCGCACTGTCATTGAGAAGTTTCGATTCATAGTCATCCTGCAACAGAAAGCCGGTAAGTACTTCAGCAATCGAGCTGCTGAAAACCCCGCCTTTATTGGCGGTGGAATCCTTGATCTGTTTGATGCTGGTTTGCGTGGCGATATACCGTCTGGCCGCATCGTCAAAGAAAACATTCGCTCCCTCGACAATAAACTGCAGCTCGCCAAAGAGTTCGAGAAAGCGGCGGATATTGCCCTGATTGATGGTATCCTTAAAGCCGCCGCAGGGGATAAAGGCTCGAATATTTGCCTCTTTGATGTACTTGCGGTTTGCCGGATCACTGAGAAAATTGCGGTGAAACAGGGCCCCGTCTTCGACAACACTCCCGTCCGGCAGGGTAAAATTGACGGCACTGATCGGCACCATAAAGCCATTTTTACTCAGCTTAGTTACCGGAAATTGCAGGGAATTGGCCCGCGGCGAGGAGTTTCGTTGAAAGGCCAGCTGCATCAGCTCTTTTTTATCGAGTCCCTCGGGATCAAAAAGAATCGAGCCTCCGTCTGCGATCAGGCAGATTTTCCCTTTATAACACTGAATCTGATTGGCCCCGAGATCGCCATCCGGTCCGCCGGTAATCATCAGGTTCAGGCTTTCTTCCTTGGCCTGGTAATGTTCGATCAAGGTCCTGAAAGTGCTCATGATCGAAGTTGTGGTCATACCGGAGATGGCGATATTGTCACCCACTTCGGTATAGATTTTTTCCATATCGTTGGTCAAAACCACCGAGCGGCCGTCGACCTGCAGTTCAACACCTTTTTCTTCCTTATCATACAGGCCGAAGGTCTCGCCGCTCAACAGCAGGCCATAGGTGTCGTGGGGAATACCAAAACTCTTGCCGGTAGTGATCGTCCGCCAGAATTGGTAGCCCCTGTTCCGAGCGTGGTAGGCAACATCGTCCATGAGCGGAGCGGTGCCTTCATCCGGTCCAAAAAAGACCATCTCCGCCTGACCGTAGTAATCGACAATAGAGCTGTCCGGCAGCATCAAATCCATAATGCCTTCGGTATAGTCATTTAAGGCCTCTTTTTTATAACCGGCATACTGCGGCAGCGGGATAACCACGCCTTTAGAACCGCTTTCGCAGATATCTTTATGCTTTAATCGCTGCGCTTTAGGACCGAGCGCGTAGTTGAGCAGCACGGCGTTGTCAAGTTCACTGTCATAGTTAGAGCGCGACACCCGGATTAAGCGCAGGCCGCCGCGGGCAATATCCGCCGCGCGCAGGTGGGTGCCGCAGGAGTAATGGCCATTGACAAAAAAGACGCCGTAGACGAACCTGCTGAACACTAAAGGATCGAGGATACGGTTGTCGAAGCGAAAAGAAAACGATCGCTTTTCCGGCTTGTAGAAATTGGTCTTCAGGGTACAGGTAACCATCTTGAACATGAATTTGAAGATGTCATAGCCCAGAGGATAATCGATAAATCTACCGGCGATAATTTTTTCAAACTCCACCCCTTTTTGCTGCAGCTCCTGGTCGGAAATCCAGCCTATCGCCCCTTTGAGCCGTTCGGGGGCAAAGCGCCGCTTAAAGAGATCATGTAAAAAGGTAATAAGATCGGGAGAACGGGTTACCGTTTCCATAATCACCGGGGCTGCATAGGTCGACTTATTAGCGCTTTGGATCCGTTTGGCAAAGGCCTCCCGCTGGTCCTTGCTGGCCAGGTTGTCAAGAATTTCCCGGTCGGTGACGTTTTCGCTCTCTTTAAAAATGAATAAATGGATAAAATCGATGGCATTACCGGCAAAGAGCATTTCTTGAAAAGTAATCCGTTCGTCCAGGTACAGCTCCTTGACAGCACTCACGGAAAAAGAGAGATACGAACGCAGATCGGTCACTACCCCCTCTTCCTGGGTTCTGGTCAGTTCCCCGTTGACATACAGCGTGCAGATAGAGGAAGGAACCGACGACTGCCCCAGGTAGGGCTCCCAGTAGGCGCGGACCAGGGTCAGGTTGTGATCGGCAAGAATCTTGCGCAGCACCGGGATCTGTGGCGATTCAAAATCAGAATTGAACATCAACCGGGTCTCACCCGTCTCGGGCAGATTGAAGACGGCGATAAGGGGAACGGTCGATTCCTCACACTCTTTTAAGACTTTTTCGTAGCGTCTTCTGGTCGGCTCGGGAGTTGCCGAATAGTCTCCGGCGAGGGTAAAGAGAAAGCGGTTCTCTTTGAAGGTCTCCCGCGAATAATCATTGACGGTTTCCGGCCGGATAATATAGGTGTAGTACTTGCTCGCGGGGCTGTAATAATACTCTCGGCGGTGACCGGCTATTAATCCCTCCAACACCGCTTCCATATTATCACGGGTCTCTTCGGTGGCAATTCTGACCCGCTGGGCAACACTAGCCTCGGTGGCGTCAAAATCGATCTGCGCCACCCGGCCATAGAGAATCACCTTGCCGTCTGATACTTTGATGGACGCGGCGATCGACTGTAGAAGATGCGCCAGGGCATCTTTACGAATATTTTCAAAGAAATAACGGGGCAGGCCGATATCTTTTAACAGAATGCCCGCGGCCATATTAATGCAGTTGGCGGTGAGTAAACCCTCCGAGGAAAGGTCGATGACTGCCTCGTACAGAACCCGTGGATCAAGGCCGACACTTTCGGCTTTGGCAATAATGTCCTCACCTCTGGTTATCGAAGAATAGCTGCTGGGAAAAGTATCCATAGGTTTTCTCGTCCACCTTTTATCCTGCCGGTATAAGATTTGCCTTGAGAGAACCCCCTGATGACCAAAAGAGTCGCCGGAGAGTTCTGAAAAACACTGTGTTGCGTAACGGATATCCAAAACGAAAAAGATAAATGTCTAACCCGGATCTGTAACCGTTCAACCAGTGCTCCAGTTTCGTTCAAGCAGGACACCGAGCTAGAGTTGGCTCTGTGAGGGGGCCTGATCGGACGAAAATGGGGTGCTGGTGAATGGTTATAATATTATTGCCAGCTGTATTGCGCACCCAGCACCAGACCCAGATCAAAGGCCCGGTTGTTCAAATTAACAAAATCTTTAGGTACCCGGTCGGCGACCGCAGCCATGACGGATTTCGGTTTAATTACCTCGGTGATGCCGATCAAAGCGCCGAGCACACAGATGTTGAAAACCACCGGTTTACCGATTTTTTCCATAACGCTGTCGTACATCGGCAGCTCGACCTGTTTGGCATCGACCTTGCGGATGGTCTGCACATAGCGGCTGTCGGTCAACAGGATGCCGCCAGGCCGAATGACCGAGGAATAGCTGTTATAGGCGTCCTGGGTCAAACAGACTAAAATATTGGGCTGGGTCACCTCCGGAAAGTCAATCTCACTGTCGGAGATGATTATATCACTCCTCGTTGAACCGCCCCGGGCCGCCGCCCCATAGCTCTGGGACTGGGTGGCATTCAGCCCCTCATACATAACCGCCGCCTCGGCCAGGATAATGGCCGCCGTGATCACCCCCTGGCCGCCGGAACCTGAAAATACCAGTCGTACTCTGTTCATGATACCTTCTCCTTCTTTGCATAGGCGATTATCTTGTCATATTCTGCACAATATTCCGGTCGGTCTTTTTCGACAAAGATCCCGCGAGGAGTAAGGCCGGGGTTTTCTGCCAGGCTTTTCGAACCAAGCAGCGCGGTATTGGTCTTATGCAGCTCAAGCATGCTGACCGCATCACCTTCCTTGTTTTTGCGACCGTAATGGGTCGGGCACTGCGACAGTATCTCGACCACCGAAAAGCCCTTGTGCAGGATGGCCTTTTTCAAGAACTCCGTGCTCTCTTTCACGTGATAGGCGGTGGACCGGGCAACAAAGGTGGCCCCGGCCGCCTTGGCCAACTCGACCACATCAAAATTGCTGTCGATGGTCAGATAGGGCGCGGTGGTGGCTTTCACCCCCGGTCCGGACAGCGGTGAGAACTGGCCGCCGGTCATACCGTAGATCCGGTTGTTCATGACGATAGCGGTAATATCGATATTGCGCCGCGCCGCATGAATAAAATGATTGCCGCCGATGGCCAGGGCGTCGCCGTCGCCCATCGGTACTATCACGTTCAGATTCGGCCTGCTCAGTTTCACCCCGGTGGCAAAGGCCAGAGCCCTGCCATGCAGGGTATGCAGGGAGTGAAAATCGACATAACCGGAGATCCGGGCCGAACAACCGATGCCCGAAGTCATGACGATCTCGTTTTTATTCAACTGCAGCTCTTCAATCGCCCGGATGAGCGAGTTGAGGATAGTGCCGTGACCGCAGCCGGGACACCACATATGCGGGAAAAACCGCTCGCGTAAGTAATCTTTAACTGCCATGTTATACTCCCCTCCCCTGGATGACCCGCAGGAGTTTTTTGATATCGTCCGGGGTGACTAGATGGCCGTCGATCCGGTTGGCCAGAAACACCCGATTAGGTTTTCGTACCGCGGCTTTCACCTGGGCGGTGACCTGGCCCATGTTCATCTCAACCACCAGAATAGCCTTCGCATGCTCGCATTTCTCGCGAATAAGCTCCGTCGGAAACGGCCAGATCGACTGCAGCTCGAGAACTCCGATCTTTTCGCCCTTGGCTCGACGCATCTTGGCCAGATGGATGGCTGACCTTGCCGAAGAGCCGTAGGACACGAGGACATACTCCGCGTCTTCGAGAAAATGCTCCTTATAGCGGGTAATGGCGTGGACGTTGTTCTCGATCTTGTCCACCAGATGTTTGAGCAGTTCGTTGACCACGGTCGGGTTGTTCGAAGGAAAGCCCCACATATCGTGGAACAGCCCGGTCACGTTGTAGCGGTGCTCGCCGCCAAAATCAGACATCGGCAGGCGACCGTCTTCTCTTGGCAGGTAGGGATGATAATCGACCCCTTTGCCGAGCGAGGTGCGCAGTCTATCGACGATCTCCAGTTCTCCCGCCTCCGGAATGACAAGTTTCTCGCGCATATGGCCGACCGCTTCGTCAAACAGCAGCACCACCGGAGTGCGGTAGGTCTCAGCCATATTGAAGGCATCGACGGTCATCTTGAACACGTCCTGATGGTTGGAAGCGGTCAGCGCGATAATCGCGTGGTCGCCGTGGGTGCCCCAGCGGGCCTGATTGATATCACCCTGGCTGACATGAGTCGGATTGCCGGTCGATGGGCCGCCGCGCTGGACGTTGGCGATAACGCAGGGAATCTCGGTCATGCAGGCATAGCCGATGGCCTCCTGCTTGAGGGAAAAACCGGGGCCGCTGGTCGCGGTCATCACCTTCTTACCGGTCAACGACGCCCCGATAATGGCACACATCGAGGCGATTTCATCTTCCATCTGGATGAACTTGCCGCCTTTTTCCGGCAGGCGCTGGGATAAAAGTTCAGCGATCTCGGTTGAAGGAGTGATCGGATAGCCGGCAAAAAAATCAATGCCGGCATAGATTGCCCCTTCCACACAGGCTTCGTTGCCCTGGACAAATCGGATATTGTTACTCATCTCTATCACCTCCCTCAATCAACACCTCGATTGCCAGATCCGGACAGCGCAGTTCACACATCCTGCAGCAAATGCAGTCTTCCGGTCGAACAACGGTCGATTTATCCGCCTTGTTTAGTTCCAGCACCTTGGTCGGACAGAACTTGACGCAGATGCCGCACCCTTTGCACCAGTCCTGGTTGATGACTATTTCTTTTAGTTTCTTCTTGGCCATTACGCCCTCTTGACTGCTGATCGCTGTCGGACTATCAGCTTTTTACTGTTTGCAGCAACCTCATACCGGGACGTGGCCCTTCTGCCGGTCACTACGCGTCTTTGCCCCCGACCTATTCTTCTTCCATGAAAGGATACTTAAAATCAGCAGCCGGTACAAATGTTTCTTTGATGGTGCGAGTAGACACCCAACGCATAAGATTGGCCTGGGAGCCGGCCTTATCATTGGTTCCCGAAGCCCGCCCGCCGCCGAAAGGCTGCTGGCCGACGACTGCGCCGGTTGGTTTATCATTGATGTAAAAATTACCCGCTGCGTGTTCCAGCATGGCAACAGCAGTGCTCACCGCCGCTCGGTCGCGGCCGAAAATCGCGCCGGTAAGGGCATATATCGACGAAGTATTACAGAGTTCAAGGGTCTTTTCATATTTTTCGTCGTCATAAACATAGACGGTCAGAACCGGCCCAAAAATCTCTTCAACCATAGTCTTAAAGTGGGGATCAGCGGCTAAGATAACGGTAGGTTCAACAAAGTAGCCCACACTGTCATCACAGTTGCCGCCGATAATAATCTTTCCGCCGTCATTACTGCGCGCATATTCGAGATAGCCGGCAATTGAATCAAAGGCAGCTTTATCGATAACCGCCCCGCAGAAGTTGCGAAAATCAGTTGGCGGGCCCATTTTTATCTCACTGACCCGGCTCTTCAACAGGGCCTCGACGGCAGGCCAAAGTGAGCGGGGGATATAGGCACGGCTGGCGGCGGAACACTTCTGACCCTGGTATTCAAAGGCCCCACGGACCATCCCGGTCACCAGCGTCTTTACATCGGCACTGCTGTGGGCAAAAATAAAATCCTTGCCGCCGGTTTCGCCAACGATGCGCGGGTAAGATTTATATGTGCTGATATTGCCACCGATGGTCTGCCACATCTGCTGGAACACCCGGGTGGAACCGGTAAAATGAATGCCGGCCAGATGCGGATCGGCCAGACAGATATCGCCGACGCTGGCCCCGGAACCCGGCACGAAATTAATGACCCCCGCCGGCAAGCCTGCTTCTTGTAAAATCTGCATGATCAGATACGGGGTATAGACCAGCGATGATGCCGGCTTCCAGACCACGGTATTACCCATAAGGGCTGGAGCGGTGGGGAGATTGCCGGCAATAGCGGTAAAATTAAAAGGGGTCACGGCAAAGACAAAGCCCTCCAGCGGCCGGTGTTGGACAAAATTCCACACCCCGGCAGAAGACTCGGGTTGTTTCTGATATACTTCCTGGGCATAGCGCACATTAAACCGCAAAAAATCAATCAACTCGCAGGCTGCGTCAATCTCAGCCTGAAAAACCGTTTTTCCTCCGGCCAGCATCGCTCCGCTGTTAATCAGAGCACGATATTTGGTCGCCAGCAGTTCGGCAACTTTCAAAAAGATGGCACAACGCTCTTCCCAGCGAAAAGACTGCCACATCGGTTGAGCGGCCACCGCTGCATCAATTGCCTGCTGCACCTGCTCTTTGCCTGCTTTATGATATGTCGCCAGGACATGCTGATGATCATGGGGCATCACGACCTTGCCCAGATTGCCGGTCTTGATTTCTTTGCCGCCGATAATAAGAGGAATTTCCAGGAGTCTGGCCGACATCGCCGCCAATTCTTTTTTCAGAGCCGCTTTTTCCGGGCTTCCCGGGGCATAGCTCAAAATAGGTTCATTGATTGGTTTGGGGGTACTGATAACTGCATTATTCATGAGGTTCATAATCAAGCTCCGTTTGTTGTTTATCCCTTATTATCCCTTATTAAATAAGGCCTTAATAATCACTCCGGCCATCTTCGGGTTTTCTTTCAACCTTCTGGTGCTGTAGCCGAACCACTGTTTGCCAAATGGCACATAGACCCGCATACGGTGTCCTTTATCGAGAATCGATTTTCGCAAGGCCGGAGTCACGCCATAAAGCATCTGGAATTCATATTTATCATTGGCAACTTTATATTTTTCGATAAGTTTACAGGCACCTTCGACCACCGGCTGGTCGTGGGTGGCGATGGCCGGGTACATGCCGTTCTGGAACATATATTCGACGTCATCTAAGAAATGATTATTGACTTCGTGGTAATCTTTATAGGCAATGGTTTCCGGTTCAATGTAGATTCCCTTGCATACCCTTAAATTAACGGGATGTTCCGGGCTGTTCAGGTCCTTTAAATTTTCAATATCCTGTCGCGTCCTTTTCAAATAGGCCTGAACAACCAGACCGACATGAGCCGGAAACTCCTTTTTCAATTTTCTGAAAATATCGATCTCCATATCGGTGCAGGGAGAGTCCTCCATATCGATCCTGACGAAATTATTGTAAGAAGCGGCTTTGGCAACGACCTCGCGGATATGCTTGTAGGCTACCTCTTTATCGAGAAGCAGGCCAAAAAAAGTCGGCTTCAGCGAATAATTGCCGTCCACTCCCGCTTTTTCTGCGGCGTCGATAACCTGCAGATACTCTTTTTTATTGGTTTCAGCTTCTCCAAGCGTGGTGATAAACTCCCCCAGGACGTCGATGGTCGTCTGGATGCCTTCCGCGTTTAACTTCCTGGCGTTAACAATCGCTTCATCCAGAGTTTCTCCGGCTATATATTGTTTGGAAAACATCCATACTAATTTTTTCGGCATATGCGGCAGAACACCGGCAATCATTTTATTAAACATAGCTGTCCCAAGGAAAAGTGGATTTTAAAATATATTTACGCCACACAATTAAAGTATCTATAGTATTGCATGAAAAAATTGTATACAATATATGCACACAAAATATTTTTACGATATCGAGCCCAGTTGTGTCAACTGTTTTTGTGTAATTTGAAGAAATAGTTTAAGAAATAATGTATTTGGGCTTCTTTGAGAAGAAATCGAGCAGAGCGGGAAAGAAATGGGACAGATAATGAGAATCAACTCGGAGGATTCTGTTTACAGGAAACTGAAAACAGCGATACGCAAAAGGTATATCAGACAGGGCAGTCAGTTGGTCGAAGTAAGTCTGGCCCAGCAGCTGGGTGTCAGCCGCACTCCGGTGCGCAGTGCCATCAAACGGTTGGAGGCTGAAGGACTGGTCAAAAGCATTCCCCATAGAGGAGCCTTTGTCATTACCCCGACCCAACGAGAAATCAAAGAGACTTTTCTGGTCCGCGCCCAGCTGGAAATGATGGCGATCCGCCTTATAATACCCGGCATAAGCGCCGAACAAATTGGCGAGCTTCGCGGCCTTATTCAAATGGAGACCCAGGTTTTTGATAAAAACAATCTGGATGAATACTTCGCAATAAACGACGCATTGCATATGAAAATTGCCGAATTTTCCGGCAACCACGTACTCTACTCCTATATCAACGAGCTGCTCGACCGGACCAGGATCTTCCTGATCCTCTACGACCCTTTCTACAAGATTGAATATTGTCCCACCATCGAACATGCAACCATTGTCGATGCCATTGCCACCGGTAATCTCGATCGCGCCTGTGCCGCAGTGGAGCAACATATAAACAGCGCCATCAACGGACTTGAATCCGCCGGTCAGCTGCCCGACGACTACCTGTCTATTTAGTTTGCAAGGAACTCCATTTGACCAGTATTTGTTGATATTTCTCGGGAGTATCAACATCGCAGAATTCATCTTCTGACACAAAAAGCACTGAACGGACTCGTTGCGGGTCTTTGTCAATGAGCTGCCGTCCCCCCGAATCTCTCTCTAGTTCGACAAATTCGCTACGGCAGACGGCGGGAAAAATAACCGGATTTGCCGGCCGGCCAGCCACCTCGGGGACAATAATTTTTTCACAGTTATGCCCGGAGAAAGTCTCAACGAGTACCTGGATCGTAGTCCCGGTCAAAAGAGGCTGATCAGCAACGGCAAACAGTATGCCGTCTTCGGCGATGCTTTTCGATACTCCCAGTTGAATAGAACGACTTTTACCAGCCTCCGGATCATGATTATGGCAAAGAATTACCGGATATTTGCCGGCGATTGCTGCGACCTGCGGGTCGCTAAAGACAAAAATAACTTTTTGAAACAGGTTAAAGGGAAAACGGCGCAAAAACTGTTCGACAACCGTCGATTGTCCGAGCGGCAAAAGCAGTTTATTGCACCCCATCCGCCGCGACAGGCCGGAGGCCATGATAACGGCATCGAGCCTAATCATGGATACATCCCTGGTGCACGCTGCCGAGCACAACTTTCAGCATGGGAAGCAATGCCTGCAGTTTCCTGGCATTATCAAAGTCGCTCTTCGATTCCACCTTATTAATAAAAAGAATCTTTTCTCCTCTAGATTTTGCGAAGAGGCCCTGCCGGTGAACCACCAACCGATAAAGAAGATCAACGGTAACCGGTTCCCCCACTTTTGCCCCGGTCAACAGAGAAAAAATCTCCAGGCGGTGTACCAGAGATGCAGCGATGATTTTACCGATGGTCTGAATATCGACAATGCCGATGGTTTTGGTGGTAAATTCAGGAATCACAGGTTCTGTTACGTTCCAGCCTTTGATCGGTTTTCCAGCCGCACCATCCGCTTCAATAAGTACCAGATCAAAAAGCTTTTGCTGCATCGCCAGCAAATCTCTCTCCGCACTACGTATTTTGCCGGCAATGGAACTTGATCTACCACCGACAAAAATACCAGGGGTGGGTGCCAAATCGTTAGCAAACAGCTGCCCACTTAGATCAAGGGCATCATACTGATTGGCATCCGGGATGAATATTTTTGTCGTCGTGGTTACCAGGACCCTGCAGCCCTTCTCTTTAGCTTCTCCAGCCAGATGAAACATCAGAGACGTCTTGCCGCCGGCGCCGATACAACACACCACATCACCCGGTTTAATACCGAAATTCTGGAGAAACATATATGTGCACCTTCCAAATGTTTATTTCAGACCAACTCGGCCATAATTCGGTTGGCTAAAGGCCACCCTTTTCTGGTGAGACGAAGGTGCGTTGCAGTCAACTCGACCAGACCAGAATCAAGTAATTTTTTCAGGATCAGGCCATAATACGCCTCAAGATCAAGGCCATACCGCGTATATAAAGCAGCTTGTGAGACGCCCTGTACCAGGCGCAGTCCCATGATCACCGTCTCACGAAAGGAATCCTCCCGGGGCAGTTTCTCCCACTCGATAACTACCGATTCGTGATGATTTATCCGGCGGATATACTCACCCGGATCGGCAACACGCCGCTCCCGCAGCCCAGATCGACAGCTTACCGCCGAAGCCCCGGCAGCCAGGTAATCGTTGTTGTGCCAGTAATTGACATTATGCCGACATTGATATCCTTTAGCGGCATAATTTGACGTTTCATACTGGAGCAGTCCAGCCGAGCGGCACAAGGTATCGGTGATTGTTTCCATTGCCAGGATATCATCTTCTGCCGGGAGGCTGAGAGTGTTGTCATGCAGCAGGGCATGAAACGGGGTCTCAGGCTCAATCGTCAATTGATAAAGGGAGAGATGTTGCGGCCAAAGGGCAAGGCCTCGCTGTAGTGAGGTCTGCCAGGATGCGGCAGTCTGCTCCGGCAGCCCGTACATCAGATCTAGATTTATATTGGTAAAACCGGCAGAAATTGCCGTCTGTACTGCCGAGGTTGCATCTTCGCCGGAATGGATTCGGCCGATCAGGTCGAGTTCGCGGTCGGAAAACGACTGCACGCCTAACGAGAGTCGGTTGACGCCGACGGCGAGCAGCGATTCCAGATAGTGCGAATCCACCGTACCGGGATTGGCCTCCACACTGATCTCCGCCCCGGCCATTAAGCCAAAAAGATCCAATGCCCGGCGGATCAGCTTTTGTAGTAATTCACCCGGCAGGCAGGTGGGAGTTCCGCCGCCGATAAACAAGGTATCCAGCCCCCGTCCTGTGAGCGCCTCACGATGTTGCTCAGCAAGACGATTCAATTCCCCAATCAGAGCGTCAACATACAAACCAAACATATCCTGAGCCCCGGCTGAGGAACTAAACGAACAGTAGTGGCACTTGCTGCGGCAAAAAGGGATATGCAGATACAACGCCGTCATGACCGGCTAAAATTATCCATGGCGGTCTGACACTCAATTCGGACCGACTCCATCAAGCCATTGTCGGCAAAACTATACGAACCATCGCCGATAATCAGATGATCGAGCAGCTGCAACTGCATATACCGGCAGAGCAGAGCGAGGGTTTTGGTCAGATTGATATCCTGAGCCGAAGGCTGCAGGCTGCCCGATGGATGGTTATGGGCGATGATCAATGCCGCAGCATGAAACTCCAAGGCCCGTTTGATAATCTCCCTCGGATAGACGGTATTGACGTTGAGAGTGCCTTCGGCGGCGATCTCCGAATCGATTATGGCATGAGAGGAGTCGAGGTAGATAACGGTGAATACTTCTTTTTTCAAACCGCGCAGCGAATGGATCAGATACTCGGCGACTTCGGTGGAAGAATGGAGATAGCGTTTGCCGTGCAGTCGCTGCTTAAGATAGTAGCCGGCCACTGCATGGATAAAATGGATGGCAAAACCGTTCTTTGGCCCAATCCCCTTGACTTCCTGAAGCGAAACCGGCGGCGCCTCAAACACTCCCGCAAAGCCGCCGTACTTTTTCAGCAACAGGTGGGCTGGTTCCTTGCAATCGGTGCGCGGGGTGCCGAATGACAGCAGTAGCTCCAGGATTTCCGCATCACTGAAACCATCTAGACCTCTGGCCAGGAATCGATCTCGTAAACGCTTCCGATGGCCTTCGCCTTTTTTCTGCCAGTTTTCTTTGTCCACCTCGCCTGCCTTTTCAGCCGTTAAGCTCCTTGGAAAAAAGCTCGTTCGCCAGTTGCGGATTGGCCTGTCCTTTGGTCTTCTGCATCAGCTGGCCGACAAAAAAACCCATCAATTTTGTCTTGCCGCCGCGATAATCCTCGGCCTGTCCGGGGTGGGAGGCAACAATCTCTTTGACCAGCGCCAGCAGTTCTCCCACATTGGACACCTGGGCCAGGTTCTTCTCTTTGACAATTGCTGCCGGATCATGGCCACAGACCATCATCTCGAGAAAAACGGTCTTGGCAATCTTGCCGCTGATGACGTTATTTTCGACCATCATAAGCAGTGCCGCCAGCTGCTCAGGATGCACCTTGCAGGCCGAAATTTCTTCTCCTTTAAGCTCTCGCATCAGCTCAGTCATGATCCAGTTGGCAGCCTTTTTGGGCGGTACACCACCTCCCACGGTACCCTCAAAATATTCGGCAATTTCGCGGTCGGCTGTCAAGAGAACGGCATCGTACTCGGGCAGCCCATACTGCTCGATGAACCTGGTTTTTCGTGCATCGGGGAGTTCGGGAAGCAAGCGGCGAACCTGGTCAATCCATGCGTCGCTGATCTCGATGGGTACCAGATCCGGGCAGGGAAAATACCGGTAATCATGGGCATCTTCCTTGCCACGCATGGATTCCGAGCAGTTCTTATCCGGATTCCACAAGAGCGTCTCCTGGATGATGGTACCGCCCTCAAGAAGAATATCCCTTTGCCGGCGAACCTCAAATTCCAGGGCGTTCTGGACGTTGCGAAAGGAGTTCATATTCTTCAGCTCGGTCCGGGTGCCGAGCTTTTCCTCGCCGACCGGGCGAAGGGAGATATTGGCATCGCAGCGAAAGCTCCCCTCCTGCATATTGCCGTCACAAATATCTAAGTAACGGACTATGGCGTGGAGTTTTTTCAAGTAGGCAGCTGCCTCCTGCGGACTGCGAATATCCGGTTCCGAGACAATTTCCAAAAGTGGCGTACCGGTGCGATTCAGATCGATATGCGACACCGGTTCGACCTCATCATGGATCAGTTTACCAGCGTCCTCTTCCATATGTATACGGGTGATGCCGATAGTTTTTTTCTGCCCGTCCACCTCTATTTCAATCTCGCCGCGGCCAATAATGGGCAAATCAAACTGGGAGGTTTGATAACCCTTGGGCAGGTCCGGATAAAAATAATTTTTCCGGGCAAACTGGGAAAAACGGTTGATTTTCGCCTTGGTGGCAAGACCCAGCTTGATGGCGAATTCAACAACCTTTTTATTTAAAACCGGCAAAACGCCGGGCATTCCCAGGCAGATCGGACAGGTGTTGCTATTCGGCGGCGCGCCGAATTTTGTTGAACAGCCGCAAAAAATCTTCGTTCGTGTTTTCAGCTGGGCATGAATCTCCAGCCCAATTACGGTTTCAAACTCCATGGTTTTTCTGCATGCTCACTTGGTTTTTATTCGACATCAGCGACCGTTGTTTTGACTACCCAGCCCCTGACTTTCTCCAGCTCATTGCGCCAATGCTCGCTTAAGCGCACATTGAGAAACATTCTGAACAAGCCGTTGACCAGCTTAATCAGCTCTTCAAAGAGATAGATACGCTCCAGGGTCATCCCTTCAATCTCTTCCGGGTTGTCACTCTTATCCTGCTCCGTGGTCTCGGTCTTGGGCAGCCGTACATTCCTGAATTCCATCAGCGCGGCGGCCAGGGTGAAGCTGTACTCATAGTCATTATGACCGATAACGATCCGGGCCTGCTCAAGTTTTTTGCCCATTCGCAGGCCGGTTCTAGCCTCCTGCAGCTCAGCCTGCAACCCGGTGCAGACAATCTTTTCGGTCGATTCCCCTTCCCCTGATTCAAGCAGCATATGTTTTTCAAAAACGCAGGTTATATCCCCTTCCCCCGGCAACTCGATGCTGCCGCCCCGCTCTTCACTTTTATACCACAGCCAGGTGAGAAATTCCTGGCCCAGAAATCGTTTTTCAACAATCAGATCCACTAAATCCATCACGTTTCTAGTACCTTATTTATACCGAACAATTTTTATTAAGCCATTATACAAGATAGTATCGTAACAACCTGAAATGCACGATGGCTAAGCAGATAAGCATGGACTTCGAAAAACTTCATATTCGAGGCGTGTGGATTTTACTATTATTTCGGCGTACCAGAGTACGTCGTACTGATAGTACAATTCCCAACAACGAAGAAGATGAAGAGTTTTTACGACGCCATTAGAGGAATATTTCAGGAGATATCCTTTCCAGTACCGCCAGCTGCTCTTCATCAATCAGATGCTCCGCGGTCGTGTAGGGTATCTGCTGCCGAATAAGCAGGCCAAAGCTCTCTTTAAAAAAATCCTCCAGGATGGCATGCATCTTTTTATTGGTTGAAAAAAAGAGCAGGGTCGAATCGGAAAGGCTCCAGCAAAGCTCAAAAATTGCCGGTATCGGTATCGCTTTACGCATCAGATCAACCCGGACCCTCTCTTTCACCTCAACCTTCATCGATCGGCTCAACTTCGGCAATTGTCGCTCCAGCCGCAGCCGTTCTTCTTCTTTCTGCACGACCTTTTTCAGGATCGCCGGCGAGACCTTTCTTTCGTCTATACGCAGCGCCAGAGTGATATAATCCCCGGCAGCATAGGAGGCATATTGAAACTGTGAATCAAACATATTGAGGATCGAAACCCAGCCTATGGAATATTCATCATAGCTGTCGTCTATATCCTTGAAGGAAAAAGCGATTATCCTCTCGGCAATAAAATCCAGGGTATTTTCCGGCAACTCGCCGAGAACCGAAAACCGTACAAAACTTGCTGAACCTTTCAATAAACCCATATATACTAGCCATGCGGTAGAGATTAACCATTGAAAATAAAAAAGCCGGAACGACGAATTGGAATGCTGCTCTCTCATATAGCATTCCCTGCTCGAGGTCTCAACTTTTTTATACCGTTAAGCATAACGTATCCAGTTAAAATGCTCGGCCGACATTGACCGAAGAGGATATCAACAATATCATAGACACAGGCAAAAAACATGTGGCCACCAAAAAAAATTATTGACACATTTTCGCCGACCTTGTATAAAAACTTCCTTCACGGGTCGTTAACTCAGCCGGTAGAGTATCTGACTTTTAATCAGAGAGTCGCGCGTTCGAATCGCGCACGACCCACCAAAGAATTTTGTCCCCATCGTCTAGTCAGGTCCAGGACATCGGCCTTTCACGCCGACAACACCGGTTCAAATCCGGTTGGGGACGCCATATAAAAAAATCGCCATTTTTCTCAGGAAAATTGGCGATTTTTTTTCGACATCAGCGTTTTTTCAACCAGAATGTCGAATGGTTGTCTGTGATTTCGAATTATTGCACCATCCTTCCAAACGGAGTTCGAACACACAAAATTTAAGATGCGGCGCTTTTCTTGATCTGGTTGTTTGTCATAAAGAATTGCAGCGCGTTGCGCAAGTTTTTGCACCTTCAACCCTTCGTCTAAATAGGACCGGTCAGCCCTCTGGTGACGTTCAGGTTTACTTGTAATTTCGTCCTGCTCCCGCTTCCATTCCGAACTTTTCAGATCGTAAAACTCCTGATCTATCTTGCCGTCAAGCTTATCCTCATACATGGCCCCCAGGCGATTCCGCAGTTTTTCATGCTGAACCTGAAGTGCCGTTATATGACCTGAATGAAATTTCTTCTCATCCGCATGGCTCTCTTTGAGAGCAGCAACGATCCAACTGATCACATCAATGTCCATTTTGATGGCGCTGATTGCCTGACTAAACTGCCGAGCTATTTCCTCTTCATGTACCCACTTTTCGGCATGTTGCGGGCTTTTATTCATTATTTACCCTTCCCTGTATAGATATCCATATCCGGCTCTTCAATTTCAAGACCCAGCAAATCTTCGGCCCTTGTTAGATGCAGGGCGCCGGGTTCCTCACAAATATGCTTTCGTTGTTCGAGCAGGTTGGCGATATATTCACAGGAGAAGGCCTTGAACTCTAATGCGTCCTCTATGCTTCTGGCAACCTGGTCCCAGCCGTAAATCTCACTCAAGCCGACGATTTGTCTGATATGATGGATCAGGTTCATTTTACGTTCCAGAAGCCCTTGATAATACCGTTCGGAATTCCGGGAGAGTGCCAGGAACCGCATAAGGATCTTTTGGTCTTTGGCTTTTCTCCGCTGCTGCAATAACGCTTTTGGGTGATCTGGATCCTCAATGTCCTGATAACGATCGTAACTTCTTGCATGCCTGGCGATTAGTTTGTGGTCATGGTAGATGCATATTCTGTCGGGATAGTTCTTGACGGTTAACCGGACACCGGCGTATTCCGCAGGAACCGAATAATTATCCACATCCACGGCGATCCGAAAATGTCTGGAAGCCCTGAGCTGGGTGATGGTCCCGATATCATAGGGCGTAGTCGGCAAGGGGGATAAATGTGCGGCTTCTTCAGCGAACATATCTTTGGGTTTTTGCCGCGTTTCTCCATGAAGACGGACATTGGCAGCTATGGTGTCCAGCCAATGTTTTACCGCTGGATTGATTGTCTTGAAATCACCTGGATCTAAACCGGCAAGAAAATTCTTTATTACATACCCCACACCATTCTCGACGATACCTTTTTCATTTCCTTTGCCGACGCCACAAGGGACGATCCGAAAGCCATAGTGATTGGCAAAATCTAAAAAACTTTGGATTAAAAACCGGATCTTGACCAGTAATTCTCTGCAGTACCACTGACTTGAGATTGTCGACCATGATTTTAGTCGGCACACCGCCGAAGTATTCCAGGGCTCGTTGGTGACATCCCAGAAAGTGTTCCATGGTTTGGGAAACGGCAAATTCGACGTACATCATCCGGCAGTGGCAAAGCACCATGAGGAAAAAACTTAACCGCCTTCTGGTTTTGCCGACATTAATGGATTTGTAGGAACCCCAATCAACTTTGGCACATTCTCCGGGAGCAAAGAAAAGCTTCAGAAATGGCTTCTGCCGTTTCGGTCTGATCTTCCGGACGTAATTCTTGACGATTGTTTAGCCGCCGGTAAAACCCTGGTCGGTTATTTTCTGGAATAACGGTTGAGCACTGTAGGGATGCGTCATTAATCCATGCATAGTCAAAAGTCAAAAGCGCTTCCGATCGCCATGCTTTTACATGTCTTTGTAGTGTTCTGAGCTGGCCCTTTTTATATCTTCCAGGATAGCGCAACTGCAATTCAGTGAAAATGGATTTGGCTGTTCTTTCGGGTCGAACCTCCAGAAATTTACAGATATCGGGCCATACCTGTTCAAAAGGATTTTCCCGTGTTCTCCAGGTATGTGGCACTCTGGCTTTCTTCGTCTTTTTTTAACGACGCTTTTCTCGCTCATCGAAATCATTCATAAGATGAGCATCAGTGGTAATTTGGGATACCTGCATGGTGCCCGTATGCACATTTTTACATCAAAATTCACAGGATCTTTGGAAGTATCTGTTTCGGTAATATCATGTACAGCGTATTGCCACAAGGCATCTTGTATCCTTTTTATTTGCTCGAGCAGAAGTATTGGATCAAGAGATGTAAATATTTCCATAAGTCTGTTTTTTTCTCAGAAGCCAGTACGTCTTTGTCCAATAAACGACGTAACGGAGTTTGAGCGGTATCGTATATGCGGTGCACAGTGGCCCCATCCCGACTCTTTTGTTCAAGTTTCATGGAGGGGGTTGGAAAAAATTTACGTGTAACCTTGTTGCTCGGTAGAGTTCGTTCAGCTGCTTATAAGCGGGGGTGCCTTCATATCTGCCGTAGCCTACAAGTTGTCTTGCGACAACACCGTTTTTTTGCTCAACGAAACACTGATCATTTTTCTTGTATGCACGGCCTCGAGTGAAGGTGATTTTTTCCAGTTCACAGAAGGCGATCAATTCTCTATTTATGAACTCTGAACAATTATCCGTATCAGCCCGAGCATGGGAAATGGAATAAGTTTTATTGAATTTTTTAGGGCTTGTATGATACCACCCTGGTGACGAGACAATAAGGGCAGACGCTCAACCCAGCCGGTGGCTACATCTGTAAGCACTAAAGAATAAAGAAATGATCCGCTTGCAGATGTGCCGCAGTGCGCAACCAGATCTGCCTCGAAGAATCCGGGACTCTCATCTTTCCAGTCAGCAATCGTTCTCACAGGGATCAGTTTTTTTACAAGTTTCCCTGATTTAGTTGTACTTATGCCCCTTTCTTGTGTTTCTTTCTATAGGAATGTAAAATACGGTCAATAGTTGCTGCACTGAAGGATGTTGTTCTCTTTCGACTTTCGTCTTCTAGTTTTATGTGGCCATTGCGTTCCAAGGCTTTTCTTATTTCCTTAAGAAAAGGAGCAAGTCTTTTAGCAGCTATATAGTTCGTTGCTGACCAGGCCAGTTTGATTACTTCCTGGTCCTCTATTCCATAATATTTAGCTCGGGGTCTTTTTATTTCTTTAGATATAAGGTGTTTTTTCGAGCACAGCAACCGGATGGCATATTTCCTTCAGTACCCTGTAGCTGCAACAAATTCATCAAGGATGGGTTTTTTTTGTTTATTCTCAGCTTCACGATATCTTGGTTTTATTTGTATCAATAGTTCCCGTCTGGACCTGTAACTCATCGCTACCCTCATCGTCTGTCCCTCCGCTTATTATTCTTAATAAGTATTGGGTTACATTTTCCATGAGGATAGTGCTTTGTTAAAGTATGATTTTACGCGATGCAACGCGCCCAACGGGCTATTTTTCTAGGACTTCTTTAGAAGCAATGTTTTATCATTCATCATCTTGAGGAAAAATATAAAATCCGCTGTCTAGTCCATGTTCATTGGATTGAGAAGACGATTATCATGAAAACACTCTTCAGCGCTAGTTTTCGTTGTTGAATTCGATGGTGGAAAAGGATCAACACAAATCATCACTGATGGAATGAAAACCAAAGTCACAGTATCAAGATGGTTTAAACCGCAATAGGAAATCCTCAAGCATAGCATTGAATAAATGCGGTTTCTCCAGGTGCACAGCATGTGAACAGCCGGGAATGACTGCAAGCAGTGCGCCGGGAATTTGCCGCCACAGTTGTTCTGGTTGACTCCATGGGTAGGCACGATCGCAATCGCCCCACAATACAAGAGTGGGCACACCAATCCTGGGTAGGGCGGACAAACCGGACCAGGTCTCCATAGCTGTCAGTCCGGCCGATATTGCCTGCAGGGAAGCCTTGACCGCCAATTCCGCACAAATCGGATATTGCTCAGCCCTTTCTCTCTTCAGGAACCAGGTGGCGGCAATGCGCTTTCCTGTGGCATCCGCTCCGTCTTCGGAGGCGCGGCGCCGGGATTCGTCAATCGATTCAAAGCGTCCCGGCATCATACCTATGGGGCCGGTTCCATAAAGAACCAGTCTTTCGATTCGCTCCGGTGCTTGTGCCGTCATCTCCTGGACGATCATTCCGCCCATGGAGTGGCCAAGCAAATAAAACTGCTCGACGCCGAGACTGGAAAGTTCATCCAACACGAAATCAGCATAACCGCCAATCCGCTCCGGTGCATCCATGTGGCTTTTCAAACCAAATCCGGGAAGGTCAACAGTGACCACATTAAAGTGGAGCGAAAACGCATCTGCCTGTGCTGCCCATTGGGCACTCCCACCCAGGAAACCGTGTACAAAAACTAAGTTTTTCATAATGTCCTCAACGAAAAAAGGCTGGCGGCGCGATTACTCTGGCACAGTTCGGCCCGAGGAGCTTGAAACGCCTTGTAAAAAATGGAGAAATTAGTATCAGCAGGTCATTCATAGAAGCAAAAATAAAGGGAAGTCTTCAGGAGCAAGACAGGCTGAATACTGTGCTCCAGTAATAATCAGAATGTCAACGGGGAGGGGTTCAGATAAACCCGGTTTCCTTCAGCCCGGTGATAACATCCCAAGCATCCTGTTCCGCCAACGACTTGGAGCCGGCAATTCGGATCGCAGTAACAGATAACGATATCTTCCCAAACAAATGACTGAGATCGGTAAGTTTACCACCGTCAATCTCTGCCAAAGCCAGCGACAGTGGGACCCAGGCAACACCGATTCCCGCCTTGGCGAGCTGTAACGCTGCCAACGTTAATGCCGTCTCCGCCTTGGGGCGAAAAAACATATTCTGGCGCAGCTTCGGGAAAATCTCGCGGTTCAGGACTTGGCCAAGAAACACCTCGTTCGGATAGACGATAACCGGGACTTCTCCCTTCCGGTACTGCTCGTTTAGCACTATCAGAGAATCAGTAGCGAACACAGGAATCAGTTGATCGCAGCAGAAATCGCACTCTTCTAGCAAAGAACTCTGCAGAGGAAGCTGCTCATCAGTCATCCGGTAGATGACCGTCAGATCGGCTTTTTTCGTTACCAACAGGGTAAAGCATTCTTCGCGGTTCACCGACCTGAGCCGGACGGTGGTATCCGTTTTCGCCAGCAGGCGTTTCACAACCATCGGAACGACCGTCGCCACGACGCCATGTTGACCGGCGACAACGATGCGGTTGTCCATTTTCCGATCCTGCTGGCGAAGATCGCTGAGCAGGTCGTGCAGCTCAAAGGCGAGATTTTCGAGGCGAACTTGCTGGTCAAGGATCACCTGACGCAATTGTGCCGGTTTGCGTGTTCTGTCAATCAGTTCCACACCGAGGTACTCCTCGATCGATCTGATCCGTCGGGAGAATGCCGGCTGGGTCAAATAGCGCTGTTCCGCGGCGCGATTCAATGACCCCTTATTGAGCACTGCCAGAATATCTTCAATCCACTCGAGTCGCATCAATCCTCATCAATATGCAAAAACAACATATTAGCAACAGAATTTGGCATTAGACAAATCATTTTCATTGCTATAATATATCAATTATGCATATTGGACGCTATCTTTTTTAAAACGGATACGGTCTGAAATGTTTTTATTGAGATAGATGGTTTTCGCCAGCAGGAAAGCAATCAGCTCAGGGCACAGCGCCGGTAATGTGCATGAAGCAGCTGGGAGACAGAGCTGCTGTTCACCTGGCAATGAATGGAGTGAAATTATGAAACTCTACCCCTTTCGCGGCAACTTCACCCAACAGGAACCAATCAGTGATGAAGGCATCGCTGCGGCGCTGGAGGTGCTCAGATCGGGCCGTCTTCATCGTTACAATACAGTAGGTTCGGAGTCTTCCCAGGCTTCGCTGCTGGAGCGGGAATACGCCTCCTTTCAGGGTTCCCGGTACTGTCTTGCCTGTGCTTCAGGGGGATATTCTCTACACATCGCACTTCGCGCTGCCGGATTGCATTCGGGGCAATTGGTTTTGACCAACGCGTTCACGCTGGCTCCGGTGCCGGGAGCTATCATCAATGCTGGCGGCCAGCCGGTGTTCGTTGAGATCACTCAGGACTTAGTCATCGATTTGGAAGACCTCGAGCGGAAGATCGTTGAATCGGGTTCCCGTTTTCTCCTTTTGTCGTATATGCGGGGTCACATGCCGGATATGGAGCTGACCATGGACATCATAACCCGGCATGGCATCACCCTGATCGAAGATTGTGCCCATACGATGGGAGCATCCTGGGATGGACGTAAGAGTGGTAATTTCGGCCTTGCCGGTTGCTTCAGCGCGCAAACGTACAAGCACTTGAACGCTGGCGAGGGTGGGCTGCTGACGTCCGACGACCCCGAGTTCATGGCCAGGGCCATAATATTGTCCGGCTCATACATGCTTTACGAGCGCCATGGTGCTGCTCCCGAACCACATGTTTTCAAGGACATTCGGCTCGATACCCCTAATTTCTCCGGTCGCATGGACAATGTCCGCTCAGCAATTCTAAGACCACAACTGGCTGTCCTTGAGAAAAATATAGAGCGCTGGAACGAGCGCTATCGGCTCATCGAGGCGAAACTCCGAGACGTGAATAATATTTATCTGCCGGTGCGGCCGCTGAAGGAACGTTTTGTCGGCAGTTCTTTTCAGTTTTTGATTCCCGGCATAACGGAAGCGGCGGCGCGCTGTTTTTTAGAGGCTTGTCGGGCTCTGGGCGTGGAATTGAAATGGTTCGGCGATGCCGAGCCGGTAGCTTTCACCAGCACCCACAAATCCTGGCGCTATATCGAACAACAACCCTTGCCAGCAACCGATCGGGTTCTCGCCGGGCTCTTTGATATGAGGATTCCGCTAACCTTCTCGACAACCGACTGTATCCACATCAGTGACATAATCGCTGCGACTGCAGCCGGCCTGTCTGGGCAAGGAGGTGTTCAATAATTGGTACGGGGGAAATGGGAGCCGCAGCAGACCGTCCTGCTGATGTCGCTGATCATCACCCTTGACGACGGCCAGTTGACGATAGCGACCATACGCCTATACTGATCGACGACAACAGTCGGCCGAGACTGCATTTCTCTTTTTCGCGTGATGAACTTGCCAGAACCGTTAAAACGGGAACGGAATAGACCGCAACTGTGTCGGCTTATGTATTTGGCATCACTTCTGATTGGCTTCATGCTCCTGGAAGGGCATGGACAACAAGCCGAAGCAGCGGATTGGCGCAGCTTTTGGTTTGCAAACTCTAAATAGTGATAAGGGGAGGAAAACAATGAAACATACAGGATTGAAATTATTTCTCAGTGGTCTGCTTTTGTGTGGAATAATGACGATGGCGGCGCACGCTGCAGATAAGGTGATCATAGGTACGTTCGGCGATCCGGTGCCTGTTCAGATGGCTGCGCATGACGGTAAGCTGGCGGCTGCCACCGGCTGGAATATCGATTGGCGTAAGTTCGCATCGGGCACTGACGTAATCGCGGCGATGGCCTCCGGCGACGTCTTGCTGGCGGAACTCGGGTCATCCCCGTTCGCCATCGGCGCAACCCAAGGCGTAGACTTCGAAGCATTTATGCTTGACTACGTAATTGGTAAGTCGGAATCCCTGATCGTGCGTAATGGCGCCGGCATCAAGTCATTGACCGATTTGAAGGGCAAACGTGTCGCGACACCAATCGGTTCGACGGCGCATTTTTCCCTGATTGGGGTCTTGAAGCATGCCGGTATCGGCGAAAATGACCTGACGATTATGGGTATGCCGCCGGATCAGATCACTGCGGCCTGGCAACAGGGCGCTATCGATGCCGCCTTTATCTGGCCACCGGCACAGACTGAAATCCTGAAAACCGGCACACGGTTGGTCGGCGCCGATCAGGTGGCCGAATGGGGCTATCCAACCTTTAATGTCTGGGTCGTCAACAAGGAATTCGCAGCCGCCAACAAGGACTCATTGGTCGCCTTTATGAAGGCGGTTGACGCCGCAAACCTCGACTATCTCCAGAACATGGCCGCCTGGAATGCGGACAGTGCAAATATCAAGGCGATTGCCGCCCAGACAGGCGCCGACCCAAAGGCGGTTCCGGAAACCCTCGAGGGGTATAAATTCCTGCCCTTGACTGAACAGCTCAAACCGGAATGGATGGGCGGCGGTATCGCCAAAGCTGTTAAGGAGACAGCAGCGTTCCTGAAGTCAGCGGGTCGTATCGACCATGTCGCCGATGATTACTCGAGCTCAGTGAACACTGAATACCTGAAAGCGGCCGTCCATTGATCGACGGTCGTCAATTGTTAACTGGTCCCGTCCTCGACATGGAGGACGGAACTGTCAAACGACAAGGTAGAGATTTATAGACATGAGCCTGCATATAGACAACGCAACGGTTGTATATCCTGGTGTAGATGGGAGGCTTCCGACCGAAGCACTGCAGCAGATCAATCTGACCATGGACGATGGCGATTTTGTAGTGGCGATTGGGGCGTCTGGCTGCGGCAAATCGACACTGCTCAATTTGATTGCCGGTTTTCTGGCCCCGTCGGAAGGCCGGATAATGCTGGATGGTGCCGTTGTGGAATACCCCGGTGCCGATCGCTCGGTAGTTTTTCAGAAGCATGCCCTGTTGCCGTGGCTGAATGTCCGCGACAACATAGAGTTCGGTCTGATGCTGCAGGGTCATGCGAAGGAAGATCGCAGCAAAGTCGCCGATCGCTTCATAGAGTTGCTCGGCCTGGGTGGCTTCGAGAACTCCCCGGTTTATGCCCTCTCCGGCGGCATGCAGCAGCGGGTCGGCATTGCTCGGGCTCTGACCTGCGACCCGAAACTGCTGCTCATGGACGAACCCTTAGGCGCCCTCGACGCACTGACGCGTGAAAAGGCACAGGAGCTTATTCTTCGGCTCTGGCACGATACCGGCAAATCCGTCTTCTTCATCACTCATAGCGTTGAGGAGGCCCTGTTCATGGGAACCCGGCTGGTGGTTATGTCGCCTCGGCCGGGCCGGATCACCCACGAGTTCAACCTGCCCTTTTCAAAACGGTTCCTGGACGGAATGGCTGCCCGGTCAGTTAAGGCGTCGTCAGAATTCATTCAAATCCGCGAGGAAGTGCTCGCTATCATCTTCACGGATGAGGAGGCGGCATGAGCAAAGAAAACGACAGACACGGGGCCAAAACACAATCCACCACCGGTGGCCTGTTCGCCAGGCTGGCGCGGGAACGGCCTACGCTGCCCGGAGAGACCTATGGTGTTCCCGGTTCAGGAAACACGGTGGTTCTCAGCCTTGTTACCATCGTTATCCTGCTGTTTGTTTGGTGGCTGATCACGACGATGGGTTGGGTAAAGCCACTGTTTGTGCCGTCGCCGCAGAGCATCGTGGCAAAGTTTCTAAGCGTCTGGAAAGAAGGATTTACCGGCTCGCCGCTTTGGTTGCACATCTTGATTTCTGGCGCCCGGGTGTTTGGCGCCTTCCTGCTGGCCTGTGCAATCGGTATTCCACTCGGCCTTGCCATGGGCATGAGTCCTTTGATGCGGGGAATTTTCGACCCGCCAATCGAATTCTACCGACCGATTCCACCACTCGCCTATCTGCCGCTCATGATCATTTGGTTCGGCATCGGTGAGACCTCAAAGGTGCTGCTGATATTTCTCTCGGTGTTTGCCCCGGTCGCCCTGGGCGCGCGAGCAGGTGTGCGCTCTGCCGCAATCGAGCAGATCCATGCTGCTTATTCCTTCGGCGCGACGCGCTGGCAGGTACTGCGCCACGTCATCCTGCCGTCGGCGATGCCTGAGATCCTCACGGCGATGCGGATAGGGATCGGTTTCGGTTGGACCACTTTGGTGGCGGCCGAGATGGTTGCCGCCACCAAGGGCATCGGCTACATGGTACTTTCCGCTTCGCAATTTTTACAGACGCCGGTGGTCATCATGGGGATTTTCGTAATCGCCGGTATCGCCTACCTCTTTGATCTGCTCATGCGCTTTATCGAACGTAAGGTTGTGCCCTGGAAAGGCAAGATGTGATTTACTTAACTCGCTCAGGAGGTTGATCCTATGTCGGTTACCTATTTAAAGAAATCGTCGCGGACCGCCGAGACCGGACACCAGGATGTCAAAACGACCGTCCAGTCCATGTTGGACGAATTGGAGAAGGGCGGAGAGGAGGTTGCCTGCCGCTTCGCTCGCAACCTCGACCAGTGGGACGGCGAAATCGTGGTCAGCCCGGAGGCCATGGAGAACGCCAAGCAGGCGGTGCCGCAGAAGCTGAAAGACGATATCCGTTTCGCCCAGGACAACATCGAGCGTTTTGCGGAGGCTCAGAAAACCACCATCTCTGAATGCATGATCGAGATCGTGCCAGGCTTTGTAGCGGGGCAAAAGCAGATCCCGGTTACCGCCGCCGGCTGTTACGTGCCGGGCGGGCGCTACAGCCACCTGGCATCTGCGATGATGACGATCACCACAGCAAAGGTCGCTGGCGTCAGCCATATCGCAGCATGCTCACCACCGCGGCCAGGAGTCGGCATCCCGCCAGCAATTCTTTTCACCATGGATCTCTGTGGTGCCGACCGTATCATAAACCTCGGCGGCGTTCCAGGTGTCGCAGCAATGGCCTTCGGCATGTTCGGTCTGCCTAAGGCTGACATCATAGTTGGTCCCGGCAACCAATACGTCGCCGAGGCCAAGCGTCTCCTGTTCGGCCGCATCGGCATCGACATGATCGCCGGTCCTACCGATTCGCTCGTGATCACCGATCATACCGCCGATCCGCATATCGTTGCCGCTGATCTCGTTGGGCAGGCGGAACACGGCTACAACTCCCCCGTCTGGTTGGTCACCACCGACAGGAAACTGGCTGATGAGGTGCTTCGTGAAGTCCCGGTGCTGATATCGGCGTTGCCGGCGTTGAACGCGCAAAGCGCAGAAGCCGCGTGGCGTGATTATGCCGAGGTGATTCTTTGCGACGACCGCGAGGAGGCTGCTCAGATTGCTGATAAATACGCCCCTGAGCACCTGCAGGTGCAGGCCGCCGATCTCGACTGGTGGATGAATCGCTTACGCTGCTACGGCTCGCTTTTCCTCGGCGAGGAGACGACGGTCGCTTTCGGCGATAAGGCTTCAGGTCCCAACCACGTGTTACCGACTTCTGGCTCCGCCCGTTACACCGGCGGCCTCTCAGTTCATAAGTTCATGAAGACGGTGACATGGCAACGCGCAACACGAGAGGGAGCGAAATCCATCGCTGAGGCAACGGCGCGCATCTCGCGCCTGGAGGGTATGGAAGGACATGCCCGCTCGGCGGATGTCCGGTTAGAAAAGTTTTTTCCCGACACCCAGTTCGACCTCTCCTCTTAATCATCGCACACGGCAGCTGCTTACTGGCTCGACCGAGGATCAGGCGCATATGGTGTTTAACAACCTTTCGGCTATCGCAGATGCTGCGGGAACTCATCTCATAAGCACAATAAGGATTAAGGTATTTTGGGCTGATATCAGCGACTTTACAGCAGTAAACCGTATCTATTCGCATTACTTTTCCCAACCCTTTCCGGCCAGAAGTGCTTTTCAGGTCGCCGCCCTGCCATTCGGGGCCAATTTGGAAGTCGAGGCGATTATCCACTTGTCCGTATGAGCCCTTTTCGGGTTGCGTAATCAGTGTTTCATCGCTCTAAAGCAGAATACGATTTACATTACAACAAAGGAGACATAAATGAACTTCACAAAATTTCCACGGCGCGGTTATCTTCAAGGTGCTACGCCTCTCGAATCGATGCCTAAACTGAGCGCAGTTCTTGGCGGAAAAGTTAATCTTTTCATCAAGCGAGATGATCTTCTTCCCGGTGCAGCAGGGGGCAACAAAACCCGTAAGCTTGATTTTTGTATTGCAGATGCCTTGCAAAAAGGCGCAGACACTATTATCACCTGTGGCGCCATACAGTCTAACCATTGCCGGCTCACTGCTTCCTGGTCTGCCAAGGAAGGGCTGGAGTGCCATCTGGTTCTTGAGGAGCGAGTCAAAAGTTCCTATAAACCTCTTGGCAGTGGTAACAACTTTCTGTTCGAGCTCTTGGGAGTAAAATCTAAGCGAGTTGTAGCGGGCGGTTCTGATATGATGGCTGAAATGGAAAAAGTCGCCAACGAATTAAGAACCGCCGGCAGGAAGCCTTACATAATCCCAGGCGGAGCATCCAACCCGACCGGTGCGCTTGGCTATGCAGCCTGTGCGGAAGAGATGATGAACCAACTCAACACCATGCATCTGAAGATCGACCATATTGTCGTCCCTTCAGGGTCAGCAGGAACACACGCTGGTATGGTTGCCGGATTGATCGGCACCAATGCTAACATTCCAGTTTCAGGCATGAATGTCTCCCGTCCCAAAGAAGTTCAGGAGGAAATCGTACATGGTCTTACGAAAAAGACCGCTGAGCTCCTTGGCATTCGCGGTGGTATAGATCGTAAAGATATAGTTTGCTATGGAGATTATGTAGGCCCAGGCTATTCTTTACCAACTGATTCCATGGTCGAGGCAGTCAAGCTGTTTGCTTTCGAGGAAGCCATCCTTCTCGACCCTGTTTACTCCGGAAAAGCCGCTGCGGGTCTCATTGACCTGGTTCGCAAGGGCGTGTTCACAGAAGGGCAGAATGTTGTATTTCTCCATACTGGTGGATCTCCGGCTCTCTATGCCTATCTCGACGCTTTCCGAGAATAGCTCTGTTAATGGCGATATTGTCTGTCGCCATTGATTTGCAGTTGATCAAGGGGTGACAATAATGTTACCCCTCAATCATTCTGGATCTAGAGAGAATGCAGGAAGTTCTCTAGGGCGGCACGTAATAGCAAAAAATAACATTCTCAATTCCTCTCAGCAGTGAGAGAACGGGCAACGACTATGGATAATTCATTACCAACAGATAAAACTGAGAAGATTGTTGGCATTATCGGGGGAATGGGGCCGGAGGCCACTGTTGATTTGATGCAACGTATTATTGCCCATACGGTTGCCCTTGATGATATTGACCACATTCGTTGCATAGTCGATAACAACCCGAAGATTCCATCACGTATAAAAGCAATTCTTGGTGAAGGTGCTGAGAATCCGGGACCAAGTATGGCTGATATGGCACGCCGGCTTGAACAATATGGCGCTGACTTTCTTGTCATCCCTTGCAACACCGCTCACTATTATTACAAATATGTCGCCGAAGCTGTCTCAATTCCAGTTGTCCACCTGATTGACCTGGTCGTTCATACTCTCCTTGCAGAAAATCCTAATCTGCGAGAAATCGGTATTCTGGGGTCTAACACAATCATTAAAACAGGCCTCTATGCGACCAGATTTTCTGCTCGCGGAGTAAGGGTTGTCTATCCAGAAGGACCATTTCAAAACAAGCTTTTTGAGCTTATTCGCATGGTCAAATCAGGCCGAACCGGCGGTGAGGTAAGTGAGCGATTCATCGATATATGTAATAGTCTGGCTGTAAGAGGCATTGATCTCTGCATCCTTGGCTGTACTGAACTCGGTGTGATAAAGGCCGACCTGCCTATACGCAGCATTGACGCGGCTGATGTACTGGCTAAAGAGATCGTAGCAATCGTCAAACATGGTAAAAATCCCCTTACCGCAATAGATTGATATGGACAGAATCTTCGTTGCAAAATCTTTCCACGAAGTGTAAGACCTTGCGCAGGCACAAAAAGTGTGCCGGATATAACGGTTTTATGCTTACACAGCCTCAGACTCACAGTTGCCAGACAGAAATTTGTGAGGTTTTGAGCCGTTGGCTATGCCAGAGAGGCAACGATGAAAGTTAATTGACAGGTAGAGATTCCCCTGAATATTTGCACTGTTTTCTGAATTATTCAACAGCGAAAGATGTTCATTGGCAACTGTACTATCAATAGGATAAATAACTAAAGATAGTTCCTGAAAAACTAAGAAAGTCAGATATGTTTTTGATTTAGCTTTTACACAACCTCAACAAAACCCCTCCCCTTTTCTATCCAGCCATACTACTGCCCAGCAGCAAGAAAACCCTCCTTTACTTGATTCTGTGCAGCAAGAATAGTGTCGATTTCTTTTGATGGCTCGGCAAATTGGTTTCGAAGTGCGTCCACTAAGGGACGCCAATGGTAGCCACTTAGATTCATTTCTAGGTGGCTTATTTTTATAGTGACGGCTCCAATGACGGCTTTTTATTTTCTACACCAACAGCCGTAGAATTGAATGGAACCCTCCAGGACCCAGCAAAATCCTCCATTACAGACCGTATGCCATCCACACCAAGTGACTTCAAATACTTAACAGTAGTATTTGTACTGGTGTGACGCAGTATCCGTTGTTCTTCGGCAACGCTACAACGACGTCGATACGACTCTGTAGCTGTCAGATGCCTTATTTCCGTGAAAACCGAATTTTTTCACCTCAGCCTTTTCACACAAGCGTACAAGAAAATGCTGGATTATGTCAGCTGTAATTGCGGAAAGTACTATCATCTTCAAGGATGTCGGGAAAATCGCGTAATTATCTTGGTTGATAATCAGGATTTTTAACTTCTATATTTTGCATGCAATATGTACTGCGCTGTGGTATTGATTTCTCTTCAAATTTTAATATATAATACTAAGATAGAACTCAAGCAATTTGATACGAGATAAAGCCAAACCTGTCGAAAGACGGGGACGGAAAGTTACGGATCTCAGGAGATGGCCGGGCTACCTTGAAAGAGGTATTCCGGCTTTTTTATTTTTACCAACAATATCAGAGTCGGCGTAAACAATTGGGATAAAAAAACTTTTCAATGCTTTATTGAGCTGATGTTTTTTAATTTAATATTTAATCCTTTAAATGCCAAAATTGAGCCATGATCATGACATAATTCGTGGATTTTTAAAATCGAATTTAGGAGTATCTCATGAACAATCATATAAATCTCTCGAAAGTTACTCCACCATCACTTCCCAACATTATTCAACGCCCCCGCCTCACAAAACTCCTTGATAGGCATCAGGATCGTGAATTAACGGTAGTAACAGGTCAAGCCGGAACCGGGAAAACGACTCTGGTTGCATCTTATATAAAAACACTAAAAATTCGCTCGGTATGGGCCATACTTGATCTAGGAGATTCAGATCCGACAAATTTGTATTATACTCTTCTTCAATCTCTTCAGTATTCTTTTCCTGAAATTGATTTCACTTTACAATCTTCATATCCAACAATTAGTGCAGGGCCACGAAGCGATATCCAACTCTTTCGAGAATGGGTGCAGGTATTGTTCAGCCAAATACCTGTCCCATTATTGATAGTCTTTGATGATCTGGAAAACTTAAAACTCGATTCTCCCTCGCTAAATTTTATCAAAGTATTACTGGAAGAGGCACCACCAGGTGTACGCTTCATCTTGCTATCAAGACTGGATCCACCTATAAGCTTGCAAAAGAAAAAGATAAGACGCCTCACCTACGTTTTGCCGCAAGAACTACTCGCCTTTACAGAAGATGAAATCCACCAGTTCTTTCTAGATATTTGTCGTATTTCCTTACCACTGAAGACTGTTAATCGTGTTCACAACCTTTCAGAGGGCTGGGTTGGGGGAGTTATCCTTCTTTCTGAATACTTGAAAAGGATGCCTGTTAGTAAATGGCATGATTTCGAATCAGTATATCATTCAGGTAATTTCCGCGAAGAACTATTTCCCTATTTCGGTGAGGAAGTATTCAACTCACTATCGACAGCAATTCAGAAAGTTCTTCTTCAGTTGTCAATATTTGAGTTTATTGATCTCGATTTCGCAAAAGAATTTCTTTCTGCAGATTTAACAGAAAAAATATTGGATATGGTCGCAAAAAGAAACCTCTTCGTTAAAAATTACGATAGTAAAGGAGAACGAGAGAGTATTCGATATCACAATCTTTTTAGGGAATTTTTAAACACACAGCTTCACTTAAGAACTGGCGAAGGTGAACGTGAGACTCTGTATATAAGAGCAGGTGATTTATTCGATAAACGAAATGATCTTGAAAGTGCGGTAAAGTTCTATTTGAAGGCCAATGCTTATCCTCGGGCCGCTGCAGTAATAGAGCGGATAGGTATGCAACTGGTAAAAATGAACAGAATGGCTGAATTAAAAAGCTGGTTAGCAGCTATTCCTGATGCAGTTGTTCAGGAGAATCCATGGTTGCTCTATTATGGCTCTATTATTGCAAGGTATACAGATCCAGTTGGTAATTTATTAAGACTTCGCAAAGCCCTTGCTCTTTTTGATCAACTTGGTGACTCAAGTGGTCAACTGTTGACACTAAGCTTACTGATCGAATCTTCTTTTTTTGCTGGAGAGGATTTGATTCCAATGGCCCTTCTCATTGAAAAATGTGAAATAAAACTACAGTCTTTAGGATCTGGCCAGTACAAATTTGAAAAAGCTGCACTATTATTACAAATGAGTTTTGTATACTCCTTAAAATTTTGGAATGCCAGACAAGGCTGTTGGGCCAGCCAGAACGCTTATATGCTTTTGAAGCAACTTGACATACAGCCGCTTCAAATCACTGCGCTTGCCAATCTATTTCTCGCACAACAAATGATGGGGAATATTCCTGACGCCGAGATTACCCGCCAAAAAACAGAGCGACTCATTAAAAAGTACTCCCATCCGGAATTAATCGCAAATTATTTAATCAGTCTGGGTCAATATTACACCTTTAAAGGGGACCTAAAAAAAGCATATAAGCATCTCCGGTTAGCAGAAAATGAATATGAGGAGAGGGGACTTCTCTATTTATACCTCCCCTTATTGATCCAGGATCTGTTCCTGTTGCCACACCTCGGACAATTTGAGGAAGCTGAACAAAAGGGAGAGCAGTTATTAAGCTTCTCATCTCGTATCAATAACATTTTCTTGAAAGGACTTTCTTTGCTGTTTCTCGGGGTAAGCTATTATCATAAAGGCGATTATACAAAGGCCTTAGACCTTGTTAATTCTTCTTTGCCAATATTCATCTCGGAAAAAACCTATAGTTTAACCCACATTGTAACTGCCAATCACTTTTTAGGATTGATAAATATGCATCTCAATCGATTTGACGATGCTATGACAGAATTAAATGAAAGTACAACTAAATTTGAGCAAACAACATGGGTTGCTCAAGGCTATTTTGCCCTGGCACTGTTATATCATAAAACGGACAGAACAGATATGATGGTTACTTATCTTGACAAGGCAATTGAACTATTAGAACAGAAAGATCAAATTCATCTCCAATGGTTGAGTCGCCAAGATTATACAGATGCCTGCCTGTTAGCACTTGAATACAAAGTGAACGACACGACTGGTTATGTAGAGTCTTTACTTGCAACCCATCTGCGCGATACTGCTTCTTTTGGGCTTGATAAACTAAAACACCATCGGGATAAAACAATCAGGGAAAAAGTTTTTGCCATAAGAAAGAAGATTTATCGTTCCAGATTACCCCATATACAATTACAAACTCTAGGTGGATTCGGAGTTTTTATGGATAAAGAGCCCATGAAGGATGAAGAATGGCAAAGAAATAACGCGAAAACATTATTGAAGGCCATTGTCGCTATTGGGCCCAAAAACATACCCCGAGATTGCATCATAGAGGAGTTATGGCCAGAAGTATCGCCTGATGTTGGAGACAAGAGGTTTAAGGTCGAACTACATCGGCTACGGAAATCTTTAGAGCCCGGTATTAATAAAGAATTTGGATCTTCATATGTACATCTTAAGGAGAGTCTTATTTCCTTGGATAACGACCTCTGCGAGGTAGATATTGATAAGTATAATGCTTTGATGTTTCAAGGAATTGAATATAAAAAGACAGGTGAACTTCGAAAAGCAGCAGACAGCTTTCAAAAATCTATCAATATGTATACCGGTGATTTTCTTGCTCAAGATCTTTATTCAACTTGGGCAGAACAAAGAAGAACAGAGTTAAAAAAACATCACATCGAAACACTCATAAAATTAGGTCAGAGTTACGAGGAACTAGGAACAATTTCTAAGGCTATTTCATGTTATAAAAAAGTCGTTGATTCTGAACCGTTGTATGAATACGCCTATCAACGTATAATATTACTATACTCCACCAGGGGGAAAACTAATCAAGCCTTACAAACATATGAGAAGCTAAAACTAATATTACAGACCGAACTCCAGAGTGAGCCTGAACCTTTTTCAAAAAAGATCTATGAACAAATTATCTTAAAATCATCGGGGAATAATAAGAGAGACAATAAATAATGAAGGCAGTAGGCAGCTTATTCATATTAGAAAAATCATATGCAGATGCCCACCTTCTCTGGCAGTCTGCGTATTAAATAGCATGTTTTCCAAAAATCTCCAGCCCAATTAAGTCCACGAGCCACGAAAAACTCCTCAATTTTGAAAAGCGCCTAAGGTAATTACAGGTACTTAGAATACTGTTCTGGAAACCAACCGGTAACCTGTTGGCTGATATAATACTACGAATGAAAATTATATCTCAAATTTAGGATAATTTTTTCTTCCTAAAGGTTGAGGGTGACCCACCAAAAAAAGGGGGCAGAATATGTTTCGAATAGCCGAATTTATCGTTGCTATGTGGTTTTTTCCAGTAACCTTATTTGTAATCATTCCGCTGGCAATGTTAATGGGGAGAACTGTCATAAAACTGGTTTTCAACAGCAATTTCAAAATTTTTTTGTCGAAATAGCAATGCTTGTAAATGACAAACGAAAATCGACCACCTGTGATTACCGAAAATTGACCACCCTGATTTAAGAAACAGAAGGGTGATGGGGTCTCACCACCGTGGTTGGCATATCTCCGTAGCCTACTGTGGCGAGTGTCACAAAACTATAGTAGAGCACCTGGCTGGTGCCTGCCGTCTCTTCAGAAAAACGTGCAGCGTCAAAGTAGATGGCGTTGCCCTGAATCTAAATCAGGATCTCGTACAGTTGGGTAAACAGAATCCCCAGGAGGAGGTAGACGCTGATCGCGCCAACGATCTGTTGCCTGCCACCCGGGGAAAGTTAAAGACGTGCGTGAATACGATCCAGGCGAGTGAACCGGTGAATATCAACCAAAGCCCATTGTCCAGGACATTGAGCCAGCTGGGTGCATACTCGGTGGGGAAAATAATGTGGACGATAAGCGCGGCGAGTCCGGATGGTAGAAGAATGGCCTGATGAGCAAATCGTCGGGTGATGGCAAAGGTCGAGCCGGAAAGGCCGAGAATATATCGGTGCAGTGGATCCCGCAGGGCGATAATCAGGCACAGAGAAATCAGCAGGACAGTGAGAAGTAAACTGTAATTCTTATTGTTGGTCAATTGACATAGTTACGGTTTGATCTGACACTGCACCCGAAATAATGTGTGATACCAGTTTTGATAGCGGTGCAAACCACCAACCATAACCAAAGGATGCGACCCTCATGCTGCAGAGCAACGAACGTCTCGTAAAAAACAACATCGGATTGCTTTCTCGCTGAAGAACTTCGCAGCATCGCAAAATTCTGTAAGGAGAACAGGGCTGTTTCGTGACGGCTGGCTGACAGGCTCACTTATGGTGACAATTTACCGACACCATGCCGATGACTCAGAGTACTCCGTCCTATGGAAGGGTCGGATCATTAGCTGTAAATGGTCAGAGTCAACGGCCAAACTTGTCAGCGAATCAGCTTCCACCCTTTTCCAGCGTGCCGGTTAACGCATGTCGTATCAAGTGAGCTGCCCGCATGTTCTTTTTTCCGAGCTTTGCGGCCTTACTAAAGATAACTGGCAGTCTGATTCAACCGTCTCCGCTATAGGCAGCGGAATTGTAACAGTGGCGGGCATTGCCGCCAAGGGTGCCAAACTCAATATTGCTTTATGGTGTCAATCCTCATTTAGACTTGCATTCTTATTCCGTAAGGCCATATAATTTATTGCTAAGGAAAAAAACAGCAGAGATGGGTGGTTATTGTAAGTGGCTCTGAATGAAAACAAGGAACAAATGAGGATTGTGAAAGACCCACAGACTGAAGGCTCTTTGCTGTTGCAGCCAGTCGATTCATTAACTCACAAAGGTGACGGTTCCGAATGTGAAAAGGCTTTATCCTCAACCTGGGGTTTTGATCAGATTCTTGATCATATCGATATTGGTATCTTGGTTTTGGATCTCGAAAAAGAGCTTATTGAATACCGTAATCCCAATTTTTATAAGGTTCTGGCTGACAATTTTTTATGCAATGACTACAGCGCTCTCTGCCTGTTGTTCTCAGATCATCTCAAATTATCCCCGGACGCGCCACGTATTGGTTCTAAGTTTGGTAAAATCAAACTTAAAGAAAAAATACTCGTATGTTCTGTTTACCATTTTGCGAACAGATATCGCTGTTTCTACATACGTGATATAACCGAAAGAATACGTTTGGAGACTATCGCGCAGGCGGTGAACAGCACGGATAGTCTGGGGTTTATCTTTTCAGGTATCCGTCATGAAATCGGTAATCCGCTTAACTCCCTAAAAATGACCTTGAGTGTAATGAAGCAAAACGTTGGTCGTTTTTCAGAGAAGACACTCGCAGACTATGTCGACCGGGGCCTAGCGGATATCGGCCGAGTCGAATATCTACTCAAATCTTTAAAGAATTTCAGTATGTTTGAATGTGTTACTCTCACCGAGATTCCGTTTGGAAATTATATCAAGACATTTTTGACCCTGGCTGGCGCAGATTTACATCAACGAGGAATTCATCTCAGTTTGGACTCTCGCCAAGACTTGGCCACAGTGAGGATTGATCCCAGGGCCATGAATCAAGTTCTGCTGAATGTTGTGGCGAATGCCGTTGATGCTTTAGAACAGCGACCAGATCCTGAAATAATTTTCTCCGCCATACAAAGAGATCAGCTGGTATGGCTGACAATAAAAGATAATGGATGTGGGATCTCCCAGAAGCAGCAAAATCACCTTTTTCAGCCTTTTAATTCGAGCAAGGCGACTGGTAACGGTCTCGGACTTGTCATTACTCGAAAGCTTTTGGCGCTGATGGACAGCAGTATCGCAATAGAGAGTCAACCTGACAAGGGAACGACGGTAACCATCAGCATACCAACCAGTTAACAGACTAGAGAAATATCTGCATAAAAAGGATAGCCTGACCGTATGAAAAAAGTTCTGATTGTCGACGATGAAAAATCTTTTCTGCTCTCCTTGCAAGACGGATTGGAGATGCATGCTGATAAATTTTCCATCGTCACCGCTAATAATGGTCTGGAAGCTGTAAAGCTTCTCGAGGAATCGTTTTTTGATCTTCTCATAACAGATCTTGAAATGCCTGAGATGAACGGATTTGAGCTTTTGGCATGGGTAACCCAAAAGGTTCCTCAATTACCGGTGGTTGTAATGACAGCTTTCGGTACACCCGAAATTGAGTCACGTTTATCCGCATTCGAAGCTTTGCAGTATCTTGAAAAGCCTCTCGATCTCTATACTCTTGAAAAGGCCATACTTGCCGTCCTGGATAATGTTTCAAAAAGTTATATCCGTGGTATCAGCCCTGCAACCTTTTTGCAATTACTCCATATGGAAAAAAAGAGTTGCAGCCTGAAGATCAAATCACCACAGCAGATTGGCTATCTTTATCTTTTAAATGGAAATCTAATAGACGCTGAATGTGAAGAACTGAAAGGAGAAGAGGCGGCATACCAGATTGTCTGTTGGGATAAAACTGAAATTGAAATGGAAAATTTTTGCCAGCGGCAAGAAACCATTATATATGGTTCTTTAGAGTCAATTCTGCTGAACGCCTCTCAGCAAAAAGATGAACAGCAAGATCAGCTGAAACAGGATCCTCTTCTCGATTCCGAAGTTGATGCTCAGGAATTCATCCTGCCAGACCTGGTTGAGCCAGAGTCAGTAGAGGAGAGTTCCAAATCTAGAGAGCAAACTGTTCTGTCCTCCCAAAAACTGCGTATTCAATTAGTTTCATTGCTCAACTCAAAGGATTCGATCTCTGAATTTGCCTTATTTGATCAATACAGTCAGATAGATAAGCACAACAATGGCAAATGTACACTCCATTCCTTTGACCCCGCTATCTACCTTCATCTGCTGGCGCCTCTGGATGAAAAGCTTGGTTTTGGCGCAAGTGGTTGGATCAGTTTTTTCAACACCAGGCGCACACCTTTTTTGCTGTTCAGACTGGGTGAGTACAGCCTGCTGGTGAAATTACAACCCGGGGCCCGTCCCCAGCCAATTGCTCAAGAACTCAGTCATACAATTAACAATATTGCATTATCAAGGTAGGAGTTCACCAGAAAATTATTTACCTCAACGGAGGTCGGAGATAATGAAAGAAATCATCGGCGACTTAAAAGCCCTGCCTGGTGTTCTGGGTGCCTGTCTGTTTCATGGACAAAAAGGTGTTCTTGTCAGCAATCTGCCAACAATCTTTTCAAAAGAAAAATTGGAGGAGATAGGTAAACTTTTGGTGAAAATCCAGACCGCAGGACGGATGAACTTCCATGATCTGACAGATCTGTCCCTCCAATATGACGAAGCGGTCATTCTCGTCCGTGAAATTGATAAAAACCTGACCGTTTTTATTCTTGGCGATCCGGAGTTCAACCAGAATCTGGTCACCATGTCCCTCAACATTTTACAGCAGGAACTCAAAAACAAGAATATCACATTGACTGCGTCAAAGGCAGCAGAAGAAGTTGCTGCGGTAGACACCAATCAATCTGAAAAAATTGCTCCTGTTCTGGCGGCCATGAAGGCCCATCTCCCCAAAATTATGGGTCCGATGGCCGATATGATTTTCGATGAGAATGTTGAAACCTGGCAGCAGCAGGGTAAATGTTCAGTCGATGACCTGGGTTCCCTGGTACAATTGCTTAATGCCGAAATAGCTCTTCCTGATAAAATCAGCAGCTATCAAAAAATGATCGAACCAGTTCTCCAGAAAGCTGTTAGAGGTGGAAAATAATGGCTACCATTAAGGATTTTCTGACCCGGATAAAAAACATTGAGGGAGTCGCGGGATGTCTGTTGATTAAGAGTGACGGGTCTCTGCTGGGACATACAATTAACAACCATGAGAATCTGCCATCATTGATGGTTATTTGTAGCAACTACGCACGGGACATTATGGCAAAAACGGGGTTTGCCCATTGTCGGTCTATTAGTTTTAATCGTCAAAACGGCCATAATTTTCATATGTTCCTCTTCCAACAATATTATCTGGGGGTCATTCAAACTCAGGATTGTCCACTGAAAGATATGCTGACCAAGATAAATCATCTTCTCAACCTGGTGAAAAGCGACGACAGAAAGGTGAGCAACCCATCAGGAAATACTGGGAATCAAGCAGGCTTGTAGTCACGATACTATTAGAAACAAAATTCAGTCGGAGATGGAAATGGCGAAAAAAACAAGGTTTGGTATTTCACAAAAATTATTTCTTATGCTTCTAGTTGTGGCCTTGGTACCGTTAGTTACGGTTTGGTTTTTTAATTATCAGAGTATCACGAGTTTGACTACACAAAAGGTCAATAATGAATTGTCGGCTATCAATCGCAATTTGATCACTCACGTTGATGCCTGGTTTGATATGAACGAAAGAATGTTGCTGCAAAACGCTTCTCTTCCTACAATGCAATCCATGGAGGGAATGGCGCAGACTGAAATTCTAAAAACCATCATCACCCAATATGATTGGGCCTATCTTGCCTTTACCGTCGACAGTAAGGGGAATAACGTTGCTCGCAGTGATGGCAAGAGTATGACCTATTATGGAGATCGGGAATATTTCAAGCAAGTTGTTGAAGGTCAGCGGTTTGGCAGACAACTGCTCATTGGTAAAACTTCCGGAGAACCAGCAATGGTTTTATCAACCGGGATCCTTGATCAGAACGGTGCGCTTGAAGGAGTCCTTGCGCAAGCGATGACCTTGACGACGCTCTCCGAAAAAATCGTCAACAACAAGATCGGTGAAACCGGCTTTACCTTTTTGGTGGATGAAAAGGGGCAGGTCATTGCCCATCCCAATGCAGAAATGACCAAATCAAGAGTTGATTTAAGTGATCATCCTGCCTTGAAGCAGCCGGCAGGGCAAGCCTCGATAATATTTGTCGACTCAAATGGAAATAAAATGGTTGCTGTTGCCCAGAAAACTTCAAGGGGTTTTACCATGGTCAGCCAACAGAGCTACACAGAAGCATATCGATTGATCAAGGCCCAGAATCAACAGGCGCTCATTCTCTTGATAGCAACACTCATCCTGGTCCTGGTGAGCGCTATCTTCGTTTCTAAGTGGCTTACTGCTCCGATTCGTGATCTAACAGAAATCGCCGATAAATACAGCCAGGGACAGCTTGATCTTGAAATCACCGGTATTAATCGTACCGATGAGATTGGTCAGCTTAGTCAGGCAATTGAAAGACTGGGAACCAGTATTAGACTGGCGATGAAGCGGTTACAGACGAAGTAATAAGGTAATGGCGTGACTTATAAATTGCGCAGCTTACCGTCCAGTACATTCCGGCCGACAGCTCCGGCTATCTGGTCGATAAGGCTGCCGTTGTTAAAAAACATAAAGGTCGGTACTCCACGGATATTAAAAAATGCAGCAATCTGCTGGTTTTTACTGGTATCGACCTTGGCGATGATAAATTTATCGCTCTGCTCTTGCGCCATGGCGTCGACAATCGGCAGCATCGTCCGGCAGGGTCCGCAGGTCGGGGAATAAAAATCGACCATCACCGGCAGGGTCGCTTGTTTTACAAAATCATGGAAATCATGATCGCCCAGTTCTACCGGCACGCCTCGCCCGGCCAGATGAAGAGATACTCCGCAATGGCCGCATTTGGGTCGCAGATACTGTTTATCGGCCGGAATTCTATTCTTCTTGTTGCATGACGTGCAGGGAACAATCAGATTATTCATGGGATTGCCTCCTGGTTGAATATTTTTAAATCAATGTCTTTTATGATGTATATCGTTCACCGGAACGCCACAGACCCCAGCAGATATGGCATCAGTAACCGCTTACCTTATAATAAGCTGCCGGCGGGATCAGAGCAAGGTGTGATCTGCACTCCTGCACCATTGTTCGATACGGTCAAAAGCCGCATTGATCTCTGCTGTCTCCCCGCCAAACGACAAACGTAAATGGCCCTCACCGCCTTCGCCAAAGGCACCGCCGGGAATGGTGATTACCTTTGCCTCCTGGAGCAGGCGGGTGGCCACCTCCTGAGAGGACGCGGCCGAAAATAGATATCTGGCCAGCACATAAAAGGCGCCCTTTGGCGGTACATACGAAAAATATTTTTTCAGTCCATCAAGTCTTGCGCAACACAGCGCCCGGCGCTTCACCATTTCCTCGCGCATGGTCGCAACACAGTGCTGGTCCCCGTCAAGAGCGGCAAGGGCGGCAAACTGCGAGGGAGTCGGGGCACAGATGGCGGTAGCGTCATGGACTTTCATGATCTGTTCCATCCACTGCCTTGCGGCGGCAACCCAGCCGATGCGCCAGCCGGTAAGGGCATATTTCTTGGACAGAGATGCGATGGCAATGACATTATCGCGAAAGGCGTCGATGCTGAGCGGGTTCACCGGCATCAAACCGTCATAGACCATATAATCATAAGCTTCATCGAGTATAAGCACCAAGTTATGGGCAACTGCCAGCTCGCAGAGGGTGATAATCTGTGCGTCGGAAAAGACAGTCCCGGTCGGATTGCCGGGATTACAGACCATTATCGCTTTGGTTTTGGCACTGATGGCTGCTTTAATCGCCCCCGTATCGAGCTCCCAGGTATCGCTTAATCGCACATAAACCGGCCTGCCGCCGGCAAGGTGAATCTGTTCAATATACGAGGCATAGCCCGGAGAAGGCAGGATAACTTCATCGCCCACGTCGACCACGGTCATGACCGTTGCCAATAAGGCCTCCATCCCGCCGACAGTAACGCAGATTTCACTTTCCGGATCGAGGATTACATCTTTTTCCTGGCGCATAGATGTGGCAATCCGTCTTCTCAGCGCAGGCATTCCGGTCTGCAGGGAATATTTGCCGCTGGCCGGGTTATCGCGCAGGGTGCTGATCACCGCCTCAACAATATGCGGTGGCGTGGCAAAAGAAGGCACTCCCTGGCCCAAAGAAGCACAGTCACCGATATCGGCGGCAAGGAGTGCCATCTGCTTGGTGGCCGATGGCGAAATATTGCGTACTCTTCTGCTGAGACGCGCAGAGGAGCTATGGTGTCGGGTATGGGTCATAAGTGCGCTGATCGTGGCTTAGTTCTTAGGGAAATATTTTCCCGGGGTTCAGTATCAAATTGGGGTCAAACAGCTTTTTGATCCCTTGTTGCAGGGCGATACTGTCTTGCGACAGCTCCAGCGACAGATAGGGCGCCTTGGCCAGCCCAATGCCATGTTCGCCGGAAATGGTCCCCTGCAGCCGCAAGGTCAACTCCAGCAAGGCCTTGGTGCCCTCGTGGGCTAACGCTTCATTATCAAGATCCTGCGTGGTTATATTGAGGTGAATATTACCGTCCCCCGCATGACCAAAGGCAAAGACCTCAAGGCAATATTTCTCTTCATAAGAAGGCAGGGCATCAACCAGTTTGGCAATGGCGGTTAGAGGAACAACTATATCCTCCGGGATATACAGCTTTGCATACTCATGGATGCGCAGACTCACTTGCCGCCGCACCGCCCAGATCCGGTCCCGTTCCGCCATGCTGTCGGCTTTAATCAGGTCAACGGCGCCCCGGGCTTCGGCGATCGCGCAGATAGCTTTCATTTCGGCAACAACCTGGCTTTCTGGTCCATCCACCTCAATGATAAGGATCGATGATTTGCCGGCGGGCAGAGAAAAGGGCAGCAATTCGCCGATAAGAGACAGACAGCGATGATCGAGAAACTCTATGGCACTGGGCAGATAACCGGCACTCATAATAGCCGCCACACAGTTCATGGCCGACACCATATCGGTAAACACCGCCATCATTGTCCGGGTGGCGGCAGGTCTGGCCAGAAGTTTTAAGGTCAGCGAAGTAATAATTCCCAGCGTCCCCTCGCTGCCGACCAGCAGATTGGTCAGGTCATAGCCGACAACCCCTTTTCTGGTTTGTACTCCGGTTTTAATCAGTTTACCGCTGGGCAGAACCGCGCTGAGACCGAGAATATAATCCCGGGTGGTGCCGTATTTGACGCAGGCCGGGCCACCGGCATCAGTTGCCGCATTGCCGCCGATGGTGCTCAGCTCCATCCCGGCCGGATCCGGGGGATAAAACATGCCGGCTGCCGCCGCTGCCTTGCGCACCTCCTGACTGATGACCCCCGGCTCAACCTGCATGATAAAATTCCGGTCGTCAATTGCGGTAATCCTGTTGAGATCACATGTGCACAGCACAACTCCGCCAAGAGACGGCAGGCAAGCCCCGGCCAGGCCGGATCCGCCGCCGCGCGGAGTGACCGGAAAATGATATATATTCGCCAGTTCGAGTACCGCCTGAATGTCTTCAACACATCCGGCCCTGACTACCAGCTCAGGAAGATACTTCAGGGTGGAGGCATCGCCGGCGTATTCCGCCAGTTTGTCCGAATCGCTGATAATTAACGCAGAATTAATTCTTTGCCTGAGGCTCGCTTTAGCTGCTTCGGTGATGGGGGAATAATGCACCATAAGGAATTTATTTGAGACAGAGCTGCGACAGGATCTCAATTATGACCAAAGCCGGGAACAAAGAGACGCTGTTCAATTTTTTTGAGGATGAGGATGGCAAGGGAAACCAGGCCAAGGTAATAAAGGCCGATAATACCAAAAACCTCGGTAAAACGAAAGTACTCGGTGGCAATCGTCTTGCCCTCCCCGGTCAATTCGATGCAGGTGACAATAAAGGCCAGCGATGAGTATTTGATCAGATAGATGATCTCGTTGCCGCAACCATGAATCGCCCGGCGGACCGCCTGGGGCAGAATGATCCAGACAATAGTCTGCAGGGTGGTAAAGCCCAGGGCCTGACCGCCAAGGTATTGCCCGCTTTTGATCGACAGCAGTGCCCCGCGCACATATTCCGACTGGTACGCCCCGCTGCACAAGGTAAAACCAAGCATCGCAGCGATATAAGGGGACAGATAAATACCGATATTGGGCAAACCGAAATAGAGAATAAACAGCTGGATAACCAGCGGTGTGCCGCGAAACACCGCCGCATACCCATCACCAAGCATTCTGCTCCACCGGTTGCCGTAAGTACGGATCGCCCCGGCGAATATACCGATCAATACCCCACCCACCGCCGACGGTACGATAAGGGCAATGGACATAACCAGGCCGCGGTTAAGACCGGTGAACAGGTCCTGATAAAAAGGCGACAGTTCCACGATTACCCTTCCACCTCGGATAACTCGTTGAGCCGATCGCAAAAGCCTTGAGATTTACTTTTATTGCCGGCTACCAAGAGCGCAGCCGGAGGCCCCTCTTCAACTATCCGGCCGTTTTCCATAAAGAGTATTGCATCGGCCAGGTTATAGATCAGGCTGATCTGGTGGGTGGCCATGATCATGGTCATCCCCTTGACGGCCAGCCCCTTTATCACGTTGATCACCTCGCCGATCAGGGTGGGATCGAGGGCGGACGTCGGCTCATCGAGCAATAAAATCTTTGGATCCATGGCCAGGGCCCTGGCAATTGCCAGCCGCTGTTTCTGGCCCCCGGAAAGTTGCGCCGGATACAGGACCTCTTTATCGCCCAGCCCAACCTGCTCGAGTTCCAGGCGGGCCCGCAGTTCCGCCTCTTTTCTGCCCATTTTTTTTACCTTGCGCAGAGCAATGGTAATATTATTGAGGGCACTCAGGTGATCAAAAAGGTTGAAATCCTGAAAAATCATGCCTACCTGCTGCCGGAGCCGATAGACGTCCTGTTTGCGGGCGAAATCGATGCGCGTATCATCCAGTTCGATTTCGCCCGCATCCGGTACTACCAGGCAGTTAATGCATTGCAGCAAGGTGCTTTTGCCGCCCCCGGAAGGTCCGATAAGGACCTTGATCTCCCCTTTTACCAGAGTGAGGCTGACGGCACTGAGAATAGTGCTGTCGCCGAAAGATTTGCTGATATTGCGCACCCGAAGAATGGGCTTTTTGTCCGACATCATTGATTTCCCTGGGCTGAATAGCCCGGAATACGCAGATACTGTTCGAGTTTTCTAAGACCGATAACCCCGCCCCAGGTGAGCAGGAAATAGATAATTCCGGCGGCAATATACAGCGACAGGTGTTGGTAGGTGCGTGAGGCGACAAACTGGGTCCGGGCCATAATCTCCGGGGCGCCGATAACAAAAGCCAGCGCCGAATCCTTGAGGATGATGGAATATTCGTTGGACCAGGCGGGAATGGATATACGCAGTATCTGCGGCAACACGATGCTCTTAATCGCCTGAAGATCGCTCATACCGAGGCCGCTGGCAGCTTTGAACTGGCCCTGGGGCAGCGACAGAATGGCTCCTTTAAAAATATTCGCCTGGTAGGCGCCGGTGGTCATGCCCAGGACGATGGAAACCGTGGTAAAAGCGCTGAAGGAAAGCCCCAGATAGGAAAACAAGCCAAAATAAAACAGAAAAAGCAAAACAACCACCGGCACGCCGCGAAATATCCAGACATAGGCGCTGAGGGTATAGCGGATAAACCAATTGCCGTACACCAGGCCGACCGCCATAAAGATCCCGATGCACAAACCAAGGAGCATGGCAAAAACCACTATCCCTGCGGTAAGCAGGGAGCCTTGCAGGAGATACGGCAGGGAATCAATGACGACCGATAAACCATTCTGCATCGATTTTCTCAGTTTATTTATTCAGGTCGTATTTCTCTATCAGTTTATTCCATTCAGGAGATGCCATGAGCTTAGTCAGGGCCCGGTTTACTTTTTCAAGCAGTTCTTTGTCGTCTTTACGAATGGCATAGCCAAACTCCTCGTCATCCATGCCAAAGGTGCCGACGATGTGCACGTCTTTTTTCGAGGCGGCATCCTTTGCCGGAGCATCATCCATTGCCGCGGCATCGATTCTGCCGTTCAACACATCTTCTACCGCCAGAGGTGATGAATTATAGTAGCGCAGTTCAAAATTCCAGCCCTTTTTAGTCGCTTCTTCTTTCAGCCATTTGGCCTCGGAAGTCCCCTGCTGCACCCCAATGATTTTTTTGCTTGTCAATATCTGGTCAGCGGTTAAAGGGCTGCTCTTTTTGGCCACAAAGACCTGTTTGATTACCCAGTATGGGATGGTAAAGTCGACCTGTTTGGCCCGTTCCTCGGTGATGCTCATTCCTGATGCTATGATATCGATTTTTTTAGTCAACAGACTGGTGATGATACCGTCCCATTCGATGGGCTGATGGATAACCTCGACTCCGAGCTCATTGGCGATCCAGTTCATGGCCTCAACATCAAAGCCACTGGGTTGTCCAGTTTTGTCGATAAAGGCAAATGGTGGGAAATTGGCGTCTATCCCGTTGACCAGTTTATCGGCGGCAAATACGTTCCCGGTAAAAACCAGGGACAGTAAACTGCAGAGCACAACTATCTTTTTTCTCAGCATTTTCTCTCTCCTTTATCTTTTTATGAACAAATCTGTTTGGCCGGGAGCCTCCCCCAGACAGAATATTGATACATGTCTATCCAATAGACATGCATAATTCAGATTTTTGTAACACATCAGACTTTGATAATCTCGTAAAAACAGCATAGAGGAGAGCAACAGACCTGTTCAGTCCTTCGAAACTTCGGCAAAGGGACACTCCACCGTCGGGGATTGGGGGCTTACCTGCAGCTCTTTTTGGTTATGATGAAAGATTAAACCAGGGCCATGCACCAGACGATAAATGGCGTGGCCGCAAAGAAGCTCAACCTCAATCAAACTGTGGTGAATAGTTAGAGAAAAACGAAAACGGGTGCAGCGATCGGGAAGTCGGGGGTTAAAGGAGATTTTTCCGCCATAATCCCGCATCCCGGCATACCCATAGACCAGCACCATCCAGGCCGCACCAATGGACGCCATATGTACGCCCTGTCCGCTGTTCCCGCCAATATTGGCAAGGTCCATCAAGACCGCAAACCGGCCGTAATCCTGGGCCTTCTGATGGTTGTTGATCTCAGATGCAACAATACTCTGAATGCCGACGGACAGAGAGGAATCCCCGGTGGTGAGCCTGTCGTAGTAGTTGAAGTTACGTTTTTTTTCTGCAGCGGAAAATTTATTGCCGAGTAGAAAAAGGGCCAGCACCAGATCCGTCTGCTTGATAACCCGGTGACGATAAATAACCAATGGATGATAATGGAGCAGAAGAGGAAAGTTCTCCGGCGGCGTCCCTTTGATATCCCATTCTTTTTTTTCCAGAAAGGTATCATCCTGGGGATGGATCTTCAGTTCCGCATCATAGGGGATATACATTAAATCCGCAGCCCGCCGCCATTCTTTGACCTCGGCAAAATCAAGTCCGGTTTTATCGACCAGTCCCTGATAGTTTTCCGCATCGTGCGCCTGGAGGTTTTCGACTGTCTCGGCAGCGAACCAGAGATTTTCCCTGGCCATCAAATTGGTATAGGCATTATTGTTGACCACGGTATTGTATTCGTCGGGTCCGGTCACCCCATGTATACAGAAACTGCCGTTGCGCCTTTCGGAGAAAAAGCCGAGATCACACCAGAGCCGGGCGGTTTCCACCAGCATTTCAGCACCCTCTCGGTGAAGAAACTCAATCTCACCGGTGACTTCAACATATTTTTTCAGACCGAACATGATATCGGCATTGATATGATACTGGGCAGTGCCGGCGGCATAGTAGGCCGAGGCTTCATCACCGTTAATGGTACGCCAGGGAAAAAGTGCTCCCTTCTGGTTGACGTCCCGCGCTCGTTGTCGCGCCTGGTCAAGCATGCTGTAACGGAATTTCAACAGGTTTTTGGCGATACGGGAATTGGTGTAAATGAGAAAAGGGAGAACGTATATCTCGATGTCCCAGAAATAGTGACCTTCGTACCCTGCTCCGGTCAGTCCCTTGGCGGGAATTCCTGTTCCTTCAGTTCTGACCGATGCCTGGCAAAGCTGGAAGAGATTCCAGCGGATCGCCTGCTGCCATTGTTCGGTAGATCGTCCCCCTTTTTTTCGTCTCTCGGTCACCATCATTTCAACATCACTGACCCGCCAGTAGTCATCCATAAAGCGCTTCTGGGAGGCAAGGATCTTATCAAAACCCTGTTCTTTTGCCCGCAGTAACGTCCGTTCGACCCGCCTGCACAAATCCTGCGGTGGGGTGTCTTTCGAGGTATGAAAACTCATCCACTTGGTAATTCTGACCGGGGTGTTCTCCTTGGCCTCGACGGTGAAAACCACCCGGTTCGCCTCATCGCTCGCTTCGTTTTTCCAACTCATGGTGTTAGCGGTTTCAACAAAATGATCAACGCCGCAACCAAGGCCCATCTTACTGTTTTTCGTCCGGAAGCCGAGAATGATCTGAAGTTCCTTGGCTGTTTTGACCTGCGGATCCAAAACCTTTTCTCTAAAAATCCTGGTGTCGCGTGGATCCCCGTCGGTACCCCGGATGGTTCGATGCGGGGTAATCTCCGACAGGATGACCAGTGCGGCATGGCTGTTAACAATACTCACCTCATAGTGAATGGCAGCTAAATGCCGGTGTTCCAAGCTGACCAGGCGGGTGGATTTGATCGAAACCATCTTGCCCGAGGGCATTTCCCACAGTACATCCCGGGTCAGGGTGCCCTCCTTCATGTTAAGAGTGCGTTGGAAATGTTTCAGATCCGCGGTCGGTAGAAAGAAGGGCTCGTCATCGACAAACAGCCGGATAATTTTCAGATCGTGCAGATTGACGATGGTCTGGCCGGTTTTGGCAAAACCATAGGCTTTTTCGCCATAGATAATGGGCCAGCTCTCGTAAAAGCCGTTGATCAGCGTCCCATGGTTGACAAAGGGAGTTCCTTCTTCAAAGGTGCCGCGCATGCCTAGATAGCCATTGCTCAAGGCAAAGATAGTTTCCATCTGGCCCAGCAGTTGCGGATAGAACTCTTTTTCAATTATTTTCCACTCATCGCCGGGATAAATATACACCGGTGGATTAACTCTTTCTCGATACAGCATGTTCATGTCTCCAAGATTGCCCGCTTTCGTGCAATAAGGGTAAACGGAGTAATTGAAGGAACAAAGGCTAAACGATCAGCGATCGAAGATCGGTTACCACCAGATCCGCACCACTCTCGTAAAGAGCCGCTGCATTGTCCAGGCGATCGACGGCTACCACCAGTCCAAAGCGACCGCTAACCCCGGACTGCACTCCGGAAAGAGCGTCTTCAATCACCACCGCTCGCTGCGGCAAAACATCAAGTAATTCTGCCGCCTTCAGAAAAGGATCCGGCGCCGGTTTGCCGGCAAGCTGCAGTTTCTCGGCGGTGACGCCATCGACTCGAATATCAAATAATTGTTCAATATCGGCCATCTGCAGGACCAGTCGGCAGTTTTTACTCGAGGAGACTACGGCGGTTTTAAGGCCAATAGCTCGGACATGCCGGACCAGTGCCAATCCGTCCGCAAGGATTTCGACCCCTTCTTGTTGTAAGACGACTGTAAAGAGATCATCTTTGCGGCGTGCCAGGCCCTGGATGGTATTCAGGGCCAAAGGATTATTTTTTTCTCCTTCTGGTAAAAAAATATGCCGCGAGGCGAGGAAATCACGGACTCCTTCCTGGCGCAGCTTTCCATCAACATAACTGGCATAATCGGCAGTGATGTCAAAAGGAACAAAGGGCTGCCCGGATAGTGCGGCCTGTTGCCGTAGAAAATCATCAAACAGCTTTTTCCAACAGGCGGCATGAACTTTTGCAGTCCTGGTTATAACACCATCCAAATCAAACAGGACCGCGTCAAAATGCTGCGGGGTAATGGGCGAGTTGGTCATGGCATCAATTCATCCTTTGATCCTCGAGGAGGATTTCAAAGAGACTGCTTCCGTTGTCTTTTTTTCGACAACTAATATGACCACCATGTTCTTCAATAATTTCTTTGGCTATAGCCAGGCCGAGCCCGGTACCCTGATGATGATGTAAGAGATCAGGAGAAAAGAAACCATTAAAAACATCCTCGCGTACCAGCGATTCCTTATCCAAATTTTTATCCCCGACCTGAATGAGCAGAGCTGTTGCTTGTTGCCGGCAATGTACGCTCAGATTCTGATCAGAAGATGTTTTCAACGCGTTTTCAATGAGATACACGATGGCTTCTGCCAGCAGTTGCCAATCGGCGACAAATTGTAGGCCGTCTTCACACTGGAAAGAGAGGTTTTTTCTTGGAAAATCAACACCTAAATTATTGATAATGTTAGAAATAACCTCGCAAATAGGTTTACAGGTAAGAGTAAGCGTTATACCGTCTTTTAAAAAATAGTATCTTGAAATTTTCTCGACCAGTTCCTGTATCTTCAGTCCGGACTGCCGTACTAGGTCGACATAGCCTTTGGCCTTCTCCGAAAGATCCCCCATATTGCGTAAAAGGTCACTGCCCAAAATTATCCCGTTTAATGGTGTCCGGACCTCGTGGCGTAAGATATTCAAAGCCGTCGTTTTGAGTGTATCCACCTCTTCAATTCTATTTAGCTTGGAATACACCTCCAATTTTGCAATAAATTCTCCTTCCACATAGGGTTTAGTGAGATAATCATCAGCCCCCGCCTCATAGCCCTTGAGACGGTCGTTAATAAGCGACATACCAGAAATCATTATTATTTTTGCAAGCCTATGTTCATGCTGAGTCCTTACCCGTCGACAGACCTCGTATCCATCTATTCCCGGCATTCTTATATCGAGCAGAATAATTTCCGGATGATAGCTTTCAATCACCGCGAGGGCATCTTCCCCGGAGGTCGCGCACCTGCATTCATATTGCGGGGAAAAGCGTAATATCTCCAGCATGATCTCAACATTGTCCGGTTCATCATCGACAATGAGAACCTTTATTTTTTTCTTCATAGCAAACCTTGGAGAAAGCTGTTGATTGACCTGTTTACAACCCATCCTCAACCGGCGGATAATCAAGAATGTAATGCAAACCTTTTGATTCTTTTCTTGCCAGTGACGCCTCGATGATCAGGGAAGCAACCAAAGATATGTTGCGTAACTCTAACATATTCGGTGTAATTTTAAATTTTTTTACAATTTCATCAATCTCTTTTCTTACCTCAGTAATGCGTTGCCTGGCAATCATTAACCGCGATTCTTTCCTAACAATGCCAACATAATTCCACATTACCCTCCTGATCACGTCCCAGTTATGGTTAATGAGTATTTCTTCGTCGATTTCTTCGTTATGAGTGTTTTTATAGTCATGTTTTTTGTTACTTTTATCGTGTGCAAGGGAATGCCAGTTATGTTCACAATATCTGAAAACGTTTTCGGCGTAAACAACAGCCTCCAGAAGGCTATTGCTTGCCAGACGGTTCCCCCCGTGTAATCCAGTACATGACGTCTCACCTAGAGCAAAAAGACGATCAATATTTGTTCTTCCCTGCATATCCGTTACCACCCCACCACACAGATAATGGGCGGCCGGAACTACCGGAATTGGTTGTTTGGCTATATCTATCCCCAAAGACGAACATTTCTCATAAATAGTAGGAAACCGGTGATGCAAATAATCCCTGCCTTTGTGGCTTATGTCAAGATACACGCAATCAGCACCGGTTGTTTTCATTTCCGAATCTATTGCCCTCGCTACCTTATCTCGCGTCGCCAACTCCATCTGCACTGGCTCGTATTTTTCCATAAACCTCCGGCCGGTTCGATCGAGAAGTTGCGCTCCTTCCCCACGAACGGCCTCTGATATAAGAAAATTTTTAGCTTGATGATGGTAGAGACACGTGGGATGAAATTGTACGAACTCCATATTGTTGATCTCTGCACCTGCACGATAAGCTATAGCCACCCCATCTCCTGTGGCAATGTCCGGATTACTGGTGTAAAGATATACCTTTCCCGCGCCACCGGTGCATAGAACGATTACTTTAGCCAAAAAAGTTTCAATGTGCCCTGATTCATCGATCACATACGCACCAACACATTTCTTAACCGCTTGTTTGCTATCAAATGAGTTGCTTGCTTCATCAATGATCAAATCGACACACATATGATTTTCATAGAGGGATATCCTGGCATTACTGCTGACACTTGCTACCAGAGCACGTTCAATTTCCCGGCCGGTCAAGTCGTAGGCATGAGCCACTCGGCGTTTCGAATGTCCGCCTTCGCGACCTAAGCTCAGATTTCCATCTTTTTCTTTGACAAATTCAACCCCCAGTTCAACCAACTCCCTGACACGTTCCGGGCCATTCTCAACAACCATGCGGACCACACATTCGTCACACAAGCCGGCACCCGCCTTAAGAGTATCCTGGATGTGGTCGGCAAAACTGTCTTCACTATTGAGCACAGCGGCAATACCACCTTGAGCGAGATTTGTCGCCGTATCAACTTCCTCTTTTTTTGTGACCACATTGACAGACCCCAAACGAGACGCCTTCAAGGCCAGGGACAGGCCGGCAATGCCACTGCCGATAACAAGAAAATCCGACTCCATGTAAGACAAGCCTCCAGAAAAATTGTTTCACGTGAAACATAGTAATAGCTAAACAAACACTCTGAAACCTAAAATGTTTTTCATGTAAATTGCAAGTCTTGTTTGTTGAAGCTAAAAAAGAATTTCCGAAGGCTAAATTTATCGAGATATTTTTTCCACAAGCGATTATTTTGGCCCTATTCAACCTTCTTCAGAGGAACAACAATGTCAGCAAAAATTATTGCCGTAGCAAATCAAAAAGGAGGGGTGGGCAAAACGACTACCTCTATCAATCTTTCGGCTGCCCTCGCCAAAAAAAGAAAAAAGGTTCTTCTCGTCGACTCTGATCCGCAAGGGAACGCCTCCAGTGGGGTGGGGGTCAACATGAAAAAAATAAAAAGCCATCTGTACCATGCGTACTCTGGGCAATACTCCTGTGCCGACATCAGTGTACAAACAGGGGTCGCGAATTTGGCAATCATTCCTTCAAGCATTGATCTCGTAGCGGCAGAAATCGAAATGATATCTTTAGAAAACAGGGAAACAAGACTCCGGGGTCTACTGGAGCCTTTGCTACCGAATTATGACTTTATTATCATCGATTGTCCACCTTCGCTGGGTCTTTTGACAGTAAACGCCTTAACTACGGCGAATTCAGTTCTTATTCCAATGCAATGCGAGTATTTTGCCATGGAAGGACTTGCTCAACTTGTCAATACAATTCGGTCGGTGAAGAAATCTTTCAATAAATCTCTTTTTATTGAGGGCTTAGTCCTCACTATGTTTGACAAACGCAACAGGCTTACCCATCAAGTTGCTGCAGAGATTAAAACTCATTTTAAGGATCAACTGTATAAAACCGTCATCCCCAGAAATGTCAGACTCAGTGAGTGTCCAAGCCATGGACAAACTATTATCGACTACGATAAGACTTCCACCGGCGCGGTTTCCTATCTAACCCTCGCCAAAGAGTTTTTGACCAAGCAGAGGAAAGATAATGAGTAAGAAAACAGGATTAGGGCAGGGAGTGGGTCTTCTTTTTGGCGAAGAACAGGAAAAATACTTCGAATGCAATATCAATAAAATTACCCCCAACAAATATCAACCACGAACGCACTTTAATTCAGACGACTTACAGGAGTTGGCCGATTCGATCCGTGAAAAAGGGGTAATACAACCGCTGATTGTGACTTCCGGGAAAGACGGGGATTTCGAACTTATCGCCGGTGAAAGAAGGCTGCGGGCTTCAAAGCTTGCCGGCTTATCTCATGTCCCCGTAATTGTTCTGGACGTCGACAACGAAGATAGCCTGCTCGAACTCGCCCTTATCGAAAATGTCCAAAGAACGGACCTTAACCCCATAGAAGAAGCAGAAGCCTATAAAAAACTTATTGAAAAATTTGGCTACACCCAGGAAGAGACTGCGAAAAGAGTAGGCAAACAACGCTCAACAATAACTAACATGCTGAGATTACTAAAACTTCCTGATATTATACGCAGAGATATAACCGATGGCCTGCTGTCGGAAGGTCATGGCCGGGCTTTAGTGAAGCTGGCCGATGAGCCGGCGAAGATTCAAGAAATTAGAAATGTTATTATTAAGAATGGCCTCTCGGTACGACAGACAGAAAAGATTATAAAGAAGGCATCCAGCCCCCCTCAGTCTCGAACCAAGAGAACAATTCAACTACCGGGTGAAGAAATTCCTCAGTCTTATAAAATTTCTCTGATAACACAACTGACCAATCGCCTCAATTCCAAGGTGTCTATCAACCAAAGTGGCAGCAGGGGAAGAATAGAAATTGAATATTATTCCCTTGATGACCTTGACAGGGTGACTGAATTACTGCTGGGCGAACCGTGATCTATCCGTATAGAGAACTTTTTCCAAAACTCATCCAGTGCTGATACTCATTTTATCGACGCTATCAACAGCAGAAAATATTTGTTTTAATTTAATTATTTTCTATAAATTCAAGATATTATAAGAAACCATGAGCGTTAGAGCCAAGACAGTATTGGTGGGCAGACTTGCATGAAGTGGTAGGAGAAAAAATCAAACGTGGCGCACATCCGGATAAATTTTTCTATAATTATCGAGCAAACTAAAAAGGAGACATGATAGGTAATCACGTCCCCTTTTTGATAATCATGGCGGAGAGGGAGGGATTCGAACCCTCGGTGGAGTCTTACCCCCACACTCGCTTAGCAGGCGAGCACCATCGGCCTCTCGGTCACCTCTCCGCGCAATACCATTTTTGGCGGAGGAAGTAGGATTCGAACCCACGGTACTTTCGTACAACGGTTTTCAAGACCGCCGCCTTAAACCACTCGGCCATTCCTCCGTGGAGGACTTTGTACCACTTGAAAATATATATGTCAACAATATGCATCCCAAAATCCTTCTCTTAACAGATATATTCACATTTTTGTAATAATCATTCGATAATTGACCGTTCATTTGTTACTATCCTGCCAAAACAGTTACTTCTTTCCACTTTAACCCCTGCTTTTCTTGATTGATATGCCCCCTCATAGTGATATTTCCAGACAGTTGGAAGATCTAACCGCACTTTACGAAATCACCAAACAGCTTGCCTCCTCCCTGGAGCTCCGCGATTGCCTGGAAAAGACCATGCAGATTCTCTCCGAAATGAAATTAATGGAAAACGGCACAGTAACTATTGTCAACCCTACCACCGGAAAACTCGAGATTGAAGTGGCGCACGGCTTGACCGCTGAGGGCCGAAAGCGAGGAAAATACAAGATAGGCGAGGGCATTACTGGCCGTGTCGTGTCTACGGGCCATCCCATCATCGTGCCGCAAATATCCGAAGAACCGCTTTTCTTAAACCGTACCCGAGCTCGGGGGAATGTAACGGAACAAAAACGCTCATTTCTTTGTGTGCCGATAAAAGATGGCCGGAACGTGATTGGTGCCCTCAGCATTGATCGTTTTTATGAAGATGGGATAGGTGAGCAGGCCAACACCGACCTGCAGTATTTGACGGTTCTTTCCTCCATTATTGCCCAGACTGTAGTACGAATCCAGAAGGTAAACCGGGAAACCGAAGAGCTGTATACGGAAAACCTGAAGCTCAAAAGAGAGTTATCGGAAAAAAACAAGATTAATGATATTATCGGTAATTCCAGTAGGATGCAGGATGTGTACGAAATGATCCATCGAGTAGTCGATTCCAATGCCACAGTCCTGCTGCGCGGCGAATCCGGAACCGGTAAGACCCTGGTCGCCAAGGCTTTACACTATAACGGGAAAAGGAGAGCCAAGCCCTTTGTAGTGGTCAACTGCTCGGCGCTCCCGGAAACTCTGCTGGAATCAGAGCTTTTCGGCCATGAAAAGGGAGCTTTTACCGGCGCAACCGATCGGAAAATCGGCCGCTTCGAGCAGGCGGAAGGCGGAACCCTGTTTCTGGATGAGATTGGTGAAATCAGCAACTCGGTGCAGGTCAAATTACTCAACGTGGTCCAGGAAAGGACGTTTCAACGTCTTGGTTCAACTAAACAACTCACCTGTGATGTGCGTCTGGTTGCCGCGACCAACAGGGATCTGGAAAGTGCTGTTGCCGAAAAAAGCTTTAGGGAGGACCTCTACTATCGACTCAATGTTTTTCCGGTCTATATGCCGCCCCTTCGTGAACGTCGTACGGATGTGCTGTTGATAGCTGAATTTTTTCTGGAAAAATATGCCGGGGAAAATAACAAGAAGATTCGCCGTATTTCAACCTCAGCCATCGATATGCTTATCCAGTATCATTGGCCCGGCAACGTCCGGGAACTCCAGAATTGCATAGAACGGGCGGTCATCATCTGCGATGGCGACACCATCAAAAGCATTCATCTGCCACCGACCCTGCAGACCGCCGAATTATCAAAAAAAGAAAACCCTTATTCCTTATCGGTTGCCGTTGAAAATTTTGAAAAAGAACTCATTGTTGAAGGACTGAAGCGAAACAACGGCAACCAGACCAGGACGGCCAAAGATCTTGATACCAGCCTGCGCATTATCAATTACAAGATCCACCAATACAATATCGATCCGAAAAACTACAAAATATAGAGCCGATGCGTGTTTTACTCCATGTCTGCTGCGGTCCATGCACTATCTATCCGCTGACTGTCTTACGCGATGAGGGTGCTTTAATTACTGGTCACTTTTTCAATCCGAACATCCACCCTTTTCAGGAATTTAAGCGCCGACTCAATACCTTACAGGACTATGCGGCAGAGACGAAACTTCCTCTTATAGTCGACAACAAATATGGCCTGACCCAATTTGTGCGCAAGGTTGCCTTTTATGAACATAAACGGTGTAGACTTTGCTACGACATGCGCCTTGAACAAACCGCGTTGCTGGCCCGGCAGCAAGGATTTGACGCGTTTACCACAACGCTGCTCTACAGCAGATACCAGGACCATTCTCAATTAATATCCGTATGCGAAAAATTATCGGCACAATGCGGCGTTTTGTTTTATTATAAGGATTTTAGAGAGGGGTGGCAGTACGGTATCGATATGTCTAAACAACGCGAGATGTATCGCCAGCCTTACTGCGGGTGCATATATAGTGAGCAGGAACGGTATGATAAAAGTCTGCGCAAAAAATGATTTAATTTTGAGGTCACATCCATGCTTTCCATTTTGGTCGTAGCAACAAGAAACAAAAATAAGCTTCGTGAGTTTCGTGAAATACTTCAAGGTCAAGAGATTGAAATACGTTCTCTCGATGATTTTGGTCCCACGCCGGAGGCTGTTGAAGACGGGGATTCCTTTGATGAAAACGCCTACAAAAAAGCAATTCATACCGCCAAGATTCTCGGACTTCCGGCAATAGCCGATGATTCCGGCCTGGTCGTCGACGCATTAAACGGGGCACCGGGCGTTTATTCAGCAAGATATGCCGGAGAAAACGCCACCGATGATGATAATTGTCAAAAGTTGCTCAAGGCTTTAGAGGGAGTAGAAGATCGGCGGGCTCATTTTCAATGTGTTCTTTCAATCGCTGTGCCGTCCGGTCCTGCATTAACCTATGAGGGCAGATGCGATGGGATAATTATTGATGAGAAAAGGGGAGACAATGGTTTTGGTTATGACCCGCTGTTTTATTTTACCGAGCTGGGCAAGACCTTCGCCGAACTATCTCTAGCGGAAAAAAACGCCGTAAGTCACCGGGGCAAGGCTCTGGCCGAAGTCAAAGCCGAAGCCGGCATGATTAAAAAATGGTTGGAACAGCGCTTACGCGAAGAAAAACCACCAAAACCGGATCATAGTCAGTTTGCCGGTAAAGATTGGTCGGATGAGATGTAACAAATAGGTAACCATTCCTCAGCACCCAGTTTTCGTCCGATCAATCCTCCTCATAGAACCAAATATAGTTCGCAGGCCTGCTTGAACGAAAGTGGAGCACTGCTGAGCGGTTACTGAACCGGGTTACGTAGGCACTGCGCAGCGATTGAACGATTGTGGCGCGATTATTCTACCTTCAATTCTCTCGCCAACAGGTCTCGCACAGCCTCTGCACAGTTTTTTCCCTGGTAGAGTATATTGTAGACCTGTTCACAAATAGGCATTTCTATCTGCATATTCTTGGCTAAATGGTAGGCTGACAAAGTGGTTTTTATCCCTTCGGCAACCATCTCCATTTCGCTGTTGATCTGCTCAAGCTTTTTTCCCCGGCCGAGCTGTAATCCCACGCTTCTATTACGACTGAGATCCCCGGTGCAGGTGAGCAGCAGGTCCCCAAGTCCGCTTAAGCCGGCAAAGGTTGCCGCTTCAGCATGCATGGCGGCACCGAGTCGTTTTATCTCGGCAAGACCCCTGGTGATAAGGGCAGCCCGGGTATTCAGACCATAACCCAGGCCGTCACACACGCCGGCGGCGATGGCTATGATGTTTTTCAGGGCAGCACTTATCTCAAGACCTATGACATCACAACTGGCATAGACCCTAAAATAATCCGTGCCGAAAATATTTTGCATTTCTTTGGCAATAGCCAGATCAGAGAAGCCGATAGTTACCGCTGTCGGAACCTTTGCCGCTACTTCTTTTGCAAATGAGGGCCCGGAAAGAACGCCCAGTTTAATATTTTTTTCCGCCTGTGGAGATCTTGCCAGGATCTCAGCCATGACTTGGGTCATGGTCATCAGAGTGGAGTTTTCAATGCCTTTTACGGCGGAAACTATGCGGGTATTAGGGCAGAGAAAGGGTAATATTGCCGAAAAAACCCGACGATATGCATGCGATGGTACCGCCATGACGATAAGGGAACAGTCTTCTACTACCGGCTGTAACTGATGCGAAGGCTGAAGTTTTTCCGGAAAAAAACTGCCTGGCAGGTATTTTTTATTTTCCCTGTCGGTCTGCAGGCAGAGCACATGCGCATCTTTATGTCCCCATAAAGACACAGCAAAATTTTTTCCGGCGAGAAGGATTGCCAACGCGGTTCCCCAGGAACCTGCGCCGATTACCGCTATTTTATCGCTGTTACTCTTGTTCTTCATCACTGCCTGGCGATAAATCATCAACGTGATCGGTTACCTCCGTATCTTTGTCGTCGATAATATCTTCATCATCGCTGCTGGTATCTTTGGCAACACTGTCGAGGCTGACCACCTTTTCATTATCATCGAGATTAATCAGTTTTACTCCCTGGGTACTTCTGCCGATGATCCGGATAGCACTCAGGTCCATGCGGATCATTTTGCCGGAATCGGCTATAAGAATGACCTCTTCCTCTTGATCAACCTGCTTGGCGGCAATGACGTCGCCATTGCGCACACTTCTTTTTATTCCTCGAACTCCTTTACCGCCCCTTTTTTGCATCCGATATTCTTCTATCGGACTTCTCTTGCCATAGCCATTTTCTGTCGCAATAAGCACCGAATTAATGGAATTAATGACAATTGCACTTACCACGGCATCATCCGCACCAAGTCGGATTCCCATGACCCCGGCCGCTGTTCTACCCATGGTCCGAATATCGGTTTCGGCAAAGTGAATACACATACCTTTTCTGGTTACCAGCAGAATGGTATCGTCGCCATGCAGCACATGGGCGGCAATTATTTCATCCCCCTCGTTGATCGTCAAGGCCCGTTTACCTTTGCGTAACGGCCGACTGAATTCCTGGAGGCTGGTCTTTTTGATACGACCGGATTTGGTAACCATCAGAATGGTTTTGGCATTTGATTCATCATCAAAACTGCTAATCGGAAGGATTGCGGCAAGTTTTTCATCTTCGGCCAGGTTGAGCAGGTTGACGATTGCCTTGCCTCGAGCGGTTCTACCGGCCGAAGGCAGCATATAGACCTTGCGCCAGAAGACCTTGCCCTGATTGGTAAAAAAGAGGAAAATATCAAGAGTCGAAGCAACATACAGATCGGAGACAAAGTCCTCTTCAATATTTTTGACCGCGGTTACCCCTTTACCTCCTCTATTTTGTGAGCGATACAGCGAAACCGGATTGCGTTTGATATACCCCGAGTGGGTTACCGTTACCGCCATGTCTTCCGGGACAATCATATCTTCGGGCAGAATTTCATCAGTAGCATCAAGAATCTCCGTCCGGCGATCATCACCATATTGTTCTTTTAATTCAGTAAACTCGTCTTTAATGATCTGCAAGACCAGTGTTTCATCGGCCAGAATTTCTTGTAGTCTTTTTATCTCCAGCATTATCTCTTCATAATCCCGGACAATTTTTTCTCTCTCGAGACCAGTTAATCGCTGCAGCCGCATATCGAGGATTGTCTGCGCCTGAATCTCGCTCAAGTCGTAACGGGCAATTAATTCCTCTTTGGCTTCCTGCGGACTATTTGAAGCCCTGATCAAAGCGACCACATCATCCAAGTTATCTAAGGCTATTTTCAGGCCTTCAAGGATATGGGCTTTCTCTTCAGCTTTTCTTAGTTCAAAGGCGGTTCGTCGATAAATAACCACCTTTCGATGAACAATAAAATGTTCGAGAATCTGCTTAAGATTAAGTATTTCCGGTTTGTTATTAACAATCGCCAGCAAAATGATGCCAAATGACTTCTGCATCTGGGTCATAGAATTGAGCTGATTAATGACGATTTCAGTTATTTCGTCCTTTTTCAGTTCAATGACTATGCGCAGGCCATGCCGGTCGGATTCGTCACGAACTTCGGAGATGGCGTTAATTTTTTTGTCTTTGACCAACTCGGCAATTTTTTCAACCAGACTGGCTTTATTAACCTGATAGGGCACTTCCGTGACTATAATAGCTTCTCTTTTACCCTCTTTTATCTTTTCGATATGTGTCAGTGCCCTGATGACGACAACGCCTCTACCGGTTTCATAGGCCTCTCTGATACCTGCTCGACCACAGATCTGGCCCCCTGTGGGAAAATCCGGACCGGTGATGATCGACATGATCTCATGCACAGTTATATTGGGATCGTCGACTATGGTGATAAGGGCATCCAAAACCTCGGTGAGATTATGCGGCGGAATATTGGTTGCCATGCCTACGGCAATACCGGAAGATCCATTAATAAGTAAATTAGGAATTTTACTCGGCATGACCGAAGGTTCGACCAGAGAGTTATCATAGTTGGGAACCCAATCAACTGTCTCTTTATCGAGATCACTGACTATCTCCCGGTCAATCCTGGTCATTCTCGCTTCAGTATACCGCATAGCCGCAGGCGAATCGCCATCCATGGAACCGAAGTTACCCTGGCCGTCAACGAGCGGATATCTAAGAGAAAAATTCTGCGCCATACGAACAATGGTATCATAGGCAGCAGTATCGCCATGAGGATGATATTTACCTATAACATCACCGACAATTCTGGCTGACTTGACATAGGGACGATTAAAATGCACCCCAAGTTCGCGCATGGCAAAAAGAGCCCGTCTATGCACCGGCTTCAACCCATCGCGAACATCCGGCAGGGCACGGCCGACGATGACGCTCATGGCGTATTCAAGGTAGGATTTCTTGAGCTCTTTTTCTATGGAAATTGTCGCAAACTGCTCACTGCCGATTTCTATATCTTCACTCATAATAGGTAAATAGTTGCCTGTTTTTTAAGATGGTATAATAAAAAATATTTATTCACTGGAACACGGTAAGTGCCCCATAACCCCGGATCAGTAAGCCTCCATCCAGCGCTCCCATCGTTCAAGCAAACCTCCGCACTATAGTTGCCTATGTGAGGGAGCCTGATCGGATAATAATAGGGTGCTGGTGAATGGTTACCTGAATCAGATATCCAGATCAGTTACTTCCAGGGCATGGGTTTGGATAAAATCGCGCCGTGGTTCGACTTTATCACCCATCAAGGTGGTAAAAATGTCATCAGCCTGTTCGGCATCATCGATTGTTACCTGCATGAGGGTCCTGTTGTCCGGATTCATGGTGGTATCCCAGAGTTGTTCCGGGTTCATTTCACCAAGGCCTTTATAGCGTTGAAGATGACTTCCTTTAAAAGATTCATCGCGGATTATTTTCAACATCTCGCTCCATGAAGCAGCGGAAATTTCTTTTTCCTGCCTGGTTGTGCCGGTATAAATAATGGTGAAACCGGTTTGCAGATATTGATGCAGAGCCGGAAAAAGATTGAGAGCGGTTCGATATTCGTTGATCAGCGGTATCTGTGGCCCAAGCGTCATCATTACCTGGACCTTGCCGCGCACGGCTATATCGAATTCATAACAGTCCGGTCGCCAGCGGCAGGAACGGATATTACCGAGAATGAGTTTTTCTTCAGGAAGTTTTTCTTTCAGGTCTCTGACAAAGGATTCATCTTTAAACTGATCCGCCGAGCGGATGCCGTTTTCGAGAATAAAATAAAGCATTTCCTCCCAGATATTCATCCGGTTCATAAACATGGTTATCCGTTGGTAAACCGACAATTTCTCCAGGAGTTCAACAAATAAGGCGCCTTCAACCGTTATTTTCTCCGGTCCCTGCAACTCCAGTTGCAAGTTTTCGCTGGCCTGGGTAAAAAGATGGCTGTTGAGATTATTCTCATCAAGAAAATATTGTTCCTTTTTGCCCTTGCCCAGGCGAAACAGGGGAGGCTGGCCAATATAAACAAAGCCGCCTTCGACTAAAGGTGCCATCTGCCGGTATAAAAATGTCAGCAGCAGGGTGCGGATATGGGCACCATCGACATCGGCATCGGTCATAATGATAATTTTATGATAGCGAAGTTTTTCCAGGGAAAATTCATCCTTACCTATACCGCAGCCAAGGGCGCCGATAAGATGTTTTATTTCCTCACTGCTGAGGATACGATCAAACCGCGCTTTTTCCACATTGAGGATCTTTCCCCGAAGCGGTAGAATAGCCTGGTTTGATCGGTCTCTGCCCTGTTTGGCCGAGCCACCTGCCGAATCTCCCTCGACAATAAATATTTCTCGTTTGGCTGGGTCTTTCTCCTGACACTCAGCGAGTTTACCCGCCATCATCATGCTCGTCGAACCCTTTTTCCGGGACAAATCCCTGGCTCTTTTGGCCGCTTCCCTGGCTCTTGCCGCATCGACAACCTTGGACAGGATTTTTTTCGCAACACCTGGATTCTGTTCTAAAAAGAGTGTAAGTTTTTCAGTGCATACCGATTCAACAATTGATTTTACCTCACTGTTACCCAGTTTGGTTTTTGTTTGTCCCTCAAATTGAGGGTTAGGTACTCGAACCGAAATAACACAGGTAAGACCCTCGCGCACATCATCACCACCCATTTTTTCCCGCATATTCTTCGGGATCATATCATCGTTGGCGTATTTGTTGATGCACCTGGTTAGAGCTGCTCGAAATCCTGCAACATGACTGCCGCCTTCGCGGGTATTGATGTTATTGACAAAGGAATAGAGTCTCTCCGAGTAGCCGTCATAATGCTGCAGGGAAATTTCTACTTCAACGTTATCTTTGGCTGCGGCAATAAAAATAGGCGGATCAAAAACCGGCGTTCTTTTTCGGTTGAGGTATTCGACGTAGGAGACGATACCGCCCGAGGCATGAAACTTATCCTCTTCTCCGCTCCGTTCATCTTTCAAATAGATGCGCAAACCTTTATTTAAAAAACTGAGCTCACGCAGTCTGCTTTTGACAGTTTCATAGTTGTAGGTGGTTGTTTCAGTAAAGATACTCGGATCGGCCATAAAGGTTATTATGGTACCGGTTTTTTCACTCTCTCCGATCACCTGCAGCTCACCGTTTCTTTCGCCGTATGTATAGGTTTGTTGATATATCTTGCCATTGCGTCGAATCTCTGCCGTGGTCTTACTCGACAAAGCATTAACCACGGATACACCAACTCCATGCAATCCCCCGGAAACCTTATAGCTTGAATGATCGAATTTACCACCGGCATGAAGTGTGGTCATAACCAGTTCAAGAGCTGTCATATTTTCCGTTGGGTGCTTATCCACAGGTATGCCACGGCCATCATCTTCAACCGAAACTGAATTATCCTCGTGAATGGTTACCCTTATTCGGTTGCAATAACCGGCCAGTGCTTCATCAATACTATTGTCGACAATCTCCCAGATAAGATGATGCAGACCCTCTTCGCTGGTATTACCGATATACATGGACGGTCGTTTACGAACTGCTTCAAGCCCGTCCAGTACCTGTATCTGTTGGGCATCGTAATTATTGGTTGTATCTGTCACACTCGGTCCTTTTAAATGATTCGAATTATAGTTGCATTGGCATGATAATACTTATAAAACCCTTATCCTCATCCGATTTCATCAGGCAGGGACTGCTGTTGGAGTTTATATATGCCTCGACGGTCTCACACTCCATAACCTGCAGGGTCTCGATAAAATATCGGCAGTTAAAACCGAGAGTCAGCGGCTCTCCGCTGTACACTATCGTCTGTTCGTCTTTGGCATTGCCCAGATCGGCATTTTGCGACGACAGGATCATTTTGTTCAACTCTATTTTCAGCTGGATAGTGTGAAAAATATCTTCAGTAAAAAGATTTATCCTTTTCAGGGAATCGAGGAAAGGAATTCTATTAATCTTCAGACAATTAGTTAGTTGAATGGCATCGACTATGGCGGAATACTGGGGAAATTCACCATTTTTCAGGCGAATAATCATCACCGCCTGATCATCACGCAGCACCAGTTGTTTTGGTTCAAAAGAAAGCTCGATAGTATCTCTTCCTTCACAGAATTTTTTCCATTCCTGAATCCCCTTTTTGGGAATAAGCGTGATCTCATTAAGATGCAGCGGCTCAAGATCTGCAGCAACATCTTTTTTCATGATGGACAGGCGATGACCATCAGATGAAACCATTTTCAGATAATTGATACCGTCAACTGTTTCTTTTTCAAAGAGAACCGAGGTAAGGGAATAGATGTTTTCCTGTTCATTGGCAATGGAATAGATAACTTTTTCGATGAGCTCCAGAAAAATGTAACTTTCAAAGGAGATAAAGGTATCCTCCTCATACTCTGGAAACTCTGGAAATTCATCGTTGGCCATACCGGCCAGATTATAGGTACTGAGGCCGGCTTTGATTATCACCCAGCTATTCTCGGTTTCTTCAATGCTGATGGTTTCTGATCCGGACTCTCTGACTATTTCAAATATTTTTTTGGAAGGCAGGGTGAGAGATCCTTCGCCATGAACTTCTGCGGGCACAAACAGCCGTAATCCAACTTCCAGATCTGTACCGGTAAGGTTAAGACCTCCGTTAACGGTACTGATAAGGACATTGGATAAAATGGCTAGGGTTCCTTTTTTATTGGTTATATTCTGAAGACTATTAAGGCCTTCCAGCAGATCGTTTTTGCTTACTGTACAATTGAGTGACATTAAGGAACTCCTTTTGGCATATCCTTAGTATATGTATATTTTTTATTATTATTAAGCTATCTAATATGTGTGTATAGGAGCTAATACACTAAAATCAATAAAAATTGTTTTAACATTGACCTGGTTGTCGTTTTCTTTTTTCTGTTGATATAAAGTTATCAACAGAAGTGTGAACAGCATTTCCAACAGACGATGCACAAATGGGTGTTAATCGGCTGTTGAAAAATTGTTAAAAAGGATAAAAATGTTTTTTATTGAAGAGCAAATTTTGACGAAATAATAAAGATTTGCTTGTCCATCGATCAGCATGTAATCTAGTAAAAATAGCTAAAAATTTCAATAGAATAATATTCAAAAACAATGGAAAAAGCTCATCAGGCTACAGCACATTATAAACTTTCTGAACTTTTAAAAAATGCTTTGAAAAACGATGTTTTTTCAGCATGTTCTGTTGGTTGGTTCAGCTTAGACAGGTCAGGCAGTAAATGTCATCTTGTCCATTGTGGCCGGGCAGGAGAGGGGAAGGGGACAGTGGTGGTGGATGATACGACTGTTTTTGATCTTGCTTCTTTAACCAAACCTCTTTGTACTTCACTCTGTATGTTGGCTCTGGTCGAAGAAAAAAAAATTCATATCGACGATCCCTTGGAAAAATATTTTAATCTATGCGTACGAGAACAAAAAAAAATAACAATTTTTGATCTGATAAATCATTGCTCGGGTTTTCCGGCCCATCGCCCCTATTATAAAAAATTGATTCGCCTTGCGGGTGGTAAGCGAAGAGATGCCGTCATTGACTTGATTCTTAATGAAAAACTGGTTTATGAACCGGGTACCGCGCATATCTACAGTGATCTTGGTTTTATGCTGTTGGGCAAAATAATAGAAAAGGTTGCCGGGACAACTCTTGATGAATACTGGCAAGAGAAGATTGTGTTGCCTCTTACTCTTGAAAGGGAACTTTTTTTTCCGAAAACAGAGACAAACAAAGACCATTTATATGCTGCAACAGGGCAGTGCGGCTGGTCAAAAAGAAAGCTCTATGGGCTGGTTCATGATGATAATTGCCGGGCTTTAGGTGGGGTGGCCGGGCATGCCGGCATTTTTGGCACAGCGAGAGCGGTAGCAAGCTTAGCAGTTAATATTGTCATGCAGTATCAAAATCAGCGTTGCCATTCAGCATATAGCCCGCAGACCCTGCACTGGGCGCTGAACAATAAAAAAGGTGGATGGCGGTTCGGATTTGATACACCATCGGGCGCAGTTTCGAGTAGCGGCAGGTATTTTTCCAAAGTGAGTATTGGTCACCTCGGTTTTACCGGAACATCATTCTGGCTCGATCTGCAACGAGAAATTGGGATTGTTCTTCTTACTAACCGGGTTGTCTACGGTGAGGATTTGACGGCTATAAAAAAATTAAGACCGCTGGTGTACAACATAATAATGGCAAGCCTCATAAAAAAGTCCGATTGAATGGGTACCCATTCAATCGGACTTTTTCGACAAAAGATGATATTGCAAGTATTACCACCAGCAGATGGTTTGGTCAGCGGCAAATATTTTGTCAACCAGGGCGTCGTAATCCGGATTGTCCGAATTCAGGTTAAAGGTGTCGGATTCCCGGTCACGGGTAACTATCTCGACCAGTTTTTTAACAGTTGCATCCGGCTCGGATCGGTATACATTCAGTATCTTCATTGGAATAACTCCTGGCAATGTTATTTTATACCATACGGCACAATATGGGTCATCTCGCGAAGTTTCTCACCTAGTTCTTCGATGGTCAGAGGCTCAAAACCATTAATATCGACATTAGCCGGTACCGTGGTAAAAACTTCTCCCTCCATGTCCCGCAGCATTTCGATGCTCTCCTGATTGAGTTCATCAAGTTTAGGGATTTCCGTATCCATGACCACGCCATAGGCATACATGTTTTCAACGGCCAAGCCGAGTGCTGAACGTATTCCGTCAACGGCGTAATCCTTGTGGCGGTACATCAGACAGACTTTTTTATATTCCATTCCAATATCTCCTTACAGACTCAGGTAACAGTCATAATCTTCAATCATAATTCCATGTTGTGCCTGCGTAGCCATTTTTTTGGGGGTCAGACCGGCAGGAACATCATCAACATTGAAACCCTGCTTTACATAGCTGTCAACGCAGATGGAAGTATCGTCGGCTAGTTCGCACAGGCCTTTAAAAGCGGGATCTTTGGACAGGGTGGTTGCTTTCCAGGTGAAAAATACTTTAACTTTGGATCCTTTTGCCTTGGCAGCCTTGGTCACCCCTATGGCATGTTGCAGGCTGTCAGGTGAAGTTACAAATATACCTAAACTTTTTGCCATGTTAACTTCCTCCAGAAAATAATGGTGGCTCTTTCTCGTGAATTTGAATTGTATAAAAAAGACTGTAGATACGCGTTAATTAAAAATGTCAGCCTATCTACAGTCGATTGTTTCGGTTAGCGAGTAACGTCTACAGAGGCGGGTAAAATCAACCTTTTTTAATAAAAAAACTAATGAAGCCAGATCCTTCTTTTTCTCCCAGATATTCATGACCGGATCGTTCACACCAGCCGGGAATATCATTTCTGGAACCTGGATCGGTTCCATCGACCTGCAGAATTTCGCCGGCGGCAAGTTTACCTATTTCTTTTTTGGTACGCAGAAGAGGCATCGGACAACTTAATCCTTTGGCATCGAGGACACTTTTGGGTTGAATATCAGCGGGGGCTGTTTTCTGATCACTCATTGTTGTTCTCCTGAATTTAAATTAGCTGGTTGAGGGGTATACGGCAAAAATATATAACCTCTAAATATATAACCATATTTGCTTACCAAGTCTTTATTGCAAAACTGAGCTATACCGTAGCAGCGCATTTCTGTCAAGAAATGAAAATTCTACAGCTGTAACTGCCTGAATAAATATGACAAAACAAAAACACCACTTTGTGGCAGGTGCTGTGCTTGCAGTAGTTGGTCTTGACAAAAAAATAACTGCTGTGTAAAAATTTCACCAGATATTAAAGGGGATCCGCAATATTTTTATTCAACCTGGAGAAATGAGTCATGAGTGAAGAGTCTGTTTTTAAAAATAAGGTGAGGGAACTCTATATTTTGCTCTGCGCAAAAGAATGGAATCCTTATGTAACCGGGGTTATAGTCGCATTTTTTTCAGTACTCATGATGGCCTGGTGGAGACCCTGGGGAGCGGTTGGCGCAATTCGCAACTGGGGGGATTGGATGATGTACGGAGTGGCGAGTTTATTCGGCAGTGACGCCGGCATCCTGCAATATTATGATGAAGCACCGGGATCTATATTTGTAAATTCAGGGTCGGTCATTGGCATAGGCTTTGTTTTGGGAGCGTTTATTTCCGCCTGCCTCGGCAAAGATTTTGCCATTAGAGTTCCTCCCTATCGGGAAATGGTCAAAGCCGTTATCGCCGGCATCCTGATGGGGATCGGCGCCACCCTCGCCGGTGGCTGCAATGTTGGTGGTTTCTATAATGCGATCGGCAACCTGAGCGCAAATGGCTTTGCCATGATGCTCGGTCTTGTGTTCGGGGTCATTCTTGGCTTAAAACTGCTGTATCTGGAGATGGAGCATATCACCTGGGGCGATGGTGGATCAAAGACTATCAGCTTTTCCGCAGCCGTCGTCTATGGTCTTGGTGCAGCCGGGATAATCGCTATTCTGTGGGCTGCATATACCTATGCAGGCAACGAAGACAGCGATTATATAGCCTCTCTCAGCGGGGTCATACTCATCGCCGCCTGTCTTGGATATTCCATGCAGCGGGGACGCTGGTGTATGGTGCAGGGTTTTCGGGAGCCGCATATGACCGGTGACTGTACCCTGGCAAAATCCGTCATGCTGTCGATCTTTATCGTTGCTGTCGGCGCAGCCGTGCTGAAATATGCCGTTCCCGTCCGGGCAGACGGGGAACCTGTATTGGCTGTCGCCAACTATGTCCGCGGAACCTTTGGCTGGGGCGGCGTCGTCGGCGGCTTTATTTTCGGTCTTGGGGCAATGTTTGCCGGCGGCTGTGGCTCCGGAACGCTGTGGCGGGTTGGTGAAGGACAGGTCAAATTAATGATGGTGGTACCTTTTTTCTCTCTCTCTTCATCGATTATGACAGCATGGTTCAGAGATCAGGAATTCGAGTCGGACGGGGTTCTTGGTTCCTACGTCTATATGCCGGAAGCTCTTGGTTACGGACCTACTCTTTTGATAATCGGCGGTGCCATGATACTCTGGTACCTGGTTGTCACCTGGAATGAAGAAACCAATAAACTTATAGTGCCAATGTAAGTTGCACCCGGTAAAAGAGATAAAAAACGCAATTCCATCTTCATGGAATTGCGTTTTGTCTTTGTATTGCCGGCAATTTAACAGATAATCATAAGATGAAGTGGTAAAAAATTCAAGATTTGCAAAAAACGACTCGGAAATTTAGATTCGGGCTGTATCCGTTAATATACGGATTGTGGAGAGAGAGTTTTGACAAAGAGATCGACAAAAATACTCATCGCCGATGATGACAATATGGTGCGCACCACGGTTTCAAATATCTTGCAACTGTTTGGTCATCTTGTCGATACTGCAGCCAATGGGCAACAATTGCTTGACCAGGTTGATAACAGCTATGATGTAATAATTCTTGATATCAACATGCCGGGCATGGATGGTTTTGCCACCATGAAAGCTCTTAACGCCTTGCATTATGACATCCCGGTCCTTTTCCTGACCGGTGCCGGCTCCATGGATTATGCTGTAAAAGCAATTAATCTGGGAGTCTACGATTTTCTCACGAAACCTATCGAAGATCTCGATATTTTTAATGTCAAGATCAGCCGGGCCATCGAAAAAAGAAGCTATGTCCTGAAGGAACGGCAATATAAGACGGCTCTGGAAGATGATATTCAGACCAAGGCCGCGCAACTCGAAGAACAGAATAAGTTGCTGCTGACCTACAGCAACAGTTTGGAAAAAGCCACTGTTCAGTTGATGACCAGTCTGCAGAATGCCATGGAAGAGAAGGACTATTATACGGCAGGGCATACGACCCGGGTGACTGAGTATGCATTGATACTTGGAAGGGCCATGGAGCTGTCGGAAAACGAACTGCTGGTGCTTAAAAGAGCGGCACAATTCCATGATATAGGTAAACTTGTTATCGATCTGTCCTGTATCCAAAAACCCGGTAAGCTCACGGAAGAAGAATGGGTGCTGATCCGCAAGCATCCCAGTGTCGGAGCAAATATCATCGAGCCGCTGGGATTTATGGAAAAGGAACGTTTTATAATCCGTCATCACCACGAGAGGATGGACGGCAAAGGGTACCCCGATGGACTTCGCGGCGACCAGCTCGATGATCTGACGAAAATACTTATGGTCGTCGACAGCTACGATGCCATGACCTCCAGGAGAAATTACCGCAAAAACATGACGATGCAGGAAGCTGTAGAGGAATTGCACCGTTGCAGCGCCACGCAGTTTGATTCCGGCATTGTTAAATATTTTGCCGATTCCATTGTCGAATATACCCCGAACAACGCTGTGTTCGATCAGAATTACCTGGAAAGGCTGCAAAATATCTCCGCCAATAAAAAACAATAAAATGATGAGAAATAAGGTTCGATGAAAATAACTCGAAAAGAAGTAGAGCATGTTGCCCATCTGGCAAGACTTACCCTGAGTGAAACGGAGCTTGATAGAATGACCGGGCAGCTCGACAATATTTTGTCCTATGTGGCTAAGCTGGACGAACTGGATACGAGTCTGGTCGCCGCCACTTCCCATGTGTTTTCCGTCAGTAATGCTTTTCGGGAAGACGAAGAAAGAGAATCGCTGTCGCAGCTTGAGGCCTTAAAAAATGGGCCGCAACATGAAGCACAGTTGTTCCAGGTCCCGAAAATAATCTAACCAGACTGACTTTTTTTGAGGTTGTGATGAAGCCGCATGAACTGACTATAGCCCAGGCACTTATCAGGATGGAGCAGGGCGATCTTTCCGCTGTTGAACTGACGACAAGTTGTCTGGATCGAATCGATGCCATCGACCAAGAGATGAGCGCTTTTATAACCGTTGACAGAAAAGGCGCCATGGTGCAGGCAGAAAATGCCGACCAGTTGAGAAAATCCGGCCGGGCCGGCAAGCTGTGCGGCATTCCTCTTTCGGTGAAAGACCTGCTGTGCACACAGGGTCTGCGAACAACCTGTGGCTCGAAGATGCTCGAAGGTTTTATTCCGCCATATGACGCCACGGTGGTTGCCAAGCTAAAGAGCGCCGGAGCAGTGATTGTCGGCAAGACGACCATGGATGAGTTTGCCATGGGCTCCACCTCGGAAAGTTGCGCCTTTGGCGTCCCGGAAAATCCCTGGAAAAAAGGCTTTGTTGCCGGGGGGTCGTCAGGAGGATCGGCGGTCTCGGTCGCCGCCCGGCAATGCCTCGGCTCTTTGGGCTCGGATACCGGGGGATCGATTCGTCAACCGGCATCGCTGTGCGGCATTGTCGGCATGAAACCGACGTATGGCCGGGTGTCCCGATATGGCCTGACCGCTTTTGCCTCCTCTTTGGACCAGGTGGGACCACTTTCCCGTGACGTGAACGACTGCGCCCTGCTGATGGACGTTATCAGCGGCTATGATCGGATGGACTCAACCTCGGTGCAGCGGGAGGTGCCATCCTATGGCGCATCTTTAACCGACTCGGTGGCCGGATTAAGAATCGGTGTTCCCCGGGAATACTTTACCGAGGGCCTTGATGCGCAGGTGAAAAAAATCATTTATAACAGTATTGAGGTGCTCAAGGAAAATGGGGCGAAAATCATCGATGTTTCCCTGCCGCATACCGAATATTGCGTTGCGGTTTATTACCTGATTGCCCCGTCGGAGGCAAGCTCCAATCTGGCCCGCTATGACGGCGCCCTGTACGGCTACCGGGATATGGCGGCCGATACCCTGTTGGGCATGTATAAACAGACCCGCTCAAAAGGCTTTGGCTCCGAGGTGAAACGGCGTATTTTAATAGGCACCTATGCTTTATCTTCCGGTTATTATGATGCCTATTATAAGAAAGCCTCGCAGGTGCGGACGCTTATTCAAAATGATTTCAACCAGGCCTTTGCTGCCTGTGATGTTCTTATCTCTCCGGTGACGCCGACCCCCGCCTGGAAAAAAGGAGAGAATACTGAAGACCCCCTGGCTCTCTATATGTCGGATATTCTGACCCTCTCGGCGAATCTCGCCGGGATCCCGGGGATGTCGGTACCTGGTGGTTTCACCAGTGATGGTCTGCCGGTCGGGGTACAAATGCAGGCGGCCCATTTTCAGGAAGAAACGCTGTTGCAGACCGCGTTCAATCTGGAACAGACCCTTGGGCTTACGCAGCGACAACCGGCCCTCTAATTCTGTCTCAGGCTCCTGGAGAAGTCACCACATATAAAGATTATAGTGGTTCAACCTTTGGTACTACGGTGCGATCTTGAAAATTCATATTCCTTCAGCCATTGCGGCACTAACGCCCTATCCTCCAGGAAAACCGCTCGATGAGCTGGAACGCGAATATGGCATCAGTAATTCCATCAAGCTTGCCTCCAATGAAAACGCCTGGGGCCCCTCGCCCAAAGCGCTTCGCGCCCTGCGCAGTGAACTGTTGCAGCTGCACCGCTATCCGGATGGTTCATGCCATTATCTGGTCCAGGCCCTGGCCGATAAACTGGGTGTTGCCGCCGCTGAGATTGTTATGGGTAACGGCTCAAACGAGGTTATCGAGTTTTTGGTCAAGGCCTTTGTGCAGCAAGGTGACGAGGTAATCACCAGCCATCCCTCTTTTCTTATGTACCAGAAGATTGTCCAGGTACGGGGTGGGGTGAATCATGTTTTGCCCTTAAAAGAAATGCGTCACGACCTGACGGCGATTCAACAAAAAATAACGGCAAAAACACGACTTATTTTTCTCGATAACCCTAACAATCCAACCGGAACGGCTATTAGTCCGGTGGAGCTGTACCGGTTTCTCAGTGATATCCCCGAGTCTGTCATCGTGGTTTTGGATGAAGCGTATGTCGATTTCATGGACAAAGAGCTCCAGGTCGATAGCTATTCCCTGATCAGAAATGTGGTGGATCGATGTCCAGTCGTTTTTCTCAGAACGTTCTCCAAGGCATATGGACTTGCCGGCCTGCGCATCGGCTACGGGCTGATGGCCAGAGAAGTTGCCGAATGTCTGCATAAGGTGCGGCAACCTTTTAACATCAACCAGATGGCCCAGGTCGGAGCGCTGGCTGCTCTTGACGATGAAGAGTATTATCAGGCCACTCTGTCGCGAACTGCTGCGGGCGTCGCTTGGTTGAGTGAGGAGGTCGACAGGCTGGGTTGCCGCTCCTGCCCGACGCAGACTAACTTCTTTTTAATCGATGTGCGCGGCAATGCCGATAAACTCTACCAGGCGATGCTCTACAAGGGGGTGATCGTTCGCTCCATGAGTGCTTATGGTTTTGCCGATTTCATCCGGGTGACTGTAGGGACTGAAGAAGAAAATAAGCGCTTTGTGGCAAGTCTTGCCGAATGCCTGCAAGAACTCGGCTATGTCTGATAAAAACGACAACAATAGACAGAACATTATCACCATCGATGGTCCCTCCGGCGTCGGCAAGTCGTCGGTAAGCCGAAAAATTGCTGCCGCGACCGGATTTACCTATCTGGATACCGGCGCCATGTACCGCGGTGTCGGCTGGTACTTTCTCCACCGTCATGTTTCTTTTGACGATATTAAGGCCATGGCCGCAAGACTTAAGGAATTGCACCTGGACCTGCTACCGGCAGCCGATGAATTAAGTGATGTCGGCGTGCTGGTCAACGGAGAAAACATCAGTGCGGCGATTCGGACCCCGGAGATGGCCATGGTCGCTTCGAAGGTATCGGCGATTCCTCTCGTCAGGGAAATATTAACTGACATCCAACGCAGTTACGGAGAAAAGGGTAAAATAGTTGCCGAAGGCAGAGACACCGGTACCGTAGTTTTCCCCCAGGCAGCCCATAAATTTTTTCTCGACGCACTACCTGGGGAGCGAGCCGGAAGAAGGTATCGGCAATTACAGGCACGAGGCATGGCCGCCGACTTTAATCAGATCTTGTCGATGACCCTGGAACGGGATAAAAACGACAGTGAGAGAGCCGTTGCTCCTTTATTGCAAGCGCCTGATGCACATCGAATAGATACCACCGGGATAACGGTTGACCAGGTGGTCGAGAAGATTTTGCGGCTTATAGCCGGAGCAAAGTAGGTGAAATAACTTCAGAACGTCCGTTCCGGACAAAAAGGGTTGGAACGGATCGCTCTCCTCGACTTTTAATTATCGCTTATCGGCCTGATAACGACGTAATAACGCTTTATTGAGCGATAAAATCAACCCTTCTATTCATGCTGTAGGCCTCATCATCCTGACCTTCAAACAACGGTCTTTCTTCACCATACGACAGCGTCCGCATTCTGTCTCCGGCAATGCCGAGGTTAATCAGATACTGGCGGGAGTTGATGGCTCTTCTCTCACCAAGAGCAAGGTTGTACTCGTTGGTGCCTCTTTCGTCCGAGTTGCCTTCGATAGTAACCATCGCGTTCGGCACTGATTTCAGATATTCGGCATTGGCGGCCAGAACCGCGGTCATATTGGGACGTACGCCGGCCTGGTCGAAATCAAAGTAGATGGGCGAGAGGTTTTCGGAGCAGCGTCCGTGCATTCTCTTGTATTCATTGGACTGCCGGTCGGCATCGGACATCATGCTGGTACCGCTGCCGCTCATGCTGACCCCTTTTTGGTCATCGAGAGACCCTTCCTTCGGCAGATTGTCCTCTGAATACCCCCCTTCAGCCCTGGGATAGTTAACGTCCGTTGCCCCGGACATCGAAGTTCCTGTTCCATCGGGAGGAAGGACCGTCTTTTTGCTGCATCCGGTACCTAAAAGAAGAAATGATCCGACAAGAGCGGAAACAGCGGTAAGAGCAAGAGTTCTACTGAGCCTTTTCTTCATACACGACCTCTATTGTCAATTATAATTTTTGATGGCGCAGAAAATGGATAACTATCTTAAGATAACGTAAAAATCGGATCATTTAAACGAATACTTTAGTCGTATTGCCAAAGAGGTCAAGAACAAATTGTCGGATGGCACCGATCATTAGCTGTTGCCGGTTACAGGTGATAATGGTAATCGGTGGGTGAGGACCGGTGACAAATCAGATTCGGTGGCAGTAAAGGCTTAGCAAAAACAGGAAATGATGAGAGAGTATAATTTGATTGCCGGCTGTGCCGGCGGGCTGGAGCGCCTGGTAGCCGAGGAGATTTCCGTCTTTGGCGGGCGGGATGTGCATCCGGCAAATGGTGTTGTTACCTGGCGAGGTTCACTGGAATCAGGCTATCGCTGCTGTTTATGGTCTCGTTATGCCTCGCGTGTTTATCTCCAGCTGGCCCACTTTCCCATCGTCGATGAAGAGACAATCTATCAACATTGCCTTGAATTTACCTGGGACGACCATCTCAGTGCAGAAACCACTTTTGCGGTAAGCTGTACTCTTGTCGGTCAATCGCCGATCACCCATAACCGCTATGCTGCACTGAAGGTAAAAGACGGATTAGTCGATGCTGTCAGAAACCAAAGCGGCAAACGCCCCTCGGTTAAAACCAGCCGACCCGAGGTGCAGATTCATCTGCATGTGGATGGTACATCCGCCGCACTGGCGCTTGATCTGTCCGGCGAGAGCCTGCATCGACGGGGTTATCGAGGCTCGGCAGTGAAGGCGCCGCTTAAGGAAACCCTAGGGGCGGCAATTGTTGCCCTAAGCGGTTGGCCGAAGGATCCTGGAACACTGATCGACCCCATGTGCGGCACCGGCACCCTGCTGATTGAAGCGGCGCTGATGTTTGGCGATTCGGCCCCGGGCCTGTCGCGCAGCTACTTTGGTTTTTTCGGCTGGCTGGGTCATGACGCTGTCCTCTGGGACAGCCTGGTGGCTGAGGCGCTCGTGCGCGAAGAAGCAGCTCTGGCTAAACCCTGGCCGCTTCTGCTTGGCTATGATGCTGATCCGGTCGCGGTCAGTGCCGCCCGGAAAAACATTGTGAAAGCTGGTCTTGAGGAGCATATCCAGATAAAACAGGCAGAGCTTGCCACCCTTGGTTCCCCTTCGAAAAATGGCATGCTGCTGGCGAACCTTCCCTATGGCGAACGACTGTCCGAGACGGAACAGGTGAGCCGATTGTACCGGGCTTTTGGGCGGATAGCCAAAGAGCGGTTTGCCGGCTGGAAAGCCGGGGTTTTTATATCCAACCCGAACTTGACCGACAGCTTCACCCTGGGGTGGGACAATAAATACAAGCTCTTCAATGGTTCCATACCGTGCCGTCTGCTGACTGGCGTAATCAGCGGGCAGGAAGACGATTTTGTCTGGTCGCCGGTCGCGGCAAACGCGATAGATCAAGAGCATGAATTTGCCAACCGACTGCGCAAAAACCTCAAAAAAATCCTCAAATGGGCCTTACGCGATCATATATCCTGTTTCAGGATATATGATCGCGATTTACCTGACTATAATCTCAGTATCGATCTTTTTGGCAAATGGGTGCATATCCACGAATATGCCCCTCCCAAGACCATTGATCCGCAGCTTGCTGAATCGAGAATGGCGACAGCCCTGAGATGTGTTCGGGAAGTTCTTGGCGTACGTTCCAATCGAATTTTTGTTAAATCCCGTGAACGACAGAAGGGGCGCAAGCAATACCAGAAAAAAGGCGACGGCGGCAAAATGGTTGAGGTTCGGGAGGGTAAATGCGCCTTTCTGGTCAATTTTACCGATTATCTTGATCCTGGGCTGTTTCTTGACCATCGACCGATTCGACAGAAAATAATGCGTGCGGCCAAGGGAAAAAGATTTCTCAATCTCTATGGCTATACCGGTACTGCGACGGTTCATGCGGCGATGGGTGGTGCAGCCGGTACGACCACTGTTGACCTTTCGGCGACCTATCTGCACTGGGCACAGATGAACCTTGCCATAAATGGTTTGACGGAATTAAAAAACAAAATGGAAAAAGCCGATTGTCTGCAGTGGCTTGAAGAGGCTACGGCGACATTCGATCTAATTTTTATCGATCCGCCGACGTTTTCCAATACCAAAAAGGAACATCGGGTGTTTGATGTGCAAAAAGACCACCCCCGATTAATTGAACTGGCTATGGCCCGTCTGGAACAAGATGGACTGCTCATCTTTTCAACCAACTATCGCCGTTTTACATTGGCAGAAAAGCTGTTTTCTCTTTATGACATACAAGATATCTCTTTGACGTCGGTGCCGTATGATTTTTCCCGCAACGAAAAAATCCATCAATGCTGGGAAATAAGAAAACATGGACACCTTGAACCGGGCTCGCAATGGCCCGAAGGCGGACCCTGGCGGAAGAGGAGTGAGGAAGCTGCAACCTAATCGTGCAATTATAAGCTTTTACCTGTACAATAGAGGAGCTACAGGCACACACGTTAGTGAAGAAAAGCGCAACACCAACCGGAGGGGGAATGGTGGCTGAAACAGAGCGTCTGCAACAACAGCTAAAAAAACTTCAGGAGCAGCTGGTAAAAGAAAAAAAGACCAACCAGCTATTGAAAAAAAGGGCTATACAGGCAATCCTGGGCAGAAATGGGGCACATAACCCCCAGGCGCAGAGTAATGTCTGTGAGTTTGATCTGGCCCGTGCCGAGTTATCCGGCCGGGTAAAAAGCGTTTTTTTAGAAAACGTCAGCCATGAGATCCGTTCGGCGATGAATGGTATAACCGGTATGACCGAACTGGTTCTGGACACGGCACTTACTGATGAACAGCGGCAGTATCTGGAAATGGTTGGAGCATCGGTCGACCGTCTGCTGGTTGTGGTCAATGAAGTACTTGACTTTTCCCGGATAGAAACGGGAGAGCTCGAACTGCAGCCGGAAGATTTCAATCTCAAAGAGAGCCTTGATCATGATCTCTATGTCCTTAATCTTTCCGCGGTAAAGAAAAATCTGCAGTTGGTCTGCACGGTTGAACCCGATGTTCCGGTGCATATCCATGGCGATCCTGCCCGGCTGGTGCAGATTATTACCAACCTGGTGAACAACGCGATCAAATTTACCACCACCGGCGGGGTGTATATCACCATCGAAAACAGCGGCTACGATTCCGACAATAACATCTTTCTGCGTTTCAGTGTTCGGGATACGGGATGCGGGATCAACCCTGACGACCTGAAAACGATCAACCACTATTTCCAAGAAAAGGTCCAGCGCAGCGTGGCTTTGCCTTTGGCTCTTGGGACAACCGGGCTGGGTCTCACCGTCACTTCACAACTGGTCAAGCTGATGGGCGGTGAAATCGGTGCGGAAAGCGAATCCGGAGCGACGAGATTCTGGTTTACTCTGCCGTTTAAGGAGGTGGCCGACCTGGCCGGTATTGAAGAAAAAGCCAACGCCACCCTGGAAGGTATAGAAGAGGAAGTAGCCTATGTCTTGCGCGGCGCCAGGGTGCTTCTAGCCGAGGATGAGTATATCAACAGGGTCCTTATTGAGACCATCCTGAAACAACTCGGCGTGGAGGTAACATCGGTTGCTACCGGCCTGCAGGCGGTTACCGAGGCCTGCAGTAATGCGTACCAACTGGTCCTGATGGACGTGCAGATGGATGATGTCGATGGCCTTGAGGCCACTGGGCGGATACGAAAACACGAGAGCAAACACGGGGGACATATACCTATTATCGCCCTTACCGCCCTGGCGATGTCCGGTGATCGGGAGAAATGTCTCCAGGCAGGGATGGATGACTATCTGCCCAAGCCGGTGCAGCGCACTGCGTTGATCTCTGTCTTGGCTCAGTTTCTCACCAGCCGGGTGCTGGTCGTTGACGGGGATCCTGCCAGTCGGCAGGTATTTGTCCGCACCCTGGTGGAAAACGGCTGGCAGGTTACCCTTGCCGAAACCAAACGATCGGCGATGTACGAGGCTTCTTTGTCGCACTTCGATCTTATCCTTTTTGATCTGTCCACCCCGCAGCTTGACGGGGTGGAGGCGGTAAAGATAATTAGGCGGCTCGAGGAGTATTCGGGCCGACAAACCCCTCTCTTTGGTTTCGGTGAGGAAAAGCTTACAGGAGAACTGCCACAGGATATTGACGGGTTTATGCAGCGGCCGGTGACCAAAGAAAAAATTCTGCAACAGCTGGAATTATTGGACGTTAACTGATTTATGATACGGTACTCCCATGTCTGTTTAGACACCTTCGGGTATGCCTTACCGCCCAGGGTGCTCTCCTCAGAAGATATTGAAAATCGTCTGTTTGCAGTGTACCAGCGATTGCGCCTGCCGCCCGGGCGACTGGAGCTGATGAGCGGCATCCGCGAGCGGCGCCTCTGGCCCAAAGGCACCAGACCGAGTACTGCGGCATCGCTTGCCGGGAAAAAGGTCCTGGAAACGGCGGCTATCGACCCCAGCTCCATTCAGTGTCTTATTTTCACCTCTGTTTCCCGTGATATGATGGAGCCGGCAACGGCGTCTTTTGTCCACGATCGACTTGGTTTACCCTCGTCCGCTTTGATTTTTGATGTCTCCAATGCCTGTCTGGGCTTTCTCGACGGCATGGTCATGCTGGCCAATATGATTGAGCTGGGTCAGGTTGAAAACGGATTGATTGTCTCCGGTGAAACTGCTGAAGAGCTGCTGGAATCGACCATGGCCGGCCTGGTAAAAGATACCACGCTGACTCGAAAAACCATCAAACCGGCATTTGCTTCACTGACCATCGGCTCCGGAGCCGTTGCCTTGTATATGCGCAGAACAAAAGACAACGAGGACCGACCACGGCTGGTCCACGGGGCCTGGCAGGCCAACACCGAACATTCCGATCTCTGCCATGGCGGGCAAAGCGGAGAGAATACCGTCTTGATGGCGACGAACTCGGAAGAGCTTTTGCACCGGGGGGTAGAAACGGCCCAGATGACCTGGGATAAGTTTTCTGCAAAACCGGGTTGGCGGGCGGCGGATATTGATCGTTTTTTCTGTCACCAGGTTGGCTCGGCCCATGCCAAGCTGCTCTTTGAGAGACTTGGCCTGGCACCGGAAAAAAATTTCGAGACCCTGGCGATTCTTGGCAATGTCGGTTCCGTCTCCGCACCGATTACCATGGCCATGGCCCTGGAACAGGAGGTGTTTCAGCCGGGGCAAAAGGGGGCGCTGCTGGGTATCGGCAGTGGGATTAACTGTCTAATGCTGGGCGTTGAATTTTGATGGACTCGTAAAAAGCTCGATCTCCTTCGTTGTAGGTCTGATACGGCGAGTTGCTGTGCTGCCTGTACTACCAAATCATCGTATCGGACACTACGCCTCGTATATCGAGCTTTTTCCAGAGCCCATCCTGTGGGCTGAGATGAGTGGATTGAAAATGGATAAGGGATTAACTGAGCAACAAGGGCAATGGCTGCTTAAATTTGCCCGGCAGACTCTGCGTTATAAAATGGGCGAGGGGACAGCCCCGACAGCTCCTTCGGATCCTGTTTTATCGGTTGAGGCGGCAACCTTTGTCACCTTAAAGAAAGCAGGACAACTGCGCGGATGCATCGGCAATCTTGAACCGGTTGGCCCGCTCTGGCAGGGTGTCCGAGATAACGCCATTAATGCTGCCTTGAATGATTATCGTTTTTCACCCTTGACCGTAGAAGAGTTGCCGACTGTCCATCTCGATATTTCTATTCTTTCTAAAGCCCAGCCGCTAAGCTATCAGGCTCCGGAGGAGTTGCCGGCTAAGCTGCGCCCCGGTATCGATGGCGTGATCCTACGCGATGGGCAGTGCAGTGCCACATTTTTGCCCCAGGTCTGGGAGCAACTAGCCTCCGCCGAACAGTTTCTCGATCACCTCTGCCTGAAAGCCGGCTTGCCCCGAGATCTCTGGCGACAAAAGCAGCTGGACATATTGACTTACCAGGTCCAGTGCTTTGAGGAGGAGCAGAAATGAAAGAAATTGTCCTAAGTGCGGCGCAGGTTGCCCGACTCGAAGATATCTACGACAGGCTGCAGCAGGAGTATCAACGGGTGGCCCAGGCGCTGGATTTTTCCTGCACCGGTTGCCCGGATAACTGCTGCGACTCCTATTTTCAACATCACACCTATACCGAATGGGCCTATCTCAGGTTAGGGTTGAGGCGGCTTGAACTTGAGCAGCAGCAAGCCCTGACCGCCAGGGCCAGGATGTATCTTGACCAATGCGAACAGGATCTTGCGGCGGGTCGGCGACCGCAGATCATGTGTCCTTTAAACGAAAATGGCCGCTGCCTTGTCTATCATAACCGCCTGCTGGTCTGTCGCACCCATGGCGTCCCGGCAACACTTACTCTGCCCGATGGCCGGACTTTTCCCTTTCCGGGGTGTTTTCGCTGTCAGGAAATAGTCGAGAGCCGTAATGAAAAAGAAGTGCCGGAGCCGGTCGACCGAACCTCACTCCTTAAAAAACTGGCTCTGCTTGAAAAAGAACTGCTTGAAACTCACCATAACCTTCTGCCGAAAATCAAAATAACCATCGCGGAGATGCTGGTGCATGGGCCGCCGACAATTCCCATAAAGAAAACCTCTGACCGTGAATAAACTACTTGTATCAAAGGAAATACGTACCATGCGGGTAAACATCACCAAAAAACAACCTAACTCAAAGATGTGCTTTGTCTGTGGCTTAAGTAACAGTTTTGGCTTAAAGAGCCGGTTTTATGAGTTGGCGGACGGCCAGCTTATGGCTATCTTTAAACCGGTGGATGAGCACCAGGGCTATCCAGGCCGCCTGCATGGCGGTATAGCCGCGACAATACTCGATGAGACTATCGGCAGGGCGATAATGCTCACTCATTCCGGCAATATCTGGGGAGTAACGATCGATTTTACCATGAAACTGAGAAAACCCGTGCCAATCGACGGAGAAATCCGGGTGCTGGCCAGAATAGTTTCGGAGGGGAAACGCTCTTTTAAAGGCGAAGGGGAAATCCTTCTTGCCGACGGGCAGGTCGCGGTTGCCGGAAGTGGCAAATATCTTAAGATGGATATTGCGAAAATAGCCGACTTTGACCATGAGGGGGAGGAGTGGTTTATTGTCGATTCGCCGGATGACCCGGAATTTGTCGAGTTAGCCACGAGCTCAACATCCTCTCAAGTTTGACTCGGAAACCACTATCACTGACATTGTGCCAAAGGCACCTGTCAGTGACAGCTTGTGCAGTTTTTTATGTATCTCATTTAAATTCTTTTGCAATATTTTGCGAAAACAAAAATAGAAGCAAGAAGATTGCACTAAGAATTGAGATTTTACTTGGTAGAATCAAGTAGTTTATCCCATTGAAAACATCTATAAGAATTTCGACTAATATGAGACCTAAGAGAAGATATTTCGCGAATTTCTTGCGCATACCCAGAAATAAAGAGGCTATTATAAAGCCTGCCGCTATACAACCAGAGGATAAAATTATTCTCTTTAGAGTATCAGCTGGCATTTGAAGTTTTTCTGATTCGTTGTTGATATACTTTTGAAAAGCCACTTGATACTCTGAAGCAGATAGTCCGATATTTCTATCTGTAATTTGATCGATTGAATAAGGCGCGGCAGCAATAGATAGCAATCTTAGAAAGTTATATGTCGCGAGCAAGATAGCAACCAATAAAATCGCTCTATCTTTTCGTACTATTTCTGCAAATATATCTTTCATTCTATTTTCCACACAACAAGATTCCTCAGCGGTTTCCGCATACACCCGAAGAAACCACCTTCACCCCAGACCATCAGATAAAAAAGGTGGGCTGACGATAACAAGAAGGATGCCTGCTTTGGACCGGGCGATTTTATGGAAAAATTAAGGGTGACTGGTGTTTCTGTCAATTTTAACCCGATACATTTGCGGGGTGATGGACAACACCGGGCAGCTGGTCGTCAAGATATCTTTGCAGGGGATTGCCTGCACTACAGCGGATCGTGCTGGTGCGGATGATCGCCGGCTATATGCAGGTGACGGTGCACATGAACGTGATTTTCCTCGCAGCGATGGATATGTCCATGATCGATCTTGTATAAAATCGAGGTGGTATGGCTGAGAAAATCCCAGTCATGGGAAATGATAATCTGATACAGATTCAGTGCTTTCAGGATGTCGATCAGGTGGCTGCGGGTTTTGGGATCGAGATTGTTGGTTGGTTCGTCGAGCAGAAGTATTTTCGGCCGCATGGCGAGTATAGTGGCAAGGGCTACCAGTTTTTTTTCTCCACCGGAAAGTCGATGGGTTATGCGGTCTTCAAATCCCTTAAGGCCGAGCTCAGCCAGCGTTTTCATGGCAATATCTTTCGCCTCTTTAGGAGAAAAGCCAAGGTTTAACGGACCAAAAGCCACATCTTCGATGACGGTTGGAGAAAAAAGCTGATCGTCGGAACTCTGGAATAAAAAGCCGACTTCTTTACGCAGGGCGCGTAAATCTTCTTTGCTGTTAACCGGTTTACCGTTAAAGAGCAGCTCTCCTGTATCTGGTTGCAACAAGCCAACCATAAGATGGAAGAGAGTCGTCTTGCCGCAGCCGTTGGGGCCGATAATGCCGATCCGTTTATCTTCCAGTACAAAAGAAAGGTGGTGCAGCACGGGAGCTTTCGCCTGCGCAAAAGTATAGCTGACGTCGCGAAGCTCAATCATCTTTTTTCACACCTTGAAGCGGATATTCAAAATATCCCCGTCGCTTACGATATAATCTTTGCCCTGCAGGTACATCTTGCCGGCTTTTTTCAGTTCCGCCTCGCTGCCGTATTCCATCAGCTCATCGTATTTCATCACCTCTGCCCGGATAAAGCCGCGCTGCAGATCGGAATGAATCACCCCAGCGGCGACCGGGGCGGGGGAGTCTTTACGCACCAGCCATTGCCTGACTTCATCTTTACCGACGGTGAAAAAAGAAACCAGCCCCAATGCTCTTAAGCAGAGCCGGGTCATGATGCCGAGTGCCGGTTCGTCAATGCCCAGATCGGCCAAAAATTCGGCTTTTTCTTCCTCGGTATCGAGCAGCACAATCTCCGACTCTACCTGGGCGCAGACGAGCATCGTTTCTATTTTATTTTGTCGGCACTGTTCGGCGGTTTTTTCCAGCAGGGTCTTGTCGTCTAACCGGTCTTCCGCGACATTGAAGGCCAAAATCAATTCTTTGCGGGTAATAAGGGGATAGCTGCGAATAAGCAGTTCTTCGTCTTCATTGAATTCCATCAGGCGAAGCGGTTTTTCCTCCTCGAGATGGGTCAGCAGCCGGCCCATCAGCTCCAGCTCGACAGCCTGCTTGTCGTCTTTAATCTTTTTCAGGGCGGTCTCGATGCGGGCAATGCGTTTTTCAACGAAGATCTGATCATGCATGATCAATTCGCCATTGACCATCTCTGCGTCGCGCACCGGATCGACGGAGCCTTCCGCGTGATACACCGAATCGTCGGCAAAGGCGCGGATCACATGACACAGGGCATCGACGTCGGCGATCTCTTTGAAGATGTCCCCTTTGGCGATATTTTCCTGTTCCATTTTCGGCAAAAGTACCAGCTCGATACGCGCTCGTGCCTGTTTATTGGGGGTATACATGGCGACCAGCCGGTCAAACCGCGGGTCGAGTATTTCAGCGGTGCCGGGAACCGGTTTGGCCGGTCCGGCCTGTTCTCTGAGTATACTGCCGGTCAGCACCTGGAACAGGGTTTTTTTACCCGTCTGGGGCAAGCCGATGATTCCAACCTTCATGGGAAAATCCTTTTGTTAGAGAAAGAAGAGAGTTTACTGGATTGGACAAATACCACAGGAGGGAGGCAATCGGCAAGCTAATAGAGGGGTTAATAAACGGGGAATCTGTATGAGACAAAATCAATCGAGGCTATGGCGGCAGTAATGCTCAAGCCGATGATGAGAAAAAAGATATCATTTCTGCCGATAGCCTGCTGTTCGAGAGGGATCAAGCGTCCATTAAAACCACGCAGCAACATGGCCTGGTGGACACGGATGGCACGATTCCAGCTTCTGACCAGCGTCATACCGAACAGGTAGCCGTAGGTGCGGTAGGTGTGCAGAGTGGTTGCCGGCACAAAACAGCGCATTCCGGCGGCTCTGGTCAATTTCTGGTATTCCTGGTGAATAACGAAGATATAACGATAGGAAAAAAGCAGCAGAAAGCAGAGACGCCTGGAAACATGCAGGCCTTCCAGGGCATGGCCGAGGCTGGCTATCCGTGAGGTGCCAAGCAGAGTAATCAGGCCGAGGACGATGCAGTTGGTTTTCAGACTGATCAGGGTGGCGAGACGTATCCCTTCGACGCTGAGTGTCAAAGGACCGAGGTGAGTCAGTTCCTCCCCACCGTAGGTAAGAGGTAGAGTGAGCCAGAGAAACAGGGTAAAAGTGTTGGCCGCCAGCAGACGTTTGCCGACCTGAAGCGGTTCCAGGCGAGCGACAATGAGCAGCAAAAAGGCCAAGGTAAGGGCCAGAGTGACAACCGCAAAACTATTGGATATGGCGGCAACAGTTATAAATGCGGCGGCAACTATGACCTTTACCTTGGGATCTCTTCTATGCAACAGGGAATTTCCTCTTGCAAAACGTTCATCCATCATTGATTATTTTCGTGCCTCAGGCAGTTCATCCAGGTATACCCATAGCACGGCACCAAGCTCAACGCCTTTATCCTCACCTTCGGGGTTTTTTATGGTGTAATCCGCTTCATTTAGTGCAGCGAATCCCCACCAGCCCGCCAGAGGGCAACTGAAGTTGAAGATGCCGTTGCCATCAGCTTTTATCAGCTGAGTGACGTGGTAATCACTTTTGGGCTGCAGTTTATTGCCCTTGTTATAGAACTCCACTTCCACTTCAGCTCCGGCAACTGGTTTACCTTTAAGCAGGACCTGTCCGGAAAAACTATTGCCGACATAATTGCCAAAGGGTCTGAGCAGCGGAACTATCTCGGTTGGCAAACCGACGGGTGCATCCCAGCCCTCGTCGCCACCGAAGGCGGGGATAATTGTCTTGGTATAATGAATAATGCTTAAATTTTCCGCCGGTTCCCAGTACGGGGTAGGTTCCATGACAAATTGATAGACCCCCGGACGAGTAAAACTATAGGCAGTCTGCCAGGCCTTATGGTCCATAAATGTGGCCGGCTTCAAGGTTGCCAGCAGGTCGGTGCTCTTGCCGTCCATCGTAACGGTAAATTTTTTCGGCTGGGTAAGATCCATGCCGACGTTTTCAAAAGGATGAGAGAACGACAGGGTCAGGGTGGTCTCTTTTTTCTCCTGGTCGATAATATGCTGCTCCGGTATGACCATCCCGAAGTGGGCCAGCGCCTGTCCAGTCGGCACCGCGAGTAGTGTAGCAAAAATACTTATTACCGCGAACTTTTTCACGATCCTCCTCCTTTTTTTGTTTTGCGTGCCTGCATATAGGCAGCTATTCCAGCCAGTCCGAGGATATAACCGATTCCACTGAGGATATCCTGCAGGGTCGGGCCTTTTTCTGAATTTTCCGCCAGTGTCCGTTTGATTGGGGCGAGTTTTTTATCCAGTACCGTATCAATAATCCGGGTGAGCTCCTGGACCGTAACCGCCGGCAGAATTGGTTCTGTTGTTTGCTCGGCTTGTGCTGGCCGTGGCGGTTGGTTTCTTGAGTTGCTTATCACCGGCGGTGGATTGTTGTCGGCAGCAGAAGTATCTTCCAGGGTATAATCCCAGCTGTTTTTATGGCCGTCTCCTCCATCAACGATAATTTGCAGCTCTTTCGTGTCGGTTTTGGGTACTGGAAATTGGAAAATTCCTGCCGTATCAGTTCTTCCCGACAGAAGCGTCTGGCCGGTTTTTATTGCAATTACCGAAACCGTGGCATTCTGTGCAGCTCTTCCCCCGCTGAATTTGGACTCCGTGATGATATTATTCCCATCCTGCCAGGCAAAGATCCGAACTTTATGGGCAAAACAAGGCCCGCATAGCGCTGGAATCAGAAGAATGCTCAAGAGCAGTTGGCAGACAGTCAGGCGTTGCATTATTTTCCCATCTGTAGAAATTCGGGTTGAACTTTGGCAAGAAAAGACACTGTAAACATGGTAATAAGTCCTTCGATAATCATCAGCGGGATATGAACTGCTATCACCAGTTGCGCCGCCTGGACAAATGCCTTATCCGTTGTCCAGAGAGCGAGCGCCATGATAATTGAAGAAAGAAGAATGGAAAAAAAACCGGCGCCAAAGGCGGCAATTTTTCTTTTATGGCCGTTGTTTTCCACCCAGGGTCGAAAAATATAAAAGCAGATCAAGGCCGGCAGAGCCATGGTGGTAGTGTTGACCCCCAAAACCAGCATGCCGCCAAAATTGAAAAAAAGGCTCTGTAGCAAAAGTGCCACCATGATGGCAGGAAAACAACCCCACCCAAGGATGATGCCCATCAGTCCCCCCAGAATCAGATGGACATTGCCGGGGCCGATCGGTACGTGGATGAGCGAGGCGACAAAAAAGGTGGCGGTCAGCAGGGAGACCGTCATGATACGGTCATAATCAAGTTTTTTTAAACCGATCACGGTGCCGATGGTCGCAACTGCAGCACCAGCCAAAAGGACCGGGGGGCTTAAAACGCCTTCCGATATGTGCATATGCGGTGGTTCTCCCTACCGTTATTACTGATCTTCGGTATAAAGCAGATAACACGAAGTGTTTATTTGTGTTACAAACTACAGAAGTCGAAACGACGTGTCAAGGATTTAGTGCTACAAAATAATAATTGGTGTTACTGGTTGACGGTTAAAGATACCAGGGAGGTAAAAGGCTGGTGGACAAGGAGTGCGGGATGGAGCGAGAGCGTGCAATGGGCACCATAGGTATTATTGGCATTATTCATTCCTGTTTCACGGAGAAATTCGGCATTCCCCGGCAACCGGGCATGGTTGCCTCGGCTACTGCCCGACTGGAGCTTCTGCCGCCTTTTAATAGACAGGAGATGGTGTGCGGTTTGGCACAGTTTTCCCATATCTGGGTTCAGTTTCAATTTCATGAAACGCTGGCCGAGGGATGGAAGGCAACCGTTCGTCCGCCCTGGCTGGGTGGGAGGAAAAGAGTCGGGGTCTTTGCCACCCGGAGTCCGCATCGTCCCAATCATCTCGGGTTGTCGGCAGTAAGGCTTGAGGGGGTTGTCTGGGATAAAGGTCGGCTTTTTCTCGAGCTTTCCGGGGTTGATTTTCTCGATCAGACGCCTGTTCTCGATATTAAACCCTATATCCCGTACAGCGATTGTATCCCGTCGGCATCCTGCGGTTACGCTCTCGGAGAACAGCCGGCAGTGGAAATAGTCTTCAGTTCCGCTGCCGACACCTTCTGCACTAATTATCAAGACCATACCGGCAGAAATATACGCCGGCTGATAGAAGATCTGATCCGTCATGACCCCCGCCCGGCAAGCCAGAAAAAGAATCGCAAAAATTTCGGCATGCTGCTCTGGAATGTCAATATCCGCTGGACGGTTGAGGGAACTCAGTTCGTGATCGAGAGTTGTGCGAAAATTTACGACGCCAATCAAGGTTGAACGAACCCATCAATAACACAATGCACCCGTTTGCCGATCACATAGGTGCCGCCGGCAATGTCGTAATCCAGGCTGCCGCCGTCAATGCGGATATTTTTTCCTTCCAGCCGGATTGCATCAGGACACTTGACGGTGCGCTGTTCACTGTCGTAAATCAGCAGGTCAGTATAGAGGAATTGCTGGTCCTGTGTCTTGTTGATAACCACCTCATCAGTTAAGGTCAGGATTTTGCTGGTTGTGCTGTATGCTCCGGTTTTGGCGACAATTTTGGTGATATTGTCCTTTTCATCAAAGAGGTCGGCATCGACTGCCTCCATGACAAGGACGTTTGGATCTTCGCCGGTATGGGCCTTGCCGGCGCGAATCAGGGCGGTTTTCTTGCCTTTCTGGTTTTGCAGAATCTGCACTGTATCCATATTGAAAGAATGCGCGTCCGACTGTTGCTCGTTCGGGCCGGGATCGAAACTCCCGCGCGGGCTGAGGAATTTACCCACCGGGACGGACCAGAGAGGGAAGGTAACGATGAAGAGCAGAGGGATAAACCAGATGGTGTTGCGATGGAATCTCATCGATTCTTGTATTTCTGCAGCAGCTCCACCGCGAGATTTTTCGCCTCGATGATCAGGTCACAGGCATCGCGAACGGCTCCGGCACCGCCGCCTCGTTCGGTGATGAAATGGGCAATCTCCTGCACTTCGGCAACACCGTTGGCAGGGGTGATTGCCAGGCCGACCTGCTGCAGAAGGACCAGATCCAGCCAGTCATCACCCATATAGGCGATCTGAAAAGGCTTGAGAGCGGATACCCGGATGATTTCTTTGAAGGTCTCGTTTTTATTACCGATACCCTGATATATATAGCGCATATTGAGCTCTTTGGCCCGCCTGGCCACGACCTCGGACTGTCTGGCGGTGATTACGCCCACCTCAACGCCTGCTTCACCAAGCAGGCGAAGGCCAAAGCCGTCCTGGGTGTTAAACGACTTGCTTTCCTCACCGCTGCCGGTATAGAGAAGCGTTCCATCGGTCAGTACTCCATCGACGTCGAGCAGCAGCAGCTTGATTTCCTTGGCTTTCGCCAGAGCACGGACGCGTTGTGGGTCGTTTTTCTGACTGCTCCGCCCCCGAACTCGACTCCGATATCCCTCAAGAATTTCGCAGTCGGATGGATAACCGGTGGGGGATGTCGGGCAACTATTATCAGTCATGTCGAGATTACCGAATTGCGAACCCTGATCAGCTGCACCAGCAGTTCTTCAACCTTGTTGAGTGGAATGGAATTGGGGCCATCGCAAAGAGCCTGGTCCGGGTTGGGGTGGATTTCCATAAACAGGCCGTCAATGCCGGCGGCAACGGCCGCTCTGCTGAGGGTACCGATGAATTCCCGCTGACCGCTTGAAGTACCGCCGGCTCCGCCCGGCAGCTGCACCGAATGGGTGGCGTCAAAGATGACCGGGCAGCCGAAAGAGCGCATCACCGGCAGGCTGCGCATATCAACGACCAGGTTGTTGTAGCCAAAGCTGGCCCCGCGCTCGACCAGCATAATTTTTTTACCACCGACCCCGCGCATTTTATTGACCGCATTCTGCATATCCCAGGGAGATACAAACTGCCCCTTTTTGACATTCACCACTTTGCCGGTTTGGGAAGCAGCGGTGAGGAGGTCTGTCTGGCGGCAGAGAAAGGCTGGAATCTGAAGAATATCGAGTACTTCTGCGGCGGGCGCTACCTGACTGACATCATGGATATCGGAAATAACCGGTACACCGAGTTCTCGGCGGATTTTGCCAAGCGTCGCCAGACCTTCGACCAGGCCGGGACCGCGATAGGAATCAAGTGACGTCCGGTTAGCCTTATCAAAGGAGGCTTTGAACACGTAGTGGATACCCAATCGGTCGCAGATCTCCTGCATGGTCGCCGCCACGGTTTTGGCGATCTCTTCGGATTCGAGTACGCAGGGGCCGCCGATCAGCAGTAAAGGCTGGTCGGTACCGACTATAAGCGGTGAGCCCGAAGGAGTGTCGATGGTAACAGAAATATCAGTCACCAGCCGACACCTTGGCTTTCTTGAGCTGTCCTTGCTCCTTATGGGCCAACGCCGCACTGATAAAATCCCTAAACAACGGGTGTGGCTTCATCGGCTTGGATTTGAATTCGGGATGGAATTGACAGCCGAGGAACCAAGGGTGGTCTTTGATCTCGACAATTTCGACGAGGTTGTTGTCCGGCGACGTTCCCGATACCACCAGGCCGTTGTCTTCGAGATTCTGGCGATAGGCATTGTTAAATTCGAACCGGTGCCGGTGCCGCTCGGAAATTTCCGCCAGTCCGTAAGCTCGATGGGCATTGGTATCTTCTTTTAAGACGCAGGGGTAGGCACCGAGGCGCAGGGTGCCGCCAAGATCCGACTCTTCGTCGCGGATCTGTTTCTGGTTGGTGCGATAATCAAACCATTCCTTAATCAGGTAGATGACCGGGTCCGGCGTGGCTTCGTCGAGTTCCGTGGAGTTGGCCAGAGAAAGTCCGAGCACGTCACGGGAAAAGTCCACCACCGCCAGCTGCATGCCGAGGCAGATGCCGAAAAACGGGATTTTGTTTTTGCGGGCGTAGTTGATGGCTTTAATCTTGCCCTCGACGCCGCGCTTGCCGAAGCCGCCGGGGACGAGGATGCCGTCACAGCCATCGAGCAGACTGGCCACATTTTTCGATTCAAGGCATTCAGCGCTGATATATTCCAGGCTGACTTTCGTACCGTTGGCCAGACCGCCATGCACCAGGGCTTCGTGCAGACTTTTATAGGACTCGGTCAGATCGACATACTTGCCGGTGATGGCGATGGTGACCTGATTACGCGGATTACGGATATTGTGGACCAGCTCCTCCCAGGGTTTGATATTCGGCTGGCCGGTCCAGATATTGAGCAGCTCAAGGATTTTATTGTCCAGGCCCTCTTTGTGCAGATGCAGCGGCAGTTCGTAAATGGTATCGACGTCGATTGCCGTGATAACCGCGTCCTGGGGAACGTTGCAGAAGAGAGCAATTTTCGCCTTAAGACTGTCTTCCAGGGGGACTTCGGTGCGGCAGAGCAGGATGTCAGGCTGGATGCCGTCGGCCCGCAGTTCACGGACCGAATGCTGGGTCGGCTTGGTTTTCACCTCTCCAGCCGTTTTAATATAGGGCACCAGGGTTAAATGGATGAACAGGGTGTATTCCCGACCCAGATCGCCGCGCAGTTGTCGAATGGCTTCAATGAACGGGAGGCCTTCAATGTCGCCGACGGTGCCGCCGATCTCGATAATCGCTACATCGACACTGCCGTCAAGCTGACGCACCGCGGCTTTAATCTCGTCCGTGATATGCGGAATAACCTGGACGGTGCCGCCCAAATATTCCCCCCGTCGCTCCTTGGTGATGACCGAGTAGTAAATGCGCCCGGAGGTATAATTATTTTTCTGGGCCATGACCGCGCTGGTATAACGCTCATAGTGGCCCATGTCCAGATCGGTCTCGGCCCCGTCGTCGGTGACATAGACCTCGCCATGCTGGAAAGGATTCATGGTGCCTGGATCGACGTTGATATAGGGGTCGAGCTTCTGGAAGGTTACCGTCAGCCCACGACTTTCGAGCAGTGCCCCAATGGCCGCGGAGGCCAGCCCTTTCCCCAGAGAAGAAAGGACGCCGCCGGTGACAAAAATAAACTTGGTCCGTTTGGTATTATTTGGCTTTTTCATGGTGGGCACTATAGCAATCGAACCTTGTTTTTGGAATAGAAAACTTGTCGGAAAAGGTAATAATCGGTCACAGGCGAAACCATTTCATAACATTTTATTGGTGCAGTAAAGCAGAATGCTGCGGCAGTCTTGATCATGACGGGGCCAGTGCCTATCGTGTCTGATGGCAGGACATAATAATAAGGAGAAAACTATGCAAAATTTGATACCTCTGCAGTACTTACTACTTCCGGCGGCAGTCTTTATCCTGGCAACTACCGTTTTTGCCGGCGGAGAACAACCTGTTTCCAACCAGAAAACTGCGATTTTCGGCGGGGGTTGTTTCTGGTGTATGGAGCCTCCCTTTGAACAATTGGAAGGGGTGATTGAGGTCACTGCAGGCTATAGCGGCGGCGATGAGAAAAATCCGAGCTATGAGCAGGTTTCCAGCGGCAGAACCGGACATATCGAATCGGTTCGGGTGGTCTATGATCCGGAAAAAATTTCTTTCAAGGAACTCCTCGATACCTTCTGGCGCTATGTCGATCCTACCGATCCGGGAGGCCAGTTTGCCGATCGTGGCGATCATTATAAAACGGCCATCTTTTACGGCAATGAGGAGGAAAAAAAGATCGCTGAACAGTCCCGCGATGCGCTGGCGGCATCAGGCATCTTTAACCGGCCGATAGCCACGGCTATTCGCCCGGTGAAACCGTTTTATCCGGCGGAGGAATACCATCAGGATTACTACAAAAAGAACGTCGCCCATTATGAGGCTTATAAAGTTGGCTCCGGTCGGGCGGGTTTTCTGGAAAGAACCTGGAAAGACCACCCGGCGGATAAAAAATTCGTTAAACCTTCTGATGCGGAATTGAAAGAGAGCCTGACGCCGCTGCAGTATGAGGTGACGCAAAAGGATGGTACGGAACGTCCTTTTGACAATGAATACAATGACAATAAGAAGGCCGGGATTTATGTCGATATCGTCTCCGGGGAACCCTTATTCAGCTCTCTTGACAAGTTTGATTCGGGAACCGGCTGGCCGAGTTTTACCAGGCCGTTGGTTGCGGGCAATGTAGTCGAGAAAAAAGACGTCAAACTCTTTATGGTGCGGACCGAGGTGCGAAGCGCTGAGGCAAACTCCCATCTTGGCCATGTATTTGACGATGGCCCGGCCCCGACCGGGCTGCGCTATTGTATGAATTCCGCCGCGTTGAAGTTTATTCCGGTGGACGAGCTCGAAGCCAAAGGATATGGCCAGTTTTTGAAATTATTTAAGTAGCGTGTATTGCCTGGTTTCTGGTTGCCATGTACCATATGGCAACCAACGGAAAGTCGGATGTAGTTTCTGGTTCCTATGGGTTACACGGGAACCAGAACCGGCTTATCTGCCATTAAGTATATCTTCCACCCTTTTTCCTTCAACCTCGGCGTTGAAAATGCGAAGCAGAAGGGGGGATACGGCAGCCATATGCTCCTCGCTGATAAGAAAACCAGGCAGAGGTTGGGCCGTGCAGGTTCGCATCCGGGCCTGGAGTATCTGGGTGGTACTTAGGTGCTCGGCTATCTCCTTGAATTCACTGATGTCAAGCAGGGCTGGGAGGACATCGAGCATATTGCCCCAGTATTCCTTCTGGCCAAGATGCTCGATGATCTGGCTTACCGCCGTTGCCGCTTCAAGATAAAAATCATCAACCAGGGCAGGATGCATGGCCGAACACTTCTGCTGGGAAATAAACAGTCGGCAACTAAAGGGGCGCACCGGATAGATGCTGCACAGATTCTTTTCCAGAAGTGGGCAGACCGCCGAGCTATGCAGGATGTCGGGCGCAGTATCGCGGCCTTCAAGGCAAGCGGCGGCAAATTGATTGGTCGTCATTGTCGGTGCCTGGTGGATTCGGGGAGAGCTCAGTTTTTCCGCCAGCCACACGGGCGTATCCTGGGCTATAATAAAGCGCAGGATCGCTTCGCCTTCCACCGCCGTTATGGTCACGTTTTGTGTGCAGCAGCCGCTGCAGCCTCTTTCGCAGGCCTTGTTGAGGCTCTTGTTCCACTGGTCGAATATATCGTATATAGTAAACAAAATCTGTCGCTTCATTATAATTAGCCTCCTGTGCCGTGTTGGGCGAGAAGAGCAAGGATAGCATATCGAAAAAATTTGCCAATAAAAACCAGAACTGAAAATCGGATAAATTTGATTCGGAAGACTCCGGCGATAAGACATAAAGGGTCGCCGATCACCGGCAGCCAGCTCAGAAGAAGAGAGTATGTGCCATATCGTGCATATATTTTTTTAGCCCGGAGCAGTTGAGCATCATTAATACGAAGGATAGTCCGGATGATAAAATTCGCCCCGATGATACCGAGCAGGTAGGTGGAGCAGGCCCCTACGTAATTGCCGAGAGTTGCGGTGAAAACCACCTCGGCGAAAGAGAATTTTTGCACAATCATGATAATGAGCAGCCACTCGGAGCCAATCGGCAGAACGGTTGCCGCCAGAAAACTGAGGACAAAGAGAATCGGCAGGCTGGGGGTGGTGATCAGGGAGGAAAAAAGATCCATGGCAAAATGGTTTTGGAAGTTAATGCAGCTATATTTATAAACTTCTACGAGCTTATCATAAAACGAAGGATGCAGAGGGTGAATATGAAATTTTATTTGCAACCAAGGTTGTTTTTTCTGTTGCTGCTGATTTTGAGTGTATTGACAGTTTCTCCAGCCCGCGCCGGTGAAGATAAAGATTTTCAGCAATGGATCGCCGGCTTGTTCCCCGAAGCCCAGCAGCAGGGAATCAGCCGAGGGATCTGGGAAACTGCCTTTGCCGGAGTGACGGAACCGGACCCGGAGGTCCTCGCCAGGGCAAATTATCAACCCGAATTCACCACCGAGATCTGGGATTATCTGGACGCCCGGGTAAACCCGCTGTCGATCGCCGGAGGCGAAGAGATGAAGAGCTCTTATGCTGACATATTAAACGGTGTGGAAAAAAAATTCGGGGTTGAAAAATCGATTCTTTTGGCCATTTGGTCAATGGAGTCAAATTACGGTGCGATCCTGGAAAAACCAGATCGCCTGTTCTATGTTCCCCTTGCTCTTGCCACTTTAGCCTACGGCGATCCGAAAAGGCAAAAATTTGCCCGAACCCAGCTGATCGCCGCACTCCGGATTCTGCAGGACGGGGATGTCGCAAAGGAACAATTAACCGGTTCCTGGGCCGGTGCCATGGGTCATACCCAGTTTATTCCCACCAGCTATCTGGCCTATGGCGTTGATATGGACGGCAACGGCCGCCGCGATATCTGGACGTCCATTCCCGATGCTTTAGCCACCGCCGCCAACCTGCTCCATAAAAACGGCTGGCGTACCGGCAAAACCTGGGGCTATGAAGTTATTCTCCCCTCATCCGGGGAACAGTTTGACGAGCAGACCAAAACCCTGGCCGAATGGCAAAAGCTTGGTTTTAAACGGCCGGGCGACAAAACTTATAGTGATGTCGATGACAACGCGGTGTTAAAACTGCTCGCCGGACCACAGGGGCCGGCCTTTCTGATGCTGAAGAATTTTTATACGCTGAAACGCTACAACAACTCCGATTACTACGCCCTGGCCGTGGGGCTTCTGGCCGACCGACTGGCAGGATCGGGTGAGTTAGTCGGTTCCTGGCCAAGACCTCCAGGATCGCTCGACGTTGACGACAAATTCGAGCTGCAGCAAAAACTGCAGGAAAAAGGCTACTATGCAGGCGAAATAGATGGGAATCTGGGGGGCGGTACCAAAGCTGCGATCAAACAGTTTCAGGGACAGGCCGGCCTGCCGGTTGATGGTGTGCCGTCGCAGGAGCTTCTCCAGGTCTTACGCAAAAAATAACACTTCTCTGTCTGCCGGGGAGCAGATGAGGGAGATATTAATCCTTGCAGGGGCTCCTGCAAGTTCCTTATGAGGTTCAATCGGCAAAGTGCAAATTTGGTACTTTTGTGTTCCTTCTTTTCGAAAAAATTACCCGCCCTCCCATTTTTGGATCGAGCAGAGCTTCGCATGCTCGAAGCTTAAGAGGAGCAGACACTGCAAATAATATCTGATGTCTAAATGTTTGTCATGTCCAGTTATATTGCCGCTTGCGATAAAAACCGATAATTCTCTCGACCAGTCTCCTGAGTTTCCCCCGTGCTAGGCAAGCACCAAAGAAAATACTAAAATTCTTAATAGGCACGTTGTGGCACTTTTTTTGCTTAAAAACACCTACATTGTGGTGCAAGTCCAAGGGGAGCCCAGAGATACAAACAGGGCTTCACTAACTAAAAACCCTGGAGGGTGGTATGAAACACGTTGTTATTGCAATAAGTTTGGGTATGCTGATCAGCAGCAATGGGTATGCTGGTGATCGGCATATCGAAATGTCGACGAATCCAGTGCAGGCAGTGCTGGGCCAGACAGTAAGATTGCAGTGTACTGGGGACGGTGAGTGGCGGGCTCCGCTGGTATCTGCGAAAATTGTCGTAGGAAACCCACGGGGCAGAACACTCGTTAAACTGGCCGGGATGAAGATTAACGGCATGACCGCCAGTTACGATTATGCAATTCCAAGTAAGGAACAGGTTGGAAACTGGAAATTCAAATGTGTGATTAAGGACCGTTATGAGCGTGAGAGAGAAAGTTCTTCGTTCTCAGTTGTCGGAAAACCCGTAATTGATCCGCCTCCGGTGGTAATTGAACCGGCACCCGTCGATCCACCGCCCGTCGTCGATCCACCACCTGTTGTGATAGATCCATCACCTGTTGTCGACCCGTCGCCCGTGGTGATCGATCTCCCACCCGTAAATCCACCACCGGATGTCCTGGTTGAGAGTGCAATTGCTGCGCACAATACCATTACCGCCTACAACGGCCCCGCCACCTGCATTGCCTGTCACCAAAAAGAGGCATCAGAGATGCTTGACAGCCTGCATATGCAATGGTCAGGGCCGACTCCCAATCTCACCAACAGCAAAGGGGAGTCGCTTGGCAAAGGTAAAGCCGGCATCAACACCTTTTGCACCTATGCCATGTCGTCAAAAGGTGCCTGCTTCTCGTGCCATGTTCGTGGTGACGGCAATGCCCCGGATGCACCAGAGCCCACTGATGTCGACTGTCTGATGTGTCATAGCGATACCTACCAGCGAAAATTTGTGGTCGACCCGGATAATACGATAACTGTTGCCAATGTTCTTGGACAACTGAAAACCTATGTTTTCGGCAAAGTCGATGCCCAGGGTAACTATACCACAGTACCCGATTTCGATAAAATGCCCCCTGGCTCCAATATGGTCAATGTCGCTAGAACGGTGCATATGCCGACCGATTCTTCCTGTCTGCGCTGTCATGCCACCGCCGGCGGTGGGGACTGGACCAAGCGCGGCGATATGGGCCTGAATTCCGCTCATGCAACTCTTGCGCAGGATGTCCACCTGGCCAAAGACGGGGCTGATCTCTCCTGTGTCAGCTGTCACTCCGCACTGAATCATAAGATCAGCGGTCGTGGTATCGACCTGCGGGCAACCGAGGCGGCATCTCCTACCTGCCAGGCGTGTCATACCAAGACGCCGCATACAAGTGCCACCCTGAACCGCCATGCTAAAGGACAAATCAGCTGCCAGGTCTGCCATATTCGGGAATATGCCAAGGGGGGAGCGACGGAAATGTCCCGTGACTGGGGCACTCCGGTCTGGAATGCAGCTTTTTGTTCCGGCCAGGGAGGTTTTGTCGGCGAGGAAGTCAAAGCCGCCAACGTCAAGCCGGAGTATACCTGGTTCGATGGTACCTCCTATGTTTATAATGTCGGCGAAACCATCACCGCCGACGCATCAGGCATTTTTCATATGGCCAGGGCGAACGGCAAACCCTTTGACGGAAAATCGTTTATCGTGCCGATAAAGCGCCATTTTTCTTCCATGCCCCTGCATGAGAGCGGGAAGATCATCCCGCCGGCAATCATGTGGATGTTTATGACCGGAGATTTTGATCTAGCCGTGCAAAAAGGCATGGAAGAACAGGGCATGTCCGGCAAATATTCTATCGTCAAAGCCGATGCCGAGATGCTCATCACCCATGGGGTCGAGCCTAAAGAAAAAGCGCCTTCCTGTGCAGAATGTCATAATGGCTCTGGATCGACTCCTGATGGTGCAGGTATGGTGCCTTTCACTTCGCTGGGATACCATAGCGTGCCAGCCGCAGTTCGCTCCTGCACTCTCTGCCATGAGAAGAAGAATATGGGCTGGGAAAGCATGCATTCCAAGCATAGCGAGAAAGGGTTGTCATGCACCAGCTGCCACATCTCGGAGCCAACCGGTTTTATCAAGGCGCAGAATGTTTTATGCAGCAGCTGCCATGAAAGAAAATCCTGGAAAAGTGAAGGACATAAAAAGCACCTGGAAAAAGGCCTTGCGTGCGTAAAGTGCCATACCTTTACTTAAGTCCTCCATTCGATATATCCGTAGGGGCACACCTGAGTGTGTGTCCTTATGGAATTGTATCGAAAACATGGGCTTTCGGTATGATCTCACAGAGCAATTCTGAAAATCACGTTTTTACGACACCACCAATTTCTCCTACCACCGATAATTTATTTTTTGAGAACAAGAAGAAAATGCTTACTATTAAAGAGTTGTCGTGGTACCAACGAGACAAGTGTTTTACTTGTTACACTGTGCAAGAAATCCAAGAAACTATAACGGGAGGGAAAAAATGGCTGAAGTGGTAATCGACCAAGATGAATGTATTGGCTGTGAAGCGTGTGTTGAGACGTGTCCGGAAGTATTCGCCTTTGATAGCGACGAAGAAAAAGCCTATGTTGTCGATGGGGCGGATGCGGACGCCGACTGTGTTGACGAAGCAATAGCTTCATGTCCTTCGGCGTGCATTACCCGGGAGTGACATTCCCCGGCTGATCAAAGGGCTGGGCTGATTGCTTTACTTGCCGTTTTTGGTAAACAACCAGAAATCAGGGCAAAACATCGCCAGAAAAGGAATCAGTTCCAGCCGGCCAACCAGCATATCGACTATAAAAATTATCTTCGTCATCGGATGTAATAAACCAAACGAACCCATCGGTCCTATCTCCCCAAAGCCCGGTCCGACATTGCCCAGAGTTGCTGCCGTTCCGGTTAGGCCAACCATCGGGCTTTGCTCAATCATCGTTACCACCAGAGCGGAAAAAATCATCAGTACCAGATAAAACAGCAGAAAACTGAGCATCTGCCGCTGAATATCTTCCTGCACGGTCACGCCGCCCAATTTTATCGGCAGGATTGCTCTGGGATGGACGATCTGATCGAGTTCACGCTTGAGAAATTTGCCGGCAAAGAGAATTCTCACGACTTTTATCCCGCCGCCTGCCGAGCCGGCACAACCGCCGATAAGCATCATGGCAAAGAGAGTTGCCTGGGCGGGAACGACCCAGAGAGCGAAATCAGCGGAGGAAAAACCGGTGGTTGTCAAGATGGAGAGAATCTGAAAGACACTGTCTCGCAGACTGCTGGCCAGGGTATTATTCTGCCTGCTGTACAGGAAAAAACTGAGGAGCAGTGAGGCAAGGGCGATGATGGCCAGGTAAAACCGGAATTCATCATTGGTCGCCAGCGAGCGGAATTTCCCCTTGATAAAACACTTATATTGCAGGGCAAAGTTGGCACCGGCCAGCAGCATGAATACGCTGATAATCCAGGTGATCGTTGGACTCTGATACCCCATTATCGATAAGGGATGGGGCGAAAACCCTCCGGCGGCCATGGTCGTAAACGAGTTGCAGATGGCATCGAACACCGGCATATCGGCGAGGATCAGCAGGAGTATCTGGAGAACGGTCAGCAGGACATAAATAAGCCAGAGGGCCTTGGCGGTATGGGCAATGCGCGGGGTAATTTTATCCTCGCTGGGACCTGGCGCCTCGGCAAAAAAGATCTGCCGGCCGGCGACACCGAACTGCGGCAGGATAGCGACGAACAAAACGATGATCCCCATGCCGCCCAGCCATTGCGTCAAAGCCCGCCAGAAAAAAAACGCCCGTGGATACAGGGAGAAGTCGGTGAGGATCGTTGCCCCGGTGGTGGTAAAGCCGGAGACCGATTCAAAATAGGCATCGATTGGGTGCAGGCCGAAAAACAGGTAGGGCAGGGCGCCGATAGCTGCGGTAATTACCCAGCTTAAAGTGACGATCAGCAGCCCTTCGGTGCGCCGCAGGACATCAAAATTTCTGGCGAAACGGCCATACCGTGCGCAGAGCAGACCGAGGGCAAAAGAGCAGAGCGAGGCGCCCGCAAAAGGAATGACCTCGTAATATTCGCTATCTATCCCGGCAAAAGCCGCAGGCAGAAGAAGGATGCCGCCGAAGGCGAGGAGAATAATGCCCAGGGCACTGGCGATCAAGGGGAGTTTCATCGGAAAAAGAAGCGTTTGAGTTTTTCGGAATCTTCTTTCATGGTAAAGATTTTCAGCCTGTCCTTGGGCATGAGAAAGGTTTCGCCATTGGGGATGAGCACCTTATGCCCACGGATGATAACCCCGATAATGGCATTGGCGGTAAGTTTAAGCTCTTTGAGCTGCACTTCCTTGAAGGTATCGGGCAGGGTCAGTCGCAGCACCTCTCCTTTGCCGCCTTCAATCAGGGCCAGGACATCGACATCGCGAATCTGTACCCGGTTCAGCACCTCGGTTAAGGCGGAAGCCTTGGGGGAGACCACCACATCGATGCCGACGTGCTCAAACAGTTCATAATTCTGGATATTGCCGACCCTGGTGACGATTCTTTTCGAGCCGAGCTGCTTGATTAACAGCGAACAGAGCAGATTTTTTTCATCGTTATTGGTGGTGCAGATGCAGGCATCGGCTGCGGCAATCGACTCGCTCTCGAGCAGTTCGAGATCGGTGCCGTTGCCCTGCAGTACCAGGGTTTTTTTGAGTGAATTGGCGAGGAATTCGCATCGCTCCGGATTCTGCTCGATGATTTTTACTTTCTTGTTGGTTCGCTCAAGTTTTTCCGCGAGCATGAATCCGACGCTGCCGCCGCCGATGATCGAAACGGTTTTGACTTTCTTGTCATGTTTGAAAAATTCGGCGGCCAGGATATCCAGGGCGGTATCAAAACCAATAAAAAACACCTTGTCGTCGTACAGGATCTTCGTCGATCCCTTGGGAATGAATAATTTACTGTCCCGGGTGATACCCGGGATCAGCACACCTTTGGGAAACTTACAGTCCATGATCGATCTGTTGATCATGGAGGAGCCTTCCTTTATTCGATATTCAAATAGTTTGGCCTTGCCACCGGCCAGATATTCGACATCGAGTGCCTCCGGCACGGAGATAATCCGGAAAATATCCTGGGTGAGCAGTTTTTCCGGCCAGATAATGGAGTCTATATCATACCGCACATGATAGCGATTGTGAGTTGACGAAGAAAAATTTTTGTAGAGCGACGCCTTGCCGATGAAACAGATTGTTTCGGTATCGACAATTTTCTTGATTGTCCAGCAGGCGACAATATTCGCCTCATCGAGCGCCGAGCAGGCGATAAACAGATCGGTTTTATTGGTTTCGATTTTTTCCAAGACAGCAAGATCGCCGCCACTGCCCTCGACTATGCGGATATCTAGGTTGGCAAACTTATCGCTCAGTTCGCCCGGATCGTGGAGAAGGGTAATGTTGTGCTCCTGATGCAGGCGAGAGGCCACCAGATAACTCATTTCGGTAGTTCCGTAAATCAGTATATCCATATCGATGTGATGATGAATTGGATCCGGCAGCAGTCCGGTTATCCGCCTGTTCCCTGGCGGAGTTCGGCAAAAGTTGCTGCAGTGAGAGCGGCAAGGTCAGCGGGCCGCAGTTCTATATCCAAGCCCCTGCGTCCGGCGCTGACAAAGATTGTCGGAAAAGCTTTAGCAGAACTGTCAATCACTGTCACTAACCTTTTTTTCTGGCCCAGCGGGCTGACGCCGCCCAGCACGTAGCCGGTGGTTCTTGCCACCAGATCTTTATCGGCCATTGCGGCCTTTTTACTCCCTGTCGCTTGCGCCATCAGTTTCATGCTGAGCATTGCGGTAACCGGGATGACCGCTACCGTGAGACTTCCGCTGTCAAGCTGGACGACCAGCGTCTTATAGACTCTTTCTTCGGCTACCGCCAATTTTTCCGCTGCCTCCTCGCCGTAGGAGTCGTGGCTTGGATCATGGATATACTGATGCACCGTATAGGCAATTTTTTTCTTTTTGGCGGCATTGATGGCTGGGGTCATGATTTTTGTTCCTGCCGGTCTTTTGGGTTCGGCTCGGCTTCGTCAAGGATGACCCCGGTGCCGCAGCAGTCCGGGCAATCTTCCCAGGTGAGCATGAATCTGCTGGCGCCGGCAAAAAATGAGCTTTGCCCGGAGCCGCCGCAACCGGGGCAGGGGCGGTTTTTTCTATCGCTTTTGGTACGTTCAACCATCATAAATTGTCTAAGAAGAATTTATTGTATATGTGTTGCCTGCTGGACAACTATACCATGCCGTTATTTTTCCAACCAGTAGTGTCAAGCGACCGGCAACGATTTTTTGCAGGAAGTGGATCTTATGCTTATGTTGCTTGCAATAGTTTAACAATGAAAAGTTTTTGCGGCACCATCTAAGCTGGAGGTATAAGCCGATGCTATGGAAATCAGGCCGAAGAAGCAGGAACGTGGAAGACCGGCGAGGTGTTCGGTTGAGTGGGGGAAAGATCAAAGGCGGTGGTATCGGCATCCTTCTGCTGGCTCTGGTCGGCATGTATTTTGGCATCGATCCTTCAGTGATTCTCAACTCGGGTCTGGTCGAGGACGGCAGGCAGGTGCAGCAGTCGTCGGCGCCGACCAGCCCGGAAGAGGATCGCCTGGCCGACTTTGTCTCGGTGGTGCTCGCAGATACTGAAGATACCTGGGATGCGATTTTTCGCGAAGCCGGCAGTGCCTACGAGAAGCCCCGGCTGGTCCTCTTCACCGGGGCGGTACAGTCGGCATGCGGTTTTGCCCAGGCAGCTACCGGACCATTTTACTGTCCGGCGGATAGAAAAGTCTATATTGATCTGGCCTTTTATCGAGAGTTGAAGAACAAACTGCAGGCGCCCGGAGATTTTGCCCAGGCCTATGTAGTAGCCCACGAAATCGGACATCACGTCCAGAACTTATTGGGGATCAGCGGCAAAGTACAGGCGCAGCACGCCCGTCTTTCTCCGGCTGATTATAATAAGCTGTCGGTCAAGGTGGAGTTGCAGGCCGACTGCTTTGCCGGCGTCTGGGCCAATCATGCCAACCGGGTGCGTCATATCCTGGAACCGGGTGATGTGGAGGAGGCGCTCAACGCCGCCAGCATGATCGGCGACGACACCCTGCAGAAAAAAAACAGGGGCTATGTTGTGCCCGACTCCTTTACCCACGGAACTTCCGCTCAACGGGTACAATGGTTTCGCACAGGGCTGAACAGTGGTGATATGGGCCGGTGCAATACTTTCAACTAAAACGGCCAAATCAAGGGAATCAGCAGGGTGGACGCGACGACCACGAAGAGGTTGAGCGGCACACCGAGCTTCATATAGTCCATAAAGCTGTAGCCGCCCGGACCGTATACCATCAGATTGGTCTGGTAGCCCATGGGCGTGGCGAAACAGGCACTGGCGCCAAAACAGATGCCGATTATAAAGGGTTTCGGGTCAACGCCGATGCTCACTGCCGTGGAGATGGCAATCGGCAGCAGCAGCACTGCGGTAGCGTTGTTGCTCAGGATCTGGGTGCAGATACTGGTCAGGAGAATGATTGCACCCAGTACGATACCGGGTGAAAATCCGGCAAAGAGGCTGAGAAAACTCTCAGCATAGAGCTGACTGGCCCCGGTTTTCTGCATGGCGGTGCCAAGGGCGATAGTTCCGGCAATAAGCAGCAGCACATCCCCCTGCAGGGCCCGGTAGGCATCGCGCATCTGCAGGCAGCCGGTGATGATCATCAGAAAGGCTGCGGTCAGTGCACAGGTCATAATATCGGCCAGGCCGAGAGTTGCGGTTAGGATCATGCAGATAAAGTTGATGATCGACCACCAGGCCTTGCGATGGTGCACCAATTCCTGGTAGACATCTTCAATCACAATAAATTCCGTGCTGCCGCGGATCTGCTTAAGTTTGCTTTCCGAGCACCAGATCAGCAGGATGTCGCCGGTCTGCAGGCGGACGTCGTGAATCTGCTTCTCACTTAAGTGCAGATTTGTCCGTTTTACGGCAATGATATTGACATCGGGATCTCTTGCCGGATCGGTTTTCAGGAGCTGTTGACCACGTAGGCTGGAGTGGGGTGTGATAATCAGCTCGACCACAATGGGGGCGTCTTTCTGGGCACCCAGGACCAGGCCTTTTTCCGAGGTCGGCAGTTCCACCTCCTCATTATGCAGAATGGCCACCAGATCGTTGAGCGATCCCTTCACCAGCAGGATATCTTCTGCGGTTATGGGGATTTTATTTCGGTCCGGATGGTAGATATGGGATTTTTTGATCAGCTCGATGACCTTGATGCCGGCGTATTTGGCCGCAAACACTGCCTCTGGATTACTGCCGATCAGATTGCTCTTTGCCGGTATTTTCAGCTCAGCGAGATACTGGCGATGGTCGCTGTCCTGCAGCTGACAAATAGGATTGGCCAGGGCGGGAAGAACCATCGGGGCGGCAAAATAAAGTAAGATAATGCCGGCAGCGGCCAGGGGTACTCCAAGGGTGCTGAGCTCGAACATGGACAGGCCGGTATATCCGAAACTGACACTGAGATCGCTGATGATGATATTGGTCGAAGTGCCGATCAGAGTGCAGGTTCCAGCCAGAATCGAAGCATAGGACAACGGGATAAGAAACTTTGACGGACTGAGGCCGAATTCACAGCACATGGTCATGACCACCGGAATAAACAGGATGACCACCGGGGTATTGTTGATAAAGGCGCTGGCTACGGCAACGGACAGCAAGATGATGATGAGGGCCAGCTTATAGTTGCCCCGGGCACTCTTAATGATTTTTCTGCCTAGAAACTCGACGCCGCCGGTGCGCATCATCCCTTTTGACACCACAAACATCGCCCCGACGGTGATCACCGCCGGATTGGCAAAGCCGCTGATTGCTTCGTGGGGGGTTAAAATCCGGCTGACGACGAGCAGCACCATCATACCGATCGCGGTCAGATCGACGGAAATCTTTTCCGTTATGAGCAGGTAAACGGCAAGGACAAGTATGGCGGAAATTATCCAGATATCCATAGGCCCATGGCAGGAGGAGGGGCTGGGCTCCCATGCGCCGCACGGGAGCCGACTGTCAAAAAAACCTGCTCGCCATCTTCGTAAGCAGAGTTATATTATGTAAGCATTGCCAGCGCTCTATCAAGGTCGTCGGTTAAATCCTGGATATCTTCAATGCCGGTGGAATAGCGGATCAGACTCTCGGGAATTCCCATGGCCTGTCGCTCTTCTTTACTGCATTCGACATGGCTGGTAGTTGCCGGCGGGCCGACAATAGTTTCCACCGCGCCAAGATTGGCCGCCGCGTGGGCATATTTAAAGCCGGAAATCACTTTGCCGACCGCAGCCAGGCTCTCTTCTTTCAGGGTAAAGCTGAGCATGGCGCCAAAACCTCTCATTTGCATTTTGGCAATATCATGGCCCTCATGACTTATAAGACCAGGATAGAAGACCTCTTTGACCAGCGGGTGTGCCTGCAGATGATTGGCGACATCAAGGGCGTTTTTATTTTGTCTTTCGATACGCAGGGCCAGCGTCTTCATGCCTCTGAGCAGCAGGTAGGCGGACATCGGATCGAGAGTTGCGCCGTTTATTTCGCGGAAATGATAAATCTGTTCAATCAGTTCTTTTTTACCGCAGATGACCCCGCCCAGGGCGTCGGCGTGTCCGCCGAGAAATTTGGTGGCGGAATGCAGCACTAAATCCGCCCCGAGGGTAAGCGGTGACTGGTTTATCGGGGTGGCAAAGGTATTGTCGACGACAACTGTCGCTCCGACTTTTTTCCCAGCTGCTGCCAGCCGGGCCAGGTCAATTATCTTGATGGTCGGATTGGTCGGCGTCTCAAGATAGAGCAGGTCACACCCTTTGGCTATTTCGTGCTCGATGGCTTCATGATCGGTGGTATCGCAGAGAGTGACCGCTACATTATAGCGCGGCAGGAACTCAATGAAAATTTTATTGGTCCCGCCATAGGTGTCTTTCACCGAGACCACCCGTTTGCCGGGAGCCAGCAGGGCAAACAGGGTACTGCTGATGATGCCCATGCCGGTTGCGGCACTGGTGGCCGCCTCCGCACCTTCCAGCTGACGGATCTTGTTCTCAAAAACTTCCACCGTCGGATTGGTATTGCGACCGTAGATATGCCCTTTTTTCTTGCCCAGCGCAACATCCTGCCATTCCTCAATATCTTTATAGCCATAGGAAACGCTGTGGACTACCGGAACCTGGGTGGCGTTTTGCATCAAATACTGCTCTTCCCCAGCCCATACTGCGCGGGTAGCCATGCCTAATTTTCTTTCTTCCACTCTGTAACCTCCTGTAATAGCTCATTTTCAATGAGCCCGAAATATTTTTAAGTATCTACCATTGAGCTACTATAGATCGTAAAGCAAATAAGCACAAAACAAAAAATTGTTATGATTCAATAAACCGATTGATTAATTTTGTTATTTATTTTTATGTGATCATATACAGTTCTTTTAATATTTAGATGAAAAAATGCTATCTTAAGAAAAAAATTATTTGTTTGTAACAATTAATTGTTATGATTTAGATCGCTTGTTACCTTCGGTGTTGAGTGCCGCGGGCAGTGCTACCACAAGTGGAGGACGTTAGCTTGGACAGTATCAGCGCAAAGGTTGCCGGACTCGATGCGGAAACGATCAGGTTGCGCCGGGATTTTCATCGTTATCCGGAGCTTGGCATGCAGGAAAACCGCACCGGGCAAATCGTCGCAGCCTATCTCCGCGATTGTGGTCTTGTGGTCACTCGGGTCAACGGCACTGGGGTTGCGGGGCTGCTCTGCGGGGCCTTTCCCGGTCCCACGCTGCTTATGCGTGCGGATATGGATGCCTTGCCGATCCAGGAGGAAACCGATACTTCGTACAGATCGACAATTGACGGGATCATGCATGCCTGCGGCCATGACGCGCATACGGCAATGCTGCTGGTTGCGGCAAAAATCCTTGCCGGTGAACAATCGCGTCTACAGGGCAATATAAAGTTTGTCTTTGAACCGAACGAGGAAAACGCCGGCGCTCTCGGCATGATTGAAGAAGGAGTACTGGATAATCCACGGGTGGACGCCTGTATCGGCGTACATGTGTGGAGTTCGCTTGCCGCGGGGAAGGTCGGCATCAAAGCCGGCGCGGTAATGGCGGGAATGCAGCATTTCAAGCTGGAACTGTACGGTAAAGGCGGCCATACCGCGATTCCCCAGAGTGCAATTGATCCCATTATCGCGGCAGCGGCCATCATCCAGAGCGTGCAGTCCATCCAGACGAGAGAAATCGATGTCCTGCAGGAACCGGCGGTTATCATGTTCGGCAGTATTGTGGGTGGTTCTGCGGCCAACGTGATTCCCGACCAGGTGACGCTGACCGGCACCATACGCTACCTGTCGGCGGGGCAGGACAATGATGAAAAAAGCCCCCTGGCCAGGTTCAGGCGGGTGGTCGATGGCATCTGTGCTGCATACCGGATGCGTTATGATCTTGACTATGTTATCGGCCACCCGGCAGTAGTAAACGATCCGGTCATGACGGCAATGCTTACCTCCCAGGTTGTTGGAGCAATGGCCAAACCGCCGATAATTGAACCGATAGTGACGCTTGCCGGCGAGGATTTTTCTGAATTTGCTGCGCGCGTCCCCGGAGTCTTTTATTTCCTTGGTGCCGGCAGACCGGGGGTGGAAAATTTTCCTCACCATCATCCCCGCTTTGATATCGATGAAAGCGTCATGCACAATGGAGTTGAAATGCATGTCCGGGCGGCGCTGCAATTTTTTGAGAACCATAAAACGGCACTATGATGATCGCCGGCAAAAACGAAAAAGCAGATGCAGCATAGTTTGCATGCGCCGCATGGCAACCAGAGCAAAAGAAGCACTGAAGGAGTGGAAGAAGGCTGAATAACCAGAGTCATTTAACAGGAGGAAGATTGTGAAAAAATTAATAAGTTTTTTAGTGGTGCTTATGCTGAGTGTTTCAGTGATGCAAAGTTTTGCATCCAGCTATACCGGCGGCCCGGTTAAAGCCAAACTCGCTTCGGAAGAAATTGAAGGCGATTTCATGACCGTCTGGGCCAGGAAATTTGCTGAGCATATGCAAGAGTGGTCCGGTGGAAAAATTGAAATTGAAGTCTATCCCTATGGGACCCTGGGAGAGACGGGAGACATCAACGAATTATGTCAACTTGGCGTGGTCCAGTTTGTCTTTTCCGACTATGCCTGGATCAGCTCTTTTGTGCCCCAGGCCCAGGTCCTGGCTTTAAACTATCTCTTTCCCACGGAAAAAATCTCTGAGACTCTCGACTGGATGGTGCGAAAAGGTGCATTTATGCCGCTTCTGGAACAAAAATTCCGCAAAAACGGTATGGTTCCCTTATCGATTATGTTTGAAGGCTGGCAGTGGGTCGGTACGCAGAAACCGATCAACGCGCTTGCCGATCTGAATGGGGTGAAGATTAGGGTAATGTCATCCAAGCTCCTGGTTGAAGATTACCGCGCCTATGGCACCAGCCCTACCCCAATGGGCTATGGTGAGATCTATAGTGGTCTGCAGATGGGGCTTATTGATGCGCAGGTGCAGCCTCTTTTTGCCCATTACAGCATGAAATTTTACGAGGTGGAAAAATTTATGACCCAGCTGGGCAATGAACCTTTCTTAGGCATCCCGACCGTCAACCAGGAATTTTTTAACGGTCTTACCCCAGATGCCCAAGAAGAAATGCGCAAATTCTGGGTCGATGCCATCGTCCCGGCGGGGGAGTGGATTACCAATAAAAACCTCGCAGACAAAGAAAAAATGAAAAAAGCCAACCCGGAGCTGACCTTCAATACCCTGGAAGGCGATGCTTTAGCCCCCTTCAAGGCAGCAGCCAAGACCGTCTATCCCAAGTTTGTCGATATTGGCGGAGAAGGAGCCCAGGAAGTGCTTGACGCCTTGCTAATAGATGTCGCCGAGGCCGAAAAACAGCTGTGAAACGAAAAAAATCGGATGGAGATTCCGTAAAATGAGCGCAACTTTAAAGCGTTTCAACAGACGTCTTGGTCATATTATTAACTCTGTGGAAGTGTCCATCCTGGTGTTTTGTGTGGCGGCCCTGGCGGTTTTGCTTATCGCCAACGTTATCTGCCGGACGTTTTGGCAAAGCATCTATTTTGCCGAAGAAATTTCGAAATTTCTCGTCATTTTAATTACTTTTACCGGCGTCAGTTACGGCGTCCGTAAAGCCCGGCATATCCGCATGGGCGCATTTCTTGATGCCATGCCGCCCAAACTCGAGAAAGTTTTTATCATCTTCATCTCGCTGGTCAGTGCCCTTACCATGGCGATCATGGCCTGGTTTTCCTGTAAATATTTATTGCATGCCATGACCATGGGCCATAAAACCCCGGCGTTGCGGGTGCCGACCTGGACTTTTTACCTCATTGTTCCGGTCGGTTTTTCTCTTGCCTCTATCCAATATATACGGACCATTATAAAAAACCTGACGGAAGAGGAACCCTGGCAGTCGCCGGACCAGAAAAGTGAATACGAAGACGAGCAGCTCGAAGGGACGAAGCAATGATTTTATTCGGCATCAATCTAGCCACCATGCTGTTAATCGGCTTTCCCTTTATGGTCATTCTGCTTGCCTCGCTGATTTTATATGTGGTTGTGTATATGCCGGCGATGGCGCCAAAACTGGTGACCATCATGGTGCAGCAGGTGATAACCGGCATCTCGCCCCCCGCGCTGGTCTGTGTGCCGATGTTTATCCTGAGTGCCAGCATCGTTACCTCCGGTGAGTCGGCCGCACGACTGGTTCGGATGCTCAAGACCTTTGTCGGTCATCTCCCCGGCGGACTGCCGATAACCGCCAACGCCAGTTGTACGCTTTTTGGCGCGGTTTCCGGATCGACCCAGGCGACAGTCGCCGCAATCGGCGGGACCATGCGGCCCATGCTGCTCGAAGCCGGCTATCCCAGCTCTTTTACCCTTGGGCTGATAATCAACTCCAGCGATATTGCCTTTTTGATTCCGCCGAGCATCGGTTTTATCGTCTACGGAGTCGCGACCAGTACTTCTATCGGCGCCTTGTTTCTGGCAGGGATTCTGCCGGGACTGCTGATTTTTTTGCTCTTTTCGATCTATTGCTATTTTTATTCCAAGGCCAAAAAAATTCCTCTTCTGCCGCGAGCGGACTGGGCGGAACGGTGGGCGGCACTGAAGGCCGGTTTCCCGGTCGCCGGTTTCCCGCTAATTGTCGTCGGCGGTATTTATACCGGATTTTTCAGCCCTACCGAAGCTGCGGCGGTATCTGTCTTGTACGCCCTCATTCTGGAAACTCTTATCTTCAAAAGTCTGACTCTATCCCGTACCGTTGATGCTTTTTTGCAGACCGGCATCATTACCGGTGTGGTTTTTGTCCTTGTCGGGTCCGGCCAGGCATTCTCCTGGCTGATCGGCTTTCTGCAGATCCCCCAGCAGATCCTGCCGCCACTTTTTGGCGACAATCCAACCATGCTGGCGGTGATGCTGATTGTTGTCTGCGTCTATTTTGTGGCCTGCATGTTTGTCGATCCCATCGTGGCCATTTTTATTCTGAGCCCTATTTTTGAGCCCTATGTCGTGGGTGCCGGAGTCGACCCAATTCTACTCGGCACGCTGGTGACCCTGCAGGCGGCGATAGGTTCGGCGACGCCGCCTTTTGGCTGTGACATTTTTACCGCCCAGCTTATCTTTCGACGACCCTACCTGGAGGTCATCGGCCACGCCCTGCCGTTTTTATTGATCCTTATCCTGGCGACCGCCCTGTTGATTATTTTTCCGCAGATAGCTTTGTTTTTGCCCCATCTTATGATGCACTGAGCAGGAAAAACCGTGACTAACTGGCATCCCGATAAGTCGAAAATAGGTAAACCGGCCTTTAAGTCACTGGCGGAACAGATAGGTTCAGCAATCCACCAGGGGCTGCTCGAACCAGGAGAAAGGCTGCCGACCCAGCGGAATCTGGCGGCGGATATACAGCTCAGCCTGCAGACTGTCAGCAGGGCCTATGAGGAACTGCATCGCCGGGGGCTGATTCAGGGAGAGATCGGCAGAGGGACCTATGTCAAGACCATTCCACGCTTTGAGACAACCCCTTTTCGTTCTGCCCCGGCACTTGATACCGTAGTCGAGCTGTCGATATATAAACCGGTACTGGACGACATTCATGAGAACTGCATCAAGGAGGCTTTGGCGGCCTTGAGTCATGATACGCCCAAGGATATCATCTTCTCTTTCAGGCCCAACCAGGGGCTGCCACGTCATCTCAACTCGGCGGTCGAATGGCTGAACTTATGCGGTTTGACGGTCGATCGGGAGCGTATACTGATAACCAATGGGGTCACCCAGGGGACCACTGCCGCCCTGCTCGCCATTGCCAAGCCGGGTGGGAGTATTGTCGCGGAAGCGGTTGGCCACCATTCTCTCACCGATCTGTGCTCCTGTTTCGGTTTGAAATTGCAAGGGCTGGCAATCGATAAGGACGGTATTATGCCGGAAGCTCTTGCTCAAGCATGTAAAAAAGGTGGGGTTACGGCCCTGTACCTTATTCCTACCCTGGCCAATCCTACCGTCTATCTGATGCCGGAGGAGCGTCGCCGGGTATTGGTTGCAATAGCCAGAAAATATGACATTTCCATTGTCGAAAATGATGTGCTTGGGCCACTTATTCCGAATAAACCGGCACCTTTTGCAGAGCTTGCGCCGGAACGGACATTGTATCTGACCAGTTTTACCAAATGTCTTATGCCGGGCTTACGCACCGGCTATCTGGTCATTCCCCATGGCATGCTGCGTAAGGTCAGAAGCCGTCTGCTGGCCACTGCGTGGATGGCAACGCCAATGATAGCAGAGATAGCGTCAAGATGGGTTGTCGACGGCACCGCCCGAAGACTTCTTTTGTGGCAGCGTCGAGCCCTCCACGAACGGCACCGAATTGTCCAGCAGATTCTCGGTAAACGGCAGTTTGCCTCGCATCCCAGCGCCCTGCATATCTGGGTCCCGCTGACCGGCCGCTGGCGGTCTGAGCCTTTTGTGACCCAGGCCCTGGATCAGGGGGTCGCGGTGGCTCCGGCAGGTCCTTTTTTAATTGACTATGAATCTGATGTCCGGGCCATTCGGGTTTCTCTTGGGGCGGCAGGAAAAAAAGATTTACGGCGGGGACTGCGGGTCATCGATCAACTTCTGGAGCGTGAGGCGGAGTTCAATCTTCCCTCTTTTTAGGCTGCATAAAGAAAAAGAAGGATGCGTCTATGCTGTTACGGAAAATTGCCGCTCCATGCCGATTTGACAAGGAGACTGATTGTATCAGGATAGGTCTGGTGGTTCTGGCCACAGATCTCACCAGCGAACATGATCTGTATCAATTATGTGCAACATCCGGGGTGCGCATCCATGTAACCCGCACCGAATATAATAATCCGGTCACTCCGGAGAATCTGGCTGCCTTAAAAGATGGTCTGACCCATGCAGTAGGCCTTCTTGTGCCGGAAGTGCCTTTGCAGCTTATTTATTTCAGCTGTACTTCGGCCGGCGCTTTACTTGGCGATGCTGTCGTTCGGCAACAAATCCAGACAGTGAGAGCGGGCGTTCCGGTAATCACTCCTCTTATGGCGGCAAGCGAGGCCTTCAAGGCCTTACAGGTAAAGCGGCTCAGTATTCTCACGCCGTATACCGCCGATGTTGCCAAGCCGGTCGGCAATTATTTCGAGGAACGCAATATTGCGGTGCCGAATATTTCCTCCATGGGGCTTACCGATGACCGGGAGATGGCCAGGCTTGCCCCGGAATCCATTGTTACAATGGCCGAAGAGTGCATTGCCCCGGATGCCGATGCGCTGTTTATCTCCTGCACTGCCTTGCGCTCCGTGCAGGTTATTCTCCGGATCGAAGAGGCAATAGGGCGTCCGGTGGTCACCAGCAACCAGGCTGCTGCCTGGCTTGCGGCGCGGCTTGGCCATTTTTCGCCCGCGGGCAGAGAATATGGGGTATTGATGTCCGTTTAGCGTTGCGTTAATAAGCTTTGTTTCATGCCCTTCTCGAATCTATTGAAAAATAGGGGACACTCACAGGTATGGTCCTACGAAGCAATCTGAAAATCATGTTCTTACGATACCATCAACTTTTTACTATTTAACCATAAAGCAACAAATATGAAAAAGACAATAAGCCCAACGCTTTTTTTTACTCTGGAGGAATATCAGCAACGCTTGGCGAAAACCCGTAAGGCTATGGAAGTGCGAGGGATTGAACTGCTGCTCGTCTCGGATCCATCGAATATGGCCTGGCTTACCGGTTATGATGGCTGGTCATTTTATGTCCATCAGTGTGTCGTTGTGCATTTAAACGAGCCGCCCATCTGGTTTGGTCGCCTGCAGGATGTAAACGGCGCTCTGCGCACAGCCTATATGGCCGCCGATCGACTAATCGGTTATCCCGATCACTACGTCCAGTCGCCGGAGAGACACCCGATGGATGTCCTGGCCGCTCTTTTGCAGAAACGCGGCTGGCTCGGCATGAACATTGGCGTTGAGATGGATAACTATTATTTTTCCGCCGCCGCCTATACATCGCTGCTGCGTAACCTGCCGCTGGCAAGATTTCATGATGCAACCGGCCTGGTAAACTGGCAACGGGCGGTAAAATCCGACCAGGAACTTGACTATATGCGCCTTGCTGCGCGTATTGTCGAAAAGATGCACCAGCGGATCCTGGCCAAAGCTGAGCCCGGTATGCGCAAATGCGATCTTGTCGCCGAGATATATGACGCCGGTATCCGCGGCATCCCTGAAGCAGGCGGAGATTATCCGGCGATAGTGCCGTTGTTGCCTTCCGGAGAAGATGCCTCGGCGCCGCATCTAACCTGGGACGATAAGCCAATGCGCGCGGGCGAGGGAACATTTTTTGAAATTGCCGGCTGTCACCGCAGGTACCACTGCCCCTTGTCTCGGACAATTTTTTTCGGGCAACCGCCCGAATATATTCTGGATGCGGAAAAGGCCGTTCTGGAGGGAATGGAAGCAGGGCTTGCCGCTGCCAGACCGGGCAACAGTTGTGAAGATATCGCCATGGCATTTTTTGCTGTACTGGACAGGTATGGCATAAAAAAAGACAACCGTACCGGCTACCCGATCGGTCTCAGTTATCCACCGGACTGGGGGGAGCGGACGATGAGCCTGCGGCGCGGTGATAAGACGGTGCTGGAGCCGAATATGACCTTTCATTTTATGACCGGCCTGTGGCAGGACTCCTGGGGCATGGAAATCACCGAAAGCATTGTCATCACGGCAACCGGGGTCGAGACCCTGGCGGATGTTCCGCGTAGACTGGTGATTAAAAAGTGATGGTGACTTTCTCAGGTCTTTAATAAAGGAGTCGGTCGGTCTTGATACTTTGTTAAAAATTAGAAACTTGCGTCAATATACGTCATTTCCAGCAGTCAGGAAAAATATTTATTTGAGTTTGTTAATCAGTTAGGTTATTAGGAATATGTGTGATATATAATTTGTATTAGGATGTTTTTACAATAAGATTAATATCAATCTACTGAGGTAATTCTTGAAGAACGTTATTGTTTTTTTCCTTTTTTTGATATGCCTTTATTGGTCCATATCCTCAGCAGTTGCGGAAGGGACAGTTCGGGAATCGTGCCAGGTCTGTGGCATGTATATTGATCAGTATCAGAAAACTGCCGGAAGACTGGAGTACAAGACGGGAGAGGTGGTCCAGTCATGCGGCCTGGCCTGCATGCTTCGCCTGGTCCAGGACGCGGGTGGACCGGACGCGTTTACCGCACTTCTTGTCAGGGATTGGGTCCTGGGGCTTCCTGTGCCGGCAGAAGAAGCGACCTATGTTATATCCAGTAAGGTTACTCCGGATATGCTCCCCAGTATCATAGCTTTTAAAGAACGCGAGGAAGCAGCACATTTCAAGGAAGAAAATGGCGGCGAGCTCATAAGTTTTACCCAGGCTCTCATGGTCATATCACCTTCTGCCATGACCATGCCGGCTCGGATCAAGACAGCGGTGCTGCCGGCACAAGGAGCGTCCGGAGTAGGTCTCGGTTTTATGACCATGACGATGGATGAGGTTGTAACCGGCACTGATTCAACTGATCCGGCTAATTTCATTCAACGTCCCGGACAGATGGTAGGACCTAAAAAAATGACCACCCAGGCGACCATGCTGATGGCCAGTTACGGCCTTACTGATAACATGGCGGTGGATGTCAAGGTATCGTATCTGGATAAAAAGATGGAGACGTATACCATGGGAGGGAAGAGCACAGCAACGACCAAAAACAGCGGAATCAGCGACACCAATCTTTCCTATCGGTACTCTCTCTATAAAAGTACGTATTATAATCACTTTGTTTCACTGCTCGCACAAGCGAGCCTGCCTACAGGTGATTTTGATAACCAATACATAAAACAGCCGGGGTTGCAGAACGGTACTGGAGATTTCACCTTCGGTGGTGGCTTGCTCTATACTTACCGCTATGATAATATCTGGCTTCATACCATGGCCAGCTATACCCACATGCTTGAAAACAGCGATGATTATAAGTTTGGCGACCAAACCCAGTTCGGGGTGGCTTTGCATTACACGCCAAATTACGATTGGATGTTCGGGGTGGAATCCGATACCGTATACTATTATAACAACGAATATAACGGTGATGATGTGGGGAACACTGGTGGTACGAGGAGTATGCTTACCGGAGTTGCCTCATGGCGGTTTCTCACAGCTTTGGGTGGGAATTTCAATCTACGTCTGACTGCCGGTGTTCCAGTCTATCAAAACCTCAACGACACCACCATGCCAAATGGGATGCAGGCTGTGCAGATGGGTGGAGGGTGGTTTGGCAGTCTGTCAATAAGTTTCAACCGTCGATATACCGCCAATTAATACCGACGAGACCGATTAGGGCAAACACCCCTTGAACAGTTTATGGACAGAGGGTGTTTGCCCGCCTTCCTTTTGATGATTTATTTTCTAGTCACATCACTTCTCCGGTAAATGATGTCCGCCGGCAACCTCAGCAGAGATATTGACGAAGGGATTGCCGCGTTGTATATACATGTCCATATATTAGTGGCAGACGCCCTGTCGGCGCTTGCCGGCACATAAGTAATTTTTTTCATGGACTCGGATGTCTGCAACAACTTGTATGGCTGATGCCGGATCGATCACCAGCATCTGCCTGGATGAAGCGGACATAACCATGGCCGAGTTCGTCGCCGTGGCCCGTCATGGTGCGCGGATTTCCTTTTCAAACGGATATTGCGACAGAGTCAATCGGTCGAGAAGGTACATTGACATTGCCATGCGCGAAAACCGGCGAATCTATGGGGTAACCACCGGCTTTGGTGATAATGTCCGTACCACCATTTCGCCGGAAGATTCGGAAATTCTGCAAAGAAATATTGTCCTCTCCCATGCCTGTTCGGTAGGTGAGCCGCTGCCGGACGAACAGGTCCGGGCTATCGCCCTGATGTGGCTGCTCAGTCTTGGCAAAGGTTTTTCCGGCGTCAGGCTCGAGGTCTTGACGCTGGTCGCCGGTCTGCTTAATGCGGGAGTCATCCCGGTGGCCCCCGGCGATGGCTCGGTCGGCTATCTGTCGGTGGAAGCCCATATGGCTTTGCCGCTTATCGGCGAGGGCAGGGCCCGATTCAACGGCCAGGTGCTGCCCGGCGGTCCGGCCCTGGATCTGGCCGGCCTGTCGCCCATCACCTTTCAGGCAAAAGAGGGCCTGGCCCTTACCAATGGGACGAACTCGGTGACGGGTCTTGCCATTCTTGCCGCATGGGACGCGCTGAAGGCAGTAAAGAATGCCGATATCATCTCCGCCTTAAGCTTTGACGCGCTGAAAGGGACTATCCGTGCTTGCGATCCTCGGCTGCACTCGGTAAAACGGCATGAGGAACAGGCGGCCACGGCACGAAATCTGGTGCGTATCCTTGACGGCAGCGCCATTTCTGCAACCTTTCGTGATGTAAAAGTCCAGGATGCCTCCAGTCTGCGCTGTATTCCCCAACTCCATGGTGCGGCAAAAAACGCCCTCAAGCATGCCGCAGCAACCATCTGCGCCGAAATGAACTCCTGCAGTGACAATCCGATTCTTTTTCCCGAGGGGGAGGACGCGATCGCTCTTATGGGTGCCAATTTTGACGGCACCTTTGTCGGCATTCAAGCCGATACCATGTGTATCGCCATGGCCAATCTGGCCAAGTTGTCGGAAAGACGGCTTGATCGGATGGTCAATCGAAACTTCAGTGAGTTTGAAAGCTTTCTGGTGGCAAAACCGGGCTTGAATAATGGCATGATGATACCCCAGTACACCGCTGCCGGACTCCTGGGCGAAATCAAGGTCTTCTCCCACCCGTCGACGATTGACAGCATCCCCACCTGCGCCAACCAGGAAGATCCGGTCAGTCTGGCCTATTTTGCCGCTAAAAAATCAATAGCCGTCTGTAAAAAATTAGAGCATATTCTGGCCATTGAGCTTATGGCCGCCGCCCAGGCCCTTGATTTTCTTGCCCCGTTGACCTCATCGGTGCCGGTTGTCCAGGTGCACAAACTGGTTCGCTCCAAAGTGGCCAAGCTCGAGGACGACCGGTATATGTATGACGATATCATGGCTCTGGTTGCAATGGTTCATTCCGGGGAGATTATTAGTATCGTCGAAGCTGTTATTGGTCCTTTAGAGGTGTAAATTACTTCTCCTCGAAATCTCATAAGGCAGGAGACAAGCAATGCAGAGTGCCGACCTTTACTCTACCATCCCCCTGGACGCTGCCGTCTTTCGTCCCCTTACTGAAGAGGCGCTTGCCGCCATCCACCAGTCCACTTTGAACGTACTGGCGAAAACCGGCATCTGGATTGGGTCCGGGCAATTGCTGGCTGTCGCCCGTGACCACGGACTGCGTCTGGAAAACGAGCGTATTTTTTTTACTTCGGAAAATATCGATCAGGCCCTGGCAAGAGCCGGGAAAGCTTTTACGCTCCTGGCCAGAAATCCGCTAAAGAATGTGGCCTTTTCTCGCTCGGCAAGCCTGATCGGGCTGGGCCGCAGCGCACCCTACGTCGCTCTTGCCGGCGGCAGGCAACGGCGGGCAATGAGCACCGATTTTATCGAATTCACCAAACTTGGTCAAATGCTGGATGCTATTGAGCTGGCCGGGCCTCTGGCCTTTCCGGGAGATATCGCGCCGGAACAGGTGTACCGGTTTATGATGGCTGCTCAGGTTCTTTATACCGATAAGCCTTTCTGCCTGCTTCATGAAGCAGACATCGAACTGCTCTGTATGGCCTTTGAAATTGACCGGAAAACCCTCAGTGACGGGCCGGATAACGGCCGGGCCTGGGCGCAGACAACCGTCAACACGCAATCACCGCTGGCTGTTTCCAGAGATCAGGGCAACTATCTCCTGGCCATGGCCCGCTGCGGTATTCCCATCAGCATCTCGCCGACCCCGGCCGCCGGTTCTTCCGGACCATGTTCTTTGACCGGCAATCTAGTCCTCAACAACGCCGAAGTACTGGCAACACTGGTCTTGATCCAGCTGGTCCGTCCAGGCCTGCCGGTATTGTATGGCTGCTTTCCCTGTGCTTCGGATATGCGCAGCATGATGGCTACCTATGGCGGTCCTGAAAGCCGCAAGATGGAAGCGGCCGCCGCCCAGCTTGCGGCACATTACGGGCTCTTGACCAGGGGCAATGTCTGCCTCAGCGATGCCCAGGACCTTGATTTTCAGGCGGGTGCGGAATCCACCTTCAATCTTATCAGCGCCCTTGCCAGTGGTATCAATTATCTTCCCGGTTGTGGTATTTCCGCAGGCTTTGCCTCGGCTTCACGAGAAAAACTGGTTCTGGACGCTGAGCTTGTCGCCGCTGCCCGTCATTTTCTTGCGCCCTTGCCGGTCGATACGCTGCCGGAGATGGAAGAGCTGATCGATCAGGTTGGACCCAAGGGCAGTTATGTCACCGCCCCTCATACCTTTAAATCCTTTCGTAGGGAATTGCACCAGCCGGCGGTTTTCCCCCGGATTGCCAACCAGAAATGGGTGGATCGAAACGAAACCATCCGGCAACTGGCCGATAAACGAGCCGAGCAGCTGCTCTTGTCGTACATGACTCCGCTTATCGATGCCGGGCTTGCCAAACGTCTGCGGGAGGCCATCCAATATTTTACAAATTCTTAATATTGCGGACAATTCTTTTTCGAGGGAGGTTTTTTAATAGTTATTGACAAAGAAAAAGGGGTGTGGTCTTTCTGTAACCATTTATCGGAAGCTGACACGAAAATCTGTATAACCTCTGAACCGTTGAGCTTTTCTAGTGCCTGAGATGTGCGGATAAGCTTGACAATAAAGGGAAAAATAATGGCTCCATTTGAAACTGGATTCGAACCGAAGTTGACGTTTTTAAGCGAAGATAACAAGGAACAGCTCTATCGTTCGGCATTGACTATCATTGCCGAAACGGGAATGCAGGTCTTGCATGAAACGGCCCTGAAGCTGTTAAAAGATGCGGGCTGTACGGTCAACGACAAGCATGTCAAAATTCCCCGGGAGCTCGTTGAAAAAGCGCGGGCAAGCGTCCCCAATAACATCGCCATCTACGACCGGCAGGGCAAACACGCCATGGATTTGGGCGGCCGCAGAGCCTATTTCGGAACCGGGTCAGATCTGATGTGGTCGGTGGAGTCAAAGACTTTTCAGCGGCACCGCACCTCGCTGGAAGATATTAAAATTGCCGCCAGGGTGGCCGACGCCCTGCCGAATATCGATTTTATCATGTCCTGCGCCCATCCCCACGAACTGGACCCGAAACTCTCCTACCTCGCCAGTTTCCGCGCCATGTCGGAAAACTCGACCAAGCCTATCGTCAACACCGCCGAAGGGCGTCGGGATCTCGACGCCATGTGGCAGATCTCCAAGGTTTTAAGAGGCAGTGAGGCGGAGCTTCGGGCCAAGCCCTACTGGATTCAGTATGCCGAACCGATCAGCCCGTTAAAGCACCCCTTTGCCAGTCTCGACAAGCTGCTGTTTTGCGCCGAGACCGGGTCTCCGGTTATCTATTCTCCTGCGCCGATTGCCGGCTCCACGGCGCCGATGAGTATTGCCGGTCATGTCGTACAGGGACTTGCCGAATGTTTCTTCGGCATGGTTATCCACCAGCTTAAGGCGCCCGGTGCGCCCTTTCTGATGGGCATCGGTGCCGCGGTTCTCGATATGGCGACCAGCCAGTGCTCCTATAATGCCCCGGAATACTTGATGTCTTACATGGCAATGGTGGAGATGAGCAACTATCTTGATTTGCCCAACTGGGGCTATGGCGGCACCAGCGATGCCCAGATCCCCGATCAGCAGGCGGCTTTTGAAGCGGGGCTGGAGGCCTTTATGTCGGTATTTGCCGGCTCGAACCTTAATCATGATGTCGGTTATCTCGATTTCGGCCTGACCGGAAGTCTGGAGATGATCATCATGGTCGATGAGATGGTTGATCAGATCAGGCGGATGTACCAGGGTATTCCGGTTAACGAGGAGACCCTGGCGCTTAATGTCATTCCGGCCGGTGCGGCAAGCGGTCAATTCCTCACCCAGCCGCACACCTTGCGCCACCTGCGCAAGACCCAGTGGCAGCCGAAACTGTTCTGTCGGCAGTCCTACGAAAAATGGTCGGAAAAGGGCAAAACCAGTCTGCTCGATCGGGCCCGACAGCGGTTGGAAACAATTCTGGCGCAACCCATTGCACAGCCCATCGACCGGGACAAACAGCTCGCCATAGACCGGATCGTTGACTCGTTCTTAAGTTGACAGTGGATCGGCCGTACTCTGGTACGGCTTTTTTTTAACCTTATCAGGAGAAAAGAACGCTCATGAAATCAAAAGACCTGCATCGATTAGCTCTTGGCCTGCTGGCCCTTGTCTTGACCATGTCCAGTGTCACCGCCATGGCGGCAAGCATGCTCCGGATTGGCTGCCAACCGTCCAACACCAAGGATCCGCATTTTATTGCCAATATTTCGGATATCATGATTTCCGAGCAGATTTACCACCATCTCACCTTTATTGACGCCTCTAATGAGGCGGTGCCGGATCTGGCTCTGAGCTGGGAATCTCCGGATGGCAAGGTGTGGACCTTTACCCTCGCCGAGGGCAACAAGTTCAGCAACGGCAAGGCGGTCACCGCCGAAGATGTAGTCTTTTCCTATAACCGCCTGAGGGACCCGAAGGTGGGGGCTCCGACCGTCGAGCTGTATAAGACGGTTACCGATATTAAAGCGCTTGATCCGTACCGGGTCCAGTTCACCCTGAGCGAACCCAATCCTGAATTTCCGGCTGATGCCGGTGAGTTTCATGCCAATATCATTCCGGCAGACACCAAGGATCCGGCCCAGATGAGTATCGGCAGCGGGCCGTATATGATAAAATCATATTCAGCCGAAGACCGGGTCGTGCTGGTGAAAAACCCACATTTTAAAGGCAAGGTGCAGATCGATCAGCTTCATTTCATTTTCTCGCCGGATATGGGCGGCCAGATCGAAGCCCTGCGTGGCGGAGAACTCGACTTCGTCGGTGGTCTCACCTCCGAATTTGCGGAAGTTATCAAAAATGATCCCCATACCAAACTGCTTGAGAATGCCTCCAATATGCATTACGCCCTGCATCTGCGCTCCGATAAAGGACATGTGGCCGCTGATCCCCGGGTCCGACAGGCATTGAAACTGGCAACCGATCATAAGGCCATCGCCAAAGCCGCCCGGCCCGGTCTGGCCGCTTTCGGTAACGGATTCACCCCGGTTGGGCCTGCCTATGGCAAAGCGTTTCTGGCCGAGATGCCGGTTCCCAACATCGACAAAGCCAAAGCACTTCTCGCCGAAGCCGGCTTTGCCAAGGGACTGACTATTGACCTGGTCGCCCAGAACCAGCTTGATGTCATCCCTATCGCGACGGTCTGGAAAGAGCAGATGGCCAAAATCGGGGTTACCGTACATATCAAGGTTATCCCGACCGATGTTTATTATGGTGAAGGCGATGACAGCTGGCTCAAATGTGATTTCGGCATAACCGACTGGGGCTCAAGGGCGACCGCCGTCACCTACTTCAAACTGGCCTATGTCAGCAACGGTCCCTGGTCCAGTTCCCATTGGCAGGACGCCGAGTTTGACAGCCTGGTACAGCAGGTTGGCATGGAAATGAATGCCGAAAAACGCGTCGAGCTGTATAAGAAACTGCAGCGCATTCTCATTGATCGCGGGCCTGTTATCGTCCCTTATTTCGAAGAAGCCGTTGCCGGCGCGTCGAAGAAGTTGAATGGTGTTGCATTGCCCTCCGACTGGGCGCGCACCCGGTTCTGGAACGCTTCCCTGACGGAGTAGCCAGGCCTGCCGCCCGAAAGGCAGTAGTCTTCCGGGCGGCAAAATCGCCATGTGCAAGAATTCTGTGGCCGAATTATATTTGCGAGGAAATGTTTTATGACCTCATCACAAGATCAACACATTTCCTCGTCACCAGTAGACGTCCCGCTGCAGCATGCGGCCCGGGCGGGGCAGGGCATTGCTCTATGGTATACGGTTTTCAAGCGGTTACGCCGTAATCCGCCGGCCTTGATCGGCACGGTTATCTTTGGTTTTTTCCTGCTCATGGCCTTTATCGGTCCCTGGGTGGCCACCCATGAGTTCCAGGCCCAGGATATCGCCAGCCGGCTGCAGGGACCGAGCCTGCAGCACTTTTTTGGCACTGATCAATACGGCCGGGATATCTTCAGCCGGATTGTCACCGGCAGCCGGGGCATCTTCCTGCTCGGCGGCATCGGTACGCTCCTGGCGGGCCTGGTCGGCATAAGCCTTGGCCTGATCGCCGGCTACCTTGGTGGGATCTGGGATGAAATTCTTATGCGGGTGCTGGATATTTTTCTCGCCTTCCCACCGCTTCTTCTTGCCCTGGTGATCCTTGCCAGCCTTGGCCCGAACCTGGTGAACCTGATTCTGGTGGTGGCGATCCTCTATGTCCCTGTGCTGGCCAGGGTGACCCGCAGCATGGTGCTCGATATCAAGACCAAGGAATTTGTCGAAGCGGCTGTCACCCGTGGCGAAAAAAAATACTATATCCTGTTCCGGGAAATCCTGCCCAATGCCATCGCCCCGCTGCTGGTCGAAATGGCCATGCGCTTTTCCTATGCCATTTTTCTGGTCGCTTCGCTTGGTTTTCTTGGGCTTGGCGTCCAGCCGCCTTCCCCGGACTGGGGACTGCAGATCAACGAAGCTCGATCTTTTTTCAGCCGGGCGCCATGGATGCTGCTTTTTCCGGCTGGAGCGATTTCTCTGCTGGTAATCTCCACCAACCTGATGACCGACGGCTTACGCGACATTCTCCAGCCGGGAGCCGAGAGGGGACACAAATGACCAAAAGGACCGAACCGGCCCTCAAAATCTGTGACCTGACCCTTGGCTACCGGACGGAGGAGCGGGAGCTTGACGTGGTCCGCAGAATTTCCCTTGATATAGAGCGCGGCGAAAGTTTTGGCTTGGTTGGCGAATCCGGTTCCGGTAAATCGACGCTTATTATGGGGGCCATCGGGTATATGGCCGATAACGGCTATGTTAGTCAGGGGGAAGTCTTTCTGCAAAATCAGCGCATCTCAGGCTTTACCCGGAAACAAATGACAACCCTTTGGGGCAAGTCCATCGGCGTCGTCTACCAGAACCCCCTGACCGCGCTGAATCCCTCTCTGGTTATCGGTGCCCAGATCGCCGAAGCGGCGTGCGCCCATACCCCAATGACCAAGGCTGAGGCACTTAAACGGGCGCATGAGATGTTGCGCCGGGTAGCAATGCCCCGACCAGAAGCAATCGCTGCAATGTATCCGCACCAGCTCTCCGGGGGCATGCTGCAGCGCTGCGTCATCGCCATGGCCATGATTAATTCCCCGGACCTGCTTATCATGGATGAGCCCACCACCGCACTGGACGTCACCAGTCAGGCAGTAGTTCTCGATCTGGTGACGGAATTGCAGCAGTCGATGGCCTCGACTATTATCTACATTACCCATGATCTTGCCGTGGTGGCAAAAATCTGTCAGCGCATCGGCGTTCTCTATGCCGGCGAATTGATGGAAGTTGGCAATATCAAGGACATTTTCAACCGGGCAGCCCATCCCTACACCTTAAGCCTTCTCGGCTGTGTGCCGCATTTTGACCACCAGGCCAGGCGCCGCTCGCTGGACAGCATCCCGGGGCGAATTCCACGCATGGATGCACTGCCGGATGGTTGTGTTTTTGCGCCGCGATGCCGTTTTGCCATAGCCGAATGCCGGCAGCAGGTCCCCCCTTTGGCCACTGTAGGGAAAAACCACCAGTCGGCCTGCATCCGCTATGTTGATATTGTCGGCAAGAAACGGGATATTCAGGAAATGACGACATATCCACCTCCTGAGGCGGTGAGGGAAATGCTTTGTATCCAGGATCTCAATAAACATTTTACCACCGGCAACTCCTTTTTTTCATCCGCCGATGCACCAACCGTTAAAGCCGTCAACGGCATCAGCCTGACCCTCAATAAAGGGTTTACCATGGGCATTGTCGGCGAAAGTGGCTGTGGCAAAACCACCCTGATTCGGACCATTATGGGTTTGCTGCCGCCCACCTCCGGTACGATCCGTTTAAACGATGCAATGCTGCCGCCGGAAATTGGACAGCGGTCTTTCAGCACCCTTAAAAAGCTGCAGATGGTGTTTCAAAATCCAGATGCCTCCCTCAACCCCCTCCAGACCGTCGCCCAGGCCATTCAACGGCCGTTGATACTGCTCGACTCCTTATCGCCGGAAATGATTGTCAGCCGCACCTATGAATTGCTCGAGGCGGTCAATCTGCCGGCCGGCTTTTATAACCGGCTGCCCGCCGAATTATCCGGCGGTGAGAAGCAGCGGGTGGCAATTGCCCGCGCTTTTGCCGCCACCCCCAGCGTGGTTCTTCTTGACGAACCCCTGTCGGCACTCGACGTATCGGTGCAGGCTTCGCTTATCAATCTGCTGTTTGAACTGCAGCACCGGAATATGACCACCTATCTGTTCATTTCTCACGATCTGGCGACGGTGCAGCATCTCTCGGACTGGATTGCGGTTCTTTACCTGGGGCGGATTATGGAGACCGGCCATTCGACCAGGGTCTTTTCTCCACCGTATCATCCCTATACCGAGGCGCTTCTGTCGGCCATTCCGGTCGCCGATCCCAATATCCAACAACAGCATATCCGCCTGGAGGGCAGTGTGCCCAGTGCCATGGCGATTCCCAGCGGCTGTCCCTTTCATACCAGATGCCCGCGAAGTCTGGGTACCTTATGCGCCACCGAATCTCCTCCCTGGCAAAAAGGTGAAGATGGGCACGGCATCTGGTGCCACATCCCCATGGACGAACTCGCGCGCATTCAGGCCAGTGCCTTTGCCCGTGTGCCGGTGGAGGAAGCCCAGCAATGAAACGATTTGTCCTGCGCCGCATCGGCTTTATGCTGATAACCCTGCTGGCGGCATCCGTCCTTATTTTTATTGCCACGCAGATACTGCCCGGCGATGTCGCTAAAATGGTACTGGGACGTTTCGCCACCGAGGAGGCCCTGACCAATCTCCGGGAGCAGCTGGGTCTCAACCGTCCCCTGCTGGAGCAGTATTTCAGTTGGTTGTTGCGCTTTATTCAGGGGGATTGGGGAATGTCGCTCAGCAGCAGTACTCCGGTCATGGAGCTGGTCTTCGGCCGGTTGCGCAACTCGGCGATGCTGGCCGGCGTCGCCTTTATTATGTATGTTCCCGCCGGTATCCTTCTAGGACTTATAGCCGCGCTCAGGAAAAACCGTTTTGTCGACCACCTGATTTCGATCGGTTCTCTGGCCTTTATCGGGCTGCCCGAATTTGTCACCGGTGTCATTTTAATTTCCATCTTTGCCATTAAACTCAGATGGTTGCCAGCCAGCTCAGCCATAAATCCCGAGGCGGGATTTATCGAGGCACTGCCAAGGCTCATTTTACCGGCCATTACCGTATGCATGGTAAGTCTGGCCTATATTACCAGAATGACCCGGTCCAGCACGCTTGGGGTGCTCGCCATGGATTTTGTCCGGACCGCGTATTTGAAGGGACTCAAACCCTATCAGGTCCTCTTTGGCCATGTCCTGCGCAACGCGCTGCTGCCAACGGTGACGGTGGTCGCCATAGGCATTGGCTGGCTGATCGGCGGGCTGATCGTTACCGAATCCCTTTTCAGTTTCCCGGGTCTGGGACGGCTCCTGCTGTTTGCCATTCAGCGCCAGGATCTGCCGCTCATCCAGGCGACCACCCTGCTGCTGGTGTGCATTTTCAGCGTCTCCAACCTGGTCGCAGACATCCTGTATGCCTGGCTGAATCCGCGCATCCGGTACTGATCATCGAGGGAGGTACAGTGTTGGGTAGAGATGTTTGACAATTAGCAAGAAAGATAATTCCGTAAAAACTTACTATTTTCGATGGCTGCAAGGCCATCATATTTCAAGGAGCTAGCTGCATATGTCAGTACAGGATATTTTCAAGGCGGTGGTGGAATTCGACGAAGACAAGGTTGTCGCCCTGGTCAACCAGGAAGTAAAAGCCGGTACCCCGGTGGAAGAGATCCTTAACAACGGCCTGATCGCGCCCATGGATGAGGTTGGCGCCCAATTTAGCAAAGGTGATCTTTTTGTCCCGGAAATGCTGATGGCGGCCAAGAGTATGCAGGCTGGCCTGGAGATCATCAAGCCTCTGCTCGCCGCCGCTGATTCCAAAGGCAGGGGTACGGTGCTGATCGGCACGGTGAAGGGCGACCTGCACGATATCGGCAAGAATCTCGTGGCGATGATGGTGGAAGGCGGCGGCTTCACGGTTATCGATCTCGGTGTCGATGTCGATGCCGATACCTTCCTGAAAAAAGTAGAGGAACATGGCGCCAACGCCGTCGCTCTGTCGGCATTGCTGACCACCACCATGCCGGCCATGGCGACTATAACGAATGCCGTCAAAGAAAAGTATGGCAACGTCAGCGTCATTATCGGCGGCGCCCCGGTAACTCAAGAGTTTGCCGATGAAATTGGTGCCCACGGCTACGCCGAGGATGCGCCGGGGGCGGTGGAACTTCTACGCCGTCTGGTCGCCTGAGATTTTCACCATGCTTGGACGTGAGGCATTATGCATTTGACTGATTCCGACCAAAAGGTGCTCGACGGCCGGGAAGGGCTGGTGCGGCAGAAGGCCCTGGAACTGATCGTCCGTTATGGCAATATTATCGGCGCAGAGCAGCTGTGCAGCGTTACCTGGGCTGATCTGTTCTGCGGCTGCCACAGTTATCTCGATGTAGCGCAGTCGACGGATTTTGACCGCGTCTTTTCCACCATGTCGTTGTGCACCCCGGAGCTGGTCAGGCTGGACAAGATGGATCCGTATTGTGTCTGCTACTCAGGAGTTGAGGCCGACTGTACCGAGGTCCCGGACGAGATGCTACTGTCACCTGCAAAAAAGGCTCTCAATCTGGATTTTCTGTCCCGTTTCGTTGCCGCCGGGGTGGTACTGAGTGGCAACTGCATTCCCTACCTTACCGGTTTCATCCCGATGATGGGGGAACACTTTGTCTCCTGTGAATCGAGCGCGGTGCTGTTTATGAACTCGATGTGGGGCGCAAGAGGCAACGGTGACGGCATCGAGGCAAGTTTTTGTGCCGCCATCTGCGGCCGAACCCCCATGGCCGGTAAACATCTCCTGATCAACCGGAAAGGCACGGTGGTTGTCCAGCTGAAAACAGCGCCGCAGACCATCCACGACTGGGATGTGCTCGGTCACACCCTCGGGATGCAGCTTGCGCCCCATGCGGTGCCGGTTCTGAGTGGTGACTTTCCTCGGCCTAATGCCATTCAACTGAAGTCTTTTTTTGCCGCTCTCGCTTGTTCGGCCGGAACCGAGATGTGTCATCTGGCAGGCATCAGTCCCGAGGCACCGGATCTGCCAAAAGCGATGGGCACTGAAGGTCCATACAATAGCCTGACCATTACTGCTGATGACATTGAAGCCACTATCACTCAATTTAACGGCTATGACCGGCAGAAAATCGACTATATTACTCTTGGCTGCCCGCATTACCATATTGACGAACTGCGCCGGGTTGCTGCCTTTCTTGACGGCAAGATCATTCATCGAGATACCCGAGTTGATATCTGGACCACCGGGCCTTTTAAATATATGGCGGAGCGGTGCGGCTACGCGCGGATCATTAAGCAGGCGGGGGCGCATTTATTGACCGGATCCTGTCCATCATCACGGGGCTATACCGGGGAATACCGGACGGTGGCCTACGATTCCGCCAAACAACGCTATTCAGCCAATCAGGAAACGGAGGCGAAGCTGTTTTATGGTTCACGCGCCGAATGTCTCGCCTCGGCGATCAGTGGCTTCTGGGAGGGACGGTCATGACAATGCAGAAGCTTTACGGCCGAGGGGCTATCGGCGGACGCGCGCAGGGGCCGGCCCTGATTTCGAGAAAGACCATTATGGGCTGGGGTGGCATCGATATCTATACCGGGGTGGTTTTAGAAAAAGATCATCCCCTCGAAGGCATGAGCATCAAGGATACGGTCTTGATTCTTGACGGCAGTAAAGGCTCCAACGGCTGGTCACTGTTTTTTCATTCCGCCCAAGTGGCAGGCTGCGGACCGGCAGCCCTGATCTTCCCCAGGCTCGATTCCAGAACTGCGGTGACTGCTGCGGTGCTCAATGTCCCTCTGATTACCGATGTCGACATGGAGATTTTTAATATAGTCAAGGTGGGCGATACCGTGCTGGTGGATGGTGATACAGGGGTGATTGCAATCAACAGAGAAATAATTCTGCCGGCAGGGCAGCCAAAAGATAAGGAGCAGGTATGATCATTGTCGGAGAACTCATTAATGCCAGTCGTAAAGCGATTGGCCAGGCAATAACCGACCAGGATGCGGAGGCGATCAAAACGGTTGCCGTCCACCAGCAGCAAGCCGGGGCTAATTATATCGACGTCAATGCCGGGATCTTTGTCGGCAAAGAAGCGGCGCACCTGAGCTGGTTGACGCAAACGGTCCAGAACGCGGTCGACTGTCCCTGCGCCCTCGACAGCCCGGATCCGGCCGCCCTTGAGACCGCCCTGGCGGTGCACAAAGGGGTCGCGATGATTAACTCCATATCCCTTGAAAAAGAGCGCTTTGACAAGCTGTTGCCGGTAGTGGCCGGTTCTGATCTCAAGGTCGTCGCTCTGTGCATGAGCGATGATGGGATGCCGGAAACCGTTGAGGATCGCCTGGTCATCGCCGACAAGCTGATCAACGCCCTGGTTGGCAAAGGCGTCAAACTGGAAAATATCTATGTCGATCCCCTGGTACAGCCAATGTCAGTGAATAATTCCTTTGGCGTGGAATTTTTAAATGCCATCGAGGCGATCCGGGCACGCTTTCCCGGGGTGCACACCATGTGTGGTCTGTCCAACATATCTTTTGGTCTGCCCGCCCGAAAATTCTTGAATCAGACCTTTATGGCCATGGCGATCGCCAAGGGCCTCGACGGGGCGATCATCAACCCATTGGACAAGAAAATGATGGCCAACATCACCGCTGCTGAAGCGCTGGCCGGCCGTGACAATTATTGCATGAAGTATCTCAAGGCCTACCGGGCCGGGCTTTTCGGCGCATAGTGAAGAGAGTTGAAGATATGAATTTCGGCAAGATCAATATATTTAATAAGCTATTCAAAGTTCCAGAGGCCATGCAGCAGTATATTCACCTGGTGGTCCAGCCGGTGGAGATGGATCTTATCCTGGCGATGGCTGGAGAAACGCTTGCAATCCCGGAAATAGCTGAACGGATGGGCTGGCCGGTGGAGAAGGCCGAAAAATTTCTAACCACCGCCTACGAGCGGCATGTGGTGACCAAGATTATCGGTGACAAGCCGGTTGGCTATGTCTTTGATTATGTTGATCAGAAAGATCGTGCGGTGCGCTACGCCCCGGCTAAATTCTATGATCGTCTTGACCCGGTGACCATGCAGGAAAACTGGACGGATATTCCCGAAGAGGTTCGCAAAGAAATAAGTGAATGGTGGCTTGCCGGCTATGTCGAGAAGGTTACGCCGATTATCGAGCAGATCAAAAAGGACCCTGAAGCCTATTTTCAAATTAAGCAGAAGGATTTCCTGCTGTTGTCCGAGGCGCTGGAACAGGTGGAGGCGGCTGAGTTTCATGTGGTGGTGAACTGTGATTGCCGGTCGAGTGAGCTGGCCTGCAAGCATATGCGCGAAGGGTGCATTCGCTTTGACGATGGGGCGCGGTATACCATCGAGCGCGGCCTTGGCAGAGTGCTCAGCAAGGAGGAATGTAAAGAGGTCGTGATTAATACCGATCGAGACGGCTTGATGCACATCGGCGGGCGAAACTGGCAGGAACACGGCCTTTTCGGTTTTTGCAACTGCTGCACCTGTTGCTGCTTTCCCCTGCGGACCTCGGTGCGGCTCGGCAGTGAAAAGACCTACCCCAGGGTCCATTATCAGGCCTTGCGGGATATGGAGTTATGTATCCATTGCGGTATTTGCGCCAAACGCTGTCCCTACGATGCCTTTTCTCGCGGTACAGAACGTATTGAGATTAATGGCAAAAAACGCCGGAAGGTCTCTTTTAATGCCGACAAATGCTATGGCTGCGGGCTTTGCTCCACCGCCTGTCCAACCGGGGCGATCACCATGCAGTCGCTTGGTTACAATGATTTCGCATGATTATTGAAGTAAATAAATCTCTTACCGGACCAAACGATGCCATCGCGGGTCAATTGCGGCAAGACTTTAGCGCAAAAGGCATCTTTTGCCTGAACCTCGTCTCCGCCCCCGGTTCCGGAAAAACTGCCCTTATCGAGCAGATCATCTCGCACTGCCGGCAAAATCTGCGAATAGCAGTCATCGAAGGAGATCCGCATACCGATCTCGACAGTCGGCGGGTGCGCGATGCCGGGGCAGTGGCGGTGCAGATCAATACCCAGGGGGGCTGCCATCTCGATGCCGCCATGATCAGCACGGCGCTTAACGAAATTGCTCTTGACCAGCTTGATCTGCTGATTATTGAAAACGTCGGCAACCTGCTCTGCCCGACCTTCTGGAACCTCGGTGAACATCTTCGGGTGGTTATGGTCAGCTTGCCGGAAGGAGCGGATAAGCCGCTGAAGTATCCGGAAATATTTCTGTTGTCCCAAGCTCTTATTATCAACAAGATCGATCTTCGACCACTGCTGAAAACAACGATTGACGAGATCCGAAGTACTGCCCTTTTTATTAATAGACATCTGCAGGTCTTCCCACTTTCCTGCGAAACCGGAGAGGGGATTGAGCAGTGGTGTGACTGGCTTATACAGAAACGTCTGGAGCAGACTACCTGACATGCATGAGATGCCCTTTACCCAGTCGATCCTGGAAATGGCTCTGCAAACCGCCGCGGGCAGACCGATTGCTACAATCTATCTGCGGGTGGGCCGGTTGAGTGCGATCGTTCCCGACTCCGTAGTGGTCTTTTTTGATTTTTTGCGTAAAGACACCGCTGCTGCCGCTGCCGAACTTGTTTTCGAGATGGTGCCGATTACTCTTGCCTGCCGCAACTGCGGTGCGAGTGTCGAAGTGCCGGGCGATGCGGCTACCCATCCGAGGCAGGCCCTGGCCGAGGCATTTCGTAAAGGGTGTATCTGCGGCAAAGCTGATTTTACCGTCAGCGGCGGACTCGATTTTGATCTTAGCCGCATTGAGCTGGCAGAAGGTGGCTGAAGGCTGCACCATGGACAATGACCTTTGCAATCTGACCCTGCTGCCCTCCGGAAAAACAATCCGAGTGAAGAAAGGGGATAAACTTCTGCAGACTTTAATCGGGCTGATGATAAATCTTCGTTCCGATTGTGGTGGCAAGGGAATATGCGGTAAATGCCGGGTCGAGCTCGTCAGCGAAAACCAGGCCGTCCGCCAGGTCACGGCCTGTACCACGGTCGTTGCCGGGGATATGGCGGTGCGTATCCCTGAGTCTTCGTGTCTTTCTCCCTATATCATTGCCAAGGCGCCGGCCCGTCTGCCGCAGTCTTTTCTGGTACTGAGCGGATCGTCATCTTTGGCCGGACTGGGTATAGCTGTCGATCTTGGCACAACGACCATTGCCCTCTATATTTGCCGGCTTCAGACCCGAGAAGTTCTTGCCTCGATTGCCGTGAAAAATCCACAGGCCCTGTTCGGTGACGATGTTATGAGCCGGATCGCCGAAATCGGCCACGATCAGGAAAAATTGTACCGCCTGCAGATCCTGGTTATTCAGGCAATCGAATGGGCAATAGAAAAGATCTTTGGCCACTGCAGGCTCAATCTTCAGGATCTGGCCCGGATGGTGGTAGTGGGCAATCCCACGATGATCCATATCTTTCTGGGTGTGAACCCGCAGTCTATCGGTATTGCCCCATATCAGCCGGCGTTTTATGAGCCGCGACGGACCATCTCGTCCCAGCTTGGTTTTACCTTCGAGCCGGTTGGCATCCACACGCTGGGGCAGATCGCCGGTTTTATCGGCGGTGATATCCTGGCCGCCACTCTGGCAACCGCGCTGCAGGATGAGCCTGTCGGCACCCTGCTCATTGATCTGGGCACCAACGGCGAGCTGGTAGTTAAGGCACAGGATGGTCTTTTTGCCACTTCCTGCGCCACCGGCCCTGCATTTGAAGGAGCGGCGCTGTCCTGCGGCATGCAGGCAACTCCCGGAGCAATTGACCGGATATGCCTTGCGACGAGAGAGGATACGCCGCATTATTCGTTAATTGCCTCCCAAAAGGATAAAAGAGTTGCACCCCAGGGACTTTGCGGTTCAGGGGTGGTAAGTGCGGTTGCCGCCCTTATTCGGGTCGGCATTATCGACAGCAGCGGCAGATTCGTCAAAGATCCGGCGATTCCCCGCTTAATAAAACACCACGACGATGGCTGGCGATATGTCATTGTGCCTGAAGACAGTGTTACTAAAAAAAGAGAGATTTTTCTCAGCCAGAAAGATATCAGAGCCGTGCAACTGGGCAAAGCGGCTTTGGTAACGGGGATTGAATTTCTGTTACGGGCGGTTGCCATGAGCAAACCGACCAAGGTTATAATTGCCGGGGCGTTTGGTTCCTATCTCGATAAATTCGACATGCTCACTCTGGGCATGATCCCGGCCATTGACCCGGCATTGATTCAGTCCACCGGCAATTCCGCCGGTGCCGGGGCTATTATGGCACTCTGCGACGATGTTTATCTCAGTCAGGCACATGATCTCGCCAAAGCAGTCTCGGTAATTGAACTCACCGCCGATAAAGATTTCCAAAACACCTTTGTTAAGCGCCTGAGCTTTCCCGATTTTTTTGCAGCCGGTAGTCGGCATCGATGACAGCTCCCTTTCTCTTTGACGGATGTTTTTTTAAGTTGTAATACTTTTTAATAAATTTCTACCAATATACCTATCACGCATGAGGGCGAACGGTATGATTCTGATCCAAAGTGGTGATATCTACACCCCGGCTGCCCTGGGTAGAGGAGACGTTCTGATCGGCGGCGGCAGGATACTGCACGTGGCTGAGCATATCGAGGCGACAAATCTGCCTGGGCAAATAGAGATTATTGATGCCAAGGGCATGGCGGTCACCCCGGGATTTATCGATGGTCATCAGCATTTCACGGGAGGAGGTGGAGAGGGTGGTCTGCATACCCGCACCCCGGAGATGCAGCTGTCGATGAACTTTGACAACGGGGTAACAACGGCAGTAGGTCTGCTTGGTACTGATTCTTTGACCAGATCGGTGGAGAGTCTGTATGCAAAAACCGAGGCATTCAATAATGAAGGCTTGACCGCTTTCATGTTGACCGGGGCATATTGGCATCCATCTCCCACTCTCACCGGCTCAATTGGCCGTGATCTTACCTATCTCAGACCGGTGATTGGCCTCAAACTGGCCATTGCCGATACCCGGGGGCCCTTTGTCAGTGCCGAGGATCTGGCTGCCATGGCCGCCGAGGTTCGGGTGGCCGCGCTGGTCGCCGGCAAGCCCGGAATTATTACTATTCATACGGGAATCAAGGAGGAGCGACTGGCGCTGCTCTTTACGGTGATAAAAAAATACGGTATTCGTGCCGACACCTTCATTCCAACCCATGTCAACAGGAAGGATCTGCTCCTGCAGGAACAGGTCTTCCAGCTTGCGGAAATGGGTGCAACCGCCGATGCAACCTGCATGATGGAGGTACCGGCCGAATCCGACAACCATCTTTCTGCTGCCGACTTTGCCCGCCTTGCCGATCAACGGGGTGTTTTCGAAAAAATCACCTTCAGCTCCGATGCCGGCGGTTCTATGCCTCGCTGGGATAAGGAACGTAAACATATTGTCGGTATGGGTATCGGCACCCCTGCCTCACTCTGCTTTGAGCTGAACAGGCTGGTGAACGAGCTGCATATGAACCTGGAAAAAGCACTCAAGCCACTGACTGCAACTCCGGCTCTGTTGTATGGTCTACAGGGACGTAAGGGAATTCTCGCCGCCGGGGCCGATGCCGATGTTCTCCTCCTTGAACCATCGTCCATGCAAGTAGTCGATGTTATTGCCGGTGGATCTATGGTCAAGAAAAACGGGTCTCTCCTGAAAAAAGGCTATTTTGAGTAAAATCAGAGAAATGCATGCTGATGAAATCCTTTCAGTAGAGGATCTTTCTTTAAGCTTTCCAACTCACGACGGGTTTGTCTCGGTTCTCCATAACGTCAGCTTCTCCGTTAAAAAAGGGGAAACACTGGCCATTGTCGGAGAATCAGGATCCGGCAAAACGGTTACCATGCGCCGGGTCATGCAGCTTCTCGCCCTCGTGCGCACGGATTCAGGAAAGATTTATCTGCGCCGCAAGAATGGATCTATCCAGGATATTACCACGCTCTCCAGCGAGGACGCAGGGCAGATACGAGGCTTTGACATGTCGATGATCTTCCAGGAACCGATGACCTCGCTCAATCCCTTGTTTACCATCGGCAACCAGATAGCCGAAGCTCTGCTCACCCACCAGAACGTGCCCAAGGGTACTCTTGCCCAGGAGGTCAGGGATCGCCTTGAGCTGGTGCGCATTCCTGATGCTGAACGACGGATGAACGAATATCCGCACCAGATGTCTGGAGGAATGCGGCAGCGGGTGATGACTGCGATGGCCCTTGCCTGTGAACCGCAGCTGCTTATTGCCGATGAACCGACGACGGCCCTTGACGTGACGATCCAGGCCCAGATTTTGGGGCTTATCCGTAACCTGCAGAAAAAAATGGGTATGGCAGTTATTTTCATAACCCATGATATGGGGGTGGTGGCAGAGCTGGCCGATCGGGTTGTTGTTATGTATCAAGGTAGGATCGTTGAAGAAAACGATGTTTATTCGCTCTTTTCCAGGCCCAAACATCCGTATACCAGAGCTCTGCTCAAGGCTGTTCCACGACTGGGATGCATGCGGGGCCGCAGCAACCCGGCAACCTTGCCGATTCTGGAAATGCAAAAAGAGCTCAATCGCGCCGCAGATGAGCCCTTGCCGCTGGAAATTGAAATCGACACCGCAGATTATTGTGCGGAGCCGATCCTGCAAGTAAAGGATCTGACCACCCATTTCGTTTCTAAAAAGACCTTCTGGGGCAAACCGACCCATCTGGTTCATGCGGTTGAAAAAGTCAGTTTTGAACTCTTCTCCGGGGAAACACTGGGCATCGTCGGTGAGTCGGGCTGCGGCAAATCTACGGCCGGTTATTCTCTTCTCAGGCTGGTGCCGGCGCAGGGAGAGATAATTTTTTGCGGGCAAAAGATCATGGAGCTCTCATCTTCGGCCATGCAGAGTTTACGCCAGGATATTCAATTTATTTTTCAGGATCCTTTTGCCTCTCTCAATCCCCGTCGCACCATCGGCGCCTCTATTGAAGAACCCATGGTTATTCACGGTATTGGGGACAAAGAGACCAGAAAGAGAAAGGTCGAATACCTGCTCGAACGAGTCGGCATTCCCAGGGCTCATGCCGGCCGCTATCCGCATGAATTTTCCGGTGGCCAGCGTCAGCGTATCGCCATTGCCCGTGCTCTATCCACCAGCCCCAAGGTCATTGTCGCCGATGAAGCCGTTTCTGCACTCGATGTGTCCATCCAGGCGACCGTGCTCAATCTGATGATGGAACTGCAAAAAGAGATGAATCTCGCCTATCTCTTTATCTCTCATGATATGGCGGTGGTTGAAAGGATGAGTCACCGGGTGGCGGTTATGTATCTCGGGCAGATTGTCGAACTGGGATCAAGACGAGATATCTTCGAGAATCCCGGTCATTCGTATACCAGAAAACTGCTGGCAGCAGTACCCGTTGCAGATCCGGAAAGACGAAGTGATTTCAATATATTAACTGGAGAAATGCCAAGCCCTGTGCGGCCGATAAACGATCCCCCCGACCAGGTGGTACTCACTGAAACTACCCAAGGACATTTTATCGCTGGACCTTTGATTACTGAAGAAAACCGGCAATATGGCGTCCGGCCCTGATCAGGGCCGGCAACATTCAACATTTTCAGGAGGAGAGTATGCAGTTTAAAAAAATTTCGCTCTTATTCGCAGCAGTCCTGATGCTGGCCGGCCCCGCTTATGCCGGCCCCAAAGACATCGTCTATGCCTCGGAATCGACAGCTAAGTCGCTTGATCCCCATGATACTTCGGACACCTATTCCGGGGCTATCGAGCGGGCAATTTGCCAGGGTTTGATGGGCTTTGACGAGAATCTCAAAATTGTTCCACTGCTGGCGGAAAGTTACACCTACAACGAGGGCGCCACAGAGTTCACCTTCGTTTTGCGCAAAGGTATTAAATTCCACGACGGCACCGATTTCAACGCGGAGGCGGTCCGGGTCAACATCGCGCGGATGATGACCGGAAAATACAAACGGAGCAGCCTGATGAAGCCGGTCAAGGAACTGCAGGTTATCGATGATTATACGGTGCGTTTTATTCTCAATGAACCTTTTGGCGCCTTCGTCAACGCTGTCGCCCACCCCGGCTCGCTCATCCTGAGCCCAAAATCCATCGAGCAATACGGTGACGAGGTCAGCAAGCACCCGGTCGGCACAGGGCCTTACATCTTTGCCGAATGGGTTTCCGGCGATCATGTGACAATCCGTAAAAATCCCAACTACTGGCGTGGTGAGGTAAAGGCCGATTCCATTACCTTCCGGCCAGTTCCTGAGAGCGGTTCGCGGCTGGCAATGCTGCGCGCCGGGCAGGCCCAGTATATTTACCCGATGCCCGCAGAATTGCTCAAGGTTGCCGAAAGTGACCCGAATATTGAAATCATCTCCAAGCCGTCGATCATTGAACGGTATATGGTTATGAACACCCAGTATAAACCGCTGGGTGATGAACGGGTCCGACAGGCTATCAATTATGCCCTCGACAAACAGGCCATCATCCGCATAGCCTTTGGCGGTGCTGCCACCGAGGCAGACTCCATTATACCGTCAAACCTGCAGTTTTATAAAAAACAGGCAACCTGGCCCTATGATCTTGCAAAAGCCAAGGCGCTTATGAAAGAAGCTGGTTACGCCGACGGTTTCAAGGTTGTCTTCCTTACGCCGAATGCCTCGAATCGATTGCGGGCAACGGAAATGGTGCAGCAGCAGCTGAAGGCGATCGGTATTACCGGCAATCTGGAGTCGATGGATGTGGCGAGTTTTTATAACAAACTGGAAGGGCACAAGGTTGATGATAAACCGCCGGTACCGTTTATAGCCTTTGGCGGTTGGTCCGCCTCGACCGGGGATGCCGACTGGGGTATCCGACCACTCCTCGCCACTGCGGCCTTTCCGCCCGCCATGTCGAATTTTGGTTTTTTTACCAATCCGGAAGTGGACAAACTGGTGCAGGCCGGTCTCGCATCGGCCGACAGCAAGGTCCGCGAGGAAGCGTATGCCAAGCTGCAGGAAATAATCTGGCCGATGGCTCCATGGGGCTATTTGTTGGTCGACACCCTTATCGCGGCGAAGGTTAAAAACCTCCAGGGCATTTATCCGCTTCCCGATGGCGCCTTTTCTGTGGAATTCGCTGAATTGACCCAGTAGGGCGGAGTATAACGGAGATATGATTCGTTTTTTTCTTAAACGATGTATCGCCATGATCCCGGTTTTGCTGGTGGTCTCCATCCTGGCATTTGCTTTTGTGCATCTGCTGCCTGGAGACCCGGCAAGGATGATGGCGGGACAGGATGCTGACCCGGCAACTATCGAGTTGCTGCGTCAGCAGCTTGGTCTGGATAAGCCGCTGCCTCTCCAATATTTTCGGTATATCGGCAACTTGTGCAGGGGAGATCTGGGTGTGAGCCTGCGCACCAAAATTCCCGTTTTTAAGGAGATTTCGACCCGTTATACGCCAACCATGGTCCTGGCGATGGCCGGCATGCTCTGGTCGGTGGTCATCGGTGTTTTTTTTGGCGCGGTGGCGGCTATTTATTCCGGCAAGTGGCAGGACTACCTGGCGATGTTCGTCTCTGTCTCCGGTATCTCCATCCCTCAGTTCTGGCTGGGGCTGCTGCTTATTCAGCTTTTCGCCGTCCATCTTGGCTGGTTTCCCGTGGCCGGTTATACCGGAAAATTTTCTGAGCTGGTCTTGCCGTCTCTGACCCTTGGGGCAACGGTGGCGGCAATCATGGCCCGTTTCACCCTTTCCGCATTTCTTGATGTCCTTAATGAAGAATATATCAGTACGGCCAGAGCTAAAGGTGTTTCCGAGCGTAAGGTCATGTGGAAACATGCCTTTCGCAATGCCCTTATCCCGGTGGTGACGATGATCGGTCTGCAGTTCGGCTTTCTGCTGGGTGGCTCGGTGGTGGTCGAAACGGTCTTTGCCTGGCCTGGCCTGGGACGGTATATGATTGAAGCAGTTTCGGTACGGGATTATCCGGTATTGCAGGCTTTGCTGCTCCTGTATTCGTTTCATTTTGTCTTTATCAATCTCCTGGTTGATATGGTGTACGCTCTGATCAATCCAGAAATTCGCTACGAATAATATGCCTTATGGACCAGCAAACAATAACCCCTTTAGCACTCTTCTGGCACAAGTTCAAACAACGCAAGACGGCTCTTGTCGCCGGCATTTTCATTGTGCTGCTCGTTGGTACCGCCGTTATGGCACCCCTTATTGCCCCTTATGACCCCTTTGCCATCGACTACAATCTGTCGATGATGCCGCCCAGTGTCGACCATCTCGCCGGAACGGATGTCTATGGTCGAGACATCCTCAGCAGGATCATTTACGGGGCGCGCATATCTCTGACCGTCGGCTTCACCTCGGTGCTGGTCGGCGCACTTGCCGGGGTCACCCTTGGTCTGATCAGTGGCTTCTTCGGCGGTATTCTCGATGGTCTGATCATGCGTACATCAGATGTGCTTTTTGCCTTTCCCGGTATTCTGCTGGCAATTGCCATTGTCGCTATCCTTGGCCCCGGTCTGGTCAACGTGGTGGTGGCGGTCTCGGTATTCAGTATGCCGACCTTTGCCAGAATTGTCCGGGGCAGTACCCTGGGTCTCAAAGAGAGTTTGTATGTGCGTGCTGCCAGAAGTGTCGGGGCGTCGCGCATGCGACTGATGTTCGTCCATATCTTGCCTGGGACCTTGAGTGGGGTTATCGTTTATTTCACTATGCGCATCGGCACTTCCATAATAACCGCCGCAAGCCTCAGTTTTCTTGGTTTAGGTGCCCAGCCGCCAACTCCTGAATGGGGCGCAATGCTTGCCGAGAGCCGCGATTATATCGGCGTAGCCGACCATATGACCATTTTTCCAGGAATCGCTATTTTTCTGACTGTGTTGTTTTTCAACCTCTTTGGTGACGGCCTGCGCGCCGCATTAGATCCCAAGATTCAGTGAGCCGGTGATGAAGCCGTTTATCGCGATTATTTGCTATACCGATTGTAACCTTTATGGCACCCCCTCCCATATTTTGCCCATAGCCTACACCACATCCATAGAAGCGGCTGGGGGTATTCCGTATATTGTCCCTTTTACCAGGCATATCGGGCAATTGTTCGATATGCTGCAAATGGCCCAGGGGGTTCTCCTGACCGGGGGCATTGATATCGCCCCGGAACAGTATGGGGAAAAGAAAAAAGATTGCTGCGGGAAAACCAACTGTGAACTCGATGCCTACCAGTTTGCTGCTTTTCGCATCGCCCGTGAAACCAACAAACCGGTACTGGCAATTTGCCGGGGCGCGCAGCTGGTGAATGTTGCCCTTGGCGGCACCCTCTATCAGGATATTTTCTCTGAATTGCCCACTCCGCTGCACTACCATGCCGGTGAAAATTATCAACCCGGCGTCGATCATACAATTGCCATTGAGCGGGAATCAAAGCTTTATAGGTTATTTGGTCCTATCATCACCGTTAACTCCCGTCATCATCAAGCCATCAAAACACCTGGCAGAGACCTGCATATCACGGCATTGGCCTCCGATGGGATAATAGAAGCGGCAGAGCACAGGGAACAGCCGATCACTCTTGTGCAGTGGCATCCCGAACTTATGATGGCCACCCCGGATATACCGATGTTGCCACTCTTTCAAGCCCTGGTAAAACAATCCTGTCATCGCCAAACCGCAACGTCGCTCTTTTCCCGCCATATCGGCTAAGCGAGAAGAAGAGCAGGCGTCGCGCAACCAATCACTATGCGTGGAAAATGTATGAAACCAGAATGACAATTTTGGAGATCTGTGCCGAAGAGGGGATAAAGCTCGAACAAAGACCCGTTTTCGCAAAAGACATTAGCCAGGCAGCCGAGGCTATGATTGTCGGTACAACTGTCGAAGTGACGCCGATCTGTCTGCTGGATGGGAAGCCAATCGGCTCAGGCCAACCCGGACCGATGGCCAGACTTCTCCAAAAATTATTTACCGAGAAAATACGCCAAGGCTTTTCCTGAAATTTATTCCTTGATGATGTCCTGAAAACCTTTCTGAGCCCTTTGGATGGGTTTTAGAAATTGCTCCATATTCAATGCCGGAAGACGGGGTGAATTCATTTTAACACATTTTAGCCCCAAAGAGCTTCACCCATCGAGGGTGCGACAAAGTTGTAATATTATAGCGGGCTATACTCTTATTCGTGTTTACCTTTGCAGGATGGACTGGTGAAAACTCTTCCACCGAAGTCTGCACTTATCTCTGAACTATCGTAAGTTTGGAGCGTTACGAGGTTATCAAAAATCGCAAAATACAAGGAGTTGCCGAAAGCAGAACAGGAGGTAGATTATGTTGCTCAGACATCTGGTCTCTATTGGTGCTATCCTGCTTGTCCTTCTATCAATATTTTGCTGCTGCGAAAACGATGTGCAGGCAAAAGCGCCGCCCCAGGCCGCAGGCTATGTGGCCGGTGATTTCCATGTTAATAATAACGGTGCGGCTGTTTATGAGATCAGCCTTGAAGTTCCCCCCGGTACGAATCATTTCCAGCCTAACCTGAAGCTTTCCTATAATAATCAAAAAGACAATGGCCTGCTGGGCCTTGGCTGGAGCCTGTCAGGCCTTTCTTCGATTTCCCGCTGCTCACGCACTATTGCCCAGGATGGGGTAAATGGTGGTATCAACTTTGACGGCAAGGACCGCTTTTGCGCCGATGGAATGAGACTGATGCTGGTAAGGGGCGCAGCTTACGGAGCGGATGGCACCGAATACCGCACCGAACAGGAGCAATGGACTCGATATTATGCGCGAGGGACCTGCGGCGGCGGCCCTTGCTCATTTATTGCCCAAACCAAAGATGGTTCTTTGATTTCCTTCGCCGGGACGAAGGATTCACGGATTACGGCCCAGGGGCGGGACGATATTCGTGTGTGGGCTGTAGATAAAAAAGTGGACCGTAATGGCAATTATCTTTCAGTAAGCTATACCACCAGCACCGAATCCGGGGAATACTACCCGGCAAAGATTCAGTATACCGGCAATGAGCATTCCGGCCTTACTCCCGGGAGACGCGTTGTCTTTGGCTACAGGGCAAACAGGCCGGATTCTTCCGTCTCTTATATCGGTGGATCGAAGGTGACGAGAAGTGTCCTCCTGGACCGCATCGCAACATATGTTGGTTCTGATCTGGTAAAAGAATACAGAATCGACTATCTGCTCAGCGAGCACACCCGCCAGAGCACCCTATCAAAACTTGAGGAGTGCAGCGGTGGTGGCGAATGTCTGGCGCCCACAACCTTTACCTGGAGTAATGTCTTTTCCTCAAGGCACACCTTTGACCTGAAATCCTGGGGTCAGCAGGCAAGCTGGTCCGCAGGGAGCACCAGAATACCGGGGGACTTCAATGCCGACGGTTTCAGCGACATAGCTTATCTCTATAACAACGCAGGTAAGGTGGCCATGGATGTGTACCTGTCTACTGGGAACTCTTTCATCAGGAGTTCCTGGTTTTCCGATAAAACCATGTGGAATTCCGGTGAGTTTGCCGCCGGTGATTATAACGGCGACGGAGTGACGGATATCGCCAATGTCTACAATGAAGCCGGCTTCATAGGTATAGATACCTACATTTCAGACAGGAAATCGTTTATCAAAAAGAGGTGGTATTCCTCCCGGCACAGATGGTCCACTGAGGCACGTGTCCTCGTTGGAGACTTTAATGGCGACGGACAAACCGACCTGGCCTACAGTTTCAACAATGCAGGAAAACTTGACATAAAGGTGTTTCTTTCAACAGGCAAGAGCTTTCTTGAGGATACAGGTTTATCGGCAAGCGGTGGCCCATGGTTGACAGATGGGCATTTGAGCACCGGGGATTTCAATGGTGATGGCGTGACTGATCTTGCCTATGTTTTTAACGATTCAGGCAAGGTGGGCATCACTACCTACACATCAACGGTAAAACAGTTGCTGAAAAGAAGTTTCCGACTTGATAATTTGAACTGGGTGGATGACAACCTCTTCAGTTTCAGCGATTACAACGGCGACGGTGTGACCGATATCTGTTATTTTTACAATGAAAACAGATACATAAATGCTGTAGTCATGCTTGCCGGTGGCGATGATTTTATCCCCCGTAGCTGGTCCACCAGCGGGAAAATCGCTTGGAGAGGCGCTAAGATTATCAAGTCAGCCGACTACAACGGGGACAGCCTTACCGACGTCGCATATGTCTATAAGGACGACAACCAGAAGATATCCATGAATACCTTCCTTTCCACCGGCAAAGAATTTATTCCCTTCCAGAAAGAACAGAAAGAAGCCCGCTGGAGCAATGAGGTGTTCCTCGTGAGTAATTTCAGGGGGAGCGGCAGGGCGGATATCATCAACCTTTTTAACAGCAACGGAAACCTGGGCTTTCTGCTCTATGCGTCAAGAGACGACGGCACTGGCCCATCACTTCCTCTGCGTCAGTCCGATCTCCTCACCACCATTGTGTCCGGCATAAAGGAGCGGGTGGAGATAGCGTATAAGCCGCTGACCGACAGCTCCATTTATCAGATATCCGTGGATAGCCCTCTTTTTCCGATAATGAATGTTCAGGTTCCTTATTACGTCGTAGCAAAGACAGTGATTGCAGAACCTGTCAGTGGGGCAATGGCCACTGCCGAATATTCCTATGCCGGGGCCAGGGTAGATCTCCAGGGACGCGGCTGGCTTGGCTTTGAAAAAATGTCGAAGAGAAACAGCACCGATCCCGATCCTTCAATGCAGACGGACACCACGTCGTTTTTTTACCAGAATTTTCCGCTTACAGGTCTTCTGCAACAGCGCCTCATTACCCGTGTCTACGATGGAGCGCTGCTCTGGAGCAGCGCTTTTGCATATGATTATGTTGATTCACCCTTGTCTTCTGCCGTCGGCAGAATAGCCATAGTCTTCAAAGAGTCCAAAGAGTCAAAATTCTATTCGAACGGGATCTATAACTACAGTTTAAACAAGCTTTATCACTATGATTCTGCCCATAAGGTGCTTACCAGGATTGATTCGGTCGACAGTCACGGCAAGGGCTCGACTGTCTGCAGGCAGTATCTCCAGGCAGGATCTTCCCCCTGGTGGCAGACCTTTTTTAAAATTGCTCAGAAAGAGAGCACCGCAGATACGGACTGCGGCGATATTCACCTCGGCGCATGGCTCGCTGGCCATGATTTACGATGGTATCAATACGGCTATGACGACAACATGAACCTGACCACCATTAAAACCTGGAATGATCAGCCGGGCCAGTGGTCGGTGGAAACCAGAAGGTATGATATTTATGGCAATATCACCAGCACAACCGATCCGGCAGGAAATATCAGCAGGATTGAATATGACCCTCTGTGGCAGACCTTTCCGGAAAAATATATTCTGCCGCCTGCCGGCAACGGAACCGCGTCTCTGATCTATCAGAAAACATTTGAGCCGAAGTTCGGCAAGCTGGTTACGCATGTCGATGCCAACGGCAACACCGTGATGGCGATTCCGAAGGGCGGTCTGGACGGCTTTGGCCGCCTGGTAAAGAAAACGACCATTGGCGCCGCAGACGGCAAACTTGTTCCCACCTGGAGCCGTACCTACAGTCAGGGTGATGTGGCCGGGGTAAAGGTGACGACCAGGCAGAGGGAGGATTGGAGCGATGATGACGAGCAGGACTGGTTCTGGGAAAGCAAAGACTACGATGGACTCGGCAGGGTATATCGAGATAGCTCCAAGGGCCCGGCTTCCAACAAACAGATTGTTACCGCAAAGGATTTCAACGACCAGGGCCTGGTCGGCAGGAATTCACTTCCCTACTTCAGTGATGAGAAAGCAGATTATATCAGCTACCAGTATGATATCAGTAAGAGAAAAGTAAAAACAACATTTCCGGATGGGGTGGTTGATACGGTTGTCTTCGATCCCTCGGACCATCGCGAGGTATCGTATATATCACCCAATCCTGCTGACACGCTGGATAAGCAGACAGCCGTCACCAACCGGATAAGCCGTGACAACCATGGCAGGGTGCTGACCAATCAGGCCGTCAATGGCGGCAAAACCACGTATAGCTATGATGTACTGGGGCAATTACTGCAAGAGACTGATCCCCTGGGTATGGTTACCTCCTATTCTTATACCTCGCTTGGCCATGTTGCCGAGATCATCAGTCCGACTACCGGCAGCACGAAATATCTTTACAATAATTCCGGTAAAATAGACAAAATAATCAATGGTCTCTCGGAAACAACCGTCTATAGTTACGATGCCCTCTGGCGAATCAGCAAGGTGGACTGGTACGACAGTTCGCAAAAGCTGCAAAAATCCCTCTCCTACAGCTATGATACCGGAGTCAACGGTAAGGGTCTGCTTGCCACGATTACCGCTCCTGAGATCAGCTATTCCTTCGGCTATGATTATGTCGGTAATGTCGCCACCAAGACCGTAACTATGGCCGTTGCCGGGAGCGCTACCGAATATCTCTTTAGCTATGAGTATGACCCGCTGAAACGTCCGACGAAAACTATCCTACCCGACGGCAGCTCCATCAGCTACAGCTATTTCCCGCAGGGCGGTACCTATCAGGTCGTCTATAATAAGGGTGATGACAAACAGGGGACTACGCTGGTCACTTACCACAATTATGATGCCATGGGTGATCTGCTGGAGGCAAACTTTGGCAACGGCATAGTGACGACCTCCAGCTACGACGTGCTGGGGAGGCTGCAGAACAAAAAGACGGGGCATGATTCCGTCACCTTGCACGACTTTCATTATAACTGGAACAAGGCCTCCAAGATTCTGGCAATCAGCGATGTAGCTCCCCAACCGAATGCTTCACCAGGCCAATTCTTTTCCTATGACGAGATGGGTTTTCTCACTTCGGCGTCAGGAGGGTATGGCGATAAAAGATACGCATATAACCAGACCGGCGACCTGATCGCTGAAGATGCGCTCAGATACATCTATGACGATAGCAAAAGACATCAGCTGGTTTCCGGCTGCAGAATAACAGGCGATAGCTGCGAGCAGGTGTTTTCCATCGACTATGACGATATCGGCAATCAGACAGACAAGACAGTTGTCTCTTCCTCAGGCAATGATCAGTGGACTTATGTCTATGATGCAGGAAAAAACCTGATTGAGGTAACAAAAAACATCCATGACGGGAAGGTTGCAGAGAAGAGCTTCTACAGCTATGGAATTGACTGGCAGAGAGTTAAAAAGGTCAGCGGGGATAAAAAAACCAGCTATTATATTTCACCTGACTACATAGTCCATCATAATAGCAATCAGAAAACATCTGTTACCAAATATATAACCTCCGAACATGGGACCATAGCCATGATGGCGGGTCCTGCAACAACCTACTTTCATCTGAATCTCATAGGAAGTTCCAGCTTTTTAACGGATGAACAGGGCGTTTTGCAGGATACGCTACAGTATGAGCCTTTTGGTTTAATAAATCTTGCAGCAAGCAGGGTTTCTACTGATTTCACACCGAAATTTACCGGCAAGGAACTGGATGAGGACACTGATCTCTATTATTTTGGCGCCAGGTACTATGATCCTGCCCTGGGCAGGTTTCTCTCCCCCGACCCGGCAAGACAGTTTGCCAGCCCATATATCTATGCCGGCAACGATCCTATTGCCAAGGCAGACCCCGATGGACGTATTGCCGGGATAGACGATGCCTTGGAGCTGGCCATTATCGCTGAAGTGTCTGCGGAGATTGCTGTGGAAACGGCTTCCAGCGCAACGGCGGTAGCGGTTTCTACCGGCGAAGCAACAGCAGCGATGGCTGCCGCCATCCAGACCGAGGCGGAGGTGAGTGCCATAGCCGTTACTGCCGCCATCGATGCAACGGGAGTCGGTATTGAGGCTGCGCAGGCAGAGGTTATCGCAACCATAACTGCCGACAGTATTATTTCCGGAGGAAGCCTTGAGGAAACGACAGTCGGCGTAAACACAGCCATGGCGGCTGAGGAGAGTGAAACCACCCAGATAGCCTTTGCCGATAATCTGATGGAAGATGACTCCTCTTCAAGTTTGGAAGAAGAGGAAAATTTTGAAACCGGTGACCGGGGCAAAGGAGAAGACCGCATCCGCCAGCGCAGGAGGGACAGTGTCCACAGGCATAACTATGGCAGGCATCGTGTCTATACCTCAACGGGAAGGATGACGGATACAGGAGTGAGAAATGCAATCAGTGACACCTCAGCAGGCGAGAGGGTCCTTCTCCTGAGCGGCACCCATGGCGATGTGACAGGCGCTACTGCCGCTGAGGATACTTCCCTCGAAGATTCCAGTTTCTATCGTCTGGATCGCAGGATCGCCAGGAGGTTCATGAGGGGAACGCCCGGGAGGAGGATAAGCGTGATCAACGTCGGCGATGGTCGCACAACAACACAGGAGGTTAACCGGGCAATTTCGGACGGGGTCTTTCGGGGCCGGAGATACACCTGTGTAATCGGCGCGTTTTGTTACAGCGAAGTGAGGTATAACAATGTTTTCAATTTAAACCCGGAGCGGGTAGGCGGGTCCCGACTAGCCAGATAATGGCGGAATCCTTGCAATTTTACCGGATGGCCATCAGCAGTCAATTGAGGAGAAACCCATGGCAGAAAATATAAAAATAACGTGTAAAGTGAAAAACGAATCGGGGAACCAGCTGACCGTTGACAGCTTTGAGCATTCCGCCGGCAAGTATATCTACAATCCCAGCCAGATTGACAATGGTAAAGTCGGTTCTTTCAGTGCTTCCGGCAGGAAAGACGCCTCTTATGGAACAGTTGGCAGTGTGGTCTATATGGCCTTTGATAAAACCACATTTACTATAAATTTTGACATCAGCTGGGGCAAACAGGCTAATAGTGTCAGCAACACCAGCAGTGGCAGCAATCCTTCTCTTTTTACTTTTAATCGCACGGATAAAACATATACACAACCAAATACCAGAAGTAATCCGGGAAGCAGCCCGGTAACGGTTTATTATCTGATAAAAAGAAGGGACGAGAGTGCACGAGATAGGGAGACAGTATGAATTCATTTGGCCAACTGGCAACAAAAAAATCACGAACAGAGGCGGATCTTGAGGCCCTGTGCAGCGTCGTGGAATGTGAACATTATTCCAGAGAGATGTTACGTAAATGCTTTGCGGCAAAAAATAAAATAATGGCGACAGCCCACGATATCCTGAGCGAAAAAAGTATCGATGCGGACTCCCGCCTGCAGGCTTTTTTTGCTCTGGACTTTCTTTCCGAAAAAGAGGCGATGCAGGTTGGACTGGATCTGACCGAACAGATGCTCTCTCTTCTGGGTGTCGATAGCCAACTGAAAAAACAGGCGGAGCTGGCCATAGAGAGACTGCGCAGTGCTGCTGAAGGCGATGCCGGAGTTGCTTTACAGTCACTTGAGACCCAACTGAGAAAGGGATATGAAAAGTTGGAAGGCATGCAGGAAGGCCTTGTTTTTGAAGCCCTGCTGAAGCCTTTTGACATTGAAATGAAACTGGTGCCTGCCGCCGTAGCCGGTTGCGCCCGGACGGCCGCCGCCTGGCAGGAGGAAAAAGAAAAAAGTCGCCTCGGCATAGCCATCAGGCAACTGGAATATCTGCAGGCACGCTTTGAGCCCGAGGGCTGACCTTCCGGTGGCGAATGGATATCCGCCTGCATCGAGAACCCGTTGCAAACTGGTGTTCGTGTTTGGTGACTGTTCTGGTCATGCAGCTTCGATGCCGGGTCCCTGCGGCTAGGCATAATGCCCAAGCTGCAGGACGATCAACAGTAGTGACCAATTTTTTTGGAAGGGTCTTTGTGGCTATAGCTTCAGCCGTATCCGGTAAGAAATTTCTGTGGAAAACTAAATAAGTTGAAAGGTGACCGTGAGGCTCACATTGTGATCACGCATAAATACGGATGGATCGGCTAAATATTGAAACAGATACCGTCAATATAGGAGAGACTTTTTGACCATTTGGCGATGGAGTCGTCTGTGCTGGCGACCATCAATATACGTTCCAAACCAAAGCCCATCCCTACCCAGCTATCGGTGACACCCCATGCAGAGTCAAGAGGATGCGGTCCCATGGCGCCTGAAGCAAGCTCAATTTTTTCGGGACCTGCCAGGACGTCGAGAGTTGATCCATAGACCTCTGATTCTTCTCTTGCAAAATGAAAATCGGTTATGCCCGCAGCCTGCATGACGGTTGCAGCATAAAACTCCAGTCTGCTTTGCCGGGCGCGCTCGGGAAGGCCCATTTCAACCAGATTGAGCATGGTAAATTCATTGCTGTGGCAGGCCCCCTGGGATTCTTTTCGAAAGCAGGAGCCTATCTCAAAAAAACGGCTTTTTTTTTGATTCAGCCGGCTGAAATTCTGCATTATACTGTAAAGATTCGGCGCAAGCATTGGCCGCAGACACTGTTTGTCGTTGAGCCAAAAAACCTGTTTGAACGGAGGATGTTCCGCATTAATCGTCATTTTTTCAAGGGTTTTGATTCACTGGTTTTTACCCCGGAGCTTGTGGTCTACGCCGATGACCTCATTTATCAGTCAAGGATGTTTGCATCGGGATTTTCCCTTGCAGATGATGAGGTCGGATTATCCGCCATTTCGACGATCGGACCCGGTGGTAATTTTCTGATGGCAAAACTTACCGGGAAATATTTTCGAAGATCCCAGTTCACCACCAAAATATGGCCGTTTTTAACTCTGGATAAATGGCGGGGACGGGGGCAACCGAAGGCGGAAAAAATTCTAAAAGACAAGACCTGCCAGATGTTAAATGACCTTGTCTTCCCGGCCGATAAAAATGATATTCTTGCCAAAGGCAAGGTATTTTTAGGTCGTTAATCGGCTCCCTGAACGTTCTTCCATCGTCTGCATACTGATACTCCACATTTTTGGATCAATGCGCCCCCTGGTATAGCCGACCCGAAGGAAGTTAAAGACAACAGCGCAATGGAAAAAAGCGTCATCAATGTTTTAGAGAACTAGGATAAGTTGTTGAACTCGCTGGTGATCATTCCAGAACGCTCTCTGGAAGAAGTTGATGCCAACCGATTGACCGTTAAAAGTCGATCCATTTCATGAACATCTCTTCCTCTTTATAATTTTTCCAATGCCTTGAGAGCCTTTATCATATCAATACCTTTGCCCAGTACTCTGTCAAAGAGATCCCCTTTTTCGACCAGTCGGGAGCGCATGGTAGTGATATTGAAGTCGTTGATTTTAAGGCCGCTTTTCACTTCACTCCAGGTGAGTGGTGCCGATACCGGAGCATGTGGCCTGGGTCTGAGACAATAGGGTGCAGCCAGTGTCTGGCCCCGCCGGTTCTGCAGGTAGTCAAGATAAATTTTGCCGAGTCGGTTCTTTACCGGCCGCTCCAGACTGGTCAAATTTGGGAGCTCTGCCTGAATAAGCGTGCAGAGTATTCGTGCGAAATCCCGACCTTCCTGGTAGGAATACTGCGCACCCAGCGGAATATAGATATGCAGACCACTGGAACCGGAGGTTTTGCATAAGGCAACGATCCCCGCGGAATCGAGAAGTGCTCGAGCCGTCTGTGCCACCTCGATCACTTCTTCGAAATTGTTTTTTTCTGAGGGATCCAGGTCGATGACCGTATAGTCCGGGGCGTCAAGATATCCTGTCCGGGAATTCCAGCTATTAATTTCGATGCAGCCAAGGTTGGCCATATACAGTAAGGTCGCTTCATTCTGGCATAACAGGTAGTTGATCTGCCTGCTGCCCGATTCCGAATAAATCTCTACCGTCTGTATCCAGTCCGGCAGCCTCTCCTGATCTTTGTGAAAAAAACCCGACTCTTCTATGCCATTGGGGTGCCGGTGCAGGCTTTGGGGGCGGTCGCGGAGGTAGGGTAAAATGGTCTCGGCGATATGGAGATAATAGTCGATAAGAGCGTATTTTGTGAAACCCGATTCGGGCCAGTAGATCTTATCGAGATTAGTTATCGGCACTGTGATGCCATTGACTTCCAGACTCTGTGTTGCTGCCTGGTTCGTATATTCATCGTTTGCAGTGTTGTTCTTTGATTTGGCAACAGTTGAGACTAACCGAATTTCGCCGGGATTTTTATCAGGTCGTAATCCTTTATAAACCGGATGGCGCATTCGCCCATTGCTGGTCCATTCGGAGAATTGGACCTCGCAGACAAGCCTTGGCCGCACCCAGTGGGCAGTTCTACCGCGCAAATTGATGGGTTCGTCAAAGGGCGAGATGGTGTCGACCAGCTGGGCAAACTTCTGCAGCAGGGAATGTTGCTCCCGGCCGGAGAAGCCGGAGCCGCAATTGCCGATATAACGCAGTCTACCATCCTGGTAAATACCGAGAATAAGGGAGCCAAAGGGGGTGCCGCCGGTGGTCGAATCGGTATAGCCGCAAATTATTCCTTCTTCTGTGGCAATTGCCTTTATCTTCAGCCACTGTTCACTCCGCATTCCAGGTCGATAAAGGGAATCGGCCTTTTTGGCAATAACCCCCTCCATTTTATCAGCCATCGCCTGGGCGTAGAGCTTTTTCCCCTGACCGACGACATGCTCGCAGTAGTGGATCGGGCCGGGTATTTCTCTGAGGTCGGTAAGGAGTTGCAAAAGCAGGCTCTTGCGCTCTACAAGTGATAGTTCAAGCGTGCTATGTCCATTTAGAGAGAGCATATCAAAAATATAATAGCGCAGTTCGCCGGGGGTCTTCAGACTGTAATTCTGCAGGCCGGCAAAGTTATTCCGGCCGGTCTCGTCTATCATCACCACTTCCCCGTCCAGAATCACATCATGGGGAATTGCCTCAAGAGCTGTGGCAATAGCTGGATAGTTGTTGTTGTAATTCCGGCCATTTCTTGAATAGAGATGCACCGCGCCGTTGTCAATAGTCGCCACAATCCGGTAACCATCCCATTTCAGTTCATAGAGCCATTGGGGATCGTCAAAAATTTTTTCGCCACTGTCGGCCAGCATGGGGGGGACAAAATGGCTGATCGATGGTAATTCACCCAAGCTTGCTAATTTTTCGGCGTCATATATTGACTCCACGGCATACTGGTCTTTCTTCTTGATCAGCAGCCATTGTGACGACGGGGTGGAATCAGCGGTATTTTTCAACCGGATGAAACTGTAAGCCCCCAGCATTCTGGTGCCGTTAAATTGCAGGTGCATTATCCCATCCCGCCACTGCTGTTCAGCCTGGTTGTCATCACCTGTAGTTGCGTGTACTGAAAAAGTCCCGGAATCCCAAATCTGCATCTCGCCTGCACCATAGCTGTCCTTGGGAATGGTTCCTTGAAAATAGAGGTATTTTACTGGATGGTCCTCGGTTTGAATGGCAAGGCGTCGATCAGCAGGGTTGAGGGATGGACCTTTAGGTATCGCCCAACTTTTCAGCACCCCGCCTATTTCCAAGCGCAAATCGTAGTGCAGCCGCCGCGCCCGGTGCCGCTGTACCACAAAACGCATTCCCCCGGTGTTCTCGATGATTGGTTCGGGCTCCGGGCTTTGTGTCAAATCGCGTTTATGGCTATATTCCGTTAAGCCCATGGATTACGCCGCCTTGTCTTTCTTTTTTCTGGCAAGGCTCGCCTGGAGCTGGGCCATGAGATCTTTAGCCGGCGTCGGCTTGCTGTCAAAGGGGACTACCTTGTTCTTTATGCCGCTTTGTTTAGCCTCAATGATACTTATGAGCTGCGCATTGTAGACATCTTTATATTTGTCAAGTTGGAAGGGTTCTGTATACTGATCGATAAGGGAGATGGCCATTTTCAGCTCCTTGTCGGTTACCTTCCGGTCGGGAAGCTTGAGCTCCTCCGGGTTGCGAATCTCTTCGGCAAAGCGAATCAGATGCAGGATCAATACCTTTTTGTATACCCCGATAAGGCTTAAATGTTCTTTCTCGCGCATAACAAAGGTGGCCACCCCGAGTTTGCCAGTCTTTTTGAGGGCTTCACGGAGTAGATTGTAGGCCTTCTCCCCGCCCTTCTGGGGTTCCATGAAATAGGGCTGCTTGAAAAGCAGGTCGGCTACCTCCGTTTCGGCGACGAACTCTTCGATATCTATGGTTTTGCTCTTTTCCGGATTGGCCTGTTCAAAATCTTCTTTTTCAAGGAGGATATAGCCCTGCTCCGTGGCAAAACCTTTGACGATATCGCCCCATTCCACCTCCTTGCCGGTATTTTCATTGACTCGCTTATAGCGGATGCGGGCGGAGTCATGACGATCGAGCATGTTCAAATCAAGACGCTGTTCTTCCGATCCGGAATATAATTTAACCGGTATTGAGACGAGACCGAAGATGATCGAACCATTCCAAATCGAGCGCATGACCATTTTCCTCTTTTAGTCGGTAATTTCATAATGGATCGGCTTAAAACTGCCATTATTACTATTTTCCGCCGAACAGGCGGTGAGCGCTACAATAAGATTCATCTGCGCGGCAAACACTACATAATCCCCGGCCGTACTGGTAGGCGGATCTACCCTTAGTTTGCCATCCGGGGCAAAATTGACATTCATAAAGATATTGAAGGCCGTAGGGATATCATCGGGCTTAACGCCGAACCGTTCCAGGCTAGTGGAGATATTTTCAAAACAGCTGGGATGATAATCCTGGTTGTTGTACATGATCTGAAAAGTTTCCGGGCTGCAGGGGGCCAATAGAAAATCATTTCTTCCATTGCTGTCCTCCAGGATTTTCATCATCTTGCGGCCTCGATTACTCCACAAAAAGTTACCTTGACTGATGAGCAAGGTTTCTTCAAAGTCGAGGGTTTTGCCCGAGGATATTTTTTCATGTGGATCCTCGGCGTTGAACAGTACCATGTCGCTCACCTGTTCGCCCTGTGGGTCTGTTACTTTGAGAATCTGACCCTTATTCAGATAAAAGGCTGTTCCCGATTGGGGTTTAATTATTTGCACTATGTTCTTTTTCAATTAATCTGCTTAATTCCCCACCAGGAAGTTTATCTTTCTTTTCGAGATGGGCGATTATGGCTTTGATGTCATCCGCTTTAAAGCCTTGATGGAGTTTGGCAATGCCTTGAATCTTAAAAGGTTTGCACCAGAATCCGGTGATATAGGGCAGATGCTCGTCAATCATCATTTGGGGGATGTCATGAAAAAACAATGGGTTTTCCTGTTCCTTTTCAAAACGTGCCACGAGGTTGATCAAGCAATCCTGCAGGTCGGCTCTGCTTTGGATTTGCAGGGTCGCGTTAATGTGTACCGCCGAATAATCCCATGTACTGATATCTTTTTCTTTGTACCACGAGGACGAGACGTAGCCGTGTGCGCCCTGGAAGATAAGCAATATTTGTTTTCCTTCGCGTAAAGAGTCTACCATCGGGTTGTTGTTGGCTATATGACCATAGAGGACGAACTCCTCCTGGTTACCTTCAGCAAGAACTGGTATATGTGTTGCCATTAAACTTTTGCCTTGCAAAACGACGGTTGCAAAAGGGTGCTCCTGGATAAAGCGAAAAACAAATTGCTGATCGTTTTTGAGATACTTCTTATTTTGATACATTTAGTGGTTCTTCTTTAGAGGTAAAAGGACACTTCCAGTGTTCGTCTACTTGCCGTCCACTGTATTGACGGGCTTCACTTTCCTCGCCAAAATCCTTAAGCATGGGATTAATTTCACCCTGTAATAACGCGTCACGTTCTCTGATTTTATTCCGTACCTTTGAATAGATGCCAAGTTCCCGCATCTTTTCAAATTGATAATGGAGATTGAGAGTCATTGCCGGATAGGGGCTTTGCCGTGCCTTGCGTGAGCTGTGCGGGTGCAGGCCAATAATGTAAAATGCTTTTCCGCCGATACTGAAGCTGAAATTATTATCCTCGGGATCATGGCTTACCTCGGGGTCCCATGGTGAGTCATCTATATCATGAAGATATTGGAGTTGCCGCCAGAGTTTTTCCTCGAAAATCGTCTCAGAAGTGATGCTTTTGTCATCGAAAACAGCCACAAAGGTCTGGAAATTGCGGGCGGTAAAATCATAGCCACGCAGATATTTTCTTACGTCACGCAAAATAGCCTGGGCTGTCTGCTTTGAACCTAAAACGGAATATACATGAAAATCAACTTTGTTACGGCTGAACATACCCTGTGCCATTATGCAAGGATGAGATCCTTCCAGAATGAAACGAGCAAAAGCAGCTCGTATACTTGATGTTCTTTGCTCGGGTTTGTCTTTGTCCATAGTATGCTATTTTATTAGTCGGAATTTACGATTTGCTTTTTGCAGATTTCTCGCCGGCTTAATCACTTTTCTCCAGACCGGGCACCTTGATGTCTTCACCTTTTTCATCAACAAGATTCTGGATAGCGTTTTTGAGTGCGGCCTTGTCGGAAATATCCAGTTCCTGCATGATTTCCTGAGCATCTTTTCCCTGTTGAGCTAGTTTCCATAACCGTTGCATGTCAATAGGTTGTTGTTGCATTTTTGTACCTCTTTCTCGTTGATTTCTTATTGTTGGTTCTTGAATTTTGTTCAAGAGGGTTAGGTGTGGGGAAATATCCTTTATTCAACCGTGACTTATCAGACGGTAGGTCTATATAAAAATTTAAAGCAAAGTCTATGCCATCAAGTAATATCGCGGACATGCCAGTTCCAGCATCAGAGATGAAGAACAGTATATGGCCCTTCGAAAAGAAGGTATGGGCAAAGAAAAAGTCGCCCGGATTGCCAACAGTCCCCGCAGCAAAACCGGAAAAAAAAACGGCCAGACGGCCAAAATATGAGTGACGGAGCAAGAAAGATCTCAATACTGCTTTTTCTGCTCCTTTTTCTGTTTCTTTTTATCCTCCTCAGTGCTCCCTTTGGTTTCCTTTTTTCCCTGAAGAGGCTTAATCGCGTTTTCTGACTTATTGTGCTGCCCGGTTGTTGTGGATGTATTGGAAGTGGCGGAGGTGGCTTTTTTTGAATGACTCTCTTGGGAATTGACTTGTAATTGACTGTCCGCTTCCCCGACGTTCACTTCGTTGCCGCTTGCACCATGACTGGTTGTGGATGCAGCAAAAAATAATACGGCACTAAATACACTGTGCAGAAGCAGAGCGGACACACTGAATTTTCTTTTCATCGGGCTACCTCCATCGGTGGGAAATAATCCCCCCGTTACGTTGACTGCGTTGGCACAATAAAGATTCATCCCTCTATGGCCGTTAGCAGAATTCAATTCCTTTTTCCGGTCGGTTGTTTTTCCTGAAGCTGCAGTAGTGCCTCCGCCCGTTCAGAGAGATCAGTGTTTTCCGGCACATGTTGGAAATCGCCTCTCGCCGTCTTCAGCGCATTTCTTTCCTGCTCAATCTCCTTTCTGGTTCTGACGCCCCAATGGCGCAAAACAGCAAGGGGTGGACACCATCCCTGCAGGGCATGTTGCGCTAGAAAACCGGTCACGGCGATACTGAGAAAAAACCATTTACGATTGACGAATTTTCCGAGGAGGACCCCGCTCAAGGCAAACAGTGAGGCGTTCAGCTCCAGGATGCGCTCGGTATCCCACTCTCTATCCAGTTCGGCAAGTCGGATTTCTATTCTATTCGGGGCAGAAATTGTTTGGGCGATGTTATTAACTGTTGCTTTGCGAATACGCTTCTGAATCGCAGGATCGGTATGTGCCGGGACCCGATTCGCCGAGGCTGGAAAGAGCGAGTGAGAGTGCTGTTGGTCCTGATTTAGTGCTGTTGCTGGGGTTGTTGGCGAGGCGTCCATTGTGTCTCCTTTATCATGTAGTAGTGCTGTCTTTTGTTTTTTGATATTTAAGAGCAATATATGTGCCAGTAGCGTTGATGATATATCCGATAAAAGGCGATTTTTAACCGGCGGAGTTGCAGTAAAAAGAGACTTTTGATTGGCATATATTCTGCGGATAATAAGCTGGACTGACAGGCAGCTGCACCAGAATCGTTTCGGATCCGGCAAAGAATCATGAAAAGCATTAGCAAAACGTGGAAAAGCTCTAGATAATAAACCAGAGTGCCGAAATTATGACCAATGCCGCCAGAGTATCGAGAACATGGGGAGCCTTGACGGCGAAGAGCAGATCATCCAACCTGCCGGCAATTCGCAGCAGGGGCGGAATATACTGGTCAAATACCTGAACTCGTGCGTCGATAGCCCTTGCCGCCCTTCTGCCGCTTTCCACCGCGCCTTCTATACTCCAGACGTGGGCCTGGGTTCTGGTGTGGGCACCGGCCAGAAACAGGTTATATATCGAAGTTGTCTGGGGCGGCATAAAAGGCTGGGTTGAAGTGCTGGTCACCCATTTTGGGTGCTTGCCCTCGATACCTTTGTCGGAAAATGTCCATTCATGCCAGACCTCGATCTCTTTGATATGGAAGTCCTGCAAGGATCTTCCGCAGTTGGCCTCTTGAATGAGCTGATTGAGGGCACCGCAATTGATGATCTGCGCTTTTATCTCTGCTATGAATTCTTCCCTGGTGCAGGTTTCTACCGGCTTGCCGTAGATTCGGCCGGGGAATCTGCTGGTACAGGAAGTACCGGTCCAGAGGGATTGGATATCCTGACCAAGATCGACATCCTTATCCCAAACTTGCTCCTGGGCAAAGAGGGTCAGGTTGAATTCCGAATCACTGACCACTACAGCCATTCTCTGCCGAGGGAACTTTATTTTATCAGTGAAGGCCAGTCGAAAAGATACCTGCCGATGGGGTCCGTCCTGCACGAGAGAACGAAACAGGTTTAACCCCTCCTGCTTCTCAAGATCCGGAGTTTTTGCCAGAATTTCTGCGGCCATGAATGGATTCACGGCCATGATATAGATATCTCCGGTAATTTTCTCATCTCCGCAGGTGGCAGAAGTAATTTTCCTGCCATCGAATTCCAGTTTAGACAGCGGTTTCTGCCAATGAAAAACGACTCCTTTTTCTCTAAGGTGATCGACCCATGGTCGAAAGAGATACTCGCTGCTGGGGCCTTTCAACAGCAGCCAGCCATCTCCCGCCCCCTGCGACCAGGCCGGTCCATGGAGATCGGCTCGGTGGTGGTGTGACGGTCTGGTCGTCAATTGTTTTCTGAAAAAGTCGCCACAGGTGTGCAGACAGACCTGGGCCCAATCCGAGCCGATCCACGGACCGAAACAGGAGCGCCAGGTTCGATGGGCGGTTTTGCTTTGAAAAGGCCGCCAGGATTGAGCGGCGTTGCGTGAACTGTATACTTGCTTGCTGCGCTGGTTGGCGGTCCAGGTCTTCATCATTAGATAGGTGGAGCAGATAAATTCCCAAGGGTTCATTCTAAACATCCGCGAAATGCTGCGCAGACTCCGGTCATAGAACCTCGCTTCTGCATCATCGGGAAATATGCCAAAATCTATTGGACGGGAAAGGATCGTGTCGTACAGGTCCCCTTTGCTGGGACTAGGTATTTTTTTGAAGAGATCAAAAGTGTTATGGTACCATGGCCCGAAACCGTGCCAGGAATATTCGGATGGCATATTCGTGTGTTGCTGTCGGCTGCTCCGAAAGAATCCTCCGGGGTGGTCCAGGGCCTCATACACCGTCACGCTATAACCCAGATCTATCAATTCGTGCGCGGCACTCAAGCCGGCTATGCCGGCACCAAAAATTATGATTGAGGTCATTTCTCTTTTCTAAATTTTCTTTAGAAATCCTGTCCAATCGGAATTTTCCGATTTTAGAGGACAATTAATGGCCACATTTCCTTTCTGCCGGGAAGCACAGCCCATATTCCTTTGCTTGTTTAGGTAATTCTGTGGGTGTCTATTGCACATACCCAGCCAGTTTTGACGAATTTTCACAATACTTCCGAAAATATTCATTTTGCGCGCCACCAACGGTCTGCCTTCTGATCATTTAACCATGGAATCCGAGGCAGCAATCTGCGTCAACATTTTCACCCCGGTCCCTGTACTAATCTGTAATTTGCTCCTATATTCACCCCATAATAGGGAGCAGGATTGAGGGAATGCGAAATCCTTAGCAGCGGACCAGGCATAGGGCACATCTGACTACCTCCCTCAGACAGAGTGATAGAATCGATGGACTGTCCCGATAATCTAGTGTACGCCTCCGATGAGCAGCCAGGACTGTGCCGTAAAAAATGGGGCAGGGGCTACACCTATCTCGATGAAAGCGGCAATAAAATAAAGTTAGAGAGCGCTATCGAACGTATAAAAGCACTGGCAATTCCTCCGGCCTGGCGGAATGTCTGGATCTGCGCTTTGCCAAATGGACACCTCCAGGCCACCGGTATGGATGATAAAAACCGCAAGCAGTATCTATATCATCCCGATTGGATTGCCTATCGCCAGAGTGCCAAATTTGATAAACTCTACTCTTTCGGCGAGCATCTGCCCGCCATCCGCAGTACGGTGAGTCGGGACTTGCGGAGGCACCACTGGCCCAGAGAAAAAGTCGCCGCGCTGGTGGTGCATCTTATGGACAACTATTATTTTCGGGTGGGGCAAAGTATCTATGCCCGTAAAAATAAGTCCTACGGCGTCGCCACTTTACGAAAAAAGCATCTGGAAATTCATACCGATTCTCTCATTCTCCGCTATCGAGGTAAATCCGGAAAAGATCAGCGGGTGCGGATAACCAGCGCACCTATCGTGCGCAAAATACGCCGGCTCTCCGAATTACCGGGCTACGAAATCTTCAGGTACGAAACGGATAATCAATGCCGGACCATAGATGCCACCGATATAAACCGTTATCTTAAAGAGATAACTGCAACTTCCGTTACCGCCAAGGATTTCAGGACCTGGGGTGGCAGCAAACTGGCCATAGCCGGTTATGAGGAAGTCATTGGCGAACTTGCCGAAAAACCGCAGCGCAAGTTTGAGACCACTTTGGTGCGCAAGGTGGCTCGCGCACTCGGCAATACCGTCTCCGTCTGTAAAGAGTACTATATCCACCCGAAGGTACTTGAGACCCTCAGCCAACATTATATGAGGCAGGAGAAGAGCTTGGGATTAACCGACAGCAATGATTCAGATGAAGTGGAAGAATATTTGATGGCGGTTCTTCGTCCCGATAATTAAATGAGTGAGATTGAGCTGCGGGAGAAAATCTATCGTGCCAGGTTTTTCGTGAGCCAGATCAAAAGCCTGATTAAAGCCGATTGGTCAGAGGCAGATCCGGCAGGACAGAGAGCGGGCCTATTGTCCGGCATAAGCCCCTATTTCAATTAAAGAAGAGGTGATTTCTTGAAGAGGGTCCAGACCCAGTAGTACAATCTGCGATATCGAAGGGCGGTCTGCATAGTTTCTTTTGAAATATGATTTTCCGGGCCGAATTCGATGATGGCTTGATTGGAGCTGTCGAATACAGGATTGCCGTCCGCATCGCGCTTGATGCGATATTCGTAAATCTGCGGAGCACCTTTGTCGATAAACTGTCGACGCGTACGTAAAAGATCCGAGGCAAGAGCGGGTGACCATGCTGCGGCGACGAGCTCGCTGTTGAGGGCCATGCTCAGAGGATCAAGGTTATAAGTGCCGATGAGGGCGAGTCGGTTGTCGAAAACCGCCATTTTCCCGTGCAGGTTATGCCGATCACCGGCAACATAGATGCGTAAATCGGGCACTCTGGCCAACAAATACGGCCATTGCGCCATGAAGACACCCTGACTCATCGGGTTGTCGCTGGAGAGTGGACTATTGGTCAAAATCGTGATCTTCACCCCTCGCGCGGCGACTTCCGCCAAGATATCCGCGGCTTCTTGTGGCAGAACAAGGTAGGGGCTCTGGATAAAGATTTCTTCTCGGGCGCTGCGCGCCAGCCGGATCAGGCTGCGGGTAATGAAATCATCCGGCTCCAGCAGTCGGCAACGGCTGTCCACGAGCCGAACCTCGGAGGAGATCCGTTCAGGTTCCGATCTGTCCAACGTTCCGCGAAGATGTGGCATTTTCTCCAGTTGTTTGAGCCAGGGGAGATTGCGTTCTTGAATTTGCTGAGCAATCCCGGGAGGAATCGGTTCGCCCCTTAACCAGGCATCCATCACTTGAAAAGCCAGAAGCAAGTCGTCTGTAGAATCCTTCAGGTCGATTTCATCTTTACTTACTGAATAAGATTCACCGTCGAGGAATTCGGCTTCAAAGGCCGACGTAAGGGCGGCACCTATCCGGGGACCGGAAAGAAAAATATCAATGTCCCGGAAAGCTAGAGGATCATCTTGCGGAGGGGTGAAATATTCCCTCGAGATATTTCGCCCGCCTATCAGCCCTTTTGTGCCGTCGGCCAGAAGAATCTTGTCATGATAGCTGACGAAAATGACCGCTGGATTCAGGGTCAAAAAGGCATCCAGAAATCGAAATAGAAGGGGGCGATACATGCGGACGACAATTTTTTCGGTGTTCACAAGAGTATCCAGATAATCATTGCCGCGAAATGTCCGTGACATCTTGGTACCCATCGCATCGAGAAGAACACGGATTTCCAATCCCGCCTTGGCTTTTTTCACCAGATGACCCAGAAACGCCGCACCGAAAACATCCTGCTTGAGGACAAAATAGCTGATGTCGAGGCGCTCACGCGCCTCGGCAAGAAGGCGCCATCGTTCGACCCATGCCGCAGAATTATCGTCGAGTCGGCGAATAGACGTCTTCTGCTCCACCCTCATCGGGAAGGAGTTCAAAGGCCTGGCGGAGAGAAAGGCGGGAGTCCATGGGATCGGGAAAGGCGTCATGCCTGCCGTTGCGATCTGGAAGCTGCACCGTAAGCAAAAGGTTGCCTGCCGCCCAAAGGATGACAAGACCTGCCAGGACAATCAGGAACCAGCTGACGAAGCGCTTCATTATCCCCTTGTCCTTCCGTGCCAACGCTTTATAATGTCATTATTTTTTTGTTGGTTTCGGCGACCATTTTGCCGAAACCGGTTGCTGAGGAGAGCCAGTCGATTCGGCTGTCGATACCGGGTGTGGAGGAGCGTAAATCCCTGCTCATGATGCGATTGAGCTGGCGCCGCCTGAGGGTATCGTGCCATCGTTCGTATTCCGCCGTCCCTTCCACATCCAGCCATCCGTAGGAAACGAGCAAACCGCGATGGTCGGACTCGTCACCGCCAACAACCTGCACATCCTGCGGCTGAAGATCGGAGGTGGCAAAAATGCCATCGAGGGGCCATTGTGGCTTCTCGGCAGGATAGGTCGACCAGGCCGATAGATTTGGCGCGCCTTTGCTGGTGGCAACGCTCACTCGGGCATCGAGAAGTCTGCCACTGGTAAGAATATCATATGTACGGTCGGCGGCAAAGAATCTGCGCGTGGTGGTCATGTCTGAAGGAACGGTATTCATGTCTCCAAGAAGCACGGTCGAAATACCGGGACGCACATAGTCCAGCAGGATTTCAGCGGCCTGAACCTCCCGCTGGCTCAGAACGAAGGCCTCCAGATGAGTCACCAGCACGTCTACCGGCTGGTCATGAAAATCGATCCGTGCTCTCACGATACCGCGATTTTCTCCGAAAAACCGATAGAGTATGCTGCCGGAGCTATCCATCGCCGGTTTCGGTTCCTTCTCATTTTTGGATCCGAGCTTAGAAACACGGGTGTCGATGACCGGATGACGGACGAGAAGAGCATTACCATATTGCACTTCCAACCCCGGCACATCGCGTCGCCACGTTTCGCCACGAATTACCTGATAGATGCTGCCCGTAAGGAAATAAAGTTCATCCGCCAGAAATGCAGCTTCATCGATCCAGCCGCTGCGTCGTGAATGGAAATCGACTTCGTTGAGACCGACGACGTCCACCGGTGAAACCGCCGGCGCTGACTCGGTGATTCGTCGTGCAATAGAGCGGAGATTGGTTTCGACCTCGGCACGAGAAGCGAAAAGGCTCCAGTTGGCACCAAATCCGGAATGAAGATTGTATGTAACCGCTCGAAGTGGCGGAAGTCCCATATGCCGGGTCAACGCTACGGGGGCGGGATGGTCCTGCCAATCAGGAATTTGCTTGGCCGTTGCCGCAACCGAATGGCCACCAAGAATGCTTTTCATTTGGAAAGTGTTACACTTATCGACCACGAGATAAACCGCTACCCAGCACAGGAGCAGAACAAAGGTGTACAATTGGATTCTGGATCTTTGCATAATCTCTTGACAGCAGGAAAAAAAGGTCTGGCACACAGGTGGGATGGTCTGAGCGATGACGTGTTTCGAAAAATCCACCCTTGCTTGACTTAATTATCATAAATGTAACAACTCTGGCGACTGGACGCTACCCCTTGAATAAGAAATTAGATCGTATTGTCCTGTGGATTTTTGTCTTGACTCAAGAGAATACTTTTGGCTAGCTGTTACCGTTTCTTCATTTGGATAGATCAAAAGCAAATGAGTCATCGGGCGATACTATAAACCCAAGAGGACACTCTTGACAAAGCCTACTGTGAGTGATCGTAAAGCGTTGGTCGGGCTTCTGCCATCCTGGTCGGCATGGGTTCCCCTGCCAATTTTGCTGCTGTTGGTACTCGTTTTAATGTTCATGAATCTGGAGACTGTCCACGAGCCACGGTTCCTGGTTATGACACTGAATATGGTGTTTTCGACCGGCGTGTCATTGACGGTTGTCGCTGTCGCTATACGAAGTTATCGTAGTTTCGCGTCTGGCCCCGTCTTGCTGCTTGGGTGCGGGATGCTGGTTTTCGGAACGGTCAGTGCGATGGCCGGAGCATGGTTGATTGCCGGGGCAATAAATACGGCGATTACTGTATACAACTGTGGACTTCTGGTAACTGGCTGCCTGCATCTGGCCAGCGTGCTGTGGGCTATGATGCCGCATGGCGGTCTGATCACCCAGCGTACGGCATTCCTGCTTGTTCTCAGCTTTGCGCTTACTGCCGTAAGTCTGGTCGCTTTGAGCCTTGCCGCCGCCCAGGAAGTCTTACCTCATTTTTTTGACCAGGGGCATGGACCGACGGTGATTCGACAGATGGTGCTGGGAGCCGCGATCGGCATTTTTGCGGTGACCAGCGCACTGTTTGGCATCCTGAGCCTGCAGGCGCGATCAACGTTTCTCCGTTGGTACGCTCTTGGGCTCGCCTTGATCACCATTGGTCTGCTCGGAGTCTACCCGATCCAAAGCATCGGAAGTGTGCTGAATTGGATCGGACGATGCTCGCAATACTTAGGTGGGGTGTATTTGCTGATCGGGATGTGGCGGTCGATCGGCGAGCGTGGAAGCTGGGAACTGCCCATCGGTCATTTGCGGGAGATTCAGGGGCGTTATCAACGCCTGGTCGAGTTGTTGCCGGACGCGATTGTTGTCCATCGAGATGGGGCCTATCTGTTCGCTAACTCAGCTGCAGCGCAATTACTGGGCGCCTCCTCGACGAAGGAAATCGAAGGAAAGGCGGTGTTGGCGACGTTGGTTCCAGAAGATCACGCCCGGGTCCTTGAGCGCGTGCGACTGGCTGCCATGCCCGGCAACAAGACGACATTAGGTGATTTCACGATGCTGCGCTTTGACGGGACGAGAGTGCTTGTTGAAACGACCGCGACCTCTATCGAGTTTGGCGGGAGGCCAGCAACATTGGTGGTGATTCGTGACATCACCGAGCGCAAGCGTGTTGAAGCTGTAGCACGAGAATTCGAAGAACGCCTCACTCTTGCCTTGCGTAATGCGCCCATCGTCTTGTTCCGGCAGGATCGTGATCTCCGGTATACATGGATCTACCAACCTTGGGATAGTTTTACCGAAGACGATGTCATCGGCAAAACAGACGCCGACTTGCTGCCGCCGGAATCCGCTGCCGATCTCATGGCTGAGAAAAAGAAAGTTCTCGATAGCGGGGATACCCTGCATACCACCATAAGCTGGTGCGTCAAGGACAGGATGGTATCCTATGCCCTGACTATTGAACCCGCACGCGATCTTTTAGGGGCAGTCATTGGCATTAATTGTGCGGCCATGGATGTTACCGAACAGGAAAAAAATCGGATTGCCTTGCGGCAGGCCAATAATGTCGCTGAGCGCAACTTGTCGAAATTGAATGCCATCTTGAACCAGATGACGGAAGGTCTTGTTCTCTTCGATCCAGACGGCAACCTGCTCGATATGAATCCTGCTGCACTGGCAATCCACGGGTTCAGCAGCATGGCTGAATTTCGCCGGGATATCCTTGATTTAAAAACAGTTATCGAGTTACGCAACGGGGATGGGGAGGTGCTGTCTATTGATCAGTGGCCAATCAGTCACGCCCTGCGGGGAGAGACTTTCCGGTCCTTTGATGTCCAGGTTCGGCGTCTAGACACCGGCAGGCGTTGGATGGCGTCATATGGTGGGACGCCCGTCTATGATCGCGATGGCAATCAGATGCTGGCCATTGTCACCTTACGCGACATCACCGATCAGCACGAAACCAGTGAGCAGTTGCGGACTCTGAATGAATCTTTGGAGCAAAGGGTAAGAGAGCGCACCGTAGAGTTGCAGAAAACCCATGAACAACTGCTTCACGCTGAAAAAATGAGCTCCATAGGCAAACTTTCTGCATCTATCGCTCACGAGTTCAATAATCCCCTGCAAGGAGTTATGGCTATCATTCAAGGAGTTAAAAAAAGAGCCGAAATGGATGACGATGATGCAGAGCTGATTGACCTGGCAATAAAGGAATGTCAGCGGATGAGAGACCTCATTAAAAATCTGCAGGATTTCAATCGTCCCACTGCCGGCCAAAAAGCTCCGGTAGATATCCATGCAGCCCTCGACAGTATCCTTATGTTAGTCAAGGAAGAATACGTAAGACGACGGATTTCAATAAAGAAAAGCTACGCTGATGATCTGCCGCAAGTTATGGCTGTTGCCGACCAGTTAAAGCAGGTCTTCCTGAATCTACTGAACAATGCCTCTGATGCCTGCGGCGAAGGGGGAACTGTAACCCTCGAGACTGAATCTTTTAAAAATACCGTGACAATCCGTGTCTATGACACAGGTTGCGGAATCACACCTGCCAATAAAGAACAGATTTTTGCACCATTTTTCACCACTAAAGCTGCAATTAAGGGTACTGGACTGGGACTGCCGGTCAGTTACGGCATTATCAAAGCCCATGGGGGAGAGATTTCCGTGCACAGTGAACCTGGAAAGGAAACTGTATTTTCGGTTATTCTGCCGATACAAGGAGGATCTGATGAAAGGGAATAAAATTTTACTGGTAGACGACGAAGAACTCATCTTAAGGGCTTTTAAAAAAGATCTTGAGTGTGAAGGTTACGAGGTCCTTACTGCTTCAAGCGGAGAAGAGGCTGTTGAACTGCTTAAGGCACAATATTTTGATATAGCAGTTATCGATCTGTTAATGCCGGGAATGGATGGTGTTGAGGTACTGACTATAGCCAGGAAAATCAATCCAGATATTTGCGCGATCATCCTGACCGGTGGTTCTACAAAATCAGCAAGCCAAGTTCTTCGTCTTGGCGCTGACGACTACCTGACCAAACCTTGCGACACTGAGGAGCTGTTGATGCGAATCGAACGTTGCTTGAAAAAGTAAAGCTACACTTGCTCCTGGGAAAAAGGAGCATATAGAATGATTGTTCAGAGTCAAGAGCTAAAGCTTTTAAACCTTCTCGAGATGAAATTTCTACCTTATCTCTCCTAAATAGGTCGAAAAAAAGAGAAACATGGCAGCAGTAGCCAATTCATATAGGAAAGAGCGAATGATATTTCAAAAAATCATGAAAAACCAGTATTGTGTTTTGTTTTGTTCGGTATCTATCCTCCTGTGGTTGATTTCTTGCTCCCAAACGTATTACAGCGCCATGGAAAAGGTAGGGATATATAAGCGAGACATAATGGTTGATCGGGTTGAAGATGCACGGGATGCTCAGACTGATGCCCAGATACAGTTTAAATCGGCACTTGAACAGTTCAATTCAATGGTAAAACTGCAGGAAACAGATCTTGAGATTGCCTATGACAAACTGAGCAGAGAATACGACAGGAGTGCGGAAGCCGCCCACGAAGTCTCCGGTTCCATTGACAAGGTCGAGTCGGTTGCCGAGGACCTTTTTAATGAATGGGAAAAAGAACTGAAAGAGTACCAGAACCCGGACCTTCGCAGATCCAGCGCGGATAAGTTGAAAAATACCATGAAGAGGTATAAGGATATGTTGATCAGCATGCATCGGGCCGAGGCGAGCATGTCCCCGGTTCTTAAGGTTTTCCACGACAATGTCTTGTTCTTGAAACACAACCTCAATGCGCAGGCGATAGGCTCTTTGCATGGCGAATTTGCCGGGCTCAAAGGACAAATCGATACGCTGATAAAAGAGATGAATGCAGCTATTGCTTTGTCTAATACGTTTATTGCCGATATTAAATAATGCCTGCGTCGTAGAAGCACTGCCAGGATCACGGACCTAGTTCTTCAATCGCTCCTTAACCTCTGTCAGGGCCTCTCGTTCAGTGGCAACCTTCTGTTCCGCTAATACAATAAGAATTTTCTGTTGCGCGATTTCAGTTAGAGCTTTTTGCTCCGCCACTACAATAAGATTTTGTTGCTTTGTGATCTCGGTCCCCACCGATGGTCGCTGTAAGACTGAACAACATTGCCCATGTCCAGCATTACAGGATATTTCCTGCAATAAAAAGACTAAAGATGCTGCTTGTGAATTGTCCTGTCCCTTCCCTGACTGAAGACTTTTGTCTGCACATATACCAGTTGTAGACAACAAGCCCGATCAGCCACCCTTCATGTATTTGCAAGAAATAAGGTCATGGCGTGGTATGATACTTGCTTTAGCTTATGATTAGGGCAGGTCTTGCTTTGCCTAAACAGGCAAACCAGCTCAAAGATTAAATGTCCATTCATGGGTTCTACTTCGAACAAGAGGACGGGATATGCCGCAAAAAAGTACTATCAGTCTCCCCACCGTTCTCGCCAATTGCCAGCCCGGTACTCCGGCCTATGACGATGAACTGTTCGGGCCGGTTGCCTCGGTCATCAAGGCGAGCGATGACGCAGATGCAATGCGCATTGCCAACGACAGTCGCTGTGGTCTACGTGGCGGAATATTTACAAAAGATGAGGACAAGGCCATAGAACTCGCTCGCAACCATTTCGATACCGAGACGATCCGCATCAATTCTTTTGACGGCGTCAAGAATTCCGGTTGCGGACGTGAATACGGTTGCTTCGGCATGAAGGAATTTGTCAA
>CAVPXN010000015.1:0-87828 GCA_963709745.1 uncultured delta proteobacterium
CCGAGAGCTCTGCCTGGAAGTCTTGCGACAGATAGAGGGGGCCGCAATCAAAATCTGTAGCCGTTTCCAGGTGATACACCAAGCTTCCGACTTCACCGATAGTCCGGCCGGAGTCGAAAAATTGGACTCCATCTGCATGATGCTGATCGTTATAGGAGAGTCACTGAAAAATCTCGAAAAAAATCACTGGTGGAAAGCTACTTTCCCAATATCCTGAAGTCGATTGGAAAAAAGCCATGGGTATGCGTGATATCATCACCCACCACTATGCGGATCTGCATGCGGAAACTGTTTTTTTTACGTGCAAACGTAAAATCCCTCCACTCCTTGAAACAGTGAGAAAAATAACTCAGGATCTGCAGTAAACTGACGATCCTATTCACTTGTCCAGTTTTTTTGGTCTGAAGAAAAAAAAGGATCTTCCAGATACCTAAACGACCAAACTGGAACAAAATCTGGGGATCAAAATCCAGGGACAGTTTACTCATCTTTTTAAACAGGCCATTAATTAACCTTCCTTCTGTGAATCGAATCAATCAGCTGTCTCCAAATCCTAGCAACACAATACGGTGGTTATAACCATCCTTAATGCGAACATTGCCCTGAAATGAGAAAAGTACTGGAAGGAAAAAAATTATAAACATAGAAAGATTTCAGGAGGGTGGAGCTATCCCTTAGCGGAGATAAGCGATTTACAGGAAACACCTCATGTTTTAGAGAAAGACAAAAACGGTTTACTGTAGAGTTCGCAATATCAAATTTAATGCTCAGTTGCAGTGATTGCCTGCTCAGAAATAGTCTTAAGCCAATTTGATACTCTCATTCCGAGGTTCGCCATTACAAATCTTGTACGGTTGAAATCATTTATTGTCCCAATTGTCTGACCCATCTTTAAGGTTTTTGGTTGACGGATGTATTTCATCCAAAAGCTTGTTCAATTTTTCGCGGCCACTTCTCACTCGTAGGGTTTTCAATCACGCGAATGGCTTCAGTGTCGCCCACCTTACCATCATTTCTTCACATTGATCTTTATCGGCCCCTGGTCCGGTTGGCGAAATAATCCCGGGAAAACCATTTTCAGCACTGTCTCATCCATTTTTTCTATAAGCTGTTGTTCATACTCATCCGATTCAAGTGGAGAGCTGTGGGGGAGAGATTCTGAAAGCTGATCTGTCGTAACAGTTTCATCCATATCGATTATTTCAGAGAAATACTGCGAGTGGTCTTCACAGAAGCAGTCATAGCGATGGGTTTCAATCCAACGATCTGTCTGATCGTGACTGCCGATAAAAGTAATGAAAAGATTATTGCCATCTTTCACAGTTACAAGTCGATAACCGTGGCCAAGATCATATTTGACACAATTCTTTAGCCTGTATTCTCCGTTCTTAGTCCGTTTACAATGAATAACATTACTGCGCCATTTGCCCTGTCTGATATATTCTTTGATTACCATATATTGTGATGCCGCCGAAGCACCTTGTCTGCCTTTTATTCGCAGTCTTCCAATGTATCTGTCAATATTCTTGGAAATATGCAGGTAACGCAAGGTTTTCAATCCCCGTTTAAAACATACATGTCATAGATCTGATTCAGAGCTAAAATTACTTAAAATTCATCATTAGTTAAAATATGTCAAATAGATAATCCCTATGTTTAGTTGAAAGGCAATTGGTATGTCCTGGCAAAATTGTACGGACCCTGTTGCGATGCATCGGAAAGGCGGATTGAAGGTCGAATGTTAATCAAGTATTCCTATTTGTAGTATATGAATATTTTGAGTAGACAGTATGTCTTTGTAGTGGCATTCAACTGCCTATGAACAATATTCAATCCCAGAGGAAACTGCATAATTGTCTTCATGACAATTATGCCTAATTAACTAGAATATTAAGGAGAATAGTTATGAGATTGTTGGCTTTAGTCATGTTCTTTGTTTTAGGAGCCGTAATTACTGTTTGTGCTGGAGACTACAACTATATTGCTGCAAAAGACATGAAAAGCAGAATTGAAACAGGAAGTGAAATCATTATCGTCGATATTCAGATTGAAAAAGAATTTAAGGAGCATCATTTACCCGGTTCAATCGCTACCTATGCCTATCCGGTAAAGACAGAAGCTGAGCGTGCACAGATCGACAAAGCCGTTCAACTGTTTCAGGAATCGGGGAAAGATGTCGTGATTGTTTGCCCTCGCGGAGAAGGCGGAGCAAAGCGCTGTTACGACTATATGCAAAAGAAGAATGTCCCTTCAGAAAAAATCTATATCCTTGAAAAAGGCATCGCCGGCTGGCCATACAAGGAGTTGTTTGAAAAAGGATGATGGGGACTGTGTGGTTTAAACCAATTTTTAGAAAAAAGAGAATGTAATGCCATCGGCAAGAGAAATTGTTCAGAACTTTAAGAAGGGAATGGTTGTATTGTCGGAAGCAATGCCGGAATCCATTCCGGCACTTGCAGGTTTCATGGGGTCGGCCACCAAAGACGGTGCACTCACATATCGTGAAAAAGAGCTGATTGCAATCGGCATAGCCTTGTATTCACAATGTACAGAATGTATTGCAGTTCATTGCCAGAAAGCACTTGAAGCCGGTTGTACCAGGAAGGAAATCCTTGAAGCTGCCGGCATGGCGATAGTTTTGGGGGGTGGTCCGGTTTTGGCCTCCAGCGCCACTCTTTTGCAGGACTGCCTTGATGAATTTACCAAATAATAGCGATAAACCATTTTCCTGCCCGCCAAAACTGGTGGGAGTTGCAACCGCAGACAATCAGCAGGATCAACAAAGACTGCCCGACTGGGAATTTAATGACGAATTTGACGGCGGCGATGAGACCTGCGGCCGGGTTATCGTTAACCTGTATCTTTATATCCGGGATCAGCCACCGGGCCTCAGGATTTTGGTAATTTCCCGCGACCCTGGTGCACCTGTCGAATTACCAGCCTGGTGTCGGATGACCAAAAACGAGCTGACCAAGATGGAACACCCTTATTATCTGATTACCCTTAAACCCCATTTACTGAGGAAATAACAATGTCGAACACCTTTTGCGTATCCATTACCCATTGTAAGACTGATCCCGACAAAGCAACTCTTGGTTTCGTCGTGGCCAATGCTGCCCAGGGCAGTGAAAAAGAGACTATGGTTTTCCTGAGTTCAGACGGCGTCTGGTGTGCAGTACCTGAGGAAATTGAAAGAGTAGATGAAGGTGCTCCATTTGCACCACTCAAGGATTTGATCGATAAATTCATTAAAGCCGGTGGAAAAATTTATGTATGCACTCCTTGTATGAAAAAACGGGGGATCACCGAAAAAACTCTGGTGGAAGGAGCGACTCCTGCAGGTGGTGCCGCCCTGGTCGAGTGGCTTTCCGCAGGTTCGCCCTGCGTCGGTTATTAGTGACTTAGAAAAAATGTTCTAATTTTTTCGTGAAGGAATTTTTTCGTGAAGGAAGTTACATCCCTCTAGGGGGGGTACTATTAATAGCCCCCATGCCTGGCGGGGTTAACAATCATGGCCAAAGGAGGAACATCCAATTATGGACAGAGAACTGAACTTGATTACGCCTGATATTGTTTTCGATGGTGGAGATCTGGATTGCGGTTCCGGTCTGATCCTCCTCATCCGTGAGCAGATGATAAAAACGCCGATTGATGGCATTCTCGAAATGCGCAGCCGGGAACCGACAGTAGCCGACGATTTACCGCCCTGGTGCCGGATGTCCGGTCATGAATATCTGGGCAAAGTTGCAGCAGAAGGTTATACCCGTTTTTTTGTCAAACGAGGCAGTGGCCTAAAACCGGAAGAAGAGGCTTTTAAAGAGGATTTAGAACTGGCCAAAAAGTACCATTGGAGGTTGCGAACGCGTTCCACTGGACATTTGAAATCGACGGTCTATACGAGAAATTTCTCCTTTGAAATAGGCCAGCCTGTGAGTTTTGAGGAAAAGGACAAATACCCCTGCGCCATTGAGTATCTGTTTGGGGCGCTTGCCGGATCGCTCAGTACGGCTTTTGCCACGGAATGTGCCAAAGATAATCTGGAAGTTGATGACATAGAAATATCTCTTAGCGGCTCACTCAACAATATCCTTGCCCATATGGGTTTGGAAGAAGGAGATCCGTCTATCAAGGAGATCGAGCTCAAATGCTTTGCCTCAACATTTGACGACGAAGAAAAAGTGAAAGCTGCGTGGCAACGCACCGTCAGCCGGTCTCCTCTTGCTGCAACACTGCAGAAGGCAGTTGTTCTTACTATTAAACTTGCCCTGGTGTAACAAATATGGTTCAAACATTTTTAACAACGCAGGTGGGATCATGGCCGCGCTCAAAAACGATGTTAAAGGCATTGCGAGGTTACCAAAAAGGCGCTATCACCAGAAAGGATTACCTCGTTGTCGCTGAAAACGAGATCAAACGTACTGTGGAACTCCAGGAGAAAGCAGGGCTTGATATCCTGGTGGATGGGGAGCATCGCCGGGAAAGTTTTTATGCCTTTATTACTGATAAAGTAGCAGGCACCCAACTGATGTCACTTGCGGACATGCTTGATTATGTGGAGGATAAAGCAGAGTTTGAGGAGATGCTTCGGACCATGGACATGCCGGCATCTGCTATAAAAAACCCGACCTGCACCGGTAAACTGACCCGTAGAGAACCTCTTGCACTGGAGGATTTTCGATTCCTGCGCTCTTTAACAAAAAAACCAGTCAAGATAACCCTTCCTGGACCCTACTTGCTGACACGGTCTATGTGGGTTAGCGCCCTCACTCGCAAAGTTTATCGAAATCATAAAAAAATGGCGGATGACATTGTCAACATCTTGAGGGAAGAGTTGATTGAGTTGCGCGATGCCGGTTGTGACTTCGTCCAGTTTGATGAACCCGTACTTACCGAATTGACAATGTCCGAGGAATGTGAGAGACGAACATTTATGTGAGCGACTCTTGCTACCCGCCGGGATGCGGGTAAGGAACTTAAATTTGCAGCTGAACTGATCAATCGGATTACCAAGGATGTTGATGGCATACGGATCGGAGTGCACATCTGCAGGGGAAACTGGAGTAAACAGGAAGATGTTCTGTTAACCGGGGACTATGCCAAACTACTTCCAGCCCTCGAAAGAATGAAGATCGACCAGTTTGTGCTTGAGTATGCAACTCCACGTGCAGGTGATATAAAGGTTGTTGGTCGGGCACTCTCAGACAGGGAACTCGGGCTTGGTGTGGTCAATCCCCGGACCGATTCAGTTGAATCAGTTGAATATATTATCGGCAAGGCCGAGCAAGCACTCGAATTCTACCAACCGAACCAATTGTTTCTCAATACAGATTGCGGTTTTGGTTGCTTTGCCAGCCGTTCAGTGAATGTTGAGGAAGTGGCCTTTAAAAAGCTCTGCGCCATTGTGGAGGCAGCGAAGAGTCTCAGAAAAAGATATACCTGACCCCGTATAACGGGAAATTTTACCGATGAAGATTCTCCACATCATCAGTCAGTATCCGGAAAGTACCGGCAGCGGATTTTACCTGCAAAATATTATCCACCAGGCTACGGTTGCCGGCCATCAGAATTTTCTTGTAGCGGGAATCTCTGGCAACAGAGTGCCTCAGCTTGACTGCATCAAGACGCAGTCCTGCCGTTTTGTTCACTTCGAACAGGGGGTGCTGGATTATATAATTCCCGGTATGAGCGACGTCATGCCCTACCCAAGTTCTGTCTTCGGAACACTTTCACCTGCTCAAATTAATGCCTATGAGCAGGTGTTTGGTGAGGTTATGGAACTTGCGGTTGGTGATTTTTCTCCTGATATTATCCACAGCCACCATCTCTGGCTTGCAAGTGCAGTTGCCCGAAAACTCATGCCCACCATCCCCATGGTGACATCCTGCCACTCTACGGATCTTCGCCAGTTTCTGCAGTGTTCGCATCTACAAGACAGAGTCCTGCCCCATTGCCAAAAAATTGACCGGGTGCTTGCACTGAGTGGTGATCAGGCAGTCAAAATCGAGCAGCTCTACTCCATAGCCTCGCACCGAATCGATATCGTCGGCGGTGGTTATGACGAAACTCTTTTCACCATGCAGGAAAAGCGCAAGTCTCCTCCGGTACAGATGCTCTATGCCGGCAAGCTCAGTTTGGCTAAAGGGGTTGATGTACTTTTGCGGACCATGCAATCCCTGGGTGGCGCAAGAGTACATCTTCATCTTGCAGGATCCGGAACCGGGGAAGAGGAACAATATTGCCTGGAACTGGCAGAAAAAGCGGGTGCTTTAGTAACTATTCATGGCCGGATAAGCCAACAGGAACTGGCTCGGTTGATGGGAAGCTGCCATCTTTTCATTCTGCCTTCTTTTTATGAAGGATTGCCGCTAGTGTTGCTTGAAGCACTTGCCTCCGGTTGTCGAATCCTAACTACCGATCTTCCCGGGTGTAAGGAACTGCTTGGCGACGCAGAAGCTGATCTTGTCCAATTCATAAAACTGCCGGTCATGAAAAAGATTGATCGTCCTGAACCGGAAGATCTGCCTCTCGTCGAGAAGCGTTTGAGGGAAGCGATCACCTCCATGGCGGCCCGGGTGCTTTTGTCACCTTCGCCTGATCCGAGGAATATAAAAAAGATTACTTCTCTATTTGGTTGGAAATCAGTTTTCGGGAGAATAAATCTGGCCTACGAGAAGGTGCTCAGCAGCTGATTGCTACTGCAGCGATGTCATCGTGAATCTTGAAGCGGGGGTACTTACGACAAGCAGGATCCTGCTGTTGCAGATGCCGCACATGATCGCGGACGACCTGAAGACCACCCTGGTGATAGAGCTCGACAAAGGATTGCCAGTCTTGTTCTTCCAGCGGGTTCTCTCGGGGGAGCTGCAGCCCATCGGTAAAAAGCAGGATGTCGCTGACATCGGTAAGATCCTCATAGCCGTGGCGAATAAATTCCAAGGCCTCGGGTTCACCATTTAATACCCCATAACTGATGTTCATTTCCAAGCGTACTTTCTGAATCTGTTCGGCCAGGACCTCGTGGATGAGAGCATCTGGGGACACCTGCATCTCCTTCCATAACTGCAGCGTATCCCGGTCAATGTCGATATCCGGGGTAATCATTTTGTAACTGCCGTCCTTAAAAATGAAGAGGATGAGAGCATCGCCCGTCTGACAATATTCTAGTCGGTTTCCAGCCAAATGAACGACCGCAAGGCTGGTAGACCAGAGTTTATGCCGTTCGTCCAGACCGATGCTTTCATTAGACTGTGCTGTTTGAATACTTCTATTTGCCTCTTTGGCCAGTTGGTCAAGGGGACACCGATTGCCTTGAAAAGACTGGGCAGCCGTCCTTGCGGCGAGTAAACCGCCGGTCAGTCCTTTTTTAAAACGGCGTTTGTCCAAGCTCGTCGCCCCATCAAAGACCCCGAGAAGATCACCTTCCTCAAGCAGGACGTCCTCATTGAATTCGCCACTGCCTTTTTCCAAAAGAGACATTACCTTGTGTCTATTAAGAGGTCGGCGAATGTTTGCAAATGTGCGTTGTTCGGTAGACAGGTACATATTATAATGTTTATGGAATTTATAATGTATATGGAATTGCTTTTCTTTGCTGATCGGTTGCCAAGGAATATAGTCGGAAAGAAGAATATTACCAATATGTTGTTCTTATAGGAAAAAAGCCCCTTATCGCTTTTTTCTATAATGACATACAACCTGCTGTGTTTTTCGGTAAAAGATTGCCAGCATGATAGATATTTTAGAAAGTCCCCAAAAAAAACAATGGAATCAATATGCGGCTGAAAATGTTGCGGCAAAATATTCCCATCTTTTCGATTGGGGAGAAAGTCTTGGTTCAACCTACGCCCTGCCGATCTTCCGGCTGGCCGCATTAAATCCACAGATAAACCGAATGAGCGGCATCTGTCCCCTGGTTCTGTTTGACCCGCCAGATAAACAAAGGCGTTTGATATCGCTCCCCTACACCGATGCGGCGGGCATATTGGCAGACGATTGGGAGAGTAGTCGTCGACTGCTCGTTGCCGCGCTGACGCTTGCTGACGAGCTTGCGGCAGACCATCTGGAGTTACGTCAGGATGGAGTTTTTTTTCAATCCTTTTTTCAGCAGCAACAGACCATCGACGACAGATGGTGCTATACACCCCATTGTTTCAAGACGGGGCTCGTCCGTTCGCTTCCCACCTCAGTGGATGGTCTCTGGACGGACCTTTCCGCCAAAGTTCGCAATCAAATCCGCAAATCCCGCCGATGTGGTTGTAGAGCCAAAGCAGGTGGCACAGAATTGCTGGAGGATTTTTATGCGGTTTTCTCGGAAAACATGCGTGATCTCGGCTCACCCGTTCATGCCCCGCAACTCTTTCAGAGCCTTATAGACAGCGACTCTCTTCGAGCCGCAATCCTTGTCATCTATCTGCATGCCAAACCTGCAGCAGCAGCTGTCGTCCTGCTGCATAATGAGACTCTCTACAATCCCTGGGCTTCTTCTCTGCGGAGTTGTCGGCCATCCTGCCCTAACATGCTGCTTTACTGGTCAATGCTCGAATATGCGGTCAATAATCACTGCAAGTGGTTCGATTTTGGTCGTTCCTCTCCCGATGCACCCACCTGTCGGTTCAAAATCCAATGGGGCGCAGGGATGGAGTCGCTTGTCTGGCATGTTTTTTCACGAAAGTCACACAACTGGGATCCCCGTAGCGAGTCACTTGAATACGACACCTGGAAAAACATTGATCTGGTACGTTCTCGGCGGGACGGCCCGGCTATCAGGCGTTGGATCAGCTTGTGAGGAGGGAAATGAAACATGTCACCTACAAGAATATCGATGTTTTTTTGCCTATGCCGATTTTTCCAATCATTGAGGATGTCGGCTGGTGGCAAGGAGAAGATGGCTCAGCCGCTCAGCAACCGTACCGTAACGCTTTTCCCAGGCGTCACTGTCTGGCGGATTACCAGGCCCTTGGCCGGTTGGCCCACAAACTTGACGTACGTATTGGTCTGGGAATGGTGCTCTGTGAATGGGACCGAAACAACTGCCTGGGGGGTATAACGGGCGCCACCTGGATGGACAATAAATGGAACAACCTGATTAATCAGGGCCCGTGGCTTGATGAAGCGGCAGAATATCTGCGCCACCAGCGAGGCTCCCTCGAACTGGGACTGCACGCGCTTTGTCATGAATTCTGGCATGAGGGAAAGATGGAGCGCTCCGAATTCCATGACCGGCACGGAAATATACGATCAAGACAGGTGATCAAGTCTCATCTTGAGGCTTTCGGCAAGATTCTCGAACAAAACGGATTTTCAGAATTTCCTCGTCTTTTTTTCCCTCCAGCTCTCAACCACAGTTTTGGCAACAACAAAGAATCAATACAGGCACTCCTGCAAGAATACGGCATTCGTAATGTGATAACCCGCTTTTCCCGGGCACGACGCTTCGCTCCGCCACATCATGAAAAAATCACCTGGGAGTGCGGTGTGGGTGTTTTGGAACGAGGACTTTCCCCTGTTCCCTGGAACGTCTCAGCAGCTCCACCAAGTTGGGATTTTTTCGGACCAATCCTGCCTCTGCACTGGGGGAACCTGCTCCACCCGGATCCAGAACGTAACAATGATATCGTTGATGGGTGGGCAGAAATGTTGCTTACCGGGACAGCCAGCCCTGAGCGTATTTTGGCCGAAAATTTTGATACCTGCTGGCGTCAGGCTGCCGCCTTCTATTTCGGAAAGCTCTCACTTGATAGTGAATCCATCGTCGTTGATCTGCGGGCACTGCCAAAGGACATACCGAATAGCAGTGGGTCCATCTACATCAAGGTACGGGGCTGCCACCGGACACAGATATGTTCCCAGGGAGCGCTGATGGTTTCCGATCGTTTTGATGACAGCAACATCCATACCCTGCAACTCCTGCCGGAAAAAGCAAGGACGATAATACGGTTACTTCTTTCTTGATGGCGTCGTAAAAGATAATCAACATCGGCTAACTTCGAGCTCTGGTTTTGTCATTCCGTGACTGATGCAAGCTGTATGCTCTGGGCCCTCGCTTAGATGGGCTCTGGATGAAGAAAAGCCTACCGATGAACTGTTTGCTCGACAAAAACTGACGTTCCTTGCTGGGAACTGTATTAGCAAACGACAATCCCACCATATCAGCATGTTTAACAACAAATTTTAAAACTTCCGCATCATCAGTGGATAGAGCAGCCGATGGTTATGGGATGGAATTTTCCCTCCTCATCCACGAAAGAATTATGGCCAGGCTGGTGGCTCTTTCTAAGCAACAGGATATCATCGGTTTGCACCTTGATGGTACCGGCTTTGCGAGAAAAAAGTCGATATCATCCCAGTCTTACATGAGGGAGCCTGATCAAGGAATTTCCTTCAAGAATACAGATACAAAAAAGTGCAAATTTATTGTGCATCTGCTATGTTTTCAGATCTCCAGTACGTTGAACAGCGTATTGAACATTAAACAATTAAAGTAACGTGACTTTTTCGTAAGGGGAGATATGATATTTTGAAGAAGATAAACGTAACTATCAATGGCTGTGCCCAGCAGGTAATCGCCGACGATAAACTGGTACTGCTGGACCTGCTTCGCGAGCACTTTCGGCTCACCGGTACCAAGCAGTCCTGCGATCGCAAAGGCCAGTGCGGCGCCTGCACGGTCGTCGTCGATGGCAAGGCAGTCCTGTCCTGCCTGACCAAAGTGGAGAATCTGGAAGGAGCGGATATCATCTCCGTTGAAGGTTTAGGCACTCCGGCAAATCCTCATTTGATCCAGGAGGCCTTTGTCCTGGCCGGTGCCATCCAGTGCGGCTTCTGTACCCCGGGCATGATCATGGCCACCAAGGCCCTGTTGGAAGCCAATCCAAACCCAACCGCTGAGGAGATCAAGCATGGCCTGCGCCGGAACCTGTGCCGCTGTACGGGATATGTCAAGATCATCGAAGCTGTGCAGCTCGCAGCACGCTTTTTACGAAAAGAAATAAACCCGGATGACATTCGACCCAAACCAACCGATCCCAAAATGGGCGTATCTCACCCGCGACCAAGCGCTCTGGCCAAGGCCTGCGGGACAGCACCCTTTGCCGCCGATATAGTCATGCCCGGGGCCGCCGAAATCGCGGTAGTAAGAAGCCCGCATATGCATGCGGAAATCAAATCCATCGATTGCTCGGCCGCAGAGGCGATGCCCGGCGTCATCGGCACCTTGACCGCCAAAGACATCAAAGGCACCAACCGCTTAAAATATATTGTGGAAGACCGGCCTCTCCTCTGCGAGGATCGTGTTCGCACTCTGGGTGACGCCGTTGCCGTCGTGGTTGCCGAAACCCGCGAGCAGGCCCTGGCGGCGGTGGAGTCGGTAAAGGTTAGATATGAACTGCTGCCGGTACTCGACTCACCGAAGCAGGCGATGGCCGCTGCGGCGCCACAGCTCCATGCCGACCGCCCGAATCTCTGTTTTCAGCAGCCTATTATCAAAGGCGACGCCGCAAAAGCCATGGCCGAGGCTGCTGCGGTGATCGAAAATCACTTTACGACCCAGATCAACCATCAAGCTCCTTTGGAACCGGAAAACAGCATCGCCTACCTGGAAGGAGTCGGTGAGGATGCGGTGCTGGTGGTAATCGGCAGGAGCATCAATATTCATCTGCATATGGCCACGCTGCAGGCGGCGCTGGGCTATGAAAATATCCGTTATGAAGAGCCGTTCTCCGGCGGCCAGTTCGGGATTAAACTGGAGATCTTTACCGAGGGAATTGCCGGGGCTGCGGCTTTAAAGTTTCAGCGAGCCGTCCGTTATCGACCGAGTCTTTCGGAATCGATGCTGATCACCTCCAAACGGCATCCCTTCGAGATGCATATTAAGCTCGGCGCCGACGCCGACGGCAAACTGACCGCCCTGGCCATGGATATTACCGTTGACAACGGCGCGTACAACTCCATCGGCAATGTTATCATCAATCGAGCGCTGCATATGCTTTCGAGCTCCTACTATATCCCCAACATCGAGGTTGCATCAAAGCTGGTCTATACCAATAATCCTTGGGGCAGTGCCGCGAGAGGTGCCGGTCCGCCACAGGCCCATTACGCCTTGGAATGCGCCATGGACTTGCTGGCGGCCAAGCTGAACATGGATCCGCTGGCCTTCAGGCGCCTCAACACCCTTGCGCCGGGACTGACCAAGGCCACGGGCCAGGTCGTTGAACAATGGCCCTTCGTCGAACTCTGTGATGCCATCCAGCCGCACTATGAACGCGGCTTGCAAGAGGCGTCCCAAAGGCAGACCGACAGCCCGATCAGGCGCGGCGTCGGCCTGGGCGCGGCGGCATTCGGGATCGGTTTTCCAGGCGATAAATCCATGGCCGCAGTAGAGCTGGAGCAGGATGACGGCGTCACCATGTATGTCGCGGCTGCTGATCCGGGTGAGGGCAATGATTCCATGCTTACCCAGCTGGCCGCCCAGGTTCTTGAGCTGTCCCTTGACAAGGTGCGTGCTGTAACCCGGACCACCGCCAGGACAACTGCCGCCGGCCCGGCCTCCGGCAGCCGGGTTACCTATATGATCGGCGGGGCCACCGTTGACGCCCTGAAGAAGTTAAAGGCAGCGATGGATAAAACCGGTTCCAAGACCTATCAGGCCTTCATCGACGCCAAATGTCCAACCCGCTATACCGGTACCAAAGCGGCGGTGGCAACAGCCACACTCGATCCGGTCACCGGCCAGGGTCCGTCGGCGGATTCTGATGTCCACGCCATCCAGATGGCCGAAGTCGAGGTAAACACCGAGACCGGGGAGGTCAAGGTGATCAAGATGACCGTCGCCGTTGACGCCGGACCGGTTATTCATCCGCAGAATTTTGAGGGACAGCTCGAAGGCGGCATGGATATGGGTGTCGGTTATGCGCTGCGTGAGCAGTTCATTGCCGGCAAAACCACCGATTGGCGGACGTTCAAATTTCCAACCATGAAGACCGCCTTTGATATGGCGGTAATTGTTCGCGAAACCGAGCGGATCAGAGGCACCCTTGGGGCGACAGGAGTCGGCGAGATGTCCATGGTGTCTACCGCGCCTGCCGTTGTCAACGCCATCAACAACGCCTGCGGCGTGCTGATTACCGAGTTGCCTGCGACCCCGGATAAAATCAAGGCGGCCCTGGCGGCAGCCGGAACAGAGTAGTAAAAAAATGTCGGCAACAGATGCAGCAAATGCACCAGACAGCAGTCCTTCAGGACGCGACCGGCAGCTTCGCAATATCGCCGGTCGCGACATCTACTTTGACTGGGAAGGTTTTTTCTGGGATCCCGAAGACTGGAGCGAGGAGGTTGCCGCGGAACTGGCCAGGGAATCCGGGATAACCGCGTTCAACGAGTCACAGTGGCAGGTCATCCGTTTTATGCGGGAGTTCTATTTCTATCACGGTAGAGCTCCCATGAACAAGGATCTAAAAGAAGGTACGGGAATGTCCCTTCTGGCCCTGGAAAGTATGTTCGTGCAGGGTATACGGCTCGGAGCAAGACGGCTGGCCGGCCTGCCCAACCCGAAGGCCTGTTTGTAACGGACGATACGATGATATATCTGGACAATGCGGCCACCACCTTCCCCAAGCCCCCCGAAGTACTTGAGCGGATGCTCAGGCAATACCAGCGGATCGGTGTCTCCCCGGGCCGGGGCAGCTATGATCTGGCAGCCGAAGCCGAAGCGGCTATCCTACAGACCAGAATACAACTCGCCGACTTCTTCGGCGCCCCCGATCCGGATCGGATAATCTTTACCGCCAATGCCACCGACGGATTGAACCTGGCCATCGCTGGACTGGTTCACCCCGGGGATCATGTCATCACCACCCGATTGGAGCACAACTCCGTGCTGCGGCCACTTTATCACCTGGAGCGACAGCAGACCATCACCTGCAGCCTGATTCCCTTTGATAACCGGGGATTCATTAATCCTGATGATATCGCAGCCGCTATACGACCCGAAACACGCCTGGTCATCGTCACCCATGCCTCGAATGTGCTGGGAACGATCCAGCCGGTGGCCGAAATCGGCGCCATTTGTGTAAAGCATGGAATTCCTTTGCTCGTTGATGCCTCACAAAGCGCCGGCCATATCAAGGTGGATATGACCGCGATGCAGGCCTCCATCATCGCCTTCACCGGCCATAAATCGCTTTACGGACCGACCGGCATCGGCGGCCTGGCGGTTCATCCCGATGTGGACATCAGCCCCACCCGCTTTGGCGGAACCGGGACCGAATCGGAGAATCTGCTACCTACCCTGCTCTATCCCCATCGCCTTGAAACCGGCACCCCCAACCTTTTGGGAATCATCGGCCTTTCTCTGGGAATCGAATACCTGCTTAGCAGGAACCTTGAGGCAATATATCACCAAGAGATGGCCTTGCTGGACCGACTGTATAGCGGGCTGTCCGGGCTTACCGGAATTGAGTTGTACGGCGACGATGATCTCAACGATCGCCTGCCCCTTATCACCATGAACCTGCATGGTGTCACTCCTGAGGACATCGGGGCCATCCTTGATGCCGATTTCAATATCGCTGTCCGCGTCGGACTGCACTGCGCGCCTTTAGTACACGAGATCCTCGGTACAGCGCAACGGGGAGCGGTCAGATTCAGCCTGGGCCATTTCAACACCGAAACGGATATCGACCGGGCAATCGAAGCCATGGGATTAATTGCCAGAATCCATTCATGACCAGGATCTAATCAAGCGCGACCTGACGTGAGCTCATTTCCAGAGTCGTCTTGCCAAAGTTATAAAGCAGCAATTTGCGATGATCAATTTAATCGACCACCATGGCGACATGTTCGTTTTCCCAGCAGGTTATGCTTTCTGCCGGGCAACTATCCACGACAACATCATGACTTTTACCCGACCTGGAGGAAGAATTTCCAGAAAAAGCTCATTTTCGGTTATAATATATAAAAATCAGAATCGGGACGTAAAGAGAGGTAAACAGCATACCATGGCTAATCATACCGAAAAGGACTGCCCCAAATGTGGCCAGAAGTTACGAGTTCCCAAAAACATTGGGGGAATGCTTATGGCCTGCCCATCCTGCGGCAAAAAGTTTTACTCGGATTTCAAGCTGGCCCGGGTCGGCAAAAACAGCCAGCGGCCAATGTTGGTTGAGATATTTGAAATGCCCTCGACTATTATCGACCGTATCGGCCGATATTTCCGGTCCTGACCACGGTATCTTCTGAGCGTCCCACCATACAGAACAGGTAAACTCTATGGATATACTCCTCACTGACGACGAAGTCCGGGTGCTTGGCTGCCTAATGGAAAAAGAAATTGCCACCCCGGATTATTACCCCTTGACCCTGAACGCCCTCATCAACGCCTGCAATCAAAAATCTAATCGTGACCCAGTCGTTTCCTATGATGAAGCAACGGTACTCTATGCCGTAAATGGCTTAAAAGAGCGAAAACTGCTCCGACAAAGCAACCTCAGTCGAGTGGCCAAATATGAACAGCTTTTCGCCAAGGAATTAAAACTCGTTCCCGGCGAACAGGCGACTGTCTGTATCCTGTTGCTCCGCGGACCGCAGACTATCGGTGAAATCCGCAGCCGAACCGAGCGGCTCTATCCATTTTCGGATCTTGATGAGGTCCAGAAGACCATCAATAATCTTAGCGATATGCAGTTAGTCAATGCCTTGCCCAGGCAGCCCGGCCGCAAAGAATCTCGCTATGCCCATCTGCTGAGCGGCAAACCGCAGGAGACGGGCACTACAAACATTCTCAGACCCAAAAATGACCAAGCTGCCGATAACCGCCGGTCAATCGACCAAACGGAGGAACTGTGCCGGCAAATTGAGGAGCTGCGTCAGGAACTACAGTATCTTAAGGAGGAATTTTTCCTGTTTAAGTCCCAATTTTAATACTCTTCCACCTTTTTGACCACCATTGTTATAACGATTCACCACCAGACGCCATAAAATCCAGATCCCGTTCGATCAGTATACGTTAACCACTTGATCAATTGAAATTCATAATATCATGGGTATATTGTCAGGGAAAAGGTACGCGTATATTTTAAGAATTTATGATTTCTCTATGGCGTTCCAGGAGATTCTTTTATGAGTCGAAAACGTCTTGCTCTCCCTGACAATATTGACCATTTGTCCATTCTCGATGAGAACGGCACCCTTGATTCCGAGCTGGAGCCGAAGATAGCCAACGACGTCCACCTGAAAATGCTCCATGCAAGCCTCTTTGGACGAAGATTTGACGAACGGATGCTTGATTTGCAGCGGCAGGGCCGAATCGGCACCTTCCCACCAATAAAAGGCCAGGAAGCAGCGCAGATCGGCTCCGTGGTACTGCTGCGCGACAGCGACTGGCTGGTGCCGTCTTTTCGGGAAACCGCGGCGGAAATCATGCGCGGCAGATCGCCGGAAAGTGTCCTGCTCTACTACAACGGCTATAACGAAGGCACTGTTATTGATAAAAATCAGCGCGATATGCCGATGTCGGTGCCGGTCGCCTCGCAGATCCTCCATGCGGTTGGCCTGGCTATGGCAGCGCAGTACCGCAACCACGATGAAGTGGTGATGACTTTTTTCGGCGATGGCGCCACCTCCGAAGGTGATTTCCACGAGGCCTTGAACTGCGCTGCGGTCTATCAGGCCCCGGTCATTTTTATCTGCCAGAATAACCAGTGGGCGATCTCGGTCCCTCTGGCCCGACAGACCCATTCCGCCACCCTGGCCCAAAAGGCCGTGGCCTATGGGATGCCTGGAATCCAAGTGGACGGCAACGATATCCTGGCGGTCTATGCGGCAACTGCCGAAGCTGTCGAGCGGGCCAGAACCGGCGGCGGACCGACCTTGATCGAGTGCGTAACCTACCGGATCATGATGCATACCACCGCCGACGATCCCAAGAAATATCGCTCGGAACAGGAGGTCGATTCCTGGAAGAAAAAAGATCCGCTGCTTCGCTATCAGAAGTATCTGCTGCAGAAAAAGGTTATCACCGCAGATGAGATGGCGGCGCTTGAGGAAGAAGTCAAAACGCAGATCCAGAGAGCTATCGACCAGGCCGAGCAGCGGATGACCGAGCTCGGGGCGCCACTTGCCATGTTTGATCATCTCTATGCCGAACTACCTCCTTCTCTCATTAAACAACGCAACGAACTGGCAGGTGAATTGGAAGGCGGCGATGCGGAGGTGCATCATGGCTAAGATGACAATGGTTGAAGCGCTTAACCTGGCGCTGCGCCAGGAAATGGCCAAAGACGATGCAGTTCTGTTGCTTGGCCAGGATATCGGTCGCGACGGCGGCGTTTTTCGGGTGACCGATCAATTGTTGGACCAGTTCGGCAACAAGCGGGTCATCGATACGCCTCTCGCCGAATCGGCAATTGTCGGGATGGCCATAGGCATGGCGGTCTACGGCCTGAGACCGGTCTGCGAAATTCAATTTTCCGGTTTTTCCTACCAGAATTTTCATCAACTGGAAAACCATGCCGCCCGTATGCGCTGGCGGACACAGGGACGGCTTACCGTACCGCTGGTCATGCGCGCCCCTTATGGCGGCGGGGTGCGAGCTCTGGAGCACCATTCGGAAAGCCGGGAAGGCTACTGGGCGCACACCCCCGGCCTGAAGATGGTCATCCCTTCCGGGCCGCGCAATGCCCGCGCCCTGCTGGTCAGCGCCATCCGCGATCCTGACCCGGTAATCTTCTATGAAGCAAAGGCCCTCTACCGCGCCTTTCGTGAAGAAGTTCCCGAGGAAGAAGAAACCCTGCCCCTCGGCAAGGCAAATATTGCCCGCGCCGGCGACGATCTGACCATTATCGCCTATGGCGCAATGCTGCACCGAGCCCTTGAAGCAGCGGAGGAGCTGCAGCAAAAAGACGGAATTGCCGCAGAAGTCATTGACCTGCTCACCCTTTCGCCCTTAGATGAAAGTCTTATGGTGGAATCGGTCAAGAAAACCGGCCGAGCGCTGGTCATTCACGAGGCGCCCCGCAGTTTCGGACCGGGCGCGGAAATTGTCAGCCGACTCATGGAGGGAGCCTTTTACTATCTGGAGGCTCCGATAGAACGGATCACCGGTTTTGATATTATCATTCCCTACTTCAGTCGGGAAAAAAACTATCTGCCCAGTATCAAAAAGATAACAACTGCGGCGCGCAGAACATTGTCAACATCCATATAAAAACGACATACGGAGCAACTATGACTACGTCTTTTCGGTTACCCGATCTCGGCGAAGGGGTGCATGAAGCGGAAATTCTCGCTCTCCCGGTGACCATTGGCCAGGCTGTCACAGAAGGTGAAGTGATTATAGAGATTGAGACCGATAAGGCCGCGGTGGAGATTCCCTCGCCCTATACCGGAAGGGTGCACGAGATTATGGTCAAGGTCGGCGATATGGCGGTAGTCGGCGATGTGCTGATAAGCTTTACCCTTGATACTAAACAGAGTGACGCGCCGCCGACACCGGTCGACACCCCGCCGACTGCAGCAAATAAAGCGGAGAAATTGTCTGAACCGCAACCGACAACCGAGCGACAAAAAAGAACGCCGGTCCCAGCCTCGCCCTCGACCAGAAGACTGGCACGGGAGCTCGGGGTCGATCTGCATAGGGTAACTCCGAGTGGCTCCAGCGGCATTGTCACCAAAGAAGATGTCGAAAGCCATGTCCGCCAGAAGTCGGCCGACAGTCAGAGCGCCACCGCAGTCGACACTCCGGCACCGGCAAGCCCCGATGCAGTACCTACCGCAACTGCTGCCCGCACCAGCCTGCCGGACTACACCAAATGGGGGCAGATCGAGCGGCTGCCGTTTCGTTCGATCAGACGGGCAACGGCCAACCAGATGACCAGTTCCTGGACGCAGATCCCGCATGTCCACAACCAGGATAGTGTCGATATCACCAAGCTCGAAGCCTTTCGACAAAAACATAAGGCTGAAATAGAGGCGGAGGGCGGCAGACTGACCATGACCCTGTTTGCCATCAAGGCGGTCGCCAGTGCCCTGAAAAGGTATCCCTATTTCAATGCCAGTCTTGATCTGCAGAACCAGGAAATCATTATCAAACGCTTTTTCAATATAGGCATCGCCGTGGATACGGCAAAAGGTTTAATGGTACCAGTCATAAAGGACGTCGACCGCAAAAGTATCAAGGAACTGGCGATCGAGGTGAACGGCGCCATAGAAAGAGTGCGCGCCAGCACCCACACCCGAGAAGAGATGCAGGGCGGCACCTTTACCATCACCAACGCCGGAGCCCTTGGCGGCCACTCCTTTTCGGCCATTATCAATCATCCGGAAGTGGCCATTCTCGGCCTCGGCCAGGGACGGATGCAGCCCGCAGTCATCACCGATGAGCGTGGCGCGCAGCAAATCGTTCCGCGTTTAATCATGCCGATCGTCCTCTGTTTCGACCATCGGGTCGTTGACGGCGCCGACGCGATTCGTTTTCTGCGGCTGGTGATCGATGCCCTGGAAGATCCCGATGAATTACTTATTACTATGATATAGAGGAGACGGCACGATGGTAATGGGCGATATGGCAATGAATACCGACCTGCTGGTTATCGGTGGCGGCCCGGGCGGTTATAGCGCTGCTTTCCGCGCGGCAGATCTTGGCCTCGATGTCATCATGGTCGATCCCCTCGCCCTTCCCGGTGGCTCTTGCCTGCATAAAGGCTGCATCCCCTCCAAGACTTTTCTGCACCTCACCGAACTTCTTGTCGATGCCCGGCAAGCGAGGAAGATGGGCATTGTTTTTGGCGAACCAACCATTGATCTTACCGCCATACGGGCCTGGAAAGAGCAGGTAGTCAAGTCCATGGCGGACGAGCTGGCCAGCCTGGCCAAGAAGCGCGGCGTCCTGCTGGTTTCAGGGACGGCCTGCTTTGACAGTTCAACCAGCGTACGGATAACCGGCGCGGATATCAGCGGGGTAGGCTTTAAACACTGCATCATCGCCACCGGCTCAAGACCGAATGAATTGCCGGGTATATTGCACACTCCGGAGGGGCGAATCATGGATTCCTCCGCCGCCCTCACCCTTCCCGATATCCCCAAAGAACTGCTGGTAGTGGGCGGCGGCTATGTCGGTCTGGAAATCGGTTCGATCTATGCTGCACTTGGCAGCAGAGTTACCCTGGTGGAGCGGGAAGAACGTTTACTCATCCAGGTCGATAAAGATCTGGTGCAGCCGGTGCAGAACCGCCTCTCCAGCCTCTTTGACGATATCCTTTTCGGGGTGCAGGTGGACGCCCTGCAGGAACAGGAAGGCGGTGTTACCGTCCGCTGGCAGCGGGACGGAAAAATCGAGCAGCATCGTTTTAACCGGGCCCTGGTAGCTATCGGCCGAATCGCCAACAGCAGCGATCTCGGTCTCGAGCATACCGAGGTGCAGCTCGACCAGCACGGCTTTATCCGCATCAATGCGCAGCAGCAGACCGCCGATGTGCATATCTATGCCGTCGGCGATGTCGCGGGCGGGGTGATGCTCGCCCATAGAGCCACCCGTGCAGGCAGGGTGGCGGCAGAGGTCATCAGCGGGATAAAATCCGGCTTTGATGCCCGCGCTCTGCCGGCGGTGGTCTATACCGATCCGCAGATCAGCTGGTGCGGCCTTACCGAACAGCGGGCAGCGGCAGAAAACGTTGCCTGCAGCGTCCAGAAATTCCCCTGGAAATATTCCGCCAGGGCCCTGACTCTGGGCATGAGCGACGGCTTTACCAAACTATTGACCGATCCGGAATCAGGCCGCATACTCGGTGCCGGTATCACCGGTCGAAACGCCGAGAACCTGATCAGTGAAATGGTTCTGGCCATCGAGATGGGGGCCGTCGCGGAAGATCTCGCCCTGACCATCCATCCGCACCCGAGCTTATCGGAAACCGAGGCGGAGGCTGCGGAAATATTTCAAGGCAGTCCGACCCATATGCTACCATCAACTAAATGATTACCAGGAAGAATGCCAAAAAAATATTTTATGTGAATTTGTAAGATTACGGAGGTAATTTATGAAAATTGTAATTGTCGGAGGTGGGGCAATCGGCAGATTGTTCGGTTATTTTTTACTCAAAGGGAATAATGAAATTACTTTGATCGATATTAACCAGACTACCCTTGGCGCCCTGCAGGAGAAGGGGATTGGCCTTGTCGCCGAGGACGATAAACATCCTGACGAAGCCGAATCTTTTCCCGTTCAAGCCCTTTTTTCCGCCGACTCTCTCACTGCGGCGGATCTGGTTCTTCTCCTGGTAAAATCTCAGGATACCCTGGCCGCAGTTCAGGATGTCGCCCACCTTATAAGCGAGTCCTGCCCCCTGCTGTGCATTCAAACCGGCCTTGGCAACCTGGAAGTAGCCGAGAAAATCGTCGCCAAAGAAAACATCCTGCTGGGCATTACCTTTATGTCCGGCACTGCGCTGAGCGACGCCCGGGTCAGGCAGGGTGGCGGTCTGGCCCGAACCTATATCGGCGAATTAAACGGCAGCTTCTCCAAACGACTGGAAAATATCAGCCATGTCTTCAATCGCTGCGGCATTGAAACACAGATGGTCAAACGGATTATCGGCAGGTTGTGGTGCAAGGTGATTACGTATTCCGCGATCAACCCGGTATCGGCTATCCTGCAGGTACCGAATGGCTCGCTTACCTCCAAGATGGAATCGATCACCTTGATGAAACGCCTCCTCGATGAAGGCCGGGCAGTGGCCAGGAGCTACTCCCTCGAACTGGTCTACCCCGATCTGTATGAGCTGCTCTTTGATGCATGTGAGAAAAGCGCCAACAATCTTTCTTCCATGCTGCAGGATATCTTGAACGAAACGCCCACCGAGATCGACGCCCAGAACGGGGCGATCTGCCGCTATGCGGAAGAAAATGGGGTGAAAGTGCCTACCCACCAGACTATGGTCGAGCTGATTAAACTGCTTGAATGCTGGAAACCCGGAGTGGAGCAGCAGTGATGGCCTATTGACGGGCAACGCCAGCTAACTCAATATTGGGGAGAAAGAGACTATGGCCGATTGGCGCAAGATGCTTATCGCAGTGGACGAAATGGAGTCTTCACTGCGGGCAGTGAGATATGTCGGACAGATTGTCCGCGATGTGCAAAAAGTCTCGATTTGCCTCCTGCATGTCTATCCCGAACCGCCGCCGGATTTTCATCAGCGCGGCGGCGACCTCTCGGAATACCAGACCCTGAGCATCGTCAGGGCAGAACGTATTTTTACCGGCTGCCTGGAGATTCTGGTCAATGCCGACATTCTCCGGGATACTGTTTATTGCAAAACCCATATGGCGGAAGGTAAAACCATCAGCGATACCGTTCTTGACGTCCAAAAAGAGGGGCAATTCGGAACCGTGGTGACCGGCAAGCGAGGCGTTTCCAAGGCGGAAGAATTCCTATTCGGTTCCATCTCCAATGCGCTCGCCAGACGCTGCAATGATTTCACCACCTGGATAGTGGGGTGAGATATGGTTGACTGGAGCCGCTTCCCGCCTCGCATTCTGCCACTGCTGAAAAACCATAACGCCATGCAGCGCCTCCGGCGTCAGCCGACCATATTTGCTGATACCAGCGATTTTACCCGTATTGATTATGGGGACATCATCCATGTCGACAACCGGTATTTTCTGGTCGTCGGCTATACTAAAGAAGGCAGATTCGGCATCGAAGAACAACCCAAGCAATGGGTGCCGAAGGTGTATGATCTGGAATCGGGGGAAAGGAAGATTCTTAAGCTGGTCTTTTATGAAAATTTCACCCTGACTCTTGGCCCCTTTAAGGTTACCTGCTACCGCAGACCGGAAAAAGAAGGGCAGGTCCTGGATCTCGTCCAGGGTAACCCAATGTTCATGCAGGGGTACTCAGTACTCGATGACGCCGGCAACCTGGTCCGGGTGCTGGATATCATCCGCGGCACCCGGCTGGACACGGCAATCGGCCGGATTGAATGTGATCAGGATACTTATCTGGCATGCCATGCGGAAGATTTCCTGCGTCGCTTTCTTAAATCGGTGGAGGCAATCATCCTGCTCCACGACCGGGGTTTTAAGCATGGGGACATCAGAAGAGATCATATTCTCATTGACGATGCGGACAAACATTTTCGCTGGATTGATTTCGATTACGATTTTTATCTTCCCGAGCGCCCCTTCGCCCTCGATCTTATCGGCCTCGGCAATATTCTGCTGTATATTCTGGGGCGGAGAAACTTTAGACCAAGCGACGTCCTGCATCATCCCAAGTTGGGAGAGAAAGTTCTGGCATCCCTACATACCGGCGACCTCTCTCTAATGTCTCGCGACCGGGTTTTCAATCTCCAAAAAATCTATCCCCAGTTGCCGAAATGCTTTAACGACATCCTTCTTCATTTCAGCGCCGGTACCAGTGTCATGTATGATACGGTCACTGAATTTTACAACGATCTGGCAACAGGCATCCGGCAAGTCTATGGTTGACGGCAAAGGGTGGATGGCCTGGTCGACAAATTGTTGATGATAGCTATAGTTGTCATTTAATGAACTAATTATCAGGAAAACCGACCTTGACTTATTTACTGCCTCACTGATCAACACGCAGCAGAAAAGGGACATCAGATGAATTCACATGAGATTTTTGCAACAGCCCTGCAATACGAAGAAAAAATCCGCGACTTTTATCGTCATGCCGAACAAAAAATCGATGATACGCGCGGCAAGGAAATCTTCCGGGCTCTCGGCAACGATGAACAAGGACATATTGATTTTCTGCTCTACAGCCGAGAGCAATTACAATCGAACGGAACCATTGATATTAACCGCCTTGTTTCCTCGATTCCCACCTTAAAACAGCTTGAATCGGGTATAGAGAAGTTGCAGGCGGTAATCCCAAAGCAGATGCTGGGGGATATCAAAACAGCCCTGGCCGGAGCCTTGAAATTGGAAAAAGAAACGTCGGCTTTTTATCAAGATGCCTGCAGCAAAACCGACGGCCAAATAAAGATCGTCTTTGAAAAGCTACTCGATATAGAAGAACGCCACGTGGACGTGGTGCAGATCGAGCTGGACCATGCCCAGCACAATGGGATGTGGTTCAATTTCATGGAGGTTGACCTCGAGGAATATTGAGGGATAATTGACACTTACCGGAGATGCTCCGGCATCCGCACGGCGATCACCCGTCCTTTTGCGGTAAGAGTTTTCTCGACCAGAACCTCTGCCAGGACAATGGTCTTACGCTCTTTAATCGCATCGACTCCGGCCCGAATCATAATGGGTGGACCAAGCGGGGTCGGCTTGAGATAATCGACTTGCAGCGAGCCGGTAACGTAGCGAAATGCCGGCAAGGATCCCAGTTCGCGTCCTTCTTCTTTATATGCGGCGGCCGCTGCAGTGCCGACACAATGGCAATCGATCAGCGAGGCGATCAAACCGCCATAGACATAACCGGGAAAGGCCATATGAAAATCCTGGGGATGAAAGACAGCAACCGCCTCATCCCCATCCCAGAAACTGCTGATATGCAGACCATGGTCGTTTTTCGGGCCGCAACCATAACAATATTTGAGCGACTCCGGATAATAGTCCTGAAAAGATTTTGCAGTCATGATATCTCCTTAAAAATTGACAAATTCCGGCAGCAGATAGGGCATGGCGCCTTGTTGCGAGCAGACATAGGCGGCCACCCTGTTGGCCTGCGCATTGATCGCATCCAGCGACAAGCCCCGCAGGTAGCCGATAATTGCTGCCGCAGTAAAGGAATCTCCGGCACCAATGGTGTCTTTGACCTCGGTGACCATGCCCGGATGATCTGAAAAATTATCCGGGGTGCGCAGCAGGCTGCCCTTATCGCCGCGCGAAAATATCGCCATAGCTAAATTATAACGCTTTATTATCAGCTCAAGCCATTGCTCAGTTGGTTCCTGCAAGCCCAGCAATTGGCCGAGAACCGGCAACTCTTCTTCACTCAGTTTCAGAATATCGGCCCGCGCAAGAGAATCTTCAATCAATTGCCGAGAGTAAAAATTCTGGCGGAGATTAATATCGAAGACCTTTAACGTCTCCGGTCTGAGGCTGTCGAGATAATCGCCGATGACCCGGCGCGAATGTTCAAACCTCTGGCCCAGCGTACCAAAACATATCGCATCGAGCCTGGTATACAGCTCTGCGGCATAATCATTAATCAGTAAGTGGTCCCAGGCCAGTTGGTCAGGAAAAACATAGGTGGCCTTACCATCTTGTTCGAGAACGGCAGACACAAATCCGGTTGGATATTCATTAACTATTGAGATTGCCTGGACATCGACGCCGCGCAGCTGCAGCTCAATCAGGGCTTTTTCCCCCCGCGCGTCCCGGCCGATGGTGCTAATGGGAATGCCCTTGGCGCCAAGGGCCGTGACATGATAGGCAAAGTTTACCGGCGCCCCGCCAATAACCTCGGCATCCGGCAATACATCCCAAAGAAGTTCGCCAATTCCCGCAATAACATGCTGATTATTACCCTGGTTCATGTTTCTCCCTTCGCTGTAGTGCATATATTGTGCTACAATAACATTCCCTGCATAAAAACATAATACTTGCAAAAATACTCAGACAAACTATGACAGCATTTTCATTTATCGAAGAGAAGCTGCAGCGCAACCGGCTCATCTTCCTCGATGGGGCTACCGGGACCGAACTCGAAAAACGCGGAGTGCCGATGAACAGCAAAGCCTGGTCGGCGGAGGCGATTCTCACCCACCCGGCGATTGTCCAGGCGGTGCACGAAGAGTATATACAAGCCGGTGTCGATATCATTACAGTGAATTCTTTTTCCACAGCCAGGCATATGCTTCTTCAGGCCGGACTTACCGGAAAATTTGACCGACTCAATCGTGCCGCAGTCCAACTGGCACTGCGTGCCCGCGACAAAGTGGCAACCACGCCGGTGGCAATCGCCGGATCGATAGCCCCAACCACCTTCTGTTCCGATGCGACCAAATGTTATCCGCCACTCAGCGAGGCATTTTCCTGGTATGTCGAGCAGGCGGAGATCATGGCCCAATGCGGGGTCGATATCCTGCTTATCGAAATGATTGAAGATATTGAGCAAGGCTCACTGGCCGTAGAGGCCGCCTGCAGTACCGGCCTTCCGGTCTGGCTGGGGTTCAGCTGCCGGCGTAATGACGCGGGCGAAATCATGCTTTGGGAACGCGGTCACAGCCTCGTCGAGGGGGTGCAGGCCGTTGCCGGGATTGGCGGTTCCGCGGCCTTTATCATGCATACCGAGGTCGCCGATACGGCGGAGGCCCTGGCCCTGCTAAAAAGTTCCTGGCAGGGAACTCTTGGCGTATATGCTCATTCCGGACGGTTTGTCATGCCCAACTGGCAGTTCAACGATATTATATCTCCTGAGCAGTATGCCACGGCGGCGGAGCATTGGCGGGAAATGGGAGCGATAATAATCGGCGGCTGCTGCGGTATTGGACCGGCACATATTCGCGAACTTAAAAAACACTTCTAAAGCCCCTTTGCTGTCTTTCAGTACCGACGCGGATTTTCCCGAGTCGTTTTGACTTCTTTTCTTTAGCGACTGTTTCTTTTTGACCCACCTCACCGCATTGTCGGTATTGGTCAGTTTTGCGGCGAATTCCCCCAACAAGTTTACCTGTAGAGTTCCAAATCTTCCTTTCGCGGGGGGACATTGTGGCATGTCGATTTTCACTCTATAGAGATTAACTAATTGTTTTTACTAATAATATTTATATGGAATGATTATTGCTTTTGATTTATTGCGCAAGATATGGATCCAAATGAGGCAGCAGTAAGTCGACCACCCTAATCTCAGCTTAAAAAAGGAAGGTATTATTATGGCAATTCGAGAGGAAGTATACGGTTATTTCATTCCCAGTGTTACCCTGATCGGTATTGGTGCGGCAAAAGAGATTCCCGCCAAGATCAAAGCTCTTGGCGGCAGCAAGCCGTTGATCGTCACTGACAAAGGTATTACCGGAGCAGGCATAACCAAGCAGATTACCGATCTGCTCGATGGTGCCGGCATGAAATATGTCGTCTTCGACGAGACCATCCCGAACCCCACCGACAAGAACGTCGAAGCCGGGGTTGAAGTCTATGAAAAGAATTCCTGCGACAGTCTCATCACCCTCGGTGGCGGCAGCTCTCATGACTGCGGCAAGGGAGTCGGCCTGGTCATCGCCAACGGCGGGAAGATCCAGGATTTCGAAGGGGTAGATAAATCGACCAAACCCATGCCTCCCTATGTCGCGGTGAACACCACCGCCGGGACGGCTTCAGAAATGACCCGTTTCTGCATCATCACTGATACCAGCCGAAAGGTCAAAATGGCTATAGTTGACTGGCGTTGTACGCCGGGTATTGCCCTTGACGATCCTCTGCTTATGATGGGTATGCCGCCGGCCCTGACCGCGGCAACCGGAATGGACGCGCTCACCCACGCAGTGGAAGCCTATGTTTCCACCATAGCAACCCCAATGACCGATTCGGCGGCAGAGAAAGCGATTGAACTGATCGCCGTCCATCTCCGTCCTGCAGTTGCCAACGGCCAGGATATCGTTGCCCGTGAAGGTATGTGTTATGCCCAGTATCTTGCCGGTATGGCCTTCAACAATGCCAGCCTTGGCCACGTTCACGCCATGGCCCATCAACTCGGCGGTTTTTATGACCTGCCTCATGGCGAATGTAATGCTATTTTGCTGCCCCATGTTTGCAATTTCAATCTGATCGCCAAGATGGACCGTTTTGTAAAAATTGCCAAATTGATGGGTGAAAATGTCGATGGCCTTTCCCCGCGTGATGCGGCTGAACGAGCCCTGGTCGCCATCAAAAGACTGTCCACTGATATTGGCATACCCGCGGGTTTGGTCGAGCTTGGAAAACGATACGGCAAAGAAGTCAGTGCCGCCGATATCGACACCATGACCGGTAATGCCCAGAAAGATGCCTGCGGTATGACCAATCCGCGGACACCGAAGGACGACGATGTGAAAGCTATTTATAAGGCGGCATTATAAGTCGCTGCCGTTAGTAATTTTAATATGTTGCGGGGTGTGGATTCGTCTGTGCCCCGCAGTTTTTTAATTATCGAGGAGTATCGTCATGACCGACAAAATATTTCGTGTCAACATGTCTGATTTAACCACCAGTGTGGAAGATGTCCCGGCTGCGTGGATGGGACTCGGCGGCCGCGGCCTGACTTCCAACGTGGTTGCCGCCGAGGTGGACCCTACCTGTCATCCACTCGGTCACAAGAACAAACTGGTGATCGCTCCAGGGCTGCTTTCCGGCACCCAGGCCGCTAACTCGGGCCGTCTTTCCTGTGGTGCCAAGAGTCCTTTGACCGGCACCATCAAAGAAGCCAATGCCGGCGGTACTTCAGCTCAGATGCTGGCAAAACTTGGGATAAAAGCCCTGATCATCGAAGGGAAGCCACAGGCCGCCACATGGTATAGTCTTCATGTGACTGCAGACGGCGTTTCCATCAATGAAGAAACCGAACTGATAGGTAAGGGAAATTACGAGGTTGTCAAGACCCTTAATGCTCGTCTGGGTGAGAAATTCGGGGTCGTTTCCATCGGTCCCGCAGGCGAGATGAGGATGGCTGCGGCAAACATCTCCATCAAAGATCCTGGCTCAAGAATCCGGTCCAGCGGACGGGGTGGTCTGGGGGCGGTGATGGGTTCAAAACAAATTAAGTTCATCGCTGTGGCTCCGACTGATAATAAAGTTACCATCGCCAGGCCCGAGGAGTTCAAGGCGGCCAACCGAACATTTGCCAAGGCTTTGGTCGATCACCCGGTGAGTCAGGCTCTGGGGCAGTATGGAACCAACGTTCTGGTCAACATCATCAACGAGGCGGGAGCTCTTCCCACCCGTAACTTCACCACCGGTCAGTTTGCCGGGCATGAAGAAATCTCCGGGGAAACCATGTACGACACCATTGTTGCCCGGAATGGTAAACCGAAACATAACTGCCATCCGGGATGCGTGATCAACTGCTCGCAGATCTACAATGATAAGGATAAACAATACAAAACCTCGGGTTTTGAATATGAATCAATCTGGGCTATGGGCGCGGATTGCTGTGTCGACAATCTCGATCATATTGCCGAAGCCGATTATATTATGGATGATCTGGGTTTAGATTCCATTGAGACATCAGTCGCTTTCGGTGTTGCCATGGAGGGTGGACTCCTCGAGTTCGGCGATGGTGCCGGTATCTGTCGTATACTTGCCGAAGATATCGGTCAGGGCACGCCTCTCGGCAGGATTATGGGAGGCGGTGCAGGCAATGTCGGCAAGGCTTTTGGGGTGACCAGGGTGCCGGTAGTAAAAAATCAGGCTATACCGGCCTACGATCCTCGTGCCATAAAAGGTATCGGCATCACTTACGCCACCTCGACCCAAGGCGCCGACCACACCATGGGCTATACCATCGCCACCAATATCCTTGGTGTCGGTGGCTCGGTTGATCCGCTCAGCCAGGAAGGTCAGGTGGAATTATCACGCAATCTTCAGATTGCTACCGCCGCCATCGACTCGACCGGGATGTGCCTATTTATCGCCTTTGCCGCCCTCGATAGTGAAACCTGCCTGCCGGCATTGATTGACATGATTAACGCCCGGTTCGACATTACGCTTACCGCCGATGATGTTACCAATCTCGGTATGAGTATTTTGAAAACCGAACGCGCTTTCAACATCGCGGCAGGTTTTACCAACCAGGACGACCGGCTGCCGGAATTCTTTAAAGAAGAACCAATTGCCCCACACAATGTGGTCTGGGATATTAAAGATCAAACCATCGATTCATTTTGGGACTTCTGATATTTCCCTCTACCCTTTCGTACAGCCGACATTATCCTTTGCTAAAAGGATAATGTCGGCTGCTGATCACCCCCCACCAGGCAAGACAGGAAATTATCGTGAGCTTGATTGCAGGTAAATTCCTGAACGGTTTTTGTTCATGGATGGACAAATGCGGCGTGCCAAAGCACAACTCCTCAACGAGCATACCTGTTCTTCCAAGCTGTTTATAATTCATACATATCTCAGATCCTCCGCGATATGTTGTGGTAGATCAATAGTTCTGGCCACTGTTTAGCAGCAATGAACCGATACACAAATACAATTAGTTTCAATGCATAATAAAAAAATAATTGTATTCCTGAAATTATAGTTTATATAGTCGAATTTTCAACTCCCCCAATCCTCTTCCTGGGATTGCCGGGTCACATCCCAATTTCTCTTATATCTGGAGTCTCGGAAATGCTATATCCCCCTGAACTAGGCGATGATCCACTGTTTCCTCGTGCTGAGGATTTTTCCATTGTTTTTAAAGACCAGGAGACCGGCATGGGAGTCATCACCTACCGGTCTTTTAAAAAGGGTGAGTTTATGGCCAGGATTGCCCGGCAATCGGTGCCGGATATTCGCCAGCATACCCTGCAGTTATCGAAAAACAGCCACAATTTCGATCCTTATTTCTCCGGATATTTTCTGCATTCCTGCGCTCCTAACGTATCGGTTGACATGCAAAAGATGACCGTAACGGCACTGCAGGATATCGCCGCGAACAGCTACCTCTATATGGATTATGCCGAGACGGAGGACTATCTCTTTAAACAGTTTCCCTGCTCTTGCGGAGCGGAAAACTGCCGTGGCTGGATCACCGGCAGATTGGAATTGCCCTATCAGAAACCAGCATCAGATCGAAAAACAAAAATCATCCTCCCAAACCACATCGGTTTATCTGTTACCGGCTAATGAACCAGGCACACCCTTTAATCTGGTGGCAAAGAGATGATCTTTGCTACCAGCAGCAAGAGCTTTATTTTGCCGGACGACGCGTGGAGGCTCTTGCCGGACAGTTCGGCACGCCGTCGTTTATTTACTCGGCGCAGCGGGTTAAAGAAAACATCACCCGGATAAAACAGAGCCTCGCGACAAACGCTGGCCAACCACACCATCGCCTGTTTTATGCCATGAAGGCCAATCGTTTTTCCCCGTTATTGACTTTTCTCAAACAAACGGGGCTTTGCGGCATAGACGCATGTTCCCCCGCTGAAGTCGAACACGCGCTTGGCTGCGGTTTTTGCCCGGCGGATATTTCTTTTACTGCAACCAGTCTTTCGACCCAGGATTTCGACACCCTGGCACGCTATGACGGGCTTCTCTTCAATGCCGATTCCCTGCATGCGATTGCCCAGTGGGGCAGGAGAAAACCTGGAACGGAGATAGGTATCCGCATCAACCCGGCAGCAGGAGTCAGTCGGGCGAGCAACGAGCTGTTGCAGTATGCCGGATCAATTACCACCAAGTTCGGTATTTACCAGGAGCAGTTCCAGGAGGCCCTGGCTGTTGCGGCAGCACATAACTTACGCGTCGGCAGGATTCACTTTCATACCGGCTGCGGCTATCTCACCGATCAACTGACCCAGTGGCAGGCTGTTCTGCTAAAATGCATGTGGTTTATCGAGCAGGTACCGACCGTGCGACGGGTCAATATCGGCGGCGGACTTGGTGCGCCACACCTTGCCTCCGATCAGCCGCTTGATTTATGCCGATGGGCGGAAATAATCAAAGAACATTTCACCACTCGCAATCTGGCAGTCGATATAGAACCTGGCGACTATTTAGTCAAGGATGCCGGGCTTCTGCTGCTGGGCATCACCTTTGCCGAACAGAAAAAGCAGACGCATTTTCTCGGTGTTGACGCCGGGTTTAACATAGCCCCGGAACCGGCATACTACCAACTGCCCCTGCAGCCGGTGCCGCTTCGCATCGATGCAACGGAAAACCGCAGGCCAGTGCATATTGTCGGCAACATCAATGAAGCACTGGATGTGTGGTATAAAGATATTATGTTTCCGGATATGACCGACCAGAAATATATTGCCCTCATCAATGCCGGAGCGTATTCTTCCTCCATGGCGTCAAATCACTGCATGCGTGGATATTTCAGGGAGTTTTTGCTCTTGTAGGACTGGCAAATGTCTCACCGCAGCTCACTTCCGGGACAAACAAATTGAAAACATTGCCCGTAGCTGCTACTGTCATTTTGCAGACGCCATTTTTATGGCAGTCATTGAAGCCAATCTGTTGGAATTCAAAAAACACAGGTGTAGACTATCGGCAAGAAGGCCATGGTGATAGAATCTGGTCAGGAAATCGAACTGTAGGGCGGCAGATGGCGTTGCCATCTGCCAAGTCTTAGGTTCAAGCAAAAATTATGAAAAAATTATCTCTGCTGGCGGTTGTTTTTCTATGTATGGCAGCCGGTACGGCATTTTTCGCAATACCCTATATAAAGCAGCTGGACGAACATCTGACCAGCTGGTTTGAAGGCAGACGCTGGGAACTCCCCGCCCGGATCTATGCCCGGCCACTGGAATTGTATGTCGGCAAGGCACTAACGCTCAGCGCCCTGAAAGACGAACTGACCCAGCTGCACTACAGCAAAAAAGATATCGCCCAAAAACCCGGGGAATATACCGTCAAGGGCGACGAATGCAGCATTTACGGCCGCACATTCCCCTTTCCCGATACAGTACAGCCTGCCGAACTTATTAAACTGACGGTCAAAGGCCAGACCATTACCAGCCTTTCCGGGACAGGCAATAACAAGAACCTCAGCATGTTCCGCCTGGAACCGGTCCAGTTCGCCTCCATTTATCCAAGCCATAATGAAGACCGGGTGCTGATAAAGCGGGCAGATGCCCCGGAGATGCTGATCAAGATGCTGCTGTTGATTGAAGATCGAAGCTTCTATTCACATATGGGAATCAGGCCGACGGCAATTGTCCGCGCCGCCGTGGCTAATTTACGCGCGGGCAGAACGGTGCAGGGCGGCAGCACCCTGACCCAGCAGCTGGTGAAAAATATCTTTCTCAGCAGTGAACAAACCCTCTTGCGCAAAGCCAATGAAGCCATTATGGCCCTGCTGCTCGAATACCACTATAGCAAAGACGAAATTCTCGAGACCTATCTCAATGAAGTCTTCCTCGGTCAGGACGGCAAACGGGCGATCCACGGTTTTGCCATGGCCAGTCGGTTCTACTTTGACCGTGAACTGGCGGAATTGGAGCCGGATCAGCTCGCCCTGCTGGTCGGCATCGTCAAGGGAGCCTCCTACTATAACCCCAGAAATCAGCCCGAGCGGGCCAAAGTACGGCGCAACCACATCCTGGGTACAGTCTCGTCGGCACAGATAATCAGCGCCGAAGAGAGTGATCGGCTACAACAAAAGCCTCTCGCTGTGACGCCGGAATCGCCCTCCGGCATTACTCCTTACCCGGCATTTCTGGAGCTGGTGCGCAGACAGTTGGCGCAAGACTACAATGATGAGGATTTGCGCAGCGAAGGGCTATCGGTTTTCACCACTCTTGATCCCGTTATCCAGCATCGAGCGGAAAAAAGCCTGATCGATCAGCTTGGCGCGATCGAGAAACGACGAGGCGTGAAGAATAAAGACACCCTTCAGGGAGCCCTGATCATCGCCTCGGTCGACCAGGGAGAGGTCGTCGCCGTGGTCGGTGACCGGGTCCCCCGCCAGGCGGGTTTTAATCGGGCGCTCGACAGCAAAAGACCGATAGGTTCGATAGTCAAACCGGCGGTTTTCCTGACAGCTCTGGCCCGGCCCCAGGAATATAATTTACTGACCCCGATCGCCGACCTGCCGATTACGATACCAACCACAGGCGGCAAGGACTGGCAGCCGGAAAACTACGACCACCTGGCCCACGGGACAGTGCCGTTGATGCAGGCGCTCATCCATTCGTATAATCTGGCCACGGTGCAGCTGGGCATGACCCTGGGTCTCGACGCGGTTATCGGCACCTTGCAAAACCTCGGCGTGCAGCAGGATATCAAGCCTTATCCGTCTCTCTTGCTGGGCGCGCTCGAACTGCCGCCCATCGAGGTTTTGCAGATCTACCAGACTCTTGCCGCCGGCGGTTACCGAACTCCCCTTCGGGCCATTCTGGCCGTCACCGATCAGCAGAATGCCACCCTGCAGCGCTATCCCCTGACAGTTGAGCAGTCCGTTGAGCCTGGTGCGGTATTCTGCCTGACCAAAGCCCTCCAGGCGGTCACTACTTCAGGGACCGCAAACGCACTGCAGCGCCTCTTACCCAAAGAGTTGACTGTGGCAGGCAAGACCGGCACTACGGATGATTTACGCGATTCCTGGTTTGCCGGTTTTTCCGGCACGCACGTGGCCGTAGCCTGGGTAGGGCGTGACGACAACAAACCGACTGGTCTGACCGGGGCAACCGGGGCTCTAGGAGTATGGGCGGCGGCGATGAACTCAATCGGCACCAGTAGCCTGCAGCCGCAATCCCCGGAAAATATCAACTGGTATTACGCAGATATCGATGCCGGCACTATCTATAATCAACAATGTGCATCGGCTCGCCAGTCCCTTGTGCCCTTTATTCGTGAGGGAATTCTGCCGGGAGTGGTCAACTGCAATCGGCAACTCCCCCCCAAAGACCTGGGAAAAGCTGTCAACACTCTGGAAAAAACCGTCCAGAAAGGGTTAAATAATATCTTTGACTTCTTACAGTAAAAGATTGCTGCGGATCTTTTTCTCCGGCAGCTCTTAGCACTCCTTCTCTCTGGTGATAAGTTATGAACGTTAGTATAAAAACGATGGCTAAACTGTTATGCACCGGAATACTGACCGCTCTGCTCTGCCAGGGTTGCGCCGGCTATCCCGAGAAAAAGCCGGTGTATTATCCCCCACCGCCACCGCAACAGACACAATCGGCGCCCCAGGCGATCCCGGTGCCCAAGCCGGTGCCCGTCCCGGAACCGATACCGGTTCCGGAAGCGGCACCAAGAAAAGAGGCACCACCGGCGATTAGTCCCATCGCCGCTGATTTCAGTCGCCAGGCCAACGAACAGATCCGTCAGGGTCGCTCCGATCTTGCCGCGGCAACCCTGGAAAGAGGCCTGCGCATAGCCCCCAAAGAGGCAACGCTCTGGTCACAGTTGGCGGAGATCAAACTGCAGCAGCAGCAATATCTGCAGGCCCGATCCCTGGCTGCCAAATCGAACTCGCTGGCTGGTTCGAATACGACGATTACCGAAAAAAATCACTGGATCATTACCGAGTCACTGCGCCGAGCGGCTGGTCAATGAAACCCGGCAGAAAGAGGGTATCGCCATCCTCCAGACCCGTCCGGAGGATGGGATGGATGGCTAATCAGCCAAAAGTTTAAAGGAAAGCTTCACCCGTGCACGAAAGAAAGCCGGTTTATCGTCCTCAACCTTCATATCGAGGGTAATAACCTCGGCGATCCGCAGGTCACGCAAGCTCATTCCCGCCGATTTTACTGCATTTTGCGTAGCTTCTTCCCATGATTTTGGGCTTGATCCAACCATTTCAATAATCTTGTAAACACTCTCAGACATGGTGATTCTCCTTAGTTAAGGTTTACGGAAGGACTACTGATTGACGATGCATTCCGTTGGTTCCCGACACCGCATCGTTTACTCGCAAGTAATTCCATACCATTGCTGACGAACGTACTACATTGTAAAGGTTTGATGGTCTGATGCGGGGGTGGTCCTGTTGGTGTCACTGTGCAGATGTAAGGCGTGCAGCAGACCATGCTCGTACTGTAATACGTAGTGGACTAAATTTGAAGATCAAATGTGTGGCGAACGCCGTAATCCGGCAAATAAATGACAGGCAACCCCGCATGCTTGGCTGGGAAAACACCTGGAACAGAAATTCTTATGCGCAATAACGATATATTACGTCGTATCCGTTATACCTTCGACTTAAGTGATACAAAGATGATGGCCATCTTCAGCCTGGCTGATTACCCCGTCACTCGGGCGCAGCTCAGCGACTGGCTGAAAAAAGAGGATGATCCGGCCTTCAAGAACTGCGGCGACATGCAGCTGGCAGCCTTCCTCAACGGCTTGATCAATGAGAGGCGAGGCAAAAAAGAAGGCGCGCAGGCAAAACCCGAGAAACGGTTAGACAACAACATTATTTTGCGAAAGTTAAAAATTGCCTTCAATCTCAAAGATGAGGAGCTCCTCGACCTGCTGCGTCTGGCAGAATTACCGATGAGCAAGCATGAACTCAGTGCCTTTTTCCGCAAACCGGGGCATACCAATTATCGCGGCTGCAAAGACCAGGTTCTGCGTAATTTCCTCAAAGGACTGCAATGCAAATATCGCCCTGATCCACAACCGGATACCCCCTTCACCTGGGAGTAATTTCCAGGCTATACATTCAGCTTGCGGTGCATTCGTGACTGGTCCGGTTTGGATTACGCTCTTACTCCTGCCTTCGCGGCTTGACCGTCTGTTGCGACAGGACCTCCCGCACCTTGAATTCCTCCAACGAGGCATATCCGTAAATATTCACCATGGCGGGATTCGCCCCAACTCGGAGATTATCGACCAGCGCGCGGTATTTTGTATCACTTTCCCACGGTGCCCGCTCAGCCCTGCTGCGTCGATGGATATTGACCACCAGGATGACGATCGCCAAGGCGATCAAAACACTTCCGATCGTCAGCAGCCAGGCGAATTTCCTGGAAAAGGTACAAAAGGAGGAGGGCTCATACAAATCGCCGTTCTTGCTCATAACCACTAAAGTGATGAAAATTACTTATCGACTTCGCAGCAGATCTGCAAACATTTTAGAGATATTTGCTTTTATTTCCTTGCATATTCCTTAAAAGAAAGTAATGTCTGGCCAATCGAATTAAATTAAGTAGGAGCACATCCCCTTCAGGTAGTCCTGGTCAACCTCGTTTATCCCAAGCGTTGTTCGTTACCCTCGAAGCACATGCTGATTACTTAAAACAGTATGGCTTTTTTTGTTGCGGACTAAAGAAAGTTACAACACGCGGCTTGCATCCACATCAGAAAACGCAGTCAAGGCTTATTTAACAAGACAAATTACCAGCATTGGATATATCCGCTTGGCGATCAGCGAAGAGATTATTGCCGACAGATAAAATATTCAGCTATATAAAATAGTTACCAGCGAGTCCAAGAGGATTCGTTGATCGGGCGCCGAAGATAAAACACCGGCGTCTCACCACGACACCCAATGGAGTATTATGAGTTTTAATGATTTTCAGCTGCACCCCAAGGTATACGCCGGCATCACTGCCTGCGGCTATACCACCCCCACCCCTATCCAGAAAGAGGCCATCCCGTCGATCCTGGCCGGCCGAGACATGCTTGGCCTGGCGCAGACCGGCACCGGCAAGACCGCCGCCTTTGTGCTGCCCATCCTGCAGCGTCTGCTGGACGGTCCACGTAAAATTGTTCGCGCCTTGATTGTCGCACCGACCAGAGAGCTTGCCGAGCAAATCCATACCAATATCTGCGCCATGGCCAAAGAGACCGGCCTGCGCAGCGTCGTGGTCTACGGTGGCGTTGGCAAACAGCCACAAATAAGCAAAATCCGCGCCGGTGCCGAAATTGTCGTCGCCTGCCCTGGTCGCCTGCTAGATCTACTCAACGACAAGGCTTTTCACTTACGCGCGGTTGAGGTACTGGTTCTCGATGAGGCCGATCATATGTTCGACAAGGGCTTTCTGCCGGACATCAGGAGGATAATCAAACAACTGCCGACAAAGCGGCAATCGCTGGTTTTTTCCGCGACCATGCCGACGGAAATTCGTCACCTCGCCGAAGAAATTCTGTATAAACCGGTAAGCGTACAGATCAACCATACCCTGCCCGCTCCGACTATTTCCCATGTTCTTTACCAGGTGGCCAAAGCCAAAAAGACTTCCCTGCTGAAAGCCATCCTGGCAGAACAGGACATGGCCTGTACTCTGATCTTTACCCGTACCAAGTACAAGGCTAAAAGCCTGGCTCTGGTACTGGAAAAAGCCGGCTTCAACGCCACCTCGCTGCAGGGGAATCTCTCCCAGCAGAAAAGACAGGCGGCGATGGATGGCTTTCGCGACGGCACCTATACGATTATGGTGGCGACCGATATCGCCGCCCGTGGTATCGATGTGCTTGGTATTTCCCATGTTGTCAACTATGATGTACCGGACACCGCCGAAACATACACCCACCGTACCGGTCGTACCGGTCGGGCCACCCGCAGCGGCCAGGCTTTGACCTTTGCCGATAGAGAAGACGGCAAGATGATTGCCCATATCGAACGAACGCTCGGTAAAAAAATGGCCAAAGAAACGACCCCTCTTCATTTCGCAGCTCCTACAGTTGACGAAGAGGCTGTAGAAAATCGCCGGGATACTTATTCCCAGCAGCGACCACAAGGCAGAAAACCGGCTCCCGCCACCCGCGGAAAAAGCCGGCGCAGCAAGGCATGCTCTTTTGATTTTGGCACGAGCAAGCCAGTCCAACGATAATTCTATTTGTCTGGATACCCAGACGTCCAGTCGAAGCATCGCCGTGATGGTTCGACTACATAACAAAGGGTTCTACAAGGAACCCAGCAAAAAGGAGTAGTACAAGATGGCTGAAGGAACAGTAAAGTGGTTTAACGATTCGAAAGGTTTTGGTTTTATTGAGCAGGATGGCGGCAACGATGTTTTTGTACATCATTCAGCAATTCAGGCTCAGGGCTTTAAATCCCTTGAAGAAGGCGCACGCGTGACCTTCGAAGTTGTTGATGGCCCCAAAGGCCCTGCTGCGGCTAATGTAGTCCAGCAGTAACAACTCCGTTCGACCACAAAAAGCCTCCGCATCCTTGCGGGGGCTTTTTTTATATTTTTAAGGAGGATGTCTTGGCCAGAACAAACTATTCATACGAGAAACGACAAAAAGAACTCGCCAAAAAAAAGAAAAAAGAAGAAAAACGGCTGCGCAAACAGGAAAAACAGACAGAGCCTGATGCGCCGCCGACAGAACCATCTGTTCCTGAGCAGGAATAACGCCGCAACTTCAGTACCCTGCATTTTTTCCAGTATACTCTAAGCCGGAAGAAGTTTTCTTTCTGGCTCTATAACGAGGACCCAGCATGATCACCGCATCCAATATCGCACTTTCCTATGGCAAAAGAATCATCTTCCAGGATGTCAATATCAAATTTACTCCCGGCAACTGCTATGGTTTAATTGGTGCCAACGGTGCCGGCAAATCCACCTTTCTCAAGATTTTGGCCGGCCAGCTCGATGCCGATCGGGGTGACATCAGCAAAGGACCGGGAGAGCGTATCGCCATGCTGAATCAGGACCAGTTCGCCTTTGACGAACATACCGTCTTTAATACCGTGATCATGGGCCATAAAAAGCTCTATAAGATTATGGCCGCCCGAGAAGCCATCTACGCAAAGACTGATTTTACCGAAGAAGACGGTATCTTGTCCGGGGAACTGGAAGTCAAGTTCGGCGAAATGAACGGGTATGAGGCGGAAGCTGAGGCATCGGTGCTGCTCAAGGGCCTCGGCATCCCTGAAGAAATGCGCCAGAAAAAAATGAAGGAACTCGACGGCAGCGACAAGGTGCGGGTTTTGCTGGCCCAGGCCCTGTTTGGCAATCCAGACATCCTGCTGCTCGACGAACCGACCAACCAACTCGATCTGCAGACCATCAAATGGCTGGAGGAGTTCTTGTCCCGGTTCAACAATACGGTGATCATTGTCTCACATGATCGCCATTTTCTCAACCAAGTCTGCACCCATATGGCCGATATCGATTTCGGAAAGATTGAGATATACGTCGGCAACTATGATTTCTGGTACGAAGCCAGTCAACTCCATTTCCGCCAAAAAGAGACCGAGAGCAAGAAAATCAAGGCTAAAGCGGAAGAGTTAAAAGAATTTATCAGGCGCTTCAGCTCCAACGCCTCCAAGGCAAAACAGGCCACCTCGCGAAAAAAACTGCTGGAAAAATTAACCATCGACAACATGCCCAACTCCTCGCGAAAATATCCCTATATTGTCTTCAAACCGGAACGGGCCTGTGGTGACATAATTTTAGAGACCCAGGGCTTGACCAAAGAAGTTGAGGGCGTCTGCATGTTTAAAGACCTGACCCTGACCGTCAACAAAGGAGATAAAATAGCCTTTGTCGGTCCAAACAGTCTGGCCAAAACGACACTCTTCCAGATTCTCGCCGGTGAGCTTGAACCGGACGCCGGCAGCTTCCGCTGGGGAGTAACCATCAAAAACGCTTATTTCCCCAAGGAAAACAACAGTTATTTTGCCAACGACGAAGTGGATCTGGTCGGCTGGCTGCGGCAGTTTGCACCGCCCAAGACGGATGAAAGTTTTATCCGCGGTTTTTTGGGCAAGATGCTTTTTTCCGGGGAAGAGGCAACCAAAAAAACTTCCGTCCTCTCCGGTGGTGAGCGGGTACGCTGCATGCTGTCGAAGATGATGCTCGCCGATGCCAACGTGCTTATTCTTGACGAGCCGACCAACCATCTTGATCTCGAATCGATCACCTCGCTTAATAATGGTCTGATGGCCTTTCCGGAAATCGTGCTCTTTGCCTCCCATGACCATCAGTTCGTCTCGACGATAGCTAATAGAATTATCGAGATTACCCCGGCTGGAATAACCGATGCTATGATGAATTTTGATCAGTTTCTGGAGATGAAAGAAGCCAACGCTGCAGAAGAAAACGGCTGCCTTGATCATGTAGCGGCGTAACAGAATGAGTTAGAAAGTATCAATCCGGCAAGAAAGCTCATTTCTACTTGTCTTTCTTTAATCTCTTCTTTGTGGTAAATGTATCCAATAGCTGGGCTTTGCTTGCGTCAAGCTGCGTTTAGAGGTAATCTTCTCCAACTCATCCGGGCAAATCATCCACAACCAGGAGGTTACCATGCCGATTATCACTATTTCCCGCGGGAGTTATAATCACGGCAAATCAATCGCCGAAAAATTAGCTAAAAGATTAGGCTATACCTGTTTATCCCGTGACCAGGTTGTTGAACATCTCGATACATTTCATCTTCCGGAAATAAAACTGGTGCGAGGACTGAATGACGCTTTTTCCGTACTGGATCGTTTTCCGCACGGGAAAAAAAGATTCAAAGCCGCCATTCGCGCGGCTATTCTGCAGCATTTTGTAAAGGGGAACGTCATTTATCACGGTCTTTTAGGCCATCATTTTGTCAGCAATATACCCCATGTATTGAAAGTCAGAATAATCGCCGATACGAATAAAAGGGTGGCCGACGAGATGGCCAGGGAAAATATTTCCGAGGAAAAAGCCCGGTACACCTTAAAAACCGACGACGAGGAACGCCGTAAATGGGGCATGTTCCTGTATGGCATAGACCTGATGGACCCCGAAATGTACAACATGACATTACGCATTGGCCATTTATCCGAAAACGAGGCCGTCGATCTTATCGCGAGTGCCGCCCGCCTGCCTTCCTTTCAGGAAACGGAGGAATCCAAAACAGCGATGGCCGATTCGGCCCTGCACGCTCAAGTGAGTGACAAGCTGTTTGATTTTCCCAATGCAGTTGTCGCCGCGAGAAATGGAGTGGTGGCCGTTACGCTGAAAGTCCCCGAAGACCAGCAACCGGTTATTCGCGAGCGTATCAGCCAGATGCTGGCTGACATTGCCGGAATGAGCGAACTGACCATTTCGTTTGGTACGTATTTTTGATGGTGTCGCTTTTGATTGACCACTAGAAATCTTACCAGGCCGGCTGATCGCCCCGGCTATCCACGTGTATTCAGCGGCTTCCCCAATTGCACTGCCCACAATCCAGATCCGATGAACATATTGCCTGCGTACCTGCAAGAGGCCATATATGAGTAAAATAATACCCTCATGGGAAATGCTTCGTGAACTGCTCGCTGCCCAAGACAGCGTGCAGGTAACACAATTTATAGAAACGCTCAGCCCCTCGGAGACAGCAAGGGCCATCTCCCGTCTGGAGGAGGTTGAGCAGCAGATGCTTTTCAGTCTTCTCAGCCCGGAAGATGCCGCTGATATGATTGAGGATATCCCCGAAGCCCAGGCCGCCGATCTGGTCGAGGATATGCCGTCAGCCCAGGCGGCTGCCATTCTGGAAGAAATGTCCAGTGATCACCTGGTCGATGTGCTTGGTCAGATGGACGAACAGACAAGTCACGCAATTCTGGCGAAAATGGGCAGGGAAGACGCCAAAGAAGCCAGGATGCTGCTGGAATACGACCCCAACTGCGCCGGCGGCTTGATGATTTCCGAGTTTCTGGTCTATAGAACCGACCAGACTATCATGGATGTTTTGGATGATCTGCAGCTTAACCGTGATGAATATGTCGATTACCACGTACAGTATTTTTATGTCGTTGATCAACAGGAAAAACTGGTTGGAGTTTTGCGGATGCATGATATGCTGTTTCCGACTCGGGGGACGAGGCTGGACCAGGTTATGCTTTCTCATCCTCTCAGCGTCTCTGACAAGGCCTCTCTTCGAGCGCTTGACGATTTTTTTGAAGAACACAACCTGCACGGCGTACCCGTTGTCGACAATGACGGACGACTGGTCGGCGTGGTGCTGCCCAATGCCATTGAAGAGGCGATCAACAAACGAAAAACCAAAACTTTTCTTCGCCTGAGCGGCATCATCGGCGGGGAAGAATTCCGGACCATGCCGCTCTTTACCCGCTCAGGCCGCAGACTCTCCTGGCTTACCGTGAATATCATCCTCAACATCATCTCGGCCAGTGTCATAGCCCTCTACCAGGACACTCTGGCGGCCGTGATTGCCTTGGCTGTTTTTCTGCCCATGGTCAGCGATATGAGCGGCTGCTCCGGCAACCAGGCGATTGCCGTCTCCATGCGCGAACTCTCCCTCGGCCTGGTCCGCCCAACTGAACTGCTCTGGGTACTTGCCAAAGAGGCTAAAGTTGGCATTATTAACGGTCTGGTACTTGGCCTGCTCCTGGGTGGAGTGGCTTATTTCTGGAGAGGAAATCCCTGGCTCGGCGTTGTCGTTGGGGGAGCCCTGGCCGCCAATACCCTGGTTTCGGTTCTTCTTGGCGGCATGCTGCCGCTAATCCTTAAAAAATTAAAGCTTGACCCGGCTTTAGTCTCCAGCCCGCTTCTTACTACAGTCACCGATATGTGCGGCTTCTTTTTTGTCCTCAGTTTTGCCGCTGCCGTCCTGCCGCGGCTCACACATTCTTAGCCGGCGTATGTCAGAGCTTCAGCTCTGCCTGCCGGCCCATTTGACTTAAAATCCAGTGAATCCTGCGGTTGATATACGGGCTCGGCGGATTGGCTGTATACTTTCGGGGATTGGGTAAGACGGCGGCGATGGCGGCGGCCTGGGTCTTGCTGAGATTCCGGGCGCTTTTCTGGAAATAATGCTGAGAAGCCGCCTCCGCACCATAGATGCCGTTGCCCATTTCGATACTGTTCAGGTAAACTTCGAGAATGCGCTGTTTACTCCAGACAAGCTCAATGAGCATGGTAAAATACACCTCAAGTCCCTTTCTTGCCCAGCTTCTGTCCGGCCAGAGAAAGACGTTTTTAGCGGTTTGCTGCGAAATGGTACTGGCGCCGCGCAGCCGTTTTCTACCCTTTTTCGAAGCCGCAACCGAGCGCTCTATCGCCTTGATATCTATACCAAAATGATCCATGAAATTTTGGTCTTCACTGCAGATAACGGCAAGAGCGAGATTGCTGCTGATAGCATCAAGTGCTACCCAGGTGTGGTTCAGCTGCAGGGTGTTGCCGGCCATCAACTGTTGCCCGCAACGGATCAGCATAAGGGGCGTTACCGGAACCGGAACAAAGCGGAATAACACGACCAAAAAAAGAGATGCAGCAAAAAACAACAGGACCATCCGCCATAAAAATCGCCATATTTTTTGACCCGGGAACGTATCCGTCTTTTTTCGCGACTTCTCTTTTGCCGAGGATGATCTGCCTTTCACCTCTTCTCCCTCAGGGTGAGAACGCTGCACTCAGCGCATGGCCCTGATCATGGTTGGCAAGCAACCAGTGAAACCAACCGGTTATTGCCGCATCATCCAAAGGCTGAGCAAATTCCGGCCAACGCGATTGCAGGCCAGGCAGTGCGACGTGCATACGCACGATTATATTATCATTATCGAGCAGGTGTCGCTCGCAGCTATAAAATGACAGAAAATCGGCCAATTGGATAACATGAGCTAAAGCTTTTTCTTTTACCGCCCCTTCCGGCCGGTGATGATAGGCGACTGCAGTGATTAAACTGTCCGGGAAAAACCATTTTCCCAACAGTTGACCGCCTAATATGTCATGGGTAAAAGAATACATCTGCAGTTCTTCATGCAGCGTCTGCTCATTGCTCAATTCGGCCATCCACTTTTCGGGGGCGTAAGCCTCGGAAAAAGTTTGCAGCATGATCAGTTTGCCGATATCATGAATGAGCCCGCCCATAAAAGCGATTTCCGGGGAGATATGGAGTTCCTGTGCGATCAGCCTGGCGGCCAGCCCACAGATAAACGAATGCTGCCAGAATCGGTCGATAAAAGGTTTATGCTGTCTGGCCAGCTTGCCAAACGAATTGATCAGTGCTTTAGTCAGGGCAATTCTCTGCACCTCATCAAAACCGAGAATAACGACCGCCATCTTGATTGAATCGACCTTCTGGGGACGGCCGAACAAAACGGAATTAGCAATCTTAAGAATCGTCAGGCACAAGGACTGGTCTGAATGGATGGTTGCGACGACGTCCTTTACCGAACAGTCCGGATCATTGGTAACACACATGAGCCTGGTCACCGTCATAGGCAGTACCGGAAATGAGTCAATATGCTGCTTGATCAGTTCAGATTTGCTGTTTTTCATGCGCCGGCTGCTACTAAAATTCTTCATCTTAGCCATCGGGTTGTCTAGCACCTGTTATTTATAGACCGGTCTACGCAAAAGATCAAGCGGCCTGTCGCCCTGGCGGAGAATGCGGCAAAAGAGGTTTGGTCGGCGGTTGCTGATGATCAAAAGGTTTGCCGGAGGTTGTTGCTCCGGACAACTCAAGCAGGATACCGACCTTTTGCAAGGCTTCACGTAAAGCCATATTTATCGGCATGCGCACGGTTCCCAGGCCTGGATGCAAAGCGGTTATACGCAGACCGGCATCCATAAAGAGCGGCAACGGCGCTTCTCGGTCGTCAAGGTCTATTCCGTCATCGTCAACTCCACCCTCCTGCTTCATCACCCGGCACATTGCCAGCCGGACTTTGCCCTGTCTGTCCCGGTTGCCGGCAAAGCCGAACATACGGCAGACCACCGCTCGGTATCGATACTGGGTACATCCCCAGAGACCCGCTGCAGTATAATCGGGGCGATACAGAACACACTGCTTCTCATCGTTATTTTTTTCCAGCCGCTTGAGGATCAATTCCGCCTGCAGGGTGTAAAACAACTCGAATGCCAGAGGAAGACATTCCAACACCGTTGCTTCCACTTTTTCTGACCGACAGCAGGCACCACAAGCTTCCGGACAGCGAAACTCCGTTCGCACTGCGAATCCGGCCACTGCCATATCCACAACATTGTACACTTCCAGAACCTGGAACGCCAGCTCACGCAGCATAAAGATATCACAACCACCTGAAATTTTTTGAAAAGCCCCGAAGAGTTCCGGGGAAAGAAGACAAAAATAGATATACGATAACGGTAAAAAATGCAATGGTGATTACAATTCGATCAGCATTTTCAGACGGATGCGGTTTCGATCTTTGCCGACTCGAGCATTTTGGTGAAGCTTTCGATCGGCAGTGGTTTGCTGAAATAGTATCCCTGATATACTTTGCATCCTTTGTCGTTGAGATAGGCCAGTTCCTGCTCAGTCTCTACTCCCTCGGCAATAACTTCCAGGCCGAGGTTGTGTGCCATCATAATGATAGTGTCGACTAAAATGACCCCATGACTGGCATCTTTAATGTCATTGACAAAAGAGCGATCAATTTTGAGCGTGTTGAGGGGCAGGCTCTGCAGGTAACTCAGTGATGAATAACCGGTACCGAAATCGTCCACCGAAAATTTAATGCCCATCTGCTGCAGCGCCTTTATTTTCTGAACGATATCGCTGCCGGTGGACACCAGACTTCCTTCGGTAAGCTCAATTCCCAGATGATGTGGATCGGCTTTCGTTTCTTTAAGAACAGTGGTTACGGTGGCGACAAAGTCGGAAACGGCAATCTCTTTGCCGCTGATATTAATCGATATAGTCAGTGCCTCATCAAGCAGACCACCATCCTTCCACTCTTTGATATTGCTGCAGGTCTCACGCAGCACCCATTGACCGATTTCCTGCATAAGCCCGGTCTCTTCCGCCGTCTCCAGAAATGCCCCCGGCGGAACAATGCCTCTTTCCGGATGCTGCCAGCGCAGCAAAGCTTCCGCACCGAGGAGTTTGCCGGAAATATGGACCTGCGGCTGGTAGTAGAGAATAAATTGCTTTTCTTCCAGGGCCTTTCTGATCTCGGTATTCAGGCGCAACCGTTCATCAGCGGCCTCTTGCATAGTGGGAAGAAAGAAATGGATGGAATTACGACCGGCAGCCTTAGCTCTGTACATTGCCGTATCTGCCTGTTTGAGGATATCATCGACTCCTTTATCATCTTTTGGGAAAAGAGTCACCCCGACGCTGGGGGTTATCTGCAGGTCTCGTCCTTCTATCTTACAAGGTGCGGAAAGGCAGAGACAGAGTTCTTCAGCAATCCCCCGGACCTTATGGGCAGCAAGGCCCATTGAATGATCCAGTTCAGTGATAATGATGATAAACTCATCCCCACCCATCCGGGCGGCAGTATCCTCACGCCGAATACATTCGCCAATTCTTTTTGCCACAACTTTGAGCAACTCATCCCCCACCGAATGGCCAAGGGAATCATTAATCGTTTTAAAATTATCAAGATCAATAAATAGCAACGCCCCATAATGACCATGCCGCGTGGATCGAGCTATTTCGTTACTCAAGTATTCGAGCAGCAGACGGCGATTAGGCAACCCGGTCAGAGAGTCATAGGAAGCATAATATTGAACCTGCTCCTCAGTCAGTTTTTTTTCGGTGAAATCTTCAACAATGCCAACCCCGCCGATGGTGGCCTGTTCCAGCGAACTTATTGCTTTAAAAAAAGCCCGGACAGGCGTGGTCGTGGCGCTGGTAACAGAGGTATAATCGCCTTCGTAATAGCCTTCACCGGTTGTCAGAGAATCTCTGATGGCACGCATTAATTTTGGCTCTTGGAGCACGTCAAACATCTTTAAGCCGATGAGCACGGCCCGCGAAGAACCAAGAATCCTGATCAATTCATCATTACAGTCGATTATGACGCTGTCGGCATCGTAGTGCAAAATTCCTAAAGGAGCGTTTATGAAGATATGGCGATACCGCTGCTCGCTGACTTTGAGAATTTTTTCCCGGTCGATACTTTGCAGACGTAGCTGGATATTTTCCCGCAGATTCTTGTTGATTTTGATAGCCCCGATCAAGGTAACGGCCCAGAACAGGAAGACCAGTAATCCTTTTAAAAGGCCTTCCCCGGTGCCGAGAGCCATCATCTTTACTGAGAGAGGCACAAGCAACAAACTCACAAAGCCGGTCACAATCGTATGACACGTGCATAGTGAAAAAACACCCGCGCCGGCCATGCCGACCAGAATCATAATAAATATGATCTGATGCGAGAGACTGTGCACGGGAAACAAAAGATACGAGGCCAAACCCCACACTACAGCTATGCCATAGGTACTGATCAAAAAGCGCCGGTACCAGTATTCTTCGTTAACAGTCGTCGTCTTTTGCCTGTTGAAGAGCCATACAATGCCGACTCTTACTATGGAGATAAATAAAAATACTGCCATCCAGGCAACAATATACGCGTGGTTGACGACACTCCATACCGAACAGCAAAGCAGTCCAGCTGCCGAAAGCGAAAAGAATATCGGTATCATCGAGTTGGCAAACAGCAGGTGTACCTGTTCTCTGAATACCTTGGTCGCAGTGTGTTTTAAAATTTCCATAAAACCGGCCCAAAAATTACAATAATCGCTCAACCGGCAAACGCTTTTTTGAGGACAGAACCCTGCTCAAAGTTATCTACCAACCAATTATACCAGCCAGCCACTGCATCATTCTCCCAGGTCAGTCCACAGCTTTGCCATTGCGGTTCCAGTTCGGGCAGGGCCTTGTGAATGGTTGTCACAACATCATCTTTTTCGATGAATACCTTATTACAGCAATAAAATGACAAGAGATCGGACAGCTGAATAATTGCCGCAACACCTTTTTCCGCAGCTGCCTGATCAGGGCAGTGATGCGCTTCAACAGCAGCAATGAGGTTGGCCGGGAAAAGCCATTTTTGCAGCAGATGCCCGCCTACCTTATCGTGGGTAAAAGAAAACATATATAGTTCATCATCACGAACCTGCTCGCTGCTGAATTTGATCATCCAGTCCAGGGCATAATCGTCGGCAAAAGTTTCCAGCATAATAAGCTTGCCGATATCATGTATAAGCCCTCCCATAAAGGCCATATCCTGGGCAATTTCAAGGCGTTGGGCGATGACCCTTGCCACCATGCCGCAGGCAAAAGAATGCTCCCAGAACTTCTCGATCGAGGTTTTGTGCTGCCTGGCAACCCTGCTGAACGAATTTACCAGCGCTTTCGCCAGGGCAATTTGCTGCACTTCGTTAAAACCGAGAATCGACACTGCGGTCTTGATTGAATCAACCTGGTGGGGACGGCCGAACAGAACGGAATTGGAAATCTTGAGAACCGTCAGACATAGCGATTGGTCGGTGAGAATCACATCGACGACATCCTGGGCCGAACTTGCCGGATCGTTGGTTACCGCCATTAACTGCATTACGGTCACCGGGAGTACCGGAAAAGAGTCGATATGCTGTTTTATCAGTTCCTGTCTGCTTAAATCCATATTTTTTTCTTGGTAAAGTTCCACTTAATCAATAGCTCTCTGCAGAAGACACATCCGCATCATTTGTCACTATATCACAAGGTAAGGGTCTTTACCTAATAGCCGGATACATTTACCGCCAAATTTTTCACAAAAGGAATTTTTTACAGGAAGATGACGAAACTATGAACAAGCACGATGAGACACAGAATAGTTTACTAAAAGAATGTACCTTTTCGTCGGCCAGGGTACGGCATTGTTCACTTAATCAGCTAATTGCAGCTCGGACGTCGGGGTGCCGTTTATCTGCACCACGGGAAAGCTTAAGACAAAAGTAGTTCCGACCTCGGGAGTTGACTGGACATCGATATATCCCTGATGGGCCTCGACCACTTCTTTTACCAGGGCCAGCCCCAGACCTGAGCCGGTTATATGCCTGGTAGCCTTGCCCTTGACCCGGAAAAAGCGGTCAAAGATATGGGGAATATCCTCCTTGCTGATGCCGATTCCCGAGTCCTGCACCGAAAAATTGACAAAGCCGCCGGAGACGGCGGTGGATAAAACCACCTGTCCGCCATCCGGGGTATATTTAACGCTGTTGGAGACGATGTTCATTATTGCCGTACGCATGTGGTCATAATCAACATTGAACCACCACTCCTCGCCGCATGGTTGATAGCTGAGACTTATCTTTTTTGCCTCCGCCTGCGGCCGGGTAATGTCGATGACTTGGCGGATCATATCCTCACCCTTCACCGGTTCCAGATTAAAAACCACGGTGCCGCTTTCCAGTTTCGACAGATTCAAGAGATTATCAATAAGGCGGAGCAGATCTTTTGTCCGCGTGGTCATCCGCTTATGCAGGGCGTTGCAGGAACTGGCCGCCTCATGCTTGCAACCTACCTGCAGGGCGTAGATCATCTGTTCAACCGAGGCAAGAGGCGATTTCAGTTCATGGGCGACCATGGCGACAAACTCGGATTTCATCCGATCAATTTGTTTATGGGCGCTGACATCCTCAAAGGTAGTCACCGAACCGATCACTTCCCCCTGTTCGGTGACCACTGGAGAACAATAGGCCCGAAGATATTTGCGGGAAATCGATCCGGGCGCAAACTCCCTGGTGACCACCACCGATTTGCTGACTGCCTCTTTAACCATCTCCGCTGCGGCCTGATCCCTGATCGATGCTGCCAGCGGCTTGCCGATGACCGGGTCGGTCTGAATTTCGAGAATTTTGATCGCCGCCGGGTTATGCAATACCACAACCCCGTCGGCATCGGTTATTAACACCGCCTCGGCCATGCAGCTGAACACCGACTTCAAGCGGCTCTGGGATTTATCAATGGCTGCCAGTCCTCGGTTTTTCTCTTCACGCAGTTGTTCGGTTTCCGCCTGCATCCGCAGTTTATCTATGGCCCGATCGACCACTACCCGGATATAATCGGGGGTAAAGGGCTTGCCGACAAAATCAAAGGCACCCTGCTTCATGGCGGTGACTGCTTTGGTGACCGTGGCAAACCCGGTAATGACGATAACCTGCACCTGCGGCTGATTCTGTCGTATCCAGTCCAAAACGGCAAAACCGTCAAGTCCCGGCATCATCAAATCGGTCAGGACGATATCGAACTGCTGCTCCTGCATGAGAACCAGACCTCGGTCTCCGTCTTCAGCTTTTTCGATTTGGTAGCCTCGATTCGCCAGGGCTCGCTCCACCCCTTCCCGGATAACTTTTTCATCATCGATGATCAAAATGCGCACAGTATCCATAGACTTGTCCCGTTATTTTACCTCGTGATGCCTGCTGTTTCCTGCCACTCCTAGGCAAAAAACAGCAGGGATGGTTCACTTAAGCCAGCTTTTTATCAGTTGGAGCAATTCCAACGGCTCCACCGGTTTCGGCATATAATCTTCGGCTTCGCTTTCCAGCATATCCCGATGAGTATAGGTGCTGGTCGTTACCCGATCGGCGACGGCGGTCAGCAGAATGATCGGGATCTTGGCGGTTTTCTCATTGCTTTTGAGCTTGGCACAGGCTTCATGACCGTTCATGACCGGCATCATCACATCGAGGACAATGAGGTCCGGTTTCTCTTCCTCAACCGCTTCCAGTCCTTCTTTGCCATCATACGCCACGCGTACGTCATAGCCGCCGCTTTCGACGATTACTTTGACAGCTTCAACAAAATCAGGATCGTCGTCTACCAGCAGGATCTTTTTTTTCTCGGACATTTCTTCCCTCCGTTATAAGTGCTTAATTTTTTACCACTATTTTCTTCTCTTCTACCCCCGGTAACTGGAAAATAAGCCGGGATCTTTTTCATGCTCGCTTGTCGGATGCTCTTTTCAGTACCCCCATGAGGGGTGTAAGTACCTTACAGATATTTTCTAACAAAAAAATATCTGTAAGGTACTAAACAACAGGTCGGGGCAGTAAACCAGCGCCACCAACAATTTCCGCAAGCTTTTCTTCCCATTCAATGGCCATAACATGGACACCGGCAATACCCTCCATTTCCTTTAATTCCTGGATCTGCTCAATGCACATCTCGATGCCTTTATCAGCCTGCTTTTCTTTCGGTTCGGCAGCGATCCGGTTGACTACCTCATCAGGAATATCCATGCCGGCCACCATCTTCCGCATGAATTTGGCCATTCCGGCCGATTTTAGGGGCGTGACTCCGGCAAGAATCTTGATCTTGTCCGGCAGGCCTTCCCTTTTGGCCAGCTCGAGATATTTTTTAAACTTGTCCATATTATAGATGCACTGGGTCTGGACGAAATCAGCACCGGCCTCCATCTTCATCTTTAGCCGCGGCACCCGGATCTCAAAAGGATCGGCAAAAGGATTGACGGCACAACCGATATAAAACATCGGCGCACCCTGAAGTTTATCCCCGGAGGGAAAGACCCCGTCGTCACGCATGGTTTTAGCCAGATGAATAAGCTGCATCGAGTCGATATCAAAGACATTTTTCGCCTGGGGATCATCGCCGAACTTCTGGTGATCACCGGACAGGCAGAGCAGATTGCGCACCCCCATGGCCGACGCCCCGAGCAGGTCCGACTGCAGGGCAATGCGGTTGCGATCCCGCACAACCATCTGGATAAGTGGTTCTATCCCTTCCTCTTTAATCAACAGGCAGCCGGCCAGGGAGCTCATGCGTACCACCGATGTCTGATTATCTGTAACATTACAGGCATCGACGTTGTCTTTAACATAGGCCGCCTTTTTCCGGACGATGTCCGGGTCGGCACCACGGGGAGGACCACATTCCGCTGTAACTGAAAAATGTCCTGCCGCCAGTACCTTTTCCAGATTGCTTCCCGATTTCATTAGATCATGTCCTCCCTGATAATTCGGCGTGGACCGCCATCTCTTGAGGAATTCCAACCCTTATATGGCTTCAGCTTGCCATAATTCTCCATCTGATTAAGGGCGACCAGCCTATCGATAATAAGTTGCCAGCCGCATTTTATCTCTTTGTCCACCTCACAGATTCCCCGAACCGAACCGCCGCAGGGGCCATGGAACAGCGATTTGGCGCATCGGGTAACCGGACAGATGCCGCCGGTCAGATGCAGTACACAGTCGCCGCAGCCCTGACATCGTTCCGACCATTCGCCCTGCCGCTCGGTCACTCCTAAAAAGCCGGTATTTATCCCCGGCAACAAAGGGGTAGTGGTGAATTTTTCCGCCAGAAACTGGATCCCCGCACCGCAGGCAATGGATAAGACCGCCTCATAATCACCGACATAGGGGCGCATCTGCTCGACATACTCGGGATCGCACTGGCGCTCGAGGCTCACCTCTTTAATAGTAATAGACCGTCCCGCCGCTTCTCTGGCGAGGCGCAGGGTCGAAGCCAGAACCTGCACCTCCTTTTCCCCGCCGACACGACAGACAGTCACACAACCATGACATCCGGCCACGACGATATTGTCGTAGGGCTCAAGCATCTCTATGATTTCTTCAATTGGTTTCGGGGTTCCGGTAATCATGTTGCCTCCTTCTCGGTTACTGCTTCAATCTTCTTGCCGGCACGTACGAGGTTGATCGGGCTTGGCCCGATCTGCCGAATCTGTTCGACAAACTCACCCGCAAAAGCGGCGAACTTCGAGCCTTCTCCAGCACTGAGATTATACATTCTGATCCGGTTGGGCCCGATTCTGATCCGCTCAAGGATTGCATACACCCGCTCAACTCGGGCTCTGGCGCGGATATTTCCCGAGACATAATGACAGTCACCCTCCAGGCAACCGATCACCATGACACCATCCGCCCCGTTTTCAAAGGCTTTGAGCAGCAGCGATTCGTCAATACGTCCGGTGCACGGCAGCATGACGATACTGATTGCCGGGGGATACGATCTTCTCTCCGAACCTGCCAGGTCCGCGGCGGAATACGCTCAATGGCGGCAGGCAAAAACAATGACACTGGGTGAAAAGTCATCCATGGTGTTATTTCCTCTAGGGGATTAGTGACTTAGAAATTCTTTTTCAGCTTTTTGAAAAAAGATTTCGTGAAGGAACTTACCCCGCAACGCTTTTGGGCGGGGTAAGAACATTCTGCGCCATCAAAAAACTCAAGCCCTGCTGTACGACTCGATCTTCGCTCGTATATTGCGATCATCATACCGGCCCATACTGATGGTCTTGGCCGGACACTCGGCGACGCAGATGCCGCAGCCCTGACAGAGGGCCGGGTTGATCTCCGCCGAATGCTGATCATTAATAAACGGCACGCCATAGGGACAGGCCCGCACACAGGTCAGGCATACCGCGCAGTTGGTCGGATCGACTTTTGATACGATCCCCGACATCTTCAGGCTGTTTTTCGACAACAGCGTCGCCACCCGCGCTACCGCTGCCTGGGCCTGGGCGATAGTCTCGGTACTGCTCTTGGGGCCATGAGCCGTTCCAGCCATAAACAGTCCTTCACTGGGCAGATCAACCGGCCGCAGTTTGGCATGGGCCTCGATGAAGAAACCGGCCTTATTGCGCGGAACCCGCAGCATGGAGGCAAGCTCTTCGGTCTCTCTCGGTTTCATGCCGGTAGACAGTACCAAAAGATCAGGGTGCAGCCGAACCGGCAGACGAATGGACGGATCTGTGACACTGATGTCAATTCCGCTCTCATCGGCATTGATCATGACCGGATTGGTTTCAGGATCAAAGCGAATAAAATTTATACCCGTCTGTCGGGCCGCCCGGTAATCAGTTTCCGCAAGACCATAGCAGCGCATATCCCGGTAGAGAACATCGACCCGCGCCTTAGGGAACATCTCTTTAAAGCGCAGCCCATTTTTCACCGCATGATTGCAGCAGATCCGGGAACAGTACGGTAGATGTTCTTCATCACGGGATCCGGCGCACTGCAGCATAACCACGTGGCCATGCGACCGGTCGGCAAGGCTGCCGTTTTCCAGGGCCGCACCAAAATCGGTCTGGGTCAGCACCGAATCAAGCATGTCCAGGCCATGAATTTCCGGCCGGTATTCGTCAGCGCCGGTGGCAACAAGGATGGCGCCATGCTTCAGCGTCCTGGTGGCGCCGGAGGGCATGACTATCTCGGTTTCAAAGGAGCCGACAAAACCGCTCTGCTCCACCACCTCGCTGCTGGTAAAGACCCTGATTCGTTCGTCTGCGGCTATTTTTTCAGCTAAGGATGCAAGAAAATCGGCAAACTTACGGCCGTCAGCACTTCGCTGCAGGTTGATAAGCTGGCCGCCCAGCTGTGCGTCCCGTTCTACCAGATAGACGCCAAATCCCTGGCGGGCTGCTTCGATGGCGGCAGTCATCCCGGCGACCCCGCCGCCGACAATAAGCAGGCGGGAATCGACGGTAAACTCCAGCTCATCGAGCGCCTCGCCGGCGGTGGCATTGGCAACCGCCATGCGGGTCAATCGTTTCGCTTTCTCGGTGGCAAGACCAGGTTCATTGGGATGCACCCAGCTGCACTGGTCGCGGATATTGGCCATATCAAAAAAGTATTTATTGAGTCCCGCCTGCTGCAGGGTCGACTGAAAGAGCGGCTCGTGGGTCGTCGGTGAACAGGCCGAGGTGACCACCCGATTTAGACGGTGCTCCTCGATGATCCCGCGCATCCGTTCCTGGGAGTCCTGTGAACAGGTATAGAGGGGATGTTCGGCATACACTACACCGGGCAGGGTTCTGGCATATTCGGTTACCGCCTCGACGTCAACCACCGAGGCGATATTGGTACCGCAGTGGCAGATAAAAACGCCGATCCGCAGCTCATCGTCCGGGCCGGGTATCCTCTCTGGCGGCAGGGCGTCGATGCTGATCAGGCTGCCGCGGGCCTCAGCCAGGCTGGCTGACGCAGCTTCGGCAGCAGCCGAGGCCTCGCAGACCGTCTCGGGAATGTCTTTTGGTCCATTCGCCGCCCCGCTGACAAAGATCCCCGGTCGGGATGTCGCCAGCGGCTGGAAACAGTCGGTCACGGCAAAACCGTAGCGATCAAGTTCGATGTCGAGCTTTTCGGCCAGCACCTTGGTCGGCTGCGAAACCTGTATACCAACTGACAGCACCACCATATCAAAGACTTCTCGTTGTCTTTGGCCGGTCTCATCGAGATAGCGCAGTTCGAGATCGCCGCTCAGCGGGTCCTCAAAAATCCTGCTGACCATGGCCCGGACATAGCGAACATGGTGTTCCTTGGCTCGGATCACATATTCATCAAAGTTTTTGCCAAACGAGCGCATATCGATATAAAAGATAGTCGGCTCAATATTGGCATCGTGCTCTCTGGCGATAAAGGCCTCTTTGGTTGCATACATGCAGCAGACCGACGAGCAGTAATCGCGGTCACAGGAGTGGTCACGGGAACCGACGCACTGGATCCAGGCGATTTTTTTTGGATGTTTGCCATCGCCGGGTCGGGTCACCGTGCCGGACGTCGGGCCCGAGGCGGAAAGGAGCCGTTCGAACTCGATGCTGGTCAGCACATTTTTATACAGACCATAGCCGAACTCGCCGCGCAGCCGGGCATCAAAGACCTCAATACCGGGAGAAAAAATCACCGAACCGACATCTATCTTGGTTTCAGTCTGTCGATGGTCATAATGAATTGCCCCGACCCCGCAAATGGTGGCGCAGGTGCCGCAGGCGCCGCTATTCAGCTGAACGCAGCTCTTTTCATCGATAACCGGAACCCGTGGTACCGCCTGGGGATAATGAATATTCACCGGTTTTCGCCCGTTGAGCCCTTCATTAAACCGGTTGAGCAGCGGTCGCGGCTTGCGGTTGGTCACCTGATTAATGGACAGATAGTTGACCGGGCACAAGGACACGCAGGCACCGCAGACCTGACAGATATCAACCCCGGCTTCAATGCCCTCCTCAACCATCTTCAGTGCGCCGATATTCATCACTTTTTCGCAAGTGATGGCACAGATGCCGCAGCGAATGCAATCGTGCTCTTCTGTCCCGACAAACTCTTTGCGCAGATGCAGCGAGCGCTCGTAGAGGGCTGCACCGATACTTTTAGTTAGCTCCGCGGCATCGGCAACCTTGATCGCCAGGAATTTTTCCGGACAGGCCACCAGGCAGGCGCCGCAGCCGGTACATTTATCCTGGTCAATGACCGCCTTCTGTTTTTTCTCCCACTTGATCGCCCCATGCAGGCAGGCCTTGTGACACAGGCCGCACATGGCACAGGCCGCATCATCGACGGCAAAGGTCCATTTATGCAAAGAAGTCGGCTGGGGCAGCCCCGGTCCCTTGATGAGTCGCTTTTCTTTGGCCCTGGCTCTGGTTTTTTTCTCACCTTCCGGCGGTACTTCCGGAAAATAGGAGAGTTGGGTAACCGGGCAGACAAATTCACAGAGCCCGCAGCCGGTACAGGCGGCAACATCGACATAGCGGGCATGGCGAACTATGGTGGCAGTAAAACTACCGGCATTGCCGGTGAGCTCTTTGACCTCGCTATGGGTAAAGAGCTGGATATTCTTATGGCGCCCCACCTCAACCAGCTTGGGCGACACGATGCACATGGAACAGTCGTTGGTCGGAAAGGTCTTATCCAACTGGGCCATCTTGCCGCCGATAGCCGGCGAACTTTCGATGAGGTAGACCATGATCCCGGCATTGGCCAGATCAAGTGCCGACTGCATACCGCTGATGCCGCCGCCAATCACCAACACCGCGCCGGTTGGGTTCTTACTGCTGCCTGAAAAACTGCTGAGGTTTCCGGTCATGGCGAATCCTCCTGAGCAATTGACGATCTCCCCGCATCGGCCATGGCGCGCTGCAGCACCGCCGGAGAGACCAGATGAACCTTCTGCTGTTTGGCGGGATAGCTGCCGGAGAGCGCCGCAGCGATCAATTCCGTAACAAAAAAGACCGGCACCCCGGCATCAGTCCCGCCGGTTGCCTGACGGCTTTCGACATTGGCCTGACACATCGGGCAGTCGGTGACCATAGCCACGACCCCGGCCCGTCTCGCGGCCCCGACAATATCCGCCACCAGTGTTTCAGCGATATCGGGCCTGGCCATGGTCAGGCTGCCGGAGCAGCATTCGGTCCGGTGCGACCAGGCCACGGGTCTTGCCCCAACCGATGCGACGATACGCTCCAGGGTCTGGGGCATTTCCCAGTCGACAGCATCGGTTACGCGCGGATTGCGCAATGAGAGACAGCCGTAGTAGCAGGCGATGGCCAGATCGTCGAGCGGGCAGACCACCTGCTCTCTTATGGCATCAAGGACCTCCGCCTCGGCAAGAAAAGTACTGATATGGACGATATCAAAAGACGGGTCATACTCTTTAACATCCCAGAACTGCGGATTTTCCCGCAGGGCTTTATCCGCCGCCTTCAGTCTCTGAAAACAGGCGGCGCAGGGGACAAGGATATCGTGGCCTGCCTTATATGCAAGCAGCAGGTTGCGCATGGGCAGGCGGAGACCGATCTCATGGTCGGTCATATGGGCAGACGATGCCCCGCAGCAGTTCCAGTCGGGGATCTCGACCAGTTCAACGCCAATTTTGTCGCAAATCTGCCGTACCGAAAGGTCATAATCAAGTGCTGTTCCTTTAAGGGAACAGCCTGGGTAGTAAGAGAGTTTCATCGGTCATACTCCTTGCCCTTGCCGGAAAAGATTTCTTTAATCTCAGCTTTACCTTTAACCGAATGGGGAACCAGCTTGAGCTTGCCTTTGACAAACATGTCCAGGCCAAGCTTCATATCCCCCATCAGATCCCCGGATTTGATCTTGTAGTTGGCGATCATGCCAATCTCATACGCCCTGCCCCACCTGCTAACCGAGCCGAGAAAGGCGCGATGAAAGAGCGGAATCCGCGGCTCGGCGGGCGCTATACCCTTTCTTAATGCCAGCTCTCGCAAGACATCCATCAGGTGGGCAATCTCGATTTCATTCGGGCATCTGGTGGCGCAGGTTTCACAGGCGGCGCAGAGCCAGATGGCATGGCTGTGCAGCAACCGCTCTTCCTGACCGTAAGCAGCAAGCCGGACAACCTCCATGACTTGAAGATCAAAAAAATCGCCAATTGGACAGCCGGCGGAGCAGCGTCCACATTGATAACAGGCCTGCACGTCGATAGCCCGAGCACGCAACTTATCGAGAAATTTTTCACTGCCTGCATCCGGGGAAATAGTGTTAGTGTCCATGATTGTCTCCAGTCAAAGTTTCCATGACCACCGGAAACCTGAGGGTGAAGGTAGTTCCCTGTTCAGGGGAAGACGCTACCCTGATGGAACCCTTATGTTCCTTGACTATCGCGTACGATACCGACAGTCCAAGCCCGGTGCCTTCGCCCGTTGCCTTGGTGGTAAAAAATGGATCGAAAATTTTTTCCAGCAGCGCATTGTCAATCCCCGGTCCCGAGTCCTGGATGGTGATCTCGTTGATATCCTGATTGGCCCTGGTCCTGCTGGTAATACGTAATTGGCCTGCACCGTCCATTGCCTGGGCCGCGTTGACCACGATATTCATCACCACCTGATTTAGTCTGATGGCATTACCTAAAATAGGCGGCAGATCCGGGCTTAACTGACGAATAATCTGCACATTCTGAAAAAGTGGCTGGTGCTGCAGGATGGTCAGGGTTTTTTGAATCACTTCATTGAGATCGACCGGCTCCATCTCATAGGTGGTCTGATGCGAGAATTCCAGCAGGTCGGCGACGATGACCTTGCATCTTTCCGCCTCATGAATAATGGTCTGCAGATCACTGGCCAGAGGGTGATCTGCGCCCAGATCCTCCTGAACCAGGTTGGCATAAAGCATGATTCCGGACATCGGATTGTTGATTTCGTGCGCAACCCCGGCGGCAAGACGTCCAAGACCGGCCATTTTTTCCGATTGCATCAACAGTCGGTGGCTCTGCTCCAGATCTTCCTCGATCTGCTGCATGGCCCGAAGATCGGTAAACAGGCCAAAGGTGGCAATCTCCTGGCCGCGGTCATAGATTATGCCGCCAGAGAAACTGACTGGAATATCGTGGCCGTCTTTATGTTTAACGATCAATTCGTGGCGCAGAAGTTTGCCTTTGCCGCCAAAATAACTGCTGCGCATCCGTTTGATCAACTCATAGGCCACTCCCTCGTTATAGAGCTTGGTGACATGCAAGGCCTTGATATTTGCCGCATTATAGCCGAGCAGCGACTGGGCCTCCTGATTAAAGAGCATGATCCTGCCGTGCATATCCGAAGCGATAATACTATCAACCGAGCTGTCGATCAGATTATGAAAAAAGGCGTTACGCCGCCTGAGTTCGCCCTCGAGATCTTTTTGCTGCGTGATATCGATCAGGTAAATAAGATAATACGAAGGGTCGATCGGCGGAAAAACAACCACCGCACTGAGGATGGATCGCTCGTCTTTTCTGGCGAACTCCACTTCATGACGGATCTTGCCACCCTGTTCCTTATTGCGCTGTTCAAAATGGTCTCTGATCAAAAGGAAAAAATCGCCATTATCTTCCCCCAGCAGATCGCGTAAATTCCGGCCATCGAGCTTACCGTACGACACCCCAAGGAATCTGCTGGCTGCCGGATTGGCATGGATTATCATATGATTCTGCCCGACCACGATGACTCCGTTCGGCGTCTCCTCGAGAATAATATGCAGATAATGATAGGGACCGAGATCTTTCATCAAGGAATCGGCATCCCTGTTTGCTGTTGACAGAACCGCTGCGCTATTCACGGCGTCCTAACGACCTATGGAATCCAGAAATTCAGGTAATCTGTCCCTCCATCCCATGGCCTGCAAGACAACTCCCTTGCCAAGCGGCGCAAGATCTTTGACCAGTTCGGCTGCCACCTGCATTCCGGCATCTTTTTTTACCGGAGCATCCATCATTTTCTTCAGGAATTCCTGGGGAATTGACGGCACTCCGCGCAGGTTATTGAGGTAGCGGATCATAGTGACGGATTTTAACAGCATAACCGAGGTAAACAGCTTGATGCCGGTCTGCTCGGCAAAGGGAATAAACTGTTCAATAATATTTAAGTCATATGTTGCACCAAGGGTCACCGATTGCACCCCGTACTGGGCCAGTTGTTTAAAAAACTCGGCTCGTTCGCGGTTATAATTAACATCATCGGAGAGATCGAGACCTACTCCGATTTCAAAAGCGGTGCCGCCGTTGAGGGACTCTCCGGCCAGATCACGGCCGTTATTAAGGGCGGAAACACACTGCAACATCGAAACCAGATCAAGATCGCCACTCGATCTAACCACCGGTTGATCGCCTTCCGCCGGATCATGACCTTCTTTGATAACGATCTTGGTGATGCCAAGCGCGGCCGCCGAAAGGAGATCCGCCTGGAAGGAAATCCGGTTGCGATCCCGACCGGTAATGATCATTTCCGGATCGAAACCTTTTTCTTTCAGTGCCAGGCATGGGGCTATGGGCGACATGCGCATGATCGCATGCTCACAATCGGTTACCCGGGCACTGTCCACCCGCCCTCGCATCTGCAAAGCAGTATCCAGGAACGTGTCCAGCTTTACCCCCTTGGGCGGGTCAATTTCGGCGATAAGCGTATACCTGGTTGGAGAATTTTGCGGGGCGGGAGTACTGCTGTTCTCTGCGGCTTCCATTGAACCTCCTGTAAGATGAGAATGATGAGTGTCGCAGCGATTTTCTGCCGACACTTATCCCGATTTCTTTCCCGTTTATAGAGAAAACTGCTTCTTAGGGAGAGTGGAGATTGCATCTGTCGATACCTCAAGGCCTTAACTGCGGTGAAGAGGAAAACCGGCAGCAGGTCTTTACGTATCAATTTCATTTAACAAAGTATTCAGTGGAATTTCAAGACAAAAGTTATCTCCGCACCTTCTTAAAGATGATTAGCAATTCAGTAACTTAGCCTAAGACCTGTAAAGAAAAGCGGATTATTGCGAAGAAATATGCATGGCATTTTCAAGGAGTTTGAGTATTTTGGCCCGAATAAATCAACCCACAAGACTGGACAATCAAGAGAAGAGATGCGTGGAGATAAAGACCACCTGGTGTTTAAGACCTGCCCTATGTGCGGTCAAAGCTGGCGGTGCCGGGACAGTTTCCTGGATGATACGGCATTGAATTTTAACGGCTATCAACCGGATTTCGGTACTATCAAGGAAGGGATATTTTACTTCACCCATGAAGCTCCGCGCTGCGGATCAACCATGGCGATCAAGGCGGAAGCCTTTATGACCCTTTTTAAAGGAAAAAAATACCGTCAGAGCAAGCAGTTAACCAAAGAATGTACGGAAAAGTGTCTTAACCGCAATAGCCTTGATCGCTGCCCCGCCCATTGCCTTTATGCCTTTGTCCGTGAGGTATCGCAGATAATCAAGGACCGCTCACACCGAGGGGCTTAACGCTGCAGAAAATACTGCGATGGGGAATAAAGAGCTGTATCTTTTCACCGATGCAGAGTTTTAACGCGTGATACTGCGCCATTGGCAGCAGTACAACCAGCCGAACCCCCACATCAACCACGGCGCGTAGCTGGCCGTTATCCTGGGCAAGTTCAATAACATGCCCGCTCAACAGGTTCCCTTCGCCACCATCTGTTGTCCCGGGATTAACAACTATTTCTTTGGGATCGATATGGAGCTTAGCGAGCTTGACTGCACTGGGCAGGATTTGGCGCGGCAGCCTTAAGTAAAGCTGGCCGGTTAACTGGCAGATGACAGTTTCGCCCGGAGAATCAACAACGTTTACCCGGTAGATATTTTCGCTGGTGACATCTGAGAGCTCCCCGTTTTGCAACAGCAGCGTCTGGTGGGCGAGTCGCTGACCCTGAGCAAGATAGTGGGTGGAAAAGATAATTGACGCCTTATGATCGTGGTTAATCTTTGCCAATATCTGCAGAATTATCTCCTGATTTTCGGTGTCGACGTTGGCGGTCGGCTCATCACACAGCAAAACTTCCGGCCGTAAAACCAGCGCTCGCGCTAGGGCAACGCGCTTGGTCTCGCCCCCGGACAGCCGCCTGGCGTCATAATCGGCAAAGCGTTCCATGCCAACCAGCTCCAGTGCCTCGGCAATTTTCCGTCGCCGAATATTGCCGGCTACCTTGCGCACCCGAAGTCCGAAATCGACATTGCCGCGCACCGAGCCGGTCAACATGATCGGCGTCTGATCAACAAGAACCACCTGTCGACGCAAACTATGTAGATTTTTATGGTCAAAGCTGACTTCCCGGTCAAGAAAGTGCATCCTGCCACCGCTTGGCTGATCTAAAAAGGCGAGCAACTGCAGCAGGCTGGTCTTGCCCGCTCCGTTTGGACCGATCAAGGTGTAAATCTGCTGCGGTTCTATATCGAGATGATCGATATGCAGGACCGTCCTGTCGCCATGCCGTCGGGTGATATTTTCCAGTTTATACAGCATCGTCCCCGGCCCGGCCCTGCAGAACATGAAACAGCATATTGATGACAAAGGCCAGGGTCATAAGGGTTATGCCGAGAGCAACCGACAAAACGAATTCTCCCTTATCATATTCCAGGGCCATTGCCGTGGTCATGGTCCGGGTAAACCCTTTGGCGTTACCGCCCAGCATCATACTGATGCCCACTTCGGCAATCACCCGGCCAAAGGCGGCAATGACCGCAGCAAAAATACCGTAGCGGGCCTCCTTGACAATCACCAGAGCCATCTGCAACCGTGAGGCGCCAAGAGTCAGGGCCGTTAATCTATAGCGTTTATCGATGCGGCTGACAGCGGCGATAGTCAGGGTCATGATGACCGGGACAATCAGAATGACCTGACCGATAACCATCGCTTTCTGGGTATACAGAAGATCAAGAGGGCCGAGAATGCCCCGCCGGGAAATAAAGGAATAGACCACAAGACCAATGACGACAGTCGGCAGCGCGAGCAGGGTATTAAGAATAGTCAACACCATCCGCTTGCCTGGAAAAACCGCCGAGGCGACAGCAAAGCCCCCTGGGATACCAATAACGGCAGCGATTAAAGTGGCGGCAAAGCTTACCTTGAGCGATACCATCACAATCTCAACCAGCTCTGCATCAAAAGAGAGAAACAACAGCAAAGCTGACCGCACGCTGTCAAAAAGCAAATCCATCGGCTAACGTAAACTCCACAACCAGGCTGAAACACACAATGTGGTGTAAAAATTCTTCATTAAGACCGCCGCAGGGGCACACACTCCAGTGTACCCCTGCAGAGCAATTGTGAAATCACCTCTTTTAAGACACCATTACTTATATCAACTAAAAACATGAACTACATGGCGTCGGGGTAGAACAGCTGCTTGCCTTCGAGTTTATAGTCGGCGATCAGCTTTTGTCCCTTCTCGGAAATCATCCAGTTGACAAACTGCATGGCCAGATCATTCTGCACGTGAGGATGTTTTGCCGGATTGACGGGAATAAGACCATAGGGGTTAGCCAGAGCATCACCGCCCTCACTGAGGATTTCTAATTCAACCGCAGGAGTTTTGCCGTATTTATATTTGATATAGGTGCCCCGATCAGACAAGGTGTACGCTTGCTTTTCTTCGGCAAAAGTTATGGTTTTGCCCATTCCCTGACCAATCGACATATACCAGGCCTTGGAATTGGCAGGTGCTTTAAAAGTAATTTCTTTCTCCTGGCCTTTATTGACTATCTTTTGCGTACTTGTGGTAAGCGGAATGCCGGATGCCTCCCAGAGAGACTGTTCTTTCGTATGCGTGCCACTATCGTCGCCGCGAGAAATAAAGGGCACTTCTTTCATGGCGATCTTCTTAAAAGCCTCCGCCCCATCGGTTATACCTTTAATTGCGGCCGGGTCGGCGGCTGGGCCAATAACAATAAAATCGTTATGCATAACGGGATATCTCTTGGTCCCAAAACCATCGGCGACAAACTGATCCTCACGATTGCGGGCGTGCACAAAAATAACATCGACATTGCCGTCCTGCCCATCTCGAATAGCAGCCCCTGTTCCCTTAGCGATAACTTTTACGTCAATACCGGTATCTTTTTTAAACTCAGGCAAAAGCACATCCAGCAAGCCGGAAGACTGCGTACTGGTCGTGGTCGACATCTTCAGTACTTTGTCGGCGGACGAACCATTGCCGGCAAAACCGACCAGCAAAAAGAATACCCCTAACCAAATCCCCACTCTCTTCTGCATATCTTACTCCTTGGGTTTAAAATTATCGGGAAAAAGCATTTTCCCACACAAAGAAACATCGTACCCCGCAAAGGAACCCGCCAGCTGCCTGAATGCTTCCTCATGCAACAGGCCAATGAAACCCTGAATCGTCTGCTCAAAAAAACGCTCGCGCTGGATGAGCAGATCAAATCGTTCCCAGCGCAGCGGTACAAAATCAAGCCCCAGCATCCCGGCGACGGCCTGAATGGCGGGAGCGGCGTCGGCACGATCGGCAAAGACCTCCAGCCCCGCATCCAGATGCCGCGAGACCTCACGGTTATATCCGGAAATCTGCCCGGAAGAGATTGCCGATCTGGCAATCTCATAATCGAGCAGCAAGCGGGTCCCCGTTCCGAGAGGACGATTGACGATAGTTACATCTTTTCTGGAGAGATCGGCCACCCCGGTAATTCCTTTCGGATTGCCTTTCTTGACTAAAAGTCCCTGCCGGCGAAGACTGAAATTGACAAAAACCGGTGCCTTATCAAGTTCCTGGCTGGCAAAATCAAAATTATATTCTTCGTTGTCATCCTGGAGCAGGTGGCAGACCCCGATATGACAAATTCCTCGCCGCAGACTCTTCAAACCGCCCATGCTGCCGAGATTGGCGAAAAAGCCAACGGTTCCGGGATTTTTTGCATGAAAAAGAGTCAGCGTTTTCTGCAACAGCAAATCGTCGCTGCCCGCCAGCAACAAAATCCCCTCATCCGACAAGTCGCCAAATCCAGACTTTTTATAGTTAAGGATGTGCATCTCCAACCAATCTTCCACCAGTCTTCTGGGGAAAAGCCACTTGCCGGTAATCTTCGTTGCCGGCAGCCCCTTATCGTTGACCAGAGAGTAGACCATCTTATCATTGACATGGAGGAGCTTGGCTACCTCTTTGGTGGTGAGGAACTTTTGACTCTGAATGGTGTTCATGGTGCTTTTTTCTTCTCCTTCTCTCGCCAGACATTACCGAAAAATTAATAACGCCAAATTACAGCTTTTTCCATTGTTAGCTGTTCCAGGATCTTATAATGACCAATAACAACACATACGGACACCTTTGCCTGGTCCTTTACCGGCAAATCTTTTACTGATAAAAAAATCTATGATATCAGACAGTAGTGTAATTTTCTTGTTTTTTCAATATAGTTAAAGGTACAATAATACAGCTGTGTTCCACGATAATCCATTACCGGAGAAAACACCCTTGTCCGTATCTCTTGCAGAAGAGGGCAAGCAGCAGTCGATCCTTATCGAGGTGCTGCAGGCTGCTCTTCAGCCGAAGCCGCTCAATAAAAAATTTGACGCGATCCTGAAGTGCCTTCTTGCTCTGCCGCACCTGCACTTTGCTGCAAAAGCCGCACTGTTTTTTGTTGAGCCGGGCAGAGCCGCACTGACAAGAAAAGCCGGTACCGGATTTCCCCGTGGCAAACTCGGCTCCTGCAGCTCAATTCCCTTCGGTCTGTGTCACTGCGGCCAGACGGCGGAAAAAAACCAGATTACTTTTTTCGACAGTCCTCCCCCTTTACTGAAAGGCAACACAACATCCCCCTTACTGCCCGAAAAATATACCGGCAACTATTGTGTGCCGATTGCCAAGGATGGCCGGCTTCTTGGCCTCTTCACCATGTATGTGACCCACACCCATCATCCTTCTCCACCAATGTATCGGCTTCTGGAAGCCGTGGCGCAGATTCTGGCGATACTGCTGGAAAACCGGCAGATAAAACAGCAGCTCCTGCAGCTTATAAGTGATCTGCGCAGCTCAATTGCCGATCTGAACAAAGAGAAAAAATTTTCCACTTCTCTTATTGAGGGTCTGCCTCATGGCCTGCTCGTAGTGAATCCGGATGGCAGAGTGCAGAGGAGTAACGCCATCGCTCAGGCGGTGTTTCAGCCATCAAACAAAAATCTCGACGACGAATTGCTGGCGGATATAATTGGTAAAGAGGCGGCTGATCAGCTTTTGGCCATCGTCCCCCCCGACACAGACAAGTTGGAACGGGAGTTACTTTTCACCACTGCCACAGGTGAAAAAGACGCCCTCGGTTTCTCCAATGTCGCCATGAAGGATAGTGCCGGCAAACATATCGGGGTGATTATCTCTTTTACGGATATTTCCGAGGTAAAATACGTTCGCCGGGAGATGGAGAAGATGAATCGGCTGGCAACCATTGCCGAAATTGCCTCGGCGGTAGCCCATGAAGTGCGCAATCCTCTCGCCGGCATTAAAATTATGGCCCAGTCGATTGAAGAAGAGGCCCAGGAAAACAGCGAGCAACTGGAATGCGCCCAGCGGATAGCCCGGCAGGTGGATCGCCTTAACGTGTTGCTCAGCGACTTTTTTTCATATGCCCGACCGGCCGAACCAAAGAAACGGCCGATTTCTCTGGCAGACGTCATCACCGAGACAAAACCGCTGATCAACAACCGGCTGAACAAAAATCATATCGATCTGCATGTGGATATCAGCTGCGACCTGCCGCCCGTTATCGCCGACGCGCATCAACTCCAGCAGGTTTTTTTAAACCTTTTTCTTAACGCGATAGACGCGATAAAACAACAGGGCCGCATCGATATCAGCGCCGATAGTCCGACCAGCAAACAGCTGCAGCATTTTAAACGGAAATATCCCTTGCTGCGGCAGGATGCACCCTGTGTCGTGGTTCACTTTACCGATAACGGCACCGGGATGTCACCGGCCACTGCCGACAAAGTATTTGAACCGTTTTTTACCACCAAAACTTCAGGAGCTGGGCTGGGACTATCCATCGTCTATCGGACCCTCAAAGAAAATGATGGCGCTATTGTGATTACGTCCCAGGAAGGCAAAGGTACCACCTTTACCATGTTTTTAAAGGCGGCCAGTCAATGAACGTGGTTCTCATCGTCGACGACCAGGAAGATATTCGCTTTGCCCTGGCAAAAATTGTCGAGAAACAAGGCTATAGTGCGGTTACCGCAGCCAGTGGCGGCGATGCCATGGAACTGATCCACTCGGCCGTCATCGACCTGGTTTTCCTCGATATCGGCCTTCCCGACGGCAGCGGCATCGATCTTATCGGTGTTATCAAAGAAGCAGCAGAGGACATCGATATCGTTATGCTGACCGGCATCGACGAAGCCGGACCCGCCGTCCAATCCTTGCGCGCCGGGGCGGTTGATTATATCGTCAAACCTTTTGATCTCATAAAATTCAAAGCACTCCTCGACCGGCTACTGCAAGCCCGGATGTTGGATAAAAGAGCGGCTCCTGCACCCTGTAACACCGGCATCAGTGCCATTATCGGCACCAGCCGACCGATGCTGCGGGTAAAAAAGATTATCGCCTCAAGTGCTGAGGTTGACTCACCCGTGCTTATAACCGGAGAAACCGGCACCGGCAAGGAATTGGCGGCACGGGCGATTCATGACAGTCGCCCGGGTCAGAACGGGGTGTTCGTCAAAGTTGATTGCGGTACCCTGTCGGCACAGCTGATCGAATCGGAGCTCTTCGGTCACGAAAAAGGCGCCTTCACCGATGCCGGACACATGAAAAAAGGCCTGGTTGAGATTGCCGCCGGCGGCACTCTTTTTCTTGATGAAATAGGTAATCTCCCCTTGGAGCTGCAACCTAGATTGCTCCGTCTTATCGAGGAGTCCACCTTCAGGCGGGTCGGGGGAATCAAAGATATTCGGGTAAGAATCCGCATTATCGCCGCCACCAATGCGGACATCGAAGCGCAGATAGCAAAAGGGGCATTCCGGCAGGATCTCTACTATCGTTTAAATGTCATTCCCCTTTATCTACCGCCGCTCAGAGACCGTGGCCGGGATATCCTGCTGCTCGCTGATTTTTTCCTGCACCACCTGCAAAAGGATTTGAAAAAACACTTTACCGGCCTTACCCCACAAGCCGCCGCAAAGTTACTCAGCCACGCCTGGCAGGGGAATATCAGAGAGTTGCGCAATGTGCTGGAGCGCGAAGTTATTTTCAGTAAAAGCGGCTGGTTAAACCTTTCCAGCCTCAGCATAAACGAGGATGTATCAGCTGCACCCAATAATCCTTTACTCAGTCTTAAGGAAATGGAACAGCAGCACATCACCAAGATTCTGCAGAGGGTCGATAACAATAAATCAAAGGCGGCCCGTATCCTCGGTATCTCGCGGACAACCCTGCGCGACAAGCTCCAACCGGTCAATAATTGACCACCTGTCCGGTTTTTGACCGCTCCTGTTCTTTTCCCGGCGACCTGATTCTTTCTTACAAGACATCATTTATTCAAAAAAACAAGTTGTTACGTTATAAAATAACCACTAACTCAACTGGCCTTTTCTTTGCATTAAAAGCCCCAATACCGGATATATCCATCCCGATATCGACGAGAAGAAGCTCCTCTCTTAAGACGCGCTGGGTGCCGGAACAGGAGAAAAAATGGTGACACTATGAAAAGAGTACTGGTCGTTGATGATGAAGAAGATATGCTCTGGATGCTGCAGAGAAATCTCAACAAGGGAATGGAGGATGTCGAGATCCTTGCCGCCAAGTCCGCCGAAAAAGCCCTGGCAATTCTCAGCGACACCCCGGTGCATCTTGTCATTACCGACATTAACATGCCGGGGATGAACGGACTCGATCTGCTTATCGAAATAAATAATCGATTCCCGGAAACCGGGGTCATCATCATGACGGCCTACCCCTCAAACGCCTACGAAAACAAGGCTATGATGGGCGGTTGCCTGCGCTTTATCGAAAAGCCTTTTGACATAAATGATGTACGGACGATTGTTAAAGAAACCCTGAAGGTCAATGAAGGCTTTCAGGGAACAGTCGATGGCGTCGATTTAATTGACATTGTCCAGTTTAACAGTCTTTCCCGGGCAACCGCCGCCTTAAAAGTTTCCACCGGGGAGCGGGAAGGGATGATTTTCTTTAAAGACGGCGCCGTCGTCCATGCCATGTGTGATCAGGACATCGGCGAGAACGCCTTTTTCACCATCCTCGGTTTTAATGGTGGCTCCCTGCAAAATATCCGGGGGGTGCAGCCCCCCATCGTCAGTATCCACAAGAGTATCGAGAGTCTGCTCTTTGAGGCGGCGGTCAATAATGATGAAAAGTCTGCCGCCCATAAACGCCCTGTCGACAAGACCGCCTTCACCGATTCAAGCGCCCGGCATGCCCCGGATCAGTCGACGGTAAAATTAGAAGAATTGGAAGAATTAATAAATAAAACGGACCTGGAGACAGGCGCCAATACCGATAAATCTGTCCCGAGCGATGATGCGGGCGGGAATGAGAAGGCAACCACTTTAACAGAGGATTATGAAATGACCGAGATTCAGAAAATTCTGGCGGAATTTACCAATATTGAAGGTGTTCATACTGCATGTCTGGTTGGTCGGGACGGTTTTTTACTGGATAACCTGGCGCGGCCCGGTATAGACGCGGAGATGATTGCCGCGATCGCCTCATCCGGCTTCGGATCTGCTGAATCTATGGGCAATCAGCTTGGTCAGGGGGAGCTGCGGATGACCATGTTCGAGTTTGCCAATGGCCCGGTCATGTTTGCTCCGGTCGGCGATGACGCGGTTCTGGTCATTGTTGCCGATCAGGAAACTAATCTTGGCTGGATCAGGATAAGCATCAAGAAAAATTCAAAGAAAATAAGGGAAGTGGCTTCCCTCTGATACCAATTTTATCAGACAAAGGGCGAGCAGTTGTTACTGGTAGTTTTTCTTAAAATAGTCGGCAAAACCGACGAACTTGCTCTCATATTTCCTAATCAGCAGCCGCGCTTTGGCCAGCCACTCTTCTTTGGTTGTCATCAGGAAGATAAAAAACGGCTGGTCGGCCTCATGGCGGATTATAAAATGGTACTGGCCGGTGGTGATCAAGATGTCTTCAATGATCTCATCATCGGCCAGCAGCTTTATAGCCTTGGCATTGGATTTAACAATTGATGCCAGATACGCCGCAGCGACCGCAGGTTCGATGTCCTCTCTCCGGCTCACTTCGGCAATGGACATGCCGTCTTCCACGGTCACCACCGCCGCCGTCAGGATGCCGGGGAGCTCTTGCGACATCTGGTTAATAAGATTTTGCAGTTCTTTTATCATCTCTGCACATGCCTCGAATCTTAAGTTTGTTACTAACCTTCACCTTGTTGGGGCTCTACCGAAGTGTCAACTCTTGCAAAGAGTGACATCCTGCCCCAGCAAACCAAATACTGCGTCTGCCGCAGGTACCACAGCGGCAGCGACGGCATCACTCAATCCTTCCCCCAGCTGATCAAAACAACGGCCTTCAATGCCAACCAGATGCACGGTCTGTGGCGTCATCTCCGGAAAGAGTTTTCGTGAGACCTCGATGGCTTCTCGTACCCCTATACCATGACAGGAAAATTGGTAGCCGCTGAACGGAAGCGCCTCCCAGTCAAGCACATGAATAGTGCCGGCCGGGGCACCCAACTGCACGGCATCAACCACGATCAGCTGCTCTTCCCCAGCAAACTGATCCACCAGGGACATGCCCCCCAGGCCAAGCAGCGCAAGACGCATGCCCACGGCGGGCAACCGTGCGGCAAGAACCCGGTACACGGCATGTCCCGCACCATCATCGGCCACTAATTCATTGCCGATACAAACGACAAGAGCGGAACCCATCTATCTTGCACCCCCCGCAAAAGCGAGGCTGAAGGTACAACTTTCCCCGGTTGTGATTGTCTTGGGGCGGGCTGGTCTGCCGGTAAATTCAGCCATGATTCCAGCTAAGTAATAGTGAAACATCTGACAGGCAGAACCATCGATGGCCATCTTTCTCTGCCGGCAGACACTGCCGATCGGACAGTGAGCAATACGGATCTGTGCTTCCTTGCCCTGCATCTCTGCCTGTATCTCCATCTGCTGCATGGCAAAAACCCTGACCAACTCGGCAAGGGCATTTTCCGGAGTCGGCTCCGTCAGGTAGATCGGCATATTACCCGCCATCTTGCGACCTGCGGCTACCGCCAGGGCGGGCATTGATTTACCGACAAACTGCTCGATGGTATCAACAAAAATATCCAGCAGGAAGCATACTTCCTGAAACGCCTTATCGTGATCTTCCGCAGTAAGCTGTAGTTCCGATGTCGTTATCATAAAAACTTCTCCATGCGCCGGCTGAAATGAATATTCCGATAAAAATTGGCAACCACATGATGATTGTGGTGACTGATCGCCCCGGACGGGCAGATATAGGAACAGCTGAGGCAGGCAATGCAGTTATCAAGCTGGGTGACAACAGCCTTACTGCTCCCTTCATCGAAACTGAAACATTCGGTCGGACAAACATCAAGACAGAGTCTGCAGCCCCGACAGGCCTTTTCTTTTATCATCATTTCCAGCATTTTTATCTCCTTACGCGGCGGATAATGTCACCCTTTTGGGTCATTATCACATCAAGGGCCATCTTGCCAATGGCATGGGTTGAGCAGGCCAGACAGGGATCGTAACAGCGAACAATAAATTCAAGACTGTTTAGTATCGCCTCATCACTGGTCTCTTTGAGCAGATTATTCGCCCCTTCTTTGAGCGAATTGTTAATTGCCGCGGTATTTTGCTGGGTGGCAATAATCATATTGGCCGCCGTGACAATGCCCCGATCATCTATCTCGTAATCGTGAATAAGCGTGCCGCGCGGCGCCTCTATATGGGCGATGCCATGTCCACCCTTGAAATTCGCCGCCACCCTGGTTGCCCCGCGAAGTCCAGGATTATGAATGATTTCATCGGCTTTTTCGCAGCAGGCAACCAGCTCTATCAATTTGGCATAGAGTTGCAGCACAGCATTATGACAGGGACGGGCAAAGTTTTGCCGGAAGAGCTCGAACTCTTTCTGGGCAAGCGGTGTCTCCATGCTGTCGACCACATTAAGACGGGCGAGTGGACCGACCCGATACATCTGTTCACCACCAGCCATATTCAGATACACTTCCTTGGCATAGGAATCATGGACCGCCCTCTCGGTCATCATCTGCCGATAGTCGGAAGCGGAGAAATCCGGCTGTATTGTTCCCAGACTATCCATCGCCCGCAGTTCACCATCATAAACACTGTGTTTACCGCCACGAACGGTCCCCAGGTACCAGCTCTGGCTATTCAGTTTTTCCAGCAGGACCGGATTCTTGTCGAGCAGCGCAAACAACAACTGTTTGGTTTTTCCAGCAAGCTCATGAACCAACTGGACAGACTCCGTGGTCAATTCCTTGAGCCTTAAAAACTGACCATCACTGAGAGTAAAAGAGATGCCGCCGGCAACGGCTGTGACCGGGTGGATACCCCTGCCGCCGATGGTCTCGTTGATCTTCTGACCCAGGCTTCTTAAACGCAGCCCTTTTTTTGTCAGCCCGGGGTCTGCATTGACCATGCCGACTATATTCTGGGTAGCGGCAGCTCCCTGCAGCCCAAAGACTAAATCCGGCCCAGCCAGCACAAAAAGAGATAGGCTGTGCGAATGGATCATATGCCCCATATACATGAACTCACGCAACAATTTTGCCGCAGGCGGGGGTTCGATACCGGCGGCATTGTCGAGCGCTTTAGCGGCGACCAGATGATGCGCCGTCGGACAGACTCCGCAGATACGCGCGGTAATCTGCGGCATGGCGGAGGCCTCCATACCCACCAGAATTCTCTCAAAACCGCGCAATTCATTGACACAGAAAGAGGCCTTGCTCACTGCCCCTGAATCTTCACATTCGAGAACAATACGGGCATGCCCTTCTATACGGGTTACCGGATCTATTTTAACAGTGGTTGTCATTTTCCTGCCTCCACGTCGGCAATCCATTTCTGAATTAAAAAGGTCGGTTTATTGCCAATCATTTTCGTGGCCATGGCGTAGGCATAGTGGGTTTTGGCTGATCTTTCCATACGACCAAGAATTTCACCTTGAGATATATTGGTAAGCCTGGCCATCCTCTCACTCACCTCAGTTCGTATATCATGATTAGGCTCACAGAGAATCTGCATGGTTGGTCCGGCACAGCCGGTACACATAATGCCATGATTGGGGCAGGGGGAAAGACACCGGTCGAGTGTGACCGAACCAAGACAGATATAGCCCTGACAGAGGAAGCAGACATCTTCTTCCGGAACACCTTCATAGGCTTCTTTGATAGTCGCCACGTCGGTTTTCCTCATCACCCTGGAACAGCCGCCACACACTGTCTCCTGAGAAGTTTTGGGTGTCCGGTTTTCTATAAGCGTTGCCAGAGCTTCGAAAATAAAATGGGCATGCGGCGGACAACCCGGTAGATACAGATCGACATCGATCACTTCATCAACTGGAACCACCATTTTTTCCAGACCACTGATGTTCATATCGGGGATAAAATCGGTTTTCGTCGTCGGGGAAGCTTTATAGACGTGATCCATAATCTGCTCTCTGGTGTGGGCAAGTCCTGCTCCATGCAGCCCGCCATACACTGCGCAGGTGCCAAAAGCAATAATGGTCTTGCAACTTTGGCGCATGGCAAGAGCCGCCTGGCGATCATGTTCGGTTCGTATCGATCCGGTAAGAATGCCGATATCGGCTTCGGGATATCCTTTTATATCGGTCAATACCGGACATTTCTGGATTTCAATTGACTCCAGCACTTTGAGAATCTTTTCATGGAGATCAACCAGAGCGACATGGCAGCCGCCGCAGTCACACAGCCATTCGGTATTCAGGGTTACTTTTTCACTACTCATATGTATTCCTCGTAATAGATGTCAGTCCTGGACAGTCAAAACCTTCAAGCAGGCGTTTTCCCCGGCGTGTTTAATTTCCAGCGTCGCCTTTTTACCCATGATGCTCTCCAAGGCTCCGGCAAAAAAACCGTACATCATATTACATAAAGAACCCTGCTGGGCATGACCGAAACGAAACAATGACTGGCGGATCATACAGTCGCGGAAGATCAGCAGCATCTGTGACTGACCCCGATCGTTTTGGGTAATCAACTGATCTTGACCAACCGGCTGAAAAGGTTCAAAATTCCACAGACAATTATTGTTCACCAGGATGCGCCGGACTTCAGCCACCGCTTCGAGCAGATCATTGGTTCGACTGGCTCCTTCGGAAAACTTCCGACCCAGATTGCGCCCGGCGGACATGGTCATACTGTTGGCGCCGCGACCAAGAATTGGCTCGATCCCTGCCGAAAGAGCCGCCATAAAATTCATCGTTTCCTGCAGGGTTCGTCTTTTTTTTAATATCTCCTCCACTTTCCAGCTCCTCTGAAGTAATGTTGTGCACCAGTTTTCTCAGGTTCACTGCTTTATTGCCAGGCGATAGAACTTTCATTTACGTATCTGTTTCAGTAGTCTATCAAAAACATCCAGGGATAAGCAAAAATAATTACAGATTCATTACTGCTAAACGACTATGCTGCCATCAACTTTTTTTATTAATGGCAGGGGGACAAGGCAATGCGCGCAGTCATCCAACGAGTACGAAATGCATCTGTCACAATAGACGAGAGGGTCCACGCTTCAATCGGCCGGGGAATGGCAGTACTGCTCGGGATACGGGGTGACGACACGAACCAGGATCTGCACTGGCTGGTAGAAAAAGTTGTCCACTTACGTATATTTGATGACCAGAATGGAAAAATGAACAGATCGCTTGCAGACATTGCGGGTGAAATGCTTATCGTTTCCCAATTCACGCTGTACGCCGATTGTCGAAAAGGCAGAAGACCAGGCTTTTCCGCGGCCGCCCCTCCGGCAGTCGCCGAACCGCTGTACCGACAATTTATCGACGAAATACAAATCAGGCAGATCAGAACTGCCAACGGGATTTTTCAGGCTGACATGCAAGTTGAACTGGTCAATGACGGTCCGGTTACCATCTTTTTGGATTCCGAAAAAAAATTTTAAGAACACTCACTTTGCTTAAGGATCTTTTTATGACATTGACACCAGGCTCCACCTACTCAGGTTTTATCCTCAAAACTCATAAATATATTAAGGAAATTGAATCTGATGTATATGTGTTTGAACATGCCTTACTGAAATTCCCACTGCTGGCGATTAAAAACAGCGACACCAACAAAACCTTCTCTGCAGCTTTTAATACCGTACCCACCGATTCAACCGGAGTTGCTCATATTCTCGAGCACTCGGTGTTAATGGGTTCGAAAAAATATCCGGTGAAAGATGTCTTTGGTGAGATCAATAAGGGCGGGCTGACCACCTTTCTCAACGCCATGACCGGAGCCGATATCACCTATTATCCCTTCGCCACACGCAACCTTAAAGAATATTTCAATATCATGGATGTGTACTGCGACGTGGTTTTCAATCCGCTCTTGGCCCGTTCCACCTTTGAACAGGAGGGATGGCACTATCACCAGGAGGGCCCGGAGGAGCCTCTCAAATTTCAGGGAGTCGTCTATAACGAGATGAAAGGTGCTTTCTCCGATCCAATTCGGTATCTTTTTCATCATATCTTTGGCGGACTGATGCCCGGTTCGACCTATGCCCATGAATCGGGCGGGGACCCCAAAAACATTCCCGATCTCAGCTATGAACAGTTCTGTCAGTTTCACAAAAACCATTACCATCCGTCCAACGGCTTCTTTTTTGTCTACGGCGATGCACCTCTGGAGGATGAACTCGATTTTTTGCAGCAGCGTTTTTTTGCAGCCTTCGACACCCCGGTTCCCCCGGCGGTGATTGACAATGGCAGCCTGCCGACCAAGCCGGTATTTATCACCGACAGCTATGCCGTCGATTCCGCTGATATCACCGGCAAGACCTTTCTGGCCGTCGGCACCAATATAGCGACCGTAGCCGAACGCGAGGTCAACAACGCCTTTCAGGTTATTGCCAACATCCTTTTTAATTCCGATGGCTCCCCGCTGAAAAATGCTATCGTCTCCAGCGGACTATGCAAGGATTTCGGCGGCTTTTATGTCGCCAATTCATCGTTTAGGACCCTGATGGTAACCTACCTGGTCGGCAGTGAAGCCAAATATCGCGACAGCTTTCTTGAGCTATATCGGAGTTCCCTGTTAAAGATGGTAACCGAGGGGCTTGACCGGGACCTGGTTGTGGCCGAATTGAATAAGTTCGAGTTCAATTTTCGCGAGGAGGCAAGTAAACCCCAGCGCGGACTTGATCTTATCGGCAAGGCAATGACTGGTCTGAAATACGCCACCGACCCGATAGCCCATATAATGAACGAAGAGCTTATCCTGAATCTGCGCCATAAGGCACTGAACGATGGCTATTTTGAAGCATTAATCAAAAAATACCTGCTCGATAACCCGGCAAGCGTCACCGTGACGCTCATTCCCGATCCGGCAAAACAGCACAAAACCCAGACCGAAGAACGGCAGCGGCTCGCCGAATATGATACGAGAGTTACCGAGCAGCAGAAAAAAGAAAGGATCGATCGAACAAGGGAGCTGATGCAGCAACAGCAGCAACCAAACAGCATTGACACTCTGGCGCTGCTGCCGCAGCTGAATCTGGCCGACCTGTCGAGCAAAATCGATTTCCACGCGGTCGTACCAACAGAAATGTTCGGCCGGGAGGTATTGGTCAGCGAACTCACCACCAACCATATTTCCTATATCGACGTAGGTTTTGATGTCTCCTGCCTCCCTCCCGAATTGCTTCCCTGGCTTGACCTGTTTGGCACCATTGTCACCGAAATCGGCACCAAAAGACTCAACTACCAGCAGTTTGCCAAGGAAATCGCCACCTGCACCGGCTCTTTCTCCCATTCCCTGACCAGTTACACTAAAAGAAACAGTCAGGAGCATACCCTGCCGGTTTTCTGGCTGCATATGAAATGTCTGCCGGAATATCTCGAACAAGCCCTGCAGCTGCTTGCGGAGATTTTCTCCTCGGTTTCGCTCGGCGATCGGGCCAGAATTCGCGAAATAGTCGGCCGGGAGTTTGCCTGGGCGGAACACTCCGTGCAGAGCGAGGGATACAGCCTGCCGGCCACCCGGGTCTTTGCCCATCTCAGTCAGGCAGGCAGATATAATGAAATGTTCAACGGCGTTACCTCGTATCTGGCGATAAAGGATCTGGTTCTTCATTATACTGCTAAGGAAGAACAATTTCTGACCGCCCTGCAAAAAATTTCCTCTGCCCTTTTTAATAAAAACAATCTGTTAATGGCCGTCACCGCCGATGGCCAGGAGCTTGCACACCTGGCAAAAACAGGTGGTTGTCTTATTGACGCGCTGGCCGACACCCCGGTATCACGTTATCCGCTCTCCGGGCTTGAACTTGCCGATCACGAAGCGTTCATTACCGCCGCAGAAGTGGTCTTTGCCGTGCAGGGGGGCAACCTGCTGCCCAATGGGGCAGGGTATAACGGCCATTTCGAGGTTCTTAAAACCTATCTGTCGCGGGATTATCTCTGGAACACTGTGCGTCAGTTGGGCGGGGCTTATGGCTGCTTTATCCAGTTCGGCCAGATCAGCGGCAATCTGGCTTTCGTCAGTTACCGTGATCCCCAGGTCAAAAAAACCTACGATGCCTACAACGGGGTAGCGGAGATTGTGGCGGGACTCGACCTGCCGGAGAAAGTGATGGAACAGCTTATTATCGGCACCTATGGCAGCTTTGATCCTCTGCGCAGCGCTGCGGCCAATGGGGCGACAGCCAGAAATGATTATCTGAACGGGATCGATGTGGAATATAAACAGCAGCGAGTACGGGAGATAACCTCCACCACTGCCGCCGACCTGCGAGGTTTCGCTGCCGCTTTTGCCGAGATGATCCCCAGGAGCTATCGCGCAATCATCGGCAATCGCACCAAGATTGAAGCCGATCGATCACTCTTTGACAGCCTCACCGAGTTATAAAGGCAGGGTTTTCAGTACAAGCATTGTAGGAGCACACACATAGGTGAGCCCCTACAGTGCAATTCAGACCATCACGTTTTCACAAATCAATCTAACATCCATCTGCCATCTATATTGGTTTGTCTCACTTACTGGAAAGGCGGGGCATAATGCAGGCCACCCTTGGTCCAGAGATTATTGCGTCCCCGCGCTATCTTCAGGTTTGACATCGAGCCAACGTTTCGTTCGTACACCTCACCATAGTTGCCGACCTGGCGAATAATCTGCAGCGCCCAGTCATCTTTCAGGCCGATCGGTTTGCCAATGGCTCCGTCTCGTCCCAGCAATTTTTTTACTTCGAGAATATCACTGAGTTGCATTGACGCAATATTGTTTGAACTTACCCCCAGCTCTTCGCCATTGATCATTGCATACAAGGACCATCTGACGATATTCAGCCAGGCATCGTCCCCCTGCCGGACAACCGGACCGAGAGGGTCTTTAGCGATGACTTCCGGGAGAACCAGCGCACTGTCCGGTTCGGCAAGACCTAGGCGCAATCCATACAGCTGCGATTGCGGCATCGAAAGCATATCGCAATCCTCCCGGTCAAACCCTTTGACGGCAAGATCCAGGGTGTCATAAGGAACGAGTGTGAACTCAATATTGTTTCTTGCCAGATAGTCGACCATATTCTCCTCAGAGTCGGTGTCGACGGGGCTGCAGAGCTTTGCCTTTGCCAGATCAGACAAATGATCGACATTAAGTTTTTTTGCAAGAAGCACCCCCTGCCCGTCATAGTAACTGATCCCGGCGAAATGCACCGTCAGGGCAGCATCACGGAGAAAGGTCCAGGTAGAATGGCGCGACAGGATATCTATTTCGCCGATTAAAAGAGCGGTAAACGATTCATTTTCCGCAAGCGGCAAAAATTCCACCTTTTGCGCATCCCCAAGGACCGCCGCTGCCACCGCCCGACAGATGTCGACATCAAGACCAGTCCATTTGCCGTGGGTATCGACACTGGAAAAACCAGGTGAACCGGTAGACACCCCACACCGGACAAAGCCGCGTTTATCAACTTCTTCTTTGGTGTAGGCCCGGGCCAGAGCGGCTGTAAGGATTGATGTCAACAGAGCCGCAAACCATATCGTTCGGATCATAACGCTGGAGGTCGATAAATTTTTTTAAAATTTTGCAGAAAACATGATGGTGTAAAAACATACCAGTGGATTGCCGGCTTGTCCATCGAAAGCAAATATTGTGGCTGAATGACGGGTTTCCGCATGATCCTTTTTCCATTTCCCTTTGCGCAGATACCTGCTACATTGCTCGCCGGATCTATGATGTTTGCGTCCCGCACCTCTCTCAACCTCCTTCCGGTAACCTGACTGTGTCCAAGGAAAACTTACGAACCGCCAGATTTACTGCCATTGAGACACTCTGCTGGCTGTACCGGAGCCGCTCATCGGTTAAACCGATTTTCGATCGGCTGGTACAGCGATACACTCTGCCAAGCAAGGAACGAAACCTCGCCATGCAGCTGGTCTATGGAGTTCTTCGTCATCGACAGTATTTCGATAGAATCCTGGAAATTTTGTCCCGAACGCCGCTGCGAAAACTCGACCCCTTTGTCCACCAGTCGCTGGCAGTCGGCCTCTACCAGCTGTTTTTTCTGGAGCGCATACCTGAATCAGCCGCCGTCAATGAAGCCGTGGCCAGCTGCAAAAAGGCGAAAGTGCCACAGAGACTGCATGGATTCGTCAATGGCATCCTGCGCCAGGCAATCCGCCAAAGGGACATTATTTCCACCCAGGCGCTTACTGACAAAGGCGGGCAACTGATCCTCAATCATCCGCAATGGCTGGTCAAGCGCTGGCAGAAGAATTTTGGCCATGCGGAAACTGAGAGGATTTGCCGGGTCAACAATATGGAACCTGCGCTGGTTCTGCGCGTGAACAGTACCGGCATCATATGCGATAATTTCTGTCGACTACTGGCAGAAGCAGGCATTTCCTACCAACTTGGCAGCTATTCACCAGATGCTGTTATCCTTCCCGATTTCCATGGTTCCATTGTCTCTCTACCCGGCTATAATGAAGGTTTTTTCCAGGTCCAGGACGAGGCTGCCCAACTTGCCACCACATTGCTTGGTCCTTTTTTACCTGGTGCGAATTACCTTGACGGGTGTGCTGGCCTTGGCGGTAAAACCTGCCATCTTCTCCAACTGGCCAGGCAACACGATCTAAACATTACCGCGGTAGAACCGGAACCACGCCGTTTGAAAAAGCTTGAGGAAAACATACACCGTCTCTTTGCGGGAGATAGTCTGGTCATCCATAAGACCACTCTGCAACAGTTCGCCGCCCTGCCAGGAGATCATTTCTTCGAGGGAATCCTAATCGACGCCCCCTGCTCTGGTACCGGCGTCATGGGACGACATCCGGATATCCGCTGGAACAGGGAAGAAGAAGAGCTCCTGCGATACCAGCAACAACAATTAGAGCTGCTGGCAAATGCGGCGCCCCTGGTTAAACCACAAGGGGTGCTGGTATATGCCACCTGTTCTCTTGAACCGGAAGAAAATCACCAGCTCATCGATAGCTTTTTACGAACCCACCAAGAATTCGTCCTTACCGACTGTTCCCCGTACCTGCCGAAATCAGCGCAACGGTTTGTCATAAATAAATTTTTCGCCCCACATCCCGCCGCGACAATAGATGGTTTTTTTGCCGCGCGAATGCAAAAAAAATCTCGTTAGAAGTGTGAAATTCACATCCAACAGTAAGATTACTCAAAAATGTCTTAATAGACCAAACATCTGCTATGCCATGTGGCATGGTGTCTGACAATATTCTCTTCGGAAAAGCCCGCGTACTATCTTGCAATTTCAGGTCATTCTTAAATTAGGGTTATCAGAAAGCACGTAAAGCTAGAGGGAAAGGCCGAAATGCTTACCTTCGCCTTGGCAATGTTAAGTCTAAGGCTATGTTGCTCAAATTACCTTCTCTTTGGCAATCTTTACTTTGCAGTTACTCCATTTTCGTAAAATTCTCTTTATATAGTCAGACCTACCTTGTCAGGAATTAGTCTTGGCGTGACTGACTTTGTTATCATCTATTATTGGCATTGCAAATCTCGAACCCAAGATTGAACGATAGTCTATTAGTTTCCTGGATCGTGCTTAGCAAGCATATCTCATTTTGAGCACTCAATCTCTTCATGATCTCTTTGAATATTTTTATCTAAATTGAGCAACTTTTCATGAAAAGAGGTTGTGTCTATTTGTCGTTGTAAGGTTAACCAAAATCTAACAAAGAAAGGGTTGATAATATCTGCCGCAATGATAATTGTTCTCGATCAAGTACTAAAAGGATGCTTCATTTGGGATAAATTAGTGATACCTCACCAATCCTAATCGGGAAAGAAAAACCGTGAACCTGATCAACCGCTATCTCATCAACTCGCCGATGCTGCCGGACCTGAAAAAGAATGCCGATGGATCGTTTACGCGCTACATCCACAGATTTCTTGCTGGTCTGTTATTGACCGCTTGCACGATAAGTCCAGCCACCGCCCAGCTAAACGAAGGGATCCCATCGTCTGTCACCACGCCGGACAAGGTCGAGACCCGCATCGGCACGCTCCACTTCAACGACGGCCAGCCAACTCAGGAAACCCTGCAGAAGGTCTATGACAACATTGATTTCACCAATGCGATACGATCGTTTTCGGACACCCTGCAAGGTGTTAGCATCCTTGCCATTCGTAAGGGGATTGCAAGTGTCGGTGCAAAGGACAATGAGGTCATCGTCTTTTCCGAGTTGATGGATGCCAAGTCGCTTTTCCTCACGGCGAACGCTGACACCATTTACATCATCGGCAGCCTCGACCTTTCGAAGGGACCCATGGTGATCGAAGTCCCGCGATCGTTCCTGGTACTACTACGATGATGCCAACTGGCAGAACATGCTCTTCGCCACCGGCCATCAGTTCGAAACGCCGATCCCCATGATCACCAAGGAAGGCGTTAAACCCTTCCCGAATACCGGTTATCGTCAGCTCAACGCACGCACTGCATTCTTCTATGGCGTCACCGGAATCTCGCCAGCCATGGCCATGCGATTGCCGGGCGCCGGTTCGACGTATCTGTGGACCATGTTGGACTCTGACAACAACTACTTCGATGGTTCCAAGACCTACAAGGTAACACTGCCGAAAGGCATTCCTGCCGAGGAATTCTGGTCGTTTACAGTCTACGACACGATGACTCGCTCGATGCTCGATACGCCGCAGCGCTACCCGCGCGCCGGCAGTCAGAGCTATCCCTCGCCTTCCGCCAAGCCTAGCGAGGATGGATCCACCACAATCTATTTCGGACCTGAGCAGCCCGACGGAGTGGAGCGCAGCAACTGGATTCAGACGCTGCCCGGCAAGGGCTTCTTCCCCTGCCTGCGCCTCTACAGTCCGCTGGAACCGTTCTTCGCCAAGACCTGGCGTCCGACCGAGGTGGAGTTGGTGAAATAACCTCCTGTTGCTACTGAAATACGCGGACCGCATCGGGACCGGCAAATCATTAAAAAGAGTTTATTAAAAAATGAATGCTGTTAAAATCCCATATGATCAATTAAGCAAAGAAGCACTGCAGGGTGTTATTGAAGAATTTGTAACCCGGGATGGTACTGATTACGGCGATGTTCAAATCCCACTTGAGACTAAAATTACCCAAGTGTTAAAACAACTTAAATCTAAAGATGCCTTTATTGTCTTTGATCAACATTCTGAAACATGTACTATTCTTCCGAAGGATGATCCGAGTTTAAACTCTATTGATTCATGAAAATGGCCCAACAGAAACATTCTGCGGACAATTGAGCTCTGAGTTAACAAAGCATGGTGGCTTCGCTAAATCGAATTCGCAATTTAAAATTTTTAAAATGAAATTAGAGGAGAAGAATCTGATGAAAATTCGATATATATTTACAACCATCGCGTTGGTAGCCGCGTTCGTCGTGGCACCGTTGGTGCAGGCGAACGATTTAACACCCACCGAAGCCCGCGCCATCGCCAAGGAAGCCTACATCTACGGTTACCCGCTGGTGGACAACTACCGTATCCAGTACGCTTACTACGTGGACAAGAATAATTCCCAGTACATGGCGCCCTGGAACCATATCAAGAACATCCACAACGTCTATACACCGTCCGATACTGCGGTGCAGACACCCAATTCGGACACGCCCTATTCCTGGATAGGCCTGGATCTGCGCGCCGAGCCGATCGTGATTTCCTTGCCGGCGATCGAGAAGAAGCGCTACTACGACGTCCAGATGTGGGATGCCTACACGTATATCATCGGCTACGCGGGTTCGAGAACCACGGGCAACGATGCTGGCAACATCATGGTGGTCGGGCCGGGATGGAAGGGCGCGACGCCTAAGGGCATCAAGAAGGTGTACGTCTCCGATACGTACTTCGGTAATGTCGTGTTTCGCACGCAGTTATTCGATCCTGCCGATATCGACAACGTCGTGAAGATCCAGAACCAGTACAAGGTGCAGCCACTGTCCGCATTCCTGGGTACAACACCACCTCCTGCTGCGCCGGTCGTGAATTTCATTAAGCCACCGACCAAGGACGAGCAGAGGACTTCTCTGGAGTTCTTCAACATCATGAACTTCGTGCTGAGCTACAGCCCGACGGTGCCGAGCGAAGTGGCCCTCAGGGAAAGCTTCGCCAAGATCGGCATCGAGGGTGGCAAGACCTTCGACCCCGCCAAGTTGTCGCCTGCAATGAAGACTGCCATTGAGCAGGGTCGCGCCGACGCCTTGCAGGCTTATGCCGGTGGCTTGAAGTTATTGGGCGAAGGGAAGATCACCTCCGGTGACGTTTTCGGTAGCCGCGCATTCCTGAAGGACAATTACTTTTACCGCTGGCTCGGCACACTCGGCATCTACGGCAACGCCAAAGAAGAGGCTATGTATCCGGTCTATCGCATTGACAGCGAAGGCCAGGCACTCAGCGGCGCCAATCGCTACACGATGCACTTTGCTGCCAGCCAATATCCACCGGTTCACGCCTTCTGGTCGCTGACGATGTATGACGTGCCGCAAAGTTTGTTGGTGGCCAATCCGATCAACCGCTACCTCATCAACTCACCGATGCTGCCGCACATGAAGAAAGATGCCGATGGCGGACTCACCATCTACATCCAGAACGAATCGCCCGGCAAGGACAAGGAATCGAATTGGTTGCCTGCTCCGAAGGGACCGTTTGCCACGTACATGCGCCTGTACTGGCCTGCCGAAGCCGCGCTGGACGGTTCGTGGACCAAGCCAGAGCTGCTCAAGGTGAAGTAAACGCACTGTACGTTGAGGCTGCCCCGGGGTTGAGAATCATCCGGGGCAGCACACAAGCAAAGGCACAAACCAGGAGCAGTCCCTATGAAAACGTTTCCCTGCACTACCGTCAGCCTGGCCGGCGCTGTCATTGCCGGCCTGCTGGTGATCGAGTGGCCGCACGTATCCACTGATTTCAAACCAAGCTCCAAGCTTCCCTCTCTTTTATAGAGGCCGACAACGAGGCGTACCTTCTTAGTGTTGTAATGCATCTGCCGCAATTACCTATTCACACCATTATACCTGAGTTGAGGAATGCACTTCGCGGTGGATCAGCCGTACTGGCGGCACCGCCTGGTTCCGGCAAGACCACTATTGTTCCCCTGACGCTTCTTGAGGAACCATGGCTCAAGAACAAAAAGATACGTATTCTCGAGCCAAGACGGCTGGCCACCCGGGCTGCAGCTGCGAGGATGGCGGCCCTTCTAGGAGAACCGGTCGGCCAAACCATTGGCTACCAGATCCGCTTTGACCGGCAAGTATCCCCGGCTACCCGAATTGAAGTAGTTACTGAAGGGATATTGACCAGAAGAATCCAGGAGGATAATGAGCTGCAAGACACAGGGCTTGTTATTTTTGATGAGTTCCACGAACGCTCTGTTCACGCAGACCTGGCCCTTGCCCTTTGCCTCGATCTTTGCCAACTTCGGGAAGATCTGCGGATCCTGATCATGTCAGCCACCCTGGATACCGGACCCATTGCCGAATTATTAGGCAAGGTACCGGTGGTTACAGGAGAAGGCAGGAGCCATCCGGTCAATATTGACTATCTGCCGCAGCCGGCCACCGGAAAACCAGCCGACATAACAACTGCAGGCGTACGGCGTATATGGCGAGAACAGCCAGGCGACATTCTCGCCTTTCTGCCCGGTGCAGGTGAAATTAAAGACGTCGCCAGACAGCTAAAAAATGACCCGGCACTCGACAACGCCGTCATTGCACCGCTCTACGGCAACCTTTCCCAAAAAGAACAAGACCAGGCTATCACTCCTGATCCTTCCGGGCGCAGACGCATCATCCTCTCTACTTCCATCGCTGAAACCAGTCTTACCATTGAAGGTATTCGTTGCGTCGTTGACAGCGGCTGGTCACGACGCCCTCAATTCCACCCGGGCAGCGGTCTGTCCCGACTGACCACTGTTCGCGCTGCCAAAGCTGTGGCAGAACAACGGGCCGGCAGGGCAGGACGGCTGGGCCCTGGTCACTGCCTGCGACTCTGGACCAAAGAAGAACACTACTGTCTGGCACCCTTTCACCCGCCGGAGATAGTGGACACTGATCTCGCGCAACTGGCTCTTGAACTGGCCTTATGGGGAGTCCAGGATCCAGGCGAGTTACTCTGGCTGACCCGGCCTCGGCAGGGGGGGTACCAACAGGCCAAGCAACTCCTCCGTTCGCTGGATGCTGTAACCAACGCCGGCAGGATAACTGCAACCGGCAGACAACTGGCTGGCCTTGGTGTGCATCCCCGGCTTGGCCACATGCTGCTTAAAGGCAGAGAAAGAGGCCTGGCATCACTGGCCTGTGACCTGGCAGCACTCCTCTCTGAACGGGATATCCTGACACACGGCGCTGATGCTGCAACCGCTGATCTGCAGAACAGGCTGAACCTGCTCTCCCTGTGGCGCCAGAAAAAAACTGCTGCCGTAATGGAAAAGGGAGGTGATCCGGAAGCATGCAGCCGAGTCGACAGAAATGCCCGCATCTGGCTGCAGCGCATGCACGAACAACGAAGCCTTTGTGATCCGGACATGGCGGGCATTCTGCTGGCCTTTGCCTATCCTGACAGGGTTGCCCGCCGCCGACATGGCCAGCAGGCAAATTACCTTATGGCATCCGGCCGTGGTGCGATGCTCCCTGAATTTGACCCACTATCGATAAGTGAATACATTGTCGCCTCCCATCTGGACGCCGGCAGCAAGCAGGGAAGGATCTTTCTTGCAGCGCCATTGTCGCTTCCAGAACTTCAAAAACAGCATAGCAGCCTGTTTACCAATACGACTACCGTGTACTGGGATGATGATACTGCACGAGTCATTGCCGCAGATCGCCTCTGCCTGGGTGCCATTGTCGTCGAAGAACAACCAGCACAAAAGGTATCCCCGGACCAGGTCTCCCAAGCCCTCTTGACCGGCATCAGCACCATGAGTATAAACTGCCTTCCCTGGGACCAGGAGACACGTCAACTCCAGGCCAGGATAAACTGTCTGCACTCGTGGCAGCCCAATGAGTCGTGGCCTGATCTCAGCGACAGCCACCTGTCCGGTGATCTTTCCTGGCTTGCCCCTTACCTGACTGGTATCAGCAAAGCAGAGCAGCTTAAACAGCTGAACCTGCGGGAAATATTTATGACCATGCTGGGATGGGCAAAGCAGCAACAATTGGAACGCCTTGCGCCAACTACCCTTACAGTGGCCAGCGGTTCCAAAATACGGCTTTGCTACCAGCAGGATGAACCGCCCCTGCTTGCTGTTCGTATTCAGGAGATGTTTGGCACCCAGGAAACACCGGTTATCTGTGCCGGCAAGATCCCTGTCCTGCTGCACCTCCTCTCCCCCGCCCAGCGGCCCATCCAGGTGACTCATGATCTGGCCGGTTTTTGGCAGCGAACATACCCGGAAGTAAAAAAAGAACTCAAGGGAAGGTACCCCAAACATTTTTGGCCGGACGATCCCCTGACAGCCGTTGCCACCAGACGAACCAAAAAAACCATGAAACGATTGGAAAACTGATGAGAAAAATCGTATTCGGTTACTCAACCCGCTGCGAGCCTTTTAAGCCTCAATGGTACACGACCTCTTGTTGGGGAGATGTCGTTTATTTTAATTACTGCTGATTATCTTGAAGGGTGGTGAGTGACGATCTGACCATGTGGGAAAAGCAGGCATTCCCCATAGTGAATAGTCTGAGCGGTAGATCATTTTTTACTCGCAGTCGCTTGATGATCTCTTTCTCTTCCATTCCTTTTTTATGAAGTTCGTGAACCTGCTGGTTAAAGCTTACAAGATAATCGAGTTTTTTTTAATGAGGGTGCGGCCCAGGGGTGCGCACGGCCTTGAAAGTGAGATTCTCAGTTTCGATTATTTCGGGACAGGTTTCTGCTTGAACCCGTGGAGCTATGCCAAACAGAATATGCTGATAAGGGAGGATATGGAATCCTTTTGATA
>CAVPXN010000016.1:0-76236 GCA_963709745.1 uncultured delta proteobacterium
GAATGTTCGAGGAGCCCTTGACTGTCTTCTTCGATAAAAAAGTAGCCATCGGAGCGTGAAAGCGTTGATATCGAACCTGATTTGCCAAGAACGGGATCAGCCAGCCAGGCCGTCCCATCCTGGAGCATTTTCACCCGCACCACATCACGTCGGCCTGCTGCGGAATTGACATTTCGGGTCAGCGCAGCGGCAATGTAGGGAGTTGGCATTTCCGAAACGTTTTTTTGCCCGGATAATTGCCGGATTGCCGGTCTGACAAAAAAATCAAAGCAGACCAGAGCGGAGACAGGATGGCCGGGCAGACCAAAAATCGGCGTTGTTTCGCTCATGCCGATCAATACCCGCTTGCCGGGTTTTAAAGCAACTCCATGAACGAGAATACCCGGCGGACCGAGGGCGGCAATAATTTGTTCGCCCAAATCTTTGACGCCGACGGAGCTGCCCCCGGAAAAGAGGATCAGATCATTTTCAGTGACGGCTTTTTGAATCGCCGCCATAAAGATATCTTTCTGGTCGGAGACGATGCCATAATCGACCGCGATACCACCGGCGCGTTGCACCATTGCTGCCAGTGCCGGGGAGTTAATATTGCGGATCTGGCCGACTTCCGGTTTTTTGGTGTGGGCAATTATCTCATCGCCGGTAGAGAGAATACCGACCCGAACCCGTCTGCTGACCTGGACCTCGGTAATTCCAAGCCCAGCCAACAGACCGATATCCTGCGGACGAAGCAAATGACCTGTAGCCATGGCCTGTGTGCCGCCGGCAATGTCTTCACCTTGCAGGATAAGATTGCTTCCTGAACCAACCCCCTTGACGACCTCGATCATGGAGGTATCAACGGGAATGGTATGCTCGAGCATAACCACGCTGTCGGCTCCCTCAGGCAGCAGACCACCGGTGGGAATTTTATAGCAGCATCCTTTTCTTACTTCCCCAACAGGGGCTGCGCCCATCAGTATTTCGCCGCTGATATTGAGGTAGCATGGCATGGATTCGCTGGCGCCAAAGGTGTCACTCGCCCGCACGGCAAAACCGTCCATGGTCGAGCGTGCCTGTCCGGGCAGATCTTCCGGCGAGACAATCGCTGCAGCCAGCACGCGGTCCAGAGCACCCGTCAGGGGAATGGTCTCGGCGGCAGTTGTTAGCCCCTGCAGATGGTCCGTAAGAATAACGAGTGCGTCGGCTATAGAGAGTAATCCGCTGCGTCCGAGCATGTCCCTGGTATGTTTTTCTTCAACCATCTAAAATCCCCAGTTAGAGCGGAGCATTGCTGCTGCAAGAACCATCTTGATCTTCCCAATATTGAGGTTAGAGTAATACTGTTTTCTTAATGGAGTTGCCCCTATCACATTGAGGCAAAACAAAAATTATTCTTTTGGATCGTCTGTACTATACCAGATTTTTCCGTTCTTAAAGCCTATAATTATGCAAAAGGATTCGCAATGACAATACAAGCATTATCTCCGCTGGCCGGGTACACCAGTTTTCCCGGCCCGCTCGTCACTGTTGTTATGGATGGAATCGGCATAGGTTCAAAAGATGAACGAGATGGGGTGTTCATGGCCAATACCCCCGTTCTGGATGAGCTCTTTACCGAGCCGCTTATGCTGCAGCTAAAAGCGCACGGTACGGCGGTTGGTCTGCCGACGGATGACGATATGGGCAACTCGGAAGTTGGCCATAACGCGTTGGGGGCCGGTCGGGTGTTTGCCCAAGGGGCGAAACTGGTTAACGAAGCCCTGCAATCAGGGACTGTTTTCCAGGGGGATGCCTGGCAGAAATTGCAAAAGATTGGTCATGCCGGACAGACCATTCATTTTATCGGCTTGCTGTCCGATGGCAATGTGCATAGCCATATGGACCAGCTCTTTGTCCTGCTTGATAGATGTGCTGCCGACGGTTTACCAAATGTAAGGGTGCATACCCTGCTTGATGGCCGGGATGTTGACCAGAAGAGCGCCCTGCGATACCTCGAACCCCTGGAAGAAAACCTGACCGAGCTGTCCAAAGATGGCCGAGACTACCGTATTGCCTCAGGCGGTGGCCGAATGGTGACGACCATGGACCGTTACGGCGCCGACTGGCAGGTAGTCGAGAACGGTTGGAAAGCCCATGTCTTAGGGATCGCTCGAGAATTTTCCAGTGCATCGGAGGCGGTTAGTACCTACTATAAAGAAGACCCGGAGATGACTGATCAATATATGCAGAGCTTCGTGATAACCGGCGATGATGGTCCGGTCGGGACAATAAAGAATGGCGATGGAGTGGTATTTTTTAATTTTCGCGGGGATCGGGCCATAGAAATCTCCCGGGCTTTTGAAGAGACCGATTTTGCCGAGTTTGACCGGGTGCGGGTGCCCGAGGTATTCTATGCCGGCATGATGCAGTATGATGGCGACGCGCTGATTCCGAAAAATTATCTGGTTTCTCCGCCGGCCATTGACCATACTCTGGGTGAGTATCTTTGTTCTTCGAAAATCACCTCCTATTCGATTTCCGAGACCCAGAAATTCGGTCATGTTACCTATTTTTGGAACGGCAATAGATCCGGGTATATTGATGAAAGTCTTGAAAAGTACGAAGAGGTTGCCTCCGATAAAATCGCCTTTGATCTCAAGCCCTGGATGAAAGCTGGAGAAATTACTGATAAAGTTGTTGCGGCAATTACAGGCGGCAACTATAAGTTCATCCGCCTGAATTACCCAAACGGCGACATGGTTGGCCATACCGGGATGGTACCGGCGATCCGGCTGGCGGTGGAAACGGTAGACCTCTGCTTGAACCGGATCCTCCGGGCGGTCAAAAAAGCCGGCGGGATCGTGCTCATTACCGCCGATCACGGCAACGCCGACTGCATGTGGATGGAAAAAAACGGCAAAAAAATGCCGATGGTTGCGCATACTCTAAATCCGGTGCCGCTGATAATTAAAGATTACAGCGGGGCGAACCGTTTTGCCCTGACCGGGGTGGAGACTCCGGGACTGGCCAACGTCGCCGCAACCATTTGTACCCTTTTAGGCTTTGTTCCACCAAACGAATATGATCCGTCCCTGGTCAAATTAGTCGATTAAATTTGAACTGGAACAGCACCCTGGTTACTCTGGTCCTCATGCGTCGCATGAGGACGAAAAAGCAAAAGGTAGAAATGACCGAAAAGATAAGTAAATCCGCCCAAAAAAGACGTTTTAAAGACGAAGAAAGCGCTGCGGCCGAACTAGCGCTCCTGTCCGATAAAGACCTTAAAAAACTGGCGGTCAGCCAAAACCTAAAAGAAGAAATCATCCGCTGTCGATCCCAGAAAACAGGGGCCTTGAAACGGCAGATAAAATACTTGGCGAAAGTCATGCGCGACGAGGACGCAGTCGATCTGATTGTTGATTTTCTAGCCGAGCGAAAAGGTTCCAAAGTAAAGGAAACCAAGCTGCACCGCGAGATCGAGCGATTGCGGGATATGCTTATTAATGAGGCGATCAATTCGCAACAGGCACACCTGCAGCAGGGGATGGTCTGGGAACCGGACTGGCAGTCAGAGGAGATCGACTCCTTTGTCAATCGTTATAAGGTCGATGAAGGTGATCTGCGCCGGACGATTTTTCAATACGTAAAAACCAGGCTGCACCATCAAAACCGAGAAGTTTTTCGTATTGTCAAAGCGGCAATTGACAAGCAGGAAATGCTGCGAAAAATGGACAATACAGGAGCAGAGTAAGCTATGTCGATCAAGTCTCTGGCGCGGGAGTTGTACAAGGCTCAGCAGAATGTAACGGCATTGCAAAATAAAATCGACAACGCATCCCCGGCAGACAAAGAATCCCTGACTGGGGAAATAAAGCTTGCCCAGAAAGAGATGCAGATGCTGCGCAGGATGCTCGACGGCGAAAAAGAATCCGGTAGCTTCAGGAGTCGTTTTAACGGATTTGGCAATACCAAAAAATGATGGCGTCGTAAAAACTCTTCATCTTCTTCGATGTTGCGAATTCTAGTATTATTATGACGTACTCTAGTACGCCGAAATAATACTAGAATCTACAACGAAGCCGATCAGTCTTTTTACCAGTTCATCACATCAGATTTCATCGCTGTCTACATAGGCATAAGCGCTGTGCTTATGGATGGATTCGAAACTTTCTACCCCGGCGGAGAACCAGACGATATTTGGATCGGCCTGGGCGAGAACGGCGACCTTTCTGACGACGTCTTCGACGAACATCGGGTTGTTGAAGGCCTTTTCCGTGACGAATTTCTCATCCGGCCGCTTGAGCAGGGCGTAGAGTTCGCAGGAGGCCGATTGCTCAACCATCGCGATCAGATCTTCGGCCCAGATAAAGTTGTTGAACTTAACATTAAGCGTCACTTCCGCGCGCTGGTTATGGGCGCCACCGGCGCTGATCTCTTTGGAACACGGGCACAGGGTGGTTACCGGCACGGTCACCGAAAGAATGAATCCTTCGTCGTCGCCGATGCCGCCGGAAAAACTGCAGGCGTATTCCATCAGGCTGTGGGTGTTGCTGACCGGTGCTGTTTTATCGATGAAATAAGGAAAAGTCATTTCCAGCCGAACACTTCTGGCCTGCAGATCTTTTTGTAGGCGTTTTAAAATCGATCTAAAGCTGGCCACGGAAAGCTCGCCGAGGTATTCGCCCATCACCGAGGTGAATGTATCGACGCAGTTATCCCGGTTGTTTTCCGAAAGTCTTGCCCGCATGGAAATAGTGGCAATAGTGTTTTGCAGCTTGCCGGTTTTCTCTTTTACTCGGACTGGAGTTTTAAGACCTTTCAGGCCGACCGTCAGGGTATGCATAGGCTCGCTCAATGTCGATGGTAAAAACGTGGTGTTCAGAATTGCATCGTAGGGGCCACCTGGGTGTGTTCTCTTTTAGCACTGCCCGAAGACGACTGTTACTTACCCTTTTTGACTCTCTTCGACAATACTCTTTTTAGAGTGGGTTAACGGCCTTGGTCATTTTTCATGCGTTTCTTAAGGATTCGGTGTATTCTTTAACTTTTGTGGACTCCCTTTTTCCTCTAGCTACCGTACATCATGAACACTCCCAGCGAAGCCATCAGACTGGATAAATGGTTATGGGCCGCTCGTTTCTTTAAAACCCGCTCTCTGGCCGCCCAGGCGATAAATGGGGGCAAGGTCCATATTAACGGCAACCGGGCCAAAGCTGCCCGAAGCGTATTGGTGGGCGATTCAATGCGTATCAGCGTGGGTAGCAACGAATATACTATCACGGTGTTGGCGCTGGCCAAGTTCAGGCGTCCGGCCAAGGAAGCTCGCCTGCTATATTTTGAATCCGACGAGAGTCTTCAGGCCCGGGTTGAGCAGCAGGAGCTTCGCCGGATGGCGGGTGCCGGTTACGCAGGACCGGTAAAAAAACCGAGCAAAAGGGATCGACGAAAGATTAAATTTTTTACCAGAAAGGATGAGTAGACTATGCAAAAAATTGAAAGAGCATTGATCAGCCTGACCGACAAAGCCGGTATCGAAGGCTTTGCCGGCCAACTGGCAGATTTGGGGATAGAATTGCTTTCCACCGGCGGCACCGCTAAAAAACTGCGGGAAGCGGGACTGGGAGTCATGGATGTTTCAGAATTTACCGGCTTTCCCGAGATGCTTGATGGCCGGGTAAAAACTCTGCATCCCAAGGTGCATGGCGGTATTTTGAATCAACGGTCGAGCAGCGAACATCAGCGGCAATGTGCGGCGCATGGCCTGAAAAATATCGATCTTATTGCGGTCAATCTCTATGCTTTCAACAGGACGGTCGCCGATCCCAATTGTGGCCTGGCCGAGGCCATTGAAAATATCGATATCGGCGGCCCCACCATGTTGCGGGCTGCGGCCAAGAATTTCCAAGATGTGACGGTCATCGTCGATCCGGCCGACTACCCGCAGGTTATCAAAGAAATTAAAGCGTCCGGCAATACCACGCTGAATACCCGGTTTCACCTGATGCGCAAGGTCTTTGCCCTTACCGCCGCCTACGATACGGCAATTTCCGGATGGCTGGAGAAAGTCGATATCACGACTCATCCTTATTTTGGTGGAGAATAGACAATGCTCAAAATGGCGGTTTTACTCTCCGGCAGCGGGCGAACTCTCGATAATTTTCATGAGCGCATTGTCGGTGGCAGCCTTGCGTCAAAGATTGAGGTGGTGATTTCGAATGTAGCCGGGGTACTTGGCCTGAAAAAAGCGGCCGATTACGGCTATCCTGCGGAGCATTGCCTCGATAATAACGGCATCAACAGGATTCTGGCAAACTACGATATCGATATCGTCTGTCTCGCCGGCTTTCTCAAACTGTACAGCCCACCGCCGCAGCTTGCCCGGGCGGTTATAAATATTCATCCTTCACTCATTCCCAGTTTTTGCGGTGCCGGCTTTTACGGTCATCATGTCCATGAGTCGATCAAAGCCCGCGGCTGTACGGTCAGTGGCTGCACGGTGCATTTCGCCAATGAACAATTCGATGAAGGCCCTATTATCCTGCAAAAATGTGTTACTCTGGATTATGAGGATGATGCCGATACCATTGCCGCGAAGGTATTTGCCATTGAGTGCGAGGCCTTTCCGGAGGCGATTAACCGGGTTGATGAACGGGGAATAGATTTCTTCTGGAAAAGGGTAGGGATGTGAGCGTTGCCGTGATGGAACTTCTCGCCCCGGTCGGCAGCGCGGAAACTTTTGCTGCGGCCCTGGCTGGCGGTGCCGACGCCGTCTATATCGGGGCTCCGGGATTCAATGCCCGAAATCTGGCCAGGGATCTGCGTCTTGAAGAGATTGGCGCAATGATTGATCATTGTCACAGCCTTGATAAAAAGCTCTATATTGCTGCCAACAGCCTGATCCTGGAAAAAGAACTACCGTTCGTGATCGAAAGCCTGGCCCTCTTGCAGGAGCTTAAGCCGGATGCGCTTATCGTCCAGGATCTGGGCCTGGTTCGTCTGGTGCGGCACTATTTCCCCGAGCTGAAGCTGCATGGCTCAACTCTAACGACGGTCCATAATTCAGATGGCGTACGCTATCAGGCCGAACTGGGCTGCGAGCGGGTCGTCCTGGCCAGGGAACTGACCCTAAAGGAGATCGGCACCATAGCCGGAGCAAGAGGGCCGACCGAGCTGGAGATCTTCATCCACGGGGCGATGTGTTTCTCCTATTCCGGGCTCTGCCTGTTTTCATCCTATCTTGGCGGCAAAAGCGGCTTGCGCGGGCGCTGTGTCCAGCCGTGCCGCCGGGCTTATAGCACAGGCGGTAGACCTTCCGGCAAAAAAAGCACCCAGACTTCCGGAAAAAAAGGCGATGCAGGACGCTATCTCTTTTCCATGAATGATCTGTCCGGACTGGAAGCGGTGCCGGTGTTAAGGGAACTGGGTATCTCGTCGCTGAAAATCGAAGGGCGGTTACGTTCGGCCCATTATGTTCATTCCATTGTCGCGGCATATAGAAAGGTTCTCGATGCCGACCCGCTACATCAAGACGAAGCCCTGGCTGCAGCCAGGATCCTCGCCGACCAGGCGATGAGTCGCAAAACCACCAGCGGTTATTTCTTCTCACCGCAGCCGGCTGAAGCGATATCCCCACAGCACTCAGGGAATATGGGCATGCATTTGGGTCGTTTCACGGCAACCCGAATGGTTGGTGATCGGCTTACCTGCCGATTTGTCGCAAAGGCTGAGCTGGCTGTGGGTGATAGGCTGCGTCTACATGTTGAGCCTTCAGGGGATCGATCTGCCTTTCGCCTGAAGACTTTGTTTGTTCTGGGGGAACAGCAATTAAGTGCCATGGCCGGCAGCAAGGTCTCGATAGAACTGCCGAGCGGTTTTCAGGTAGATGGTAAAGGCCATGTCGAGGTCTATAAGATCGATGGTGGATCGCGCGCCGAATCAGCTTATGATGTTGCCCGGCAGGCTGCCCATGTCGGCCGAGAACTGGAGCTCAAGAAAAAGCACCTGGCACCAACCGTGCAGCGGATTGTCAGCCTGGTCTGCGCCGAGCAAAAGCCGATGGATGTCGAGCAGCAGGCCGGTAAAAAGAGTAAAGGGGGGACGGCCGCCACGACTAAAAGGCCATATCGCCCGCAGCAGGCACGAAAAAAAATACCGCTGGATTGGTGGCTGAAAACCGATTCGCTAAAACTTATCCAGGGTGATTTGCCGTTTAGCCCGGATCGCTACCTGCTCAGTTTCAACAAGCAGACAGTGAGCCAGGCCGGCAAGATGAAAACAACGCTCGGAAAAAAAGCCAGAATGCTGACCTGGGCGTTGCCGCCGGTGATTATGGAAAATGATCTGGCCAGGACCAAAAAACAGATTCAGTTGCTTCTGCGTACCGGTTTTCGCAGCTTTCAGCTTGGTCATCTCAGCCAGAAGCTATTGTTTAAAGGAGAAAAAGCCCACCTTTTTGCCGATTATACGGCAAATCTATGCAATAACCAGGCGGTGGCCTTGGCATGCCAACTGGGGATTGGAGCGGCTCTGGCAGGTATTGAGATGGATCGTGTGACACTGCAGGAATTGCTCGGCGGTTGCCGGACGGCCGACACAATCCAGGGGTCGGCAGGGAAAATTATCCCGGTTGGCCTTATGGTGTATGGAGCCCCAGCCTTATATACTTCGCGGCTGGCGCCCGATCATTTCCCTTATGAAAAGAAGATTTTAAGCCCCAGGGATGAGCCCTATGTGATCAAAAAGAAAGAGAGCTATACCCAGACTTTTCCGGAAAAACCATTTTCGCTACTGCCGTATCTGGATGAGTTGCATGAGATGGGATTTAAGTACGCGGTCGTTGATATTTCCGGCGGCAGCAACTCCAAAAGGGAGCTGCAGGACCTGGCAGAGCGTTTGCTTAACACCGGCAGGTACAGCAAGTTGTCGACTTTTAACTATTTAGGCAAACTGGAATGATGGTGGAGCTGCCCCCTCCCGGCGTCATACGGGACCATAAAAATCTTTATTACAACTTCCGTAAGGGCACACCTGTGTGCCCTTTGTTGCCATAATCAATTAGTCTTCTGATTTTTTCCCTCATCCAGCCGGCGCATCCCTTCCATCAGCAGTTTCATAAAAAAGCCGATTTCCGGGGTCCGAAAATCCTCCTGAGCAATACCGGGAGTAAATCGAAAACGCCCCGACTTCTCTTTCAATATTTGATAAAACGCCATATCTCCCGCATGTTCGTCATATTTCGCTTTAATGAGAGCACCCTGTCGAAAAGAAAACCGGGCGGTGCCCCTGCTGAGGTTTGACAGTGTCAAGATACCGGTTTTACTATTCATATTTAAGGTCTGGAACAGGGCTTCCGGTGGAATTTCGGCGAGGTTTCCGGTAATCCCCGAACTGAGATCCTCGGCCCGTATTCTGTTCGACCGGTTCAACCGTTCGGCCATGAGCCGGGAAAAGTAGCGTTGTATCTCCGGGTAAATATCCAGTAATTTATGAAAATTCGGTTGGTCGATATAGAGAATAGAGCTTGGCTCTTTGACCTGGATAGTGGCATTAACGATATCGTTGCAGATCAGGCTCATCTCACCAAAAACTTCACCGATATCGAGGGTCGAAATAATAATCCCCGCATGATTGAGCACATTGACCGCTCCCGATACGATAATATAAAATCTGCCGCCGGGATCGCCCTTGCTGATAACGATATCGCCGGGTTGATATCGGTTCAGCCGGAAATAGCTGATAACCGCATCAAGATTTTTCTGGTCGATATTTTTAAAAAACGGAAAGCTGCTCAGTAGATGGACAATGGAGCCGAGTTCGTCGGAAAGTGTGTCCCGGCCATGTTTTTCGAGATGATCGTCCTTGCTGTGTTCGAGCCGTACAGAGCCGGTACAGCCGCTGCAATTTATCATACATACGGGTATCTTATCACCCCTCTCATACTGAATGACCAGTTTTGCAAGATCGGCATTTAAAATCTTGCATATTTTTTTACCAACCGGATAGGTAATGATCGAGGTGGTGATAAAACTGTTTTCGTTGTCGCTTACCAGAGGGATGGCGATCCCGGAAAGCGCAAAACTGTCGTTGAATACATAAAGAGGGCAACTGCGATTTTCAGCGATTTTAAATAATACTTTGGGAAACCCCATGGCACCGACCTTCGTTGGACATATTTATTCTGGCCAAGCCAGATGAGTAACACAGCTCTTGCATGAAAATGATAGCGCATGTTCAGGCGGCGTGTCAAACCGACGGCAAAACAAATAGTCAACAAAGGGAGGACGATTACCTGATGATATCTGTTGACAATACTTTATTCTTGCATTATAAATTGTTCGCTTTACATTATGAGATTTTCAGGATCGACGTGTATTTCTACAAGACGGTCACTGAGGCGAAACATATACTCGATTTCATCGAAGAGACAGGATAATTACAGGAGGAAGTACGTGGCAAATCATAAATCCGCAGAAAAGAGAAATCGGCAAGCTCAGGCCAACCGTTTGCTCAATAAAATGAATAAAACCAAAATGAAGACCATCATTCGCAAACTCGATGCGGCTGTCGTTGCCGGGACTCCAGATGAGGCCAAAGACGTTCTGAAGGAAGCTACCTCGGTTATCGCCAGAACAGCGAGCAAGGGAACTATTCATAAGCGGAATGCCTCACGAAAAATTTCTCGCCTCACCAAGCGGGTAAATAAGATGACTCCTGCTGCATAAGTTGTTGTGTCGCCGTTGACTGATAACGGCTGTCACAGAGTGCCAAGAGCCATGGAATCATTTGATTTCATGGCTCTTTTTTTTGTTCTTTTTCCACCTAAGACGCTGGACAAGACCGCCAGGCAACTGGTATGGTGCATTCCATCTTATACAATCTCACCTTAAACTGAGCTGATCACCATGTTTTTACCGGACAGAGAGCAATTTACCCGAGATATCGCCAATGCCCGATTAATTCCGGTATGTACCGAAATAGTTGCCGATCTTGACAATCCGCTCACACTTTTTGCCAAGGTTGCTGAAGGGCATAGCCATGTTTTTCTCTTTGAGAGTATGGAAGGCGGCGAAAAGTGGGGACGCTATTCTTTTATCGGTTACGATCCACTGGTAACCTTTACCTCCAAAACCGATGCTATCGAGCTGGAAACAATACAAAACGGTGTCAGACAAAGCAAAAGCTTCTCTTCCGACCCGCTACAAGCCCTGAAAAAGATGATTGAAGAGCTTGCCGCAGCCGATTATGAACATCTTCCCCGATTCTGCGGTGGTGCAGTCGGATTTCTCGGCTACGATATGGTCCGGTTTATGGAGGACCTTCCCGACAGCCGGCCGGCAACGGAATTCCCCGATTCCTCCTTTATGGTGCCGAAAATTGTCCTGGTGCATGACAGCTTTAAACAAACTGTAACCATTGTCTGCTGGGTCCAGGTTAAGGACATAAATGATGGCAGTATCCTGTACGATGAGGCGATACGATTGATTAGCGAAGTCATAGCTAAAATCAAACAGCCGGTATCTGCCGATTTTTTCGCCGAGAGCGCTAACGATGGCTCTGTTACCCACCAATTTTCTGCCAATATGGCGCAAGATCAGTTTGCCGCAATGGTGGAAAAGGCCAAAGAATACATTATCGCCGGAGATATTATTCAAGTTGTCCTGTCCCAGCGTTTCCACACCACAACCGAGCTTGCGCCGATGGTTTTATATCGGGCGCTGCGACATATCAACCCGAGTCCTTATTTGTTCTTTCTCCAGCTGGGGAATATCATCCAGATCGGCTCCTCGCCGGAAATCCTGGTGCGAAAAGAAGGCTCAAATATCGAGTTGCGACCCATCGCCGGTACTAGAAAAAGAGGCTCAACCCCCGAACAAGACCTGGCCCTGGAGCGGGAACTTCTGGCTGATCCTAAAGAAACTGCAGAACATCTGATGCTGGTTGATCTTGGCCGTAACGATGTGGGCCGAGTAGCTAAAGGTGGTCATGTCAAGGTCCAGGATCTGCTGATTATCGAGCGATACAGTCATGTTATGCATATCGTCTCCGGTGTTCTTGGCGAGATCGCCGGCGATAAAGATCAATTCGACGTCATGGCCGCCTGTTTTCCGGCAGGTACGGTCAGCGGCGCGCCGAAAATCCGCGCGATGCAGATTATCGATGAACTGGAAAAAGACAAAAGGGGTCCGTACGCCGGGGCTGTCGGCTATTTTGGTTTCTCCGGTAATATGGATTTTTGTATTACCATCAGAACCTTTATCATGAAAGGGAAAGATCTCTATATTCAGGCCGGAGCCGGGATTGTTGCCGACTCCGTGCCGCTGCATGAGTATGAGGAAACGGTCAATAAATCATTGGCTTTGCGCCGTGCGGTAGAACTTGCCGAGAAGGGTTTTTAGAGAAATGCTTGTTATAATAGATAATTACGATTCTTTCACCTATAACATCGTCCAGACAGTGGCGGCCAATGGACTGAAAGAAGGGCGAATTGAGGACATCCGGGTTTTTCGCAATGATAGAATCACCGTGCAGGAGATTGAGGCCTTGCAGCCGGATCGTTTGTTGATCTCACCCGGCCCCTGCACGCCCAAAGATGCCGGAATTTCTATTGAGGCGATTCAATATTTTGCCGGCAAAGTGCCGATTCTCGGGGTCTGCCTTGGCCATCAGGCGATAGGCGAGGCCTTCGGTGGCACGGTTGTTCGAGCGTCTCGAATTATGCACGGCAAAACCAGCCCGATGGAGCATGATGGGCGAGGCGTTTTCACCGGGCTGGCGCATCCATTCGATGGCATGCGTTATCATTCGTTGGTGGTTCAGGAAAATGACTTTCCCGATTGCCTCGAGGTGAGCTGCCGCTCCGACAAAAATGAATTGATGGGCCTCCGTCATAAAAGTCTGCCGGTCGAGGGCGTTCAGTTTCACCCGGAGTCGATCATGACTCCTGCCGGGATAACTCTTTTGCAAAATTTTTTAGCAAGCAATTATCTGCAGCTGCTGCGACCATGATTGCGCAAAAACAACTTTACGAAAAAGCGATGAATATTAAACAAGCAATCAGCAAAATTGTTATCAGGCAGGACCTGACTGAGTTGGAAATGGTTTCGGTTATGCATGATATAATGGACGGCAATGCAACGGATGCGCAGATAGGCTCCTTTATCACAGCGTTGCGGATGAAAGGCGAAACTATTGACGAGATTGTCGGTGCCGTCCGGGTCATGCGGGAAAAGGCAACCTTTGTCGATTCGGGGGTCGATACCGCCGGCGGTGCGGTGCTGATGGACATAGTCGGCACCGGCGGCGATGGTTCCGGCACTTTTAATGTATCGACAACCACCTCCTTTGTCGTCGCTGCTGCCGGTATTCCTGTAGCCAAACACGGCAACCGTGCGGTTTCCTCCAAATGCGGCAGTGCCGATGTCCTCGAAGCGCTTGGAGTTGATTTGAGCCTTTCGTCCACAGCTGTTTCTTTGTGTGTGCGCTCGGTGGGGATTGGCTTTTTATTTGCACCCATGCTTCATGGAGCAATGAAATATGCCATCGGGCCGCGTCGGGAAATAGGCATTCGATCGATCTTCAATATCCTTGGGCCCATGACCAACCCGGCGGGAGCCAATGTTCAGCTCACCGGCGTTTTTGCCAGGGAATTGACCACTATAATCGCTGAGGTGCTGGTGCGATTAGGTATCAAACGCACGCTGGTTGTCTGGGGCGAGGGGAACATGGATGAATTGACTGTTACCGGCACATCGTATATCGCCGACGGTTTTGACGGCAAAGTTACCAATTACAGTATTGAGCCGGAAGATGTCGGGTTGGCGCGGGCATCGCTTGCCGATATTCAAGGCGGGGCAACACCTCTAGAGGCGGCGCAGCAGGTTCGCTCGGTATTGCAGGGTGAAGCCGGTGCCAGACTTGACATGGTGCTGCTCAATGCCGGAGCCTCCTTACTGGCAGCGGGAAAGGCCGATAATTTAAAAGCGGGTATCAGCCAGGCGCGACAGATTGTTAAATCCGGTGCCGCTCTGCATAAACTTGATCAGCTGGTAGGCTTTTCAGCTCTTGCCGGCAAAGCATCCAGGACGGCTTGATATGGCCATGATTCTCAATACCATCGTCGCTGAAAAAAAAAGCGAAGTAGCTGGACTCCGGTCAAAAGGGATCAGCCTGCCACCGGAGTTCAGGGACAAGGCCATCGATCCATCGCGTGGTTTTCGTAGCGCTTTGACCAAATATCCTGAATTGGCGATTATCGCTGAGGTAAAAAAAGCATCCCCCTCTAAAGGGGTCATCTGCGCCGATTTTCGTCCGGTGGATATAGCCATCAACTATCAACAAAATGGTGCCCAGGCGATTTCCGTTCTGACCGACCGAAAATTTTTCCAGGGCGACCTCCTCTATATGATGCAGGTTCGTGATGCAGTTTCCTTGCCGGTCCTGCGCAAAGATTTTATCATTGACGAGCTGCAGATAACAGAAGCCCACCGGCACGGCGCTGATGCCATCCTGTTGATCGTTGCCATCCTTGATAAGGCACAGTTGCGCGATTATCAGGCCTGTGCCGCAGAGTACGGGATGGATGTCCTGGTCGAGGTGCATGACGAGTGGGAAACGGAGCAGGCGCTTGAGGCCGGCAGTAGTCTTATCGGTATTAATAATCGAAATCTCAAGGATTTTTCGATGGATATCACCACCACCTTTCGATTAAAAAAAATTATTCCGGCTGAAATCCCGGTGGTCAGCGAATCAGGTTTGCAAACCGTTGACGATTTCAAACGCTTGAAAGATGCCGGAATCGCTGCGGCCCTGGTTGGCGAAACCCTGATGCGCGCTGGAGCTGACAGCGCTCTGCTGCAGTCATTACGCGGCTAAGGAGTATGGTCTTGGCAGAAAAAACTGGAGCAAGAACGCGGGTAAAGATGTGCGGTACGACAAGGCTCGAAGACGCTCTCGCGGCGGTCAACTATGGTGTCGATGCCCTGGGTTTTATTTTTTATGATAAAAGCCCGCGCAGTATCGACTCTGCTGCGGCAGCCGAAATACTTCAGCAACTGCCGCCTTTTATCGACCGGGTCGCAGTCTTTGTCAATGCCTCGCTGGTAGAGGTGATGAGGACCGCTGCTCTTGGGTTTTCTTATGTGCAGCTGCATGGTAGCGAGTCAGCGGAATACTGTCAAACAATACACGGGCAGTCGCCTTCCCTTGGCATCATTAAGGCTTTTCGGGTTGGCAAGGACAGCCGCGCCGACGACTTTAGCCCGTATAACGACTGTGTTGATGCTTTTCTTCTGGATACATTTGCCAGAGGGGCGCACGGAGGTACGGGCACGGTTTTTGACTGGTCAATAATAGCGCAATTGCAGCTGCAGCGCCCGGTCATCCTGGCCGGGGGGCTGTCACCTTCTAATGTGGTCGATGCCATTACCAGGGTCCGGCCCTTTGCGGTGGACATCAACTCCGGCGTGGAATCCCAACCTGGCGTAAAAGATCACGCTCGCCTGCGGGATGTGCTGCGGCTGGTGTATCAAGCAGCGCTTGCTTGAATAGAAACGTAACTATCTGGCGACAACAAATGCGCCGACCCAGCCCCGATCGAGCAGGGATTTTTCCGCCCGTTTGGCGTTTTGGAGAGTTTTGCCGGCATAGACCTGTACTTGATGTACCGCTTTTTCTCCATCAAAATCCTTGTGGATAATAGCTGTATGCCCGGAGTCGTTGAATCTTTTCGCCACCTTTACGGCATTGTCTGCCACGGTAAAGGCGCAAATCTGGACGTAGAATTCACCGCTGGAGAGATCCTGGTAAACGGGGGCTGGTGGTTGATTATATTTGGCGATCTCTTCTTGGCCAAGAGCCACGGCTTCAATCCTGGCAATCCCTGTCCTGGAAATGCCGAGTGACTCAGCTGCCTTATAACTCAAATCAACAATTCTTCCGCCCACAAATGGTCCGCGGTCGTTAATTCGAACGACGGTGCTTTTGCCGTTATCCAGGTTTTTGATTAACAGCATGGTATTCATCGGCAGGGTTTTATGGGCTGCCGTCATGGCATGCATATCATAGATCTCCCCGTTTGCGGTTTTCCTGCCGTGAAACTTGCCGCCATACCAGGAGGCGATGCCGTTTTCGTGATAGCCCACGGCGGAAGGAATCGGATAATACCAGATATTGTTGATGACATAGGGTCTCTGGGTGGCGGGTAGTCCATTCTCGGAATTTCTGGAATCGGGCCCGGAAGTAACAGAGCAGCTGGTCATGAGAAGGAGGCAGCATAGCAAGCGTATGAGAATATTATTTTTCATAGCTTAATCCCTTGGACGAATTTTCTCAGGTGCATCAGCAATTTTCAGCGCAGCACCTTCTGTTGCCAGAAATTGATCAATACGTTGTCGATAAAATAAACCCGCCGGGCCGGTAGTGTGGGGCACGTAGGGTCGTAATCCCATATCCGGGGCTTTAGATGGTATCGAATCAAACCGAACAGTTTCTTCGTCATCAATCCACGAAAGCCGGTAATCGAGGATCGGACGCATTGTGGCGATGTTGCCTTGGTCATCCCTGCCAAGTACAGGGACTTCCCAACGCCGCATGGTAAATCCTTTATACCAGAGACCGATCTCCGATTCACCGGTTATTTTATCGGTCATCTGCGGCTCAATTTCCGTTTTGTCAAAGTCATTGTTATGATCAACAATGGTTTCCACTTCAAAACTGCCCTGGACAGACAGGTTTGCCCATATGCCGAAATCATCCGTATCCGATCGCAAAAAATGCTTGCCGACATCGTTGAACGTCCATTGGGCGTGGCATACCTGACAATTGATGCTTCCTTCCAGTTCCTTATGGGCGGGATGTCGCATTATGGGAATGACATGGTCCTTGCCGTCGGCACCCTGCAGCACAAAAAGATTCTGCTTAAGCATTACCCGGCCTGGTAAAGAATGTTGCAGGCCTTCAAATTGGTGGCATTTTTTGCAGGAAGGTTTAGCGCTTCCCGGCTCCATCAGTTCCGTACCTGAATGGCAGTCAATGCACAGCATGCCGCGTAGTTGATGGACATCAGGTTGCAGCTGATGGTATTCAACTCCGTAGGGCCGGAAATGTTGTTCTGTAGTGGTATACGGCGTGCGGTATTCAATATTAAAATCGTGTTCAAAGCGGCCATAGTAATCAAAGCCGACATAGTTGCCGTAATGACAGGACAGGCACTGCTGATCATCCGGCTTCTGCCAGCGGTGCGAGGCTGGCTTGGTGTCGTCAAAAGCCATATGGCAGGCAGCGCAGCCGGTGCCATGAATAACGGCAGGGTACTTGTCGCCCGAATTATAAAGATGGCAACGAAAGCATCGCCGGCGCAGCAGATCATCGGCCAGCTCCAGGATGGTTTCTGGATCGCTCTTCTTCGGCGTTGCCAAAAAACTGCTTAGCTTGTCCCGGGCGCCAAACACCTCTCGGAAAAGATTGGTACTCTCGGCCAGAGTAAAATGAACGGAACCGGTTATCTTTTCGACAATCTCTGCATGGCAGCCTCCACACGCATCAGCTAGATGATCCGGGTGGGCGGGGAAGGGGATGTATCCCAAGTGTGCGCTTTCTTTATCGGTCGCCGGGGTATTGCCCCTATGACAGCTGATGCAGGGAAGTTGATGGCTGGCGTCGGTGTGCACCGCATGACAGTCGACACATTGCTTTGCAGCAACCGTTTTCTTATGCTCTTTATCTGTGCAGCCCAAGAGAATAACGAAAAGAAACAGGAGACACAGCACTTTCGGGATATTCTCTTTGTAAGATAGAAAGATCGTCAAGACAGATTCCGATAAACGGTGTAATGCAGAGTTTTTACGATACCATCAATGTTTAGCTGCTAATACATTTCTTATAGTGCATAATAGTTGAATTTTCAATGAGTACCTGATATATAGGCGTACTGATGGCAGACATGGCTTCTGTTTAGACCTACGTTTTTTGCTAAAATAAAGGCCAGCATAGCTCAGTTGGTAGAGCGGCGCTCTCGTAAAGCGCAGGCCAACGGTTCGATTCCGTTTGCTGGCTCCAGATACTTTAAAGGATTTATGGCTTTTTGCTGTAAATCCTTTTTTTATTTCAATATGGCGTCGATGTGCGAGTACAGGCAATATATGGTCAATGAAAAGTGGGTGAATCAATTGGTTATATAATCGTCAAAAGACAGTATTGCCAGAAAATCGCAAAGTGCTCTTGCAGAGGCTCAGTTAAATCACTAAGGTCTGCACAATGAAATCGGCTACCTGAGCTCAAGCGTTTACAAAGATGTCGAGGACGAGAACGAACTTCTGTTTCAAGAGGAATGGTTGACCCAAAAGGATGCTGATGCTTATGTCGTTTCGGACATTTTTACGGCTCTAAGGGGCGCAGGGAGTCTATTGCTTCAACCGCCGGAAATTGTCACACATTGGACCGACCAGTAGACTGCCTTTGAGGACTAGGCGTCGGCAAATTTACAAAAACAAAAGGAGTGAAAAAAATGAAAAAATCAATAGGAAGAATTTTATTCTTATGGATTGTGCCGCTTTTTTATAGCGCTGGTCTGGACGGCATCATTTGCAAATGCCGCCGATAAGCCCAGCATTCTGTTCTCTATGCGATCCCCAGGAGCGCTATGACATTTTTATGAACAGTTTTACCGAGCGTACCTGGACCACGGTGACTATCAGCGAAGCCATCACAAATTTGATGAAGACCTACGTCGAGTATCCGCCGCGCAAGCTGCAGAGCTTGACATATAGCGGTCCGATTACCATTTCGAACTATCAGAAGTTCAAGTGGGTGCGGGAGCTGCTCGCAAAAGATGGCGTCAACATTCCCATGCCGACGGGGGACTAGATGTCAGGAGATAACGGAGAGCTAAAAATAAACTAAGACCAATTCATATTGTTTTTTAATGGTGTCCTGCAGGTAGACATGATCGCGAGCAGGACGCCGTTTATGCTCGATAGCGTATCTTCAAATTTTAAAAAAGAGGATAACTGAGATGAAAATACGATCAATACTATATGGCCTCTTAGCACTTGTCTTCATATATACCAGCGGCCAGGCTCTCGCCCAGAATGCGGATCCACTGCCAGCCTGGAATGACGGGCCGACAAAGCAGTCAATACTCACATTCGTTGAAAAGGTGACAAAACCTGGATCGTCCGACTTTGTGGTACCTGCCGAACGTATCGCCACCTTTGACAATGACGGCACCCTGTGGGCCGAACAACCGATGTATGTCCAGCTGCTCTTTGCTCTCGACCGTGTCAAGGTCCTTGCCCCGCAGCATCCTGAATGGAAGGATAAGGAGCCCTTTGCTTCCCTGCTTAAGGGTGATGTGCATGCTGCACTCGCCGGTGGCAATAAAGCGATACTCGAAATTGTCGCGGCAACTCACGCAGGCATGACTACCAAGAAATTTGAGCAAATTGTCAAAGATTGGCTTGCCACAGCCCGTCACCCCAAAACCAAACAACTTTATACCGAGATGGTCTATCAGCCAATGCTCGAATTGCTTGCTTTCCTGCGCGCTAATGATTTTAAGACGTTTATTGTCTCCGGCGGCGGTATCGAATTCATGCGCCCCTGGACCGAGAAGGTGTATGGTATTCCGCCCGAGCAGGTTGTCGGCAGCAGCATCAAAACCAAATTTGAAATGAACGATGACGGACCGGTGCTTATACGGCTGCCGAAGATCGATTTTATTGATGACAAGGATGGTAAACCCGTAGGCATCAACTCGCACATTGGCCGTCACCCAATTGCCGCATTCGGCAATTCCGATGGTGACCGGCAGATGCTGGAATGGGCCGCCGCAGGCTCTGGAGCCCGGCTTATGATGCTGGTGCATCATGACGATGCGGTCCGTGAGTGGGCATACGGACCCAAATCAAAAATAGGAACATTCAGCGACAGTCTCATGACCGAGGCGGAAAAGAGCGGTTGGACCGTTATCAGTATGAAAGATGACTGGAAGACGATTTTTCACTTTGAAGCAAAATGAGCAGCGATACCGGATAATTTTTTGATACAACACGAGGTAAATATATGCGGCTCCATTCTTCCGTCCCGACAGAATTTCGCTCTCAGGCTAAAATGGCCGCAGGTTTCATGATGGTGATTGGTGCCCTGGCGGTACTGCTACCTTTTTATTTTACGGTATTTGCTGTACTCATTGTTGGTAGTGCAGTTCTCTTAAGTGGTCTTTTAGGCCTTATCTATAATTGGCAGCTCACCAAATTGGGCGTGGATTTCCAGGCAAATCGTGTGCCTTGGTTGTTTGTTGTGTTGGGTTTGTTCCTTTTGTTTACCCCCAGATTGACTCTGTCTATTGCCGGATTACTCGTAGGCAGCGGACTTGTATTTTCCGGTGTAACCGGATGGCTGGCTGAAAAACGAGCAGGCGAAATTTTTACATGGAGTCAGCTGCGCCATGGGATTACCGGCACCTTTGGTATCATTCTGGTTTTGTCGGGAGGTTCAGGGATAGCCTGGCTAATAGGTGTTTTTTTCGGGCTGAATATGCTGATGGCCGGAGCCAATTTATGGCGATCTGTCACCGCTGAAGGTGAAATGTTTTAGCATCGACCAGTCGACAACAATTTTTCGTCTATCAATTTTTTCTCACTGTCCCACAAAGCTGTCGCTCCCTGGTCGCGACAATAAAAAATAATCTCACTTACTCCGGAAAGGGATCTGGCAGTAAGAGATACCCCTGGCGGGTCGAATCCCGTTCTTTGCTAAAAACATGGTCAGGGAGTTCATCGAGATGGTGATATTGGGAGTTGGACCTAGATAGAGATGTTCCAAAGCAATAGGCGCGTTGTTTGTAATACTGAAGTTAAATTGAATATAGGGTACCAACATGGACGTACCCTCGCGGAACTGGACCGGCGCGTTGACATAGTCGGTAATGACCGGAGAGACGATGCGCCATTCCTCTTCTTCGGCAAATGATGGATGTTTGAGGATTGCGGCAATACGCAGCAGGTCACTTTCCAGCAGATGAAAGATTGCATGATAAGAGTGATCACTACTTTTTCCCTGATTGTCCAGGGCAGGGTGATGCCCTGCCGCGAGAACCTCCACCGCATCGATTACCTGACTGATCAAACGTTGCTGACTTTTAGAATTGTAGATACATTTGCCGATTTGAAAAGACTGTTGCTCCGCACAGCGGAGAATATAGTCGGGATCAAAGCCGAGACTCACCCCTTTACCAAGCCGGCTGTAGCCGCGCCACTGACTGAGCAGATTGCCGTTGGACCTGAAAGAAGAGGCAAACAGCATATGACCATTGGTGATACGATAAGTGACCCAGTCGAGAAATTGATTGAGGAGATCCGGTTTTGCATGGCCGGCTCCAATCCTATGATTGATTTCCAAACGGATAAGATCAGCTGTATGCCTCAGTTCGGCTGAATCATTCATATATCTGATATCACTGGCCCAGAGTGCACCACTTGCCACGATACCAAGAAGACCTGTGAAGCTGGTGTAGTGGTAGAGCGATTCCTGGGGGATGTCCGAATAAAGTTTTGACGTTATATCCTGTATCATCAGTGAATTTCTAAAAATCTTGTTTTTGGTTTGCAGACACTGGATTATCCTGCTTTTTACGACAGAACTCAAGAATAGAATCTATCGTTATATTTACCATTTGATCGCAAAATCTGGTAAAAGAAACGTTTTAAAATTTGTTCATAGTGGTATAACTGCCGTTTCGTGCAATAGCTGTATCCAATTTTGTCCGCGCTCATATTGCAGACTTTTTATCATCTCCTGGAAAACGAGTATGCTGGGAACAATAGTCAATGCCGTCGCCATAATAGCCGGCAGTCTGCTGGGTCTTTTCTTCAGCAAAGGTATTCCGGAAAATTATAAGGAGATTATTCTCAGCGGTGTCGGTCTTTCCGTGGTTCTGATCGGTATTAGAAGCGCTTTGGTCTCCGACAATCTGATGATCATTATATTTTCCATCATTCTCGGTGCACTGCTTGGGGAATGGTTGCAGATTGAGAAGAAGTTGGAGAATCTCGGATCCTTTCTGGAAAGTAAAGTTGCCGCCAAATCCGGCGACTCAAAGTCATTTGCCAGAGGATTTGTCACTGCCAGCCTGGTCTTTTGCGTTGGCTCCATGGCCATAGTTGGTTCTCTGGAAAGTGGCTTGACCGGCAATCATCAGACTCTTTTTGCCAAGTCGGTGCTCGATGGAGTCACTTCGATTATTTTTGCCTCGGCGATGGGACTCGGAGTAATGTTTTCCAGTCTTGCAGTTTTTGTTTATCAGGGAATAATTACCATCACTGCGGTGTTCATGAAAAGCTTTCTAGTGCCGGCAACAATCGAACAGATGACCTCCGTTGGTGGTTTGCTCATAATGGCGATAGGATTCAACATGCTCAAAATAACTGCCATACGGGTGGGAAATTTAATCCCCGCCATTTTCCTTCCCCTGGTTTATTTTGCCCTGCGTCAAATTTATTGACAAATCTCTCATGAGATCGAAGGATTGAGCGGAAATACCTGCTAATGGAGTAACAGCGCAATGAAAAAAATTGAGTATCGCGAACAGGCCTTGAAAATCCTGCCCTGGGTCTGCGCCAGCTGCGGCCGTGATTTTACCGGCAAGAAATTAAAGGAGCTGACGGTCCATCACAAAGACCATAATTATAAAAATAATCCGCCGGATGGGAGTAACTGGGAGTTGCTGTGTATTTACTGCCACGATAACGAGCATTCTCGCCATATCGATGCAGAGTGGCTGCCGACGGAAAACCCGGATGCAGATAAAGGCGCACCGGCAACCCATACGCCTTTTGCCGGTCTGAAAAATTTATTGCGTAAGGGTTAAGAGTGACCGCTTTTAGAACAAGATTTTTTCTTCCCCGGTCTCCTATTTGGGTCTTTTTTTGAGAATATAGTCAATTACCGCGCCGGGATCGGTATTTTCCCGGATCCCAGGCGAAAGGTCTTCGGTTTCTGCCGCCTCTTTTGGTTTACTCAAGTCCCTGGGGAGATCGCCCGGGGCTTCTTCCATGGTTTTTTGCGCAGTTGGCTTTTCTTCTTTTCCGGTAGTCTGTTTGCCAGGCATTTTATTTGCCACAGGGTCTTCTTTTGAAGTCTGCACATTGGCTGACTCTAAGGGGGCCGGTATTGCTTCTTCTTGTTGCACAGTAGCAGAGGGCGGCACCTTTTTTTCCTTTAGTCTATCTTGTTCTTCTATTGTTGGCTCTTCGTCCTGGGTTGGTTTGCTGGGTGTATCAATCGTTTCAGAGGCCTCTTCGGGGAGCGCATTTTCCTTACCTGTATTTTCCATGGTTGGGAGATATACAGGAGGTGGGGGAAGTACCTGAGTGCTGGTCGAAGTCGGTAAATTTTGTATGGTTTCGGTTGCTGCACCAAAGGCATGATCATCCATCCGATCCGCCTTGTCGGTAACTTGTAATGAAACGTCTCCGGGATTGTCTTTTGGCATCTGCTCGACTGCAGGTGGAGATTTCTTTTCTGCCGGTTTTGGTACTGGTTGGCGATCAATATTCTCTTCTTTATAAACCTTGATTGGGGGAGCTGAGGCGCTGATATTTTCCGGAGTTTTACTGGTGGTTGCAAATGGAGTCGGGACGGAGGGTGGAGATTGATTGATGGATAAAACCCTATCGTCAATTTTTGCCAACTTCGCTGGATTGATGAGAAATGCGATTAAAAATACCAGGAGTATAAGGAGAACCATCATGCCGATGGTTTTTCCCCGACGATGGCTGCTGGCTTTTGATTCTGTACTTGTCGGTTTGTTGCCGATTTTCAGAGGAGCTCTTGCCGGAAAAGAATCGTGCGGACGAAGGTCTTCCGCGCATTGCCGGATTAATTCGCCATTGATGGTTTTACTGCCCCTTCCGAATCCGAGCATCAAGGCATGGTCGCATATGATATTTATGCGCAACGGATTGCCATGTGATAACTCGTGCACGGTACTGATCGCGTCAGGGCTGAAAATATCTCGGTTAGCTCCGGCGGTTTTCAGACGATGACGGATAAATTCACCCGTCTCACCGGCTTCCAGCGGAGCGATTGCGTAGTTGATGGCAATGAGCTGGTGCAGCTCCCTGCTGGCGTTTTTTCGCAGCACCGTGTCAAACTCGTTTTGCCCGATCAATATTACTTTGAGGAGTTTCGTGCCATCCTTTTCAATCTTTGCCAGCCTTATAATCTCTGCAAGGAGATGAGAGCTTAATCGCTGACATTCGTCAATAACCAGGATGACCTTTTGGTTGAGGGCAAAGGATGTCTTGAGGAAATGGCTGAAATGCTCATAAAAACTCTCTTTGCTGGAAAATTTTGTTTTAAGATCGAGCGAATGGGCAATATAATTAATGAAGTCGATATCTTCGAGGTCAGGGTCGGGAATTTTGACCACCAGGTACTGGTTGCCGAGAGAGTCGAGAAATACATTGATCAAGGTTGTTTTCCCGGTTCCAGCATCCCCGGTAAGCAGAAGAAGGCCGGGCATCTTGGAAAGGCTGTACTTAAAGATCGTCAGCGCTTCTTGCTGCTTTTCTCCGCGCCAGAAAAAACTCGGATTGGTCGTAATCTGAAAAGGCTTTATTCTGAGTCCAAAAAAGGGAAGATACATCTTGATCCAGCCTTTACAATATTTCTTTAATGGCTTGAAGGACTGGATTTATGTCTTTCGGTTTGCTCTGCTGGGCGGGCTGCGGTTGTGCTTTGCCCCCATAATTTTTCACACAGTCGTATTGTTCCCAGCCTTTAAGGGGATATTGCAGATCGACCGAGTTCCACTTTGGGTGGCCATTTTTTTTCAGCCAGTCAAGGTTGTTCACCAGAATGTCAGCGAATCTGCCTACATTCTGGCAATTAGCCATTTTAAAATCATAAGAAATAAGCACTGCCTTCACGGCGACCGAATCAACAGCTTTTTCCTGCCAGGTGTAGGTGTTTTCCGGGATGGTGGATTTTGGATAAAATTCAATAACACTTTTATTGAGTATAGGAATCAGGGCAAGGTTATCTTCTTTGCTTACCTGTTCGCTGAAAAGTTTGACCGGGTATCCGGCGACATAAAAAAAGGCGTCGAGTTGTCCCGCCTTTAATTGCGGCAGTGCCTCGTCCGGGGCAATAGCGATCAATTCCGCCGGTTTGACTCCGGAAACCTCAAACAACAGTTTGGCCGTTAGATAGGTGCCGCTGCCTTCCTGACCGATCGCGACTTTTTTCCCTTCAAGTTGATCGAAGTCGGCAATATTACTAGTGCCCAAAAGATGCACCTCCTCATTGTAGAGAGGATAGATCATCTTAATTTTCTGGGCGATTTTTTTCAGCACCGGATCGGACTGTACCTTGACAACAAAGGCAAGAACATCCGATTGCACAATACCCATCTGGGTGTCAGGCCGTTTGAATACGGCATAGACGTTTTCCACCGACCCGTTGGAGTTAGCGACCTTTAATGTAATGCCCTTGGACTCAACCAATTGTGCCAGGTTCAAGCCAAATTGGTAATAGGTCCCTTTGGGGCCGCCGGTCACCATGCCCATTTTTACTGGTCCGGATTTTTCCGCAGAAGACATTCCCGCAAACAAGCAAACTAAAAACAGTGCAAAAGAAAACCTGAAGTATACTTTATTCATGGTAAGCTCTCCTTTTGGGTTATTACAGTTTACGTAAGAGTAATGAGTGTATTGTCAAAAGCTGACAGAGAGGTATCTTCAGAGTTTTAATCTACTTGATTATGTTTTAAGTTTCAATTCTTAGCTCATAAACATTCACTCGCACGAATTCGAGAATTACTCTTCAGAAAATATTGCTTTCAGGAGGATACATGGTCAAAATTATCGCCATATACGGCAGTCCGAGACGGGATGGAAATAGTTCAACTCTGTTGCAGCAGGCAGTGGCTGGGGCTCGGCGGGAAGGGGCGGAAGTGGAGGAAGTAGTACTCAGGGATTATAAGATATCACCATGTCTGGAAATTTATGCCTGCATAAAGAACGGAGAATGTGCCATTCGCGATGATTTTCCCAAAATTCTCGAAAAACTTGAATCCAGTAATGGGATTATGCTGGCATCGCCGATCTTTTTTTATTCGGTGAGTGCCCATACCAAAATTTTTATGGACAGGTGTCAGTCTCTCTGGGTGCGCAAATACTGGATTGAAAAACAGTCGTTTGGCGGGGTGCCGACAACGCGTAAAGGGTTGTTCCTTTCGGTTGGCGCTACAGGCGGCAAAAAGCTTTTTGATGGAGCGCTGCTCACCGTCAAATATTTTTTTGATGTGCTGAGTGCAAGCTTATGGAAGACGGTCCTCTGCCGGGGGGTTGATCGCAAAGGTGAGATCGATGCTCATGCCGATTACCTTAAAGAGGCCTTTGAGGCAGGTCGGGAGCTTGCCAAAACCCTGCGGGAAGAAGCAGAATAACTAGCTCGCTCCGCTGTCCTTACAATGCAAAGCGGCTCTTCATGACCGCCTTATGGGTATACATATTACGATCGGCAATAATCAGCAGGTCCGCAGCATTGTCGGCATCTTCGGGGAAGTGGGCTTCACCGATGGCACCGCCCAGGGTGAGCGGAGCAGAATCGAAGGTTGCCAATGGTGCTGCAAGGGCCTGTTCAATATTTTTTCTAATGGAGCCGATATCTCTTTTGGTCGGTACATCGTTAAGCGCGATGATAAATTCATCGCCGGCATAACGGGCAACGTAATCGTCTTTTCTAATATGATTACGTAATCGCTCAGCAACCTCAATCAATGCCTGATCACCCGCATCATGACCGAAACGGTCGTTGATTAACTTGAAATCATTTAGATCAATGAACAACAGAGCAAAAGGAGTGCCTTGCGCCTGGGCATGGTAATGTTCTATTGCTGCTTGCAGATACTGGCCCAGCGCATATCGGTTGGGTAATCCGGTTAAATAATCAGTTTGCAGGCGGCGCTGCATGGCGGAAAAACTCTTGGCAAGATCACCAATCTCATCTTTTCTTTGAATGTCGATAGGTTTTTCGACAAAGCCGCTGTCGACCTGGTTCACCGCGACCGACAGAATTTTGAGATCCTTGGTCACCCAATGCAGAATGCGCAGACCAACCAGGATAACCACGATGGTAGCCAGGATGCCGAGCATCAGCGTGCGCAGGACATTCTTTTCGATACCTTCCATGAAGTCTTCACTGGGCATGGCCACGACGTTAATCCATTCCAGTCCGGCACCGTCTTCAAATTTATTAAAAGCCACGTGAATTTTCTTTTGAGCCGAATTTTCAAAGAAAAGAGTTCTGGGTTCCTGGCTTTCCATATTTGGTGCCAGATACGGCAAGAGATGTCGGTATATTTCAGTGAGCAGCGGATGCCCGCTGTCGCCGGCGTTGACCCGGATATTGTCGCCTGCCGGGGTCTGCCTGATATTCGGACTGCAGGATGAGGCAATCAGGTTACCATCGGGTTCGATAATGAAGGCGACCCCATGAGGAGATATTTCCAGATTACTGACAAAATAGTTTAACGCCCGCAGCGGCATATCCGTTGCTACAACGCCATCTATTTCCTGGCTGCTGTTGAGAACCTTTCGCGATCTTGTCGCCACCAGGTCGTGGGTGCCAAAATCAATGTATACCGAGGTCCAGGTGTCGTGATTGGCGGTTTGAGCGGCTTGATACCAGGGCCGTTGACGTGGGTCAAAAAGTTTTTCTTCAATGGTGCGGGAGTGGAGTTCGCCATTAATCCCATCGATCTGATAGATACTGCGATGTTCTTCGGGGGTATACTTGACGCGGAGCTCTCCCTCATTGAGCGAATGCCGGAACAGACCCATGGCCTGACCGGCCCTGTTGCCGTAATAGACATAATTGTTTGGATCGATGTGCAGCGAGGTGGCTATCCAGAAACGGGTCCGCATATTCTTAAAGTCGGACTCAATAGACGCAGGTGCGAGCATGCCGTTGGGAAAGGCGGCTTCCAGTGTCGCCATAGAGCCGACAACATGGCGGTCGACGGCCTGACTGATGCGACCAACCGTTTCTTTCAACAGGTGTTCGGAGACAGTCAATACCGCATGGCTGCCGGTAAAATACGACAGAATTCCAATGGCTACAGCTAAGGCAAAAACCAGGGCTACATACGGAAAAATAAGAACGGAGCGAAGGGAAAACTTTACCATTAGACCGTTTCTAGTCGTTGGTTAGCAATTTATCTCCGCCGTACGAGGGTATGATATAAAAAGTGAAATGGCGAGGACGAAAATCAGCAGGATGATCAGGGAGTTTCAGTGATAAATGCGCTCCATCTGATTAAGTTGCTCCAGGGCATGAAGATCGTCAACCCATGAATTATTTTTGTTCTTGGTGATTATAAAACGAACCAGATTCGAAGTTTTTCGGCGGGGCGGTGGTTTGATATCGACTCCGTTGTCCACTGGCGGCAAAAGCTTTTTCTTAGATTTTCTCAGGTTTTTAAAGTCATCAGCCATGCCGTACTCTCCCTACTGATTGAAAATAAATAATAGAAAAATTTTATTGTACCACATTATAAAGGAAATTTTGAAAGAGTAAACGGGAAAGAATACCAGACTGCAAGTGGAGGGCTAAATCTTTTTTAATAGACTGATAAGATTATAAAAATAGTCTAAGGTCAGTTTCCCGGCAGTGGCAATGTCTTTTCCCAGAGCGACAAAACCATGATCTTTCAGGATAAAAAAAGAGGTGGTGCGATCAACAATATCAAGCGCCGATTGTGCCAGTTCCGGTGTACCATAGGCGTAAAATTCTTTGGTGACCGGAATATGTAAGCCCTCGGCGTAGACATTCAGCAAGGGATAATGGCCATGCAGGATGGCGTTGATGTGAGGCAGGGACCGGTACAGCACATAATGCAGATATGTTTCCGAGGAAGGAGCACACAAACCTTCCGTTAAAAAAACATGAGCGGACTCGTCCAGGCCTACGACATGCGTAAAATCGTCGGCTTGCAGGGTCTCCTTAGGGATCATTGCCGATTTGGTGATAATAAAGGAGGAAGCGTCGCCGGTTCTGTAGGAATGATTGCCGTACGCGCCCTCGACATGCACTGGAGCCAGGCCCAGCTGCGAGAAGAGATACGCCCAATGGTTGAGGTCCGGTAAACGCTGGTCAAAAGAGAACGAGGTTTGCATCTGACGATACTGAAATTTTACGCCCTGGTATTTTTCCATAAGCATACCCATCTGTCTTTTATTGTTCTGGAATATCGAGTCCCAGTGGCAATAATATCTGATCGTTTAGAAGGTTTCGTATATGGTCGTCCGAGGCATGGCCGATATATTGGGAGATAGTTCGGATCTTTTCGGCATATCGCAGGGTTCTCTCCCGGCATTTACTCCTGGCCTGCTCAATTCCTCGCCAGTTTTGGTCAGTTCTGAATGTTTCCAGGGCGCTCTCCATTTCAGGAAAGAGTTGTTTGCGCAAACCATCAAGAAAACCGACATAGAAACTAAGTGACGTTGCCCGTTCCTCGCTGATACAGTGCGACAGAAGCCCGTGGGGATGAGTGTCAGCCAGAATGTCTTTAATGGAGCGACTGACCAGTTCATACACCGAACCGGGGAACTGGGCGACAATTTTCTGCAGGGTTAAACTGTCCAGGATCGTCTGCAGCACTTCGCCAACTTCGTGATAGATAAAAAGATCCAGCTCAGCCTCAACGATAGTATCGAGAGTATCCTTGAATTTTTGTTGCTGCAGCTGTCCATCCTGCAACAATCCATAAAGTTGCAAAGCGTGACGGATAGAACCGCGGGATGAAGAGCGTAACTCCTGAATATAATCCCATAAAAAAAACCGTAAAGGATCTTTTCGGATATAGATGACCCCCTCTTGGGTCATCGCAAAAGGAGCGGCCATTTCCCTGGCAGTTTCTTTGCCTAAAATCACTACCGGCAGGCCGGCTACTGTACGCTGCTCTATTCTGTCGGCAAGAAAAAAAACTGCCTTCATCGACCGGCCGTATCCAGCACCGTAGACCATCTGTTTATCGTGGAAATATGTATTTACAACCACAGAATTATCTGGTTTGCAGACAGAGCCATTGATATGGAGCTGACGATAGGACTCATCACCAATCGTCGCCCAAAAGTTTTCCTTGGCTTCTATCCAATCCAGAAGATCGGCAGGTTCCGGCTCCTGCCATGGCTGCAAACAGTTTTCCCACTTATAGAGATTGCGCAACTTCAACACCATGGTGCACATGGTATAAATGCCATGGTCCCTGGCATCGGAGATATTGCAGTTATGCCGGATATCTTTAATTATTGAACATTCTTGTATTGAGGCTGTCATATGCCTTCTCTTTCGCTGCGAAGTTATGTTGTCATCAAAGAAAAATTATTAAATACCAATTAATTACGATGTCGCAGTAGCAAACTCCGTATCCTCTCCTTATTGTAAGCATTCCGAAAAGATATGCTTTCTCAGCGGAGTCAACAGCTCAAATGAAGACAAAGAAAGCGATTTATGAACTTTTTCTGGAATACATTCACAACCACCTGAGATTTTCAATGTGCCTGCCTTCGTAGGTTTATCAAGAGACTTGTCTGGATGAAGTTATGGCAACTGATGATTATCGTTTGCGTATGGCTTTTTACAACCGCAAGACTGACGAATAATGAGTTTTGTTTTGCGGACAACCTCACAATATAAACGTGTCGGGTCCCGAATCCTTTCGATGAGCAGTTCGGTGGCACCACGACCAATCTCATAGGTGGGCTGATCAATATGCGACAAAATCTGGCATTTATCCTGATGGAGGTATAAAGAAATGAGAAAATCGTTGACAAAACAATATCGAGAGCTACATTAATCGTTAAATAGCGATATATGAATAAAGGAGAGGGTGCTATGAAGCCATTTATTCGAGTGATGAAAGCGCTGTCTGACCCGAATAGGGTACGAGCAGTGAAACTCCTGCAGCAGAAGGAGCTCTGTGTCTGTGAGATTAAAGAGGTTTTGGGGCTGGCCCAGTCTACCGTTTCCAAGCATATGAAAATCCTGGAAGATGCCGGCCTGGTGGAGAGTAAACGGCAGGGCACCTGGATGATTTACAGTCTGGCAGATGGCAGTGAGTCGGCGTATGCAAAAACAATGCTGATCGAACTCAGTGATTGGCTGGATAACGACAAAGAGCTGGACAGGATGCGTAGAGCTCTACCTGCTGCGGCAGTTTTGCGCAATTGTGCCGTAAAAAGCTAAAGGAAATATTCATCGTGAAAACAATGCAACCCATGGATGCTGATTGCGGCTGTGACGGCAAAAAGACAGCTCTAGGCCAATCACCACAAAATAAAAGTTATACCTTGGCCAAGGCCGGCATTATAGGTCTGCTCGGCTTTGTCGCCTGGTATGTCATTTACCGACAGCTTGAGCCTTTTTCCTATTTTTTCGCTTACTCGTTGCTTGGTCTTGAAAAGGGGAGTCATCTTGGCGAAGCAACCCAGTTTTTTGTTTATGATACCCCAAAGGTGATGATGCTCCTGACGCTTATCGTCTTTGTGATTGGCATACTCCGATCTTTTTTCACCCAGGACCGAACCCGTAAATATCTGGCCGGTAAACGAGAGACCGCAGGCAATGTGATGGCTGCCCTGCTAGGTATTGTAACCCCGTTCTGTTCCTGCTCTGCAGTACCACTTTTTATTGGTTTTGTTCAGGTTGGAGTTCCCTTGGGCGTCACCTTTTCTTTTCTTATTGCCGCTCCGATGGTCAACGAGATTGCTTTAATTCTGCTCTATGGTCTGCTTGGCTGGAAAGTTGCTGCAATCTATCTTGTGACAGGCTTGATGATTGCTATCATTTCAGGTTGGGTCATTGGCCGTTTCAAACTTGAGCATTGGATTGAGGATTGGGTTCAGGCACTGCGGACAGGTGAAGCGGTCGTCGTCGAAGAAACTCTTACCTGGCCTGATCGCATTGGTCGCGGATGGGAGGCGGTGCGGGATATTGTCGGCAAGGTCTGGATCTATGTGGTTGCGGGAATTGGAGTGGGTGCAGCTATTCACGGCTATGTGCCTGAGGCTTTTATGGCCTCTATCATGGGCAAGGATGCCTGGTGGTCAGTGCCTGCCGCTGTTGTGGTTGGTATCCCCATGTACTCTAATGCCGCAGGTATAGTACCGGTGGTGGAAGCGCTCCTTGGCAAGGGGGCCGCACTGGGCACAGTACTCGCTTTTATGATGAGTGTTATCGCTTTATCCCTGCCGGAAATGGTCATTCTTCGTAAGGTGCTCAAACCAAAACTGATCGCTGTCTTTATTGGAGTGGTTGGCAGCGGCATACTATTCACGGGATTTTTATTCAATCGGATTATTTGACTCTCTTTCCCAGCTGAGCAGTATTTCAACACAACAAAATGAGGAATAATATGGAAATTAAAGTATGTGGACCAGGGTGTGCTTCCTGCGAGAAAACAGAAAAAATTGTCCAGGCAGCTGTTGCGGCCAAAGGCATCGAAGCCACAATTATTAAAGTCACCGATTTCCAGGAAATTGCGCAACTGGGCATCTTCTCAACTCCAGCCGTGATTATTGACGGCAAGGTGAAATCGGTGGGAAATATCCCCAAACAATCTGATGTCGAAAACTGGATAAGCTGAGCCATTTTTCTTTTCAGCAAAGAATTCCCTGCAGAACATCAATAGCAGAAGGAGGCCGCATGAAGCTCCAAGCCCTGCTGGTTGGCCCCGATGCCCACCGATAACAGAGTAGAGACCACTTTTTTCTATGAATGATCAACAGAAATCACCACAATATTTAGCCGCGATAGATTTGGGCTCCAATAGTTTTCACCTAGTAGTTGCCCGTATTGAAGACGGTCATGTTCACATTCTTGATAGCATAAAGGAAATGGTGCGCCTGGGAGGCGGTCTTGACAAAAATGGCCGATTGTCTGAAGAAGCACGTATACGCGCCCTTTCCTGTCTTGATCGTTTTGCTGAACGTGTGCAGAAATTACCTCAGGGCAGTGTGGCCGCTGTAGGAACAAATACCCTGCGTCAGGCAAAAAATTCCCGTCAGTTTTTACAAAGTGCCAGTGAGGTTCTGGGCCACCCGATCTCAATTATTGGAGGAAAGGAGGAGGCTCGTCTAATCTATCTTGGGGTATCCCATTCTCTGGTGGGGGAAGACGGGAAACGGCTGGTGATGGATATTGGCGGAGGAAGCACAGAATTGATTATCGGTGAGGGTTTTGAGCCACTTCATTTAAGCAGCCTCGAAATCGGTTGCGTGAGTGTGAGTCGAACTTTTTTTAGGGGTGGAAACCTCTGCAAGAAGAATTGGGAAGAGGCTCGCATTGCCGCCCATCTGGAATTACGTCCGGTGCGACGCGATTTCCGAGATATTGGCTGGAACTCTGCTACCGGGGCATCCGGAACTATTAAGGCCGCGGGAAACATTGTGAAAGCGCTTGGGCTTGAGACCTATCATATAACCCTGGACAGTTTATACAATATACGAGATAGGATGATAGCGGCTGGACATGTTAAAGATCTTGATCTTCCTGGTTTAGATAGTGACCGGCAACCTGTTTTTGCAGGAGGACTGGCTATCCTCATGGCCACCTTTGAGGCACTTAAAATTGAAACCATGCAGGTTTCTGAAGGCGCCTTGCGGGAAGGTCTGCTGTATGAGCGTCTAGGCCGGATTCAGAGTGAAGATACGCGATTGAAAACCGTTTCCACTATACAGCAACGATTTCAGATCAGTCAGAAACATGCACGAAGGGTGAGTTTAGCTTCGCACCGTCTTTTCACCGCCTGTGAAAAAGTCTGGAACCTCCGACTGGCAGATGCCGAAAGACTGCATTGGGCAAGCAGTCTTCATGAGATTGGCCTTGCGGTTTCCTTAAGTGGCTATCAGAAACATGGCGCGTACCTTCTGGCCAACGCAGATCTTCCCGGATTTTCTTTGGAAGAGCAGGATTGGATGAGTGTTCTGGTGCGTTGCCAGCGAAAAAAAATATCAGAAAAATTCTTCACAGGTTTACCGGAAAAGGACCAAAAGACCGCTTTGAGGCTTGCGATTCTTCTTCGACTCGCCACCCTGTTCCATCGTTCCCGAAAAGACGAGACGGCAGTTATTGAACAAGTGATTGCCAGTGAAAACAATTTGACTCTACGATTTGCACCGTATGAGTTGATAAACCATCCCCTGCAAAGAGTCAGCCTTGAGCAGGAGGCCAGGTATTTAAAAAATGTCGGTTTCAATCTCAAGGTTACCTCATGACCTGCTCAGGCACAGCTGAAATAGGAGGCAGACCAAATTTTTCACTTTTTCAGCATGATAGCATAAGCTTTTTCCGTTAAATCGGTCCATGCCCGTATTGGCCAAACAGAACTGCTCCAAAAGCGATTTGTTACAAGTAAAGTTTCTTCTTTTTTATTCACTTACAATTGATCTTATTCGTGGTGTCCTGATGAAAAGCAAGATGTTTCATTTTGCTTATCTATCTTTACTGAGTTATCGGTTTTTACTATTTGACATCATGCTCCTACTTATGTGAAATATAACCCGCCGATTGATCATTGATATAAGCCAAAATGAAAGCCGGGGTGGGGAGCGAGGCAATGACGAATAGAGAAGATGGAAGCCGGCCGATTGAAATCGGTCGTTTTTTTCCGGTAATGGAATGTGCTGTCCGCTGGATACTCGGTGGCATCTTCATTTACTCCGGATCCGTCAAATTTATGGATCCTTCGCGATTCGCCGAGATCATCGCCGGATTCGGCCTGCTGCCCGAGGTATTGATCTACCCACTGGCAGTGCTGCTGCCTGTCATCGAGCTGGTCGCCGGTATCGGGCTGATCTTTTCCCTGCGTGGCAGCCTCTCGGTCATTGCCGCGATGCTGGTCATATTCATCGCCGTTCTCCTGTATGGAATTCATCTGGGGCTGGATATCGACTGCGGCTGCTTCGGGCCGGAAGACCCGGAGCAGGCGTACAAGGGGCTCAAGGCTGCCCTGGCTCGCGATGCAGTGATGATGGCGGCAGTACTTTTTGTCTTTTGGAGTCACGTTCGTAGCCGCAAGCGGTCGATCGTGTAAAACATCAACTGATTATCAGGGAGAAAACAGAGTGTATACAAAAAAGATTTTGTGCGGATTTATGGTTGGTTTGTTCGTTTTCGGCATGAGCGCATCAGCTTTTGCCTTCGGTACCGATAAATTCGAGGCAGAGGTGGAAAAGGAACAGGCAGCTGTCAAACTGCTTCGGGAGGTGGAGCAGGGTGGCTATGGAATCGTCACTACCGATGAACTAAAGGCCATGATCGATGCAAAGAAAGACATCCTGATCATCGATACCATGCCGTATGAGGATTCGTACAAAAAGAATCATATTCCCGGCGCCAAGCAGTTTCTCTTTCCAATCGCGGAGATGCAACAATGGGATATGAAAGAAACCGACGGCAAGACCGTTGAGGATTTCAAGACCCTGCTTGGGCCGGATAAAGCCAAGATAATCGTCGTTTATTGCGGCTTTGTCAAATGCACCCGCAGCCACAATGGTGCCGCCTGGGCAAAAAAACTTGGCTACACCAACGTCTTTCGTTATCCGGGCGGTATTTTTGCCTGGAAAGGGGCTGGTTATCCAGCCGATTCTGAGAAATAATTGCATTCTCCGCCGCCATGGAAAAGTCGTTGCCCTGGCGGCAGAATTCCCTTTCAACTTGTTTGTGGCCTGGTAATTTTCCAATTCCATTTTGACTTCTTCTTTTCCATTTACTCTCGGTTCTCCTCGACATCTGGGCTATATTGTTGTGGAAATGCGTCATCGAGGACAAACGACATTGTGCTGCGGTGAGGGTGGGGCCATAGGATACATCGAATCCAAATTCAGCTGTTGGTGGGCGAAAACATCTCAGCAGGAGAGCGAAGGTCGTAAGCTAGTGACCTATTGCGCTGGTTGCACATGTTTTCTCGGCCGTGTGACTCACATCAGAAAAAGGTGCATCCAATTGATGCAGAGAAAGTGATCTGTCCGCCGAACGTTGGCAATGTAGATGGGTTAATCAATTGATGCATTCTGTTAGTTATTCCCACGCGGGCAGATGCCAGGAAATGTTGTTGACATCTGCCAATCCTGTGCAGTAGAAACGACGTTAAAGACGGTGTGCACGTTAACCCGAACCAATACTTTCATTGATGTGATCCTTCTTGTTTGTCGCTCCAAGAAATCTATCTGATTTTCCAGGCCGATAAATGCAAGCCAATTATTTCTTAGAAAAGGATGGCGCACATCAAGACCACCGACTACCAGCTGGACCCGCTGCGCGCCCAGATCGGCTTTGTTCTGCAGGAAACCGTGCTTTGTGCCGGCACAATCGGCCTTCACAAGCTCAAGACCTCAAGCTGCATGGTAAAATGCTCCTGGCAGATGGCTGTCGCGCGATTATCGGCTCCATTAATCTCGCATATGCATGGGGAGCAACCTCGAGGGTGCCGTGTCCATTAGCAGGAATCTTCATACGCAGCAGGTTGACGACCTGTTCAAGGGGAGCATTGCCCTGGCCGATCGCCTCAGTCCAGCGCAGGTACATTGTCTGCAGGAAGGCGTTGATGTCTGGCCATTTCCATCTGGGCTGAAACACCTAAAAGCCGGCCGGAAACTCAAAGAATATTTAAAAGGTCTCTGAAGATTCGGAAAAGATTAATGCAAACTGTTGAATGTGGTAGAGCAAAATCGGTCTATCTTCAGGACTGGGCCAATTGACCACCAATTTAACCAATCTTTTTCTAACCCCGGCAAACGGGAAGAAAGCCGGGATTATGTTCAACATCATACAAAAAAGGTTCCTCGCATGGATGATAACCTGTTTACCTTACTGAAAATAATCCCTACTTTTTTTTTAGCCTTGTTTCCAGTTGTTAACCCAATTGGAACGGCTCTTATTCTTGCCGGAATGACGAGGGGCGTGCCTCAAGATGTTTGGAAAAAAATCTCGCTGAAAATTACGATTTATTCGTTTTTGGTTTTGGGGTCTTTTTTTCTGTTTGGTTTTTTGGTTCTCAAACTTTTTGGCATTACAGTTCAGGTTGTGCAAGTGTCGGGTGGTTTAGTGTTGGCAGTTATGGGTTGGCAGATGCTAAATAATGACGAGGCCAAAACATCAGTTTCAGAAGAAGATGGGCACCATGCCTTTAAGTCGGCTCAAGACAAGGCCTTCTATCCATTCACCTTTCCTCTCACCGTCGGCCCCGGCGGGTTGGCAGTTGCCCTTACTTTCGGGGCGCGGTTTGGGCATGATTCAGTTCTCGCATTTTCAGAAAAATTAGCAGGAATTATAGGGATATTTGCAATCTGCCTGATTATGTATTTTTGCTATGCGAATTTGAAGTTTATTGATAAGAAATTTTCGCCAGCGGGCGCCATGGCAGTATCTAAAATGGTGGCCTTCTTCGTTATCTGCATTGGTGTTGAGATATTCTGGAATGGCTTGAAGCAGCTGATGGGATAAAATGCAGATGCTCTTCAAAATCGCTCCTGACATACAAACATTAAAATACATCTTTCGAAACGCCGGCACAATTTTAAATTATATAGGCACACGTGAGTTTCTCCGGTCGAGTGCAGAGGTGGTCAAGGGTTTTTTCGGTGAATTTACTTGGTGACCCCAAGGGGACTCGAACCCCTGTTACCGGCGTGAGATGCCTATTTATAGCGCATCCTCCGCGTGTTTTCAGTAGGTTAGAGTGCATCGAATAGTATTAAGATATCTCCAAAACCACCTGGAAAACCACTTGGGATTTACTCTATTGGCAAGCATCTGATCAGCTACGAAAGCAGCTCATTATTGATCAGTGCACTTCTGCGGTATCAAAAGCTAGGGTTTCGGTCTGTTTTGTGAATCCGTAGGGCAGGGTTGACACTGATGTTCTCCTTTTATCTGGTTTTTCAAGAAGTTGAGAAACTGGGGGTGACGGTGATGCCTTGCACGCATATCCTCATCTATCCTTGGGCGCAATGTTGGAATTGGTTTGTTTGTAATTGTGATTTGGCAAGTTCCGATTCAGATAAACATTGAATTCGCCTGGCGAGCTGCTGGATTATTTTCTATCGAGTCCGAAGGATCCTGGCGTTTATGGAAATGGCATGAATCTTGAAAAAGATGCAGCAGTTTTATGGCGACACAAAAGAAATACGTAAAAAACTACATGACCTGCGTTTTGAATACGGCGAAAAGATGCGGGATCCAAACACTACAGTCGGCGAATTGCAACAGATGCAAAAGCAGATGTACGAAATGCAACAGCAGCTCATGGAAAAGGCTCGGCAGCAATGATTGCTTCATGGAAACCGTAAAGATTGAGAAACAGGACGATCGCGCGGTCCACCTCAATCACCCGCGATAGTGCATAAAGAAGGAGCAAAAGAATGCATTGGTTTGGCAATTACGGCTCTATGATGGGCCCTGGTTTTGGCGGGGTATTTATGATGATATTTTGGATACTTATCATTTTCCTGATTGTTTTTGTGGCGAGTCGCCTGTTCAGACAAAGGGGGCCAGGGGAAGAAAGGAACAGAGCTGAGGATATCCTCAAGGAAAGATATGCCGGAGGTGAAATCAGCAAAGAAGAATATGAACGTATAAAGGAAGATCTACGCAAGTAGGCTATTGGGGGAGACCTGAAAAGAATCGGCTACTTGATTCGTTTTATAGGTGCAACAGCATCCCAGCACCGGCATTTCAAATATTTTAAACCAGTACACGAAGGGGATACTGGATACCCATCACCACCAGGGGAAACTTTGGGCAAGACCGATCGGAACTGATTTTTGACCAGCTGTTTTTTTACCTGCCGCGCAGCCAATCAAAGCCATAGTCACGAGGGCTACCGCGAAGTACAACATAAAAACCAGCCAAGAAAAGGGCGTATGCTCAACGGGAATGGTAAGCGGCGGGAATGCGGTAAAAGCCGATATCGGACGGTTCGAAAGGAGAACGCCGATCATCGGCATTACCCAGACAAGTATGCTGAAGATAATCAGGATGTAAGTTCTTCTGATCGTTTTATATTCGCAAGAATCAGAAAAAATACAAAGAGGAGCAGTGGTTATGATCCGAATTGCTGAAGTTGGACGTAGCGATTCTACAGTCCTAGTCATTTTCTTCTAGCCAGCAGTTTAAACTTTTTGACATTTTTAGATATTTTTATAGTTAGTTTCCATCCTGAATCTATAACAATAAGAAATTACACGCTAAAACCGACAAAAAGTCGTTAGTTTTTTTCTGTGCTGGAGTAATATGCATACACCAACCTATTTCCTAAGTCTTTCTCGACAGGTAAAAAGATGATGTCGAAATATTACTTTTGTCCTGTCTCCATGGACTAATCCGGTTTATCAGAACAGATTTGTCCTGTCCGGCCCTATGGATAGTGCCCCGCTTGGTGGCGACCTTGATCAGGACAACTACGTGTACGCTGCCCCGATTGTCATCATGAGTATATCCTCGCCTTCACTTGTCGAGGGCACTGGTTTTAATGTATGGGATCTGAGGCTTTTCGTCGTTCATATCCGCACCACGATCTTTCCCTTCAAACCACCTCGCTCAAGCTTTGCATGTGCTTGGGCGAGATCCTCCAGAGCGACCACGGAATCAACAAGCGGGCGGATCTTTTTTCTTAGGGCCAAGCGGCGCAAGGCTAGCATGGACTTGCGTTCGCGTTGCATGAACAGCAGTTCGATAGAAAGATTCTTTCGATAGGCGCCCGACAACGATCCACCCGGATCGAGAGGACAGACCAAAGTGCCGAACGAACTGGTCACGGGAATGCTGCGTGTCAAAAGATCCTGACCCACCGTATTGAAGACGATATCAACCCCCTCGCCTGCCGTGGCATCCATCACCACATCTGCAAAGGATGCCTTCTTGTGGTCGATCGCGGCGGCCACGCCCCAGCTCTGCACTTCCTCAATCATGTAGTCGCTGCAGGAAACATAGGTTTCCGCGCCGGCGGCCACCGCAATCTGTGCAGCCAGCGAACCGACGCCACCCGCCCCGTGGATCAACACACGCTCACCGGCCCGAACGCCGGCCCGGACAACGAGACCCTGCCAGGCGGTACATCCGGCCAATGGCAATGATGCCGCTTGTTCGTGTGAAAGGTTCTCGGGCTTGAGTACCACGATGTCCTGGTCGACCACGTGATACTCCGCGTTGCAGCCTTGCTCGAAAATTTCCGCGGTATAGAAAACCTCATCGCCCGGTTTGAATTCGCTCACTTCACAACCGACGCGTTCCACTACGCCAGAGGCGTCGTAGCCAAGTACCAGCGGTGCTGAGAGTCCGAATTCATCGCCCTTTTGGCGGATCTTGTAATCGACGGGATTGACCGAACTGGCAATAACCTTGACAAGCAACTGTCTTGATGTGGGCTCCGGCATTTCAATCTCGCGCATTTTCAAAACATCCGGTTCTCCAAATTTTTCTGCCACCATTGCTTTCATGCTTACCTCCTGTTTCTTAGTTGTTACTTCCGGCTTCAGAAACCTACCCTGCGTCCGGAACATCCCATTCGGGAGCCCAATCAGGATCTATGCCTCGATCATTTCCCTGCAGCGCATCAATGGCTTCGATATCATCTCTCTCAAGATGGATGCTGAAGATATCGAGGTTTTCATGCAAATGCGTTTCAGAGGTAGTCTTGGGCACCGCCGCCACACGATCATGTTGAGTGATCCAATGCAGGGCCAGCTGGACCGGTGACAATTCATATTTCTTTGCGATATCGATGAGCACGCGATTACGCAGAATGCGTCCTTGCGCCAATGGGGAGTGTGCCACCAGCGGAATATCCAGATCGTATTGACACGCCAGTAGCTTGCGCTGATCAAGCAGCGGATGAAATTCAACCTGATTGCAAAAAATGGGCGAGTCGGTAAGCCCGACCGCTTCCTGCAGCAATTTCGATGTAAAATTGCTCACGCCGAGATGGCGGATTTTTCCCTCTACACGCAAGTCGGACATGGCGCCAAGGGTATCGGCCAGCGGTACGGCGTCATTCGGCCAGTGGATCAGCAGCAAATCGAGATGGTCTGTGCCTAGATCCTTCAAGCTGGCTTCACAGGATGTTCGCACATCCTTTGGGGCCAGACTGTCACGAAAGACCTTGCTTGTCAGGAAGAAGTTTTCCCGAGGCAGACCGGAATCCGCAAGACCCCGACCGACCGCCTTTTCATTTTCATACATGCGAGCCGTGTCGATATGGCGGTATCCAATGTTAAGGGCCGTTTCCACAATCCGGCTGCAGGATTTACCTTTAAGTTCCCAGGTGCCGAGTCCAAGTTTCGGCATCTCACCGCCATCGTAATGAATGCTGGGTATTTGGGTTGGTATATTTTTTTTTAGCATTTTTCCTCCTTCATCAAGCGTTGACGCTTAATTTTTCTCTCGCTGACACCCCAATGGTGAAATACTCTCTTCTCCCTCATCTGTTACCTGTAGGAGAGTCGGTGATTTCTGAACAACCATGCACCATGGTCGCCTGCAACCCTTCTCGCCCTGTTTCGGCATTGAATGAAACACCGGTTCCGGGTTTCAAATCATCAAAGTTGTCTGGTTGTAGGACGCTGCGCTAAATTTTGATTTCACTGTCACTGAATACTTTCAATTTCCATGCCATACTCCATACTCAACGGATTGGCGGCTGACGGAAGTGTCATGCCTGGTTTTCATGGCATACCAGGAACCTTTCGGCAAAAATCTTACAAGCAGTTAAGATGATATTTCAGGACAAATGCACCGGCAACGGGAAAGGCGATCCGTCTTTGCTTTCTTTCCGACGTTGTTTCACTACTCAAAATCCTGTGAGAGAAGATCGTATCCTGCTGGAGTGGACATCGTTTTAAGAGGATTTGATCCATTATCCAGTCTTCCGATGAACCCGAATCACCCATCTTCACCTTCGGCCACTGGCTATAGAACCTATGCATCAGATCAGCATTATAGTAACAGGATCTGGCGTTACCTCTTTATTGATCAAGGAAGGTAGTGATACAGCTTGCTCTTCGCTCTCCAGCTCCACATCGACGACAATCAATACCTCATTATCTCCGAAAAACTTGTCATCCCTCAGGTCATGTCGTCATGCAGGACTCGGCGTCGTGTCTTCTCTATCAATGGCTAGTGGCAGAGAGTGTCGAGCATGGACCTGGCATCTTTGAGGGGGATCTGGTCTTTTAACTCTTTCAATGGAGGAACTGATTGTTGACAAAGGTGCTCACCTCTGGCGGTCGACCGAGGATCATTCTCTTTTCGAGATCATCGGGAATGACAACCAACCCGTATATTTTCCTTTTCTAAAGCGGACATCCTTTCTCCCGGGTCGAGTTGCGTGCCTGCAAAAGGCGCATTTGCCTGTTCTGCGACATACGTGTCGCAGAACACTATGCCTGGAGTTTTCCCAACAACCAAACTATATTTTTGCTCAGCAGACGCATGTTTTTCATACCTTCCTCATCGTCAACTACTTCTCCTTTTTCTGGACCAATGCCGACATTCCACGAGTCTGAACCAACGATGATCATCTTGCTCAGCAGGAAAAAATGGTTCATGGTGTCCAGGGTATGAACTGCACCAGACCTGCGAACAGCCACCACAGCTGCGCCGATTTTGCGTTGGAATATATGGCCGTTCGCCTGACTGACCATACCGCAGCGGTCGATAAGCGCTTTCATCTCACTGGTTACATCACCAAAATATGCTGGAGAACCAAGGAGAATTGCATCAGCTGCGGCCATTTTGGCAATACAATCATTGACAATATCTTTTTTGAGAACACAGGTACCGTTCTTTTCCATAAAACAAACATAGCAGGACATACACCCCCTGATTTCACTGCCAGCCAGTTCAATAATTTCCGTCTCTGCTCCGGCATCAGCAAGGGGTTCAAGCACGGCTTTCTGAAGCAGATATGTGTTTCCCTGTTTTCTTCCACTTCCACAGAACGCAACAACTTTCATTGATTTCTCCGTCACTTTTAATTGACTGAAGTACGCGCCTAATCTTTTGCCTTAAGCACCGATACGAGGGAATTGTATTCCAGAACAGGTGTATCATGTTGCCAAACCATCTTTCTTCTAAGGTTGGTGGAATACAACCTGCAAATCTCTCAGCATAACTCTTTAACAATCGCCATTGCTGTTTTGCGACCTGAGAGCAGTGACCATTGAATTCCCGGCAGGCTTTGATGTTCGCCGCAGGCTCGCAGATTTTCCCCGATTGGTTCAGGAAGCACGTATGGGTCTGGGGTGGGGGGCTCCTGGTTCGGCAGGGCGTGTCTTATATGGTATGTGTGAAGATGATCCCAGTCTTTGACTGCATCACCAAACCAGTCAAGGCACTGGCTGCGAACCTGGTCTTCCAGATCATCCTTGCCGAGATATTTTTGCCCTATGACGACGACGGCAATCAGCGTTTTACCTGATGCAGAATAACTTGGTGCGACCAGGCTCGGGAAGGCTACGTTGTTAATTGGACCTTTGCCATCACCGTTTAAAACAAGAAAAGGATCTTTGAACGGTGGTCGCCATTGACCAGCGAAATACAGGCAACACTCGCCCATGGATGAGTGAGAGGATGGCTGCCCCAAAAGATGTTCAAGTGCTGGTTGAGATGTAGCAATAACGATCTTTCGGCCGACAAGTTTACTACCATCGGCGAGGCTGACAACAGCGCCGTCGATATTTATTGCTGTGCTGTTCAGGCGAATGGCTGTCTGCGGAAGCTTTGCTGCCAGTTGCCTGGAAATATCGCCCATGCCCTGGGATGGGAGCGCGGCATCTCCTTTGGCAAACATGCGAAATATATATTGCAGAACACGACTGGAGGCCTGGATTTCTGGGTCAAGGCAGGCTCCGGCAAAAAAAGGTACGAAAAATCTTTTTATAAACCCTGCTGAAAACCCCTGATTATGCAGAAAATCAATGGCTTTTTCTTCCGGCAGAGTAAAAATTTTGGCAAAGCAGCCCTGACCTACTGCGCGAGCCAGGCGCACCATGCAGAGACGGTCTTTCAGGGTACCTATCGGTGATCTAAGAGTTGACAGAATATACCGCGGATGATGTCGAGGGTCGGCAATAATATGAAAATTCCCATTGTATCTTACAGCTACGCCAGCCGGGAATTTTTGCAGTTTTAAATCCTTATAGTCCAGCATTTTCTGAGCTTCAGAATAACCGGTCTGCAGCACCTGGAAGCCATGGTCAAGACGGAATCCATCTTTAACATCTGTTTGAATTCTTCCACCGGGTGTATCTCCAGACTCGACGATAGCAAAAGTGAGATTCTTTTTCTGGAGCGTAAGGGCACAGCTCAATCCCGCGATTCCCGCACCAACGATAACAACATCAAACTCCATGTTTTCTTACCTCCTGTATAGTATGAGACCGGATTTTCTCCTCGTATTTTCATTACTCAAGCAGGACCACAGGTGGAGGATGGACCAAGCCTTCAATCCACCGCCCGGGCCAGCCTTGCTGTCCATTGACAGCCCCCAGAAGAGCGCCCAAAACTGCCCCGCGACCGGCATTGTCGCCACCGCACATAGTGTTGGCAATCATTCCCTCCTCTGGGGAATTTTGATATTTGAGGGCAAGATAGAGCGCTGCCGGTACAGATTGCTCAACATAACAGGCTGATGAAAAATGTTTGCCGACAACAATTGAATCCGGGTAGTCGGTCATGTTCTGAAGGGTCTGGGCGTTAAGGTCCAGTGCTGACTGACTTGCCCCGGCTGTTATGGACTTGTGGAGTGATTGTCCCTGCAGAAGGTTGAGGAGGGTGACGCAAATCAGCTCACCCCATTGTTTCATGACAGAACCACCATGGGTTAATCCAAGGTGGTGCAAGGAGATTTCACATGCAACGGCAGGGTTCTTGGAAAAAGCAATGGTCAACGGAAGCATCAGGCTGAGTCCGCCAATATGTTTTTCGTCCATTCTGCCGCACGAAGAAGGCTCATGGCCTTTGCCGTAGTTGATGAAAAAATGTCGGAGATACTCTTCAATGTAGGTGTCTTGATGACTCCCGGGGGTGGTCATAAAGGTAATGAGTCTGTTCAGCCAGGATGCCGCAGAGTAATTGCCTTCGTCTTCCAGCAGGAACAGAAGTTCTCTTGCCAGCTGAAGATTCAGGGTGTTTTCTCCGGCCCGAAGGAACTGGTGATAATGGATATCTCTTTTGCCCCAGTATTGTGCCTGATCGTGGCGTATATCAGGCGACCCAGGTGGTGGGGTATAGGATGAACGCCAGAGAATAGAGTCAGGATGTGGATTGCGGGGACGCAGGTAATCGGCAACCCTGCCATAATCGTTTACGAGGGTCTGGGTGTTATAATACCAGTGGACCGGCATTGCCAGGGCGTCGCCGATAAACATTCCGAAAACAGCACCTCTCAGGCGATCTGCTGCTGTAATGGCGTTTTGCATGTGCATTATCAAGGCTCCGCTAGGCTTATTTCCCTTAACGCAGAAGCAATCCTTTATGGATTGACTGTCTTGCCCACCACTTTCCCCACAACATATGGGCCGTCCGGAATTACTGCAACGTTCTTGTGTGTTTTCACGAGCTCGTCGACGGTTGCCTGGCAGTCGATAACTTTGACTCCCTGAAATCGAGCAACATCCTCTTCTGACAGTCCAGGAGAATAAATAAATATTTTGCCGGCATGAGCCAGAGCCTGATAAATATTTTGCGCACACCACTGGTCAATGACGAAATTATCAGGATCGCTATGATGGCGGTTAAAGTCAGCAGGGGATGGGTTGGATCGCATAATAGTACAGAACTCTTCACTGCCGAGACCCTCCTCACAACCGCAGGTGACAAAGATCGTACCTTCCTCTTTGAGGATGTCTCGTGCGGCAATGAGACATTTTGAAACCTGGTAAAAAGTTGCATCAAGAGGGTAGCCCCCTGCAGAAGTGACGACCAGATCCATTTTTTCAGCCAGCTTTGCCACTGCGTGTTCGGCAACGAGTTTACATCCCGCCTGATGGGCAAAATCGTAATGGCCGCCGAACACGCCTGCCAGCTGACGTTGTTTGTTGATGACTACATTAAGAATAAAATCGACTCCGGCAATCTCTGTCACCTCCATGGCATACTGGTGGAAGAGATTATTTTCCAGCCTGCAGTTTGCCTGTTGCAGTTGATCTATCACCTTGAAGGAATGCATGAACTTCATTGTTTGAAAACTGGAGATACCTGGCAGAATTGATTTTCGACTTCCTGAAAAACCTGCATAGAAATGTGGTTCAATCAGACCGGTAAGAATTTTAAGATCGGCGTCGAGGTAGTGGCTGTTGACCTCAATGGATGCCCCATCAATTTTGGCAATTTCTCGTAATTCTTCTTTTTTCTGGCAGTAATGATTCATGATTTTGTAGTTGTCCATGATCTCTTTGCCAACCATGGAACGGAGCTCATCGCCAAGATTCGGTCGATGCATACCCGTGGCAATAAGAATGGTGATATTTCCGGCGGCCATTCCTGCGTCTTCAAGGGTTTTCAGTAACGGGGGAAGGATAATTTTATTGGGAACAGGTCTGGTTATATCCGAAATGACAATGCAGGCGTTCTTGCGGCCTTTGGCGATTTCTAGAAGCGGTGGGGTTCCGATGGGGTGGAGCAGAGCATCAAGTACCGCAGCCTCAGGGTTGACAAGCGCTGCTGCGGGTTTGTTTTCGATGAGGAGGGCGGAATCCGGCATTTCGAGATGAATTGTCTCTTTTCCACATAACAGATTGGCTTTCATAATCGTCTCCCTTTAATGTTGGTATAAAGTGATCATTGTCGGTTTCTTATTGAAGAGGCTTTTGGCCGTCATATCATGTTCACAGTAAGTTGTCCTGGTTATGGAGGAGAAGATTGCTTCGAACAAAGCCCTGCTTTTCCACATTCTGAATTATTTTTTCAAGAATATCAGGGTCCATTTCCGGGGTGCGGCTGAGTATCCAGAGGTATCGCCTGTTCGGGGTTCCAACAACTGCGTATTCATAGTCCCGGCCGAGGTCGATAATCCAGGAATCTCCGCGGAATGGCCAGAAAAAAGAAACCTTGAGCTGGGCATTGCTGTTTTTGTCGACCACCCAGGCACGTCCCTTGGCCTCCCGCAAACTACCATCATGTTCGTCCCGGCAACTGTTTACTACATCTATTTTACCGTCAGGGCGAACGGTATACATAATCAACCGGTCACGATGTCCATTTTCAACTATCTCCTCCTTGCTCAAGGAGAATGACTCGATCGCTGTCTTTAAATTGATTTGGCGCTTTATCCAGCTTCCAGATAGATCTTTTATATCTGTTTCATCAATGAATGTTTTTCCATTATCAGGATCCTCTGAGACCATGGCATGTCTGACATCATGACTACACGGGAATGCTCTAACTATCATCACCTCATCTCTATATTGTAAGTCCCGTAGCTGGTCGCTACTACTCCTTTATCGTTGGAAGCCTTTATAGTTGTCTAATGATAGTATTTACTATTATTATTCTACTGTAAGCATCCTGTTGCTCCCCATGTGCTCATGCTTAAATTATTAAATATATTACGGCGAAGAACATCTTAAAAGAAAAGACAAACGGTTTCTAATGTGGACCCGGCTAGGAGGTAAGACAATGCGCTCAATGTTTATAGCAATTATGTTTCTTGCTGTATGCGGATGTGCTGGAATCGATGTTAGGCAGTACGAAAGGAATACCCCAAAGTTCGACCTTTATCAGTATTTCCAGGGAGCCACCACAGGGTGGGGAATTGTTCTGGATCGCAACGGCAAGCTCACTCGGCAATTTGTGGTGACAATTGACGGCCATGTTGATAATGGAGGCGATCTAATAATGGAGGAAGACTTCGATTGGAGCGATGGTGAAAAATCAAAGCGGACCTGGCGGATCAGCAAAGAGGGTGATCATTCCTATGTTGGCCGCGCCTGGGATGTGATTGATAAGGCCCAGGGGATTGCCTACGGAAATGTTCTGCGATGGAACTACGTTTTGGCTTTGGAAAAAGAAAATACTACCTGGCATATAGATTTCGACGATTGGATGTTTCTCCAACCTGATAATGTTCTCATTAACCGAACCACCATGAGCAAATTTGGTCTGCATGTTGGTGAAATTGTCATTGTATTTCGTAAAGACGGGCAACAAAAAGCGAGGTAGAGCTATGTTTCGAGCAATAATGATATTCTTAACGTTATTAATATTTCTTCCCGGGTCAGGTTATGCTTCAATTTCCGGAATGAATCTGTTGGGTAAGGGGGAGGTCAGATATATGGGCTTCATAAAGATTTATGATGCTGCTCTATATGCTGATACTGATACTAGCGACCAGGTGGTTATGGATGAAAAAACCTCCCGTTGCCTAAAACTTACCTATGATGTTTCTCTTACGGTTAATGACTTCGCTCTCGGGGCTGAAACCGTTCTTGCACGCCAGCATTCACCGAAGGAAATTGCCGAACTGCGGAAGCAAATCGACCTGTTGCATAGTGCCTACCGGGATGTGCAGAAAGGCGACAGCTACTATCTTTGTTATAACGCGCCGAAACGCCAGACCACACTGACCCTGAACGACACTGAATTAGTGGCCGTTACCTCAAAAGAATTTGCCGATATGTATTTTGGGATATGGCTGGGGCCAATTCAACCCATTGACGAACGGTTAAGAGAACGCCTATTGAGGGGATCAGGGAAAAATATGGCGACCAAATAACTGTCGTATAAAAGTTCTGCAAAATAAGCTGGATATTCAGCGATGCGGACTACGTCCAGTTGAAGGGAAATTCATGACGCTTTCTCGAATAATACAGCGATAAATGGAGCATCTTAAAACTCGAAAAACTTCCAATCAATAATTGGGACTACTCCAGCTCTGTCGTAATTCATGGCAGATAGTACTTTCCGTCACGTTATATATGTTTGGTAGATACCGCTGCACTACCGGTTGCCCGAACAGATTTTTGACGATACAATAAAATTATGGAATCGATAGAATCGACTCTCATGCCGGCATGAGCTACGATTTTTTTTTGCTGTTTAAAATCACCAATGGATCGACATGACAAAATCATACGCTCCGCGAATGCATTCGGCGGAACACATACTCAACCAGGTGATGGTCAGGAAATTCGACTGTGATCGTTGCTTCAGCGCTCACGTGAACAAGAAGAAATCGAAGTGTGATTACCATTTCGATAGACCTCTCAATGATGACGAAGTGAGGGAAATAGAAGTAGAGGTAAACCAGGTGATTTCCGCAAACCTGGACGTATCCGAAGAAATAGTTTCCCTTGAGGAAGCTGCCCGAAACTTCAATCTCACCCGTCTTCCTGAAGGAGTCGAAACCATCCGCATAGTGAGTATCGGTGACTACGATTTCTGCCCCTGTGTCGGAGAACATGTGGACAATACTAATGAAATAGGTGAGTTCCGGATGATCTCCCACGACTTTAACGACAAAGTTCTTCGGATACGCTACAAACTTGGCGACTCGGAATAGTGCTGAGAATGAGCGGGGAAAATAACTTGATGCCAGCCTTGAATTTAACAATCTTTCTGGCTGGAATTTGGATGGTGTCTCCGGTCTGGGGGTTACGGCCTTCCCGAGCCGCACGTGCACTCACCGAAAATGTACCAAAACCGATCAAGGTAACCTTGTCGCCCACTGAAACAGCTCCCGTGATGCATTAAGGATGCTGTTCAACACCTGATCGCTTGCAGTCTTGCTCAAGCCACATTCTTTCGCCACTTTTTCTATCAGATCGCCTTTGTTCATAATCTTTCCTTGTTGATTTGTTGAAATGCTATGCGTTGGGAGAGCTCTTTATTGCTCAAATAGTTGGTTTGCCGCGGTTTTGCAAGATTATTTTGAATCCATTTCCTGGTCATTTTTCATAAATTCACTGATTTCCCTGGGCGTATAATATCGGATCCGTATCCTTTTGCTCAGCCTTTCGGTATAGTCGGAAAATGCCATGACAATTTCACGATCTTCTTCCATCAATTGTTTTCCTTCCTTGTGCGATATTCCATCCAGCTCGCCAAGTCTTGCCTTGAAATTGATATACGCCATGTCGAATTGGCGCAGGATATTAAACATGGGTAAGGAATTCCGCAGGGATATTCTGGCCCTTGCTCTCGATAACATAGAATTGCTGAATCTCGGAGATGGCGTTCAGCAGGTTGCTGGGCTTGTAAATTCTGCCGTTATCGGTGGTGATGATCCGGGCGTTGGTGTCGCTTTGCCCTTTGTTCTCCCAATCTTTAGCCATCATGCAGCCTTTGAGTCATTATTGTCAAGATAAGGACTTTGCAACGGATTTTGCTGGATTTTGATGGATGTCAATGGACAAAAAAGACAAGAAAAAACCCGCAAACTGTTTCCAGCTGCGGGTTTGAAAGACTTTGTTGGAAGTCTTTGGATAAATCTCTGGTGCCTAGAGCGAGAATCGAACTCGCACGGGCATTAAAGCCCACGAGATTTTAAGTCTCGGGTGTCTACCAATTCCACCATCCAGGCAAGTTGCTTGCTTTTACCATATCTGATAAAAGCTTGTCAATCGACAATAACATCTCGATTCGGTTGTGATAACTGCAAATGGCATAAGACATGCTTTCATAGTAGTGCATTGGCCTGACGAATAAGGGTGAGCATCTCCCGCACCGCCTGATCGAGGCCGACAAAAACAGCACGAGCTATTATGGCATGGCCGATGGACAGTTCTTCAATCGTGTCAAGGGCGGCGATCGGGGTCGTATTCTGGTAGTTCAGGCCATGGCCGGCACAGACCCTGAGGCCCATCTGGGCAGCTGCTTCGGCCGCCTCTTCAAGTAGCTGGAATTCATGCTGTCGCTTGTTCTCGCCAACCACATCGCAGTACTTGCCGGTATGCAGCTCGACAAAGCTTGCACCGACATCAGCGGCGGCGGCGAGCTGCGCCGGATCCGGATCGGCAAAGATGGAGACCTGGATCGAAGCGGCAGTCATTTTTTCAATAACCTTGGCGATCTTTTTTTTCTGTGCGGCAACATCCAGACCGCCTTCGGTAGTCAGTTCCTGGCGTTTTTCCGGTACCAGGGTGATCAGGTCCGGCTTGATGTCCAGGGCGATTTTGACAATCTCCTTATTGGCTCCCATTTCCAGGTTGAGCTTGGTTTTAATAGTCTGTCGCAACAGATACACATCGCGGTCCTGAATATGGCGGCGGTCCTCGCGCAGGTGGATGACGATGCCTGATGCGCCGGCAAGCTCGCAGATCGCTGCAGCGGTCACCGGATCGGGCTCGGTGATTCCTCGTGCCTGCCGGATGGTAGCCACATGGTCGACATTGATGGCGAGTTTGGTCATTGCTGTTCTCCTCTGCCTGTTAAGATTTTGTAATAGTAGGTTCTCTTTTGCCAGCATCTTTTGTTCATCGTTTGGTGAGAGCTCATGGTCATAGCCTAAGAGATGCAGCAGGCCATGTACGATAAGCCAACTCATACGCTCGTGCAGGCTTTGTTTATATTCGCCAGCTTCACGCCGTGCGGTCTCAGCGGAGATAATTATATCACCCAGCTCGCGGACCGGCAGCAGGCACAGCGATGCGTCCGCTCCATCTGAGAATGGAAAAGAGAGCACATTAGTGGGTTTATTGAGGTGTCGATATTGGCCGTTCAGTCGGGTAATCTCCGCATCATCGGTAATAAGCAGACTGAGGGATTGGTCCTCTACGCCGCACTCCGCCAGCAGCCAGTTGGCCAGGTTCTTCAGTTTTTTGCGATTGAGCGCATACCGGGCGGTATGCGGGCGGAGTGTGAGGTCGGTCGGCACGGGGTGTTGCGTCCTTATGGCTACTGTTTTTCGTAGGCGTTGATAATGGCCTGGACCAGAGGGTGTCGGACCACGTCTTCTTTCGAAAAGGAACAGAATTTGATGCCGTCGATATCCGATAGTATCCTTCTGGCCTCGACCAGGCCCGAATGACTCTTGATCGGCAGATCGACCTGTGTGGTATCCCCGGTTATGACCGCCCGGGAATCAAAACCGATCCTGGTCAAAAACATTTTCATCTGTTCCCTGGTGGTATTCTGCGCCTCATCAAGGATGATAAAGGCATTGCTCAGAGTTCGTCCGCGCATAAAGGCCAGCGGCGCTATTTCAATAATGTTCTGCTCGATACAATCATACGCTTTATCCGGGCCAAGCAGATCGTTTAGGGCATCGTGCAAGGGGCGCAGGTACGGGTTGACTTTCTGCGCCAGATCGCCCGGCAGAAATCCCAGTTTTTCGCCGGCCTCCACCGCCGGCCTGGCCAGGATTATTGAGCGGACCTGACCGCTGGTCAGCGCCGAGACAGCCATGGCCACCGCCAGATAGGTTTTGCCGGTTCCGGCAGGACCGATACCGAAAACGATATCATTATTGCGGATGGCGTCGATATATATTTTCTGGTTTTTGGTCTTGGGTGAGACCACCCGGTTCTGGGTGGTCACATAGACTTTGTCGAGAAAAATTCTATCGAGTTGTGCCTTGGGTGTCGATTCGAGAATCTTCAGGCCAAAGGCAAAATCGGAGCTGTACACCGGATAGCCTTTGCCGATAAGCTCATAGAGTTGATTGAGCAGCCGGCTGATTAACTCCACATCGTGCGGCAGACCCGTGATGCGCAGGTTTGTTCCCCTGGCATTAATCGTTACGCCGGTGCTTTTTTCCAGAATTTGCAGGTTCTTGTTGAGATCACCGTACAGGGCGCAGGCGTGGTTGTTATCAGAAAAGCTGAGGTCCTGCTGAATAAAGTTTTGATTCATACGCTCCGCTGCTTTGTTCTTTTATTTGGTAGACTTGCCAAGCTTGCCAAGCTCATCGTTGATTATAGTCTGAAAACCTTCAAAACTGCGTTGTTTCGGCAGGCGGCCGTTAATAAAAGGGGTCGGAGTGCCGGTGACTCCGGCCTTTTGGGCATCCTGGAGATCTTTCTCGATTAAGGCGGCGATTTTGGGGGAGTTCATATCTTGTTCAAAGCGCGGGATATCCAACTGGAGGTCAACAGCAATTTTGTCTATTGCCTCTTTGGTCAACTTGGGTTCGGCAAACAACCGGTCGTGAAATTCCCAGAACTTGCCCTGCTCCCCAGCTGCCATTGCAGCCTTGGCGGCGGGAAGTGCCATCTTATGAAAATTGAGGGGCATGTTTTTGTAAACCAATTTTACCGTTTGCGGATTTTTTTCGAGCACCTGCTCGAGCAGCGGCAAGATTTTGCCGCAGTACGGTCACTCAAAGTCGGTGAATAAGGCAATAGTCACCGGAGCGTCAGCCGGTCCTCTAAAGGGGGAGCCGCTGATATCGACATCGACGATGAACGAAACGGCGATGGAGGAAAAGGTTTGATTCTTGTTATTTATCAGATAAAGTATTTCTCCTTGGGGAGCGATATCGATGGCCGAAACTCCCTCCTCAACAGGAATGGTTCCCTGCAGCTGTCCCTGGTTGTTGAACACCTGCACCACTTGTTTATCATTGAGAATATATACAAATTTGCCATCGAGTGAATGCACCATATCGAGGGTTTTCCCGACCGTGGGCCACTTCTGCAGCACGTTCCATTCGATCCGGTTGTCCTGACCGGCATCGGGTACGGCCAGGGCATTGGCCCCCGAAGCCAGGAATAAGGAAAGGAAACATCCAGCATACAGTTTGGTGAATTTCATAAAAACCTCAGTGAAGATTTAAAGTAAGAGAATCAGTTAACGTCTTTAATGCAGCGCTTACTGTAGCCATTCTCGCCATTTTGCGCAAGATGAACGAGAGTGGGCAGGGTGTCCAGGTTTGTTTAAAACATAATTTTCAGGATCGCTCGGTAGGGGCTCACCTGCCTGTGCCCATCCCGTATCAAAACCGAAAAAAGAAGATTCGGTTGCAGAAAATTGAACTCTTTTTAAAAAAAACTGGTAAGCGAACGCACAAAATGGTATTTATAGCAACTTTTTGGGTTATAAATCGACCAATTTCAACTGCGGTCTTGACTGTAGTTGGCAGGTGAATTAACTAGTACCGCTTTAGTGAGACCAATTTCATCAAAAACAACAGAAAGTCCGGCTGCGAGGGTGGCGGAACTGGTAGACGCACCAGACTTAGGATCTGGCGCCTTACGGTGTGGGGGTTCGACTCCCCCCTCTCGCACCATATTTTGTAAATTTTGCTGCACACCTCACCTGTGGCAGTAATAATCCATCGCAATTTTATTCATATGCTGCTCTTGCCAACTCTGCCGGGGAAATGGGGTTGCCGGTTTTTCGATCACAGCGAGCGACGAATAAAAGATGGGTTCGAGTGTTTATGATAATTTTAAAACCAAAGGATGGGACTCGATGGATGTAAATGTTGAGGAGCTCAGTGCTCTCACAAGAAAAATAACAGTCACGTTACCCGAAGACAGTGTTCGGCCAAAACTGGATCAGGCGTACGACAAGCTGAAGAAAGAAACCAAGATGAAAGGTTTTCGTCGCGGTAAGGTGCCTCTTTCGGTCATTGTCAAATACTATAAGGCCCAGGTAGAGGCGGAGACTGGTGAAAAGCTGGTTCAGGATAATTATTTCAATGCCATTGAAAAAAATGGAGTTGATCCCATCGTCCATCCGGATATTCGCGAAGTCAATTATAATGACGATGGCTCGTTTACCTTCGTTGCCGAAGTGGATGTGCGTCCGCAGTTCGAGCTCTCCGGCTATAAAGGGCTGGAAGTAGAGAAAGAAGATATTCTGGTAACCGACGAAGAAGTTCAGCTGGAACTTGCCGAAATGCAGAAAAATATGGCGGCATTGCAATCGGTAACCGATCGACCAATCGCCAAAGGCGATATCGTCGTTGTTGATTTTCAGGGATATCATGACAGTATCGCAATGCCCCAAGTCAAAAATGAAAACTACTCTGTTGAAGTCGGCGAAGGCAGTATGGGAGCGGAGTTCGAGGAAAAGCTGATCGGTATGAACAAAGGGGATGATGGCACCCAGGAAGTTGATTTTCCGGAAAACCATCCCAATCCTATCCTTAAAGGTAAAAAAGTTGAATTTCGCATCACCGTCAAGGATGTCAAGGAGCGGGTCCTCGCCGAGTTAAACGACGAATTTGCCAAAGATGCCGGAGAGGAATTCAAGACTCTGGAAGATTTACAGGCGTCGATTAAAGAGCGTCTCACCCAAAAGCGCGAAGAACGGGCCGAGGGTGCGCTGACCGACAAAATTATGCAGAAACTGCTCGATGCCCATGTGTTCGAAGTTCCAAAACGTCTTGTCGCCTTCGAAATCGAGCAGATGATCAAACAGACCGAAAAGCAGCTCGAACAAAGCGGCATGACCCTTGAGGCTGCCGGATTGACCAGAGAGAAACTGGCGGAACAGAATGCGGTAATGGCCGAGAAAAGGGTCCGTGGCGATTTTCTCCTGAAGAAAATAGCCGAAGTTGAAGACATCAAGGTTGAAGAAGAGGATATGGAGAGGGGCCTGAAACGCATTGGCGATATGTATAATATGTCGGTTGCCAAGGTCAAAGAGTACTTTAAAAATCGCGACGATCTCCTGCCCCTGATGAACGAATTGCTCAATGAAAAAATTCTTGCCTTCCTTCGAGCCGAAGCGGTCTTGGTCAAACCCGCTGAAGTCGCCGAAAAAATCGAGGACGATACCGCTTCAGAAAGTTGATAGGATACCTTGCGTACGCCGGGAAAAGAATTATAATAGCATATCGGGTGGGGAGCCCTGCCCGGTATGTCTTGCCAGCTTGTAAATATTAACGACTGCATAGGGCTCAAGGCCTCTTGCAGTCGAACCGTTTTAAGGAGAGGAACCCATGAATCTTGTGCCGATGGTGGTGGAGCAGAGTCCCCGAGGCGAACGCGCGTATGATATATATTCCCGTCTGTTAAAAGAACGGATCATTTTCCTGGGCTCAGGAGTAAATGACGACGTGGCCAATGTTATCGTCGCCCAGTTGCTCTTCCTTGAGGCCGAAAATCCCGATAAAGATATCACTTTTTACATAAATTCTCCGGGTGGTTCGGTGACCGCCGGGATGTCAATTTATGATACCATGCAGTATGTCAAATGTGATATAGCCACCCTGTGCATGGGCCAGGCAGCTTCCATGGGGTCGTTTCTTCTGGCCGCAGGCACCGATGGTAAGCGTTATTCACTGCCCAACGCCAGGATTATGATTCACCAGCCGATGGGGGGATTCCAGGGGCAGGCCACCGATATTGACATCCAGGCCAGAGAAATTTTGCGGATGAAAGATGAATTGAACCGTCTGCTCGCCCAGCACACCAAACAGCCTCTCGAAAAAATTACCGCCGATACCGAACGCGATTATTTTATGAGTGCAAGTGAAGCCCAGGAATATGGTATCATTGACAAGGTGCTTACCAAACGGGAAGAATTAGTCGAGGATTAAGAGAATGGATGATGTGAAAAACAACGGGCCGGAATGTGTGTGCTCTTTTTGCGGCAAGGATCAGGACGAGGTCGGCAAACTTATAGCCGGACCGGATGTCTTTATCTGTGATGAATGTATCGAGTTGTGCAATGAGATTGTTCACGACAAAGATAACCCGGATGCAGAAGGACAGGCTGAAGAACGTAAAATTACGCTGAAACCAAAAGAAATTAACGCCTACCTCGATGAATATGTGATCGGTCAGGAGTATGCCAAAAAAGTCCTTTCGGTAGCCGTGCATAACCATTATAAGCGTATTGATGCCCCTATCGAGGATGATTCCGTCGAGCTGCAGAAATCGAATATCATCCTGGTCGGCCCGACCGGGTCCGGTAAGACCCTGGTCGCCCAGACCCTGGCCAGGATTCTCAATGTACCATTCTGTATGGCCGATGCAACTACCCTTACCGAGGCCGGTTATGTCGGCGAAGATGTCGAAAATATCCTGGTAAGTCTGCTGCAGGCGGCCGATTACGATGTGGAGAAGGCGCAGCGGGGTATCATCTATATCGACGAGATCGACAAAATTGCCCGTAAATCCGATAGTCCGTCGCTCACCCGTGATGTGTCGGGAGAAGGCGTACAGCAGGCGCTTTTGAAAATAATCGAAGGGACCAATGCCTCAATTCCGCCAAAAGGCGGGCGCAAGCATCCGCAGCAGGAGCTGGTGCAGATCGATACCACCAATATTCTGTTTATCGTCGGCGGCGCTTTTGTCGGCCTTGATTCGGTCGTCAGCAGACGTCAGGGTGCTAAATCCATTGGCTTTGGTGCCAAGGTTACCGGCGATGAAAAGAAAAAAATCGGCGAGCTGTTAAAGATGGTCCAGCCGGAAGATCTGCTGAAATTCGGCCTGATTCCCGAATTGGTCGGTCGCTTGCCTGTCATCGCCACCATGGAAGAACTGGTTGAAGCAGATTTGATCCGCATCTTAAAAGAGCCCAAAAACGCCTTGACCAAGCAATATCAGAAACTGTTTGAGTTTGACGGCATCAACCTCAGTTTTACCGAAGGAGCCCTGACGGCGATTGCCGCTAAAGCCCTGAAAAGAAAGTCTGGGGCGCGCGGCCTGCGGTCGGTTATGGAAGAGGCAATGCTGGATGTAATGTACGACCTTCCTTCGAAAAAAGGCGTACAGGAATGCGTGATCAGCGAGCAGGTCATAACCCAGGGCGAGTATCCGGTGATTCTCTACCACAATGACAGCGCCGACGAAAAACTGAAAACCGCCTGACAGCAGATGGTAATTGCTGCGCCGGAATATTTTTACGTTGTAAGAGGAATGTACCTTTGAAAGGAGATTTTGTGACAAAACTTTACCCTTTGATGCCACTTCGGGATATCGTCATTTTTCCGCATATGGTTGCTCCGTTGGTTGTCGGTCGGAAAAAATCCATTCAGGCACTCGAAGATGCAATGGAAAAAAAGACGGATATCCTGCTGGTAACGCAAAAAAAATCGAGTGTTGACGATCCGGAAGGTGACGAACTCTACCCTTACGGTACGCTGGCAACCGTCATGCAATTGCTGCGACTTCCCGATGGCACAATAAAAGCCCTGGTTGAGGGAAAGACCCGGGCGAAAATTATTTCCTATGTACCCAATGATAATTTTCTCCAGGCCGAAGTGGAAGAACGGACAGATAGCACCGAGCCGACCAATGAGCTGCTTGCCTATGAGCGGGAATTGCGTAAGTTCTTTGAGCACTATGCGACCGGTAATAAAAAGATTGCCAAGGAAATAGTCAATTCCGTTAAGGCGATGGATAATCCTCTTAAGATGTTAAATGTCATCTGTGCGCATTTACCGCTTAAAAGTGAGGAAAAACAACATATTCTGGAGATTGAGCCCCTCACCGAACGGATCGCCAAGGTGCTCGAAGTTTTAGACCGTGAGATTGAGCTTGCCGAACTGGAGATGAAGATCAACGCCAAGGTGAAAATGCGCATGGGCAAGACCCAGCGGGATTATTATCTTGGTGAAAAAGTGCGGGAGATTCAGACCGAAATCGGCCAGAATGAAAATGGTCTCGACGAGATGGGTGAGCTTGAAGAGACTATTAAAAACAAGCAGATGCCGTCTTTGGCAAAAGACAAGGCACTGAAAGAATTTAAGAAACTACGCAGCATGCCGCCCATGTCGGCGGAAACCACCGTCGTCCGCAATTATATTGACTGCATTATCAGTCTGCCGTGGGAGAAAAAAGACACCTCGAAAATAGATATCAACAGGGCTGAAAAAATCCTCGATGAAGACCATTATGGTCTGGCCAAACCCAAGGAGCGCATCCTGGAATATCTTGCCGTTCAGGCCCAGGTAAAAAAAATAAAGGGTCCTATTCTCTGTCTGGTTGGTCCTCCCGGTGTCGGCAAAACCTCTATATGCAAATCCATTGCCCGGGCCATGGGCCGGAAATTTGCCCGTTTGTCGCTTGGCGGCGTGCGTGATGAAGCGGAGATTCGCGGCCATAGAAGAACCTATATCGGCGCGATGCCGGGCAAAATTATCCAGTCAATGCAGAAGGTGGGGGTCGCCAATCCGGTCTTCTGTCTTGATGAAGTGGATAAGATGTCCATGGATTTCCGGGGCGATCCCTCGTCGGCACTGCTGGAGGTGTTGGACCCGGAGCAGAACGTTGCCTTCAACGACCATTACTTGGATATCGACTACGATTTATCCGAGGTCTTTTTTATAACCACCGCCAATAATCTGCATGGTATTCCGGTTCCTTTGCAGGATCGGATGGAGATCATCCAGATCAGCGGCTATACAGAAGAAGACAAACTGAAGATCGGTATGGGCTATTTAATTCCCAAGCAGCTGGAGCAAAATGGCTTTAAGGCCAATGATATTCAGCTGACCGACGGCGGCATCCTTGAGATTATAAGGCGCTATACCAGGGAAGCGGGTGTGCGGAACCTGGAACGAATCATCGCCTCTCTCTGTCGTAAGATTGCTCGGGAGCGCCTCAAGAAAAGTGAAAAGAGCAGCCGAAGCAATAAAAATAAAAAATATCGCGTCAGCGTCCAGTCAATAACCAAATATCTGGGGACACCTAAATATCGTTATGGGCTGGCCGAAGAAAACGATGAGATCGGCCTTACCACCGGTCTGGCCTGGACGGAAGTCGGTGGCGAACTGCTGCAGATCGAGGCCACCCTGATGACCGGTGCCGGTAAATTGATCATCACCGGCAAACTGGGCGAAGTCATGCAGGAATCGGCGCAGGCCGCCCTTAGTTACGTGCGATCACGGGCCAAGGTGCTTGGTCTTGATGAAGATTTTTATCAGAAGCTGGATATCCATATTCACGTTCCCGAGGGTGCTATCCCCAAAGATGGGCCTTCGGCCGGAATAACCATTGCAACGACCCTGGTTTCGGCACTTCTGAAGATTCCCGTCAAACACCATATGGCAATGACCGGGGAAATTACGCTGCGGGGCAGGGTGCTGCCAATTGGTGGCCTGACCGAAAAACTTCTGGCTGCAAGACGCGGCAATATCACCCATGTGCTGATCCCCAAGGCTAACGAACGAGACCTCAACGATGTTCCGGTTAAGATACGAAAATCATTGACTATTAACGTGGTCGATCATATGGATGAAGTCCTGGGTCATGCCTTGTTGTTAAAAGACGGTGAAACGCTCTTTAAAGCATAGTATCCTTTTGAAATAAAAGATAAAAAGCATACAGCTTACGATAATCGGCAGCGGTACTGTTTTTTTCTTGACGTAGGAGGGTGAAGTTGGTAAATAGTCCTTCACCATTGGTTGCGACGGGGGCGACTAGCTCAGCTGGGAGAGCATCGGCCTTACAAGCCGAGGGTCACAGGTTCAAGCCCTGTGTCGCCCACCACAACCAAGAAACAAGATTGCGATAGGGTGAGCATTAAATCAGTAGCAATTTTTGGAGCGGTAGTTCAGCTGGTTAGAATGCCGGCCTGTCACGCCGGAGGTCGCGGGTTCGAGTCCCGTCCGCTCCGCCAGTATATAAAAAGGCCCGTCGAACATTCAATGTTCGGCGGGCCTTTTTTTGCATTGTATACCTGGCTCCCATGCATCGCATGGGAGTTATTATGTAATTCAGGCATGCAATGGAACCTCAAAGGTCGTCAGAAATGGGCGAGGTGAATTTTTAAGGGGAAATTCTTCAAGATAGAGCTCCGTCGCCTCCTGGAGATTTTTTACTGCTTCTTCGATGCTCTCCCCCTGGCTTGCTGTACCGGTTTCAGGACATTCCGCCACATAAAGATGGTCCTCTTTATATACTATAGCGGTAAATGTGTTTGCCATCTTGTCACCTCTTATCTTATTTACTCAATAAAACCATCGCTTCTGAAGTGCGAAAAGTCCAGCAACTAAATTAATCCATGTGCAGTATAAATACAATAGAGGCAAAGAGATGTGGACATTTCAGCCATGTTGTTCTTCCCAGCTCTACCCCATCTTTTCCTTAAATTTCTCATTGATCTGGTAAACAAAAGCAAGCACCTCGGCCACGGTCTGGTACAACTCCGTCGGGATTTCATCACCGATGGGGATTTTTGACAACAGCTCGACCAGGTCGGCATCTTCCTGGATATGAATTCCGGCCTCTCTTGCTGTGGCAATGATCTTTTCGGCGATTACCCCTTTGCCGCCGGCAACAACCTTTGGCGCGTTCGAATCGTTTTCGTTATAGATAATCGCAACGGCTCTGGCTGTTGATTTTCCTGTCGATTTCTCGTCAACCATGGCATCAGGCCCTGGTGTCCAGTATCCGGTCGCCTGCCGGCACGATGCGGCGAACCAGGTGGTGAATGGGGTCGGGGGCATCTGCTGAAAAAGACAGATTTACCAGCGGAATATCCCGGATACTGTTTTTTAAATCTTCAGTGAAAGAAGCAATAAAATCGACTATTTCCTGCCTCTCCGCCCGGAACCTGATAAAGAGCCCCTCGCTATTCTTCAGGAAATCGATTTGCAGATTGCCAAGGGCGGAAACGTGCAGGTGCAGGGAAAAACGATCTTCCGAACCGGCGGAATCGCCAGATTGACCTTCTTTACCTTTTTGATCAATAAGCAGATATCCCTGGTCGATAAAAGGTAGAGGAAGAGGCAGGATAAGCTGGTTATCGCCGGCGACCTGCAGTTGGGCGAGTTGAAAAAGCTCGAGTGTGCTGAGTATTTTTGCTGTTGTCTCGGAAATATTGTCGAAGGTGCCCAAAGTATGAGTAATTTCCAGCAGAGCAGCTTTCAATGAATGGGCGGCACCATTTTTATCGTTTCGGGCAAGCAACTGTTCCAGATTCAAACCCAGGCCGTCGATGAGCTGCTTCAACACAAGTCCACCGCCTTTGCCTTCAATCCCATTTTGCTGCAAAGAAAAAAAATCTGCCAGGCCAGAGCGACTCGGCGCCGAAAGAGATGCAAGCGATGGTGGATTCTGCTGCTGGAATTTCTCGATGAGCCCGGTCAAATCAATATTTTGACCAAGCAGGGTAAGAGAACGACCCTGGAGTCGATTCAGGGGATTTGCGACAATTTGCAGTTCAATCTGCGGCAGGGTCCTGAGCACCTGAAGTCGCAAGGACTGGCCTACAGTGAGATTCGCTTCCGATCGAACGTCCTGCCGCGTCCCGCCAATATCGAGGACAAACCGGTTATCGCCGCCGGCCTTAACGACCACCGCTGGTAACACCTGTCCTGCACTTGGCGTCTGCCGGCCTTGACTACCTTCTTTGTTTTGTGATGTTGCAGAGCCAACAGTGGTTATGGCGGTGAGGGGTTTTATAGATTCCATTTATTTTAGGTAAGCTTTATCCATCCTTTGCCTTACTTGATTGTCTGAATATTCTCCCTTAACTGACGGCGCTGTTCGGCAAAACAATTTTTGGCGATTATATCGCGTGATTTGGCAGAGATATCGTCGAAATGAAAGGATGTGAGCCAGCGATTTTTACGAATCCGTTTAGAGCGGACCACCCAAGCCGTGCAGATAACAGTTTCAGCGGGATTGGGCAGGTCAAGTTCAATGCCCAACGGTTTGGTGTGAGTACATTCATCTTCAAGAATAGTCAATACGCCGGTCTGGGAAATATCAACGGTTTCACCACGTAGTTCCAGCGGCGCCTCATCCACATCTGGGTCGGGAGAGTAAAAAACCGCCACCGGCATCTTCAGGTTTACCCGAAAATACTCGCGAAGGTCCTCAGGTCGGATGGATTTTTTGGCCACCATCTCGATGACCAGATTGTTCGGATGTTCGACGATTTTGGCCGAAAATGTGATGGATTCGTCGCTGGTATCTTGGCAGGCCAGGGCACAACGCCAGTCTTTGGAAAAATTTTCCGGAAGAGCACCGGGAGTGAACTGCAGGAAAAAAGAGGGGGCAGCCGATTCCTTATAAATGCAGGGGATCTGCATTCTTGTTCCATTCGGGTCGGTGAGGGTCAGTGATGCCGGTTGCCGATCAGGAATAGAATTGACTAAGGATATTATATCGGTGGACATAATTCTCTGCCGGTTGAATGTTTACAAGATTCGTCTATTTTTTCACCGTGACTTTGAGGCGCAGCATTTTTCTTTGAATATTCAGGCAGCAGCCGATAATTTTATCCCGATCCTCGGTCGTGATGTCATCAAAATGATAGGCAACCTCAACACGTCCATCATGCAGCTCCTGCATCCGGATTTGATGGGCCAGAACCCTGATGATTTCAGGCTCGAGAGAGGGGATTGTTATTTCCAGTTGGACCTGTCGATCCGGTCGGGGCTTTTCTTTAAATATCGCCAGAATCCCGCTGCCGCTTATATCGACGGTCCGGCCCTCTGATGACCAGGAAGTACTGGTGGCATCCGAGAGCCCAGTATGTAAGGATTGAGAAATAACGCTGGTTACGGCATCGACCCGGAAAAATTCCCGCAGCTGCTCGTGATTCATCGATTTTCGGACAATCATCTCCAAGGTCTGGGAATCAGCTATCCGCTGAATCATCGCTTCGAGTGATATCGTCGGCCCGCCCATGTCGATACTGATAATACACGGCGTTTTAATATCAATTTGCTCAACGGGAAGAACTCCTGCCTTAAAGAGCAAAGAAAATTTGGGTGCAGCCTTCCTGAGATAGAGACCCTGGATTCTGAGATGTTCCGGCCGGTGCAGCAGGGGCAGGAAGATTCGTACCGGCTTGTTGTCGGGGACATTCTGCAGAATATTCGTGTCGCTGGGCATAGTGTTCCTAAGGAGAAATAATTAAACTGCTAAAACAATAGATTAATTATTTTAGCACCAAACACGTATTGCAGCAAGAAAAGAGCAAGGTGCCGAATAGTTGGAAGCTCAGCAGGAAATTGGTAAGCTGGTCACATGTTTCCCTGAAAACAAAAACAAAAACTCCATGCGCCGCAGGGCGAATCACCTCAAAGCTCCGCCTTAAAGGCCAGCAGTTTCTGTGACAGATTATTACACGCCATCAGCGCCCCGGCAAAGGCGACCCGGTAGGTGTGGACCATTGGGGTTTGGGCGATTTCACTTCCTGCCAGCTCGATTATGGCGAACAACCTCTCATCCAGAGCCGTCAGCCGGCGTCGTTGCTCGCATATCTCGTTGCAGTGCAGCAATATCTGCTGGGGGGAACAGCCGGGAATCTTGTCGATTACCTTCAGGACTGAGCGCTCGAAAGAGTGATACTCTTTGGTGATTGTATGAAAAAAATCTTCAACATCGGTTATCTGCCCACTGGCGGTCATTGTCCCGGTCTTTTATCGTCTAACAGGACGCACACAGCATCTGTTTCCGGTCGGTATCCGGCGCTTTATATCCGGTGATTGCTTTTTTATTGCTGGCCAAAGACGATATCTCATGGCGCAGCAGCGACTGCACATTTCTTGCCCTGGCGACAATATTTCGGTTGCCTTGATAAATTCTGCTTAAAATTTCCCCTCTTTTCTCCAGTAGAATCCTCGTTGATCCTGAAACACCACTGGTTTTTTCCAGGGCGTCGGCCACCCTTTTATCAATTGCCTGGGCTTCTTGTAACATCGTGTTCAATACACCGATTTTTTGCATAATCTGGGGGATTGAGGTAGCCGACAGATCGTGCTGCATAGCCTGGTAATACTTTTCGATCTCCAGGTATATCTCGTTGGCCTGTTCAAGCAGGCCATTACACCGTTCTGCCGATTCTTGTTCTTCTGCTGCATGGGTCATGGTGATACACCGTTCAGAGAGAGTTATTGTCCATTTAGCCAGCGGCCGACAGCCTTCTATGCTGAGTATGATGCTCCTGCTCATTATCCTGGTGCTGCTTAACCAGCATACCGAGCTCCTTTTTATTGATCTCCACCGCCTCGCCCCAGGTAAGACGCAGATCAACCAGCAGCTTTTCGACAGTGTGCAAGTGATTGCCACTGGTATCTTTTCGAGCTTTATTCAGCTCGCGCAGCATAAAATGATAGAGCCCATCGAGATCGGCGGCAATATCGCCACCGATTTCATGGTTGAGCGAGTTGGAGAATTCGGTGATAATCGCATACACTTTGGCGATCCTGCCAAGTTTTTCCGCATTATTGCTTTGGTCACCGGCGGCAATTGCCTGGCGGCAGAATCTAATGGCTCCGTCATAAAGCATAATCAGTATCTGCTCCTGGGATGCAGTCATTATCTGGTTATGCTGGTATTGGTTCATATATGGGTTCATAATTATTTATCCCGGTTTAAGGCGTCTATATGCTGGGTCAGAAAATCACCCTGGGCATTCAAACTGCTGACCAGAGCTTCCATGGCCGTGAACTGACTCCTTAAAATTTTTTCTCTTTTGGTTAGACGCATTTCCATCACATCTATCTGCGAATCAAAGCGTTTTACGGCATTGTCGTAGGAAGTTTTTTTAGTGGCGTATACTCCTTTAGTGCCGCTGGTCAGATCGAGGAGCAGGCTGTTAAACTTTTTCATCACACCTTTAGTTTCATCATCGCCGGACAACAGATTAACCATATCATCAAAGTTGTCGGCCAGCGCGGTGTCGAGTGTGGTATTGTCCTGATTCAAGGTACCATTGACATTGGAGGTAACGCCGATCTCCGAAAGTATCCTGAAACTGCCGCTGTTATTGATGGTCTCGGTAAGCATTCCCTGGAGCTTTCTTTTGACGCTGTTGATTGTCGGATCGCCGCGCAATACCGAACCCAGCAGTTCTTCCTTGTCATCGTCTGCCGAAGTTGATGAGGTCGCGGCCGAGCCGCCGAATTCCTCATAACCGGAGAGGATCCATTCCATTACGCCATTATAAGCAGTGACAAAGGAGGTAACCTTCTCCTTAAGGGCATCGGTATCGGCCTCTATGTCCATCCTTGCCGTTGCATAGACCGGAGGCGGGCCGGAGGAAACGACGTCGCTAACGCTGTTCAGATTGAGGCTTACGCCGCTTATGGCATCGGTTATGGTGTTGGTGTTGCCGACCACCGTGATGCCGTCAATAATAGCCATCGCCTGCTGTGCATCCTGCACCTTGGTGGTAGTAAAATCAAGGTCTCCCGGTACGGTTACACCCAAAGTACTTTCAATAGAAAAACTTGTCTGGGCATCTTTACCGGTAAAGACCAGATGGTACGGGTCGGTCGCTTTGCCGTCGTTGATAATGGATACCTGGACTCCGGTTTTCGCCGATAGGTCGTTGATGCTTTTGGCTAAACCGAGCAGGGAGTTATTTTCGGCAGTGACCTCTATCGCCGTGCCATTGACGGTGATGGTGCCGGTACCGAGGATTGATGCACTGTTGGAGGAAAAACCGCCGGTAATACTTTTTTGCACCTGGCTGAGTTGAACCACAGATATATTATAACTTCCGACAGCGCCGCTGCTGGTGGTGGCGGTAAAAGCCTCATCGGAACTAAGTGATACCTTGGTGGATCGCACCTGACTGGTGAGGGACATGTTGCTTGCAGCGGTTTTCAGACCATCGAGCTTTGACTTGAACTGGGCAAAGGCCTCCAATCTTTTAGTAGCATCGGTCTTTTTTGCCTCAACCCGTTCAAGCGGAGCCCGTTCGATGGCCATAAGATCTTTGACAATCGAGTCCGTGTCCAATCCGGTTGCCAGGCCGCTGAATGTAATAGACATATCCTTCCCTCTTTCTGAAGCGAGAAACCTGAAAAATTATCCTTTGGTATTGACAACGTTGCCGACAAGATCGGCAAAGCTTGCCTTAAAGTGGAGCAACTCTTCGGCCGGAATCTGGCGGATAACTTCCTGGGTCTCGTGATCAAATATTTTTACGACCAGATCGGACATTGCGTCACCCTTTTCAAAGCGGACACTGTATTGTCCATCCTGAGTGATGGATTTGATCTGATCGAGCAATTCTTCCGGCTGAATTTTAGGAGTAGCTTCTGCGGCTTGTGGCTCTGCACTCACTGATTCTTTATTCTTGCGACCGGCATCAATCATCTCGGCAGCTTTAGGCGGCTGATGAGTCATTCCTCCCGGACTACTGATTGTATCGACATTCATGACTGTCTCCATTAGGGGGAAATTGCATAAACGAGATGGGGCCGGCTGAAGCCGGCCCCATGGTTAAGATGGAGTAGATAGTTTATCCAAGCAGAGACAGGGCCAGCTGCGGAGCCTGGTTAGCCTGTGCAAGAATAGATACACCAGCCTGCTGAAGAATGTTATTCTTGGTCATTGCTGAGGTTTCCTGGGCGATGTCTGCATCGATGATACGGGTACGGGCTGCAGAAAGATTTTCAGAAACGTTTGACAGGTTGGAGATGGTTGATTCAAAACGGTTTTGGATTGCACCAAGACCACCACGACATGATCATCGATTTGACTAATAGCGCGCATCGATAACGTTAATTGCATCGTTGCACCAGACTGAGTCAGAAATATCAATACTATCGATATCGTTCAGAGATCAAGTAGACTTGTGTAGTAAGACCGAGTTTAGTACCGATTGCTGCAACAGTAATGATCTCAGTGGCACTCAATTGTAATATTGCCTCGTCGCTGTGACCGCTGCAGTCAAAGCATCCAGCTAAAGTGATCACCAGTAGCTGATAACACCATCTGTTAACGTGCAGTCAACGCCAGCAGCTGCTAACTTTCATCAACTGCAATGTCTAGCACCGTCGGCAGATGTTAATACAATATCAGTATCCGTTCACTGCGTTGATGCAGTAACACCAGTTTTATCAGATTCTGCATTCATTGTATCGTGACATCTATGACTGTAAAGTATCTAGTCCCGAGAACTTCAGCTGTATAGATCGCTATTGCCGTTGATATTCAAGATTGTATGTATCACCAGCAGTCACACCAATAGTACCAAATGCTAACCGTTTGTTGGTTATTGCAGTAGCTGTAATTCCAGTAATACCTGCAGTCATTGATAGCTGCCGCTTTGGCAAATCGCTGATGAGCTCATTGCACGATAGTTATCGCCAGTGGCTGCATACATTAGAAGCTGTAATTGCAAGTGTATACCGTCTGTACCGTCACCATTACTGCAGAAGTTGTAGCTTGCGCCAGAAGCATTGGTTGTGTACTGCGGTTCCAGTCTGTTACAGTGCATTGGCTCCGATACTCGAGCACCTTTAGCACTGACCTACACGAAAAGGTGATTGTTTGATCGGCATTTGCACCAACCTGAAAAGTTAGCACCACTAAAGGAGCCATCCAACAAGTTTTGTCCGTTGAAGGTAGTTGTTGTAAGCGATACGATCTATTTCAGCGATAAGTTGGTTAACTTCAGCTTGCAGGGAATTTCGATCAAGGCGGTGTTGGTATCATTTGCTGATTGAACAGCCAGTTCACGCATACGCTGCAGGATGTTGGTGCTTTCCTGCAAGGCACCTTCAGCAGTTTGAGCAAGAGAGATACCATCATTGGCATTTCTGGACTGCCTGATTCAGACCGCGGATCTGCGAGGTCATACGGTCGGAAATAGCCAGTCCAGCTGCGTCATCTTTTGCTGAGTTGATTCTCAAGACCAGATGACAGACGCTGCATGGATTTGGACAGCGCGTTTTGAGATTTACCCAAGTTACGTTGGGCGTTAAGAGACATTACGTTTGTATTAATAGATAATCCCATGATATTCCTCCTTGAATATGTTGTATGGGGTACAGGTGGGCATCCTTGCCCGGGTACTACACATTAAACTAAAAAATGTTGCTTTTAATCTGTTCTAGTTTGCCACCTCCTTTTAGTAAAAATTGTTCTTATATTTTCTTCTCGGATATGTTGGGAAAAAATTTTAGAAAAAATCCATCTTGTCTCATTCCTTTTCCCTAAACAACATATCGGCAAGTGGTAAAAACAAGTTTAGGAAAAAATTTAAATAATATTTGTTTATTTTAAAAACAAAAAAGCCGGCTGCAAAAGCCGGCTCGAATTTCTTATGATACTAGTGCGTTACCCCTGGAGCAGCTGCAGTGCCAGTTGCGGGGTAGTATTCGCCTGGGTAAGAATCGAGACACCAGCCTGCTGGAGAATATTATTCTTGGTCATGGCTGAAGTCTCCATGGCAATGTCAGCATCGAGTATCCTGGAGCGGGCGGCGGAGAGATTTTCCGAAACATTCTCCAGGTTGGAGATGGTTGATTCAAAGCGATTCTGCAGGGCACCCAGATCACCACGAATCCGGTCTATCTGGCCTAAAGCGCCGTCAATTGATCTGATGGCATCTGGATGCGCCTTCAACCGTGCTGATATCCACATCGTCAATGGATTGCAGGTCACTGCCGTTTGCCGCGGCGGCACCGTTCACAAAGATTGATCCGGCAGCTACCGGCCAATTCACTTGTGACACTAAAGGCACCATTTGCTATAAAAGCTAATCTCTCCACCGACGATGGTTGAGTTAGCGTTGGTGCCGTTACCAACTAGGGTGATTGGGTAGGGTTGCGTTGCTTTTCATTACCCTTGACAACCATATCTGTTCCATTACTGTGTAGAATGTAAATTTTGATATCAAATCCTGAAGCCTGGGTTAAGGGTAATTTCCTTTTTGTCGCCGCTGAGTTGTGCAGTTATGCCGGTATTGCCAGACTGGTTATTAATCGCTGTAGCTAAGGCGGACAGGCTATCTGATCTGTTACCAGTGCGCTGACGGGGATCTCGCGTCTTGCCTCGGAATTGGTGCCTGCGAGATTGAAAGAGACAATACCTGCGTGGTTATCCCAGAAGAGTTGCTGTGGTACTGGCCTCTGCGGTAACCCCGGTATCTGCTGAAACGATATTTATATTTTCGGCGATAATTTTGGCGCTTTCTTTGCAAAAACATCGACAGGAGAGACTGCGGTACTTTCCGGGCCGAAAATACTCGATGACTTCTGCGTCGATACATAATTGCCGTTGGTTTTAGCAGTAGCCTCAGCTCGCTGCTGCAGTAGGTGCTTCAGTGACGAAGGATGCGGTTATTGTTGAGGTCAAGTAGATTATTGCCAAGCTGCTGAAGATTCGGCGGATGGAATGGAGAAAGAAATTGTCTCGTTGGCGTTGGCGCCAACTTGAAACTGGGCATTATTAAGGGTTCCATCCAGAACGTTCTGGCCGTTAAATGAGGTACTGGAGGCAATCCTGGTCATTTCCTGTTGGAGTTGGTTGACTTCAGCCTGTAATGAGGCGCGATCCGAGGAGCTATTGGTGTCATTGGCCGACTGAATGGCCAATTCACGCATCCGCTGCAGGATATTGGTGGTTTCCTGCATGGCGCCTTCAGCGGTCTGGGCAAGGGAGATACCGTCATTGGCGTTTCGGGCGGCCTGGTTGAGTCCTCGAATCTGTGAGGTCATGCGGTCGGAAATGGCCAGACCGGCAGCATCGTCTTTAGCGGAGTTAATTCTAAGACCGGAGGAAAGCCGCTCCATGGAGCGGGACAGATCGTTTTGTGATTTACCTAAATTTCTTTGGGCGTTCAGTGATGCTACGTTTGTATTGATTGTAAGTGCCATGGTACAGATCCTCCTTGAAAGGGTGCTTTGGCGTCGTTGTCAATCATTTTACAAACGTAATGTTGTCTCTTTTGGTTTACCTCGCAGGTAAGTTACTTGTCGTCGTGGATGGGGGATATTCTTTAGGAAAAAATGTGGTGTTATTGGAGAAGATAAATGCACTGCGGCGCAGTGGGCTTTGGTTCCCATGGGGCCCATGGGAACCAATTCTGCCAGTTCTACGTGGTGGAGCTTGGGAGCTCGTTCCCATGCGCTGCATGGGAATGCCAACTGGATGCGTTGCATCCTCTTTTTACCATGCAGACTCGGATGCTGGTAAAAATAATTGCATATGTGTTCTTATCGAATTATTGTAAACACAAAAGAACACAAATATGAGGTAAAACAATGTCCAAAACAGTAACCATAAGACTGAGTGACGAAGAATATATTCTTTATGCTCAGGCTGCTGAGGCGGTGAAACGGCCCATTTCCAATCTTATAAATTACCTGGCGCAACAAAAACTGGCAGAAGATCTTTTTGTTGACGAGATAGAAATGGATGAAATTCTTGGCAATGAAAATTTGGTCGAATCTCTTAAAAAAGCGTCTAATGAAGCAAAGCTGCGGAAAGGTGCTTTTGTAGATGTTTAGAATATTTGAGACAGAGACATTCTTAGCCTCGCTTGAACAGGACTTTTCGGGACAGAGAGGCAAAATCAGGGTGAAGCTCCGAACGCAAGTGTATCAGCAACTTAAAAAATCACCCGCATTTGGTGCCAATATCAAGAAACTACGAAACTGGACGCCGCCGACCTGGCGGTACCGGATTGGGTCCTATCGTTTCTTTTATGAGATTGATAGTGAGAATCAGGTCGTGTATATGCTCTTGGCTGTGCATAGGGGGCGGGCTTATAAAAAATAGTAGCTGTTTGTGAGGCACTGCGGCGCAGTGGTTTTAGGTTCCCATGCGTTGCATGGGAGTGGTATTTGACTGCGGCGCAGTCGGGGGTCGGCTCCCATGGGGCCCATGGGAGCAAGGTCGGGATGCACCGAGTGTGGTGGCTGCCTTCGTCCTGCGCTATTGCGGCAGGGGCGTCTTAGTTGAGTAGGGGCTGTTTTCCATGATCACCTGGATGGCCCGGTTGGTCTTGGGGGCAAAGAGTATTGGCGCGGTCAAATTGAGGGTGATTTTCTGATCGGCGGGGACCGTGACGATGCTCAGGATAAAGCATTCATCGCCATTTTCCAGCTGCAGGCTTTGCCGTTCAGAATCTTCCGGTTGGAGTTGATAATCTAAAAAGAAATTGGTCGGGTCCGTCAGGACAAAGGCGATGTCGGGATCATCAACGCTCTGTATCCAGAAGAGCGGGCCTTGTTTTTTGTTGGGCATAACAACAAAATTGTGCAGCTTTGGCAAGCCTATCAGTCCGGTGGGAAAATGCAGCAGGTTGTCCGGGTCGTATTCCACTTCGCCAAATCGGGTGTTCATTGTTTTCATTTTTTCTCTTTCTTCACGGTTAAGTTGTCACTTATCTTATCGAGATCAGTCATTTCCCATTGACTCGCATCGCGATTTTCTTCAACGATCCGAGTAAATATTTCCTGACGATAGATCTTTTTATCACGAGGGGCGTCGATGCCGATCCGGACATTGCCACCCTTCATTTCAACAATTGTAATGGTAACATCGTCACCGATGACAATACCTTCACCGAGTTTTCTGGTAAGGACCAGCATGTTTGGCTCCCTTGTGTTGGCGCATAGGCGCCTGGAAGGTTAAAGAGGAGAGACTGATGTCTCTTGAATAGACCAAACAATTGTAATCGGTGGCTAAAAATAATCAAGAATTGATATCTTCGATACCCTGGCGGTGACGTTCAGTGCTGCCTGAAAAGCCGATTCCTTCTGGGTAATATCATTGAAAACCTGTAAAATATCCGCATCCTGGTACCGTGAAAGAATCTGCTTAAGGTCAATCTGCGCATCTTGCTGATGGAGCATGGCCGTTTCCACCCGTTGCGCCTTTGCCCCGAGCTGACTGCGCAGGCCGCGATTCTGGTTGGCGGCAATATCCAGATTGTCTATCTGACTCTGGATCGATCCGCCGGCGCCATTGATGTCGTTGACGTTGCCGGCACGAATGGCTTCTTCCGTGCGGGTCAGCACGGTAAAGAGATCGATATTGGTCGCCCCTTTGATTTTCCCGGCGCTGAGACCCAGACTGTCGAGTCCGGTACCGGTGCCGGCGCTTGGCGGGCTTGTCGTTGCCGCCAGCGTGACACCAGTCGTGGAATCGGTGGCCAGACTGAGTCTGCCGTACACGGTCTGGTCGCTTATGGAGGTCCCGGAAATTGCCTCGGTGAGTGTCACATCGGCACCATCGACAGGACCTTTCAGAACGAGAGAGCCGGAGGATATATCGTAGCTGACCCCATTTGCCAGCGTGCCGCTTTTTCCTGCTACGGTCTCCGTGGCACCGGTTGTTGCCGCCAGAGCGGACACCATTCCCGGCAAGCTGAATTCCTGGCCGACAGAGCCATCGAGGCTGACGCTGATAGCGGAGCCGCCCACGCCGACAGCAAGGCTGTAGGTATCCGGGCTGCTTATGCCGCTGAGGGTTGGCGCAAGATCCAGGGTGGTTTGCGCCGCATTGGCGGTACCGGTCACGCCGGTATTCGAATTGCTGAACAGCGCGGCAACCTTTGCGGCATAGTTATATTGATAGCTGCCGGTAGCATCGGCAGTAAGATCGGTGCCGTTAATGGTTACCGCCGTACCGCCTTCGCGGGGTGATGGTAATATCATTGCCGGCAGTACCCGGGACGATTGGCCCGGAGACCGTTGGTGTGCCCTGATAAGGCTGGGTATAACCGGCAGCGGCTTTAGAGTTGCTGATGCCCATAAAAAGCTCGATGCCGGTCAGGTTGGTTTTTACCAGTTCGCCGGGGGTTATTTCCAGCTGGGTGGGATTATAATCGCCCTGATACTGATACGGCCAGGTCGTGAGATCGTTTTTATCATAGAGGGCGGGATCGTAATTTTCGTTTTTTACAAAAGGAACGGTGTCTTCCTGATACCCGGCAAAGATATATTTTCCATCCACGACGGCATTGGCCGTATCAAGCAGCTCAGTTTTCAGTTCGGCTATTTCATCGGCAAGGGTTGCCCGATCGGCATCGCTCAGGGCGCTATTGACCGAATTAATGGCAATTTCCTTGACCCGGACCAATATGTTTTCCACATTGGCCAGGTGTCCGTCGGTGGCTGCCATTTTATCGCCCGCCTGGCCCATGGTCTCCAGGTATCGGTCATTTTGCTGCAGCTGTGTCCGGGTGGTCAGCACCGGGCGGATGGCCCCGGGGTCATCAGAGGGTTTATTCAGTTTCAGCCCGGTGGCGCCCTGGCTGCGCAGGGTCAGCAGATCGTTGGTAATCCTGTCCAGGTTGGTTTGCATTAACCGGTAGGTGGAGTTGTCGGTTACTTTCATACTATGCCTGCCTTAACTTAAAAACTAGCGTTTGATATTCAGGATGGTGGTCATCATCTCATCGACGGTGGACAGAAACTTGGCCGAAGACTCAAAGCCGCGCTGAAACTGGATCAGGCTGATCATCTCTTCTTCTAAAGAGACCCCGACCAGGCCGTCGCGGAAATTTTCCAGCTGGTCAAGGGCGTCCTGGGCTCCCTTTAACGACAGCTGGTTCTGGTTGCTCTCGACCCCGACTTTGGCGGCAACTTTGCCGTAGAGAGAGTTGAAGCTGTCAACGCCGCCAATGAGATAGGTATCGGCTATATTTGACAGCGTAAGGGCATTCCTATTATCGCCAGGGGCGACGGTACCCGGGGGAGGTCCTGGGTTGGGGGCGGCTCCGGCGGCAATTTTTGCTGGATCAGTGATAAAAACCCTCATCGCCCTTGCCGCACCGGTATAATCCTTCGGCAGGGTTGGGTTTGACGGGTCATAGCCTGGCGGCCATTCGAAAAAGCGATTGCCGGTGCTGGAGTCAAGACCACCACCGGCCTGGTGCTGCACATTCACCTGCACACTCAGCTCATAGGCGAGTTTATCGAGATCCGCGTTTAATTCCGGAATGAAATTGTCACGGATATCCATCAGCCCTTTGAATTCGCCGCCCATGTTTTTAAGACTCAGATCTCTGGTTATCCCGCCGGCCTCGAGTTGCAACTTCAGGTCACTACCGGTGACATCAGCGGCAATAGTCATGGCCATATTGCCCTGCACCAGCGGCATCCCGCCCGGCAGAGCAACCGATAACATCCCGTTGTCGTTTTCGTAAGACTGTGCGCCAAGGGTCTGGGCCAGGCTTTTGGCCACCATGTCCCGCTGGTCTCTCGCGCTGTTGGCGGTCTGGCCGTGGATTTCGATACTGTAGATCCTATCGTTGAGATCGGCGATTTCCTTAATTTGTGAATTGACCGCATCGAGCTTGGACAGGATGGTATCGTTGATATTTTCCTTGATGGAATTAAGTTCGTTGACAGTGTTATTGAAACTGGTGGCCAGTACATCCCCCTGGAGCATGACGTTGTTGCGCTGAACGAGGTCACTGGGGTCGGCGGAGAGCTCCTGCAGGGAGTCAAAAAAATTATCTATATCGGTGGAGATATTGTCTTCGGTGATATTAAAAACCCGTTCCAGCTCGGACAGCGGACGGGTTAAAGCGTCCTGCAGGCCAAAGTCAATGGCCTTTTGTTTGATCTGCTGATCGATAAAGACATCGTGGTCGCGACTGACATCGGTTATTTTGACCCCCTGGCCGATGAAAAAGTCGCCGAAATTCATCGCCGGGTAGGTTTCAAAATTGGCCTTCTGCCGGGAATATCCTTCGGTATTGACGTTGGAGATGTTATTGCCGACAATCTCTATCGATTTCTGGTTGACTTCAAGAGATGTTCGGGCTGAATTCAGCGCGTTAAAAAGACCGGCCATATCAAACTTTCCCGGATAAGAGGCGACCGTGGACCTGGGAGGCAACTGTATAGGCCGATGCCGAATAGGTGGTCGTGACGGTTCTTTGACCAAAGAATTCCATGGTCTGTCTGATCCAGCCAAGTGTTGATCGGAACAAAAAAGCGTTACGGCGATTTTCTTCCCGGATCTGGCCGGCTATCGGTTTATCTTCGTCGTCGATCACCTTGACGTGGGCCAGTACCTTGACAATTTCTTCCTTGGTCTGCATCGCCGCAATCATACCCGGCATATCCAGGGCCTTGGCACACTCTCTTTCGGTAAAGATAAGGTCGCGCAGTACAACGAGGTAGTCATGGGTGGTCCTGGCTTCCATTTTACTTACCTTCGACGAGAAATTGTAACAGCGAGGCGGAAACTTTTTTAAGATCCGGCTCATACGAACCCTCTTTGATCTGGGCCTTTAATTCCTGAATACGTTCAGCTCGTGCCGCATCGCCGCTCTGGCTCGTCGCTTTGGCCTTGTTGACGTCCTGCAGGACGGAAGAAAACTGCACCTTGTCTTCCGCTGCACCGGCAACTTTTTTATCGGCCTGAACCTTCTGCGTCTTCTTGAGGTTGCCAATCTGGCCGGGGCCGCCTATTCCGAAAAATTCTACGCTCATGACTTCACCTGAGTTGGGGATTCTGGGCTGGTACTGGTGGTATCTACTTCTGCATTACCGGTGGCGATTAATCTTCTATTATATTTTTTATCGGCTGTGGCAGACTTAATCTTTAGAAAAAAGAGAATGAGAAAGGAGGGGGAGAGTATGTAAAGCCCTTGGAGTCAAGCTAACAGCGGAATCTGTGTAAAAAATTATTTATTTCTTCTTCTCTACCAGCTCGGCCATCTGAT
>CAVPXN010000017.1:0-432482 GCA_963709745.1 uncultured delta proteobacterium
GGCGGCACCCGTGCCCTGGCGCTGTACCAAAACCGAACAGCTGCTGACCGGCGCAACCCTGTCGGAGCCGACAATCGAAAAGTCAGTGCGGGCGGCGATAGAAGATGCGCAGCCACTGAGTAAAAACGACTATAAAGTGGATCTCTTTCACGGGGTGCTGACGGAAGAACTCAACAAGGCTGGAGGGACCTGGCAACCATGAGATGAGCTGAAACCCCCGAAAACGACGCGGAGCTACCTCATCCCCTGGCAGCGGGTCAGCCTCGCCCATTGGCTGAAACCCATGTTCAGGGAGCGGACTACCGGCATGCCTTGCGGGGGAAAACGGTTGAATCTCCCTGCTTCTCTCATATTACCAGTGATGGGGAAGGCTGTAATATTGGTGGACGGCCTCCTCATATTCCCGATCTATCGGCCTCGACTGATCATATTCAGGGCCGCCTTTTATACTGTTCACTGGACAGCTTCACCACCACCGCCTTTCTCCCCCAGTCCAAGAGATCGTTGAAAAGAAAATCACTGTATCTGCCGATAGCGCCATCCTTCCGCCAGCTCATAATCCTGGATATCTCTCACCCTCATTAGTCGACGTTTCCTTATGACCTCCTGTGTTATGCCCTCCCCCATCACCGACCTTCAGTATCTTCATTGAGACGGATACCTTTGTGCCGATCGAAGATATGCAGCCGGTCTGCATCGGGCTTGAGGGCGATCACCTCCCCCTGATTCAGATGCTGCTCCGGATTAAATCGAGCCACTCCCTTAAAAATGCCGCCCTGGCCGATCTGCTGCTTCATCTGCGGCGCAGGGGGGAACAAGTAATCGTCGCTGTCTTCCTTCAACTGGATATGAACATAGGCATCGGCACCCAGCCATTCGACCATATTGATCGACCCACGCAGCAGTGGTTCGTCGCCGCCGCCTGCCGCCGGCAACAGGTGCTCGGGCCGCAAACCGACCACTACCCTGCCGTCCGCCGGACGATCCTTGATCGCAGGCAGTTCCAATCCCTGCTGCATCCCCGGCAAATGGAGTCTGTCCTCCTTCAGACGCCCGGGGAAAAAATTCATGGCCGGAGAGCCCAGGAATCCAGCGACGAAGAGATTAGCTGGTGCATTGTACAGCTCACGGGGAGTACCGACCTGCTGCAACTGTCCCTTATGCAGCACTGCCAGCCGATGGCCGAGTGATATCGCCTCGGTCTGATCATGGGTGACATAGACCATGGTGGTATGCAGTTTCTGCTGCAATTGGGCAATTTCGTTGCGCATCTGGCTTCTCAACTTGGCATCGAGATTGGAAAGCGGTTCGTCCAGCAGAAAGACATCCGGTTCGCGAACCATGGCCCTGCCCATGGCCACTCTTTGTCGCTGACCGCCGGAAAGACTGCGTGGCATGCGGTCCAGCAATGCTTCCAGCTCCAGCGCCTCTGCAGCGAGCGCCACCCTGCGCTTGATTTCCTGCTCGTTCATCTTTGCCAGTTTGAGGGGAAACGCCAGGTTCTGATGTACACTCAGGTGGGGATAAATGGCGTAACTCTGGAAAACCATGGCCATGTTCCTCTGCCGGGGATCAAGATCGTTTACCAGCCGACCGTCAATCCGCACCTCACCCGTACTGACCGACTCCAGACCGACTATCATATTGAGCAGAGTCGATTTGCCGCAGCCGGAGGGACCCAGCAGGATAAAAAACTCCCCATTGGCTATGGTGAGGGAGATATCTCTCACCGCCTCCGTACCATCAGGAAATTGTTTGCCTATCCCACGCAGTACTATTTCTGCCATTATTCGCCTCCCCTTTTCATCCCTTCACCGCCCCCGCCGTCAAACCGGCAATGATGCGACGCTGAAAAATGAGCACCAGAAGAATCAGCGGAATGGTGACAACCACAGCCGCTGCGGCGATGGAACCAGTGGGCTGTTCAAACTGGGAGCTGCCGGTAAAAAAGGCAATGGCTGCCGGAACGGTCCTGGCCTGATTGGTAGAGGTAAGGGAAATGGCAAACAGAAAATCGTTCCAGGCAAAGATAAACACCAGTATTGCCGCGCTGAAGACCCCCGGTGCGGCCAGCGGCACCAGCACCAGCCTGAAAGCCTGAAAGCGCGTGGCGCCGTCGACGCGGGCGGCCTTGTCCAGATCCCAGGGGATTTCACGGAAGAAGGCGGCCAGCGTCCAGATGGACAGGGGAAGGGTCAGGGTAATATAGGGGATGATCAGGCCCGGCCAGGTATCATAGAGACCGAGAAAACGCCAGGTATTGAATAGAGGGCCAACGATTGAAACCGGCGGAAACATGGCAATGGACAGGGCAAATATCATAAAGATCCTGCTGCCGGAAAATTTGAGCCTGACCACAGCATAGGCGGCGAACATGGCGATCACAATGGCAAAAAGAGTTGACAGCAGCGCAATCCCAAGTGAGTTCCAAAGCGCGGCAGGGAACTGGGCGTCGGTAATGAGCGTCCGGTAGTTCGCAAAGCTTATGTGTTGCGGCCAGAACCGGTTGTCGCTGAGATCGGCGGGAACCTTCAGCGATAGAGAGATTATCCAGACAACCGGCGTCAGGGCATACAAGAGAGCCAGGATATTGCCGGTAGCCCAGCAGAGAGAATCAATTACCCGTTCGGCACCTCTCATGATCCCTCCTCGCTGCCGGCAAGGGTGCCGGCAATACCGAATATGCGCAGATACAGGGCGGCAAGCAGCAGTACGCAAAAGAATATCAGCATCGATACCGCGGAACCAAGGCCCAGGTTGAGCCGGGAAATGAGGGCATGATAACCGACCATGGACACTGTTTCGGTCTGCACGGCACCTCTGGTCTGGACAAATACCGTATCAAAAATTCTAAAGGCATCGAGACTGCGAAACAATAAGGCCACTCCTATGGTCGGTCGCATGATAGGCAGTGTTATGAGGGTAAAGCGCTGCCAGGCCGAGGCCCCATCAACCCGGGCTGCCCGCAACAGATCCTCGGGCACCAGAGTAAGACCTGCCAGCAGCAGCAAAGCCATGAACGGCGTGGTTTTCCAGATTTCGGTAAAAATGATTACCAGATAGGCACTCCATCGCTCACTGAACCAGGCAAACGAAAGGCCCGTCAGGTTATTGACAAATCCGGTGGTCGGCAGGAATGCGAATTTCCAGATTAACGCCGCCACCACCGTGATAATGCCATATGGAACAAGAATAGCCGCCCGGACCAGTCTTCGGCCGATGATTACCCGGTGCATCAAAAGCGCCAGGAGCATTCCCAGCACGAGCTCCATGCCTACCGAACAGATGGTGATCAAGATGGTATTGAATAAGGCCTCCCACCAGATGGGCGAGCTGAGAACCGAGAGGTAATTAACAGCACCAACAAAGGATCGGCTATTTGGAAAGCGGAGATCATAGCGAAAAAGACTGAGCCAGAAGGCATAACAGACAGGATAGGCAGTAACGGCAATCATGGCAATCAATGCTGGCGCACAGAGCAGCCAGCTGAGCTTCTGACGGCTGAGACCTGTCGATTTCATAACAATCCTTCCGATCGCAGAGCCCTTTCGATTGTCCTGCGCAACCGGACACCATCTTTTTCCGGGTCGATAGCGCGCATCGGATGCAGGGTATGGCTGATGGCAAGGGAGATATCATTGTAGAGTGGTGTCTGCGGTCGTTGTACTCCGCTTTGCAGGGTTTCTAAAAGAAGATCGGCAAAGGGGAAAACCCGGCGCACCTGTTCGTCCTGGTAAAGAGCGGTAATGGTTGGCGGGAGCCCCCCTTTTTCCGCCGCCAGACGCTGGTTGTCGGCCGAGACAAGACAGGCGGCAGCAGCAAAGGCGAGGTCCGGATACCGGCTGTATGCACCAATACCGAGATTGATGCCGCCGATGGTCACCCGGCTGGGCCGATCCCGGGAGACGGCAGGCCAGCGGGCCCAGCCCATGTTATCGGCGATGGTCGGTACATTTTTTCTCGCACTGGGCCAGACGTAGGTGTAGTTAACCATGAAACTGGAATCTCCGGCCTCAAAAGCCAGGCGGCATTGGTCTTCACGATTGGTATCCAGAGAGCTGGGAGTTGCCGGCGATCTCGCCAGGCGATGCATCAAAGCCAGCACCTCGTGGGTAGCCTCGGCTTCGAGGACAACGTGCCCCCCATCGAGAATAGCGGTTCCAGCCGAAGCCAGCAGAGAATTGAAAAAAACCGTCAGCCCTTCGTATCTCTCCCCCTGTAGCTGAATAGCAGCTTTCTCGCCAAGAGATTCGGCCACCTGCAGCAACTCATTCCAGGTCCTGGGTGGGGATTCGATTCGATCGGTCCGGTACCAGAGCAGCTGAGTGTTGGTGGTAAAAGGTACGGCCTGGAGTCGATCCGCAAAGGTCGCACCAGCCACAGTACTGGCCAGTCTTCCTCTTGTCACCCTATCCACCAGAGCGCGCGGCCATGGTTGAATCCAGCCGGCGGTGGCGAATTCCGCGGTCCAGATTATATCCATGCCTATGATATCGATATCTGCATCATGGGCGGCCAATCGCCTGACCAGCTGTTCCCGCTGTTGATCAGCGTCGGCCGGCAGCGGGATCAGCTCAATGGTGTATTGACCAGCGGATGTCTGGGAACAGTTGCGGGCCGCATCGGCGAAGGCCCCCGAAGGTTCCTGAAAAACATACCAGTGCAGCACCGGGCTGGGCGCTGATTGTTCCCGGCTGCAACCCGCCATCCCCATGAGGAAAAAAGCCAAAGCGCAGAACAGCAGGCAAGTATGGAACCAGTCTGGGCACAAAATGTATAAACTCCCGGAGATACGCGGGTTCATCCAAAGTTTGTGGAGATAGTGCGGTGCAGTCGGCATACGGTTCTTTTGCTCCTGGTCATGAAGATAATTGAACTATGGACTGACAAGCAGGAAATATGCCGCTTTTTCAATTTAACGCTCACCCATCCACTATTTGCATTCAAGATGGCAGTCAAAGAATATTTCAGCTTCTCCAGCCTTCTGTGCTGCATATATCCCCGGTCCAGGTCCAAGGATGTGAAACCTCCCGGAACTCTGGTTTGTCGCCATTGCATGTCAACACCATGATGCTTAATTGTTAGCAAGGATTGAGTAATTACCGCCCGGAGCTACCTTGACTGCATCGGCGGGTTATGCACTCCAGATAAGGACGTTGAAACAGACACATAAGGTGTTGCCAGTGCCGGTGGTGGCATCCTGCTGCTTCTCAATAATCCAAAAGGAGGACATGCTATGGGTGAGGACAAGTTAGTACAACAATCTTATACCGCAGTCATCGACCATTTCATAAAGACGGGACGGGCGCCGCATTTCACCGAACTTGCTGCCGTTCTAGGCGTTCAGCCCGAACAGGGGCGTCAAGCGCAGCACCAGGCGGCGAAAGCCTCTGTGGCCTGCTGGTTTGTCAAGGACACAGATTACGTGCAATCCTGGGCACCGTTTTCCAATGTACCGACACAATATCTGATCAGTATTGAGGGAGAACAAAAATGGTACGGCCAATGAGGGCTGGAAGCGCTGGCCGTGCGCTGGCTTGTTCCTGACAAAGAAGTTCAGATTGAATCTCGCTGCCTGGATTGCGGAGAATCTATCCAGATACGCATGCTCAATGAAGATATCCTCGAAGTAACTCCAGAGACGACCGTCGGACACATCAATATCCCGCTTGCCAAGGCCTTAAGTGGGGAAACTCCTTGGGGAATGGCCTGAAGCCGCATGAACCTCTTCCGGTCGGAAGATCATGTCAGGAACTGGCTTTCATATGACCCTGTTTCTGCCGAATCAATCATTCCGGTTATTGGCTATGCCGAGGCTTTCAGCGGTCCTCTGTTCCGCAAACGACGGGACCCGGATTATCTCAATCGCATTGACGAATATGCCGGGCAATTTCTAAAGACCCTGCAGGAAATGGGTAAGGGAGGGCCATTCTGGATTCCGGCATAGATCGTTCCTCTGAGAAAATCCCAACAAAGAACCAAGGTAAGCAGTCAGAAAGACTTCGGGGATAGCAGCCGCTTGTTCGAAAGAAAGACCTTGAGGTACGGCCATCACCTGGCCGCTTGGCACTCTCGCTTTTGCCGCGTAACCTCCGCCAGGCAGCAGGGCGCAAACCCTGTCGCCGACCTGCCACCGGGTAACTGTGGAACCGACCGCCTCCACGACACCGGCGATTTCCAACCCTAGTATCGTTGATTCGCCCGGGGGTGGCGGATACTTGCCGCTCTTTTGCAGCAGGTCGGCCCGGTTTATCGCCGTCGCCTCCCCTCTGATCAGAATATCATTGCCACCGACACCAGGTTCTTCCCAATCTCCGATAACAAGACGGCCGGACTCTTTTTCTACCAGAACAGCTTGCATAGTAATTCCTCCCCTCTTTGTCTGCTAACTATAAGCATTGATCAGGAGATGCACTGCTTCGAACAGAAATCTGTTTTTTAGCTTGCTCATTGGGAGTTCCCAGGCTTGCTGCGCGATTATTTCCTGCAAATCATGGGTGACCTCCCTGCCCTCTGGTGTCGGCCTAAGAAATTCAAGCAAACCGGGAAATAATGGCTAGATTGTAACCAGTAAAATCACGCAGGACACTCGGCACGTTCAGCTCCGCACCTTGAGCTCCAGAGGGTAATTTCACCTGGATGAAATAACAATGAGCATCTTAAACCAACATGCAGGCCTCTATACTGATATGTATCAGTTATCTATGGCACAGGCGTATTTTCTTGACGGTAGAAAGGATGATTCTGCTGCGTTTTATTACTTTTATAGAAAAAATCCCTTCAACGGTGCGTATGTAGTGTTTGCCGGCCTCCATGATCTGCTGCCGATCCTGGCAGGAATGTCTTTTGCGGAAGACGATATCGCATACCTGCGTAAAGTTGATTTTAACCAGGATTTCCTGCATTATCTGCAGGATTTCCAATACCGGGCAGACCTTTATTCAGTGCAGGAAGGGGAGATAGTTTTTCCCAATATGCCTCTAGTCAGTGTGCGTGGCAACATCGTCGAGACCCAGCTGACGGAAACCCTGTTGCTCAACATACTGAATCTGTCTTCCTTAATAGCCAGCAAAGCTGCCAGGATGCGGCTGGTGGCAGGCGATGACACAATCCTGGCTGATTTTGGCATGAGGCGGGCTCATGGATTAAGCGCCATCCACGCTTCTCGCGCTACCATTGTAGGAGGCTTTGATTCTACTTCCAATGTGTTCTCCGCCTTTACTTATGATCTTCAAGCCAGTGGCACCATGGCTCATTCCTTTATCCAGAGTTATGAGGACGAAATCACTGCCTTTCGAAGGTTTGTCGAAGCTTTCCCTGAAAAATGCATTCTACTGGTGGATACCTACAATACCCTGAAATCCGGCCTGCCCAATGCCATACAGGTAGCCAGGGAAATGAAAGAGAGGGGCCAGCAGCTTCTGGGCATAAGGCTCGACAGCGGAGATCTGGCCTATATGTCCATGATGTCGAGGAAGATGCTCAATGACGCTGGGCTTGACTCTGTGAAGATTTTTGCCTCCAACCAACTAGATGAGCATGTTATCAAAAGCCTCCGCGACCAGGGCGCACCAATCGATGCATTTGGCGTGGGTACTGCTGTGTTGACGGGTCAACCTGACGCCGCGCTTGATGGAGTCTATAAGCTTGCCATGGCGGCCGGCAAGCCTCGCTTGAAGCTGTCGGAGTCCGTACGCAAGGTGACCTATCCCGCGATACAGCAAGTGCACCGCTTCAGTAATTCCCGCGGAGAATTTATGGCGGACGCCGTCAGCTTATGGGACGAAAAACCGCAACAGATCTCGGCAATTCATCATCCATTTGAAAAAGATAAACATTTACAGCTTGAAGACTGGCGGTCTGAGCCGCTCTTGGCAAAGGTGATGGAGAAAGGACAGGCATTGCATGAGGCGCAGCATCCGGCCAGGTCATACGAATACTTAAGAAAACGGCTGGAAAATTTACCTGCTGAATATAAGCGATTTGAAAATCCGCATATCTACAAGGTGGGATTAAGCACTCAACTTAATCAATTGCGAGATCAATTAATCAAGAGGTTTCGCAAGAACCAGTAATATTCTTAGACTCGAGCAAGCGATCCTTTTGCTCATGAGTGGAAGGAAAAATATGAAGGCATTGATCCTGGTTGATATCCAAAATGATTTTTTACCCGGAGGCACTCTTGCGGTGCCGGATGGCAACGCCGTCATTCCGGTAGCCAACAAATTACAGGGCTTTGCCGACCTGGTCATAGCGACCCAGGACTGGCATCCACCTGAGCATCAGAGTTTTGCCTCTAACCATCCTGGCAAAAATCCCATGGACGTGATTGATCTTCACGGCCTCAATCAGACCCTGTGGCCGGATCATTGCGTACAAGGGTCTTCCGGCGCCGATTTTCCGGCACAGCTGGACATGAACAAAGTGGAGGCAATTTTTCGCAAGGGTATGGAGGTGACTATTGACAGTTACAGTGGTTTCTTTGACAACGGGCACAAAAAATCCACCGGCCTGGGCGATTACCTGAAAGGGAGAAAGATTGATACAGTGTATGTACTGGGACTGGCCGGTGACGTGTGTGTTCTGCATACGATTCGTGACGCGATGGAACAGGGCTTTAATGCAGTGCTGGTCGATGATGGAACGAGGCCGATTGATCCTCAGGATTATGATGCATATAAGCGAGAACTCAAAATGAAGGGAGTAAAAATTATGCACAGCAGAGAGATCCTTTCCCCGTCCAGATTAGGGAAGCAATAGCGTGCCCACAACAGGTGGATTACCTCCTATTCCAAGGACTGCTCTTGATGCATGCGGCGGACCGCCTGACGATAGAGTTTCTCCGCCTGGTAGCTGCTCCGGACAAAAGGCCCCGAGGCGACACCGGCAAAATCGATAGCCTCTGCCTGCTGCTGCAGATCGGCAAACCCAGCTCCCGGCTGCCGGTGCGATTTTCTCCCCGTTATCAATCGATTGTCAATTTTCAGGAACTGATATTTGAGCCGAAGGATTCCGAACGGCTACGCAAATTGAAAATGCATCGGGGCGTCAAAATGATCTGTATGCCGTCGGATAGCGGATCATGTTGATTATTTCATTTAGAATCAACATGAATTTGTGCAAACAACCAAAACCACTTCCGGCCGCAAGGTTTTATGTTCCCACTTAACCTTTAACCGCACCCATGGTCAGGCCTTTGACGACATATTTTTGGAATATCATGGTCAGGATAATTGCCGGAGTCATGATCGCAACAGCAGCTGCCATCACACCGCCCCAGTCTACTTCTGCATAAGAAACAAAGTTATAGACCGCGATGGGAAGCGTTTTGGTTTTTTCCATGCTGAGAACCTGGGAAAACATGAAATTGTTCCAGGAGAAAATAAAGGACAGAGTTGTCGCTGTAATAATACCCGGTCCCGACAGGGGAAGAATAATGGCAAAAAAGGCGTAATGACGGGTTGCCCCATCGACCATGGCCGACTCCTCCATTTCACGCGGAATGGTCTCGAAGTAGGAAGTCATGATCCATACCACAATCGGCAGCGCGATAAGTATATGGCTCAGGATCAGCGCAGTATAGCTGTCCATGAGATTCAATCGTGAAAAAACGATGTACCAGGGTACAAGAAAGGAAATGCCCGGCATAAGGCGCGCCAGAAGAATGAAGACAGAGAGTTTCTTTTGTGCGTACCGCGCGATTGAATACGCCGCAGGTAATCCGAGTACCAGAGAGAATCCAACCGAAGCAACGCCAACTATTGTCGAGTTAAGAAAGTATTTCAGAAAATCCTGCTCCTCGAAAACCTTCATATAATTCTGCAGCGTCGGAGCAAATAATAATTTTGGCGGCCAGGAGATTATATCAACCTGCGTCTTAAAGGATGATGAAAGCATCCACAAAAACGGAAATAGTACGACGAGCGCAATCCCGGCAACGATGAGATAGAAAAATATATTTAATATGAACTTTCTATTCATGAGCGTTCCTCAAAGTTCCGAAGATTCCCGCAATTTCATGATTCCCAGACTACACCCAAAAACAACAAGGAACAAGACAACCAGAATGACAGAGGATTGCCCCATACGGAAATACTCAAAACTGTATTTATACCCCATGATATTAAGCGTCTCTGATGCATAGCCGGGCCCGCCTCCTGTCATGGCGAAAATGATGTCGAAGGTTTTGAGCGCGTCGATCAATCGGAGGATTACTGCGGTCAATATGACCGGCATGAGCATTGGAATGGTGATATATCGCAATATTTGCCATTCGCTTGCCCCATCCACGTGTGCCGCTTCAATAGGTTCGTTTGAGAGACCCGCAAGACCTGCAAGAACAATAAGCGTGATCATGGGCGTCCACTGCCAGACATCGACAATGATCAGCGCAGGAAGTACCGATGCCGCACCGGAGACCCATAGACCCTCCGGCAATCCTACGGACTTAAGGATGAAATTAGCAAGTCCGATGGTCGGATCGAAAAAGAGGTTAAAAACAATCCCTACAGCAACAGGTGTTGCTACAAGCGGCAGAAGAAGCAAAAGCTTTGCCACACTCTTGCCGACAAATGCCCGATTAAGAATTATAGCGGTGGCAACACCGAGAAAACCTTCAATTGCCACTGCAAAAAATGTGAAATAAAACGTCCTGGCCAAGGCATGTAAAAAACGTGGCTCCGTCAGCACCCGCGCATAGCTCTTTAAACCGACAAAAGAGAGAGGAGAACCGGAGGTGAGATTCCAGTTGGTAAAACTCAGCAAAAAAGTATACAGAACCGGAAACACCATAAGCATGGCGACAAAAGTGATCGCGGGGAGAGGCAATAAAATCTGCAGATTCCGTTCTGTAAACCCTGGCTTAATCATAGGCAGCCTTTGATGGTAAAATTCCTGAACCTGGTTCCATGTAATTCAGGACAATCAGCGTTATAGCTGTGGGATGACCTGAATTACATGGTGACAAGAGATGATATATGGATGTCATAAAATATTTTACGACACTTCTTTATTTTTAATTACCATATTCACCAGTATCTTCCAGAATTTCATTCACCCTGGCAACTTTCTCTTTAGCCATTTTTTCAAGTTTGGTCGATTCCCCTTTGGTATTGATTGATTCAATAACCAGTTCGCCGATGAGGTCTCGAGCTTCACCAACAGCACTCATATAGGGACGGTCGAGAGGATAGCCGTGCTTGGCGGCATAGGCGCGGGTTTCCACAAGGCCGGGGTTAACTTTGGCAAGAATCGCCTTATCTTCCCATACCGACGAGCGGGCCATTGTGATGTTATTGAGCATTCCTTTGGCTGCAAGCTCTTTACTTGTCGCCCACTCAAGAAATTTCATGGCCAGTTCCTTGTTCTTGGATTGCTTTGCCAGAGCGATACCCCAGGAAGTGACGATGAACGGAGAATTCATTTTTGGTCCTGCCGGGAAATTGGCAATCCCGACATTCTCTGCTGCCACCTGAGTCTTGGCAGGGTCGACGACCTGACCATAAAATACGGATGCATCCGTCCACATGGCGACCTTACCGGCCTGAAACAGCGGCATGATATTTTCCCACGACATTGAAGTTACGCCTTTTGGACCGTAATTACCGAGCATCATACCATAAAAACGGATGGCACTGACTGCAGGTTTTGAATCAAAAACGGCAACCCCCTTATCAAGGTACAATCCCCCATAATTGTAGATAAAGCTGGACAATTGGGTAACTGCGGCCGCACCCTTGCCCCGGGAGGCGAATCCTGCCAGATCGTCTGAATTAACCGTCTTTGCTACGGTTTCCAACTCTGTAAAGTTTTTAGGGACCTCGATTCCGGCCTTCTTGAGAACGTCTTTCCGGTAATAGAGAACCTGCCATTCGGTTACCAGTGGAACGAGATAGGATTTTTTACCGAAGGAAGCAACGCTCATGACGTTCTCCGGGTAATCCGAAAAGTCAAATCCGGTGAGTGGCTCGTACCATCCATTTTTGTAGAACATCTTCCCTTCCTGAAGAGGACGGGTCATGAAGACATCGACAGATGATGATTTTGTTGCAAACTCCGTGGTCAGCTTGGTAGTGAGTTGTCCCTCCTGCAGACTTTCAGCATTAACCTTGATTCCGGTAGCGCTTTCAAATTCCGGAATTGCCGACTTCAGAAGTTCACCATAAGGATGGTTGGCCAAAAGAACGCGGATTTCTTTTGTCTCAGCCATAACGCTGAGTGATAAACAGAGTGAAGACAATACAACCAGTGCCACAACCAGTAACTTTCTCATAAACCCTCCCTACGTAAATTAAGCATTCCTTAAGCGACTCTGTCAAGGAGCCGCATCCTTCAACCTTCGCGTGGTTTTCAAACAATTGCCCGAGACGTTTCCGCATCAAAAATATGCGTTTTTGCCATCTTGAAATTCACTTTAAGCATTTGCCCAACGGTCGGCGGGCAATCCGGTACCTCCATTCGGCCAACGATGGACTGCGCTCCACAGGTAAGATAGATAAAAATTTCTGATCCAAGGGTTTCGACCACATCCGCGTGCGCCGCGATGATGTTTGTTGTGCCGGCGAACTGCTCAGAATCATGCAAGGAGATGTCCTCCGGGCGCACTCCGAAAATCACTAATCGGTTGATATATGGTTCGAGCCGGGAGTGAAAGATCTCAGGTGTTTGAACGCGGAAACCTGCCGCATCAATGAACATGGAGCCATCTTCCAAGGCGATTTTCGCCTCAATGAAGTTCATCGCCGGCGAGCCGATAAAGCCGGCAACAAAGCGGTTGATCGGCTGCCCATACACCTCCAGCGGTGCACCGGTCTGCTGCAGGGCCCCGTTGTGCATGATAAAGATCCGGTCGGCCATGGTCATGGCCTCGACCTGATCATGGGTGACATAAATAATGGTTGCCCCCAGACGACGATGGAGTTTACTGATCTCAGCCCGCATCGCTACACGAAGCTTGGCATCGAGATTGGAAAGCGGTTCGTCGAAGAGGAATACTTTGGGTTTACGGACAATAGCCCTTCCCACCGCCACTCGCTGTCGCTGTCCCCCGGATAGCTCTTTTGGCTTTCTCGCAAGCAGTGCCTGGATGCCGAGGATATCCGCAGCCTCCTCCACACGAGTATCAATTTCTTTTTTACTCATCTTTCGGATCTTAAGTCCGAAGCCCATATTATCACGGACGTTCATGTGGGGATAGAGGGCATAATTCTGAAAGACCATGGCGATGTCCCGGTCTTTTGGCGGCATTTCATTGACACATTTATCGCCAATATAAATTTCTCCGGAGGTTGCTGATTCGAGGCCGGCAATCATCCGCAAAGCCGTGGTTTTTCCGCATCCGGAGGAGCCGACCAGAACTGCGAACTCGCGGTCCTGGATCTGGATTGAAAGATCGTTGACCGCAGTAACTGAGCCATATCGCTTGACTACATTTTTGAGGGTTACATTAGACATGTCCCAGACCGATTCCCGCTAAATTAATTGTAAGAAAATTCGCTGCACAGCCATGGTGCTATGCATGTTCTACAACGCCCTAGCATGCTGTCCCTAAGGTTTGACGATCACTTTCATCAGCCCCGGTTCGCCTTTGTGCAGTCGATCAAACCATGACGCCGCTTCCGATAACGCCACGACAGCAGAAATTATTCCGTCCACTCTTACCCGTCCACTTGCGATCATGTCAAGACATGCCGGATATTCGCCAGCGGAAGCGCAGGAACCATAGAGCGTGAGCTGTCGAGTCACAACTGCCTGCAAGGGCAGTTCAACCTTAGGTGAAAGGTTGCCGATCAGACCGACTTTGCCGCCTTTGCGTACAACGTTAATCGCCAGATTTATCGTCGGTACTATACCGACTACTTCAAACGCCATGTCGGCGCCCCGGCCATTCGTGAGATTCCTGATTTTCTCAATTGTCTCGCCATCATTCGGCTTTATCGCAGTATCAGCACCTAACTTTAAAGCCATGTCGAGATGTGACTCGTCCAGATCAATGGCAATTATTTTGCCGCAACCTTTTATCCGCAGTGCCTGAATGACAAACAGACCAATCATGCCGCATCCAACGACTACTGCGCTGTCGTTTATTTCCCCTGGAACGAGATTAACTGCATGGAAAGCCACCGAAACCGGCTCGGTCATCGCGGCCTGCTCGAAGCTTAAACCCTCGGGTAAGCGATAAAGAATCGACTGCGGCACAGCCACATACTCTGCAAATGCACCATGTTGACGATATTCGTCACAGGAAACGCCAAGAACCTTGCGAAAATCACTGAGGTTGAAGGCTCCCCTCTGTGAATAAAAATCCTGCCGGGTCACAACTGTCGAATCAAACGTCACCCGGTCTCCCGATTTCCATTCGGTGACGTTGCTGCCAATCTGCTCGATCAGCCCGGCAGCTTCATGTCCCATGATAATCGGTGGAATCCTCCGCCCGGTGCTGCCATCCATGCCATGCACGTCGCTACCGCAGATGCCGCAGGCTTTCACCCGTATCAAAACGTCCATGGGGCCGATTTCCGGCACGGGAACATCTTCAACCGAAAACCTGTTGTATTCCTTGAGTACAAGCGCTTTCATGGTTTATATCGTGAGGTTGGAATTATGTAACCGGAACCGATACATAGGTGCCGTAATCGAAATCAGCTTCCTCTGGCCTCAGCGGAAACGCAATAGGACTATTTGTTTTTTGTGAACGGTAGATTGCGGTAAAAATTTCCACAGTTTTCCGGCCGTCTTCCCCGGTAACTAGCGGTTCACGATCATCAATAATGGCCTTTAGAAAGTCACTGATTTGCAGTTGAAAATAGTGTGCCACCGCATTGGGCAGACCGTTGAAAAGCTTGCTGTCTTCTATTTTCCACTGCGCCAGCATGTTTTCATCGCCGGCTATTGTCCAGATATCATTCACCGGAGGTTCGATGATCGAGGACACTCCGGCAACAAACATAGCTCCACCGTCGGTTTGCACTCCGACCGATGCACCATTTTGTCCATGAACATGCACCCTGCCGTAGATGCCGGGCTTTTGAGAATTGCTCACCACGATGTTACCTAGCGCACCGCTCTGAAAACGAACAATCGCTAAGGCTGTATCCTCCACTTCGATATAGGGGTGATTGATATTTGACCAGACACCGAAGAGTTCTTCAATTGGGCCCATAAACCATTGCAGCAGATCCAGTTGGTGCGGCGCCTGATTGACCAGGACACCGCCACCTTCTGACAGCCACCGGCCTCGCCACGGATCGCTCGCGTAGTAATTACGGTCGCGCCAGCCGAGCATCAATACCGTGCCCAGAGCGGGTCTGCCAATTTTTCCTGCATCAATGGCCCGACGAACTCGCTGAACCGGAGCATAAAAACGGCGCTGGGATACCGTACCGATTTTCACATTGGCGTTTCTCGCCGCCGCCAGAATATCGTCGCAATCCTGCAGACTTGATGCCAGAGGTTTTTCGACAAGAACATGAACTCCGGCTTCGGCGGCAATGACTGCTGCGTTGCGGTGTGCCGGGTGCGGCGTACAGATAATCACTGCTTCAATACCAGCGGAACCAATCATCTCATAAATATCGCTGAATCCCTGAACTCCGTACTTTGCGCCGTACCTTTCAGCTTTTTCCGGAGTGCGGCTGTACACCGCAGCGAAATGCGCTTCGGCCGTTTTTGCAAGCGCTTCCGCATGCAGGTCGCTGACCTTCCCACAGCCAATTATTGCGATCTTAACTTTTTGCATTGTCAATTTTCCATGTGGTTAATAGATGTATTGGCGCGGGCGGCTGGGATGTCAGGAGTTGTGCACTCCTTTTCTGTCGCTGCTCTGAAACAGCCGTCCAGCCAAGATACATCTGAGAACCTGCTGTCAGGCTAATCATTGCTGTGGAACATTGCAATTTTTTTGGCGTGTTCCTGAACGGGTTCCCGCCACTAATGACGCATTTCATTGAGAGATTTCCAAAAGACGTAGATTCTCAGCGCAAGCTCTGTTGTCGGTTTTGCTGATTCACCAGGTATCAATGGCGCACTCTAATTATGGACAGCGTTTATAAAACCCGTGAGTAATGTTTCAAGTGGAATTTCAGAGAAATAGTGGGCTTAGGTGTTTATCAAACAGATTGTTGCGAACATGCTTACCGACTCTATCACTGTGCTCTTGCAAGGCCCGCAGATACGTTTCGCCAAATTCAGCCGCCACCTTGTAACCGACATGCAATAACTGTCTGATGTTTGCATCATAGTCGGAGCAGGCAACATCATGTCTGATGGATCCGGCAACCTGCAAACCATTCAATTTTCTGAAATCCTCCGGGGAGGGCAGCAGTTTTCTGTCAATATCAATAACCTCAGAATACGGAGCACAGAGTTCATCAAACCGGGAATGTGCTCTGGTATAGATTTCCTTTACCAATTCAAGCGAGGATCCTCCCGATTCAGCCAGGCCTATGAGTTCCTCAAGCCATGAAGTTCCGGCGGTTTTTACATGTATTCCTGTATTGTGCTGTCTCATTGTCTGTCGAATACCGGGATAGATAGAAAACTTGTCACTTCCACTGTGTACGCTCAGTTTCAGGTTGCTTGGCAGATTAAATGCTGCAACAGAGTAACGTAGCACGCAGACATCATCGTTAAATTCACGATTGAACTGTTCAACGTCGCCCTGATAATCCACACCTTTGTTGAACCTGCCGGTAAATTTTGGGGCAATTGTCTGGACGGGCACCCCTTTATCACCGAGGGCGGCGAGGATGAAGAGCAATTCTTCAGGGTTCTGAGGTTCGGAGGTTTCATCCATGGAAACTTCTGTTATAAAAGTATCTTTCCCTTTTTTTGACTCTATATACCGGTATATTTCCGCTGCCTGATGTACAGCGACAAGATATTTTTCTGCAATATTGCGAATTTTTCCGATGGTAATATCCAGCGGTGCGGATATACCTTCAATCGAAAGCTGCCCACAATATGTTGCATATTTTTTAACAAAAGCTTCGAGTTCCTTTTCGTCGGCTTTCTCTCCGATGAAGTCGGCAACGTCAAGGGTGAAAAAATCGCTGTAATCCAAAAAACTATCAACAGTTGTCAACCCTATATGGTCAGCATCAACATGGTATGTACCCGACCAGTTTGATTCACTCACTGCTTCATCAGCCTCTTTACGGACATCACCCGGCGATGTGCCGACAATTGTGTGCTCACGGTGGGATTTATTCCACACAATGGCAATATCTACTCCGCCGTCTTTTGCTTTTTTAATGGCCTCTAGCTGGGCTTTGCCTTGCTGCCCGAAGCGGTCTCCTGTTCCAAAAGAATATTTTTCAAGTTTCATAGTACTGTGCCAATGGGTTCATGTTGAGCGGCAGCCGCTATTTATTTCGCGTTATTTATTTGGTATAGGCAGTGGAAGTGGTATTTCCGCCTCTGCCGGTCCAGTTTGTATGAAAAAAATCACCTCTTGGAGCGTCCAGTCGTTCATAAGTGTGGGCTCCGAAGTAGTCTCGCTGGGCCTGGAGGAGATTGGCTGGTAACCTTGCCGATCGAAGCCCGTCATAATAGGCAAGCGATGAGGCAAGGCAGGGAATAGAAAAGCCGGAGGCAGTTGCAAAGGAGACTACTGATCTCAGATCGTCCTGATAGGTATTGATTTTTTCCGTGAAAAATGGATCAAAGAGAAGATTTTTCAGATGTGGGTTCCGCCTGTAGGCTTCGGTTATTTTATCCAGAAATACCGAACGGATAATGCATCCTCCTCGCCAGATAGCGGCAATAGTACCATAATCAAGATTCCAGTTCAGTTCGGTCGAGACCTCTCTCATAAGGGAGAACCCTTGGGTGTAAGAGATAATTTTTGCCATATAAAGAGCTCTCTCAAGGTTCGTTATAATGCCCTCTCGGCTGCCGATAAATGAGTAGGTGGGGCCTTTAAGAAGAGTGTTGGCCTCAACACGTAAATCTTTCTGGGCGGACAGGCAACGGGCAAATACCGATTCACTGATGAGTGAGAGCGGGACACCGGCATCGAGCGCCGAGTTGACGGTCCATTTCCCGGTGCCTTTCTGGCCTGCCGTATCAAGAATGGTTTCCACCAACGGGCTTCCGTCTTCATCCTTATAGGCCAAAATGTCGGCGGTAATTTCTATCAGATAGCTGCTGAGTTCCCCCTTATTCCATCTCTCGAAAACCAGATGTATGTCATCTGCGTCCATAGCAAGCCCAAGCTTCATGATCTGATATGCTTCACAAATGAGCTGCATATCACCGTATTCGATACCATTATGAATCATCTTGACGAAGTGACCTGCCCCTCCCGGGCCCATCCACTCGCAGCAAGGAGCGTCGTCTTGACCGGCTTTTGCCGCGATAGCCTGAAAAATGGGCTGCACCGCAGGCCAGGCTGACTTTGACCCGCCGGGCATAATCGAAGGCCCCTTCAGGGCACCTTCCTCGCCTCCTGAAACCCCGGTGCCGATATAATGGATTTCTTTGTTTTTCAACGCAGAAAACCGGCGCTCGGTGTCATGGTAATTCGAGTTGCCGCCATCTATGACAATATCCCCTTCATCGAGCATAGGCAGGATCCGGTCAATAAATTGATCGACCACTTCCCCTGCTTTAACCATCATCATTACCTTTCTCGGGCGATCAAGCGAGGCTAAAAAATCAGCAATGTCGTGATAACCGTAAATGGTTTTGCCTTTTGCTCTTCCTTGGAGAAATTGATCCGTTTTGCTTGCGGTTCTATTGTACACCGACACGTTGAATCCTTTATCAGCCATGTTAAGAACCAGGTTCTCTCCCATGACCGCAAGCCCTGCTATACCAATCTGTCCTGTACGTTTCATATCATTTATCCCGGTATATTTTGTCTGCAATGATTTCAACTATGGTTTCCGGTGAATTCTGAATATCAATGGTGAGCCCTTCCGAGGGCTCTTCCATAGCCTCTAACTGACTTAAAAGAAGATCGTTATTCATGAATTGATGGTTCCTGGAGGCAACCCGTTCTTTTAGGGTAGGTAATGATCCTTTCAAGAACACCGAAATGACATCGTTCTGATTGATGCCCAGAATATCGCGGTACTTCTGCTTGAGTGCCGAACAGGCCAAAACCAGGTTTTCGTTCTGCTTCTTTTTCGTTGCAATCTTTTTTGCAAGGATTTTTAGCCAGCTGGCTCGGTCTTTATCGGTCAGGGGAGTGCCGCTGCGCATCTTGGCTATGTTTGCTGGTGGGTGGAAATCATCACCATCATCGAAATCAAAATCCAGTTTATCCGCGAGCAACCGGCCAACGGTTGTTTTGCCGCAGCCCATAGGTCCGATAAGTACGATGATCATTACGTATCTCCCGCCGTAATGCCGAAATAGTTGACGGCATTGTTGTAGCAGATGTCTTGTATCGTAGTGCCTATCAGATCAAAATCTGCCGGGAGCTCACCGTTTTCAATATCGCTCCCGAAAAGGTTGCAGAGAACCCGCCTGAAATATTCATGACGCGGGTAAGAGAGGAAACTTCTCGAATCGGTCAGCATACCCACGAATCGGGAAAGCAATCCCATATTGGAAAGCGCATTGATCTGCCGTTCCATACCGTCTTTTTGATCATTAAACCACCAGCCTGAGCCAAACTGTATTTTACCCGGAACACTTCCGTCCTGGAAATTACCGGCCATGGTGGCGATCAGCTCGTTGTCACGCGGGTTGAGCACATAGAGGATAGTCCTGGCGAGTTTATTTTTGGACTCCAGTCTGTCCAGCATGCCGGCAAGGTGTCGACCCATGGAGAAATCCCCCATGGAGTCGTAACCGGTATCAGGGCCTAGTGTCCTAAACTTCCTGCTGTTGTTGTTTCGTAATGCCCCGAAATGAAACTGCTGGGTCCAGCCTCGTTCGTAATCCATCGTGCCGAACTCAATGAGCATTGCGGACTTGAAGCCCAGTTCTTCCTCTTTTGTAAGCGTTTTTCCCGACCTGATTTTGGCGAATGAGGCTGCGGTTTTTTCTCTTGTATACTCCTCGGCGTAGGGCTGTTCAAGACCATGGTCGGATAACCGGCATCCTCTTGCATGGAAAAACGCGTGCCTGCTGTCGAGACATTCAAGAAAGATCGCAAAAGATGAAATATCTGTATCTGTGACTTCTGCCAGACTGTCCACATACCTATTAAATGAAAAAACGTTCTCAACGGCCATTGCTTTGTCAGGCCTGAATGCCGGCAAAACCTTCACGGAAAAGTTACTGTCTTCTGCCAATTTTTTATGATGTTTCAGGGTGTCTGTCGGATCGTCGGTAGTGCAGACAACCTTGACATTCATCTGCTTAAGTAGTCCTTGCGTGCTGAAAGCATCCTGCTGAAGCATGTCGGAACATTTTGCGTATATTTCTTCAGCAGTTGATGCATTGAGCAAGGTGTCTGTTATCCCAAAAGGGTTTTTTAGTTCCAGGTGGGTCCAGTGATAAAGAGGATTGCGGATTGTTTTGGGAACAGTCCTGGCCCAGGCCATGAATTTGTCTTTATCGGATGCAGAACCCGTTATGTAGTGTTCGTCGACCCCGTTGGCTCGCATGGCCCGCCACTTATAGTGGTCGCCATTAAGCCAGATGGCAGTAAGGTTGGCGAATTTTTTATTGTCACTGATCTCTGCAACGGGCAGATGACAATGGTAATCGAAAATTGGCATTGAGCCAGCGTATTCATGGTACAGCCTTTGGGCACTTTCTGTCTGCAGAAGGAAATTATCCGAAAGGAAAGGTTTCATCTTGTTCTCCTGATCTGGTCATTCTTGTTTTCTGACATGGTGAAGAATTTCACCAGCCTTTTCAACAAAGAGTATGCCTTCTTCTTCTCTATTTTTGTACGCATCGAAATTGATGGTGGCCGGGTCCATATAGCCCAGATTGATTTTTCTGCAGATCTCTTCCGGGATTGCCGAGGCAAGTATCACTTCAATTCTCGGAACTTCAATTCCGTCAATCATCCTGCCGATTCCCCGGACATGGGTAGAGTGGGCCAAAACACCGCGGGGGATATCGGTGAATTTGTCAGGTTGTTCGAGAAAATAATCCCGCACATGATAACCGATTTTTTCCATGTAATTTCCCCATGTTCTTGAAATTTCAGATATATGCGGGGCATAGATTATGAGTTTTCCACCGTCAGCCACAACCTGTTCAAGCTTGTACATAACTTTGCCCCCTGTCCATATTTCATCATACATGGGAGGGCAAACGCCGAAAACGGTGTGATAAGCATGGTCTTTGACAATTATATGTACTTTGGCTGAAAGATCAGCTGCCTCGGCCCACGCCTCTTTACAATCGCCGGCATATAATCCGAAGAGTTCATCTTTATTTTTTACCACCATGGCAAGGCATATCACTTCAACATCAACGAGGTGCATGGCCTGGTTGATCACCTCTCTTACCGGAGTGTGCTTGATCCCTATGGTTCCAGGGCAGGTAACCACTGCCCCAAGCCAATGAAACGAATGAAGAAACTCGCCACCGGATATCCCCGGAAAGAGATATTTGGCACCACCGGAAAAACCGACTACTTCATGGGGAAAAACGGGCCCAAGCACGATGATCAGCTCGTAATCAAATATGGCCTTATTTATATCCACAGGGACACGCTCTTTCAGGCGTCCTTCGGAGAGTTCCTCTATTTTTTCTTCTTCAATCCAGCCTATCCGCACCAAAGTATCGGGCAGGTCCCAGCGGTGGTTGAGGAATTGTGTTTTACTGAACACCGTTTTTCGTTCTTTCTCCGAAACACCATAAAGTTTGAGGATTGCTTCGTCGCTTAAGGGCGTGTGTGTGCCAAGAGCAACCATGTAGTCAAGGCCGGCAGCAATATTACCGATTCTGTCATGGAGGAGATGAATCATCAAAGGCAGGGGGCAGGTACGGGTTGTGTCCGGTGTCAGCACCAGGATTTTTTTACCCGCTATTATATCACTGGAAAGCTCCCGGGAGAGTGTCCTTGCAATATCTTGCTCAGTCAGTACCGGTTGCTGTGCAGATTCTTCTATTCCCATAGTAAGCCTCAGATGTTGTGAACCAGATATCCGCCGTCAACGGGAAGAGATACGCCGGTGATGAAACCAGATGCATTTTTACTGGCGAGAAAAACCGTTGCACCGGCAAGTTCCGAAACTTCGCCAAAACGCTTGAACGGGGTTCTGTCGATAACTGCTTTGCCTCGCTCGGTGTAATCACCGGTCTGCTTATCAATAAGCAGAGTCTTGTTCTGTTTACCCAGGAAAAAACCTGGGGCAATGGCGTTGACCCGTATGCCATGTACAGCAAACTCATTGGCGGTGCCCATGGTAAGGTTTAAAGTAGCTGATTTAGCCGCATTATATGCCCATACTCCCGAGAGCGGGTTGTATGAAGTCATGGAAGTGAGGTTGATAATTGAACCTTTAACCGATTTTTTAATCCACCTTCCGGCAAAAATCTTGGTTGGCACCACCAGGCCAGCTATAAGATTGAGGTCGAGAATGTTCTTGAATTGATCGACCTCAATATCGACAAACGGCTGCTTGCCACTATTACCACCCACGCCGTTGATCAGTATTTCCGGCATGGAGAAGCGGGAAACGGCTTCGTCCAGCGCTCTTTCAACCTTGCGCTCATCACTAGTGTTTACTTCGGTGGTATGGATTCTCGAGAGCAACTCAGGCCTGTCACTGTATCTCTGGACAAATGTATCGAGAGAGTTTTTCGTCCTGCTCCAGACTACTACGTTTGCGCCGGCCTGGAGCAGGGCGTCGGACATAACGGAGCCGATTGCACCTGCACCTCCGGTAACTACTGCTGTCTGACCTTCAAGGCTGAATATGTCCTCAAGATAACTCATTGTATCTCCTTTCAATCTCTCACTTCTTTTCTTGTCGGATGGGCGCCGGGAACCAGTGGAAAAAATATAACTAGATGGACATTAGGAAAGTAGCGACAACTTGTCAAGATCTTTATTCACTCAGTAAATAAAGTAATACAGAGGTGGGATACTGCATTCGTTATCTTACTGTTTTGCAGTTTTATTTACTGGTAAATCGACATTAATAAACAACCACTCCAGCCAAAATATTTATTGACATTGGGTTATATTTGCGTAATTAATTCATTCACTAAATTATATTTATTCTTCACAACGGGAGCTTCTTCAATGGCTGCAGCAAATAGAGATCTCATGCGGGCCATCAACCGCTTTGCAATATTGCATGCTATTCGAGGCGCCGGGTCAGTCTCTCGAGTGGATATCTCTCGTGCAACGGGACTAAGCCAGTCAACCATAACCGGTATAACTGCTGAGCTCTTATGTGAAGGAATGTTAATTGAGAGAGCAAGCGACAAATCTGCGGGCGGTAGACGCCCTGTCCCATTATCTCTCAACCCCCAGGGGGCTTTTACGGTGGGGGTCCACCTGTCGGTTAATCAAGTGACCGTTGTTCTTATGGATCTCCAGGCCTCGATAATCAACACATATTCAGAAAGCCTGGATCCCGACGATCTTTCAGTTGGGAAGGTAGTCGATACACTTGTTCAAGCTGTGCAGACCTGCCTGTGGGACTCGGATTTTTCCAAGAATCAGGTGTCCGGGATCGGGATAGCAATACCCGGCTTGATAAACTCCCGCAAGGGGCATATCCACTTCTTCCCTAACTATAACTGGAAAGACATTAAGCTGGCTGAACTGGTTCGCAAGCGGACCAATATCCCTGTCTATATTGAGAACAGCGCCAACACACTTGTCGTGTTTGAGCAATGGTTTGGAGTTGGCAGAGGTATCGACAATTTCCTGCTGGTTACCACAGAACATGGCATTGGCATGGGCATGGTTATTGATGGCAAAATATACCGGGGAAGCCGAGGGGTTGCCGGCGAATTTGGCCATACGGTTGTGGACAGGGAGGGACCGCTCTGCAGGTGTGGCGAGAGGGGTTGTCTGGAGGCGATATGCGGTAATAATGCAATTTTACGCGACGCGGAAGCGGCATTGAAAAGAGGATCCTGGCAACGCAAACAGGAAGGCCCTCTAAAAATTGAGGAAGTACTTAAAGAGGCAAAAAACGGCAACCAGGAGCTCGTTGCCATCTATAGGAATGTCGGCGAAAAACTTGGTATAGGATTGAGCAATCTCCATAAATTATTTGATCCTGAAAAGATAATTATTTCAGGAAAAGGAGTTCTTGCTGAAGATCTGCTGTTTGCCCCAATGAAGACGACCCTGCATAAAGATATTTCTTTTCAGGTAGGTGCACCCACTCGACTGCACATACAAAAATGGGAACCGACAAATTATGCGCGGGGTGCAGGTGCTCTCGTTCTCCAGGAGATTTACAACTCTCCTGCTAACAGGGTTGTGCCAATCATTTAGTCAAAATGGTACACCTGGGGCACTTTATTTTGAGATAGATATGGGAGCGTACAATAGTATGTATGGCACTAAAAAAACAATGGTGTTGTTTAGTGCTGTTCAAACTAACTCAAGGAGGTGAAACATGTTCAAGAAACAGTCAGGAATGATTTCGGTAGGTTTGCTGTGTCTGATGCTCGCTGTTCCGGCATTTGCAAAGGATATGGTTTTCAGAAGTGCGGATACCCATGCAGAAGACTATCCCACTGTTCAGGCGGTCATGAATATGAGTAGTCTGCTTGATAAGTGGACGGACGGGCGAATGAAAATCAAGGTTTTTCCCGGACGACAGTTGGGTGAAGAAAAAGCCACAATTGAGCAGACCATTGCCGGAGCTATTGATCTGGATCGCGTCAATCTTGCGCCTCTGAACGGTTTTATCCCGGAAACCGCTATCCCTGCACTGCCCTATATCTTTCGTTCCGAGGAGCATATGTATAAGGTAATGGATGGTGAAATCGGCCGCGAGATCCTTGATGCCATGATTCCCCATGGATTGGTCGGTCTTGCTTACTATGACTCTGGAGCACGATCATTTTATAACTCCAAACATCAGATTAAATCTCCAGCCGACATGAAAGGGATGAAAATCAGGGTCCAGAATTCAGATTTGTTCGTCGCCACCATGGAAGCACTTGGGGCAAACGCTACACCGATGGAGTTTGGGCAAGTGTACGAAGCTTTGAAAACCGGTGTAATCGACGGTGCTGAGAACAACTGGCCTTCTTACGAGTCGACACGGCATTTTGAGGTGGCCAAATATTATTCGCTCGATCAGCACTCCATGTCTCCGGAAGTTCTGGTTATGTCTAAAAAGACCTGGGACAAGCTGAGCAAAGAAGACCAGGATCTGGTCCGCAAAGCCGCTGTTGAATCAGTTCAGGTTATGCGCGATTTATGGAATCAAAGAGTAGAACAATCCAAAAAAATCGTCCTGGCTAATGGTAATGAGGTTCTTGAAAATGTCGACAAGCAACCTTTTATCGATGCCATGGGCCCGGTTTATGAACGTTTTGCCAACACTCCGGAACTTAAAGATCTGGTCAAGCGAATTCAGGCTGTCAAATAAATAAACGGATTGGCTCGGAAGTGACGCGATGGTGCTACCGGGCCAACTTTATCGAGATTTGTATGTTTTCCTATATGACTGCATTTAATCGGATAATTTCCAGGGCATGCCTCTGGTTCAGCGCCTTCGGACTGGTGCTTATGACCGCTACCGTCGGATGGCAGGTGTATGCCCGGTATATTCTGAATGATACGCCCCGCTGGTCGGAACAGTTCTGTCTGTTGTTGATGCTGTACTTTATTCTCTTTGCGGCAGCAACGGGAATCAGGGATAAAACGCACATCGGCCTCGTTATCTTCAGAGACAGTTTGCCGCCTCTGCCCCGAAAAATAGTACTGATCGTTACGCACCTTATTGTCTTAGCCTTTGGAGGCGGAATGGTCTGGTTTGGGATGGATATGGTCATTTCGACCTGGACGCATATCATTCCCACTCTTGGCGTACCAACGGGACTCAGTTATCTTCCCTTCCCTTTGGCTGGTGCCCTTTTTGTTCTTTTTTCCCTGGAGCATATCGTCTCGACACTTTTAAACAGGGCGGATTCGTAATATGGAACTCATCGTTCTTTTCGGCACGTTTATATTACTTTTACTGTTGGGCGTTCCCGTTGCTGTCACCTTGGGTGCTTCGGCAATGGCCACTGTTGTGTATATGGATATACCGCCTATGATCGTATTTCAACGCATGGCCTCCGGGATGAACGTATTCTCACTCATGGCTATACCGTTTTTTATATATGCGGGTGAGTTGATGCAGCACGGGGGGATATCGGAACGATTGGTTCGCTTGGCCAATGCCGTTATCGGGCATATCCGTGGAGGCTTAGGCTTGGTCAACGTATTATCATCAATGCTGTTCGGAGGCATATCCGGTTCGGCAGTAGCCGATGTTTCCGCCTTAGGATCAACCTTAATCCCGATGATGAAAGAGAAGGGGTACGACGCCGATTATGCCGTTAACGTGACTGTGACTTCTGCAACAATTGGTTTGATTATCCCGCCGAGCCATAACATGATTATCTACTCAATTGCCGCAGGTGGTACGGTTTCAGTTTCAGCTCTTTTTATGGCGGGGTTCGTGCCCGGTATATTGACGGGATTGGCGCTGATGGTTGCGACGTATCTCGTCGCCTTAAAGCGTGGCTATCCCCGTGAAACATTCCCGGGCTTTAAAATTCTGATTCTACTTTTTGCTAAAGCTCTGCCGGGACTTATGACAGCAATTATTATTGTTGGCGGGGTTCTGTCCGGGATCTTCACGGCTACAGAATCAGCTGCAATTGCCGTTATTTACGCTATGCTCGTGACCGGAATTTTTTATCGCACCTTAAAATGGGAAAATTTCGTGGCTGCAACACTTGGTGCTGTTAAGACAACAGCCATGGTGCTGCTGATCATCGGCACAGCAGCCTCTTTTGCATGGCTCCTGGCCCTCAATCAAGTACCCGACAGACTGTTCATGCTGCTGAAGTCGATATCGGACAATCCCATTATCATAATGCTCATTGTCAATATCATCCTGCTGTTTCTCGGAACATTCATGGACATGTCGCCGCTTATTATAATTTGTACTCCAATCTTCCTGCCGGTTATGACCCAACTGGGGATGGATCCGGTCCAGTTCGGTATCGTTCTAATGATCAATCTGGGGATTGGCCTGGTGACCCCTCCGGTCGGATCAGTACTTTTTGTTGGCTGTGCGGTTGGCAACGTCAGGATGGAAGATACGATTAAAACGATCTGGCCGTTTTATCTGGTGATGGTGATCACTTTGCTCCTTGTGACTTATATACCAGCCCTTAGTATGTATGTTCCAAATTTGCTGATGAATTAATTATTAAAGAACATTGTTAAAGTCAAACCTCAGTCTTGATCAGTATTCTTGATCAAGACTGAGGTGAAAAGAAGCATCTGGCTCCATCTGGAATGGACAAAGATAAAAATATGCGGCGACGGCTTATTCGAGGGACTGCTCTTTATGCATGCGGCGGACCGCCTGACGATAGAGTTTCTCCGCCTGGTAGCTGCTCCGGACAAAAGGCCCCGAGGCGACACCGGCAAAACCGATAGCCTCTGCCTGCTGCTGCAGATCGGCAAACTCCTCCGGCGGCAGAAAACGCTGTACCGGCAGATGGTTGGCACTCGGCTGGAGATACTGGCCCATGGTGAGAATATCACAGCCTGCGCTGCGCAGATCCTGCCAGGTCTGCACCAGTTCGGTGTGGGTCTCCCCAAGGCCGAGCATGATACCGGATTTAGCCGGTATCTTCGGATTGATTGCCTTTACCTTGCTGATAAGTCCCAGGGAACGCTGATAGATGGCCTGTGGTCGCACGGTGGGATAGAGGCCGGCCATGGTTTCGATATTATGGTTGAGCACGTCGGGAGCGGCGGCAAGAATGGTCTGCAGGGCCTGCCAATTGCCCTGCAGATCGGGAATAAGCACCTCAACCAGAGTGTTTGGGCTCTTTTTCCGAATGGTGCGGATGGTCGCGGCAAAAAAAGCCGCACCGCCATCGGCCAGATCGTCTCGTGTCACCGAGGTAACCACCGCATAGCGCAGCCCAAGGATTACCACTGCTTCGGCGACCCGGTTGGCTTCTTCCGGGTCGGGCAGACCCTGCGGCTGGTGGCCTACCGCACAGAAGCGGCAGTTGCGCGTACACCTGTCACCGAGAATCATAAAGGTGGCCGTCCCTTTACCGTAGCACTCAAACTGGTTGGGACACTGGGCCTCCCGGCAGACCGTAGTGAGGTCGTGGCTTTTCAGCAGTTGACGGATTTTTTCATATTCCGGACCAGTTGGCAGACTCCGTCTAAGCCACTTTGGTTTGCCGGTCTTTATCTGGTGTTGTGAGTCTGACATCAGAATGATCCTTAGCAAGGGGAATGAATTCGCGGGTGAAAATCTGCTGCAGCTGACCGGCAAGTTTTTCCTGCACCAGCTCAAGCGCAATTGTAAAACCACATTCGCGGCTGAGAGAGGTCATCGACACCCCGGTGAGGCCACAGGGATTGACCCAGGAAAAAGGCTCAAGAGAGTTTTCAACATTTAAGGCTAAACCATGGAAAGACACTCCATGCCGTATAGCAATGCCGACGCTGCCGAGTTTTCGCTGCTTAACCCAGATGCCATGGTTTCGTAAATCCCGGCCGGCCGCCAAACCGAACTCCATCACCAGGCTGATCATCAGCTCCTCGAGCAGATGCACATACCGGGCGACCGAAAGTGCCGCCTCGCGCAGCTTGATAATGGGATAAACCACCAGCTGTCCAGGCCCGTGATAGGTTATATCGCCGCCTCTTTCGATATGCACCAGCGGGATGTTCCTGGTCTGCAGAAACTGCTCCGAAACCACCAGATTCTGCAGACCTCCCCGCCTTCCCAGGGTAAAGGTCGGCGGATGTTCGGTGACCAGAAAGAGATCCTCTGTGATCTCTCCCCGCCACCTTTTTTCAACCAGTACCTGTTGCAGCTGATACGCCGTACGATAATCGCTTATGCCGAGAGCAACCAGGCGCGCGGCGTTTTTCAGCTCTCCCACCAGGTCAGCCGCAGAGACAGGGCCTGCGGGCCGCCTGGGTTTCATCCAGGCGGCGCAGCTTGGCCTTCACTGGTGCCTGTTTGAGCAGTTCGGGATGGTCTTTGCCTTCCTGCACCACCAGCTTCACCGTGGCAATAAACTGATCGATATCGTCTTTACACTCGGTTTCGGTCGGCTCAATCATCAGCGCCCCGTGTACCACCAGCGGAAAATAAATGGTCGGGGGATGATAGCCATGGTCGATAAGTCGTTTCGCCATATCAAGAGTAGTGATTTTATCTTCCACCTGCAGGGCGTCGGAAAAGACACATTCGTGCATGCACGGTCGGTTGTAGGCGAGCTGCAGGGTGCCCTTTAACTTCTCCTTGATATAGGCAGCATTGAGCACCGCCAGCTGACTGGCTTTTTTCAGGTTTTCTGCCCCCATGCTCCTTATATAACAATAGGCCCGAATCAACACCGAGAAATTGCCATGGAAGGCATGCACCCTGCCGACTGTTTCCGGGCGGTTATAATTAAGGCGATAGATCTCCCCATCTTTTATGGCGCTGGGGATCGGCAGATACTTCTCAAGCTCCGCAGTGACACAGATCGGTCCGGCCCCCGGCCCACCGCCGCCATGGGGAGTGGAAAAGGTCTTATGCAGATTCAGATGTATCACATCGATGCCGCATCTCGCCGCATCGATGATTCCCATGATCGCGTTCATATTGGCCCCGTCACCATATACCAGACCACCCTTGGCGTGGACGATATCGGCAATTTCGCGGATATTGGTCTCAAAGAGGCCCAGGGTATTGGGGTTGGTGATCATGATCCCGGCGGTCTCTTCGTCCATTGCTTCGGCAATGGAGTCGACCCGGAGTATGCCGTTTGCCCCGGATTTTATCGGCACCGGCTTATAGCCGCACAGCGCCGCACTGGCCGGATTGGTGCCATGGGCGGTATCGGGAATAAGGATTTTGGTTCTCTTCGAATCACGGCTGCGATGATAGGCGGCAAAAACCAGCATCCCGGTCAGCTCACCATGGGCACCGGCCGCCGGCTGCAGGGATACCCCCGGGAGCCCGGTGATGGCCGCTAAATATTGCTGCAGCTCGTACATGATCTGCAGACTGCCCTGGACCTGTTCATCGACCAGCATCGGATGGGCGGCCGCCAGCTCCGGGGTGGCCGCCAGCCTTTCGTTGATTTTCGGATTGTACTTCATGGTGCACGAGCCAAGCGGATACATGCCGCTGTCGACCCCGTAATTCCATTGCGACAGGCGGGTATAATGCCGCACCACATCGACTTCGCTTAAGTCGGGGAAATCCGGTCCTGTCCCCTGCAGCTCGGCGGCAAGCTCGGAGCTGGGCACATCACTTGCCGAAATACTCATCCCGTGTCGACCTTTTTTACCTTTTTCCCAGAGCAGGGGTTCATCAAAAATCAGTCCGCTGATACCCGGTGTTTTGGTCATGGTTTCACCTCCGCTACCACTGCATCGATTACTTCCTTGTTAGTCGTTTCCGTGGCGCAAAAGAGATATTTGCCGACAAGCTCAGGGTATAACCTCCCCAGTTCCAAGCCGGCGACAATCTTTTTCGCCAGCAGCCTGTTATAAATCGGTTTGAAATCCTCATCAAACTCAACCACGAATTCATTGAAAGTCGGCGCATCAAAGACCAGACGCGCCCCGTTCTGCACCAGCTGTTTTTTAAAATATTCCGACTTATCATAGTTGAGCCGGGCCAGTTCTCTGAGTCCCGAGCCACCCAGAGAAGCCATATACATCGCCGCAGTCAAGGTACAAATACCTTGATTGGAACATATATTTGACGTTGCTTTCTCGCGGCGAATATGCTGTTCTCGCGTTGAAAGAGTCAGAACAAAACCTCGATTTCCTTCAATATCGGTCGTTTCACCGACCAGACGACCTGGCATGTTCCTGGTGAACTTCTCCCGGCAGGCAAACATGCCCAGGGCTGCTCCGCCGAAAGACCTTGGCAGGCCAAAACTCTGCCCCTCGCCGCAGGCAATATCCGCGCCGCATTGGCCCGGATTTTTGAGCAGGCCGTAGGCGAGTGGTTCGGTAAAAGTGGTGATAAAAAGGGCGTGGACGTCATGAATAGCCTGGGCCAGAGCGGGCAGATCTTCGATAACCCCGAAAAAATTCGGCGACTGAACGGCAACTGCGGCGAGTCCGTCGATACCCGTAAGATTCGATACATCGGTTCTTCCATCTTGGCCGGTCGGCAGATCTATTATTTCATGCTCCGTCGGCTTGAGATAGGTTTTCACCACCTCGCGATAATGCGGATGAACCGCTGCAGAAATCGCCACTTTAGTCTTTTTCTTACTAATCCGTAACCCCATAAGCATCGCCTCGGCAAGGGCCGAAGCCCCATCATAAATCGAGGCATTGGCCACATCCATGCCCAGCAGCCTGGCCGTCAGGGTCTGGTATTCATAGATCCCCTGCAGAGTTCCCTGAGCCATCTCCGGCTGATATGGGGTGTAGGCAGTGAGAAATTCCGATCTGCCCATCAAGGAGCTGATGGTGACCGGAATGTTATGTTGATTACTGCCGGCCCCGAACAAAATTTTATATTTGTGGTTGACCTGCATCGCCTCGGCTAACTCGTCAAAATGATCGGTCAAGGACCATTCATTGAGCGGTTCAGGCAAGGCCATCGATTTTTCGTGGCGGCAATGATCGGGCACCGAACAAAAAAGCTCATCGAGGCTTTTTCTGCCGATCACCTCCAGCATGGCGGTAATTTCCTGGTCGGTATGGGGCAAATAGCGCATGATATTATCCTTTGAGTAACTCCCGATAACCATTGACTGACAGCAGCTCTTCAAGCTCGCTTGTATCGGCAGGTTTGATTTCAATAATCCAGTGGCTATACGAATCCTCATTGATCAATTCCGGGGCGTCGGCAAGATCTTCGTTGACGGCAACGATTTCACCGCCTATCGGCATATACAGCTCAGACACCGCTTTCACCGACTCGAGCGTGCCGAATTCCTCACCCTTTTCAAAAGTGGCGCCCACATCCGGCAACTCGACATAGACAATATCGCCCATCTGATCCTGCGCATAATCACTGACGCCGATTTTGAGAGTGGCCCCGTTCTCGGTCACCCATTCATGATCATCGGTATAACGCAGTCCCTCACGAAAATTCAGCTCACTCAATTCTTTCACGGCCCTTACCTCCCTGTAATTTTTGGTTACCCACTACAATCCAAAATCAATCCACCATTAGACGCATTGCTTTTCTGGCTGTTCGGTCCGGCCGAATATCCGCCCGAATTTCAACCGTAATTTTTCGCTTGCCATCACTTAGAATGACCTGCTCACCAGGAGAAAACTTTTTATCAAGCTGAACAAATCCGCAGCAGAGGCCTTTGGCCTGAAAACCAGGCTGGCCGGCAATACTGACGATTTGACCGGCCTCGCGGCCAATAGCCATATCGGTGGTGCAGGTGAGAATTGTTCCCAGGCGATTTCCCGCTTTATCAGTGACGAAGCTGTTGCCTCCCGAAGGGATCTTGCGTGGATCAAACCCGGCGAACGGCAGGGTATGTTTGTCCCAGTTTGACTGGAGTAACGCCTTGCCACCGATAAAGTCTTTCGTAAAACCGTCATGCGCCGCATTGTACGGCAAGGCAAAGGGCCATGGATTATTGAGAAATGGCCATGGCCCGATATCCTGGTGCGAAAGCGGCAGGACGGCTCCGGCTCTAAGCGAATCACGTGCCGCCAGACCGCAGGCCACCAACCCCTGGGCGCTGCCCGCCTCAAGGATCATGGCCCACAACGGAACCAGGCGATCTATAGCCACAAACAGTTCAAAGCCGAATTCGCCCGTATAACCGGTCCTCGAAACGATTAATGGTGTCCCGTCCACCAGCTCTACAGCAGTTGCGCTCTGCAACTCACCAAAACCACCCTTGAAGGAAAAATAGACTAAACTATCAAAGAGTGCGGCCGGGTTCTTGATAATTTTTTTCAGGAGTCGGGCTGAATCCGGCCCCTGAATATCCATCTTGCCGATCATATCGGTCAGATCGGTTATCGATACCGATTGGTCCCCGGTGGTTGTATTAAGCAACTCAGCAATTGCACCGCCCATGCCGGCATTGACCACCACCATATAAGATTGACTCTGCAGTTGGAAGACGATGGCATCATCGATTACCGTGCCATCCTCAGCCAAAAAGACGCCGTAGACACAGCGCCCGTCCACCAGTCCCGAAGTCCCCTGGCCAAGGCAGGAATTAAGGTCTTTACTGAGACAGCGCTGTAAAAGAGCGCGCGCATCTCGCCCTTTCACCGCTACCGCAGCCATATGGCTGGTATCAAAAATTCCGGCATGCTGGATGACCGCCAGATGTTCAGCTTTTGCACCCGTCTTATACCAAAGCGGCATATCGTAATTGCCGAAAAGCGCCATATTGGCGCCGTGTTCCTTATGCCAGCCGTGTAAAACCGTCTTTTTAGTTGTCGCCATAGTATCACCTTGTCAATTTATAGTGCCAATATTTTTCTACCATTTTATACATTATTGGTTCATGCGCCACCGCTTTCTCACTTGAATAGTAACTATGCTCGGCGTTCTGTAAGCTTTTAACCTACAGCGCACAGGACTTTTTCCTGATTATTTTTGAGGCAAAATACTGGCTTTCTCTAACCTCTTTACTTACAGATATCTCGTTAATTATAAAAGATAAAAAACAATTGATCGTTTTGCCCTCGGGACGCATTTTTCTGTAGCATTTTTCCCCTCTATAGGCAATGTTAAAGAGTCTAAAATCCGGTTACGGTTACATCCTGTACACGGCCCGACTGAGAGCAATCGGGCTTTACATTTTCACCTCAATGGTGACAAACAGCAAAGGAGTCTTACATGGGAGTATCAAGGCGCGATTTTTTAAAGCTGTCAGGCGGTACTGCACTGATCGCATCGCTTGGCGTCAACCTCGATTCGGCAAAGGCTTATGCGAGCGAATTGCGGATTAAAAATGCCAAGCAGACAACGACAATCTGCCCCTACTGTTCCGTTGGCTGCGGCATCATCGTCTATGCGGAAAACGGCAAAATAATCAACACCGAGGGTGATCCGGACCATCCGATCAGCGAAGGGACCCTCTGCTCCAAAGGCGCATCCGTCATGCAGCTGGCCAACAACGACAAACGAGTGGGCAAGCCGTTGTACCGCGCTCCGGGGGCGAGTCAGTGGCAGCAGGTTGAGTGGGAATGGGCGCTCGATAAGATTGCCCGGCTGGTCAAGGACACCCGGGATAAGAATTTCAAGACCACGTCGAGTGCAAAAGTAAAAGAGGTGCAGCCTGATGGTACCGAGGTCATGGTCGACAAGGACTTTGTCGTCAACCGCACCGATAAAATCGCCCACGTCGGCAGTGCCGCGCTGGACAACGAGGAGTGCTACCTGCTGCAAAAACTTGTCCGGTCCTGGGGCCTGGTGTACGTCGAACACCAGGCGCGTATCTGACACAGCGCAACTGTTGCGGCTCTGGCAGAGTCGTTCGGACGCGGTGCAATGACCAATCACTGGATTGACCTGAAAAATTCTGATGTCATCCTCGCCATGGGCGGGAATCCAGCCTCAAACCATCCCATTTCAATGAAATGGATAATGCGCGCCCGGGAGAAGGGTGCCAAACTCATCTGTGTCGACCCTCGTTTATCGCAGACCGCCGCGAAGGCCGATCTCTACGCCCCATTACGTTCCGGTACAGACATCGCTTTTCTTGGCGGGATGATCAACTACATCCTGCAAAACAAGCTGTATCTCGAAGAATACGTGGTCAACTACACCAATGCCGCTTTTCTGGTCAACCCGGACTTTAAAGGACCGGCGGATCTCGACGGTCTCTACTCCGGCTACAACCTGGAGACCAAAAAATACGATAAATCGACCTGGACCTTTCAAAAAGGCGAAGATGGCCTGCCCTTAAAAGACACCAGCCTGCAGGACCCAAACAGCGTGTTCCAGCTTCTGAAAAAGCATTTTACCCGCTACACCCCGGAACTGGTAGCCTCCATCACCGGGACACCGATGGATAAACTCATGGAGGTATATAAGCTCTATGGCTCTACCGGCAAGGCCGACAGGGTCGGCACCGAATGCTACGCCATGGGCTGGACCCAGCACACCATCGGCACCCAGAATATCCGGGCAATGACCATCATCCAGCTGCTCCTTGGCAACATGGGCATGCCCGGTGGCGGGGTCAATGCTCTGCGCGGGGAGTCAAATGTGCAGGGTTCCACCGACCACGGCATCCTCTTTCATATCCTCCCCGGCTACAACGCCGTGCCGAATGCGGCCCTGGTCGATCTCGCCGCTTACAATGAAAAATACACTCCGAAATCCAATGAACCGGGCAGTGTCAACTGGTGGTCCAACCGGCCCAAATATATTGCCAGTTATTTGAAGGCGGTCTACGGAGAAGCTGCTACCAAAGAAAATGATTTCGGTTATTCCTGGATGCCCAAGCTCGATGTCGGCATGAACGCCTCGTGGCTGATGATCTTTGATAAGATGTACAAAGGAGAATTCGACGGCTTTTTCGCCTGGGGACAGAACCCGGCCTGTTCCGGGGCCAACGCCAACAAGACGAGGAAGGCCATGGCCAAGCTGAAATGGCTGGTCAACGTCAATCTCTTTGATAACGAAACCGCCTCTTTCTGGCGCGGTCCGGACATGAACCCGGCGGATATCCAGACCGAGGTCTTTATGTTGCCCTGCTGCTCATCAATGGAAAAAGAAGGCAGCATCACCAACTCCGGACGCTGGGCACAATGGCGCTATAAAGCCATCGAACCCCAGGGTGGCTCGCAGCCCGATGCCGAGATAATCAATGAACTGTTTTTCAAGGTTAAAGAACTCTACCAAAAGGAAGGCGGCGCCTATCCCGATCCCATCGTCAACCTGAGCTGGGACTATGGCGAAAAAGACGCGGCGGGCAAGGTCAAGCATATAGACACCCACGCCGTCGCCAAAGAGATCAACGGCTATTATCTGGAAGATGTCTACGACACCAAGGTGGAGCCGCCCAAGCGTATCGGTAAGAAAGGCGATCTGGTACCCAGCTTTGCCTATCTGCAGGCCGACGGTTCCACTTCGAGCGGCAACTGGCTGTACTGCAACTCCTATATCTTAAAAGATGGCAAGCCGGTCAATATGATGGCGCGGCGCGGCAAGGAAGATGCCACCGGCCTTGGTTTGTATCCGGGCTGGGCCTGGGCCTGGCCGGTTAACCGGCGGATTATCTACAACCGGGCATCGGTCGATCTGCAGGGAAAACCCTGGGATCCCAATCGCGCCCTGATCACCTGGAATGCAACCAAGCCTCTGGCGGGCGGCAAAACCGGAGCCTGGGAAGGCGATGTTCCCGACGGAGGTGCCCCGCCGATGTCGGCATCGGGTAAATTGCCATTCATCATGAAACCCGATGGCGTGGCTTCAGTATTTGGTCCGGGGCTGGCCGAAGGCCCGTTTCCGGAACATTATGAGGCATTGGAATGTCCGGTCGAAATAAACTCGATGTCCGGACAGCGGATCAATCCGACCATCAAGATCTTCGGCGACGAGATGGACGCCTATGCTTCATGCGATATGCGTTTTCCCTTTGTCGGCACCACCTACAGGGTCACCGAGCACTGGCAGACCGGCTGTATGTCCCGTCACTGTTCATGGCTTTTGGAAATGCAGCCGCAGAACTTTGTCGAGATGAGTACGGAGCTTGCCAAAGATCTGCAACTGACCAACGGCGAGACGGTGGTTGTTTCCTCCGCCCGCGGCAAGGTCAAGGCGGTGGCTGTAGTTTCCGGGCGCTTCAGGCCATTCAAGATAGGCGACGCAACCGTCCATCAGGTTGGCCTTCCCTGGCATTTCGGCTGGCAGTTCCCCGAAGATGGCCAAGGTTACGACAGTGCCAACCTGCTGACACCGAACGTCGGCGACGCAAACACAATGATACCTGAGTCGAAGGCCTTTATGGTCAACGTCCAAAAGGCATAGGGAGAGCACTATGGCAAACGATACCACAAAAAATCGCAAAGCGATCCTGGTGACGCCTGAAGCCTGCATTGGCTGCAGGGCTTGCCAGGTGGCCTGTAAATCCTGGAACCAGCTGCCGGGGCTTGAAACCACCAATCACGGCACCTATCAGAATCCACCGGATCTGGCCAGTGCGGCATATAATATCATCCAGTTCAGCGAGGTCCCGTCAAAGGAAAAGCCGGTGCGCTGGCTGTTTGTCAGCCGTCGATGTATGCACTGCGAGGACGCGGGTTGCGTTACGATCTGTCCCTCAGGAGCCCTGTATCATACGGCGGAAGGCGCCGTCGCCTATGACCGCGACAAGTGCATCGGCTGCAAGCTATGCGTCACCGCCTGCCCGTTTGATGTTCCCCGCTACGATGCGGACGGCAAAATAACCAAATGTCATCTCTGCTTCGATCGCATCGGCGCCGGCATGACCCCCGCCTGTGTCAAGACCTGCCCCACCGGGGCTTTGAAGTTCGGCGATCGCGATGGGCTTATCGATACCGCCAAAAAAGAAGGTTTTACCACTCTGTATGGCGAAAAAGACCTGGACGGTCTGGGCTCGGTATACGCCTTCAAGGACGAACCGCAGCTGTACGGTATGAAACAGAATCCAAGCATCCCAAGCAGTGTGGTTTTCTGGCACACCTATTTAAAGCCGCTCTCACTGTTTGGCCTGGGCGGCGTGGTCGCAGCCGCGGCAATCCATTATCTGGCCATTGGCCCCCACAAGGAAGAGGAAAAGGAGGTATAACATGGCAGAGATGGTTAGAAAATCAAGTATCGATGAAATTATTAATCACTGGATTCTGGCAGGAAGTTGCATCCTGCTGATGATCACCGGATACGCTTTTTTGTTTCATTTAGACGGGGTCAGTTCGATCTTCGGCGGCTACACCCCGATGAAAAACGTGCATAATTGGGGGGGAGTAGTCTTTTGTCTTTCTCTTTTGTACTCAATGCGACATTATCTGGTTGATGCTTTACACTACGACGCTGATGATGTGCAGTGGTTTAAGGTGGCCGGCGGCTACCTGTCGCGCAAGGTGACCGTGCCGCCGATGGGCAAATACAATCCCGGCCAGAAGCTCTATTACCTGGCGATTGTCGCCGCAGGTATTGCCATTGCCCTGTCCGGTTTCGGCATTTGGCTGATGAAGGACAATACCGCGCTGATGCTTATAGCCCACCTGGTGCATAATGTCGCATTCGCTATCTTTGTCATCGCCGTACCGGTACATATCTATCTTGGCACGTTGGCCAACCCCGGCACCTTCCAGCTCATGGTAAGTGGCACCTTGCCGCTGGAAAGCGCCAGGAAAAGGTATCCCAAATGGATGAAAGCGGCCGGCAAGATGTGATGGTGTGGTAAATTTTTTTCATTCAAACCCTTAAGGAGAAGAGGGGATACTTCGGTTTCCCCTCTTTTATCTGCCATGCTGAAGAGACTAGTGCTCTGTATTGCTTTTCTGCTGCTATGCACAATGGCGCAAGCCGAAGCCCCAAAAACTGACATTCCCATCGGCGACTCGCCGACCATGGGACCGGCCGATGCGCCGATCACAATCATTGAATTTATCGATTTCCAATGACCGCACTGTGTGGCGGCCGGTCCGACCGTCAAACAGATTCTTGCGACCTATCCCGGTAAAATCCGCCTGGTCATAAAAAATTACCCCTATAAATATCGAGATTTTTCCAAGATCGCAGCAATTGCCTCACTTGCCGCTAAAGACCAGGGAAAATATTGGCAAATGCACGATATGCTGATCAGCCGCTCCCCCAAACTCGACCAGAAAAGTCTGCTCTTATATGCCGAGGAACTGGGATTGGATATGCCTCAATTCACCAAGGCCTTATCCAGCGGCAAGCTCGCCAAAGAAGTTGAACAGGACGTGCAGCTGGCGGAGTCGATCGATCTGTACAACACGCCGACGTTTTATATCAACGGCATGCAGGTCGTTGGCGAGAGACCTTTCGAGTACTTTAAAAAAATCATCGATGCGCAGTTGGCACAGGCGAAAAAGTAACGATGAAAACGATCTTCTGGCTGCTCCTGGTGGTGCTTTTATTGCCGAGGCCCGCAACAACCGGCACCCTTGTGCCTTTTACCGAGGTGCCGATTCCGGCGGAAAATCCACAGACTCCAGCCAAAATCGAGCTCGGCAAGAAGCTTTTTTTTGATAGGCGCCTGTCCGGTGACGGCACCATGAACTGCGGCACCTGCCATGACCCCAATCAGGGCTACGGCGACGGAATGGACATCTCTTTATCCTACCCCACCACCCGGAACTGGCGCAATGCACCGACCTTGATCGGTGTCGCCTTCCAGAAACTGCTGTTCCACGATGGCCGCGCGGCAAGTCTCGAGGAGCAGGCTCTTTTCCCGATGATGTCGGCTTTTGAGATGAACCAGAATCTCGACTTCGTAGAGGAGGAAATCCGCTCTGTCCCTGAATATGTTGCCGCATTTACTGAAGTTTTCGGCGATAGTGACATTACCAAAGAGCGCATTGCCATGGCGCTTGCCGCCTTTGAGAGGACCCTGATTTGTCAAGATACCCCCCTTGATCGATTCCTCGGCGGCGCCCAGGAGGCCCTCTCGCCGGATGCGCTGCAGGGCTACCGTATCTTTACCGGCAAAGGCCATTGCACTACCTGCCATTATGGGGTGAAAATGGCCGACGACCGGTTTCACGTATTAAATGTCGAAGAAAATCCCGAACACCTGAAAGATCCGCGCATTGCCACCACCCGACGGTTCGTTGCCAAGGTTTACCATTTCCCGGACTATCGCACTCTTTCAACCGATCCCGGCAGATACCTGATCACCAAAGACCCGAAAGACTGGAAAGCCTTCAGGACGCCGACTTTGCGGGAGATAGGTCAAACCGCGCCCTATATGCACAATGGCATTTACGGCAGCTTAAAAGAGGTGATTGCCTTTTTCAACGCAGGCGGCGGCAAGGACAACAAAGTCTTGCAGCCTCTGCATCTGTCAGAGACTGAGATGGAGCAGCTGCGCGTTTTCCTTGAAGAAGGCTTAACCGGAACGCCAATCGCCCTTACCTACCCTAAAATTCCCTAAGGATTATCATGACCATCGATTTGCAAACGCTGATAGATGAGCGGCCTCATCTGCAGGACCCTCTTGCGCTTTATGCCAAATGGCAGCGCTTTTTACATGAGGCAAACGAGATTTTACCCAAAGCTCGCTCGCCACTCTCGGCTGCGGATTCCCAGGCCTATCCGCGAGCAGACGCCGCAGCTGTTTTTCAACTGTTTGTATCAATTTTTGATCTGCCCGAAAAACAACTGGAACCCTTGTGCCAGGCACTGACCAGGGGAGAGATTGACTTTATGCAGCTGCCTCAGGGGCAGGTACCGGACTATCCCGACTTGCCTTATAGCCCGGCCGAACTAGCCGGCCTGCTGTTTTTATTCAGCAGGCCCTATTTTCTTAAACTACGGGAGACTTTTCCGCTCGACGGCAGCCAGTGGGAAGATGGCCGATGTCCCCTGTGTTCGGCCCAGCCGGCACTCACCTCAGTCATGGAAGGCCCTAAACGTAATCTGCACTGTTCCTATTGCGGCACTTCCGGGCCCTATCGATTTATCGGCTGTCCAAACTGCGCATCCGTCGACTCCGCCAAGCTCAACACCATTTTGTCGGAAGATGAACCGGGCTTTCGGGTCGTCACCTGTGACGAGTGTCAGAGCTATGTGAAGGCAATAGAGTTTCCCCTGCTGCAAAAAATGGGTTTTGACCTGGCGGATCTGGCCAGTTTGCCGCTTGATATCATTGCCCAGGGCAAAGGCTACACTCGTATGGCGCCGAATCCGATTAGTCTGACCAAGATGGGATAGTGCATCGATCGGGAGCTCGTTCGAGAAAAGGAGTTCAACGGCGTGTTCCTAAAAACGCTCAAGAAAAGCCTGTTCCGCCTCGGTCGTGCCGATAAGAATCAGTTCTTCTTGCTGCTTGAGAGGAAGCAAGGGGTCAGGACCAACAATCAATTTTCCTGCTGATTTAAGGGCAATGACCGAACAGCCGGTTGTCTGCCTGATCTGGCTGTCCACCAGGTTCTTGCCGGCAAGTGCGGCAGGCATCGGCCGACGGAAAATATTCAAGCCTTCGGTGAACATCGAAATCTCGTCATTTTTCAAGATATTGATAATACTGTTGGCCCCCATTGACGCATAGGACAAAACCAGATCGGCACCGGCCATATGCAGCTTGGCAACGCTCCTTTCATGGGTTGCCCGGCTGATTATCTGCATATCGGGTCGAAGTTGCCGGCAGTAAAATGCCAGGTAGATGTTCATCGCGTCGTTGTGGGTCGTTATGATGACCGTCCTGGCTTCCATCACCCCGGCCTGCTCCAGGACTTTTATATCCGCAGCATCTCCTTCGATAAAACGTTCACCTCTTCCGGCAGTCACGGTGAGCCGTTTTTCGACAATCCTATAGAGTAGATGATTCTCTTCCAGCTTCTCGGCGACCGCCAGACCAACCCGACCGCCACCAAGAATCAGTACCGGAGCATCGATTGCATGGGCGCCCTGGGCAATGGCATACAGATCTTCAAATCGATCCAGTTGCTTGTTCGTTCCAGCCAGAAGCAATAGAGTCTTCGAGCGGATCACCGTCTCCGGCCGCGGCACCTGAAACCGGCCCTTTTCCCAGAGTCCCACCACCGTTACCCCGGTCTTCCCGCGCATCCCGATATCGGCCAAAGTCTTCCCGCCCAGCGAGGTCTGCACCGCCGATATTTCGGCAATATGCAGCTTGTCGAAGCTGCTGACAAAATTAACCGGTCGTCCCAGGCCAAGCGTTCGATTTCCCAGAGCATGGCCGAGCATCCGGGTGAATTGGAAGACATGGGTGTTACCGGGAAACTGAAGGATATCGAGAGAGTTTTCATTATCGGCGCTGGCAACAATCGGCACGCTGCGGGTTATTTCCCTGACGGTAAAGGCGACCGAGGTGTTGATCATATCGTCGTTGGTCGCAACTACCAGAGCTGCGTTTTCAACGCGCAGACGATGATAGGTTTCAGGATCATCGGGATCACCGACGACCACCTTATACCCGGCATCGTACAGTTCCGCGGCGCGCTGCAGCTCGGCAACGATCAGGACATATTGAAATCCCCGCCGCTTCAACTTGGCCACCAGCTTTTCCGTAATCGGGTCAAGGCAGGTGATAATTATATGGCCGGAAGTGGTTTCGGGAAGTTCACGGGGGGTACGGCTCTTTGATTGCGCCTCCAGCCAGGGCGAGTAAAAAAACTGAATAAAGGTGAACGGCAACATAATCAGCAACAGGATTACACCGGATGCGAGCACCATAATGGTAAACAGCAATCCCAGATCAGTGGAAAAAGTAATATCGCCGAAACCCAAGGTCGACATGACCGTCAGGGTCCAGTATAAACCGGTTATCCAGCTGTAGTGCCGACCCTCATAGAGCATAAGCAGATGAAAACAAATGCTGTATAAGACAATGGTTGAAAGAATAAAGACGATAAACTTGGCCAGCAGGACCAGATTCTTTCTGGTCGTTTTATTTTGAAAGAAATAGAGCAGCTGGGATGGCAGAAATTTCATATGGCCTAAAAAAACCAGAAAAAGTGTATAATTTAGATAATAGATGATACGTCCGACAGGACGCTATCTACTATTCTCAATACAGTGGCTAAAGTCAATCGTAAGCAGGCGGCAATGCACGCGAGGGCAGCCCTTCCTCTTGGCAGCTGAAATGTATTTGGCAAAACTCCGCAATGGTTCCGCAATAAGCTACCAGATCCGACAATCCTACCGGCAGGCGGAACACTCCTATGATTTCCGGACAGTATTCGATCTCGGCCGCAACCCGCGCCGGTTCATAACAGCATTTGCTGATCATGTGGTTGTCTTTGATGCACATTTAGTCCAGGCCGTTGCAAGCCATACCGAGCAAAACTGTGAGACACTGCTCGAAGAACTGCTGGCGGATTTTTTACCCGAAGAGCTCAAGAGGCGGCGGACCAGGTTCCAGAGCCGCAGTACCTACCGTGTCTTCCCACTCACCGACAACGACCGGGAAAGCATTGTCCGCCAGGTCCACCTGTTTGATCGTCGGCGCCTCTATTATCTGCGCTATGGGGCAGTTGATCAGAGCCGCCTTGCCCGGATGCATGAAAAAACCTGTCGTCCACTTCTTGGGCAGAGCCGCGATGAACGGGAGTTTTATTTTATTGCTGAAGAGGCTGCGCTCACCCCCGGTCAATACCTGCAATATGTCCATGCCATTTTTAACCTGCAGCAATACTTTGCTCAATCCTTTGCCTCCTGGCTACCGGAATCCCTGGCCTTTGACGAAATGGCTGAGCATTTTGAACAGGAACTCTGCCGTTTAAACCAAGACTGCCGGTTCTGGCAGAAACAGCAGCCGGGCCGCTTTCTGCATCCCCACCTGACCCGTTACCTGTTTATGTTCTTTGACTACACCCCAAACCAACGTTCATTTATGACCGATTTTGCCAAAAGGTTCATGGCCGATCACCGGACCTTTCGCTGGCCGGAACGACAGGCGGCCAGGTCGGCGGAAAAGATCAATGAGCTCTTTACAACTTCTTATGCACAGTTGAAAAAGATGACCCGCGCCGAGCTAAGCCGCCTGTACCGGACAAAGGCCATGCAGCTGCATCCGGACCGAGGCGGGGACCACGAGTTGTTCATCGAGCTGACCGCCGTCTACCAGGAGCTGCTGAAAACCAAGTAGACAAGGCTTATGACGCTCTATCAGACCATTTCTTTTCGACCAAGCTTATATAACCATCGACATCGAACTTACGGCGGCAGCCGGCCGCATTCATATAACGAATCTTGCCGAAAACCGGCCGCTCCTGCCAGGCCCGGTCGTGCACGCCGCCAATCGACCAGGCAATACCGGCATAACCGTTCGGATCACGCCCATCGAGGGAATATTGATCATTGAGAATGATGGCATTCCCCATTGCCGTCTCAGGATCGATGGTCCATTCCAATATTTTCTTGGCCCAGTACATGCGTAAGTAGCCGTGGAGTTTACCGCTCATGACAAGATCATGCTGACAGGCATTCCAGAGGTCTTCGTGGGTAGCACCGGTTTCCAGTTCGGCAAGAGAATAGACATATTCACGTTTGTCCTGGCGATGCTGGTCAAGGGTTATTCGCGCCCAATCGGGAAATCCTGCCAAGCGATCATAGGAAGGTTCATAGAGACAGAAATTGTCGGACAGCTCCCGGCGAACTACAAGTTCTTCCATAAACACCTCCTTGTGTTCTGCCGGCAGAGCAGCTTGCGCTACCAGCCAGGCGAGTCGCTGCGGTGATAACTGGCCGAAATGTAGATACGGCGACAGCCCCGACTGTCCGTCCAGGCATGGATTGTTGCGGTTATCGGCATAATGAATAAGCTTTTCCCCGACAAACTTTTCCGCCGCCTGCAAGGCCGCATCTTCGCCAACCGACAAGCCGTTATATGAACCTGGTGTCTGATCGGCAACGCTCTGCGCCAGATGCAGGATATCGATCTCGTCTGGCGGCAGGAAACATGTAAAGGGATGACGCTTGAGAGGCGGGATGTCGGTTAAAAATCTATCGACAAGTCGCTTTATTTTGGGCCGGATCGTATACGCCGCGTACTCCTTTTTAGCGGAGACCGTCCAGGCGGGGATAATATTATGGGTATCTACCTCGTAAAAAGGCAACGTCAGCTCGGCTATCAACCGGGTTTTCCACTGTTGCTTAATTGTAAGAGGATCGAAATCGGCAACCAACGCATGGGCATCGATTTCATGGATGAAGGTGGGCAGAGCCTGTTCCGGACTTTGTTCAAGCAGGACAAAACCAATATTGTATCGTCTAAGTTTTTGCGGTATATGCTGCAGCCCCTCGAACATAAATCGGTAGTGAGATAAGGTCGCTCCGGGATAATCAGGCGTTATGCAGAACACGACCAGCACCGACTTACGGCGGATAATGGCTTCCTGCTGAGCCCATAAGAGAGCCCAGTTATCCCCCACCCGCTGGTCCCGAGACATCCAGTAAACAACAGGCCCTTCGCCCCTTCGCCCATCCCGCAATTGGCGGCTTCGTCCTTCTATATCATTATTTCGTCTGTTCATATCGTTTGATGCACCATCAGAACTAAAATAGGAGTAAAAACAATTGTTCACCTGTTGTTTATTGTCTCTTGATGCCAGGGTAACACATGATTAATCATTAATAAACAATGCTCTGTACACCAAGTTGGTCAAAAAATGGATTGCTGTAAGGAATGCTTATGCCTGACACTTCGCCCGCAAAAACCGTTCTTATCACCGGTGCCACCGGCTATATCGGCAGACGCTTAAAACACCGTCTACTGCAGACCACGAACCTCAACGTCCGCATTTTTGTCCGTAACAAAAATAAAGTGCAGGTTGCCGTGCTTGACAAGATTGATATCCGCGAAGGAACCACCTTCGACCAGGATGCTTTGCATGACGCCCTGAACGGAGTAGACGCGGCTTTTTACCTGATCCACTCGATGGGGGCAAAAGACGATTTTCAGGATAAAGACCGGGAGAGCGCCGAGAATTTCCTTAAAGCCTGCATAGCAAACGGCGTACGACGAATTATCTATCTCGGCGGCCTCGGGGTTAAAGAAGATGCCAGCAAACATCTGCTTAGTCGTATTGAAACCGGAGAAATACTCTCCGAAAAACCAGAACAGATCCAGACCATCTGGCTGCGCGCCGGAGCAATTATCGGCTCCGGCAGCTCGAGCTTTGAAATTATCCGTCATCTCACCCAGAAACTGCCGGTGATGATAACGCCCCGCTGGGTAAAAACGAAGACGCAGGCCATCGGCATTGCCGACGTCCTCTCTTATCTGCAGGCCTCGATCGATTTACCACTCCAGGGTAATCTCATCGTCGACATCGGCAGTGAAAAACTCAGTTTTGAGCAGATGATGAGGCAGGCAGCAGAAGTCATGGGCTTGAAAAGACACCTTTTTCCTGTTCCCTTCCTCACCCCCCGTCTGTCCTCCTACTGGTTGATCCTCGTTACCCCGCTTCCCTATAAACTTGCCAGCGCCCTCGTTGAAGGCATGAAGAGTGAAACCGTACTGCAAAACGACCATGCCGCCGAGTTTTATCCCCAGATACGGCCACTTTCTTATAGACGGGCGGTAGCCGACGCGTTGCAGGAATTGGCGCATAATCAGGTGCTGAGCAGATGGTGCGACAGCAGCAGTCAACAGGCCTGCGATATAAAAGATTTCGACGACCCCGCCGGAGCAATCCTGCGGGATACCAGAATTATCCCCTTTACCTCCGGCGAACGACAACAGGACGTTTTCCAATCCGCCTGCGCAGTTGGCGGCTCCACCGGCTGGTTCAAATACAATTACCTCTGGCGAATTCGCGGCGCTCTGGACAAACTAATCGGCGGCTATGGCCTTAATCGCGGCAGGAGGATAAACGGCGAGCTGCGCGTTGGTGACGCGCTGGACTTTTGGAAAGTGGCCGATATTAAAAAAGATAAAAGACTGCTCCTCTATGCCCAGATGAAAATACCGGGACAGGCCTGGCTGGAGTTTGACGTGCAGCCGGATCAACTGGTGCAGACCGCCCACTTTCTCCCCCGGGGAGTGTGGGGCCGATTGTACTGGTATGCGGTATTGCCCCTGCACCATTTTGTCTTTAGCGATCTGGCTAGAACTGTGGTAAGTGCCGCGAGTAAACCATAACCGATTTTTTCCGCTTATCGGTGCCGATTGGCCCAGAGCCCCCAGAAAAAAATAAGCGTCGCTGCGGTCACCAGAACCAGCCAGTATCGACTGTCCGGATTATCATGACGAAGAAGTACACCGCCAAGCAGCAGCCCCACCGCGGCGACCACCCTGGACAGTCTATTAATCGATCTCTCCAGCCGCACCAACAGCTGGCGACTTTCCGGGGTGAAGGAAGTTTTGATTGTCAGATTGCCCCGCTCAGCCTGTGAAAGAATGCCGGCAGCACTTCTGGACATCGGGAAGATGCTTTGCGCAAGGCTGATCCCCTCTTTCAGACACTTTCGCCAATAGGTACGGAGATCCTCTGAGGCGAGGCGCTCGGCAAAAGGGATAATCTTTTGCCAGGGGTCAAATGCTGCATCGAGCTGGGTGGCGATGCCGGATAAAATGGCCACCGCCCGACCGGCAAAGAGCATATCGGCCTGAAACTGAAACGGGGCATCATAAATCATATCCCGATATTGCTGCATAAAATCCCGCGCATCGGCAAAAACAATATTCTGCATCTGCTGTGCATTGGCACCCCACAAACGATCCAGCAAGACCTGGTGCACCTCTTCCAGTCGCTTCAGATCCGCTCCCGGCAACAGGGTGTCCGCCTGCACATAGGCCTGCACGATGCGAAAAGCGTCGCGCGTGGCCACCCCGACCACATACTCGCGCAGGGCGGCACGCAACCGATCGGGAATCACGGTCATCATGCCGAAATCGACAAAGACCACCTGAAAAGGCCGATTCTTTTGGTAATCGACCTGCTCACCGGGACTAAATCGGCTTTTCCCCAACTCTTGTTCCGTTTTGGTCGGCAGAGGCTTGATAAAGATATTGCCGGGATGGGGGTCGGCATGAACGAAATGGGTAGTAAAAATCTGCTTCAAATAAAAATTATACATTTTCCCAGCGACTTCTTCGGTATTGATGCCGGTCGCCACCAGTTGCTGCTGGTCAGAAACCTTTATATAACCGACATTTTCCATAGTCAGGGTACGGGCGGCGCAATACTCCCAGTATATTCGAGGCACATACACGGCTGGATCATCGACGAAGCCCTCAGCAAACCGCTCGGCATTCTTCCCCTCGGCGACGCAGTCGAGCTCCGCTCTGGTCACTTGTGAAAACTCCTTCATCAGCCAGTCCAGATCGACTCTGCTGCTGATCCGTCGATAGCGTTTCAGCCAGCCGACAGCCTGACTAATCGCCGCCAGATCGGTTTCTACCAGAACGTCAATACCCGGCCGCAGCACCTTGACAGCTACTTCTTGGTTATCTGTTGTAAGACGGGCCAGGTGCACCTGGCCCAGCGAAGCGGCCCCGACAGGCTCAGGAGAGAACCAGGAAAAGAGCGTTGTTATCGGTCGGCCAAAATCCTCTTCGATCTGCTGGATAATGGCCGCAGTCGGCTCGGCCGGGATCTCGTCCCGCAAACCGGCCAGCTCAGCGGTGACTTCCCGGGGCAGGATATCGACCCGAACCGAAAGAAACTGTCCCAGCTTGATCAGCACTCCACCCATGTCAATTGCCAGGAGGCGATAGTTGCGGCTGATTTTCTGCCAGCGCGGCTTGGGTTTTCTACGCAGCCGGCGCAGGCCCGGTCGATTTAAAAGAATATCCCAGAACAAAAGGTGAATAAACAGGCGAACAAAAAAAGAGCGCACGACGGCATAGCGTTTTTGATCAATTTTGCGGTTGCGCTCCATGCTATCCAGAATTTTCTTCATACCTTCACTTCCTTGAAACAACTTGCAGAAATATTTTCTCATCTTACAATGATCAGCAGGTTCGCCAAAAATGGTGGCCCAACAAGCCCCTTTAAATCATTCTTTCTACCAATAGTACAATGAAAAGTATAACCCTATACAGCCTAAGCACCTGCACTTTCTGTCAGGCTATAAAAAAAATGTTCGACGACCTGAGGATTTCTTATGCGCTTGTTCAAGCGGATGAACTGCCGGCTGAAGAGAAGAAAAAAGTTCTGCAGCAACTGAAAAAAGCCAATCCTCAATGTTCTTTCCCCACGGTTGTTGTTGATGGAGAAACCATCGTCGGCTACAAGGTGCAGGAGATTAAAGAAAAAATCGGCATTCGAACCGAAGTCGATGATCTGTACCAGATGCTTAAAAAAGTCAACGAGCCCAAAGGGTATTATTTAAACGGCGACAGGGAAAAAACCTTTGAGCTCCTGCGCGGCCTGCTCACCAATAAGGACCGGTACGGCTATATGGCCTGTCCATGCCGACTCGCCTCGGGGACGCGTGAGAGCGATGCCGATATAATATGTCCCTGTGTATATCGTCAGCCGGATGTGGCGGAATATGGCAGCTGCTTTTGTTCGCTCTATGTCTCGGCGGACTGGTATACTGGTAAGATTGAGCGCCGGGAAGTTCCCGAAAGACGACCGCCCGAACTGTACGAGAGCTGAGTGATACATTTTACCATTTAATTTTCAAGGAGGTGCAGGTGATACATCAATTCGATACCGTTATTGTCGGTTCAGGTGGCGCCGGCCTCTATGCCGCGCTTGAAGCCAGTCTAACTTCCAGAACGGCGGTTTTATCCAAACTCCACCCGGTGCGCAGCCATACCGGCGCAGCCCAGGGCGGCATCAGTGCGGCGCTAGGCAACGTCGAGGAAGACAAGGCCGAATGGCACGCTTTTGACACGGTCAAAGGCGGTGATTACCTGGTTGACCAGCAGGCAGCCCAGACTCTTGCCGAGGAAGCGATCCAGGCGGTGTATGATCTGGAAAATCGAGGGCTACCTTTCAATCGCACCAAAGATGGGCGCATCGACCAGCGGCGCTTTGGCGGCCATACCCGCAACTTTGGCGAGGCTCCAGTGCGCAGGGCTTGCTATGCCGCCGATAGAACCGGCCATATGATCCTGCAGACCCTGTATCAGCAGTGCATTAAGAATAAGGTAGCTTTTTTTGACGAATACCAGGTTGTCGATGTCATTTTTGCGGACGACACCTGTAAAGGCGTCGTCGTCGTCGAACTGGCCACCGGAGAACTGCATATTTTTGCCGCCAAAGCGGTACTTTTCGCCACCGGCGGCTTCGGCCGGATGTTCAAGATCACCTCCAATGCCTACGCCAACACCGGCGACGGTCCGGCAGTTTGTGCACGGCGGGGTATTCCTCTGGAAGATATGGAGTTTTACCAGTTCCATCCAACCGGTATTATGGGTCTTGGTATTCTTATTTCCGAAGCGGTGAGGGGCGAAGGGGGCATTTTGCGCAACCGCAACGGCGAGAGATTTATGGAGCGCTATTCGCCAACGCTGCTCGATCTGGCGCCCCGGGATATCGTCGCCCGCTCCATTCAGACGGAGATTCTGGCTGGGATGGGCATTCGCGGCGATAGCAAAATAGATGATTATGTCTATCTGGACGCCACCCATCTGGGCAAGGAGACCCTGACCAAAAAACTTCCCGATATCACCGATTTTTGCAAAACCTATCTCGGCATTGATCCGTCTGAAGACCCCATTCCAGTGCTGCCCACCGCCCACTATGCGATGGGAGGAATCCCCACGGATATGCATGGCCGGGTGCTTAAAGATGCCGACAATACCATTGTCCATGGCCTGTATGCCGCGGGAGAATGTGCCTGCGTATCGGTCCATGGCGCCAACCGCCTGGGGACCAACAGCCTGCTCGACCTGGTAGTCTTTGGCCGGCGGGCCGGCCGCCATATCGCGGGCTATGTACAAGATGCGGGGGAGGTGCAGGTAAATGACGCCGCCGCCGACGATGCCCGGGCATGGATCAGCCGAATCACCGATGGCGCCTCGGGGCCTCATGGCGGGCATATCAGCGAAGAGATGCAGACCACAATGATGGAAAAAGTCGGTATTTACCGCAATGCCGTGCAGATGCAGGCTGCGGTAGATGAGATACAGGCCCTGCGAAGGCGTTATCAGGAAGTTCGCGTCCAGGACACCAGTAAGAGCTTTAATACCGATCTCCTTGAGGTCATTGAGCTGGGCAACCTGCTTGATCTGTCGCTCGTGACAGCAGTAGCCGCCCTTAAGCGTCAGGAAAGCAGGGGGGCACACAGCCGGGAAGACTTTGTCGAGCGAGACGATACCACCTGGCTGAAACATTCCCTGGCCTATCTGGAAGGCGACACGGTACGCCTCGCGTATAAAGCGGTCGATACCTCAATCTGGCAACCTAAACCGCGTACATATTGAGTGACAGGAGCCTCTTATGAAGATCACCCTGAAAATAAAACGATTTAATCCCGATACCGACAAAGAGCCATACATTAAGGAATATGAGGTAGACATTCAGCCCAATGAGCGATTGCTCGATGCCTTGATGCAGATTAAGCGATTTCAGGATGGCAGCCTGGCTTTTCGCAAAAGCTGCGCCCATGGGGTATGCGGCTCGGACGCCATGCGGATTAACGGCAAGGATGGCCTGGCCTGTAAGACGCTGGTCAAGGATGTCGCGACAAAGGACGGCGATATAGTGACGGTGGAGCCGCTCAACCACCTACCGGTCCTGCGCGATTTGATTGTCAAGCAGGACGATTTTTTTAAAAAATATCGGGAGATACAGCCTTTTTTAATCAATGACGAGGCAATCGACCATCAGGAAAGACTCCAGTCCCAGGAAGAGCGCCTGGTGTTTGACGACACCACCAACTGCATTCTCTGCGCCGCCTGCTATTCGGCCTGTCCGATGCTCGATACCAAGCCTAATTTTATCGGCCCTGCCGCCTGCGCCCAGGCGTTTCGCTTTATTGCTGATTCCCGTGATCGCGCCAAAAACCAGCGGCTTGAATATCTGCACACCTCAGATGGGGTATGGGGCTGTGATAATCGTTTTAAATGCACCCAGTGTTGTCCCCGCTCAATCCTCATTACCAAACGGATCAACCAGACCAAGCAGATGATAAAAGAACTCAAGAACGTAAAAAAATAATCTGATTACCCCTAATGTTCAGCTACTGCACCAGGGTGTGAGCTGTTCGTTTCCCGGGATGCCGTAAGTACATCCCCGGGGCTTGTCTGCAGCCGTCCATGGCTGCAGACACCTGTGAAAAGAACAGTTCACTTCCTTCTTTTTCGACAGGCTGAGTTTGAGGGGCAATCAGAAAAAATAATGGGTAAATAAAAACTCTTCATTTCAACTTCCGTAGGGGCATGCACATAGGCTTGCCCCTCCATCAGCCCCTGCTGTCAGTGTGGCGTTTCATAGGCGTCGAGCAGCATTTCGCCGGCGTTCGATTCATTTGCCTGTACCTCGGGTCGATTATTGACGGTCCGGGCACAGGAATTATAGCGCAAAACAGCTTCCTGACGTTTGGGATCGTCGGCGGCCAGGGCTTCTTCATAAGCAGCCATGGCTTTGACAAACCAGCCATGCGCCGCGGTTCCGGCTCCCGGGCCACCTTGATGAAGATGAAACTTGGCCCGCCGTTCATATATCACGCCTCGGTAGTATGCCTTGTTATAGGAGCTGTCAAGTTTTGCCAAGACTTCCTCGGCCTGTTCAAAAGCCGGAACAATTCCCGAGTGGCGAAATTTATCGGTCAAGGCCAGAAGCAGGGTGATGAGCGCCTCTTGATGCCCTGGTTGTGCAGCCAGGACATCGAGACAAATACTCTCGGCGTCATCCGGTTCATTCAGCAGACGATAGCGTTTTGCCCTCTCCAGTGCGAAGAGGGCAGCCTCGGGTTTCAGGGATTTTAATGGTATCATGGCAATCATCCTCCAGGGTATTTAATTGACGGCAGTCAATAGATAGGTACATCAAGATTATATGCCTTAAAATCGTAATTGCAAGGCCTTGGTCTTTACCGGCATCGAGGTGCACTTTCACCGCCCTTGCGGCCACCGCTTATGATCTTTGTGCTTCTGTTGCCGCAAGATGTCTGCCGGTCTGATCGCCGGACAGAAAGGCACAATGCAATCCGGATAAACTGTGGTAATGACCGCCAATGGCGTTATTATCACGAACAGGCGGCGACAAAAAATAAGGGTTGATATCCCTTATTTTTATTCGTACTCTCTGCTCTACGCATCACTGACAAAGAGGTGATGAGGTGAGAAAAATTTTACGACACCATGGTAAACGTTCACCAGCACCCCTGTCGTCCGATCACGCCGCCTCACATAGGCCTGCTTAAACGATAGCAGCACCGGTTGAATGTTTACAAATCGATGTTTTACGGTCACCTGTTGCGTTCCGGTGAACTATGACACGCCATAAATAACAAGAGGTTGCAGTATGGATTCCATAGAAGAAAATGAAAAAAATGCCATCGACAATGCCCTGCTGCAGATGGAGATATTGTATAAATGTCGTTGTATCCAACCGCCATTCGGGACAAATGTGACTGTACGAGAAATAGAAAAGGACAAACAGGATCCGTGTAACGCTGCACCAGAGGGAACTCGAATGGGATCAAAAAAATCGGTCTTCTGATCGGCGGTTCTGGTCTTATTGGTGGTAATCGTCAACCTGGTGGTTAAAACTATGGCGGCAAAAAAAGTCTGGATTTTCTCCTGGGAATCTTGCGCAGAATCGGTTTGAAAGACACTTTGCCACCGGAACTGATGTTTACGACAGTTTCTATTAGGCGCAGACCATATCGGCAAGACGTATAGTTATGTATCATAAAGTATACATGTAGCAAAATTACTACGAAAACCCATGGCAAAACACCCATCCTCCTCATCTAAAAGCCGGTTGTTCCAGCAGCAGCATCTCTTGACCACCGGCCAACAGCTGCAGGCCCTGCAACTGATCTTTGATCAGATTCATGATGGCGCCTGTGTGACCGACGCAAAAGGGATCATTACCCATTTCAATGCGCCCTACGGTCGGTTCCTCGGCGTAAATCCCAGGGAACAGATCGGTAAACATATCAGCGAGGTGGTTGAAAATACCCGGCTGCACGTCGTGGCCGAAACCGGCAAGGCGGAGATCAACGCCAGCCAGTCGATACGCGGCGAAAACATGCTGGTACAACGCATTCCAATCAAGGACAAGGGTACGGTAATAGCTGTTTTTGGCCTGGTAACCTTCAAAAATATCAAGGAATTGAGCCGACTGGCAGGCAAGCTCTCAGAACTGGAATCGCAGGTGAAACTGTATCAGAAGCAGCTCAATTCCCTACGCACCACCCGCTACTCTTTCGACGACATCATCGGCGAAAGCAAGTCGATCCTGGCATTAAAAAAAGAAGCCCTGCAGGCTGCCGCCACCAACCTCTCCGTACTGATATCAGGAGAATCGGGTACCGGCAAGGAACTCTTTGCCCAGTCTATTCACGACGCCGGCTCGCGCAAGCTGCAGCCCTTTATTCAACTCAATTGCGCGGCGATCCCCAAAGACCTCCTGGAAGCTGAGCTTTTCGGCTACAGTAAAGGCGCCTTTACCGGGGCCAAAGCCACCGGCAAACCCGGTAAATTCGAGCTGGCCAATACCGGTTCGCTTTTTCTCGACGAAATCGGCGATCTCCCCCTGGAAATGCAGCCGAAACTGCTGCGGGCACTGGAAGAAAAAGAATTTGAACGGGTCGGCGGCAACACTATTATCCATTCCGACTTCCGGCTCATCGCGGCCAGCAATCAGGACCTGGAGGCAATGGTTGCAAGGGGTGAATTCAGAGCCGATCTCTTCTATCGCCTCAACGTGGTGCCCCTGCATATCCCGCCGCTCAGGGAACGCAGCGGCGATGTTGTCTGCCTGGCAAGATATCTGCTGCAGCAACGAGCCGGCGCTACCGGCTCAGCGCCGGTGAGCTTCAGCTCATCGGCTGAAGCCCTGCTCCGGCAGCATAACTGGCCAGGCAATGTCCGGGAATTAAGTAATGTTATTGAACGGACCATGGCCACCCTGGAGGGAGATTGCATCACCGCCGCCGATCTGCCTTTTTATCTGCATCGGGGCAGGGAAACGAGGATGGGAGGAGCTAGTTCGTTGTTAAAAGAAGTAGTCGCCAAGGCGGAAAAAATTGCCATTCAGGACGCACTCAGGCTTACCGGGTATCATAAGGCCAAGACAGCGGAGCTGCTGGGTATTCACCGCACCCTGCTCTATAAGAAAATAGCCAGGTATAATATCAGCGGGCGGGTTTAGAACCCGCCCTACTGTTCCCATTATACGACGACGGGCAAGAGTTTCATCTCCATCACGGCAGGCTGAAAAATTCTACCGTCCATCAGGCGCGGCTGCCCTTTTATGATGGGCATAAAATCCATCTTATCGAGAATGTCCCGCTGCAGATCGACGCCCGGGGCAATTTCCGTGAGTTCCAGCCCTTCTTTAGTCAGAACAAAGACACAGCGCTCGGTGATGTACACCACTTTTTGGCCTCTTTTGACGGCATATTTACCGCTGAAAGTTACATGCTCCACCTCCCCGTGCACAAATTTTTTCGCCTTGCCTTCCTGGCTAATATACAGTCTGCCCTCCTCTATCACAACTTCCAGACCACCGGCCGTAAAGGTTCCGAGAAAGATCACGGTGCGGGCATTCTGGCTAATATTAATAAAACCACCCGCTCCGGATAGATTTTTGCCGAATTTACTGACGTTGACATTTCCGCTCATATCTGCCTGGGCCATGCCGAGAAAGGTAATATCCAGGCCGCCGCCGTCATAAAAATCAAACTGATAGGGCTGATCGATAACTGCATCGGTATTGGAGGCGGCACCAAAACTAAGACCGCCGGCGGGTATGCCGCCGATAACGCCGGGTTCGGCGGTCATGACAATCTGATCGAGCATGCCCTCTTCATTGACTACGCCTGAGACTCCTTCCGGCATACCGATACCAAGATTTACAATGTCGCCCGGCGTCAATTCAAATGCTGCCCGCCTGGCAATAATCTTACGCGGTCCCATTTTCATTGGCGGTAGTGATTTCACGGGGATTTTAATCTCGCAGCTGTAGGCGGGGTTGTACTTCTCGCCAAAAGTCTGCCAGTGATTTTCCGGTTCGGCAACGACTACATAATCGACAAAAATCCCCGGAATTTTGACTTGCCTCGCGTTCAGCGTCCCATGATCGACAATCCGTTCGACCTGGACGATAATTTTGCCGCCGGAATTGCGAGCGGCCATGGCAATAGCCAGTACTTCCAGGGTCAGCGCCTCTTTTTCCATGGTGATATTGCCGGCCGGGTCAGCGCTGGTGCCGCGGAGCAGGGCGATATCGACCGGCAGGGTCTTATAGGCAAGATACTCTTTTCCATCAAAATGAATCAATTCAACCAGGTCTTCGGTCGTGGCCGCGTTTATTTTGCCGCCGCCATTACGCGGATCAACAAAAGTGCCCAGTCCTACCGCGCTGATAGTTCGTGGTTTTTTAGCCGCAATATCCCTGAACATGGTAGAAATTATACCCTGGGGAAGATTGTAGGCGATGATCTTATTGCTTACCGCCAGCTTTTGCAGCTCAGGCACCAATCCCCAGTGACCGCCGATAACCCGGGCTACCATTCCCTCATGGCCAAGATGATTGAGCCCCCGGGACTTGCCGTCTCCCTGGCCGGCGGCATAGATCAGAGTGAGATCGCGTGGCTGTCCGGTCGTCAAAAATCTTTTTTCCAGGGCGATGGTCAGCTGCTCGGCAAAGCCTGTTCCAACAAAACCGCCGGTGGCTATAGTGTCGCCGCTGCGTATGGCTGACACGGCTTCTGCCGCGGAAACAACTTTGTCGGTATGAAGTTTTCTCGAGAGTTCTTTGATTGGCTTGGACATATTATCTTGCTACCTCTGGTTATGCGTTTTTATAAATGACAGGGAGTGCCGGAGCTGAATATGGCATTTCTATCGAATACGTTGTAAAAAAACAGAGCAATTAATATGCCATGAGTGTTTTACTCCACACTGGTTATAATTGTGCAGATGGTGCAGGGTTTGCAAAGTTGTGTTGTGCGGTAGGATGTTTCCTCTGTTGCTTGACAGAGAGAAAACATATCTTGAAAATCTTCTATATCATCCATGGAGAATAACAATGTTGACAATAAAAGACTCAGTAGCCGTCATTACCGGCGGCAGCGGAGGAATTGGCAGGTCGTTGGCGGAATACTGGCTGAAAGAAGGCGGCAAGGTGGTTATTGCCGATATCCAGGAAGAGGCATTGCAGACGGCCGAAAAAGAGTTGGCGACAATCAGCAGTGCCGTGAGCTCTCTACTCTGTAATGTGACAAAAGAACAGGATTGTTCAAGGCTGGCGCAGTATGCTGTCGAAAAATTCGGCGCGATCAATCTGGTCGCCCCGTTTGCCGGCATTACCGGCGATGCCATGATGATCAAGACAGACAAGCAGACCGGCAAAGTGGCCGGTAAGATGTCGCTCGAACAGTTTCAGCGGGTCATTGATATCAACCTGACCGGCGTCTTTTTAACCGTGCGCGAGTGTGTCGAACAGATGATCAATCATAACTGCCGAGGCTTGATCTGCCTGGTTTCCTCAACCGGGTCGCTGGGCACAGCCGGCCAGATAAACTATTCTTCTTCTAAAGCGGCTATGTCGGTCATACCAAAAGTTCTGACCGCCGAATTTTTCCGCCGGAATATTGCCGATAAAATTCGTTGTATGGCTGTTGCTCCCGGCTATGTGGGGACACCGATGGTTAAAAATATCGACGAGAAGATCCTCAGTAAAATTGTTGAACAGGTCCCTATCGGCAGGCTCATCGAGCCGGAAGAGGTCGTTTCTCTGGTAGCCGAACTGTATAAAAACGAAGCTATGGCTGGAGAAACGGTTTTCATTCATGGTGGGCTGCGGCTGGGCTCCAAAGGTTAATTTTACCGCTTATCCAGACAATAAAAGTGCAGGAGATAAATATGAAAGAGGTAGTAATAGTCAACGGCAAAAGAACGGCGATCGGCAGTTATGGCGGAACCCTGAAAACGACACCGGTCGTCGATCTGGGTGCCGAGGTGTTAAAGAAAACTCTGCAGGCGGCCGGCTTGCGACCGGTTACCAGCGATGAGTGTATCAAATTTGGTGCAGATAAAATTCGCGATGAGGGACAGATAGAATTGGAGCGCAGGTACCACGACTATGACGCGGGCGCGCAGCCGGTGGCGATCGACCAGGTCATAATGGGCAATGTTATCGGGGCCGGCCAAGGCCAGAATGTTGCCCGCCAGGCCATGATCAAGGCAGGCATTCCTAAGGAAACCTGTGCCACCTCCATTAACAAGCTCTGCGCCTCGGGCATGGAAGCAGTCGCCCTCGCAGTCCAGGCCATCCGTTGCAGCGACGCCGACATCATTCTCGCCGGAGGCATGGAGAATATGAGCCTCGTCCCGTACGGCCTGCCGGCTGCCCGCTGGGGACAGCGCATGGGCGACGCGCAGATGGTCGACCTGATGGTTTTTGATGGTCTGCATGAAATTTTTTATGGCTACCATATGGGTATGACCGCGGAGAACATCGCCGCCAAATATGGCATTTCCCGACAGGAACAGGATGAAATAGGCGCCCTCAGCCATCAACGGGCGGTCGACGCCATTGCCAAGGGTTTGTTTAAAGGGGAGATTGTGCCGATATCGATACCGCAGCGCAAAGGCGATCCACAGATCTTTGCCGTCGATGAACGGCCGATGCAGACCAGTGTGGAGAAAATGGCTAAACTGCGTCCTGCCTTTAAAAAAGACGGCACAGTCACCGCCGGTAACGCCTCCGGGCTCAATGATGCGGCGGCCGCGCTGCTTCTTATGTCGGCCGACAAGGCTCGCGAAATGGGTTTACAACCTCTGGTGCGCATAAAGGCCCATGCCTCAGCCGGTCTCGATCCAGCATATATGGGTCTGGGGCCGATTCCGGCGGTCCGAAAAATCCTGGCCAAACATAAGCTATCCATCAATGACTTTGCCGGCATCGAGCTGAATGAGGCCTTTGCTGCTCAGGCCATTGCCTGTATACGCGAGCTTGGTTGCGATATTGACAAGACCAATATGATGGGCAGCGGAATTTCGCTGGGTCATCCTATTGGTTGCACCGGGGCTCGAATTCTGGTCACGCTGATGAACCAGATGCAACGCAATAATCAGGCACTCGGTCTGGCGTCTCTATGTATTGGCGGCGGTCAGGGTATGGCGATGGTACTGGAACTGGCCGACTGAGGGTAAACGTAATCGGCAAGCCATGCAGAAAGAGAGCTTCCGGCTACCTCTGCATGGCTTTTTCCGGAGAATCAACATATGGATGTGCCGAAAAAAATATTCTGATCATGAATCAATTTCGGCATCTTTTAGACGCCGGCGCAGCTCCGTTTCCAACTGCCCTGCCACCAAAGCCAGGGCGCTGCTTTCCCGGATCGGACCAGAATTATTCCACCCTTTGACCAGCGCCGACTCTTTTTTCTGTCGAAACTCAGCTATTGAATTCACCATGGTCTTCCAGCCGAACAGTTTCTGCACGATATGCCGCTCGGCAGAACTGAGATCTCGGTCGGTGTCGATGGCCGCCTTATTGTCTATGGGAATAAGCATCGTTTTTTTAGCATACCGCCATTGTTGATGGTATAAGTACCAGCAGTGAACAAGAACCAAAAGAAGAGAAAGTTCTACTCGCCGAGGATCGGCATTAGACCTGCCTGGCTATCTTTCACATGCAGGGCTTGAACCAGCGCGTCAAGACCACTGTCAAGTTTACTTATCTGAGCTGGAGTAAGCTGCGCCAGCGCACTGTTCAGCTTGCCCTGGGTCGGTTGCGGCCCCTTGGCAAGGCATCGGCGCCCCTCTTCAGTGATGAAGAGATGAACACTCCGTTGATCGGTTTTGCTGCGGTCACGGTGGATAAGTTGTTTTTCTTCCAGCTTATCGAGCATATTACTGCAGGTTGATGGATGGATGGCCAGAGCGGCAGCCAGATGTGAGACCTTAATACCCGAATTTCCACCTATTTCATGAAGCATCCAAAGTTTGGCACTGCTCAGTCCAGACGATTTGGCCACTTTTTTGGAATGCGCCTGCACGCCTTTTAAAACTATCCGTAATTTTTGGATGACGACATGTATCTGCTTGTTTTCTTCATTCATCACAGCCCTCCTCTCAAACAATATCGATCATCCTCGCCTTGTACTCTTTTTTATATCCTTTAGAAAAGCTTTTTCTAAAGGCACAGACTCCTCTTTAAACGAAAAACCCGAACGACACATCCCATGTGTCGTCCGGGCTGCACTGATTAATTAAAGCACCGGATTATTTACCGGCCATCCGCGCCGCATCAAGCCAACCATCCCATTTTTGCTGATTTTTGGCAATCCATTCATCAACGTGCCCCTCAATATCTTTCTGACTTTTTTCGCCGCTGTTCATCCGGGTATTCTGCTCGTTAATATCTTCCAGCGGCAGAGTAAAAACTTCGAAGAACTTCCTGGCCGCAGGATTTGCTGCAGTGAATTTTTTATTGGCTACTATCTGGATATCGGAAACCACAAAACCCAATTTTACCGGATCGGAAACCGCGCCCTCGAGCCCACTCACCGTCATCCGATCAACAGCCGACTTCTGGGAATCTTTAGGGATAATTTTCGGAACATTGATCCAGACTACATCTTTACCCGGCTTGAGTTTGAAGATGGTCCAATTGGGTGCCCAGGTATAAAAGAATATTGGCTCGCCGTTCTTATATCCCGCCAGAGCCGACGCCATGCCGGCTTCATAGGAGGCCTTAACCGGATTTATATGGTCTTCAAGTCCATAGACATCCATATGATAGGCGATAACGTTCTCGCAGCCCCAGCCCGGCGGACAGGCGGTCAGATCTGCTTTGCCGTCGTTATTTGAGTCAAAGGCTTTTTTGACGTCATCACGTTTAAAATCATCCAGGGATTGGATATTATACTTCTCTGCATCTTTCTTGGATACTAAATAACCCTGCAAACCACCGGCTTTAGCAACATAACCAATCTTCTCGGCCTTATCATAAAAATCTTTCGGCAGCTGGCTGTCATGGTTGGGAAACCAGCCATTGGTCCAATAATCGACATCACCAAGGGCCACGCTCTTATAAAATATCGGATTCTGCAGATCCTTGGGCGCCTTCACCGTATAACCTAAAGCTTCCAGTCCACGGCGCACCAATGCTTCCTGAAAAAACCCGGTGTTCCAGGTAGCTCGTGCCGGCTTAACAATCACCCCTTTTCCGGGCTGCGCATCCGCCTTGGCAACTGCAGCGCCCGTCAAAGTCATCGCTGTCAGGGCAGCACCAAGTATTACTTGTTTAATCATTTTCATATCTCCTTTATTTCTTTTTCTTTATACCCATCGACTGGGTAATCCTATCCAGAATAATGGCCAGTAAAACAATCGCCAGACCGCCTACCGTGGCGAGGCCGATATCCAGCGTATTCAAACCGAGAACCACCGGGGCGCCCAACCCACCGGCACCAATTAGGGCGGCAATGACAACCATGGAAAGGGCCATCATTATAGTTTGATTGAGACCCGCCATAATCGTCGGCAGGGCGAGAGGTATCTGGACCTTGAGCAAAACCTGGCGGCCGGTGGCGCCAAAGGCAAGTGCCGCCTCGACCAACTCGGGATGGACCTGCCTGATCCCCAGGCTGGTCAGCCGGATAAGCGGCGGCAGGGCAAAAACAATGGTTGCCAGGACGCCGGCGACATTGCCGATAGAAAAAAGCATAACGATCGGCACCAGATAGACAAAAGCCGGGGTTGTCTGCATCGCATCCAGAACCGGACGCAAAAAACTATCGAAACGGTCACTTCGCCCGGCCCAGATGCCGAGGGGAATACCGACAACAGTGCAGAAAACGACGGAAGAAAAAACCATCGCCAGGGTTATCATTGTTTCATTCCAGAAACCAAGCATACCGATCAACAGCAGAGAAATTGCGGTAAAGATCGCCAGTTTAAGTCCTGAAACCCGCCAGGCAATAAAACCAACAATAACAATCATCAACAGGGGAGGAACAGCCAGAAAACTATCTTCCACTCCGGACAGAGTGAACTCAACCGGCCATTTAAGGGCCTGGAAAAACCAGCGATAGCCTTCAACCAGCCAGTCAATGAAAGCGGTGATCCAATCATCCAAGGGGATGATTTTCTCAGTAAAATCGAACATTATGTCAAACTCCTCAAAATGGGATGGGATGCAAAGCAGATTTATGACTCGAAATGGCTCCCGTTTTCGGCCCGATACAGAGTGCGCAGGAAGCGATTCTTGGAAACCACCCCGCGATACACATTCTGATCATTAACTACCGGGATAGGCCAAACCTGGGAGGCTACATGGGGCAGGATATCCTGCAGACTTTCGGTATCGAAAACCGCCTTGGCGTTGGCCAGAAAGGCATCCTCAAGCTTGCTTTTACCGTTTGCCCGATCGATGGCTTCGCGCAGGGAGTCAGTCGATACGATCCCATTAAAACGGTGTTCGGAATCAAGGACATAGGCAAATTCGCGATCCTGGTTATTGAGCATTTCCAGGGTCGCCCTCGGCCCACCTTCCTTGGTATGCCAGATGACGGTCGGCTGGGTGTCGCGGACAATGTCTCCTGCCGAGATAACCCCGGTTGGATCGACCCCGCGAAAGAACGCCCGGACATAGTCGTCTGCCGGATTCTGTAAAATCTCTTCCGGCGTTCCCACCTGCACGACCCGACCGCCTTCCATTATGGCGATACGATCGCCGATGCGCAGAGCTTCGTCGAGATCATGAGAGATAAAAATAATCGTTCGCTCATGCCTGTCCTGGAGCTTTAACAATTCGTCCTGCATCTCTGTCCGGATAAGCGGATCAAGGGCGGAAAAGGCTTCGTCCATCAACAAGATGTCAGGATCAACCGCCAGGCCACGAGCCAGGCCGACTCGCTGCTGCATACCGCCGCTCAGCTCTTTTGGATAGGCATTTTCCCATCCTTCCAGGCCGACCTGCTTTAAGGCGTCGAGAGCACGGGCATCCCGATCTTTTTTATCCATGCCATCAAGTTCCAGACCGAAGGCCGCATTCTCCAGCACGGTCTGATGCGGCATAAGGGCAAAAGACTGAAAAACCATGCTGGTTTTACTGCGCCGAAATCGAACCAACTCAGCCTTATTCATCTTGAGCACATCTTCACCGTCAATTATCACCTGTCCGGCAGTCGGTTCAATCAATCTGTTGATCATCCTTACGAGTGTTGATTTTCCGGAGCCGGACAAGCCCATGACGACAAAGACCTCGCCTTTATTGACATCGAAACTCGCCCCCTGCACACCAACGGTCAGTCCGGTCTGTTCGTAAATTTCATCCTTAGCTTTTCCTTCTTTTAGTAATTCCATCCCTTTTTGCGGGTCGGAACCGAAAACCTTGAACAGGTCTTTGATGGCAATTTTCTGCATAATATTTATCGGCTCGTGCTCTTGCACCTGCCTTTGATCCTTGATGACGGAGTGAATTGTTTATCCGAAAATAAATTGTACAAAATTATTTTGCACAAAACTATATTCACCAAAACAATTAGTCAAGAAATATTTTGTCATCAGCTGAAAGATACGTCGAGAAAAAACACTAAGATATTGATTATTATGAATATAACCCAGAAGTTTTTATTCACAGAATCAATGATCGGCAGGATGAGGAGGGACAAGCGGAAAAAACTGCTGACTTTCGTTTATTGGTGTCGTAGCGCTGTTACGGTTTCTTCCCTTTTCCACTAAGTGTCGCTGGTGCCGGCAAGCCAGGTTTCAACCATTTTCGACCGAGCACGAGGTAGATACCAACGGAACAGAGAATAAGATATCCGAAAGTCTGGACACTTTTGGTTTTTAGGATAAAAGCGATAGTGACGATAATCGCGGCACTGACCAGAAAAAACAACGGCCTGGGGATCTGCTTCAGGACGACCCGACCGAAATGGGCAAAACGGATATGACTCACCATTAAGCCAACCGACAGAGTAGCCACAGCCCATAATAAATGCGGTGAAAAAACCAGCGCCGCACCAAGCACCACCAGGGCGCCGGCGGGACTTGGCAAACCGTTGAAGATGCCGTCAGGAAGATCGGTTCTTTTTTTATCAACGGTAACAAAACGGATGAGCCTATAGGCCACGCCGCTGAAAAAAAACAAGGCAAACAACCAGGCCAGGTAACCGCCTCCCGACTTGACGATAATATATGCGGGAGAAAGGCCGAAACTGACAAAATCGGCGATATCATCGAGATACGGCCCATACTTGGTACCGCCATGTTTTTCCGCCATCCGGCCATCAAACAAATCAAACAACTGACCGAGAATTATGATAAAAATTGCCCAGGCGAAACGCCCGTTATACGTCATATACAGACTGGTGATGCCACAAAAAAAATTCAACGTCGACAGGATGTCCGCATACAATCGGTTAGGAATAAATTTAAACAGGAGCGAGGCTGACGAGAGGACAATGCAGGCGGTCAGGACCTCATCGCCGATATTTATGAAGCTGGGATTTTTATCGAGTAAAGCGCAGAAAATGACCAGCGCAAAACAAATTATGGCCTTAATTTTTCCAAAATTATTTGCCGCAACGGAAAAACTGAACCAGGAAAGGATTTTCCTGGCGAAAAATTGGCCAGTGAGCTCCACGGCGACCATAATCCATACCAGCTTAATCGACAGAATTCCCGCATAGGCAAAACCGATAAGCGGCGGCAGATAGGTCAATTTATCACACAGAGGATCGAGCCACTCACCCCATTCGGTGACCATATCGCAATTCCTCGCCACAATGCCGTCTACCCCGTCGAGTATTGCCGCAAAGGTGAAAATTACTATAGCCAGGGCCTGATAACCGGTAAAGAAATAGAAAATCAGTCCAGCCAGAGCCATAGCCGTTCGCCAGTAGCAGATCGCATTGGGGTGCATCAACCAGAGATGCGAACCGATAAACTCCTGCATGGATCTCTTGTTAATCATCGACGAGAACCAGTAGTAAAAACCGGTCCCTACCAAGGCAGAAGCGGCTATAACGAGTAATCTTTCCATATTTTTCTTTTGCTCAGAGGGATAAAGGCCGGCCACCAGCCAAAAGCTTTCTCAATTCAGGCCTATTTAGCACTTTAGCAGAAAAAAGTCTATTTTCGAACGATCCGTGGAATGAACTGCAAAAGAGAGAGGAAATGGTAAGGATAATTTTACCAGAGCTGCCGTCTGGATGAGAGGAACCGTCCAGTGCTATATCCGTTGCGCCTGCCAGTATCGCTTCTGCCAGTAGACATTATTCAGGCTGGAGATGATCACCCCCTTTGAACCGGAAGCATGCATAAAAAGATCATCCTCCAGATAAATACCGACATGCTTGCCAAAGAGCCCGGTCTTAAAAAAAACTAGATCCCCCGGCTGCAAGGACGATCGATCGATTTTCTTACCCTGTTTTAGCTGTTCTTTGACTGTCCTCGGTAAATTCTTGCCAAATAATTCCTTATATGTAATGAGGGTCAGACCGGAACAGTCGACGCCATCGCGTGAGAGACCACCATAACGATACCGGGTTCCCTGCCAGTGGATAAAATATTCCCGCAAGGCCTCGGAAATTTCTTCATTGTCATCAAATTGTCGCAGGGTCTTGTCTATACTGGTATCTTGGGTATCGTTCTGAGGGATATAGACGACGGTGCTCTTGGTCGCACAACCACCTAAACAAAAAAGCAGGACCGTTACAAACAGCAATGAAGCGGCACGAACCGCGTGCGGCAGCTTCATTTGTATTGTAAATTCGATCATGTAGTCTGTCTCCGATCAAGGGATGATAAGGCTACAAGGCCTGAAAAGTGACTTCCCTAACGTTTACCTCTCCTCTAGAATAGTGAAAAAACAAAATAAACTCAAGCAAACAGAGCATGTTAGCGGAAAAAAATGGCAAATACGATCGATCGGCTTATTTTTTCCTCTCAAGCCCGAGGATAATTGTTAAACCTTCACCTCCCGGAGAAGATATCATGAAAGCAGTTTTTCTCGATGCTGAAGGCCTGGATAATTGTTCTTTGACCAACCTCAAGAATGAGTGCCGTACTCTGCATCTCTTTCACACCACCAGTCCCGATCAGGTAACCGAAAGAATAAACGGAGTTGAGATTATCATCGTCAATAAGGTGCCTGTTTCCCGGCAGCATCTTGCCGCTGCGCCATCGGTACGGCTCATCTGCATAGTAGCCACCGGCACCGACGTGGTGGATGTACGAGGCGCCACCGAGCTTGGGGTGACGGTTTGCAATTGCCGGGCCTACGGTACCGACTCCGTAGTACAGCATGTCTTTTCCCTGCTGCTGGCCTTGCACACCAATCTACTTGCCTACCATGCAGCTGTGCGGGCCGGTCGTTGGCAAACGGCGGACCAGTTCTGTTTTCTCGATTACCCGATTGTTGAGCTGAAGGGCAGAACGCTGGGGATTGTCGGCTTCGGCACCCTTGGTCGCGCAATTGCCAAAATCGCCAAGGCCTTTGGCATGCGGGTGATTGTTGCCCGCAGACCGGGAAATCCACCGGATGATCGGCCGGCGCTTACGGAAATGCTGCCCATGGTCGATGTCCTGACCCTGCATTGCCCGCTGACCGACAAGACACGCAACCTGATAGACAAAGGGGCCCTGAGCCTGATGAAACCGACCGCCATTTTAATCAACTGTGCCCGTGGTGGGTTGGTTGACGAGGCAGCACTGGTTGACGCCCTCATGTCTCAAAAAATTGCCGGCGCAGCAATCGATGTCCTAAGTGTTGAACCACCAAAAGGTGCCAATCCACTGCTAGCGACAAAACTTGATAATCTGATCATCACTCCCCATATCGCCTGGGCCAGTGGGCATGCCCGGCAACGGATCATTGATCAGACGGTGGAAAACATTCAGGCATTTAAGGCGGGAAAACCAATTCGGACGGTGTGAGAGCCTCTTTGATTGCCATGCCGATCTGGGCAATAGTATACGGCTTTTTCACAAAGCGGCCGGCGCCAAGTCGCTGCGCCTCCTTTACTTCGGCATCGGCGGAGAAGCCACTGACAATGATGGTTTTCAGCTCCGGCAGGATTTTCTTCACTCCGGCATAGGTCTGCCGTCCATTCATACCCGCCCCAAGAATCATATCGAGGATCAACAGGTCAACGGGATTGGTCGCCAGATATTTAAGCGCCTCTTCCCCTGATGCGACTACCTCGACCTTATAGCCAAGCGTTTTCAGTATCTGGCTGCAGATGATCTGCTGCCGTTCATCGTCGTCGACAATGAGCAGTCGTTCGCCCTGACCATAGAGATCTTTTAGTTTACCGGCCACTGGACGAGGTTCTGTCTGCTGGCGTGTTGCGGGAAAATAAATGGAAAAGATCGTGCCGGGGTGATCTTTTGCAACAAATACAGCTCCCTCATGATCCTGGGCAGTATTCCAGACAACAGTCAGTCCTAAGCCTGAACCGCTGGTAGAACCCATCTTCTTCCGGCTGAAAAATGGTTCAAAAATATGCTGGATATCTTCATCGGCAATGCCCGTGCCCGAGTCGACAACACGTATAACCACATATTCTCCTTGCCTGAGGCTCTGCTTATCATTTTGATAGTGTTTGACAATTTCATTTTTTGTGATCACAACAATTCTGCCCTGCTCACCAATAGCATCAACAGCATTGGAGATGAGGTTCATAATGCTCTTGCGCACGTGCACCGGGGAGCAATACATATTCCACAAATCGGCCTGAAAATCGGTTGTTATGGTGATCCCTGGATGTTTTCTGGTAATTCTTGCGTGCTCCGGTGAATGCATATATTCTTTGATTAGATCGTTCACGTTGTCAAGTTCACGAATACTGACCGCTCCTCTGGCGATAGTGAGCAGATCGGCGACCACTGCCGATGCCCGGAGTCCGGAGTCCTTGATCATCTCCATGGGAACCCGCAGTGGACTCGTCTCCGGCAGGTCCATCAGCAAAAGCTCGGGATAGCCGACAATACCAGTGAGAATATTATTCAGATCATGGGCCACTCCTCCGGCGATCAAACCGATCGATTCCATTTTCTGCGCCTGCTGGAGCTTGGTCTCGAGCAATTTTCGATCATTTATATTGCGAAGCGACGTCACCCAAAGCAGCTTGTTAGCATCTGCCAAAACCCGGCTGAGCATTTCAATATGTATCGACGTACCGTCCTTACGCACCGCGACGGTTTCAATAAAGTTATTGCCGGTAATATCGGTATTTTGGGGCAGACAGAGAGAATCTATCAAGGTCTTTCCGCACAGCTCCTCATCGCCGTAGCCGAAAATTTCGGTGAAGGTCTCATTAATATCGACAATGCCATCCTGGTTATGGAAGACAATTCCATCAATGGTAACTTCCGAAAACCGTCGATAACGTTCTTCACTCTCCCGCAAAGCTTTTTCCGTTTGTTTATGCTGGTTGATCTCTTCGCTGATTTTGATATTGGTCCGGCGCAGCTCTGCCGTGCGCGCCAGAACGGTTCTCTCCAGCTGCTCTTTATGATCCTGCAGGTTTTGTTCAATCTGCTTTCGAGCAGATAATTCCTGTTCCAGATTACCGGCCATCAGGTTGAAGGATCTGGACAGTTCTCCCAGTTCATCACCGGATGTTACGGCGATTCTATGCGAGAAATTCCCTCTGGCGATTTCATGGGTACCCTGCACCAGATTATGCAAGGGACCCAGCACCAACCTGGCCACCAGAGCCCCGGCAAGAGTCGCCAATACGGTCATCAAGGCGCTGATGGTCATTGCCTCTCGGATACGCGAAGCAGCTTGTTTTTCCAGACCGTCAAGCGATATCTCGATCTTTAGCAGATAAGCGACCTGTCCTAGGGCCATGATGGGCGTAACAATTTCAAGGGATTTATGACCATATGCAGCAATATGCCGAAAATTGCTCCGCTTATTGCTGATGATATCCGCAAAAAACGGCTCATTAGTCGATACTGCGGTGTCCTTTTTTTGGGTACTCAACCAGATCTTGCCGTGGATATCTAGAATGGCGACCTTGCGGATATCACTGTCATCGATCAATTCCCTGGTATTATCGATAATAGCGACATAATCGGAGTCGAAGATATAGGGTGTCACCATCTGACTGAACGTTTTTGACACCTCGATGCCCCGCTTTTCTATTTCGTGATGCATGGTCCTCCTAATACGAAAATAGGAGGTTGCCGCAAAGACAGCACCCATCAGAACGATAAGCAGCAGAAAAGATAAGATGATCTTATTTCGAATACTTAATAAAGAAAACAAGTGCGCCTCAAGGGTAGTAGTACAAATTTAGAAGTTTGTCAGAGTAGTATTCTCCCGCAACCATTTAATGACGTGACGAACATTGTCATAGTCGTGGTCGTGCCCCATAACAAAGCCCTTAGTGGTCAGATCTTTAAATATTGCCGCACTATCTGCAGAGGCACTGATCTGCAGCATCGCCTGTTGAACGTTAGTAAATTGCCTGTCGGAAAGATCTTTACGGGCAATCCACAAGCCCCGGTAAATTGGGTCCGATTGCCACAGAATCAGCAGCTCATCCCGGTTGATATCAATTTTATCAAAAGCCGTAATGGAAGTTGCCCCGGCATCGACATGCCCTTTATAGACCGCCAGCAACGAATTGACATGCCGCTTGACAAACGTCACCTGAGACAAATCTTCCGCAGTAACGCCTGAGGCAAGTAACTGGGCCATAGGAAAGAGATATCCAGAGGTTGACCTGGGATCGGTAAATGAAAAACTTTTCCCCTTGAGATCCTCCAGTCGCTTTATGCCGGAATCTTTCCTGGTCACGATGATACTGCGGTAAAATTCCTCATTGCCTTCACTTACGGTACGGCAGAGGATTTTGACGCCGAAACTATCTTGGGCTGCCACATACGCGAACGGGCCGACATAGCCAATATCCGCTTCACCGCTTTGCAGTTTATCAATGACCGCGTCATAGGTATTACTGCCGAGCCAGGTAAATCCAATCCCCGTTACCTCAGCAAGTTTACTGAAAAATGGCTCATACGCCTGCTCGTTGCCCAGATTTGAACGATGCGGAACGATAGCTATTTTCAGAGTCTCGGTCGGCGATGTGCCATAAGCAGTCACAACAGACAGATAAAACGGCAGGAACAGAGACAAGAGCACAAAGCAGATGATTTTCATGGTGGTTTCCTATTTTACCGACGCATCCATCGAGAAACCAGGCAGGGTAAATTTGAGCGTCACTTCTCCGGTTTTCTTATTCAGGGTGACCATTTTTTCACTGTTTTCGGCTACGCTCAGCTTCTTGCCCAAGGCCATCTCCAGCAAGCCGCTGATAAAACCCATCCCCTGATTCAGGACTTCTTCCATTTTTTCCGCCGAATTTGCTGCCGACTCGGCTGCAAGGCGACCGTCCGGCTGATTTACCTGCTTATCTTCCTGCACTGATACTGCTTCGGCCTCCACATTTTCTTCGGCTGCGTAATCGCGTTCCTTATTGAGCACTTCCGGGTTCAGGAAATGCGGTGTATCTTCGGCGAGTTCCTCAGCAGGTATCGACTCCATCGGCTCCATCCCGGCCTCTTCACCCATCATTTCCCGCAATTGATTAACCAGTTCCTGGCGTTTTTCCCGGGACAGCATCACCGCGTCTTTTCCACCGTCAAAAACCCCGCTGAAAAGGTCGCCTTTAAGTTTGATCCCGGCCATGATCCGCTCCTCAATACTGTATTTGGCGATCAAGTTGACCACATTGATACAGGTGCTTTTCTGGCCGATGCGATTGACCCGGCCGATCCGCTGATTGACCTTGGCCGGATTCCAGGGCAGCTCAAAGTTCACCACACAATCGGCGGCCTGCAGGTTAAGGCCGGTTCCCCCGGCATCGGTGGATAAGAAGACCTTGCAGTCAGGATTGGTATTGAATTCATCAATTAAAGCCTGACGCTTGACTACCGGCACTCGACCGGACAATTCAACAAAGGCAATCGCTTCCCGCGAGAGATGCTTGCCGATTAGCATCGTCATGGTCGTCCATTCGCTGAAGATTACCACCTTGCGGCCATTCTGCTTGATCAATTCATCGAGGATATTGGCCAGCTCGTCAAGCTTGGGTGAAATATTGGTCTGTCGATCAATAAGATAGGTCGAATCACAGGTCTGCCGCATTTTCAGGAGCAGGGTTTGTATACGCCGCAGATCCATCGGCGTCAGAAATTTCTTATTTAAGAGCGGCAGCAGGGATTGGGAAAAGCCGGCATGGATTTCCGCCTGCTCTTGATGCAGATCGATATAGTAGTCGTTGACGATCAACTCGGGCAGCTGATCCAATACTTCCTCCTTGCGACGGCGGATGACCAGCGGCTTCAATTTTTCATGGAGGGCGTTCAGGTTGACATAGCCAAGGATATCACCTTTTTTACGGCGCCCCAGCAGAAAATGATCGGCGGCAAACTGCCAGAGCGGGCTCAGTCGTTCCGGGTCAAGAAACTGCACCAGGGAATAGACATCTTCCAGTTTGTTTTCAAGAGGCGTACCGGTCAGGATGATGGCATGCTGCCGGGGCAGACTCTTGACCGCTTCGGCTGTCTTGGTTTCGAAGTTTTTGATCCGCTGTGCCTCATCGAGGATGATCAGATCGGGTTTATGCCGGGCAATAATTGTCACATCACGAAGAACCGCTTCATAATTAGTTATCTTAAACAGGCTGGTATCCGTGCGATACTGCTCCTTTCGGGCTTTGGCATTACCGGCGATTATGCAAGCTTTTTCCGCGCTGAACCGCTCTATCTCCCGCTGCCACTGCTGTTTCAACGAGCTCATGGTGACTACCAGCACCTTGCCAAAGCCAAACACCTCCTTTTTCAATATGGCCAGACCAATGGCCTGCAGGGTCTTGCCAAGCCCCATCTCATCGCCAATCAGCACCGCCTTTTTATAGAGTCCGAAATCAATCCCTTCCTGTTGATAGGCATAGGGCTTCAGCGTCAGGTGGCTGGCAATGTCCGGCAATGGCTGTGCAGCGGCAGCGGATAATTCATTGTCCATCGCCGCATTGGTCAACCGGGACATAACCGGCTCCTGGACACGCACCTTTTTATAGCCCTCCAGTCTTGGCAGATAGGGGATAAAATCGACTAAATCGTTATGCCGAAACAGACCTTGCTCATCAAAGATCTCCGCCAGCAGGCCGGTCAGTTCCGCCTCATCTGCCGCAGTGTCCCGCTCATGAAAAAGCCGTGGCTTGCCGGCAGCACTATCCCAGAAGATATCGATATAAGGAAAGGTTTCCCGGGCAAGACGCTTTGTGAATGTTTTTTGATCCTGCAAAAAGGAGCTGAGAAAGAGCAGATGTTTACAGGTCGACAATTTATTCCCATAAAAATCAGGGCAGGAACAATGGCCGGTGCCGACGGCTGGATTGTGCAGAGTGAGCTGATATTGCCTTCCTTTAGTCGTTGTCACCAGGTGGTCGCCCTTGAGCATATCTCCCTGAATGACTTTAAACACCTCACTTTTGGCCCGTTTATGGCGATCCTCCAAGGCCTGCTGCCTGATTTCCTCATAAGACAGATAGTCTGCCGCCGGCAATGCGTCATCGACTATCGGCAAATCCATTTTGGTACCCTGCCGATCAAATAACTCCAGCAGAATGGCCACAATATGTTTGCAACCCGGCCCGGGATAGGGACAATCGCAATGGGTGGAAAGTGCCCCGTTCAGGACAATTTCCGTGCGATAATTGCCGTAATTGCCATCTACTTCATATACATACCGGCCATTGCCGCTTTGCTCATGAACAAGGCTGAACGCGCCGTTCTTCTGCAGAAACTCACCACGCTTAAAAATTATAGGTGAATCGGCAGCTTGCCGGATGGTATCTAAGCTCAGGGTAACCATGACATCCTCACTAAATTTCAGGCACTGTTGTAACAGATAGGGAGACAGAGAAAAGGCAACCAAACGATCATTCCAAGGCCAAAACTTGACCATATCAACAATAATTTTTCAAGCGACAATCATTCCTGCAATTTCAAATTACCTCTAATAATTTTAAATCAATGCAGATGAACCGATTCAGTCCAACAAGCGTTTTGGCGCTCCTCCGCATCGTAAACAATCTTGGTCATCAGGCACATTTGTAGATAACCTGGCACATTCTATTGCATAACCATTTTCTGCACTTGGGATACAACCCATCGCTCAAGCTGACCGGGAGAAGTGATACATTTTGAGAACTCCACTATCTTGAAACTTCCGGGTATAAAATGCAGGTCTATACCATATTCAGAAGCTAGACAAAAACTTGCCTTAGGACAAATAAATCTGTCCCAATTTTCATATCCCTGTTTATAGTATTTTTATGGATCTTTAGCGACAGCAGGCAATTACAATGAACCCTCCATGGTTTTTAAACGAGTTCAATGAATTTTATTAGCAGCAGATTTTGGGAATCTCTGAAAAATTCAATATTTACTCCTAGAGCGGGCGGCCTTGACGCCAAAATAAACGAGGTGAGACAGCGCCTGCCGATTCCGGTTTTTTGGCTCTTAGGTAAAACGCAATCCGGCAAGACCTCTTTGATAAGGGCACTGACTTCTAATGATGCTGCTGAAATCGGCAATGGTTTTCAGGCGTGCACCAGAAGGTCGCAATTTTATGATTTTCCATCGACTGGCCAGCCAATACTGCGCTTTCTCGACACCCGGGGTTTAGGTGAAACAGAATATAATCCGACCGAAGATCTAGCTTGGTGTGCCAATCAGGCGCATTTATTGATAGTTGTGATGCGGGCTTTGGATATGAACCAGGCGGAAGTGGTTTCAGCCGTTAATACTATTCATAAGCAACATCCGCAATGGCCTATCATTGTGACCCAAACCACGTTGCATGAAGGATATCTCAATGCTGATTCTGAACATATCCTACCCAATCCCTATCAACAATCACCGTTTCCGCCACAAGTGCCCCATGCCTTAGCGCAGGCTTTGCTGCATCAACGCGGCTGGTTCAAATCCTTACCGGTACATTTTGTGCCCCTTGACTTCACCCTGCCCGAGGATGGCTTCGAGCCAATAAATTATGGTTTAAATGCCTTATGGGACACCATTGAAACTGTGTTGCCGGCAGGTATGATAGGCCTTTTACGGGGTACTGAGCAGCACAAGGAATTGCTCGATCTTCACGCCCGACAAGCCCACCCGCATATTATTGGTTACGCCCTTCTTACAATTGGGACGGGGGCGATACCGCTGGCTGGACTGCCGTTGGTGTTGGCAATGCAGGCCAAATTATTCCATAGTATCGCATCAATCTACGGTCTCGAACTGACCCGCACTCTTTATACCAAATTTACAGCATTAATGGGCACAAGTGTCGGCATAGGGCTATTAGGGCGAGAATTGTTAAAACTTGTCCCGGTGTATGGCTGGGCGGTGGCGGGTGCAGGTTCAGGAGCGATGACCTATGCGCTCGGCAAGGTCTTTTGCATTTATTTATATGGTGTCAAACGTGGTGCAATGCCGGATCAAACTACATTGAAACAAGCATACAGGGAAACATTTAGCCAAGCACGCCAATATCTCAGCGATAAGGATTAAGCTTATGCCGGTACCTGTAACACGCTTTGGAATCATAGTTGCTGGAGTATTTTTGTTTCCCTGGCTGGCATTACTGGTGTTTGGCGGTTACTGGCTATGGCAGCACGATTGGCTGTATCAGGGTATGGCAGTTATGTCAGCCTGCTTTGCACTGTCTTATTGCTTATTGCGCTGGCGTAGACGTACCAACAAGCCATTACTGGTAGATACATTTTCCATTCAGGCGAATCCGAATTGGCCGGACAATGCCCAGTCGATCTGGCCGGAACTTGAAACTCTCGCTGAGCGGTGGCAAAAAGAAGCCAATGTGTTAACCGACAATAGCAAGATCCTGCGATTGACCAATGAAGTGTTTACGCAAGTCGCGAAGCACTTCCATGTCCATTCAAAACGTCCTGTTTTGGAGTTTCCACTACCGTATCTGCTTAAATTGATCATATTGGTTTGTAACGATATTCAGCGTGAAGTACTCGATAAAATTCCTGGCAGCCATGCGCTTCGGCTTGGGGATTTTTTGCGTGCCAAGCAGGCTTTTGATACCACCAAAAACCTCAAATCTGTTTTCAATGTTGGGAATTGGTTATTTAATTGGCCGGGTGCCGCAATGGCTCATGCTCGCGGCTTATTATTTAGCAAAGGACTGCATACCGTCACTGCTGAAATATCTAATCGCCTGATCAACGCATACATTAAAAAGCTCGGCTATTACGCAATAGAACTCTACAGCGGGCAATTAACCCTGGATGATATTGTCCCAACTGAGCGCTTAAGCTCCGCCTCTAAAAAAAATATTATCAAAACCCAGGCCCAGGACCAAGCCGTTGAACCCCTTCGGTTCCTGGTTTTAGGCCAGGTCAGCAGCGGCAAGTCCAGCTTGATTAACGCTTTGTTTGGCGAAATAAAATGCGCGTCAGGAATCTTGCCCACGACCTCAGGCATAACACCTTACCTGCTCGAACGTGATGGTCTGCAACAAGCGATCATACTCGATAGCGCCGGGTATGGCGGGTTATGGGATGATCATAGCCTCGTTAAACTTAAAGGGGAATGGAAAAATATCGATGTCATAATAATGGTCTGCGATGCAACCCAGGCCGCCCGCCATATGGACGCACAACAACTGCAGGCTGTTCGCCGCTACTTCCAGGAAGAATGTCTAAACCAGACCTTACCTGTTATTATTGCAGTGGCTACGCATATTGACCGCTTACGGCCTGTACGTGAATGGCAACCGCCTTATCAAATTTTACAACCGGATAACGCCAAGGCACACAATATCCGGGAAGCTTGCCTGACCATCTCCAAGGACTTGCATCTACCACCGGAATATATCGTTCCGGTGTGTCTTGCTCCTGATAAGATGGCTTATAATATCGAGGAAGGTCTGCTCCCATTGATCCACGAACATCTGAATGCTGCCCAAAGGGTGCGCTATTTACGTTGTTTGCGCGAACAACAGGCGGAAAGTTATTGGCGGCACTGGCGTAAGCAGGCAGTAAAAGCGGGACAAATACTTCTTGATAAGGTGTAGACTACGTTCCGGTGAAAAATTACAATAAAAGGAGCGAATAATGGTGCACCAACTCACAACTCCGGAAAATATGGAAGCCTGGAATAAGCTCGGAAAAGATTATTTGCCGGGGCTTTTCGGGATTGAGATCCTATCTGTTAAATCAGATGAATTGACGGCGCGGATGAAGGTAACGAAACAATTCTGCGCGCCGAACGGATTTCTGCATGCCGCATCGGTTATTGCACTAGCCGATACCGCCTGTGGTTATGCAACGGTTAACAATCTGCCTGCAGGAGCACAGGGATTTACGACCATTGAACTGAAAACCAATTTTATCGGCACGGCGTTGCAAGATTATGTGCGATGTATTTCCAGATTGGTACATAAAGGTCGGTCAACTCAAATTTGGGATGCGGAAGTCAGTTCCGATGAAACCGGCAAGAAAATTGCCATTTTCCGATGTACACAGATGATACTCTGGCCCCAGAGTTAGAAGAAGCTCTATTGATTGACTGGAAATCTCTAGACTTTCAATTCTAGAACAGCCAAAGTAGAATTAAAGGAGACCGCAATGCAAAAAAAGATTCTTGTACCGCTTGCTGATGGTTTTGAAATGATTGAGGCGCTCAGTGTTGTCGATGTTTTTCGCCGCGCCGGAGCACTTGTCGATTTGGCCGCAATCGACGACAGTCTGCAGGTAAAGTCATCGCACAACGTAAAGGTCATTGCCGACAAAAAGCTTTCTGATTGTGCCAATGAATCATATGATTTGATAGTTCTTCCCGGTGGAATTCCAGGTGCTGAAAATCTGCAAAAATCAGCCATTCTTGCAGAGCTGTTGAAAAAACAGAACAGCGAGAATAAACTCTACGGAGCTATCTGCGCCTCTCCTGCCGTTGTCCTCGAACACCATGGGCTGCTTGAAGGAAAGAAGGCCACCTGTCATCCGTTGTTTATTGAGCAACTGAAAACAAGAGAGAACGTCGGGGAAAGTGTCGTATTTGATAAAAACTGCGTAACCAGCCGAGGAGCCGGAACCTCCATCGAATTTGGCCTCGAATTAGTCGGTATTTTGCTGGGAGAAGATAAAAAGAAAGAGGTGGCCAAAGGAATGGCCATTTGATTTAACTGTAAACCATGCAAAAAAAAAGTATTCCAAGCAAGGGTATTATGAATCCTATCTGTATTGTAGACGATCAGCCGTATATTGGTTCGACAATTTCGAACATCCTGAAAGACGAAGGGTATCAGGTCGTCGTATTTCAGGATGCGGAGAGTTTCTGGCAGGGTCTCGAGACATTGGTGCCCTCTCTGGTGATGTTGGATATCTGGCTGCCGGGCGTGGACGGTTTACAGCTGTTAAAACGCCTGCACAGCCGATCCCCGGAGTTGCCGGTTATCATGATGAGTGGTCATGCCGGTATCGAGACGGCGGTTACCGCCATAAAGGCCGGAGCCTATGATTTTATGGAAAAGCCGCTGCATCTCGATGTGTTGCTCGACAAGGTAAAATCAGCTATTATGCGTCAACCTACTCAGATCGACTGGCCTCTTCCGTCAGGCAGGGAACAGGAGATCGTCAGCACCGACCTTTTGACCCCCCCCGGCATGGTGGAGACAGTAGACTCCCCGGAACCGCAACGAACGCTGAAGGAAAATGTTGTCCTCAATGGTGTCGGCCTCTTGAGTGGCCGCAAAACAGGGATCATCCTCAGCCCGCTGGGGGTTAATGAGGGAATTGTCTATCAAACCCTCGAAGGTCAGACGATCCGTGGCCATATTACCTCGCTCGAAAATTATTCCCAATCCCTTACTGCGAACTCGTTTTCCGCCAATTCGACAACGCTCGCGAACGGCAGGCAGCAGGTGCGCACAGTTGAACACCTGATGGCAATCTTTTCCGTATGCGGCATAACCAATGTGCTCATCAAGGTAGACGATGAAGTGCCGAACGTAGATGGTTCCGCCAAGGACTTCTGTGATCTTATTACCCAAGCCGGGATCATCGAGCAACCAGCTTTCACCAAGGTGGCGGTCATTCGTCAGAAAATCGGCGTGGGAACCGACAAGAAACAGGAAAAACACCTCTATGCCGAACCCTTTGAGGGCTTCGAGATAAAAATGCGGGTTAACTATCCACCTCCCATAGGAGAACAAAGCTTCACTTTCAATCCTGAAAAAATGTCTTTTGCCGCGGAGATAGCCCCGGCCAGGTCCTTCAACACTTTTGAAAATATTGAAATGGCCCAGAAGCTGGGCAAGGTGGGTGGCGGATATCTCAACTCCCATATCATCTTATACGAGGGCAAAGTCATCAATACGGAACTCCGCTATCCGGACGAATTCGTCCGCCATAAGATACTGGATTTGCTCGGCGACCTCTATCTACTGGGTTTTTCAATACGCGGACGCATTACCGCCAATATGACTTCACATGGCTATAATCAAGCCCTGGTGAAACGCTTGTATCAGGCGATCGAGAGCAGTTCCAGATTCAACAAGTAAATTCGATGGCCTTGGCTCTAACGGGCGGCAATCAACCGGCAAGCCTGATGCCGGTACCCTCGATTACAATAAGCTTTTTTATAGAAAGCGCCGATTGCCTTTGTAACAACCCGGCACCCGCTTTCCTAAGGCAATTTACTGAAACACCTCATTTTTCTATATTTTTACCCGATTTTTCTTTTACGCCAAGCCTGTTTATTCGGCCAATTTCAAGCCTGGTCATTTGCCAAACAGTCCTTTCAACAGCTCTTTGGCCTGTTCGACATCTTCTTTAAATTTTTCTTTACGTTCCTGGGGAATTTTTCCTGTTTGAATGATTTCCTTAACTTCCTGTTCAGTAAGCATCTGATCTTTGACCAGCGATTCAAGATCCGGGGCGAATGTGGGTGCCTTGAAGGTGCCGCTTACCAGGATTGGAGCGGAGATACCAGCTCGCTGTTTTTCGTCTCCCTGTCCTTTGATGGTGCCGACTATCGTCGGTTTTACCTTGAGATCAAGCGTCTCGCTGACCAGATCAGCATCTCCGGAAGCGCTCACCCGGATAAAAGGTGAGCGCAGGGTGGTCTGTTGGGTGTTGACCAATCCATTGGTTATGGTAAACGGTGCATGCAATTCGGCAAAATCGGTTTTTGGTTTTTCACCCTGCTGCTGTTCAAGGGTAAACCCTGCCTTGATGGTTCGCGCCAGTTGCGCCAGATCGATACCAAGCAGAGCCCCATCAAGAAAGCGCAGATCTCCCTTGCCGTTGAGCGTTTTTTCTACAGTCGCACCATTATCCCCCTGCATACTGAGAGCGACCTGCGCTTTGAGCCTGCCTTCAATAATGTCTTTCTTAGCAAAATCATGCAGCAGCGGGCCAATCTGCACATCCTGCAGAGAAAGATTGAGTTCAGTTGCGGGAATCGATTCCTGCACATTTATTTTCCCTGTCCCGTCAATTGCCCCTTCATACAGCTCCATCGCCAGAGAATTCATGGCATAAACACCGTCCTGCCCGGTAACATTTACGGCCAGATTACCAAGACTGCCACCATGCACCTGTAATACTGCCAGTTTGACGCTTGCCTGCAGTACCAGTTTTCGAAGAGGAGCGTAATCGATGCCACTATTTTTTTTTGCCTGCCCTACAGAGCTTGTCCCTGAAGCCGCAGGAACCGGGCCTGGCTCTGCAGCTGCTTTGTTACCCGCCGGCAGATAACGATCCAAATTAATCCTATCGACTACCATGTTCAGCGCCAGATTCGGGCGGCTAAAATCCTTGGCAGTCATATCCAGGGTAATGGTGGAATCGTCAAGAAGAAGCGTGCCGTCTGATAAAACCAACTGGCGGGCATCGCCTTCGACTGTGCCTTTGACACCCAGATTTCCCAAAACCTGCGGGTCGACAGTAGTGAGTGGGAAAGGCCGATCAAGAGCTGTAAATAACTTTTTAGGGCTGAATGGCTGGAGAGTGACCATCAGATTGTAATGTTTTTGCTGCTTGATGTCTTCTAGGCTACCGTCGATCTTTATATTTATGATATCAAGAGCCTCTACTGTCAGATCAAGATTAATTTTTCCGGCACCGGGATCTTGTCCAAGTGGACCGACCAGCCCTGCGATTTTTACTGGTTTGCCGTCAAACACCGCAGCCATAGTCAGCTGGATTGGTTTATCGAGCGAAACATCGACCAACCGCAGAGTGAAATCAGAGAGCTCGTGGTTCTGGGTCTTAACCGCATCGTTTATCCGCACCCGGCCATCTCTTATGGCAAACTCGCCGACCATAAGCGACTGCAGGGCAAATGTATTATTATCCCTCAGAGGCGACTGGTTATCGTTCCCTGTCGTCGATGCACCGGCTGGTTTGCCGGCAACAGCCGCAGGCTGTTTATTGCTTTGCACCAGATTTTCCCAGTTCCATACACCCTTGTCGTTTTTTTCGAGAAATATCTCGGGACGCTTAACGACAAAACTACTTATTTCGACTTGGCGCGACAACAGCGGGAGCAGCTTCAATCGAGCCTGGAAGCTCTCGATGGTAATAAATGTCTTTGTAGAAAATCCCTCTTGATTATCCAGCCTAAGATCGGTAAAACTGAGTCCCATCCAGGGGAAAAGAGACAGCTTTATTTCACCTCCCAAATCCATTGGGTAGCCAGTCTTCTCGGTAACCAGCTGTTCAATCCTGGATTTATAACTTTGTACATCAACAACAGTGGTCAGGGTTACCACAGCAACAACGATAAGTACGCCAAGAGCGGCAACAACTATCAAAAAATACTTTAGCAACTTGTTCATTTTCTTCCCCTGTGACATCCCAAAACGTTTATATTCCATGGACAAGGCCAGTTTCTATAATTATGATACTTAACTATTCGAAATCAACCTTGAAGAGCCACCGCACAAAAGAAATAATCAGTCATAACATTGGAGCAATAATAATGAAAAGAACATTGACTCGTTGTCTTGTAAGTTCAGCCTTGATCGTCTCCCTCACCTCCTGTGCCGGCGGCCTTGACACCAACCAGAAACAGGGCACGGCAGTTGGTGCGGGCGTAGGCGCCGGCCTGGGAGCAATAGTCGGCCAGGCTATTGGCCGGGATACCAAAGGCACACTTATCGGGGCAGGAATTGGTGCTGCCCTGGGTGGACTGGCCGGTAACCAGGTGGGCCGATATATGGATAACCAGGAACAAGCGCTTCGTAATGCCATGGCCAGCTCGGAGGCCGCCAGCATTCAGCGGGATCAAGATGTTCTCACCGCTACCTTTAAGTCCGAAACGTTCTTTGACCATGATTCTGCAGTTCTTTTACCGGGGGGCTATACGGAAATAGCCAGGATTGCCAGGGTTCTCAATCAATACAATCAAACTCAGATTGAGGTTGCCGGCCATACCGATTCCACCGGATCGGAACAGTACAACCAGCAGCTTTCCGTTCGCCGGGCCGAAGCCGTTAAAAACGCCCTGGCCCAGCAAGGTGTCAACCCGGCGAGAATTCGCGCGGTCGGCTATGGCGAAAGCAGACCCATCTCCTCCAATCTGGCGATGAATAGAAGGGTAGAGATTACCATCGTCCCTTTGACTAATTGATGCTTTTTCTTATCGTATTCGAGCCGGACATCTCGCCTTTGTACGTAGAGATGTCCGGCCATCAGCACGCAACCCTTTTGTTGCATTAAAGCCTCCTTACAGCAACAACAATCTCGCCATGGACCGCTGTTCAAGTATCTGCCGCAAATGCAACTCTAGTGTTGCTCCTCCTTGCCGGTTTCTCTTCTAACGAACCCAATATCACTGTCTTCAACATCCCTTCGGAGGCGCTTCTTCTGTTTTTAATGGCATATCAGCGTGCATCTTTTTAGTTGCACAACGAGAGGCCCCCTCTCTTTGGGCTCTCTGAAAAATGACTTCTCAACCGAACTTCAGAAACTATAACCACCCGATAATTCATCTCTTATTACATGTCACGCGAGACTATTCCGGGAACAGGCATAAAAGGTGCATTAGAGCAAGCTGGAAGAAGGGTAAAACATGTCTCTGCAAGCCAAAGAACACTCTATCCATGACGAGGAGCACAAATAAAATGGCGGAAATATTAGTATTAGACGATGTTCTCGACGCGGTGATTCTAGTCAAAAAAATACTGACCAAACAAGGCCATAGGGTTCATAGCTTTACGGAAGAAGAGGAGGCTATTGGTTACGCCCGCGAGAATACTGTTGAGCTGGCCATCCTTGACATCAAGCTGAAAAAGATGAGTGGCATTCAGGTTCTGGAACAACTGAAAAAATATCGCCCGGAGATCAAGGTGATTATGCTCACCGGCTATCCAACCATCGAGACGGCGCGGGAAGCAATTGAGCTTGGAGCCGGGGAATATTGTGTTAAACCGATCGATAAAACGGAATTGGAAGAAAAAGTAGCAGAATTGCTCGCCAAATAATAACAGCAACCGAGGAGATTTGTATGAAAAAATCCGTCTACACCATTTGTGGCATGTGCACAGTTCGCTGCCCCATTCGCGTGAAGTCCGAGGATAACAAGATTACCTGGATTGAAGGCAATCCACATCTGCTCGGCGGCGCGCTTTGTGCCAAAGGTACGGCAGGTCAGGCACTGCTCGAAGACCATGAACGGCCGCAGCAGCCGTTAATCAGGGTCGGCGACCGCGGCGCTGGCCGCTGGCGAGAAACAAGCTGGGAGGAAGCCCTCGATTATATTGCAGCTAAGATGGGAGACATCAAAAAGAACAACGGCCCGGAATCAGTGGTGCTCTCTTCCCGCGGTGGACCATGGCAGCAGATGTACAAGGCCTTTATCCATGCCTTCGGCTCACCCAACTACACCAACCACGACTCTACCTGCGGCCGTAATACCCACCATGCCAGTCTTTCGATCAACGGGGTTGGGCGCAAGGGATTTGCCTATGACATAAAAAATGCCAAACACCTGGTTCTTTTTGGCCGCGACATGTTTTCTTCGCTGCGTATTGCCGAGAACATTCAAACCCTCGATATGCTTGATAATGGAGGCCGTCTCACCTATGTCGATGTGCGCCAGACCATGACCGGCGCAAAAGCGACCCGCTTTTTCCAGGTTCGTCCAGGCACCGATTATGCCCTCGCCCTCGGCGTCATTCACCAGGTCATCAAGAAAGGCTACTATGACCGTGATTTCCTGACGCGCTATGTCACCGGCTTTGAAGAACTCTGCACCTTTATCGAAGAATACACTCCGGCCTGGGCCGCAAAAGAATGCGGGGTGAAGGAAAAAGATATCCTCGCCTTTGTCGAAGAGATCGGTGCCGACCGACCCAAGGTTATTTTTCACCCGGGCTGGAACCTGGCTCGCTATAACGATAGTTTTTATGCCAGCCGGGCCATGCACATCCTCAATATACTGATGGGCAACATCGAAATAAAAGGTGGTCTCTTTATCCCCAAAGGCGCCGGCGACTGCGGCAAAAAAGGCATCCGCTCCATCGACTGTCCCAAGCCGGATATCAAAAGGGGTGACGGTGTCGGCTGGAAATACACCCATTTCGAAAAGGGTCCCGGCCTCGCCCATCTATTTATCAACAATATGCTCGCTGAAGACCCTTATCCGATCAAGGGCTGGATCGCTATGCGTCACGACCCGTTTTCCGGCATGCCTGATCCCGAAAAGCAGAAACTGGCCATGGACAAATGTGACTTGCTCGTATCCATCGACACCAACTACAGTGAATTCGGCTGGTACAGCGATGTTATCCTGCCGGAATCGACTTTTCTTGAGCGGGATAATTTCATCGTTCAGCAAAAAGGTCTCAAACCGCGTCTTACCCTAAGAAGAAAAGCGGTTGAGCCCAAATACAACACCAAATCTTCCTGGGAAATTTTCACCGAGCTGGCGAGTCGACTGGGCCTTCAGGAAACCTTCCCTTTTACGACCATCGAAGAACTTTGGGCCTGGCAGCTTGAACCTACCGGCTATACTATCGCTGACTTTGATGCCAAAGGCTTTATTGACCTGTCGGACGATCCGGTTTTCTATGACCGTGAAAAACTCGACGGCCAGTTCAAGACACCAAGCGGCAAAATTGAGATTATCAGTGAGCTGCTAACCAAGACCGGTTTCCCATCACTGAAACCCTTTGTCAGTCCACCAGCACCGGAAAAAGACATGTTTCGCCTGATCTACGGCAAGGTGGCGGTCCACACCCAGGGTCATACCACGAACAACCCCATGCTGTCCGAGCTGATGCCGACCAATACCGCGTGGATACATACCAAGAAAGCCAAAAAGCTTGGTATACAGACCGGCGACCTGCTCGAGATAGCCTCGGCTGACAGATCGTATTGCGCGACGGTGCAGGCTCATGTGACCGATCATGTCCACCCTGAGGCGGTGTTTACCGTCCACGGTTTCGGTAAGGACATTCCTCGCCAGACTCGAAGCTTTAGGGCTGGGATCAGTGATCAGAAACTGATGATCGGTGCCCTCGACAACTGGGACCAGGCAGGTGGCTGCGTCAACCTCTGTGAGACCTTCGTCCATGTGAAAAAAAGTATCCGTAACACCAAGAGGAGAGTTGAACTGTGAAAAAATATATGATCCATCTGAATACCCGTCGCTGCATCGCCTGCTATGGCTGCATGGTGCACTGCAAAGTGAACAAAAGTCTGCCGGTTGGCCCTTTTCTTTGTGATATCAGCTGTACACCACTGCAAATGATTGGCGGGGTGCCAAAAACAGAAATCACCTTTTCCACCTGCCGCCATTGTGAGGACCCGCTGTGTGTCCCGGTCTGTCCGACCGATGCAATGATCCAGAGAGATGACGGTATCGTCTATATCGACCAGGAAAAATGTATCGGCTGTATGGCCTGTCAAAAGGCATGTCCCTGGGATATTCCAGTGAAAAACCCCGATGATGGCAAAGCGGTGAAATGTGATCTCTGCATGGACCGTATCGATGCCGGCCTCAAACCGGCCTGTATCGCCAAATGCACCACCCATGCCCTTGAACTGGTAACGCTCGAAACAGTAAAGTAAGCCTAACGGATGCAGCTCGAAACCAACCATAAAGAAGGCGATTTCCTTAAAACTTTTCAAGAAGTTACGCGCCTTATCAGGATGGTCCATGATCCGCAGCAGGTTATGGATCTGGTGGTCAAGCGTCTGCCGCAGCTGCTCGAGGTAGATGCCGCCACCATTCGGCTGCTCGACAGCGGCACGAACACTTTTGTGCTCGGTGCCGCCTGCGGAGTTTCCGATGAGTACCTGTCACGCAGCACAATCGACTCCAAAGAGGTGATGGCGGCCCTGATGCAGGGTCGGCCAACCGCCAGGATCGACATCGATGTTTCCTGCGACCACGACAGCTGTGCCTACATCTCCCTCGAGGGGGTAAAAAGCGCCATGTCCCTGCCAATTTTGTTCAAAGGACAAGTGATCGGTCTGCTACGCCTCTTGACCAAGGATACCCGGCAATTTACCGAGGCGGAAATTGCTTTTGCCATGTCTCTTGCCGAACAGGTCGGAATGGCCATAGCCAACGGCCGTATGTTCCAGGAGATGGAAAATCAGGTGCATTTTTTTCGCGAACTGCGGGAGATCACCCAACTGGTCAACAGAACGCTTGACCTGGAGCTGATTTTAAAAACCATCGTCGACAAACTTCCCGGGATCATGGGCGTGAAAGGCTGTACCATCCGTTTGCTCCATCCGGCGACGAACCGCCTGGAGCTGGTTGCCGCTGCCGGGGTATCCCAGGCATATCTCACGCGTGGCAGTATCAGGCGGGAAGATTCAATTTTCAAGGTACTAAAAGGGGAACCGGTTGCTATATACGATGCCGCAAATGACCCTCGCGTTGACTACCACGAAGCAATCGAAAAAGAAGGTATCAAGTCCATTCTGGCCATTCCAATCAGCAATCAACAGGATATCATCGGCGTTCTGCGGCTTTTGAGTGATGAACCGCGCATCTTTAACGCCATGGATATCAATTTTGCAGTGACGATCGCTGAGGAAAGCGGCAATGCAATCGAAAAAGCCCGAACCTACCGCAAAATTACTCTCCTTTTCAACCAGATTGAAGAGCATGAACGATTTCTCCAGACCATTCTCGATGCTTTGTGGATGCAGCTGCTGGTTGTCGATCCGGACCAGCGGGTGATCATGGTCAATAAACATTTTCTGGAGATGAAAGAATGCACCGAAGCGGAGGTAATCGGTCGTCCCTACCAGGCTGTCACCCCATGGAAGAGTGGCCAAACGGTAGACTGTCCGCTTAATACCGTATTACAGAGCGGAGAATCACTGACGATTCTCGAGCAACTTGATACCGGAACCGATCCCAAGTGGTTCGAGCGCCATCTGACCCCTATTTTAGACCATGCCGGCGCGGTCAATTTTGTCGTCGAGGCGGTTCGCGATGTCACCGACCAAAAATTGCTGGAACAGGAAAAGATGGAACGAATGAAGCTCGAGGGGGTCATTGAAATGGCCGGGACAGCCGCCCACGAGCTGAACAGTCCGCTTTTTGCCGCACTTGGAACAGCGCAGTTGTTGCGCGATGATCTCCCTGGTCAAGAGATGATTAACGAAATGGATACCATCATCCGCAATATGCAGAAAATGTCCACACTCACCAAAGAGATGACCGCCGCAACCGGTTTTGAAAGCCGCCAGTATGTCGGAAACAGCAGGATCGTCACCTTAAAGACCAAACTGACATAACCGAATTATCTCAGCAGAAACTGAGATGTAACAAGAGCAGTATAACTATTTTTTTAATGGAGGGAAAAAATGAGAAGAGTTAATTTGTTGCTCAGCGTGGTGGCACTTTATGTGTTCGCCATGGCATCCAACTCCTGGGCTGTTGATGCACAACTGTCCGGGGAAAACATCAAGGCAGGTAGCGCAATCACCGTTACCGGCACGATCGACCCAGGTCAGGAATTGTACGTTGTTGTTGCAACCGAAAAAATGTTTCAATCCAGTGATGCGACAGGCCCCAAAGAGCGTAAAGAACTCAAAGATGGCAAAGGCGGCAAAAACGCCTTCGGCGATACCACCATCCCGCCCGTGTATTATGTTGTGACCAGTGATCCGACCAAACTCGCCACCCCGACAGTATCCGCTAAAGGCCAGACCAGCGGCATCTTTGCCTTTCCCCCTTTCAAGTACGATGTCAAGGTCAACAAACTGAAAGGCTGGGGCGATATCCCTGAACAAATCAAAAGCTATCTTGGCCCGATTAAAGATGAAATCCAATGGAAGTTTATCGCTTTCACCCATGAAAATAAATTCGGCATCAATACCATCTCCAAAGAAGCACCTATCGGCGGCGGCAACGCCCGCTGTATCTTAACCGACTATAACAAAGAGCCGGAAGCCTGGAACGAAGGCACCTCGCTCACTCTCGATAAAGAGACCGGAAAATTCTCGGTGACCATGGCCCCCTACAAAAACCTGGCCCCGGACACCAAGATGAAGGTCTATGTCAATGGTCAGGATGTGGGCAATTTCGCCATTGAAAAATCAACATTCTTTTTCAAAACCGCCAATATTTATATGAACCCGCTGGTGGTGTTCTTCGGCGCATTTATCATCGGTTGTCTGTTTGTTATCATGGGCGCTGCCGGTGGTCTTTTCACCGCCGCCTTCCAGGTGACCGTTCTGGGTACCAAGGGACCAATCGGTATCAATGCCGCCAATACCATCAAACCGACCAACCTGTTTTTGACCCTTTGTTCACCGATCACCGGCTTGATGAACTACTTTAAAGAAAAACGTTTTGCCTGGCCGGTCGCCATCTTCTTTGCCGCTGGTATCGTTATCGGAGCTTTTTTTCTTGGACCCAATTTTTCAGCCAAATATCTGCCATTAAAAGCCTATAAATTCTATCTTGGCATTATCTGTTTGATCATCGGTATTAAGCTGTTCATGGAGAGTCTGCCAAGCTCGATTGAAAAGAAGAAGGCAATGAAGGCCATTATCCAGAAATTCAATGCCGCGGTCAAAGAGGCAAAATCTTCCGGCAAGGCCATGGAGCTTGGTAAGGTTGAATTCGAAAAATTCAATATCGTCAAATTCGACATGAAATTCTGGGGTGAGACCTTTGTCGCAAGGCCTCTCATTATGCTTTTCTCGGGTATTCTGATGGGTATGATCGCCGCCTCTTTTGGTGTCGGCGGCGGCTTTATGTTTATGCCGTTTATGACCACCGCCATGGGCTACCCGATGTATCTTGCCGTACCGATTGCCCTCGCCGGAACCTTTGCCACCTCAGTGGGTGGTATTGCCAAATTCTCCCTGATGGGATACCAGCCTGACTGGATCATGGCTGCAGCAATCGCCGCAGGAGCTATAGCCGGTGGTATGGTTGGACCGAAAATTCAAAAGCATCTGCCGGAGATTTTCTTAAAGAGAATGCTGGCGCTGGCCCTGGTCATCGTCTTTGCCAACTATACCCAGTTGCTCTTTTTCCTTCGCTAAATCAAACATCTGGGACTGATAATCATGGAACGACTGTTAACCACCATCTCAAGTGTATTGGATTTTCTGTACTTTGAGCTTATCAGCCCCGGTTTTGCGCTTATTGCCAGGGGGCTGGACATGCTCTTTATCCAGCCTCTGCAATTTCTGCAGTTGCCCCCGGTACTGCAGATTATGTGGGTCGCGTTTCTTAGCTGCCTGCTGTCCATGGCTATACGCCGCCTCCTTCGGGTAGAAGAAAAAGAGGCGGCGTTTAAACAGATGTTTGCCAGTAAAAAAGATGCCCAGAAAGATCTGCATCTGATCAGTGACTGGAAAAGCCGAGAAACATTTGCCAAGACCATCGACAACGATATCGACAACGATTTCAACTCTTACCTGGCTGAGCGATTTGCCCGACACGGAATGGTCTATCTGTTGCCGATATTTCTCAGCCTGTTCTGGCTGGAAAACGTTCTTTATACAGGCATTTTATTTTATGTGCCGGAAAACCGCTTCGGCATTCAGGGAATCTACCCGCAATTCGTTTTCCTGCTGACATATTGTTTCGTCCTGATTACCTATTTCAAGGTACGTCGAAAGAAGAAAACGACCGTAAATTGATTGCCGATGACGCACCGAGGGAGGTTGGATAATGCTGAATATTGTCAAACAATTTTCCGAGCAGCTTATCTCCCCGGATCTCTTTATCAGAAAAAGATACGCCACTTTTCAGCGCCTGCTTGCAAGCGACAGGAGATGTCACAGCCTGCTCGCAGAACTCGAAGAAATTTACTACAACTTCCAGGCTGTTGATATCAATCAGGTTCGAATTCTCTACCGCGATTTTTCATCCGGAGTACGGGAGATGATTCACAGCCTCGCCGGGCTTGCTCCGGGGCGGTACAAAAATCTGATCGATTACTATAGAAAATTCGATTTTTATGCCCGCTTCGCCCTTGCTCCGCCAAAGTGCACCACTGACCGACCCTATATCCTGTCTGTTGCCACCGCCGCAGAGTCCTCTGCTGACGAGCGCCTGATCGGCGGCAAAGCTCTGCATTTATGCCACCTGGCCGGTGACCTCAACCTGCTGGTTCCAGCCGGTTTTATTATCTCCACTTCAGCATTCAATGCTTTTCTGGCAGAAAATGATCTTCGCCAAAAGATCAACGAGCAACTGGCAAAAACAGATATAAATTCTCCTGCCTCCCTGCAAAAAACCGCCGATATTCTTACCGCATATATCGACGAGGCAGCACTACCAACCGAGCTGAAACAGGAAATAGAGGAAGCAATTGCCGATCTTTCTGCCCGGTATCCCGGCAAACATTTTGCCGTTCGTTCCAGCGCGGTCGGCGAGGACTCCACCTTGAGCTTTGCCGGGCAGTACTGTTCCCTGCTTAATGTTGCGCGAAATGAGATTCTCAGCGCCTACCGCCGGGTCCTGGCCGGTAAATACTCTGCGGAAGCCATTTTATACCGGATTATCAACGGTCATGCTGACGAAGAAACCCCTATGGCGGTGATCGTTCTCATCATGGTCGAGGCCCGCATCAGTGGCGTTGTCGCCACCGGTGATCCGGCAGCTCCGGGAAAGACCACGACGCTTATCCACTCGGTGCTTGGCCTTGGCGATAGCCTGATGGCCGGTCAGGCGACTGCGACTACCCAGGAACTGCAGCAGATAGATGGTCAATTAGTTATTGCCCGGCATAATGCAGGTCGAATAAGCGAAGAACTTTCCGATGAACAGATCCAAACGCTTGGCCGCAGGGCCCAGCAGATTGCCACATACTACGGCCAGCCCCAGGAAATTGAATGGAGCTGCGATTTTAATGACAGGATCTATTTCCTGCAATCCCGTCTCCTGCGACTGGAAAGTGACCAATCGGCTGTAAAAGAACGGGATCTCTCTCATCTCTGCCTGCTTTTTCATGGCGGGGCTACCGCCGCACCGGGAATAGGCAGTGGTCCGGTCTGTCATCTGCCGACTGCGGATAAGCTGGAATTAATTGCCGATGGAGCAATTCTGCTTTGCGAAGTCACCCCACCAAGCCTGGTCACGCTGCTGCCGCGTCTTGCCGGAGTTATCGCCAGGTATGGCAGCACCGCCGATCATTTTTCCTCAGTGGCCAGGGAGTTCGGCATTCCGGTCCTGGTTCAGGCAGGAGACACCTGCCTGAACCTGAAAAACGGCGAGCAGCTGACCCTTTGGGCTGAAAAACAGGCGGTGTATCGGGGCACATTGGAGCCGCCCAATGGAGCCAATAGACCCAAGGGCCCACTCGGCAAAAATCGGCGAATTATGCACAGCCCACTGTTTCGCGCCTTAAAAATGGTCGTCGACTTTACTTCCCCTCTGACCTTAGTCGATCCAGCAAGTCCTTATTTTCGCCCGGAAAACTGCCGCTCTTTGCATGATATTTTACGTTTTGTCCATGAAAAATCAGTGCAAGCCATGTTTATCCAGTCGACGGACAGCCTGTTACGCAAACCAAAAGGCATGCAGCTGCTCTCGGATATTCCTCTGCAGGTGCATGTCGTCGATGTTGGCGGAGGCTTAAAGCGCGATGCCGTCGGCAAAGAGAAGATTACTCTCGCCGACGTCTGCTGCCTTCCTCTGCAGGCACTCTGGCAGGGCTTATCCCATCCACAAGTGCACTGGCGCGACCGGGCTCATTTCGATTGGCAGAGTTATGACTCCATTGCTCTAGCCGGGGGAATCGCCACCAAAAGTGACGCATCTCTGGCCAGTTTCTGCCTGATTTCGAAAGAATACCTCAATGTCAATATGCGCTTTGGCTATCATTTTACCCTACTCGACAGCCTGTGCAGCGAAACGCCGGATGAAAACTATATCCTGCTTCGCTTTGCCGGTGGCGGAGGCAGCGATACCGGCAAAGACCTCCGCCTCTTATTTATCGCAGGGGTTCTGACCAGACTTAATTTTTCCTGTACTCAAACTGGTGAGTTGCTCGATGCCAGGCTTATGCGGTATGATAAAAAATTGACGGCGGATCGGCTCGATCAAGTCGGTCGGCTGCTCGGTGCCGTGCGGCTATTGGACATGGTACTTTCCGATGAAAATATGATAGAAACCATGATTGACGCTTTTTTTCAGGGGAAATATGATTTTTCAAACGAATAGGAAGAACTGATGAGTGACTATCTCATCACCTGGGTGACCAAAAGTCTCGGCGTCGGCGCCGCACCAATGTCTTATGAGGAACTCACCAGCCTTAAACTACAGGGCATCGTAGCTATCGTCAATCTGTGCGGCGAATTCAGCGATCTGCATACTATTGAAAAGGATGCCGGGTTCGATGTCTTCTGGCTGCCGATTCCGGACGAGACTGCGCCGAAAATGGAGGCCATGGAAGAAGGCCTTGAATGGCTCGATGAGGCGATCTATCTCGGTAAAAGAGTGCTGGTGCACTGCCACCACGGCATTGGCAGAACCGGGACTTTTGTCACCGCCTATCTGCTCCGGCGCGGTCTAGGTATGAAAAAAGCCGGCAAGCTGCTAAAAACCACCCGGGCTAATCCGACGAATTTTTCGCAATGGTGGCTCCTGCGAAAATTCGGCAAAAAAGAAGGGCGGTTGACGCTCGGTGAACCAACTCCGGAAAACAGAAACAGCGCAGATCTCAGCGAGTTCTATGCACGGTATGAACGACTCCTGGAAAAATTAAGCGCTTTAACTGCACCGCCTTCCCCCGAATGTTGCGCCAAATCAGGAGCAGAACCGTGCGACCGAAGGTTTTCCCTGGAACTGATTGAAGCACTCTACCTCAACAACAAAGTGAATATCGGCCTGTCTGCCGAACAGAGAAAAGAAGTCATCAGCCTGGCCAAGGGGATCAAAAAAGAACCACCTGACGAAGATGCAGAGCCGGCTCAACCTGGACCCGGCTGCCCTTTAAAGCAAAATAATATTTGTCTGCTCTATAAATCAAGGCCCGTGCATTGCCGACTCAAAGGTTTTTCCCCGGATGCCGAGAATCTTGCCGAACTCAATAAAGAGCTGGCGCAACTGTCAAAAGAGGTGTATCAGGCTCTTTTTGGCCAGGAGGCGGACCAGCCTCCACCGGCGGTAAGCTTTAACGACAGTGTCTCAGGAAAATTCATCCAACAGTATTTTCAGTATCTCACTACCAAAAAAGCCACTGATGAAAAAAATTGAAGCAATCGATAACAGCGGCAATCGCAAGCTGGTGATGATTGTCGACGACGAACCTGACATGCTGTCCATGTTGCGTTTAGTCATCAAAAAAAAATGTGATTGCGATGTTATTTCCGCACCATCCGGACATGCGGCAATGGAGCAGCTGCAAATATGCCGGCCTGAAGTAATCTTAAGCGATATTAAGATGCCTGACCTTGATGGTCTGGAACTGCTCAAAAAAATTCAGGAACATGATACGACAATCTCGGTGGTGATCATGACCGGCTACGGCACCATCGATATGGCCGTCCAGGCTCTCAAAGACGGCGCCTACGATTTTCTGCAAAAGCCCTTTGATAAAGACCATATCGTTCGGGTGATTCGCAACGGCCTTGAACGGACCGCATTATTACGGGTCAACGAACAACTCCGCGAGAAGCTGAGCGATCTGGCTCAGCCGGAGGGATTTGTCGGCCAGAGTCCAGCTCTCAAACGCGTCCTTGATCTTCTGGCACGCGTTGCCGATACCGATGCCACGGTGCTGATTCGTGGCGAAAGCGGCACCGGCAAGGAGCTGGCCGCGCGTGCCCTGCATAACCTGAGCAACCGCAAGAAAAAGCCGATGATCACCGTCAACTGTCCTGCTCTGCCGGAAAACGTTCTGGAGAGCGAGCTTTTCGGCTACAGCAAAGGCGCTTTTACTGGTGCGATGCAGGAGAAAAAAGGGCTTTTTCTTGAGGCCAACCAGTCAACCATTCTACTGGACGAAGTCGCCGATATTCCGGTTTCCATCCAGACCAAACTGCTGCGGGCCCTGCAGGAAAAAGAAATCCAGCCGCTGGGTCAGAATAAGACCATAAAAGTGGATGTTCGGGTGGTCGCCTCGACCAACCAGGATCTGGAGGCCAAGATTCGCACGGGGGAATTCCGCGAGGATCTCTACTATCGCCTCAATGTGGTAAGTGCCGTCATGCCGAATCTTGCCGAGATGAAAGAGGATCTCCCGCTGCTCATTCACCATTTCCTGACCCAGTTTAAACGGCAATACGACCGGGAAAACCTCATATTCTCCCCCGAGTTGCTCCACCATCTCTATTCTCAAAAATGGCCGGGCAATGTGCGGGAACTGCAGAACAGCATCAAACGCATGGTCCTGCTGGCTGTCGGAGACCGGGTTGACCTTGCCGTTATACATTCACCGGACAACAGGAATAAACTTGCCGAAACCAACAATTTTGCAAACCTGTACACTAGAGACTATAATGACGCCAAGGCGGAAATAGTCAGCCGCTTCTCTATCGACTACCTCAATAATCTCCTCACCAGATATGACGGTAACGTGACCAGTGCCGCGGCCGGCTGCGGCTTGGAACGGCAGGCATTGCAGCGGATCATGCGGCGTTACGGTATTGTTTCTGCTGATTTCAAGGAGAAATGATAGGTGGATTCAACTTGACCACGAGTAGAGTTATATCGTCGTTTTGTGGAGTATCTCCTCTGAATTCTTTGATTTGTTCAGTAATTTTGATAAGAATCGCATCCGGATGCAGATGGCAGCCCGCAGCCAGTATTTTGCTGATACGATCTTTGCCGAATGGTTCTCCGGCGGCGTTGGCCACATCCCATGCGCCGTCGCTGCCGATCAGAATAAGCACTTCCTCATCTTCCACCTGAGTCTCGTTATATTCAAAACAGTACGCCGCATCGACCCCCAGGGCCAAGCCATCTCCACGCATCTCAGTAAATTCATGCCGGGCAGGATGATAGACGATCGCCGGCTCGTGGCCTGCCCGAACCCAGCGGATGGTTTTATGCAGCTGGTCAATTTCCAGGTAAAAAAGGGTAACAAAATTTCCTGATCTAAGGGTGTCCCGGCATAACAAGCTGTTTACATCGTTCATTATGTGATCCGGATTGCCGGGTTGAAAAATCCGGCAACGCAGCAGCGCCCGAACCGTGGTCATCAGCAGAGCGGCGCCGATGCCATGGCCAACCACATCGCCGACTACGAGGCCGACTTTTTGAGGATTTTCCGGGAAAGTGACGATATCAAAATAATCCCCACCGGTTTCATCACAGTAGAGACTGAGGCCATCAGCCAGGATGCCTGGAGCCTTAAAACCGGCATCAGGCAAGAGATTCTGCTGGACCTCTCGGGCAATATTAATTTCTTTTTTCATGGCCAGTCGCTGTTCGAGCTGACCGCTCATTGAATTAAAACTCCGCGCCAGCTCACTCACCTCATCCCTGTTGGTTATGGCCAGGGGAGTACCAAATTCTCCGTTGGCCAGATTATCTGCCGCGGCAGAAACTTCTTTTATTCTTAACGTCAGCCGACTCGTCATCTGCTTGATAAAAAAAAGAATAACCAGAATGGAGAGAGATAAAGCAGCGCTGTACCACAGCCGGAAACGGATAATCGGCTGGAGTACTTTTTCACCAGGGGCCATGATTACCATGGTCCAGGGTGCATCAGTGAGATGATAAAAACCGCTGATCTCCTCCGGCGGGGAACCGGGGCCAAATATTGTCCCCGAATCAGTCTTTCGTATGGCCGCCAGTGTTTCCTTTTCAAGGGCACTGACCGTACCAAAAGAGCGCAGGGGATAATAATCCTCAAGTCCCCTCTGCGAAACTGTGCTAATCAATACATTTCCATCTCTATCAAGAAGATATGCTTTATTACTTTTCCACCATGAGGCATTGATTATCTGATTTATAAGTTGGTCAAAGGAGATTATCACTTCTACCCGGCCAACCACCTTATTGTCACTGCTCTCTATCCTGGAAATCAAGGATACGGTCCGATTGTTCAATTGACTGTTATACACCGGAGTGCTGACCTCAAATCGTTCCGGATTATATCCATGCATCATTCCCATGGGAGACTCGATTTCCCTTGGCGATACAGCATCTTTTATGATGCCTTTCGTCGGCCAATCGACATTTACTCCGACGACTCCACCCAAGCCCTTTATCCGGTTAATAATGCGGGTAAACACTTGCGGGTCGAGATCATCGTCACCGGCCGTCTGCAGGAGCAGCAGCAAGTCTTTGGGCCGGCGCAGTTCCATATCGATGAGATGGGCGGTTCGCTGGAGTTTGGCGATGGCCGTTTCCCCCCATTGACGCAACAGAATATGCTGGACAAATAAAAAGCCGCTGATCGACAAAGTGACTAACAGCAGAAAGGTTGGGATCAGGACAAAGAACAAGGTCCGCTGCTGCAGACTTTTAGGTTGAAAGAACATAATATGCTTGATCTATCTGTTGAAAAACGAGAAGCCCGCAAAACTCCTACTGTATTCCCAGATTGCGGGTGATAATACCCATAACCGAGTAGATAAGTTGGGCAGCGGCGAAATCGGAGGCGTGATCTCCTTTTTTAGGGGCCAGTTCCACTAGATCAAAGCCAAGCACTTTTCTCCCGGCAAGGACTCGTTCCAGAAAAGTCAAGGTCTGGTACCAGCCCGGCCCGCCGGGAACAGGAGTCCCGGTCGCTCCAATAACCGATGGATCGAGCCCGTCCACATCAAGGGTCAGATACAGACTTTGTGGAAAATCAGTGGGTAAGACAAATTCGGCAAGCTTGGTGGTTGCAATTGCCCGACCATCGAGATGGTCCACGCAATAGCTAAGACGCGCAGCAATTTCTTCACGGCAAAGAGCCCGTACGCCAAACTGAAACAAGCGACAGCCGCACTCCTCGACAACGCGACGCATAACACAGGCATGGCTGAAGGATGAACCCTCGAAGCTGGCCCGCAGATCGGCATGGGCATCGAGTTGGACAATGCCTATCGGCTCAGAACATGTTCGCTGTAAAGCTCTGATTGGTGCCAGACTTACCGTATGTTCCCCACCAAGAACCACGGGAATACCTCTTTGGGCAACTACCGCTTCAACCACTCTTTCGATGCGCGTAAAAATAGTGGCGATGTCACCGGCGCAATCCACAAAGGCCTTCGTTTTGATTCCCGCGAGCAGCGGCTCGGAAAAGCCATCCCACCTTTCCAGCTGCTGTGAAGCATTGAGAATAGCCCCGGGGCCCCGGGCTGTTCCTCCGCCATACGATACTGTCTGTTCCAAGGGTACGGGAATTATATGAAAGAGCGCATCGGTCTTTTTTTGACTCTCGGGCTCTAATTCCGACTCAAGAAAACCAGGGAAAGTATCTCTATGCACCATTTTCTCCTATGAGAGCCTGGTCTTAAAATCTTTATAGCCAAAAGAACGGACACACTCATAATGACCGCCATCAGGTTCAAAGAGATAAATAGACGGTAGATTGACGCCGTTAAAGGTATTGTTTTTAACCATGGTGTAAATGGCCATATCACTGAAAACCAGCGGCTCACCCACAGCAAGGGGCTGATCAAAAGAATAGATTCCCGCCACATCACCGGCCAGACAGGAGAGGCCACCGATCCGGTAGCGGTGTTTTTTTTCGTCGGCAGCCCCTGAGCCGATGATATGTGGTCGATAGGGCATTTCCAGGACATCCGGCATATGTGCAGGCACCGAGCTGTCGATGATCGCCGTGGCCATATCCGCCTGGGTAAGATCAAGAACCGTGCTGACCAGATAGCCGCAGTTAAGGGCCACCGCCTCTCCCGGTTCCAGGTAAACCTGCACCCCCCATTTTTTTTTGAAGGCATTGACCACCCGAACCAATCGAGACAGGTCATAACCGGGCCTGGTGATATGATGGCCACCGCCGAAATTGACATAGCTCATCCGCGGAATCAGATCGCCAAATCGTTCCTCCACTGCGCCGACCGTTCGCTCGAGACAATCCGCGTCCTGTTCGCATAGATTGTGCCAGTGCAAGCCGCGCACGCAAGCCGGCAGTTCTTCCTGCAGCTGTTCCCGCCGGATTCCAAGACGAGAGGCCGGGGCGCAGGGGTCATACATCTCGACTGCGCCCTCGCTGTGTTCCGGATTAATGCGGATGCCAAGGGTAATCTTTTTACCCGAGCGAGCCGCATATTCCTTAACCACCCTTTCAAAGCGCTGCAACTGGGCGCGGGAATTAAACAGGATATGATCTGAGGTCCGGCAGATCTCCGCCATATCCGCCTCGGAATAGGCCGCGCCGAAGGTATGCACCTCTTTGCCGAACTCTTCGAAGCCAAGCCGGGCTTCATGGGGCGAACTGGCACAAACCCCATCGAGGGTTTCGGCAATAATGCCAAACAGACGAAACATGGCAAAGCATTTAAGCGCCAATAAAATTTTGCAACCAGTCTGCGCCTTCACCTCGGCCAGAATTTTGAGATTATCACGCAACAGGCCGATATCGACGACATAGCTGGGCGTCTTAAGTTGCGCAGGATCAAAGCGGTAGGCAGAATATCCGTTCATCACAGCTCAACCGCAGTCCAGGGCAAGCCATAGCGGTTCAATGCATCCATAAACGGATCGGGATCAAATTGTTCCATATGCCAGACCCCCGGCCGGTGCCAGTGTTTTTCCAGCATCATCTTCGCGCCGATCATCGCCGGAACTCCCGTGGTATAGCTGATCGCCTGCGACCCCACTTCCCGATACGCCTCTTCGTGGCTGCAGATATTATAGATATACAGTTTTTTCACTTTGCCGTCTTTGACGCCTTTCATAACGCAGCCGATACAGGTTTTTCCCTTGGTCAGCGGGCCAAGCGAGGCTGGCTCCGGTAGTACTTTTTTTAGAAACTGAATGGGGACAATCTGCCGGCCACCAAATTCCACCGGATCGATCCTCGTCATGCCGACATTTTCCAGCACCCGCAGATGGGTGAGGTACTGTTCGCCAAAGGTCATCCAGAACCGGGCCCTTTTCAGTCCCCGCAGATGGATGACCAGGGATTCCAGTTCCTCATGGTACATCAGATAGCATTTTTTCTCACCGATACCCTCCGGGAACGTATAAGTCATCGACCAGGAAAGTGGATCGGTTTCCAGCCACTCACCATGTTCCCAATAGCGGCCGCGTTGGGTGATTTCGCGGATATTTATTTCCGGGTTGAAATTGGTGGCGAAATGCTGGCCGTGGTCGCCGGCATTGCAGTCGATAATGTCCAGCTCATGTATTTCATCAAAATGATGCTTTTGCGACCAGGCACAAAACACATTGGTCACTCCCGGATCAAAACCCGAGCCGAGCAGGGCCACAAGTCCGGCTTTAGCAAAGCGTTCCCGGTAAGCCCATTGCCATTTATACTCGAACTTTGCCTCATTGAGAGGTTCATAATTGGCCGTGTCCAGATAATCGGTACCGGTTGCCAGGCAGGCATCCATCAAGGCCAGATCCTGATAGGGCAAGGCCAGGTTAATGAGCAGATCGGGCTGTAGCTCGCGCAGCAGCGCCACCGTATCAGCGACATTGTCCGCATCGAGTTGCCGCACATCAATGGTTCGGCCGGTCCGTTCTTGTATGCTTGCAGCAATAGCTTCACACTTGACCAGTGTTCTGCTGGCAATGGTAATATGCGAAAAAACGTCGGCCAGGGCCGCACATTTATGCGCCGTCACACCGGCAACTCCGCCTGCACCGATTATCACAACTTTGGCCATTATCACCTCCATATTCCTTGACTTTCTTGCAGATCAAACCCTTAGCTACCGTTCAAAATAGGTATAGCCTCGCAAACCCGCCTCATAGGCCTGCATCACTTCTTTTCGTTCCATCGGCGAAATACGTCCTTGTTTGACAGCCGTTTCTGCAGTTTTACGAAACTTCATCAGCAGCCGCTTGGGATCGTATTCTACATAGGAAAGGATATCGGCAACCGTATCGCCCTCAAGTTCTCCGGAAAAATCATACTTGCCGTTGTCACGAATACTGACCGTCACCACATTGGTATCACCGAGCAGGTTGTGCAGATCGCCCAGGGTTTCCTGGTAGGCTCCCACCAGGAAAACGCCCAGATAATACTCCTCTGATTCTCTCAACTCATGCAGCGGCAGGAAGCGCTTTGCCCCGAAACGATCAACAAAGCGATCGATCTTGCCATCGCAGTCGCAAGTGATATCGGCAATGATGGCATTGCGGATGGGTTTTTCCTGCAGACGATGTATAGGCATGACCGGAAACAGCTGGTCAATGGCCCAACTGTCAGGCAGCGACTGGAACAGGCTGAAATTACAGTAATAGATATCCGAGAGCAACCGTTCGATTTCGTGAATTTCCGCCGGGGCATTTTTCAGCTCCCGGCCTGTCTTTAAAATCGAGTTGAGAATAGTCCAGAACAGATTTTCCGCAAGCGATCTTTCGCGCAGCGATATCTGGCCGTGATTAAAGAGCTGACGCACTTCATCGCGGTAATAGATGGCGTCGTTTAATGTTTCCTGGAGATTACGAATGGTAAGATTATCGAGCGATTCAAGCATATTCAACAGCTGGGGCGGCACATCGTCCGGTAATTTTTCCGGCAGGGAATCCGGCTCAAAAACGGTTTTATCCAGCACATTAAAGAGCAAGACGGAATAATAGGCAACCAGCGCCCGGCCGGTTTCGGTGATGATGATCGGATGGGAAATTTCCTCCTCATCGAGCGTAGTCATGACCGCCTCGGTTATATCCGTGCAGTATTCATTGAGAGTATAGTTCCGGCTGCTGAGAAAATTAGATTGTGAACCGTCATAGTCCACCGCCAGCCCGCCGCCGAGATCGAGATAACGCATTCCCGCCCCCTCCTTCACCAGTCCGGCATAGACTCGGCAGGCCTCGCCGACCGCCGTACGGATCTGGCGGATATTGGATATCTGCGAACCCAGATGATAGTGCACCATCTGCAGACAGTCGAGCATTCCTTCGCCTTGCAGAAGATCGACAGCATGCACCAGCTGGGTGGTATTCAGACCGAAGATTGAGCGCTCTCCACCCGATTCAGCCCAGTGCCCGCCACCCTGCATGGACAACTTGATCCTTACTCCCAGCACCGGATTAACCCTTAAGACCCGAGACCTCTCGATAATAAGCGGCAGCTCGCTGGGCATCTCCACGACAAGTATACACCTGAAACCCAGTTTTGTCGCATGCAGGGCAAGATCGATAAATTCTTCATCTTTATAGCCGTTGCAGATCAGAGGTGCCTCTTTGTCGACCATCATGCCCATAGCGGCGATAAGTTCGGCCTTGCTGCCGGCTTCCAGGCCATGATGATAGGACGCACCATAATGGACCATGGCGTCGATTACCTGCTTTTGCTGATTCACCTTGATGGGATAGGCCCCCATAAAACTTCCCTGATAGCCAAGATCTTTCATTGCCGCGATAAAGGTCTCATTGAGTTCGGCAATTTGTGCATCAAGGATATTTCCGATGCGCAGCAGCACCGGCATATCCAGACCACGATCTTTCAGGCCCTCGACAATTTCCGGCAAAGAGACTGCCCGATCGGGAAATTTCCGCGACGGCTGCACCAGCATATCACCATTTTCCGAGACCCGGAAATACCCCCCACTCCATTCTGCTACCCGATACAGCTCGGAAGACTTCTCGACAGTCCAGCTTTCTAAAAAATCGGCCAATTCAACCACCACTTAACATTGATTCCTGACAAAGAATAAAATTTAACAATACCATTCAGAGCATCAAGCAAAGTTGATCACGCTTTATTCCCGCCGTCAACATCACTTCGCACCTAAATGTAACCACCATTTCAGATCTTGTGAAAAAACTTTTAAGGATACCGGAAACTGGCTCGTGGCGTCAATACAAACCAAAGATTTTAAATTGATTATATCAGCACTCGTCCGGCCGCAGCAGCAATAGACGTTTGCGCATTTGGTAATGAGGCCAATGACATCGAGATTTCTTGAGAGCACACTGGAAAAACGGCACCAGTGGTACCAAATGGAACAGATACGACCTGCAAATGGGGAGATGTAATGCTTGGTTATTCCTGGTCGTCAATCTTGATGCGGCTTGAAATACAACCATGACATGAACCGGAGCGGCCGCGGGCAGCATCCGAGAGAGATAGAACGCCGACAAGGGTATTGGTACTTCCCTCATGGATGAATAATCTGTGGATATCTTCGACAATCATCTTCTTTATCGCTTCTTCCAGCAATGCATCAGCGTCGTAGGTGTGAACGGGCGCACTCATGATCTTCTCGGCAGTTTCTTCTTGATGGACACCATGCTTATAGGCCAGCGCCAGATCGGTTTTGGAAATTACCCCACGTGGCCTGCCGTTGTCATCGATGAGAAGCATAGCCCCAAATCTATAAGCGGAGAGAGCCTCCATAACGCCATTTAATGGTTCCTGCAGATGCAGGCTTTTAACACCGACAGTCATCCGATCCCTGACCTTGAAGCGATGGATGACATCGTTTTTAGCGGTCTGTCTCTGACGATTTAAATTGCTGTAATCACACTGACGGCAGTACTGATAAAGAAGCCCGACGATATCAGGGTAAGCCAAGGTACCCACGAGATCTTCTGTCTGGTCATCGACAACATACAGGCGGTATACTCTGTTGTTTCGCATCTGCTCCAGCACGGCCTCCAGAGAATCTCCCGCCTTGCACAAAAGCGGCGGAGACACCATGATATGCTCAAGGGGAGAATCGATCGGCAAACCTGCGTAATAGGCCCCCATGATATCGGTTTTCGACACTACGCCCACGGGCTGCTGGTCCGCATCTACAGTAAGCAGCGCATTAACCTTGTACTTAATGATGATGTTGATGCAGTGACCGATGGATTTGCTTTGCTCAAGACTGATGATCTGCCTGCGCATGGCCCGACTGACGCTAAGATTGCGGAGGGTATCAGGTTGTGCCATAATAACTTCTCCGAAGACTTGCCATTCAACGGCGGCCGCTGGTAGCAACGTCCCGCATCGATTTTGCACGGATCGGCTTCTTCCCGCTCAATCGCCAATTCGCTCGAGCAGATGTTTGAACAGGTCGGAAATATAGACCATGCCGATTATGTGCTGGTCCTCCACGACCGGAAGCCTGCGGACATGTTTTTTTATCATGATATCGAGAACCATCAATACATCAACCTGCGGACCGACGGTAATGACATCAGGGGTCATGATGTCACCTACCAGAATGGACTTAAGCCGACCGCAGGCGCGATCGATCAAGCCAACAACATCAATATCCTCCATGGCACCCCAGACCTGAATGTGTTTTGGTCGCACATACAGCAGGATATCATACATTGACAGCATTCCGACTAAACGTCGATTTTTATCGATGACTATTATGCCAAACAATCGTCGACCGGTTTGCTCGGATGATTCACGAAAAAGACGAATTGCATAGGTGAGCGGCGTCTCCGGGAGGAGGGTGGGAAAGTCTGTGGTCATAATGCCGGCAGCCGTTATTTTCATTGCCTCATCCCTATCTTGATAATGATCTTGGCTGGCGTCATAAAAATTCTTCATCCGAAGTCGAAGATTATGCCCTGCTTTACAGGGTGCTTATCTGCTACGTTGCCACAAAGTTTTCATCATTACAACCTACTATAGTGAGCCGGTGGCCAAATGCAAAGATTTGGTTGAAACTCTGCGCCGGGAGTGTAAGCTTACGCTGAACTTTTACAGCTTATATTTTCACCCCGTTCTTCTGCTGAAAATTTCCGTACCCAGTAAGCAGGACGAGCCGTGTCCATTACCAGGAGATACTGATGGCTAAGAAAAAAATGCAAACCGGATCTGGAAAGACCATAGCGAAACTGAAAGAAAAAGCAGCACAGAAAAAGGAACATCCAGCCAGGCAACCGATGCTTCAGGCTATGGTCTGGTATAAGGAGGAGCATTATGTCGAACTCCTCGAGCTGTTTGACGACGCGGAACAGCTGCCGCCGAGCTACCGGGACTGGCTCGCCCGGGCCGAAGAGAAGAGGGCCGAAGTCGAAGCGGGAGGCGACCAGGTCATGAAGGTATTTATCGACCCGGCGACCTTTCCTGAATGGTGTCGGGAAAAAAAACTGGCTAAAGATGCCAATGCCCGGGCCGAGCTGGCAATCGAAGTAGCCCGGGCGCACTCTTTTTCTCTGTAAAAAGAAGAAGTGAGGGTGCATATCATTGAAGACCGCGAGGATTGTCGAATTTTTCGTTCCAACCATCGAATTCGCCGGTGGGTCAATACGCTGTATGCTGGCTGGCATTCATCTGGCGCGACGTTATAGATCACCGTGTTACAGAACAACGCCCTGCCTGGTTGATTGGCCTTATTGCCCCACCAGGATCTCATGTCCCGACAAAGGCCGCGTATAGCGAACGCACGGCCTTTTCATAATCATCGCCACTCACCCCGATTATGATATTCATCTCTGACGCCCCCTGATTGATAACCCGGACATTGATGCCGGCATTCTTCAGGGCGGTGAACGTCTTAGCGGCAATGCCCACCGTCCGCACCATTCCTTCACCGACGACGGCGATCAGGGCCAAGTTTTTCTCGATATACAGCTTATCCGGCAGTAGCTGACGCTGGATTTTCTCGACAATAATTTCTTCGAATCCCTGAAGATCCGTAACATCGATAATGACACTGATCGCATCGATGCTTGATGGGCACTGTTCAAAGCTCAGTCCCTGCTCGCTAAAAATTCCGAGCAGGCGATGGGCAAAGCCGACCTCCTTATTCATGAGCGTCTTCTCAAGACAGATCATGGAAAAATTCTTCCGCCCGGCTATACCGGCAATCTCGGTTGCTGCAAGGGTCTGTTCACTCAGCCGGGGAATAATACGCGTGCCGGGATCCCCGGGCCAATTGGTATTCTTGATGCAAATTGGAATACCCGCCTCCTGCACCGGCAAAATGGCCTCATCATGAAAGACCGAGGCGCCCATATACGACATTTCCCGGATTTCTCGAAAAGATATTTCGTCAATCACCGCCGGATTATCGACAATCCGCGGATCGGCCATAAGAATGCCTGAAGTATCGGTCCAATTCTCATACAGCACCGCCCCTGCCGCTCTTGCCGCGATAGCGCCGGAGATATCCGAGCCGCCGCGGGAGAAGGTTTTTACGTCACCCGATAGACCATGACCATAAAATCCGGCCATCACATACAGGGGGGCAGGATCCGCCAATCTACTCCCCAGTCTCCCGTAACTTTCAGGATCGATGGTTCCATTGGCTCGGATCAGCAGATAGTCGGCGGGATCGATAAATTCACCGTGCAGATATTCGGCAATAATTTTAGCCGAGAAATATTCCCCCCGCGACGCGGCATAATCCCGGCTGCAGCCACCCACCAGTTCTTCGCCGAATTGATCGATCTCGTCCACCACCGCAGGGCTTAAGTGCAGCGCCCCGGCCATCTCGGCAAACCTGCTCCGGATAAGGGCAAATGGTTCACCAATATCGGTGGCCATTGCCACCATATTATGACATAGATAGAGCAGATCGGTAATCTTAACCTCATCTGTCTGCCGTTTGCCGGGCGCCGAAACCACCACGATTCTTCGCCTGGAATCGGCGGCAAGTATCGATTTTACTTTATGAATCTGCCTGCTGTCGGCCACGCTCGAGCCACCGAATTTTGCCACAATCCTGTCCATCTTTTTTCCTCTCTCTTGAAGCCTTACGCCTTTTAACCCTGCCTCTTGCAGCCGTTCATCCTATATTGACGGCCTTACTTTATCAAATTCTGCTCAAGAGAAACAGCAGCGAATCCTCTGCAGCGAATCGATCCAATGAAAGCCTGGAAGATTGCCGACTTGCCCAAGCCGCCTCAGGTCTTCTTCACCAGCTTTGACGGTGGCAGGCACTATACTGCCAATCCCTTCTATTGATCTATCAAAACCCAACCCAGCTCGTCATTTGCGCTCGGTTGGTCCCGCTATAAGTCGACCTTTGTTCTGCCAACTATATAGCTATTGACTTACAACCTGCTCTTTTGTAAAAATTATACAGTCGTTCCGTGTTCCTGAAATTGTTGATAGTTTTGTCCTGTTGCCCAACACACCCAAAATGAACCCTTGACGTTTTTTCCCAGACCTATGCTCCGTTTTCTCCACACTGCCGATATCCATCTCGACAGCCCTCTAAAGGGCCTGGAGTCCCATGAAGATGCTCCGGTAGAACAAATCAGAGGGGCAACCAGGCGGGCTTTTGACAATTGTATTGAGCTTGCCATCGAGGAAGCGGTCGATTTTATGCTCATTGCCGGCGATCTCTATGACGTTGACTGGAAGGACTATAATACCGGCCTGTTTTTTGCCGGCTGCATGGGGATGCTGAAGAAGGCCGGGATACCTGTTTTTATCGTTTCCGGCAATCACGATGCAGTGAATCAGATCACCAAGACCATGCCTTTGCCCGACAATGTCACCCTTTTTTCGGCAAAGCAGCCACAATCTATTCGGCTCAGCGAGCTTGGCGTTATCGTCCATGGCCAAAGCTATGGATCCCGCGTGGTCACGGAAAATCTGGCACTCCAGTATCCCCGGTACGAGCCCGGCTTTTTTAATATCGGAATGCTTCATACCTCGCTTACCGGCAGGGAAGGGCACGAAGAGTATGCCCCGTGTACCCTCGATGATTTGCAATCAAAAGGCTATGATTACTGGGCCCTGGGCCATATCCATAACCGGGAGATTGTCGCCAGAGATCCATGGATTGTTTTTCCCGGCAATATCCAGGGCAGGCATATTCGGGAAATCGGCGCCAAAGGCGCGACGTTGGTCACGGTTGAAGATGGCCATATCACCGAGGTACAGGAATATCCTCTCGATGTTCTGCGTTGGGTGGTCTGCCAGGTCGATCTGACATCTTGTGAGACAACCGGCAGTGTCTGTGAGTCGGTCCGGCAGGCATTAGAAATGGAGCTGGCCAAGGCTAACGACAAACCCCTTGCCGCACGCCTGATTTTAACCGGTCAATGTCCGGTGCATACTGAGCTTATCGCGCGTACTGCACATTGGATCCAGCAGTTTAGGGGTATTGGTGCAGGGCTTGCCAATGTCTGGCTGGAAAAAGTCTCATTCCACACCAGGCAAACCATGCGTCCTGAGGACGCCTTCGCGGAGGATACGGCCCTCACCGGCCTGCTGCACGCAATCCAGAAAATTAAAATCGATGATAAAACCCTCACCGCACTGGTGCCGGAGCTGACCGGCCTCTACAGCAAATTACCGCCTGAAATCCATATCGGCGGAGAATCCTTGATCCATCCATCCCCGGAATCAATACCCGAGCTGCGTGAACAGGTACAGGGTCTGCTGATCGCCCAGCTTCTCCAACACGGCAAGACGCGATGCGAATAAAACGTCTCCACCTCAAAGCCGTTGGCCCTTTCACCGACCGGATTCTGCAATTTGATTCGCCGGCTCCCGGCCTGCATATAATCTACGGACCAAACGAAGCAGGAAAAAGCAGTTCGCTGCGGGCCCTTAAAGCTTTGCTTTACGGATTTCACCAGCAAACACCGGATAACTTTCTGCACAACTACGACCAGCTGCTGGTCGGTGGCTGCCTAGTCAACAGTGATGGCGAAGAACTGCATTTTTTACGGCGAAAAAAACGCATCGGCGATCTTATTGACGAGGCAGGCAACCCTCTGCCCGTCAACACCTTAAGCCGGTTTCTCCATGGGATCGACCCTGAAATATTTGCTTCTCTTTACGGCATTGATCACGAGGCTCTGGTCCAGGGCGGTGAAGAAATCCTTGCCCAGAAAGGGGAAGTCGGCCAGGCGCTGTTTGCCGCAGGTGCAGGGATATCTTCTCTTCGGCAACTCACCGATACCCTCGAACAGGAAGCGGCGGAACTGTTCAAACTGACCGGTCAACTGCCAAAAATCAACCAGGCTATAAAAAGATATAAGGATTTACAAAAAGAAGCAAAAGCGGTCGCTCTTTCCTGTAGAGACTGGAAAGACCTGCACAAAGCCTTGCAAACTGCCGAGAAACAACGCGCCGAGCTGGAACAGGAGCGTGGGCTGGAAAATTACCGGGTGCAGCATCTGGAACGTCTGGCCCAGGCGATTCCGGAACTTGCCTCGCTGCACGCGTACCGTACCCAACTCGAAGCTTTGGGCACTGTTACCTTTCTTCCTCCTGATTTTAGAGAACACCATCGCCAGGTGGTCCAGGCAATTCGTGAGACGGAGCTGCAACTGCAAAAAGAAAGCGAACGTCTGATCAAACTGCAAGAGAGACGTGCCGCTCTCTCATTCAACAAAAGTCTTCTGGCGCAGGCGGAAAAAGTCGATGATCTGCACCAGCGTCTTGGTGAATACTGTAAGGGTTTAAAAGACAAGCCGGAAAGAGAAGGCATGCGGATCAGTCTGCGCCGGGAAGCGGCCGATCTATTGCACCAGGTTCGACCGGATCTGAGCCTTACCGAACTTGAGCCATTACGGGCAGTGCTGGTTAAGAAAAAAAGTGTGCAGCGATTAAGTGAAGACTTTGCTGCCATCAACCGACAGCTGCTGCTCGCGAAAAAGCACTACCGGATCGCCGAGCAGGAACAGCAGGAGACATTGGATGCGTTAAAGGCGATGTCAGTTCCCAGCCTGGCACGAGACAGCCAAAAACTACTGCAACTGGTCAAAACGGTCCAAAAAGAAGGCGATATTGACGCGTTGCTGGACAAGAGCCGGGATGAAATCGACCAGGGGAAAAAAGATTGCCTGGCGGAATTAAAACGGCTGGGCCACTGGTCAGGCGATTTATTGACGCTTATCGAACTGCCCCTCCCTCTTGCCGAAACAGTGCAGCAGGCGGATAAACGATATAGTGATGTGCGTGAGGAAAAACACAGCCTCGAAAAAGAACATGCCAATACGGCGCAGGAACTGCGCAAAACCTCGGCTGAGATCAGAAAAAACAGTTCTGCCGGAGAAATTCCTTCAGAGCAATCACTTTTAAAAACGCGGCACAAAAGAGAGCAAGGCTGGCAAATTTTACGCCGACAATGGCTAGACGGCCAGGATATGACGCAAGAAAGTCTGGCGTATGCCCCACACCAGCCGCTTGCCGAAGTCTACGCTGCTTATGTCCGGGAGGCGGACACTATCGCCGACCGTCTGCGCCGGGAAGCCGATAGAGTTGCCGGTGCAGCAGCCCTGCGCGTCCAGGCCGAAACCCATCAATTACGGCTCATCGAACTGGCGCAAAACATGGTAATGCTGGAAAATCGTCAGCACGAGCTGGATAAAAGTTGGCGGGCCGTCTGGCAACCCGTCGGCATTGATCCCCTTTCGCCAAAAGAAATGAGCGGCTGGCTGACCGCAATAGAAAAACTCCGTTATAAAGCAGGTGACATCCTTAAAAAAGAACGGGAAATCGACAACAGTAGTAAGCGACGTGAGAGACTCAGGCAGGCCCTCTATCAGGAACTTCATGCCTTAAATGAACAGGCTGCTCCTGCCGGGGAAACGTTAGCTCCCATAGTGACATTTGCCGAGACTTTTTTGGAAACCGCCGCCAGATACCAGCTTGACAGACAAAGACTTATTGAAAGACACGCCGCCGCCCAAAAAAATATCAAACAGACAAAAGTGCAATTGCGTGCAGCCGAAGAATCCCTTGCGGCATGGCAACTGCAGTGGCATTCGACCATCTCCACCCTTGGTCTGCCCGGCGAGACAGCAACCGTTGAAGCGGGCGAATTGATCGATATCGTGCAAACTTGTTTTACCAAAGTAAAAGAAGCCGACGATCTGCAAAAGCGCATCGACGGCATTGATCGCGATGCACGGCACCTGGCAAATGACGTGCATGCTCTGCTGCACCAGGTCCTCCCCGAGCATCTCACCGCACCTCTTGACCAGGCAATATTACATTTACGTACCTTACTCAGTGAGGCACAAAAACAGAGCACCCTCCACGACAAACTCACTGAGGAGATAGATTCCCTCGAGACTGAGCTTGCCGGAATCCGTCGGACATTGCTCAGCGCCACAACTGAGATGGCAAAAATGATGGACCTTGCGGGAAGCGAAAAAGAGGAAGAACTGCCGACGATCATGCACAAATTCGATCAATACCAAAAGCTCAATGATAAAATCTCCGATACCGAGGCCAAGCTGGTCAAGATTGGTGCCGGAAGCTCTCTTGCGGAAATCACCCGCCAGGCTAAAGAAATAAATCCTGACGAACTCCCCGGAAAAATCGACACACTGCGACACGACATCGCCGCGAGAATCCATCCCGAAATAAATAGAATATCTCAGGTAATCGGCGAGTTGACCAATAAACTTGCGGCAATGGACGGCAGCGCCAGGGCCGCCGAACTGACCCAGGAAATGGAGCAGCAACTGGCCGGAATAAGGCGGCTGGCAGAGAGATATACGCTGGTCAAGCTGGCCGCAAAAATACTGCAGCTCGAAGTCGAACGCTACCGGGAAGAACATCAGGATCCGGTTTTGCTCATCGCGTCGAGATACTTTCACGACATGACTCTCGGCTCGTTTACCGGCTTACGCACCGACATCGACGATAAAGGCGCACCCGTTCTTGTCGGCATGCGTCCAGACGACAGACGGATACTGGTTGGTGGCATGAGTTCCGGCACCAGGGATCAGCTCTACCTGGCTTTGCGCCTGGCGACCCTGGAATATCGCCTGGAAGCCCACGAACCTATGCCCTTTATCATCGACGATATACTTATCAACTTCGATGATCAGCGGGCGCGGGCCACGCTGCAAGCCCTTGCCGGTCTGGCCGACAGAAATCAGGTGATCCTTTTTACCCACCACCAACAAATAATCGACGAAACAAAAAACATGACCCAGCATAATTCGGTTGTCATCCATACGCTTTAAATCGACGCAGGAACTGGTTACGCTTGATAAACTCGTACAAAGTCTAATCTCACGGTGGCTAAGTAAAAAGCTTAATATGCGAGGCGCGCCGGATTTCTATCATTTCGGCGTACTAAACGTAACGATAGAAATTTTGTGGCAATGACATAGATGAAAAGTTTTTACGACGCTATCACGCTTGACGAAAGGTGTCACTTTATGGTCGTATAACACTGGCAGGTAAAGTCCAGGTAATATGCTCTTCGAGCCGAGCCAACATCTGGTCGATGCAGCAAACCGGTCCGGGTTTGTATTCTCCACCATCCTTTAGCGAGGTGAGAAATGACAAGACCACTGACGAAAAGAGATGCCGAAGCCCTCAAGCTGTTTCAGCACCGCAATAGACTGCTGACCAGCATCAGGGAGCACAGTCTGCGCGACCCGGAAGAACAAAGTTATTCATATATTTTTCAGCGCTGCTGCGAAATCCTGGCCGATGCCTTTCACTGCAATGGGGTATGGGCCGGCACTATCGACCAGGAAAAAGGCAACCTTGTCGTGTTTGCCTCCGCGCCATCCACTCCTGCTGCAGACGCTTCTGCAAGAAACAGTCTTGGCCACTTTCTCCTCAAATGCTTTCAGGACGATCTTCGATCTTTTGCTGAACCTTTATTGCTCCAATTAGACGAAAATGAATATCCCCAATCTAGATCAACCGGCCTGCACTGCATGGTCTGGCCGGTTGGTTACCAGTACCGAACCTATGGTTTTGTGGTCATGCACTGCCGCGAGCAGATTACTGTCTGTGAGCTGAAGAACGAATTTATCTGTCATGTAATCGACGATATAGCCCTGGCGCTTTTTTCTCAGGATACTGCCTTAAAGCTTAAAGCGGAGCGGGATTTCAATAAAGAAATTGTCGATTCAATTCAAGCACTAATGGTGAGCATCAGCCCCTGTGGCACCATCGTCTCCTTTAATCGCAGAGCGGAACAAGTTACTGGCTATGAGGCAAAGGAAGTTCTTGAAAAATATTGGGTCGATGTGATGATTTCTCCGCACAGAAGACTCGAATTCCAGCAGCTTTTTTCCAAAACATTGAAAGGAGCCGAGACACACATCAATTTTACCGCCCCACTTCTCACCAGAGACGGTACCGAACGTATAATCAGCTGGCACGGATCTATCCGCCATAATATCGATCAGGGCAAGGTCGGCCTGGTCATGCTCGGCATTGACGAAACGGAAAGTCTGGCCGCCGACCAGCAGCTGAACATGTTTACCGCCCGGTGGGAGAAAATCTTCATCGCCATTCAGGATCCCGCCCTGGTGGTCTCCAATGATTATACAATTCTGGAGGCCAACCCGGCCACCTTCGCCGCGGCCAAAAAACCCCGTGCCGAGGTGATCGGCCAAAATATCTGTGCAATTCTGCATGGCGGGCACAACAGCGGTAGCCAATGTCCGATTGAACAGCTCATCGGCCACCAACAAACCCGGATATCGGAAACGGAACTGCATGGCCTGCATGGCACCTATATGTTAACGGTTAGCCCCCTGGTTGAAGAAAACGGGGAGACCAACGCCACGCTTCTGCTGGCCCGCAATCTGACCGCAGAAGAGGTCCTGCGGGCAGAGACAATCCGGGTCGCCCAATTAGCAGCAATTGGCGAACTCGCCTCCGGAGTGGCTCATGAAATTAATAACCCGATCAACGGTATCATCAATTACGCGCAAATTATTCTCGATGATCCCAAAGACCGGCAGGCGAGCGAACACCTGACGAATATTATTAGCGAAGGGAAACGTATTGCGAGCATTATTTCTAAACTCCTCGATTTTGCCCGCCGTCGGGAGGAAGTGCTGGCGCCATCGGCGATCCAGAAGATAATCGCCAACAGCCTGCAGCTGATTGACCACCTCCTGAGAAAAGATGGGATCATCTGTTCCGTTAAACTGGCCGATTCGCTCCCGCACCTGATGTGCAATGATCAGCAATTGCAGCAAGTCATACTGAATATGATCAGCAATGCCCGGTTTGCCCTCAACCTGAAATACCCTCGACCCTGTCCGGCAAAACGGTTGAAAATAAAAGGGGAACTGCACCAGCAAGGGGAAACCGAGTCGATCAGGCTGAGCTTCACCGATTATGGCGTTGGCATTGAACCGGAAATCCTCGACCGCCTGTTCGATCCGTTTTTTTCCACCAAGCCAAAAGGTGAGGGAACCGGGCTCGGCCTGAGCATCAGTCATGGCCTGGTAAGAGATCACGGCGGACATATTCGGGTGCAGAGCAAGTTAGGTGAATGGACCCGGTTTATCATTGATCTACCACTATAAGCTCCCCGACAGGCTAGCTTAGAGGCGAGTAAAGGAGCATGATGAAGAAACAGGTCCCATGGCTGGTGATAACCGGAGAATTCATTATCTTCTGCGGCCTGATCACTCTTTTTCATCCTCTTGACCACACTCCCGAGGCAGTGAGCTTTGTCGCAGAAATTTATCTGCTTTCTGCTGTTTTGCTCATTTCCGTACTCTTGACCATACGCTACGCGGCACAGCAGCAGCAAGCCATCATCAATAAGCTGAAAAAGGAATTAACCGACGAAAAACTGGAATATAAAAACATCCAGGTAAAATTTGATGAGACTATCGAAAAACGGACCTTTGAACTGCAAAGGGTCAATGGAGCATTAAACAGAGAGATTGCCGAGCGAACCCAGGCAGAAGAAGAAGTCCGCGGTTTACAGAAACAGTTGCATTTGATTCTTGATTCTGCCGGTGAAGGTATTCTCGGTCTTGATAATAAAGGCAAGGTAACCTTCATAAACAAAGCCGCCTCTTTAATGCTTGGCTGGGAGCCGGAAGAGCTCATCGGTCATACCCACCATGCCCGCATCCATCACACTCTTGCCGACGGCACCGCACATCCGGTAGAAATCTGTCCCATCTATATGGCCTACCGGGATGGCCTCGTCCACTATAGGACCGGAGATATTTTCTGGTGTAAAAACGGCACCAGTTTTCCGGTGGAATATGTCAGCACACCGATCCGGGATCGCGGCATGCTCACCGGGGCAGTAGTGGTTTTTCGCGATATGAGCACCTATAAATAGGGATAGGGTAACTTCAGCCGGGGTCAACCAATGACTGAAACAGCAATAACAAAAGCGGCAATCCTTATTGTCGATGATGAAATCAGCCTGCGTAATACCTTCAGTATTTTTTTAAAACGTGCGGGCTACACAACCGTTATTGCCGTAGGATCTTTTGCGGAGGCGGTCCAAGCAGTCTCAGCACGGATGTTTGATTGCATCATCTGCGATATAGTTCTGGAGAGTCATTCCGGCCTCGAGCTGGTCAAACGATTCAGGCAACTGGGTGTCACCTGTCCGGTGGTCATTGTCACCGGCTACCCCGAGATCGAGACCGCCTCGCAAGCAGTCCGTCTAGGTGCATTCGATTATCTGCCCAAACCGGTCGAGAAAGAGGCCCTGATCAAAACCACCAGGCTGGCCATTCGCCAATACCATCTGGAACAGGGCAAAAAAGAAGCGGAACTGGCCCGGGAGCGCTACCGTTTTTTTCTGGAAACCCTGTTCAAGAGTGTCTCCGACAGTATCATTTCGGTGGATCACACCTTGCGCATCCTCAAAATGAATCATGCCGCGGGTGTCCTGTTCGCAAGCATTCAGCTGCAACTCTGCGAGGGGGATAATCTTCAGAGTATCGGCAAAAAAGAGGTCCTGGCGCAGCTGAACCATGATGTTGCCACCGTGCTGAAAACCGGCATCGCGATGACTGATCACCGGGTTGAACTGTTTGCCGGCGAATTATGCAGGGTACTCAGCATCTGCATTTCCCGGCTTGATAATGGTATGGGCGAACAGGCCGGCGCCGTGCTGGTAATCCGCGACATGACCCCTAAAAAACGAATACCAGGGCAGACAAGAAGCCATTTTCATAAGATACTCGGAAGCAGCCCTGCCATGCAAAACGTCTATTTGCTGCTGGAGAAAATCGGCCACGTCGATACCTCGGTACTTATTACCGGTGCCAGCGGCACCGGTAAGGAACTGGCCGTGCACGCCCTGCACCAGGAAAGCCCCCGGCGCAATCAGCCGCTGGTGATGGTTGATTGCACGGCAATGACCGATACCCTTTTAGAAAGTGAGTTGTTCGGCCATAAAAAGGGGGCCTTCACCGGAGCCGAAGAAAACCGGATGGGCAGAATTCTCCAGGCAGATGGCGGTACCTTATTCCTTGATGAAATCGGCGATATTTCCATGACCATGCAACTGCGTCTCTTACGTTTTCTACAGGAAAAAACCTTTTATCCGGTCGGCAGTGATAAAGAGATACAGGTCGATGTCCGGGTGGTCGCCGCCACCAATGTCAATCTTAAGGAAAAGGTTAAAGCGGGGAGTTTTCGGGAGGATTTATATTTTCGCCTGCTGATTATCGATATCCATCTACCTCTGCTCAATGAACGTGCAGGCGACATTGCTCTCTTGACGGAATACTTTATCGGCCGTTTTGCCAAAAAATTGCATAAAAAAATTACCGGCATCTCCGAACAGGCCCTGATGCGCCTCTGCCGGTATGAGTGGCCGGGCAATGTACGTCAGCTCGAACATGCTCTTGAAAGGGCTTGCATCCTCTGTCAGGGTACAACTATCTCGTCCAATGAACTCCCTAAAGAATTGGTAGAAGACGACCAAACGGATCAATCGCCAATCATTTGTCAAATGGACGACAGCACAGATATGGAGACAGAAAGCCTTGGCTCGTTTACTTTAGCAACTGAAGAACAAGTGACCACAACAAAAAAGATAGTGGCGGCACTAAAGAAAGCCGGCGGCAACAAAGCCAAAGCTTCGCGTATCTTGAACATTGACCGCTCAACCCTCTATCGAAAAATGCGCGAATTGCATATCGATGGTAATATATTCTGCGAAGAAAGAGGGTGATACTCAGTAACCTTTTCCCCAAATGATCGAGGCGCAAAGGAGGAACAAATGAAACTAAAAACAAATGATGGCGGATGGAGCCCCTATATCGCCGGAGGCCTTGTCGGCGTTCTGGCAATTTTTTCAGTCCTTGCCACAACCCAATTACTGGGGAAAACGAGCTATTTGGGGGCATCAACGACGTTTGTTCGTGCCGCCGGTTTATTGGAAGAAACAATTTCCACCGATCATGTTACGGCAAACCAGTATTTTACTGAAACAAAAGTTCGTGTGGATTGGCAGTTCATGCTGGTGATAGGAATTGCCCTGGGCGCGTTTGTATCCTCTCGTGCGGATAAGAGTTTTCATTTGGAGAGCGTGCCGCCCATATGGGAAAAGCGCTTCGGCCCATCTATAGGAAAACGGGCGATCTGGGCATTTTTCGGCGGAATCGTTGCCATGCTCGGCGCACGCCTCGCCGATGGCTGTCCAAGCGGACACGGCTTAAGCGGAATGATGCAATTGTCGGTCAGTGCTTTTGTCGCTTTGACCCTCTTTTTCGGTGTTGGTGTTGTGGTCGCTCATGTAGTTTATTCCAGGAGGCATCATGAATAGTGATCAATGGCTGGGCCTTGTCACCGGCGTATTGTTTGGCGTTCTACTGCAGAAAGGCCGTGTTCTTCGCTTTGAGAAACAGATAGGCGCATTGCTGCTGCAGGACATGACAATATTGAAATTTATGCTCTCAGCCATTCTGATCGGCATGATCGGTATTCTCCTGCTCTCGAACATGGGCATGATTACCTTAAGCCACAAACCAATGAATGTCGGCGCTGTGTTGATCGGCGCTGCCTTATTTGGTGCCGGATGGGCGATCATGGGGTTTTGTCCCGGGACATCGCTGGGCGCTTTGGGCGAGGGGCGCTGGCATGCTGTCTTCGCCATCCTGGGCATGATTGCCGGGGCGGCACTTTATGCCGAACTCTACCCCTTTTTCAAATCGACAATCCTTGCTTGGCATGACTTCGGAAAAATCGGACTGCCGCAAGCCCTGGGTATTTCACAATGGTATATTGTTCCCATATTCTGGCTGGTGACAGTTGTTCTGTTTTCCTTTTTTGAAATGAAACGACTGTAAAAGGAAGTGAAAATGAAATTAATTATCGGCAACAAGAATTATTCATCCTGGTCACTAAGAGCCTGGTTATTACTCACAGTTAATGAGCTGCCATTTGAAGAAGTGAGAATTGCTTTATCCACCGAGAGTACTGCTGCAAAAATCGCAAAACACACCGATGCCGGTACAGTCCCTGTGCTCATTGATAACGGTCTTATCGTCTGGGACTCTCTTGCCATTTGCGAGTATATTTCAGAACAATATCTTGATGGCGGAGGTTGGCCTGTTAATGTGCAAGAGAGAGCGACAGCACGATCATACTGCGCGGAAATGCATTCCAGCTTTTTTGCTCTTCGCCAGGCGATGCCAATGAATTGCCGGGCGATAAACCGTCATGTACATATCACTGACGATTTACAAGAAGATATATCGCGCATTGAGACAATCTGGACCAACTTACGAAAAAAACATGCCGTACATGGGCCATGGCTCTTTGGTAAATTCACTATTGCCGATTGCATGTTTGCCCCAGTGGTGTTTCGTTTTGCTACCTACGATGTGCCGGTGTCCGAGACTGGCCAAAGATATATGGCAAATACCCTGGGAAATCCACATGTACTGCGCTGGCTGGAACATGCCAAAAAAGAAAGTGAGACAATAGAAGAGGAAGAAATTGGCCTCTGATACCGGAAAAGAATAATGCCCCCACCTCCATAACGAGATGAGGACATATCTAAAATACCCTGAGGTTTTAAAATTTATAGGCAGACTCCCCATGACTGGTAATATCCAGTCCTTCACGCTCCTGATCCACCGGGACTCTCAGGCCAATTACCATGTCGACCAGTTTATAGGCGATAATGGAGACAATCCCAGACCAGACAATAGTCATACCAACTCCCCAAAGCTGGCTGATCATCTGACTAGTGGTTGAATAATCGGCCACCTTGTTGGCGACATAATCATATACGCCTACACCGCCAAGAGAAGGATTGGCAAAAATTCCGGTCAGCAAGGCGCCAAGAATTCCGCCAACGCCGTGCACCCCGAAGACATCAAGGGCATCGTCGGCACCGAGCATTCGCTTAAGCCCGTTTACCCCCCAAAGACAGATTATTCCGGCAGACAGACCAATAACCAGCGCTCCACCAATGCCGACCCAGCCGCACGCCGGGGTAATCGCCACCAGGCCGGCAACAGCGCCGGATGCAGCACCGAGCATGGATGGCTTACCTTTCAGCATCCACTCGGTGAAGAGCCAGGACAATGCCGCCGCTGCAGTAGCGGTCATGGTATTGCCAAAGGCCAAAGCGGCAAGTCCTGTGGCCTCGAGATTGGAACCGGCGTTGAAGCCGAACCAGCCGATCCATAACAGTGACGCGCCGATCATGGTCATGGTAAGACTGTGCGGCGCCATTGATTCCTTGCCGTAACCCACTCGTTTACCCACCATAAAAGCACCGATCAAACCGGCAATGGCCGCATTGATATGAACAACAGTTCCACCGGCAAAATCTATCGCCCCTTTTTGAAATAGAAAACCAGCCGTCGCCCCAGCCTTCGCTGCGGCATCGGCATCGGTATACACGTCCGGGCCCGCCCAGTACCAGACCATATGTGCCATAGGCAGATAGGCAAAGGTGAACCATAGAGCAATAAAGGCAAGAACTGCGGAAAATTTCATCCGTTCGGCAAAGGCGCCAAGAATCAGCGCCGGGGTAATCGCTGCGAAGGTGGCTTGAAAGAAGATATAGACAAATTCAGGAATAACCACGCCCTTGCTGAACGTTGCGGCAACTGAATCTACCGTTACACCTTTCAAAAGAAATTTACTGAACCCGCCAAAAAAGGCATTGCCTTCAGTAAATGCCAGAGTATAGCCATAAATAACCCAGAGTACCGTGCAAAGACAAAAAACGGTGAAGACCTGCATCAGCACGGAGAGCATGTTTTTGGTCCGAACAAGGCCGCCGTAAAAGAGAGCCAGCCCGGGGATGGTCATCAGTGCTACCAAAAGAGTCGCGACGATCATCCAGGCGGTGTCCCCTTTGTCGGGGACTGGAGCATCAAGAGCGAAGGCCTCGCCGGCAAGATGCACCAGCAGCACAAAGAAAAAAGAGACCAGATATTTAAGCTGATTTTTCATGGAAACATGTCCTCTCATGGTTCAAATTGCATCAAAACCGATTTCCCCGGTACGGATACGCATCACTTGTTCTAGATCGTATACAAAAATCTTCCCGTCACCGATCTTCCCTGTATGGGCGGATTTTTTTATTGTTTCGATAACCTGGGACAACAATTCATCGGCAACTGCCGCTTCAAGTTTTATCTTCGGCACAAAATCGACCACATATTCTGCGCCTCGATAGATTTCAGTATGGCCTTTCTGCCGGCCAAATCCTTTAACTTCGCTCACCGTTAAACCACTGACACCGATCGCGGTAAGCGCTTCGCGGACAGTGGTTAGCTTATAGGGTTTAATTATTGCCATGACAAATTTCATCTCCTTGTCCTCCACCGGTAGCCATTCTCTTTTCTTTGAGATAAAAAATTTTTTGCGCATATTTAACAGTGACTTTCACCTTACATGATTCACAGCAAAAGGAATGCCATTAGTGAAATATCTAAAATAACCACTGTAAATAAAGAATGTTACAGTGAAAAAAATATCTCCTAAAGAGAAATGCACATAACAGAATTTTAACATTTACGTAATATTCACTAAATTTTCGTGACTTTTTCGTAGGGAACACAGGCGTGATAGGCAAGGTACGAAGAGGAGGGAGAATGGATCGGGAGGACAAACAGAGCGGCGGTGAAGATTGAGACTTAATGACTGACCTTCTCCGCCGGAAAATGTTTAAGAGGTTTTCTACTGGACAACATTTTTTTTAAAATAGGCGATTATATCATCACTTTCATACATTGAATGATCGCCATCTATCAAAAAAGGGACCATATAGTCACCTCCGACCTTTTTCACCGTATCCGCCCCAGGGGTGCCGGGTGCCGCATTGACCGTGGAAAAATCCTTTCCTTCTTCCAGCCCCATTTCCTGTGTTGCTCGCAGCACTTTCCGGCAAAACGGACAGCCGGCACTCAAGTAGAGTTGAATCATATTTTCACCATTTTGTATATTTTCAAATAGAACATAAAAGTTATGCTCGGATACCAATTCCTTTTTGCATCAGGTAGAGAGTGAACCCAAAGAGCAGTACCGAAAATAACAGCAGCAGCCACAGCCCCAGCCAGACATTGCTGTCGGCAATGCCTAAAAACCCATAGCGAAAGCCGCTTATCATATAGACAACCGGATTGGCTTTCGACAGATTCCGCCAGAATTCCGGCAGCAGATCGATGGAGTAAAATACTCCGCCAAGATAAGTCAGCGGGGTGATAACAAACGTTGGAATAATTGAAATATCGTCAAATTTATTGGCAAAGATGCCATTGATCATCCCGGCCAGCGAGAAGACAAAGCTGGTCAATAAAGCAAAAAGGATGATAAATGGCACATTAAAGAGCGGCAGCCGGACAAAAACAAGACTGACCAGTGACACCAGCATGCCGACGCACAGTCCGCGCGTCATCCCCCCCGACACATAGCCCAGCACCGTCACCCAGTTCGGGGTTGGGCTGACCAGGAGTTCCTCAATATTGCGCTGGAACTTGGTGCTGAAAAAGCTGGACACGGTATTGGAGTACGAATTGGTGATTATCGACATCATAATCAGCCCGGGGGCGATAAAGGCCATATAATCATAACCGCCGATAGCTCCAAGCTGCGAGCCGATAAAACCGCCGAAAATAATAAAATAGAGAGTGATGGTAATAACCGGTGGCACCAGGGTCTGCACCCAGATCCGGAAAATTCGGATCATCTCTTTTCGGGCAATGCTGGTTAAAGAGATCCAGTTTCTGCGCATCATTCCACCATTTCCATAAAGAGTTCTTCCAGCCGGTTGGTTTTGTTGCGCATGCTCTCGACCACGATGTTAAGGCCGTCGAGATGATCGAAGATATGGTTCATCGACTGGGTCCTGTTCTTGGTCACTTTTATGGTTGTATCATCGATAAGAGAAAATTCGACATTAGCCAGAGACCCAATCTCTCTGACCGGATCTTTGGTATCGAAGATAAACGTTTCCTTATCAAGTTTACGCAGCAATTCGCGTTTACTGGTATTTTCGACAATTTTGCCGCGGGTGATAATCGCGATCTGATTACACAGTTGTTCGGCTTCTTCCAGATAATGGGTGGTAAGAATGATGGTTCGTCCCTCACGGTTGATCTCCTCGAGAAAATCCCACATGCCGCGGCGCATTTCCACATCCACTCCGGCAGTAGGTTCATCGAGAATCAGCAGTTTCGGATCATGGACCAGACCGCGGGCGATCATCAGGCGGCGTTTCATTCCTCCGGAAAGCTCGCGGGCGGCGGCATGGCGTTTTTCCCACAAGCCAAGTTTTCGCAGATATTTTTCCGATCTGTGCAATGCTTCCTGGCGGGCAATGCCATAATAACCGGCCTGCTGGGTGACGATGTCCTGCACTTTTTCAAAAATCGAAAAGTTGAATTCCTGCGGCACCACGCCGATTAAGCGTTTTGCGGCAGGGAAATCATCATCGATATCAATTCCGAAAACCTTGACCGTACCGGCGGTTTTCGTCACCAGCGAGGTTACAATACCGATCGTGGTCGTTTTACCGGCGCCGTTCGGACCAAGAAGGCCAAAAAACTGTCCTTCCTGAACGTCAAGACTCACCCCATTCAGGGCTTCAAGACCACCTTTGTATTTTTTGTGCAAGTTGGCAATGGATAAGGCGAGCATGATTTACAGTAACTTATTGATGAATGAGTTGAACAAAATAACTGACGATTTCGTCAGCCAGGTGCCGTCCCTCAAGCGCAGATATCTGCACAATACCAGTCGGGCAGGTGATATTAATCTCGGTCAGCTGTTCATCGATCAGATCAAGACCGGTAAAATGGATCCCATGCTTGAGCAACCAGGGTCCTATATCGGCAACGATCTGCTGCTCCCTGGCGGTAAGCGTGGTCTTAAGCGCATCGCTGTTGGCAAAATTGGCATGGTAGCCTTTTTTGGGTCGCCTGATGACGGCGCCAAGAAACGTATCCCCGAGCAGCATCACCCGTTTATCACCGTTTCGAACATTTTCCACAAAAGTCTGCACCATAACCGGCTGTTTTCCTCCTGCGGTAAAGGAAACAATCACGGCCTGGTCGGTCGATTCGATTTTCTGCACCGATTTTCCCTGAAAGCTGTCGAGAGATTTAATCACGCATGTCCCATGTATTGCGATAAAATCGGCGATTAACCGCGGGTCTGAGCTGACCAAGGTTGGCGGCATATATTCGATAAACGGCAGGGCTATCAACTTTTCATTGAAATCGCGTAGTGACGACGGACTGTTGACTACCAGTGTACCGGCAAGAGACAACAACTGGGTCGCATAATGAAAGGCCAGGTCATATGGCGGTTCCTTGCGCATCAGAATCAAGCTGTAATCGCCAAGAGCTTTAGCTTTTTTCCTGCCGTCAGCGTCGGTTGCCAGTACCGCGGCGTGGGTCTCAAAAAAAAGATTGTCTATCGTCGCAGTATCCACATTAATACCGGACTCCCGCGCCTGCTTGATCAGCGCCAGCGACGTATCCGTTTTCGATACCAGCCCCGCAATGGGGTCAAGCACAACTAACCATTGCACAATAATTCCTCCTCTACCTGCAGATAATCTACTTCACCAAAAATAAATCCAAAAGAGATTATCACTATAACCATAACTCACAGCTGCACAATTGAATTTATTGCCGAAATAACCTGCAGTGAAATTACCACATAAGTGTTGCCACAGATCTGTAGCGAAATGCATGACTGTGTCGCATAGCCAGAAACCCTGAGGCACAGATCTCTTGCCATCACGTGCCCTTCGTTCTCTTTTTATTAAATAATTTCTATCTGTTGAGCAACCAATACCAGGAATTATCCAACCTTTATCCCGGCTGGCACCGCATATGCTAGTGAGATATTGACCAAGATAGGTGGTATCGACATAAACTCATCTGGAACGGAGTTTTAAAATGTATTCATTTCAGTCACATACCCAAAACACCCTGTTTGCCACCGAACACGCCTGCGTCACCTATCTGTTTGACAAACGCTGGCCCTGGGGATTCAAATGCCCATTCTGCAGGCGAGTGCAGACTGATGTCGCCCCTGCCTATACGGTCGTCTGTCGATACTGTCGAAAGCAGACATCCATCACCGCCCATACCCTGATGCATGGCAGCAAAAAGAATCTGGTTGCCTGGATGCGGGTGGCCGCTCAGTTCTGTTTTCACCAACCGGGAGTAAGTGCGCGAGAACTGCAGCGTCAGATGGAGTTGACCTGTTACCAGACTGCCTGGAGCTGGCTGCAGAAGATCCGCCGCGGTGCATCCCGGTCCGAATCGGCGCCGTGCTCCGGTACTGTTGTTTTTGACGTTTTACCACTGCGAATTTCAGCAATGCCGAATATGCCGATAGTTGATATCTGCATAGCCTTGGAACTTGACCAGGACAATCCACACTCGGCGAGAGTCAGGCTCCTGGCGCTTGATGAAAATTCACCTGAGAATCGTGCTGCCGCCGTCAGCACGCTAGTGGCAAAGGATGCGGTTCTGTTGATGCACAGTAAACGCCGGACCGATGTTGACCACTTCGATACGCCGTCGTATACCCTTGATACCCCGACACCGCAACAGCTGGCCAAGGCCATGGTTCTTCTCCAGCAAACCGAAGTCTGGCTGGATACCCTGTATCACGGGGCTATCGACGCCGGGTATCTGCAAAGCTACCTCGACGAATTCTGTTTCCGCCATAACACTGCGTCCTGGCCTGACCGCCTGGCTGTTCTCGATCATCTGCTTACGGGATTGATTTCTCCGGCTGACGCTCAAGCAACAACTGCTCAAACTGCAACAGGCGCGAGGGTGTCATGAAAAACAGGACTCAGGCTGGTTTACTGTTATTAGTCCTCAGCGTCTTCAGCGTCCTCGGCTATAACGTCTGGCTGTCGGAAACGACGCCCCCTCAGCGGAGCTACACCGATTTTTTGGCGGATCTGCGCAGCAATCAGATAACTCTCGTCCTTATTAGAGGCGATGAAATCCGTGGCGAAGATACGATCGGTCGGACATTTACGACATTTTCGCCGGATCTTCGAACCCTCATGCCATCCTTACTGGCAGCAGGGGTGACGATCAACACCGAACCGCCACCAAGTCTTTTCGATCAACTGATGCCGCTGTTTTTTCTGATCGGTTTTCTAGCTGCCCTCTATAAAATTTTTTCCGGCCAATCCTTTTCGGAATCACCGATTTGGCAGGAAAAACGCTTTCAGTTCCGTGCTGAATCAGCGGACATGAAGACCTTCGCTGATGTGGCGGGCATCGACGAAGTCCAAGAGGAGCTAATGGAAATCGTCGATTTTCTAAAAAACCATGAAAAATATAACCTGCTGGGAGGACGCATCCCCAGAGGCGTCCTGCTGCAGGGACCACCCGGCACCGGTAAAACCTTGCTGGCCCGAGCCATCGCCGGGGAGGCTCTGGTCCCCTTCTATTTCATTGGCGGTTCAGATTTTGTCGAAATGTTTGCCGGCGTAGGCGCCTCAAGGGTTCGAGAATTGTTTAAGCTGGCCAAAAAAAATGCTCCCTGCATCGTCTTTATCGACGAAATAGATGCTATCGGCGGCAGGCGAAGCAACGGCAGCGGGTCCCATGAAGAGCGGGAACAAACCCTGAACGCACTGCTGGTTGAGATGGATGGTTTTTCCAGCAATGAAACAGTGATCCTCATTGGCGCGACAAACCGGCCGGACGTCCTTGATCCAGCTCTCTTACGGCCGGGACGGTTCGACCGGCAACTCACGGTCTCCCTGCCCAATCTCCATGGCCGAGTAAAAATTCTTGAAGTCCACACCCGCCCGGTGACTATTGCCCCGACCCTTAACCTGACGGTAATCGCTCAGGGTATCCCCGGCTTCAGTGGTGCCGATATCGCCAACCTGGTCAATGAAGCCGCCCTGACCGCCGCCAGACAAAAAAAACAGGCGGTGGAGATGAATGATTTTGAGCTGGCCAAAGATAAGATTGTGATGGGGCTCGAACAAAAAAACGCCGCCATCAATGAGAAAGAGCGGCGGATAATCGCCTATCACGAGGCCGGACATGCCATCGTCGCCCGTCTACTGCCGGAAACCGACGGACTGCACAAAATTACCATCATTCCCCGGGGCATCGCCCTGGGCCTGACCCAGCAGATTGCCATCGAACAGCGCTATACCTACTCGCTGACCTACCTGCTCAATCGGATCAAGATCCTGCTCGGCGGGCGGATCGCCGAGGCGATCGTTTTCCATCATCTTTCCACCGGGGCAGCCAATGACATTGCCGCGGCAACCGATATTGCCAACCGTCTGGTCGGCGAGTGGGGCATGAGCAGCGCCATCGGGTCGACGGTGTATCGTCGCAAACAACAGCAGTTTCTTGGCAATACCGAAATCAAGGGCAGTTTCAGCGAAGCGACGGGCCGGGAAATAGATCTTGAGGTGCGACGGATAATCAATGACTGCTACGCCGAAACGGAGAAATTGCTGCGCAGCAATAACCGACTTATCCACGAATTGGCCGAAGTACTTTTAATCAACGAAACAATTGACGCGGAAGAGATGGAGATTGTGATGCAATGTTATCTGAACTCCCCGCAAGATGACAATAAAAATAATCGCAACATCGAGGAGATAGCAACATGACAAAGAGAACTCCCAAGGCTGCCCTTTTGAGCAGGATCCTACGGCTCGTGCTCTGCACCTTTTTTGTGCAGGCCATGGCAATGGACAGCGATGACGCGCCGACAAATGTGATCATTGATCATCTCCAGGAGCTATACACTGCTGTAGATTTCGATCATCAAATGCACACTGAACTTTACGCCTGCAATACTTGCCATCACCACACTACCGGCGATGGGCCTAAAAACGCCAAGTGCGCCAAGTGTCATGCCAATTCCGGAGCAAGTGACAATGTATCCTGCTCCGGCTGTCACCAGGCAAGCCAGGCGACTGCCACCCCGCCTGCCAAAAGCGCGGCAAATGCAGTCTATCATATCGACAAACCGACAATAAAAGGGGCACTCCATCTGCAGTGTCTTGGCTGTCATCAAGTAGATGACGGTCCTACCGGATGTCTGGATTGCCACGCTTTTACCCCTGAGGGACAAAAACGTTTTGTCGTAGACAGCGGTATTGTTGACTGACGACCAAAGTAAAAAAGAGGAGTCCGTAATGAAAATAAGCCGAAGATCCATCTTGAAAAACGGCGTGCTGGGGGCACTTACCACCCTGTTGCTGCGCCCTCAAACCGGCAAATCACATGATATCAAAGAATACCCGGACAGCATGGGCGTACTGGTCGACCTCAGCCGCTGCGTGGGCTGCAGGAGTTGCGAGGCCGCCTGCCGGGCAGAACAAAAGCTGCCCGAGCCGAAGCAGCCCTATACCGATATGACCGTATTTACTGCGACGGAACACGGCAGGCAGCGACGAACCGACGAAACCCGCTATACAGTGGTTAACCGTTACGATCCTCCGGGAATTGACCATCCTCTGTACCGGAAGGTGCAATGCAACCATTGTCAGGAGCCAGCCTGTCTGTCGTCCTGCTTTGTCAATGCCTACACCAAGACCCCGCAAGGGGCGGTTATCTACAACCCGGATGTCTGCGTCGGCTGTCGAACCTGCATGATCGCCTGTCCTTTTTATATTCCCACTTTTAAATATTCCAGCGCATTCAGCCCGCAGATAATGAAGTGCGGGTTCTGCTATGACACCAGGGTAAAATACGGCAAACCGCCCGCCTGCGTCGAAGCGTGCCCGCAGGAGGCGCTGCTGTTCGGCAAACGTGCTGAGCTGATTAAAATCGGCAGACGCAGAATTGAAGAAAACAGCGGCAAGTATAAAGACCATATCTACGGAGAATATGAGGCAGGGGGTACTTCATGGCTTTATCTGTCCCCTGTCCCTTTTGACCAGGCCGGTTTCGACCCGGCGGTGCCTCATGCACCTATTCTCGATTCCGTTAAAAATTTTTTAGGGATTGTGCCGATGGTCCTGACCATCTGGCCGGCGCTGTTCGCAGGTTTTCATCTCCTGGCAACAAGAAAAGACCATGCCGGAGACATCAAAGATGACAGGCAGGAGGAGAACCAATGAAAACGTTGATCTCTGAAGAAATCTACCTACCGGTCGGTGGCTCAAGCCGGCCCGACGGAGCCCTGTGGAGCCTGCGCAAAAAACTCTTTCTTGGCCTGACAACTAATCAATATATACAGCAACTGCTGCGCAATCCGCTGAACTGGCTGCTCCTGCTCATTTTCGCGGTGGGGCTGCCGCTACTGCTCCAGCGCTATATTTACGGCCTTGGTTCGGTAACTCATGCTTCCAACGATTATCCATGGGGCCTTTTCCTTGGTTTTGGTCTCTTTGGCATGGTGCCCCTATCGGCTTCAGGTTTCTTGCTGGGTACAGCGGTGACGCTTTTTGGCCGGGATGATTTCCACCCGATTGAACGGTTGGCCCTATTAAATGGTCTGCTCGGCTATTTCTTCGCCGTCGTGTATCTGGAAGTGGATCTGGGCATGCCCTGGAGGCTGGCCTACCCGATGTTTGTCTCCCTTGGCCCTGCGGCGGTGCTCTTTCTCGTCGCCTGGCATGTCGCTACCTATCTCTCGGTGCAGATCGCCGAGCTGCTCCCCGCTCTCTTTGAATGGCTAGGGCGGCCCGCCTGGAAAACCTATATAAAACGAATCGGCCTGGGTTTGACGATTGCCGGAATTATCCTCTCCACCCTGCATCAAGGCGCCCTGGGCGCACTCTTTAATTACGCTCCCACCAAACTCCACCCGCTATGGCTATCCACCGAGTTTCTATGGATTCATTTTCTCTGCTCTGCCGTCTTTGGCGGGCTGTCCATGGTTATTGTCAGTTCCACCCTGATCAACCGCTTTATGCACTGGCGCTGCGGCAAAGCCTTCAGGGAGAACCTTGACCGAATGACCCTGGGTATGGCCAAAGGAGCGTCCTATGCCATGATCACCTATCTGGTCATTAAACTGGTAGCTATCGCCCATGACAACGAATGGGAACTCCTTCTCACCGGCTGGGGCTTTTATTATCTTATCGAGATAGGTCTCGGCGTGGTACTGCCGATGGTCGCTTCTTGCCTGGGGAGTCCGCAATGAATCGGTGCAAACAGTGCGGATTGCCGCTTTTATCGCTGTCATCGGCGTCGTCTGGAATCGCCTGAATACGGCAATTATCTGTTTTAATTACCAGCTCTACCAGGATGTGCCCTACTGGAAGGAAATCTGGCTGACCATCACCCTCTATGCCCTCTACTTCATTGTCTACCGCTTTATCGTCTATCGCCTGCCGATCGTCTTTGACTGGCAGGAATCGACAGGGGAAAAATAACCTCGACAGCACCTATCTCACTGGCTGTGCAACAGCTATGTAGCTCTGTTGCACAGCCCTCTCCTGCCATACAACAGTTTTTAGTTAAATACTTTATCCGCTAGCCAGCAAGCACGTTGCGGTATTTTTCAAATTATTGATAAAATATTTTATTTCAAATAGTTACATCCTATAAACAAGAAATTGTCTGATAAAATGCTTCTGGCATGTCTGATGCAATTCCAAGAGAAAGCGTTGGTTACCAGCAACACCTCAACCCTTACTGATGGAGGACACCATGAATACACCGATTATCACTAAAGAGAAAATTCAGGTAGATCTCGCCGACGAAGTCATGAGCTTTACCATGAAGGCAGGTATAGCCATCTGCGCCCTGATTGGTATCTGGGGAATCTCCTGCATTGTCAGCGCCATGGTAAGTGCCGGCCCAATGGCAATGCTTCACGGGTATATTACCGCAATCACCGGAGTCTGATCCGGGTAATCGTTACTTATCCCATATACGGTCATCTTCGTAGCGGTGAAAAATTGCTGATACAAGGGTCTGGCAGACGATCAATCACAATTCAGCAGGAGGAAGATATGGCTAAAAAGGTAATCAAAACCGTCAAAATATTGATGGCAGGGACGGGCGGTTTATTTGGAATATTCGCACTCGCAGCACTCTTTAGCGGCTTGCATCGGGTTAACTGGCAGGTGACGGAACTTATGCGGCACTATCTGATTGCCAGTGGGATGATTCAACCGATCCACACCATGGTCGATTTCTATACCCACATCAAGGGGATTGAATATATTATCTGCGTCGCTTTCTTTGTCGCCTTTCCGGCATTCTTTCAGTATGTCGAGAGGCGCAAGACGCAGATCAAAAGCTGATTGCATCGTAAAAAGTGCCAGGCTCTCATGTGTTGCAGGGTAACATGTAAATTATTTCTTTTTCGATGCATACTTCTTTTGATGCCTTGCCTGACGCACTGATTTTTTGGCAACGGAATAACCGAAGGTGCCGAGAGGCTGCCGGGAAAGGGAGAAATATTCCCCGTGACAATAGGCCAGCAGGCCGGCTTTGCCCAAATGAATAGTTCCACGCGCGTCAATAAGCGATTTTTCTACCTTATTGCCGACAATTTCAGCAATAAAAAGATCATGGCTGCCAAGTTCGGTGACCGAACGTACGGTACATTCGAGAGCGACCGGACTTTTTGTCAGCGACGGCACCGCGACATTAATACCAGGCTCCAGCTCCATGCCGAAATGTTTGATTTTATCGACAGTACGTCCTGAGCGACAGCCGCAGAAATCAGTCATTTTGACCATCTCTCTGGTAGTCAGGTTAATGACGAATTCCCCGGTGGCCTGAATATTTTCATAGGACAGCCTTTGCCGGCGCACGGCAATAGTCACCAGCGGTGGATGAGAGCAGGCAACCCCGGTCCAGCCGACGGTAAAAACGTTCACCTTGCCTGCTGCATCAACCGTCGTCACCAGGACCGCCGGTACCGGCCCAAACAAAATCGAACCTTTAAAGAGTTCTTTCGCCACAGTTTTATAATCCGTTCACCATCAACTCTTCATAGACCACATCGGCCTTGCTCCCGGCCTGCCGGGCGGCGGCTGTCGCCAATTGGTCACAGCGCTCATTAAGCTCATTGCCGGCATGTCCTTTTACCCAGTTGAACATGACCTCGACACCTTCCTGCAGAGCGAGCAGTTCCCGCCAGAGATCGATGTTGACCACCGGCTGGCCATCACTTTTCAGCCAACCTTTTTTCTGCCACTTTTTTGCCCATCCCTTGGTAATGCCGTTAACCAGGTAGCTGGAATCGGAATAGAGGACGATCTTTTTACCGCAGTTCTGCAGTTCTCTCAAGGCGACAATGGCGGCCAGCATCTCCATGCGATTGTTGGTGGTATGGCGAACGCCTCCGGATAACTCTCGCCGCTTGCCATTCTCTTCAATGACCACCCCATAGCCGCCAGGGCCGGGATTATTGATGCTGCCGCCATCGGTATACACTCTAATTGTTGCCGGATCATATTGCGATGCCGGCCCGGGTCCGGGAACAGATCTCTTACTTTTTGATTGTTCTTTTTTATGATACACAGGGTTCGCCAGCCATATCTGAGCTTCCTCCCGGCTGGAAAAGCTCTTGAATTTTGCCGCAGCAAAGCCTTTAACCTGTTTTTCCGCGCTCGCCCAGTCGGTGAATATACCCGGGCTGCGGCCTGCCGCCACCGCATAATATTTTTTCCCCGCCATACCGCTTTCTCACTGACTCCCAAAATAGAAGAAGCCGGATCACCCACGGGGCAATCCGGCTTTCTGAACTTTCTCCACAACCTGTGAAAATATCAACAGCCTTTGATACCTCAACCGCCGGAACTTTTCAGGTCTTTAGCCGGGGCGGCACCACCGTCCTTATTCAAGGAACCGCTTATTGCATCCCGGGAAACCTTCACGGTAATATCTTTGGCGATTTCCAGAGTAATAACCGTATCCGCCACTGCAGTAATAACGCCGTGCAGACCACCTTTGGTGACCACCTTGTGACCTTTTTTCAAATCACTTAAGAAAGCCTGATGCAGTTTGGCCTGTTTCTGTTGCGGTCTGATCAGCAGAAAGTAAAAAACAACAAAGATAAGAATAAGCGGGATAAATGAGGCAAATCCACCCGCACCAAAACTTCCACCGGCAGCGGGGGCAGCGGCATAAGCAATTCCTGTCATAATAACTCCTTTAAAAAATTAATCCTGAAAATTGATATCTTACGAGTTGATCGTTCCTTTTCTCATTACAAAGATGTGTCCATGGTAATCATTCAGGCTCGAGCTTGCTATAAAAATCTGCACGAAACCGGGCAAAACTATCCGTCTCGATTGCCTGACGAATATCGGCCATCAAATGCAGATAGTAATGCAGATTATGGATGGTATTCAGATGGTAGCTGAGGATCTCCCGCGCCTGAAAAAGATGCCGCAGATAGGCCCGACTGTAATTTCTGCAGGTATAACAGGAGCAATTCTCATCAAGCGGTCGATGGTCATCTCGAAAACGGGAATTTTTGATGGACAGCTTGCCGGTTGAGGTAAAGAGCGAGCCGTTTCGGGCATTTCTGGTCGGCATTACGCAGTCGAACATATCAATACCGCGCCAGACACCTTCTACCAGATCGGCCGGAGTCCCGACCCCCATCAGGTACACCGGATACGTTTGCGGCAGCACAGGCACCGTCGCTTCCGTCATCTCGTGCATAAGCTGTTTTTCTTCTCCGACACTGAGGCCGCCGATGGCATAGCCGTCAAAGCCAATATCAATTAAAGCAGCGGCATGCTCCTCACGCAAGTCCTGATACATCCCCCCCTGGACAATACCAAAAAGCAGCAGTTCTTTTTTACTGTGTGCCGTGCGACAGCGCCTGGCCCAACGGGTGGTCAGATCGGTCGCTTTTGCGGCTTGATCGCGCGTGGCTGGATAAGGAATACAGGTGTCCAGGCACATCATGATATCAGAGCCAAGTGACTGCTGAACGTGGATAGCCTCCTCCGGGCTCAAAAATAATTTTGCCCCATCGAGGTGGGAACGAAACGCCGCACCTTCTTCGCTGATGGTGGCCAACTCCTGCAGGCTGAAAATCTGAAAGCCACCGCTGTCGGTAAGAATAGAGCCCGGCCAGTTCATGAAATTATGCAGCCCGCCAAAACTCGCTATCAGTTCATGACCCGGTCGAATAAAAAGGTGATAGGTATTGCCGAGGATGATCTGCGCCTGCATCTCCAGCAGATTCTCGGGCGTCACTGCCTTGACGGTGCCCTGGGTTCCAACCGGCATGAATACCGGAGTCTGGAAAACACCGTGGCTGGTACGCACTTCACCTCTTCGCGCCGCGCATTCTGAAGAACTGCAATGAAGGGTGAATGGGGATATATTGTCCATGAAATAAATATTCTTAATATTTTAGGATGGTGAGCAATAAGCCGCAGGTATTAGCACCCATAGCCGCAATTTGCAAGCAAGTGTGTTCGTCTGAGATCTTTATATATCTCTGGTTGATTGACTAAGGCCTTTGCTTTTCTCCGCATTATTCTGCATACTAAGAGAGGCATTCCGTAAATTTGCCCCCTTATGACTTCAACCCACAGCCCCCATTCCCATGAAAACCGTCATCATCATTGCAGGTGAAGCTGTCGAATTAAAAGCTCTGGCTGATCTTTTTGAGCATTGGCAAAAAGAAATCAACATCCTGACCGCAAAAGAAGAACGAACCGCCATTACCATCATGTCCCAGCAGCAGGTTGATCTGGTGCTCTGCGATCTGTCCCTGCCGGAGAGCAATTCGCTGGAGGATTTCTCCTTGCTGACCCATACCTTTCCCTATATTCCCTGCATTGCCTTGTCCGAAGGTGATATCTTTCTCCCGGAAGAGGCCATGCGGCGCGGGGCCAGCCTCTGTCTTGAAAAACCTCTCGATACCTCGAATCTGCTGCTGCAGGCCGGCGATTTACTCGATTCAGCAACCAGCGGCACAGTCAAAGGCATTCCTATCCACAGTCTGCTGCAAATGCTCGAGACGGAGGAAAAGACCTGCACTCTGCAGGTGAGCAAACAACAGGAAACCGGCCTGCTCTATATAAAAGACGGCGTCCTGATCGGCGCAGAGACCAAAAACTTTACCGGGGAGGCTGCCGCGCATTTAATCCTGTCATGGCAGGAGACCGTCATCCGCATTCGTTTTTACAATGGTCAGCGGAAGCGACAGATCAACAAACCGCTTATTTCCATTATCATGGAAGCCTTTCGTCTTGGCAGTGAAAGGGACAAAGAGCACACCAAAGCGTCTTCGACGCACAAACTGCAACTGCCCTTGCAGCATCTGTCAACGCTTGGCAAGCGCATTCCTCTGGAAATCGGCTCCCGGCTGGAACTCGAATTTCCGCACCTCGATTCTCTCTTTGAAAGTGTCATGGTCGGGATGCTGCGGGAAAACTATCTGATCGTCACCAATCCCCAACCCTCATCCGACATGGAAGATCTGGTCGGCGGGGAACAGCGGGTCATTATGAAATATGTTCATAAAGGTCGGGTCTGGATGTTCAAGTCGCAAATGCTCAAAGCGGTCGATTCACCATCCCACCTGCTCTTTTTCGAATATCCAGGGGTTATCCATTACCATGAACTGCGCAAAGCCAAAAGGAGCTCAATTTTTATCCCCAGCACGTTCCACATCAATGACCAGCCGGAGCTTTATGGCACCCTCGTCGACTTGAGCACTACCGGCGGACTGTATCTCATAAAACATAAGAACGACAACCCTCTGCCGCAGATCGATATGCACTCTTCGGTATTGCTCCGTTGTCTGTTGCCGGGAATAAAAGAAGAACAGCAGATCAACGGCAGAGTAAGAAATATCCAGATAGATCCTGCCGAGGCCCGAATCGGCATCGAATTTATTAACCTCCAGCCGCATCTGGCCGATTCCATCGGCCAGTATCTTTATGCAATTGAAAGCATGGGAACTCAGTGACCAGCAGTCAGCACCATCGCCCGAATTTCTTTTTCCAGCGCACCAACAGCATCGACCAGCGAAAACTGGGTGACTGCACGAGTCAGGTTGTCCCCATCCCGTTGTACCTTGAAATAATGATTGCCGCGCAGGTGATCAGTGAAAAAACGCAGCCCCAGCTCATAACAGACAAGCAAGAGTGCGTCAAAGATATAGCCGCGCTGTTCCATCGTTGAAAACGGCGCAGGAGCTGAAAAATACCCGTTTAACAAGGCCCGGCAGAAGCTGAGATCAAAAGCGACAGGAACCCCGTTTTTGCCTGATTCACCCGAGCGGTTACAGCAGGAACGCAGGCAATCCCCAAGATCATAATGCGTTAAGCCCATGGCCACAGTATCAAGATCGAGCAGACCAAGGCCGTAGCCAAGCTCGTCAAAGATAAAATTATCCACCTTAGGATCGCCATGAATAGGCTGCTGGGTAAGGATGCCGGCATCTTTTGCCTCCTCCAGTGTTGCTGCCTGCGGTCGGTACCGTTCAACCGTCGCCAGGCAGAGGTCAAGGTCCTTCTCTGCCCCGATCCGGGTTTCTCTTTGGTGCAACTCCTCGTCATACTGCTGCAGATACTGTGGCAGATGATGAAAGCCGGGGAGCGGGTCGTAAAAACCGCGCAGATCGAGATCAGCGATCAGCCGATGAAAATCGGCAAGTACCTGCCCCACACGGTGCGCCTGCGGACAGCTGCTTAAGACCAGCCGACTTGTATGGGCAATATAGCTCTGGGCCCGCCATAAGGAACCACTGCAGTCACGGTACGATAATTGTTTATCCCTGGTCAGCACCGGTTCGGCCACCTGCAGCTTGCTTTCTGCCCGTTTCTGTTTAGTAATCAGATGTGCACTGACTTTATGAAAATTATCGATCACCCGCTGCGGTTGGCGAAAGACATCGCTGTTGATCTTTTGCAGGACAAAACAACGGCCTGCGGATCGGACCAGGTAGGTATCGTTAATGTTACCGGAACCAAGGGGCTGACAAGAGCAGCAGGCAGGTTCGGGACAAAAGGCATCAAGCACGCCTAGAAGAATTCGATCAGCCGCCATCAGTAATGCTCCGCGGCGGGCTTAAAGAGTACACCATCAGGCATCGATAGATTGAATATCCCATGCCTCGGTCCGGCCGCTATTATCAGGGTTTTTGACGATGGTGAATTCAAAGATGTTGGTGGAGTCGAGAAACAGCGAGTCATTGATATCCTGTGCTTTTGAACAATGAAAAAACACCGACTGCGGCAGCAGACCCGCTGGAGTAAGGCGGTAGTAGCGCATAAAACCAAACCCCCGGTCCGCATTATAATTGATCGAAATACCGCGCTGTCTGTTCTCTCCGCTTATCGGCAATAAACCGGGAATCAGAAAACCCGACAGGAAGTTATCCGCTGCTTCTTTCAAGTCATTGCTGACATGATTAAAGCCGATGACCTCCACCCGGCAGCCCATATTCTGCAGGGCCAGCACCAGGCGGATAAAATCGCCATCGCCCGTGAGCAGGATGATTCGATCGAGATTTCTCGCCTGGAGCAGGGCGTCGATGGCCAGGTCCATATCGGCGTTGGCCTTGGTGGTAAGGATACCTTCATCATCGACAAAATGTTTGACATATTTCTTGATGACCTTGAAGCCACACTGCCGGATAACGCTATGATAGCGATAGAGCTTTTGCCGATACTCCGGATCGTCTTTGGTCCGCTCGCGATCTTCGGCAAGGTAGGAATTGGCCCGCAGCAGGGTGGAATTGCCGACACTGCCAAGCTCGGCCAGCACATCATAACGCATACCGTACCCGCCGCACATCCGGATGTTTTCCGCATCGACATAGATTCCACTTTTCAGCATGGCAGCTTCCTTGTCCTCATTCCCACTCAATGGTGGCCGGCGGCTTCGAGCTGATATCGTAGACCACTCTATTGACACCGCGCACCTCGTTGATTATCCGGCTGGAGATTTCAGCCAGGGTTTCATAAGGCAGCCTGGACCAGTCGGCGGTCATGGCATCGCGGGAATCAACCGCACGAATGGCGATAACATGCTCATAGGTCCGACCATCCCCCATCACCCCGACCGTCTGGATCGGCAAAAGCACGGCAAAAGATTGCCAGACCTTGCGGTACCAGCCGGCTTTACGCATCTCTTCCAGGACAATCACATCGGCCTGCCGCAGGATATGCAGTCGCTCAGCGCTCACTTCCCCCATGATCCGAATGCCAAGCCCCGGTCCCGGGAACGGCTGGCGATAGATTGCCTCCTCCGGCAGACCGAGCTCCAGGCCGAGTTCACGAACTTCGTCTTTGAACAATTCGCGCAGGGGTTCGATAAGATCAAGCTGCATAATTTCCGGCAGACCGCCCACATTATGGTGCGATTTTATTGGCGCTTCGCCGCGAAAACTGACCGATTCAATGACATCAGGGTAGAGCGTCCCTTGGGCAAGATATTTCACCTTGCCGATTTTATTGGCTTCTTCCTCAAAGATTTTGATAAAACCCAGGCCGATTCGCTTGCGTTTAATCTCCGGGTCTTCGACTCCGGCCAGCTCACCAAGAAAGTAGTCGGTGGCGTCGATATCAATGACCTTCAGTTTGCTCTTTTGTTGAAAAAAGCGCAGAATCGAACCGGTTTCGCCGGTGCGCATCAAGCCGTTATTGACATAAATGCAGGTGAGCTGATCGCCAACCGCCCGATGGATAATCGCCGCCACCACCGAGCTGTCGACACCGCCGGAAAGGGCGCAGATAACGTTGTCGGAACCGATTTTATCGCGAAGAAGCTGCACGTTTTGTTCGATAAAAGAATGCATCGTCCATTCCGGTTTACAGTTGCAGATGCCAAAGATAAAATTACGCAGCACATCGGTGCCGATGAGGGTATGCGCCACCTCCGGATGAAACTGGACGGCAAAGAAAGGCTGCGACCTGTGACGCAGAGCGGCAAAGGGTGAATTATCACTTATGGCGGTGGCAGCAAAACCTTCAGGAATGATTTCTACCCTATCGCCATGACTCATCCATACTTGATGCTCTACACCATTTATTTCCAGGCCGGCAAACAGTCCGGTGGTATCCTGGATGGTCAGTTCCGCTTTGCCGAATTCACGTTTTTTCGCCTTTTCCACCTTGCCGCCCAGTTGCTGCAGCATCAATTGGGCGCCGTAACAGATGCCAAGAACCGGGACGTCAAGCGCAAACAGCTGGGGGTCGGAATGTGGGGCGTCGGCGTCATAGACGGAACAGGGGCCACCCGACAGGACAATGCCCGAAGGCTTGAGCTCTTTAAGCTTTTCATAAGAGATGGAGAAAGGATGAATTTCACTGTATACTTTCTGCTCCCTGATCCGTCTGGCAATCAGCTGGGTGGTCTGGGAGCCGAAATCTAGGATGATTATTTTTTCACTATGAATATCCATGGATTTTTCCTATCTCTTTTCATTGGTCCGGCACAGAGGCCGAAAGTTCCCATGCAAGACATGAGAACTAGGTATTACAACGTATGGGAACCAGTGCATTGGCTATGCAGATCTATAATTCGGTGCTTCTTTAGTAATTATAACATCATGAACATGAGATTCTCTAAGACCTGCCGCGGAAATCCTGACAAACCGAGCCTTCTGCTGCAATTCGGTGATCGTTGCCGCACCGACATAGCCCATGCCTGAGCGCAGGCCACCGATCATCTGATAGATGACCGTTGACAGCGGTCCGCGATAAGGGACTTTGCCTTCTATCCCCTCCGGCACCAGCTTTGCAGCAGTGGAGACTTCCGATTGAAAGTAGCGGTCGGCCGAACCCTGATTCTGGCTCATTGCCCCGAGCGATCCCATCCCCCGGTAACCTTTGTAGGTTCGCCCCTGATACAAGAAGGTATCCCCAGGTGTTTCGTCGGTACCGGCAAAGAGGCTGCCGAGCATGACCGTGCTGGCGCCTGCCCCGATTGCCTTGGCCAAGTCCCCGGAATATTTGATACCGCCGTCGGCAATAATCGGAATGTTATATCTATTGGCAACCTTGACACATTTCTGCAAGGCGGTCATCTGCGGTACGCCAACTCCAGCAACAACCCGCGTCGTGCAGATCGATCCCGGTCCAATGCCGACCTTAACGCCATTGGCCCCGGCCCTGATCAGATCTTCAGTACCCTCTCCGGTGGCCACATTGCCGGCAATAACCGATAGATCGGGAAAGGCCGCCTTCACCCGGGCGACTGCCCGCAGTACCCCTTTGGAATGACCATGGGCGGAATCGACGACGACCACGTCAACTCCTGCTTTTACAAGTCTTTCCGCCTGGGCCTCAATATTGTCGCTCACGCCAAGTGCTGCACCAACCAACAGACGACCGAAGCTGTCTTTGGCCGCCTGGGGATATTTCTTTATTTTTTCCAGGTCCTTGATCGTGATCAGACCTTTCAAGCCACCTAAGTCGTCGACTACCAGCAGTTTTTCTATACGATATTCGTGCAGCAGAGCTTTGGAATGCTCCAGATCAATACCCACCTTGGCGGTCACCAGATTTTTCGAGGTCATGACGTCGGACACCCGCAGACCATCATCGGAGACAAAGCGCAGATCCCGGTTAGTGACAATACCCGCCAGCTTGCCTTCATGCAGAACCGGCAGCCCGGATATTTTATAGGTGCTCATAATCTCCTGTACCTCGGCAACCGACTGGTCCTGGGTAACGGTAATCGGATCGATGATCATCCCAGATTCGGATTTTTTTACCCGTTCGACTTCAATCGCCTGCTGCTCAATGGTCATATTTTTATGAATTATGCCGATTCCGCCGTCACGGGCCATGGCTATGGCCGTCCGATGTTCGGTAACCGTATCCATGGCTGAGCTGGCCAGCGGAATTTTCAGTGCGATGGTATCGGTAAGACGGGTTTCCAGGTTCACTTCATTGGGCAAAACCTCGGATGCGGCAGGTACGAGTAATAAGTCATCAAATGTAAGTGCGGTTTCAATTTGATCTGGTAACATGTTCCCTCCTTAGCAGGGGACTGAATTAAAAAAGGAGGCCTTAGCAGCCTTTTAAAATTCACATTATGCTTTAATTTTTTCCTGTTGCACAGTAAAGCATCTTTAGAAAAAAAGTCATTTTTTTATGATGCAAACGAGGACAAACAAAGATTTGCCGTGCCGGAAAGACGAGTGGTCCATCTTATACGGACAAAGGAAACATTACTGCCATGCTGCTGGAAATCAACCCGATAAACCCACAACTCCGTCTGATTGAGCAGGTCGTCAAGGTACTCAAGAACGGGGCGATAATCTGTTATCCCACCGATACCGGCTATGGTATCGGCTGTGACCTTTTCAACCAGAAAGCCATCAAACAGCTGGTTCAATTAAAAAAAAGACCAAAAGGTAAGCCTTTTTCCTTCATGTGTTGCAATCTGACCGATATCAGTCAATATGCCCACGTGTCCAACACTGCTTACCGGCTGATGAAAAAAAACTTGCCCGGTCCCTATACTATCGTACTGCCCGGAACGAAGCTGGTGCCCAAGATCATGGCCACCAAGCAAAAGACCGTCGGTATCAGGGTATCGAGCCATCCGATCAGTAAACTGCTGCTCGAAACCCTGGGCAATCCCATCGTCAATACCAGTGTCCAGCTCGACGACGACGAGACCTTGCTCGCCGAGCCATATGCCATTGAAGAGTACCTCGGCAACCGAATCGAGCTTATTGTCGATGGCGGCCCGATCTACCCCGACCCCTCGTCCGTCATCGACCTGACCAGCGATATTCCGGAGATTCTCCGGGTCGGCAAAGGAGACGTCAGTCCTTTTCGCTGATAAGTGCTTCTTTCAGCGATTTGCTCATCGTAAAATGCAAGGTCTTCCGATCGGGAATATCCATTATTTTACCGGTTCGGGGATTTTTGGTGGAACGCGGTTTTCGCGATCGTACCGAAAAACTGCCAAAGCCGCGCAGTTCGATACGTCTTTCTTCTACCAGGGCTGCCGCCATTGTCTCCAGCATGATATCGACCGCCAGGCTGACATCCTGTTTCTGCATGGCAAGTTCACCACTCACTTTGTCTACGAGATCTTTTTTCAACATAAAAAATTTTATAATCAGTGTGTTACCAGGGAAAACTAAAAAATCCTTCCCCTGAAAGTATAAAAAAAGGTTGTCTTGCCGGGTTACAGACAAGACAACCTTTTCAGCTGCATTAGCAGCCTTTAAAGAGGCTGGCTCCTAGTCGTTATCGTTAGAATCGGTGCCCTCAGCAGCCGCTTTCAACAGATCGCCAAAGGTGGATGGCGCTGATTCAGCAGCAACCTTTTCGGCTTTTTTAAATTTTTCAACCGCAACTTCTTCGTCATCACCCTCGAGGGTCTTGACGGAGAGACCGATCTTCCGATCCTTGGCGGAGACATTGATAACAATGGCTTTCAAGGTATCACCGACCTGGTACATGCCAACCGGCGTTTTGACCTTATCCTTGCTCAGTTCAGAGACATGAACCAGGCCTTCGATGCCTTCTTCGAGTTTAACAAAGACCCCGAAATCAGTGACATTGGTGATCTCGCCCTCAACGACGGTTCCGGAAGGATAGTTGTTATAAGCCGCCTGCCATGGATCGGGCACGAGCTGTTTAATACCAAGGGAAAATCGCTCGTTTTCCTTGTCGATCTTCAGGACGACCGCCTGGATGGTCTCGCCCTTGGCGTACTTCTCGGAGGGATGCTTAATCCGCTCGGTCCAGGATAGATCGGAGACATGGATCAAGCCGTCAATGCCTTCCTCGATCCCGATAAATACCCCAAAGTCGGTAATATTTTTAATTTTTCCTTCAATAACCGAACCAACGGGATAGTTGTCGGTGACCAGATCCCATGGATTAGGCTGCAGCTGTTTCATACCAAGGGAGATGCGTTTGGTCTCGGTCTCGATATTGAGCACCATGATCTCGACTTCATCGCTTACGGAAACCATCTTGGATGGATGCCGAGGTTTTTTCGACCAGGTCATCTCGGAGACATGGATCAATCCTTCAACACCTTCCTCCAGTTCGACAAAAACGCCGTAATCGGTGATGGAAACAACTTTCCCCTTGGTGGTTTGGTTCACCGGATATCGCTCGGTTACCGTAGCCCATGGATCGTCACGCAGCTGCTTCACACCGAGGGAGACACGGTCATGTTCCTTGTCGTATTTAAGAACCTTGACCTCCAGCTCCTCGCCGACTTTATAGAGTTTGGCCGGATGGGAAACACGTCCCCAGGAAAGATCGGTAATATGACAGAGGCCGTCCATACCGCCCATATCGATAAACAGGCCGTAGTCGGTAATATTGGTAATGGCGCCTTTGATAATCTGCCCTTCTTCAAGCTTGGAGCGCATCTCTTCGCGCAGTTTGTTGCGCTCTTCTTCGAGGATGGCCCGGCGGGAGATAACGACATTGTTTCTCTTTTTATTAAACTTGAGGATCTTAAAGTCCATCGAATCGCCGATCAGGGCATCGAGATCTTTGACTGGCCGCAGATCAATCTGGGAATACGGCAAAAAGGCAGGAACACCGATATCAACGGACATGCCGCCTTTGACGCGGCTTTCGATTTTACCGGAAATTGTTTCGTCGGCTTCCTGAATCTCGGCGATTCTTTCCCATACTTTTATAGCAATAGCTTTTTCTCTCGACAGGAGGAGCCCACCTTCTTCCTTGCGTCGCTCAACGAACACCTCGAATACATCACCAACTTTGATTTCTTCACCATCTTCCAGGCGGAATTCCGATTTGGCAATATAGCTTTCCGCTTTATCACCGACATCAACAAGGAGATAATCATCCACCGTGCCAATGATGGTGCCCATGGCCACATCTCCTACGGCGACGACCTTGTTGTTTTCTTCCATTTCAAAGAGATCGGCGAAGCTCATCTCTTCACTGTTGTCCTGGGTTGATTGATTAAGTTGTTCTGTCATGGATTTTACTCTTCCTGTAGACCAGAGGCCAAGTGGTTAAGTTTATTTTACCCTCGTGCCTTATGCCATGTGCCAAGGTCCAAAGATAAAAAGGAAAGGGCCACTCCCGAACCGGAAGCAACCTGCAGATACACGAACCCCACTTTATAGCAATTTTTCAACGATAGGACAACAACTTCTTGCAGAAAAATTTTTTTTCTGCCTGTTTTTCCATGCATAAATGCATTCGATCAAGCCGATTTCTTTGCTCCCCCCCTGTTGCTTCGAGGAAAATTTCGACTGCCGGGTTTCTTTTTTCTGGGGCGCGGTGGACGGCCGTCAGACTCAATTTTCCGGTCGTGGCCTTTGGGCGGGGGGGTAAGCAGGGCGACTTCGGGCAACACACAGGCAAACTTTTTATTAATAAACTCCTCAATAGCCGGCAGGTAAAACGATCCTTCCTCGCAGGCAAAACTCACTGCCTTGCCGTTGGCTCCGGCCCTGCCGGTCCGGCCGATGCGATGGACGTAATCCTCCGGTTCATAGGGCAGCGTATAGTTAACGACGAAGGTGATTCCTTCAATATGGATACCCCGGCCGGCGACATCGGTGGCGACAAGCACCTTGACCTTGCCGGAGCGGAAATTTTCCAGCCTGGTCATTCGTTTATTCTGGTCAACATCGCCGGATAAGAGGACACAGTCGATATTGTTGCGCTGCAGGCGGTTAGCCAGGCGCTTCGTCTCATTTTTCATATTGGCGAAAACTATGATGCGATCATCCGGATTCTGTTGAATAAGATTATATAAAACGGCATATTTCTCTTCTGCCGTCACCAGATAAACGACCTGCTCGACGGTATCGACCGCCACCTGCTCCGGCTCCGCCTCGACTATCTTCGGCTGCACACTCCACTGGGCCGCAAGGCGCTGCACGTCGTCTGAAACCGTGGCGGAAAAAAGCATCGTCTGCCGCTCTTTCCTGGCCGGTAAACGACCGACAATACGCCGGACATCGGGAATAAAGCCCATATCAAGCATCCGGTCCGCCTCATCGAGCACCAAAATCCGGCAACTGCTCAGATCGACAACTCCTTTATTCATAAAATCAATAAGCCGACCAGGAGTGGCAACCAGGATATCGCACTGTTTATGGTGCAACGCGTCCATCTGCTTCTGGTAATCGACACCGCCATAAACCGCCTTTACCGACAGCTTGCAGTACCTGGCGAAGACCTGTCCTTCTTTGGCTATCTGACTGACCAGCTCACGGGTAGGCGCCAGCACCAGCGCCCGCACATTGCCTTTGCCGATTTTTTTTTCAGCGAGCAGCCTTGACAAAATAGAAATCAAAAAAACCGCCGTCTTGCCGGTACCGGTATTGGCTTTCCCGACCAGATCTTTGCCGGCCAGAACATCTTCCAGAGCCTTTTCCTGAATGGGGGTACAATATTCGAATTTTTGTCCGGCAATCGCCTGCATCACCGGCAGAGCAATGGGATAATCGTGAAAACGGCTCTTCCCTTCTACCGGGATGACCGGGAACGCATCAAGGCTCCAGGCTGATTTCTGCTGCGGTTTATCCGAAGGTCGATACTTGCCCTGCCTGGCCGAAGGCACAGCTTCTGGGTCAGATTTTTTTCTTGCCTGGGTGCTGTCCTGCGATACGTCTGCTGCCATGTTTTTCGTCGGCAGGGGCTGATCTTTACCTGATGCCGGATGAGAACGAGCAAATAATCTGGTGTACCGATGTCTACCGGCCTGGGCAATGCTCTTGATTTTTCTTCCTACGGCAAGGATGGTTTTTTTCATTATTTACTCAGAATATAAGCTCAATAGTAGTTTGAACCCAACCGGTTAATAAGGAGGGTCGGACCTGTCCGGTACAGACCAGACAAAATCAGTCCCAACTGTACCAGATAGCAGGCATTAAAGACAGGCCGCAACACAGCGACCAGAATAGAAGAGTGGTGCAAACGAACGAAAACGAAGCGGGTATCACGTTCGGACGGGGATACTCAACAAGCGGCAATGTACTCTATTTGCCGACGACCTGCAACTCCTCCATCAGTGGTCCGAATAGGGTTTCAAATTCAGGAATGGCTTTTTTCAGTACCGTGCCTATAAAGGGGATTTCGGCATCGTTAACCACAAGATTGGCAGAATGGGCCAGGGCCTGCAGATCATAGAGGGTCTGAAACTGTTTCCCCAGCAGAACGTAAAAGACATAGCGGCGGCGGGACATGTTCAAGCTCCGCATGAACTGGTGAAAAAACCCGGCGTCAATGCCTTGCGATTCAAAACTGTCATGGAGAAAAACCGCCGCATAATTGACAAAGCGCATTTTTTCTATGGCTTCCTCCGGGAGAAGGGCATACTCAACGCGATAGCCCACCGCTGTTGCGGCCAGCGCCACCGCTTCGCGGTTTTTCGACTCGGGCATCAGGACCAGCGCCCTCGGGATATCTTCGACCACCTCTTTTTCAGTAAAACTCCCATCGCTCAACCATTCGATTCCCGGAGCATCCGGCGGCTTGACCCTCGCCCCTGCCATGGGTCCGTCCGCGGCGGCTTGCGCCAGGGTGCCTGCATCAAGGCCAAAAGGGACGGTGCAGTGAACACATTTGACCTTTATTTTCTGGCCAGGCCCGAGCTGTTGCACACTTGCCCATATCTTTTCGGTCAACTTCAGCTGTTTCTTGCAATTCGGACAGTTTACTCTCATAATTTTTGTTAACCTCGTCGACCGTAGTAGCCATACTCTTCTTCTTTTTCTTCTTCCATGCTGAGATCGGTGAGGCTGGTGGTTGCCTCGCCCCGTTCCGCCTTGATGCGATCCAACCCGCGGTTCATTTCCGCCCGTTGCGAACAGTAGGTCACCGCACTCTTTTCAGTTATTATGCCACGACTGTAAAGCTCAAGGATATGCTGGTCGAAGGTCCGCATGTCGAGAGCCGAACCTTCCCTGACAATATCATAAAAAGTTTTATCTTCCGTTTCGCCGTTCAGGATGAGATCTTTTACCCGCAGACTGGTGCGGAGGATCTCCATTGCCGCGACCCGGCCGCCGCCAACCCGGGGCAGCAGACGCTGGCTGACGATCCAGCGAATGGTATCGACCAGCCGGTTGCGGATCTGCGGCTGTTCATCCTGCTCAAACATACCGAGGATGCGGTTAATAGTCTGTCCTGCATCGATCGTGTGCAGGGTCGACAGCACCAGATGGCCGGTTTCTGCGGCAGTCAAACCAATTTCCATAGTCTCCCGGTCGCGCATCTCACCGACCAGGATGACTTTAGGGGCCTGCCGCAACGCTGCCCGCATACCGACGGCAAAACTACTGAAATCGTTGCCCAGTTCCCGCTGGTTAAAGGTGGCTTTACGCTGCTCATGGACATATTCGATCGGGTCTTCCAGGGTCACCACATGTACCGCTCGTTGGTGGTTGATCCGGTTGAGCAAAGCAGCCAACGAAGTCGTTTTTCCCGTACCGGTGGCCCCGGTAAAAAGAATGAGGCCATTAAGATCGGTGGCCATCTTGCTGAAGGCATCGGGAAACTGCATGCCCTCAATGGACGGCACTTCGGTCTCGAGTTTTCTAAGGACGGTAGTGAAATACCCCTTCTGGGTAAAAATATTGACCCTGAATCTGGCTTTATCGGAAAGAGAATAGGATAAATCGCACGAGCCGTTTTCCACCAGGTCTTTCAGCAGTCTGCGATTATTGCCGATCAGATTGAGAGCGAAGGTTTCGGTTTGAAATGGAGTGAGTTCGGTTACCGGCGGCGTGACAGCAACCGGCACAAGCAGTCCAGCCGATTCAACCTGCAGAGATTTGCCCACAGTTATATTGAGATCGGAGACGTTGCCGTGCGATTCCAACATTGCCGCTATCCAGTAATCTATTTCGGTCTTTTTCATTATATTTCCTTGAAAAATTGTGCACTACCACCTGTTTTCAGATATATTGTCTCAATAATCTTAAGACGGTTGCAAGTTTTTTTTCATTTTTTACGCATATTTCTTTTAATCACCAATTCAATATTCCCTGGAGTATTATCATGGCAATTCCATTACGCAGCGCGACAACCACCGAAGGCCGCAGAATGGCCGGAGCCAGAAGCCTGTGGCGGGCCAATGGGGTGCAAGAAGAGCAATTCGGCAAACCGATAATCGGTATTGTCAACTCTTTTACCCAGTTTGTCCCCGGTCATGTGCACTTGCATGAAATTGGTCAACACTTAAAAAAGATTATCGCCAAGGCCGGTTGCTTTGCCGCCGAGTTCAATACCATCGCCATCGATGACGGCATCGCCATGGGGCATGCCGGGATGCTCTACTCCCTGCCGTCTCGCGACCTGATCGCCGACAGCGTGGAGTACATGTGCAACGCCCACACCGTCGACGCGATGATCTGCATCAGCAACTGCGACAAGATCACCCCAGGCATGCTCATGGCCGCCATGCGCCTGAATATCCCGACCATCTTTGTCTCCGGCGGCCCAATGGAGGCCGGTGTTGACGGCAACAAACGCTACGATCTGGTTGATGCCATGGTCATGGCGGCCGACAGTGAGGTGAGCGATGAAGAAATCAACCGGGTGGAGCACCGTGCCTGCCCGACCTGCGGCTGCTGCTCGGGAATGTTCACCGCTAATTCCATGAACTGCCTCAACGAAGCCCTCGGCCTGGCCCTGCCCGGCAACGGCACGGTGGTTGCTACCCATGCCAATCGCAAACTGCTTTTTGAGCGCGCAGCCGAGCGTATTGTCACCATGGCTTCGGCCTGGTATGACAAGGAAGACAGATCGGTTTTGCCGCGCTCAATCGCCACGAAAAGCGCCTTTATCAACGCCATGACCCTCGATATCGCCATGGGCGGTTCGACCAACACGGTCCTGCACCTGCTGGCTATCGCCCATGAGGCAGGCGTCGATTTCACCATGGCCGACATCGACAGCCTGTCACGAAAAGTCCCCAATCTCTGCAAAGTTTCACCGTCTTCAAGGTACCATGTGGAGGATGTCAACCGAGCCGGCGGCATCATGGCCATCCTCGGCGAACTCGACCGTGCCGGCCTGATCGACCCCACCGTGCACCGGGTGGACAGTGTTAGTCTACGCGAAACGCTTGACCGCTGGGACATTACCAGCACCAGCCACAGTAAAGAGGCGGAAACTCTGTACCTGAGCGCCCCGGCTGCAGCCGGGTTGAATCTTGTCCTGGGCTCACAAAACACCATGTACAAAGAAGCCGATCTTGATCGAAAAAAAGGCTGTATCAGGGATATGACCCATTGCTACAGCAAAGATGGCGGACTTGCCGTCCTGTACGGCAATATCGCCGAAAACGGCTGCATCGTCAAAACCGCCGGCGTCGATCCCTCAATCTTCAAGTTTTCCGGAACTGCCCGGGTATTCTCTTCGCAGGAGGGGGCCTGCGAGGCCATTTTAGGCGGTACCATCAAGGCCGGGGATGTGCTCGTCATCCGCTATGAAGGCCCTAAAGGCGGGCCCGGCATGCAGGAGATGCTCTATCCCACCTCGTATTTGAAATCAATCCATCTCGGCGCCGAATGCGCCCTGATCACCGACGGCCGATTTTCCGGCGGCACGTCGGGACTTTCCATCGGCCATATCTCTCCGGAGGCCGCAGCAGGCGGGACAATAGCCTTACTTGAAGACGGCGATAAAATTGCTATCGACATCCCGGCAAGAAGCATTAATGTTGCTCTCAGCGATGAAGAACTCGCAACCCGAAGACAACAGGAGCAGGCCAAAGGCGCCGCCGCTTTTACCCCGACTGACAGAAAGAGAGACATCAGTACGGCATTGCAGGCGTACGCCCTTTTTGCTGCCTCCGCCGATAAAGGCGCAGTGCGGATTTTACCATCCGGCACCGCCGGAAAGTAACCTGATATCCAGAGCGTTTTTCAACTGAAGAGGAGCCCTTCTTGAAACCGACTAATACTCAAGATCCTGAATATTTTCATAGGGTCATCGATTGCCAGTATGCCTGTCCATCGCACACCCCGGTGCCGGAATATATTCGGCTGATCGCCCAAGGCAAATACGATGAGGCATTCAAGATCAACTGGATTTCCAATGTTTTTCCCGGCATCCTCGGACGTATTTGCGACCGCCCTTGCGAACCCGCCTGCCGTCGGACCAGGGTCGAGGAAACCCCGGTGGCTATCTGTCGCCTGAAGAGGGTGACTTCGGATTTCAAGAGTGATTCGACCAATTTCATGCCGGAGGTACCCACAGAAAAAAACGGCAGAAAAATCGCTCTGATCGGCGGCGGGCCGGCCTCTCTCACCGTTGCCCGCGACCTGCTGCCGCTTGGTTACAAAGTAGACCTCTATGATGACCAGTCCAGGGCCGGCGGCTTTATCCGTACCCAGGTGCCATCCTTTCGCCTGCCGGAAAAAGTGCTTAACCAGGAAGTCGATCGTATCCTCGATATGGGGGTAAGCTGCCATTTCAACCACTATGTCGATGACCTGAACACCATTGTCGATCAAGGCTATGATGCCGTTTTCGTCGGCACCGGAGCTCCCCGGGGCCGTGATCTGCCCGATTTGCCCGGTAGAAAAGAAGGAGATGCTGATATATTTATCGGCATCGAATGGCTGGCTTCGGTACTCTACCAGCATGTAAAATCGACACCGGACACGGTGCTAGTGCTGGGCGGCGGCAACACGGCCATGGACTGCTGCCGCACGGCCCGTCGGCTTGGCGGGGAAGAGGTGAAGGTGCTTGTCCGCAGTCCGCGAGCCGATATGAAGGCATCGCCCTGGGAGATTGAAGATGCCGAAGACGAAGGCATTCCGATTATCGATAACCATTCGCCGGTCGATTTTGTCATTGAAGATGGCCGTTTAGTCGGTATGCATTTCCAGAAAATGACTGCCGACTATGATGACAACGGCAAGCGTACCCTGTTGCCGAGTGATGAGCCGCTGGTCTACATGGCCTGCGACCAAGTCATTTTGGCCGTCGGTCAAGAGAACGCCTTTCCCTTTATCAAGCCGGATTTGGGCATCAAAATGGATAAATGGGGTCTGCCCGAGCTCAACCCGACCAGCTTTCAGTCCTCTGTGCCACACATCTTCTTTGGCGGCGACGCCGCTTTCGGCCCCAAAAATGTCATCACCGCAGTGGCACATGGGCATCAAGCGGCCATATCCATCGATCTCTTTTGTCAGGGCAAAGATCTACATGATCGCCCGGCACCCTGGACCAATCTGGTCAACCAGAAGATGGGTATTCAGGACTGGATGTATAACAGCCATGTCTCAAACGATAAACGGTATGCCGTGCCGACGGTTGACCGGGTTAAATCCCTTAAAAACCGGTTGGTAGAGGTAGAACTGGGATTCAGCAAAAAAACCGGCCATGAAGAAGCCTTGCGCTGCCTGAACTGCGATGTGCAGACGGTTTTTGATTATTCCACCTGTATCGAATGCGATGCCTGTGTGGATATCTGTCCGGAATTCTGTATTAATTTTACTGAAAATGGAGACGAAGAAGACTTACGCAGCAGGCTCAATGCGCCGGCTGACGAGCTGAGTCAATCACTCTACGTTTCTCCGCCGCTACCGACCGGCCGGGTCATGGTTAAAGATGAAAATGTCTGCCTGCACTGTGGGCTCTGCGCCGAACGCTGCCCGACTTCCTCCTGGGAAATGATGCAGTTCACCTATAACTCTCCAGTGGCAGGTCAAAAATGAACAAGATCGAGAGTATCAACGACTTTGTCGTCCGCTTCGCCAACGTCAATGGTTCCGGCTCGGCCAGCGCGAATAATCTCTTCGCCAAGGCGATTTTTCGTCTCGGCATCCCGGTCAGCCCAAAAAACATCTTTCCCTCCAATATTCAAGGGCTGCCGACCTGGTATGAAGTGCGGGTTAACGAACACGGTTTTCTCGGCCGCCGGGGCGGGGTAGATATGTCGATTGCCGTCAATGGACAGACCCTCTACAACGATTATATGGAAGTGCTGCCCGGCGGTTATTTTATCTATGATTCGACCAAAGAGCTGTCGGAAGAATTCACCCGCGACGACCTTACCGCGATAGGTATACCCTTCACCAGGCTGTGCAATGACGAATTTGCCAATCCAAAACTGCGTCAGCTGCTGCGCAACATTATTTACGTCGGCTCGATGGCCTTTCTGCTGGACATGGATTTTTCTATACTCACTGATTCGATAGAGCAGCAATTCAAGAAAAAACCCAAGCTGGCCGAACCGAACATCAAGGCCCTGGAAATTGGCTACGACTACGCCAAAAAGCATCATAAAGGGGTCTGCAAACTCTCGGTGCGCAAGATTGACAAGCTCAAAAACGAGATCCTGATGGACGGCAATTCGGCCATCGGCCTTGGCGCCATCTATGCCGGGGCCACGGTTACCGGCTGGTATCCGATCACGCCATCCACCTCGATCATTGAGGCTTTCGAACGTTATGCCAACAAATTTCGTACCGAAGAAGACACCGGGCGGCATAAAGTTGCCATCATCCAGGCCGAAGATGAGCTGGCGGCGCTCGGTATCGTCATCGGCGCCTCGTGGAATGGCGCCAGGGCCTTTACCGCCACCTCCGGGCCGGGAATATCGCTGATGAGCGAGTTTCTCGGCCTGGCCTATTTTGCCGAGATCCCGGTGGTGCTCATTGATGTCCAGAGAACAGGGCCCAGTACCGGTATGCCGACCCGTACCCAGCAGTCCGACCTGCTGTCCTGCGCCTATGCCTCCCACGGCGACACCAAGAACGTGCTGCTCTTCCCCTGCGATCCAAAGGAATGTTTTGATATGGGAGCCGACGCCTTTGATCTGGCCGAGCGACTGCAGACCCCGGTTATTATCATGAGCGATCTCGATCTCGGCATGAACGACCATGTCAGTGCGCCGCTCAGCTGGGATGACAACCGCAGATATGATCGCGGCAAGGTGTTGAGTGCCGAAGACTTAGACAGGCTCAAGGAAAGATGGGGGCGCTACCTCGATGTCGACGGCGATGGTATCTGCTATCGGACCTACCCCGGAACCCACCCCACCAAAGGGGCCTATTTTACCCGAGGCACCTCGCACAACGAATACTCCGCCTACACCGAATACAGCCTGATTTACGAGGCTGGGATGAAACGTCTGCTGGTCAAATGGGAGACTGCCCGTGCCATGATGCCCGAGCCGCATATCAAGATCCGGGATCCGCAAGCCGCTGTCGGGGTAGTTTTTTTCGGGACGACGACCCATGCAGCCTACGAGGCTATCAGTCGCTTTGCTAAAAACGGACTAAAAATAAACAGCATGCGTATACGCGCCTTCCCCTTTCAGGACAAAGTTATCGAATTTATCGACCGGCATGATAAAATCTTTATCATCGAGCAGAACCGCGATGCGCAATTGCGTACCCTGCTTATGACCGAAAATGGGGTGTCACCGCAAAAACTGCGGTCCATCCTCTTCTTCGACGGAATGCCCATTACCGCTGACTTCATCACCGACAATATCCGGGCCCTGCTCAATATTGGCCAACCAGCCAAAGCCAAAGGTTCCAAGGGAGAAAAAGCATGAGCTTTGAACGACCCACTTTCCGCCATCCCAAACTCACTACGAACTCAGCCGGCTTTTCCCGCAAGGATTATGAAGGGGTGATCTCCACGCTCTGCGCCGGCTGCGGTCATGACTCGACCACCGCCGCGATTATCCAGGCTTGTTTCGAATTATCGATAGAGCCGCACCGGGTCGCCAAAATGTCCGGCATCGGCTGCTCATCGAAGACACCGGCCTATTTTCTGAGCCGATCCCATGGCTTCAACTCCGTTCATGGTCGAATGCCGTCTGTTGCCACGGGTGCCAATATGGCCAATCGAGACCTGCTGTATATCGGCATTTCCGGAGACGGTGATACCGCTTCCATCGGCATGGGCCAATTCGCCCACGCCCTGCGCCGTAACCTTAATCTTAACTATATCTGCATGAATAACGGCTGCTACGGCCTGACTAAAGGGCAGGATTCGGCCACTGCGGATAAAGGATCGGCGGGCAAAAAAGGCAAGCCCAACCCATATAACTCCATCGACCTGTGTGAGCTGGCCATCGAACTCGGCGCCAGTTATGTCGCCCGAGGGTTTTCCGGCGACAAGACGCAGCTGGTGCCGCTTATCAAGGGGGCTATCGCCCATAGTGGTCTGGCCTTTATTGATGTTATCTCCCCCTGCGTCACCTTTAATAACACCTCTACCTCGACGAAGAGTTATGAGTATGTCCGGGAACATATCGAGGCGACCAATACCTTCGACTTCGTCCCCCTGCAACAGGAAATCCTGGCGAATTATCCGGAAGGATCCAGCCAGGAAGTGGTAATGCATGACGGCAGCATCATTCATCTGCATAAATCCGCTGCCGGCCAGGATGTCACAGATCGCTTGAAATGCGTCAACAACCTGGAGCTGGAAAAAGCCAGAGGCAGGCTGCTCACCGGCCTGCTGTATGTCAACCAGGACATCACCGATACCCATGATATCATCAATTCCTCACTGAGGCCGTTGAACAGCCTGACCGAAGTGGACCTCTGCCCCGGCAACAATGCCCTGCAGATGATCAACGAAAACCTCAGGTAGCTGGCATTACACCGATCGGACCGGATTTTCCTTATCGGTGCGGAAGATCCGGTTCCTGCACCACAAATGTTCATTTTTTGCTCTTTTGCCTGTTATATTGTCGAGGTTTTTTACTTGCAGAAACTTTTTAAACAGATCCTCACCTCCCGCGTATACGAAGCTGCCATTGAAACCTCACTTGATAAGGCCGCAGCCCTGTCAACGAGAGAAAACAACACCATTTTGCTCAAACGGGAAGACCAGCAACCGATCTTTTCCTTTAAGTTGCGTGGCGCCTACAACAAAATTGCCCAATTGACCCCTGCCGAGCGGCAACAAGGGGTGATTACCGCCTCAGCCGGCAATCACGCACAAGGAGTGGCCTTTGCCGGCGCCAGACTGGGAATACGGGCGCTGATCGTTATGCCGACGACAACCCCAAGAATCAAAATTGAGGCAGTTCAAGCTCTTGGCGGCGAGGTCATTCTGGTCGGTGCCAACTACTCAGAAGCGGCAGTCCATGCCGAGACACTTACCCAGGAAATGGGCATGGTTCCCGTCCATCCCTTTGATGACGAATTAGTGATCGCCGGTCAAGGAACTATTGCCGTTGAATTGCTGCGACAGAACCCCGGCAGAATGGATGCAATATTTGTCCCGGTGGGGGGAGGTGGGCTTATCTCCGGAATAGCGTTGTATATAAAAACCCTGCGCCCGGAAATCAAGGTAATCGGTGTGGAACCAATGGACAGTGACGCCATGCACCAATCACTTAGCGCAGGCAAACGGGTGCGACTGGAATCTGTAGGGATTTTTGCCGATGGCGTGGCGGTTCGCCAGGTAGGCGCCTTACCTTTTACAATGTGCCGAAAATATGTCGATAGCGTAATCAGGGTGAGCACCGATGAGCTATGCGGCGGCATCAAGGCAATCTATCAGGCCACCCGCTCCATTGTCGAACCGGCAGGAGGCCTGGGCATGGCTGGACTCCTTAAATATATCGATGAGACAGGTTGTACCGGACAGACCCTGGTCGCCGTCAATTCGGGGGCCAATATGAATTTTGAGAGGCTGCGCTATGTCGCTGAACGAACCAGGATCGGTGAAAAACAGGAGGCCCTTTTTGCGGTGACCATCCCAGAGAAAAGCGGCAGCCTGAAAGCCTTCTGCCGTGATATCGTCGGTGAACGTGATATCACTGAATTCAACTACCGGCTGTCAAGCAGAAAACAAGCCCATATCTTTGTCGGCATCTCGACCCGTAATGAGAAGGAGCGTTCCAGTTTTGCCAAACAGCTCACCCGTGCCGGCTATCAAAATATCGACATCACCGACAACGATCTGGCCAAGACCCATATCCGTTATATGGTCGGAGGCAGATCAAGCGAGGTCTTTAACGAACGTTTATTCCGTTTCTGGTTTCCCGAAACTCCTGGTGCGCTGAGTCGTTTTCTTGAGGCAACCCGCGGCAGACATAATATCTCTTTATTTCATTACCGCGCCCAGGGCGGCGACTTCGGGCGGGTCCTGATCGGCCTGGAATGTCCTGATGAAACCGATAGCGAGCTGGAAAAACGACTTGACGCCCTCGGGTATCGCTACAAAGAAGAGACGGATAATCCGGCTTATCCACTTTTTTTGTAACTGCAAGAGTCTATGGTCAGTGATGGGCGGGGAGGCAGGATGAACAGTACGGCCAAAAGTGAGAGATGCTCCGTCACAATTAATGAGCCATCAATTGAAGCGTATATAGATCATCTCTGGGATGTTGATGATCTCACGGTACTGTCGAGGATTATGGTGCTGAATATGGATGTGTTGGATAGTATGGAACGCGGCTTTGGGTGGATCCTGCAAATCTTTCGTATGCTTGATCATGCTGCCAAGCACAATTCGCAAAAAGGATCCAAACGAAACATTATTGCCCACTTTGACCTTGGCAATGAATTGTACAGGTCCTTTCTCGACCCGGCCATGATGTATTCCTCTGCCATTTATCCAAAGGAATCAAGCAGTCTTGAAGAAGCATCCAAGCATAAACTTGAGACCATTTGTAAAAGACTCGATCTGAAGCCGACCATCCGGAAACATGGTTACGATGAGCGTTTCAGGAGGCTGTGGGAGTATTATCACTGTTACTGTGAAGGAGGCTTCCAGGAGCGATCGATAAGTGTTGTGCACGTTGTGGCAAGCCGTCCGACAAATGGTACTTCTTTGGTGAACGTTTGAATCCGTTGATCAATGTCGGAATTAACCAGGCAATCTGGTTTCTCTGTGTCCTTGGAGGAAATTTCGGGGCGATTTTTGCCTTGCCTCTGCTTGTTTTGAACATTTTTTTATCTCAGAACCGGCGAGCTGATCTGCAGATGATTAGTTATCTTCTGCCTGTAGGTGTGCTCATCGACAGCATTCTTCAGGCCATCGGGTTTTTCAGTTTTACCTGGTCGGGCTTTCCCATTCCTTTATGGTTGGCGGTCATCTGGACAGCCCTGGCCTCTCTTCCGCATCACAGTCTGGCGTGGATGAAAAAACGGATGCTGTTTTCGGCGCTCTTTGGTGCTCTTGGTGGCCCTCTTGCCTACTGGGCGGGAGCTCGTCTTGGGGCAGCGACCTTCCACTGGCCTCTTTTTTCGTCACTGGCGCTTCTTGCTGCGATATGGGCCTTGTTATGGACAGGAGTCATGGCTGTTGCCGCACGGCAAAAGTTACAGTAGGGTCTAGCGACTGCGGACATTCTCAGGCAGATCCCGGATAGTTTCTGCAACTGTTCATCGCGCGGCAGAATCGATTGCACCTTGGCCAGGAGTATGAATACTTGAAAAAATATTACAGAACGTGGAAAAGCAGGGTCTTGTCCGAGGCAATATTCTCCTCCATACAAAGAAGCACCCGCTGTTGCCACCGGCAAATTGACCTGTAAGCATGAGAATCTCGTTCAAGACTCGAGAGGCTCACTTCTCGAGTAACTGATTTTTCAGGATTTTTATTCCGGAAAAATGGAAAATATTTCATGGACCAACAGTTGGTTTTATAAACTTTTTCCTCCTAAAATCGTTGTTACACGCTTGATTTACTGAGATGTCACTACTCTCGTTGCTGTGGCATGATTATTGCTGAAACTGATCAGCCGACGCCGTGAAACGTATAGCGGCAAGGACGACATGAATCAGATGTTACTCTGTGTGGTATCCGGAAAATTTGCGGCCACCAGGCGACTGCCAATGACCTTGACCGGCGTTGTCTCATAAGGTGTTGAGAACGTTTGACGAAATCTCTACCGAGAGAGAAAGTGAATAATAGACGTAATTATTATCGGATTCTCCATGTTCAGCCGGATGCACCTCTGGAAATTATTAAATCGAGCTATCGAACTCTACTTTTAAAACTCAAAAAACATCCTGATCTGGGTGGGGATCAGTGGGAATCAACTTTATTAAACGAAGCTAAAGAGGTACTTACCGATCCGAAAAAAAGATCGGAGTATGATCGAGATTTTCTGAAAGAGTACACCTGGTCAAGACACTCAGAGTCTCATTGTGCGTCAGAACCTATAGATCCCTCCGTCAGCGCCGGAGTGAATACTGACTGCACCGGGGCGGCCTTTTCCCGCGCATGCCGGTTTTGTCATAAACTAGAGCAGCGTCCAGTTTTTCTCTCACCTGGTACTCGGTGCACCAGTTGTCATAGTCCCCTTTATCCAACCCATAAAATAAAGAATCCTTTCCTTAAAAAACGGGCTTTCCAGCGCATTGCAAAGGATTTTTCCATCATATACTATATTGAATGGCCGGCGGTGCAGGAATATCATGGTCAAACTACACAGCTTTCTCCCACCGGCATGCAGTTTTGTGCCGATCAGTCTCTGGAGCCCGACCAAATTATCAAAATTAATAGCCGGTACATAGAAGCGGTGGCCAGGATTGTTCATTGCTTATATAGTTCTTTCTCAATAAACAGACCGTCTCCGGCTTATATAATCGGTGTCGAATTTCTCGCCTTTGTATCCCTAATGGCACCGGGCACATTTGTTTCACAAAAAACCTGATTTTCTAGTGTTAATCGTTATGAATGCCCGATAATTACAACCAGGCTATTCATGTTTCTGCGATTTCCCATAAAGCTTCTCCGGTCGGCTGGGCAAATGGCTGAGTTTTAATTGATTTAAAAGCAGTCTGGGTGTCAATAACCGCCTTGCATATATCTTGTTTGAGTTGCTTCAGATGTAGCACATTGCCCTCGGTCTCAAACCAGAGGATGGATCGACTCTGTCCCCGACTGACGGTTACACAAGGGAAAAATTCCCCAAACTCTCCACAACCAAAACGTTGAATGGATTCGGTTCCTGCAATGCGAATCCAATTCTCACTAGAGTTCAACAGCTTGGCTGCCAGTTGCTGCCAATGAACCTCGCCGGCAAATTCAGCAGCATGATGCAAACGAACGGTCGTCCCGCACTTCCTGACATCAATACTATCCATGATCCCGGATCCCTCGAGAAGGTCCTGGGAAGAACCGTCCTTGATGGATGCCGCAAATCTTTGGGCTTCATCCAAAAAGAAAGGAACCAGCTTTATCTGCTGAGATGGTTCTGTAACCAGGGAAATTACAACGAAGACAAATCCGGAAACAGTCATTGCCACAATCACCCCATGGCCCATAAGAAGAGGATGGAGGCTTTCAAGATACGATGGTGCCATAGGCGCTGTCTTTATAAGATCAATCAGCACCAATCCAGCCTGCAGGCCAAATCCTGCACAGAGAGATGCCAAAGCGCCTGCGCTTGTGGCACGTTTCCAATACAACCCACCCATAAGGACAAAAAAGTACGAGGCACTGGCGATAAAAGTGGCGATATGGATGGCATCGATAATACTGTCTATATAAAAGGATCCTATGGTGGCCAGAACCACAATCAGCAGAACTGAGAGTCTGTTCGCAACCTGCATTTCTTTCATGGTCGCATCCGGATGCACATATCTCTGATAAATATCTCTGGCTATACACGAGGCACCGGAAGCAGCAAAGGTATCGGTACAGGACATTGCCGCTGTCGCAAGAGCTACGGCACATAGGGCTACGGCTATATCGGAAAAACCGCTTGCCATGATAAAATTCAAAAGTGCCGGCTCAGCCCTGGCCATTCCCATAGGAAATCCCATTGCCGTTATCTCCGGATAGATAGTATTCAACCCGACGGCAATAACAGCGCAGCCGCCGAACACCAGGGCAACCAGCAGTGCGCCGAAAAACATACCGTTTCTCGCTGACATTTCATCCTTTGCCGCCCATATCCGTTGCCAGGGATCCTGTTCACTGATCCAGCCGGGAACGATGGCAAAGACAAATATCAGAACCATAGGCATACCGATAGATAGCGGGTTCCACCATAAATCAGGCATGGCGGTAAACAGCTCGACTGCAGGCAAACTCGAAAGCTCTGTTGCACCGGATAAAACCGTCACGGCCATGATCAGAATAAAAAAGGCCAGACACAGAAACTGGACAACATCTGTGGCGATTACCGCCGACAGACCGCCCAGGGTCACATAGACCGCAACCGCCAGACCGACGATCAGGGCCGCATGCACCGGGCTGACGCCATAAAAAATCTGAAGAACCATACCAAAGCCTTTTATATCGGCCACGGCAAAGAGAACCATCACAATGGTGATAATTACAGCTACGGGTAAACGCAGAAGTTTATCATATCGAAGTTCCAGCAGCTCTGGCTGGGTAATTGCAGGGAGTTTCTTGATTTTTTTTACTAACAGACCAATGACCAGAAGAGCCAGAATATTGGGCATGACAAAACCCCATATCGACCCCATGCCCAGGAGCAGAAAAAAGCCGATCACTGCGAGCAGAGCACCGGCGGTAAGCCATGACGCCGCAGCAGAAAAACCGATAGACAGCGCGTCAGCCTTTTTACCGGCCAACCAAAAATCGGTGAGCGTTTTTTGCCGCTTACTGAAATACAGTCCGGTGGCGATCAAAATGCCGATGTAGAGCGTGAGAAAGAGGAGAAACAGTTGATATGCAGTCATAAAACCTCCCATAATGTCAGAGATATCGACCAAAGCAATTCACCAGGCCGACGCAGAATCGGCCCAGGGATTTACCATCTCTCCGGGAGGTTTTAGAGCTATTCCTGCAGATATTCTGACTCGTGAATCATTCTACTGACCGCGCCTTCCCATACGGCTTCGGCTTCGGCTGGAAGCAGTCCCTCGTACAGTGACATCATGCGGTGTTCGTCCTCACTCACAGCGGTGGGTCCGTCCCGGAATTTCACCGGGTTCCCTGCCGGGGCACAACGGATAGATGTCTATCATGCCCCCGTCCTTTCACTGGACGTTCAGAAAGCTTTTTAATGTTTGCCGTTCAATGATGAAATTGACCCAGCGCAACAGAGATTCTATAACACATTGACGGCTATTTTCAAACCGACAATTTGATTGTGTCAACGAGGTATTGCCCCAAGAATTCGATACCTCCAACACTTAATACGTGCATATGCTATGTCAATGGTTTATACATGTCACTTCTCTTTTCTATCTATTCACCATATTCATTAACATCTGCAGTAAGCCAGCACCTGACTTGCCAAACATCCCTGGTGCCAGTATGTCCGCCAACCTGAAAATCCTCTTTGCGCTGACGCTCATTCATTTCACCGGCGATTTTTATACCGCCTTCATCAGTCCGCTTTTTCCGGTGTTTGTCGATAAACTTGGCCTCAGTCTCGCCCAGGTCGGTATTATCGCCGGGACGATGCGCCTGTTGGCCTTTATTATCCAACCAACCGTCGGCTATTTTGCCGATCGCTATCCGACCCGGGCTTTTATTTTCGCCGGATTATCTCTGACCATATTTTTTGTCCCTCTGTCTGGAATCGCCTCAAATTTCTGGATCCTGCTACTCTGCATTGCCCTTGGCTCGGTCGGCTCCTCCATGTATCATCCTTCGGTCACCGGCATGGTGCCTGTATATGCCGGCTCAAAAGCCGGTTTTTCCATGTCGGTGTTCAATACCGGCGGCACCCTTGCCTTTGGTATCGGTCCACTGTTTATCACCTGGTATGTTGCGTATTTTGGTTTACCCGCCATGCCTTTGACTATGCTGGCCGGGCTGCTGGTCCTGGTCTATCTTTTCAAGGTCATCCCGGCACCACAAAGTGAAGGTTTGAATCGAGCCGGTTTTTTCAGTGCGCTGCAGGAAAGCCTCGGCAGCGTCTGGAAGATCGTGGCCTTAATCTGGCTGGTCATGCTTATGCGGGCCATAGTCGGTCAGTCTTTTCTGACCTTCATGCCGGTACTTTATGTCCGGGAAGGTTTCAGCGTGGTTTCGGCTGGGGCAATTTATTCGCTTTTTGTGGTATCAGGCACCATCAGCGGCCTGTTATCCGGCCATCTCTCGGATCGCATCGGCTTTAAACCGGTCTTCATTTTTTCTTATCTGGGGATGGCCCCGGCCCTCTGGCTGCTGATGCAACTGCAAGGCAACTGGGTGTATGTCGGTGCTGCCTTTGCCGGCGCTTTTGTTCTGGCACCGCTGCCATTAGGGGTCACCATGGCCCAGACTCTGGCGCCCAAGGGACGTTCCATGGTAGCCAGCCTGATGATGGGTTTTGCCTACGGCCTCGGCGGCGCTATTACCCCGCTTATCGGCAAGCTGGCCGATATTTACACTATCCGCCCGGTACTCACCTCTATCGCGGTGATTCCCCTTCTCGCCTTACCGATTATCGCCTTTTTCCCAAAAATCAGGAGTAGCGGTTGATCTTTCCTGCAGCACCTTGATTCAGCAAAATACTGCTGATAATCACCTTCCGGCAAACCAGGGCTCCCGGCCGCCGGTAAGAATCTCCACCCCCTCTGCCGTCACCAGCAAGGTGTGTTCGAATTGGGCGCTTCGGGCCAGATCACGGGTTACTGCGGTCCACTTGTCCGGCCATATGACACATTCGGCACATCCGGCATTGATCATCGGCTCGATGGTAAAGGTCATACCCTCCTCCATAATTGTCGAATTGTTCGGCTCGAAAAAATGGGCGACATACGGGGCCATATGAAAAAACTCGCCAAGGCCATGACCGGTAAATTCACGGACGATACTGTAGCCATGCTCTTTGACCAGCTTTTCGATGACCTGACCGATCGCGTTAAAATGTTGCCCCGGTCGAACCAGCTCGATGGACTGCAGCAGACACTGCCAAGAGACCTCGACCAGTTTCCTGGAATCTTCGTCTACCTCGCCGACAAAGACCGTCTCCGAACAATCCCCATGCATACCAAAGGCATAGACGGTAACATCGCAGTTGACGATATCACCGGCAACCAGCTCCCGGCTGTCGGGAATGCCATGCACTACCACCTCATTCACCGAGGTGCAGATCGACTTGGGAAACCCCATATAATTTAATGGACTTGGGTAAGCGCCCAGGTCGATGGTCCGTTTGTGGGCGATCTTATCAAGGGTATCAGTGGTCACCCCGGGCCGCACCTGGGCAAGGACCGTATTCAGAACCTCGCGGGCAATCTTGCCTGCTTTGCGCATCCTCTCAATCTGATCGAGGCTTTGTTTTTTGCACGATGATCTCGCCGCAGTGGGAACACCGGTTACGGCATACTCCGGTCGGCCAATATTGTCCGGCACGGAATTGACCGGACTGACCCTGCCGGCCGCGACTGTCGATATTGTCCGGACGGCTTTTTCCAGACCCGGCGGATACGTTTGGCCAAGCTTATCGGTCTGCAGATGACATTTTTTGTATTTTTTACCGCTGGTGCACCAGCAGGGATCATTTCGTTTGGGTATTTTCACATCTTACTCTTTATGCTCTTGAATGTTGATGGTAACGTAAAGATTAGATTTTCACGATGGCTAAGTAAAAGCTTCATATTCTTCGTTGCGTGGTAAACTGTTTTTCGGTCAGTTTTACAATTGAATACTTGGAAAACCAAGTGAAAACCACTACCCTTAAAAGAATGACGTTCTCATAAAAACCGCAGATAAAGATGGTACAGCTTAAACGAACGGAACTTCAGACGAAGATAGGAGAAGGGAATTTTTTCCCGGATTCGCAGGTATATCTTTTTTTCGGCGAACGATTTCTTTGCAAAGAGGCCGCCGATGCTCTTCAGGACATGCTCCTTGACCAGCAGCCGGGAGCGGTGCATGCTGTTGACGGCGACCGGGAAGATCCCGGCCAGACCCTGGCCAGATTGATGAGTTTCAGCCTGCTGCCGGGTCGACAGATTTATCGCGTCGCCGACAGCCGCATCTTCCACAGCAAAACCATCGTGGCCGAGATATGGTATAAAGCAGTCCAGGCCTATGATGGTGGTCGCCCAGGGCCTGCCGCCCGCCATCTTCAGGCCATGATCGCCGCGGTTGATCTGCCGGTCGACGGGCCGACTTCTTTTTCCGAAATAAGCCTGCAGGAATGGAAAAAGATCTTCGCCTTCGACAAACCTTGTGAACCCCTCACCTGGGCCGACAACCTTGTCGCGGGCTCGCAGCAGACAACCACCGGCAACGCGTCCGGGTTGGTCGACCGATATATCGAGGCCTTTGACAAGGGACTTCCCGGCGGCAATATTCTTTTGCTGACGGCGGAAACCGTCGATAAACGCCAGCGGCTGTTTACCTATATCAAGAAAAGAGGCACCGTCATCGACTGTTCTGTGGCCTCCGGTGCCAACGTCGCCGCCGTAAATGAACAAAAGTCCGTCCTGCAGGAACTGATGGACAAGACCCTGCGGGAGTTCGGCCTAAAAATCGAGACCCCGGCGGCGGAACTCTTTTTTGAACGGGTCGGTTTTCATCCGGTGGCTGTCGCTATGGAAATTGAAAAATTGGGCCACTTTGTCGGCAAGCGACCGCTGATTACCCGCAGCGATGTGGACCTCATGATCGCCCGCAACCGGGAAGACGCTCTCTATGAATTGACCGATGCTTTTGGTAAAAGGCAGCTGGGCAGGACGTTGACTCTTGTGTCACGACTTTTGGAGCAGGGCATGCACAGCCTCGCCATTCTCGCCACTATGCGCAATTTTCTCAGAAAACAGTTACTCTATCGGTCAATGCAGCTGCGCCCCACCCCAACCTGGCGCCGCGGGATGAATGCCAGGGAATTTCAAGGCCGCTACCTTCCCGAGTTAAAAGCCCAGGGAGAGTGGGACGATCTGCTGCAGGGCCATCCCTATGCCCTGTTTATGAGTTTTACCAAGGCCACCGATTATTCCTGCTCCGGTCTGAAACGTTGGATGAGCTTGCTGCTGGACGCCGAATTTCACCTCAAGGGCTCCGTTGTCCCGGCCCAGCTCGTGCTGGAAGAGCTCTTTATAACCATGCTGCAGGGATCACCCAAGTTTTCGCGGTAGCAAATCTGGGGTCCATTGAAATTGAAGAATTTATTATTATGGTAGAAGTTATTGAAGGAGTATCTTAAACTCTACATTGTATAAGATGAATTTTTACGGCACCATCGAGAGTTAATCATTATTTCATACGTATTGCACCAGAACCATGGCAGAAAATAAAAATCGTCGAGAAGGATCAGTCCTTACAGAAGATACTACTGAGATTAAAGAACCGCGGCTGTATAAGGTGTTGCTGCACAATGATGACTATACTTCCATGGAATTCGTCATTGCCATACTTGAATCGATTTTTCACAAATCAGCCAATGACGCGACAAGAATAATGCTTAATGTTCACAACGAAGGGGTAGGAATCGCCGGAATATACACCCGGGAAATCTGCGAAACAAAAATTTCGGTTGTGCACCAGCTGGCGAAAAAAAATGAGTTTCCACTGCGCTGTTCGATGGAAACAGTCTAACCGGTGAAAGAACCCTTTTACCCAACCATATGCGGAAATTATGCTGAGCAAAACACTGGAAAAGTCCCTGATACTGGCCATAAGAGAGGCGAAAACTCATAATCATGAGTACGTTACCGTCGAACATATGCTCTATGGCCTCTTACACGATGAGCTCACCAGTTTTATAATCAATGAATGCGGTGGCTCCACCCAGGTTTTAAAAGAACGCCTGGAAAAATTTTTCCTGCTGGAAATCCCCAAGTTCTCCGACAGCGGCGTACGGGAACCAGCCCAAACCATCGCCTTTAATCGAGTGCTGCAGCGGGCGGTAGCCCATGTACAGAGCTGCGGCAAGCAGCAGGTCGACAGCGGGGATGTGCTGGTTTCGATTCTCTCCGAAGAAGAGTCCCATGCCGTCTATTTCCTGACTTCGGTGGGTATCGGCAAAATGGCGGTGGTTAATTTTATCTCCCATGAACTGCCGGCGGATGGCCTGCAAAAGGAACCATTTGCCATGCCACCGGAAAGTCCCAACCCGCAAAAGGGCACGAAAGACGCCAAGGCGCTGGAAGACTTCACCGTTAATCTGGCCGATTACGCCGCTCAAGGCCGACTCGACCCACTTATTGGTCGCAATGAAGAGATCGCCCGGATCATGCAAGTGTTGTGTCGGCGCAAGAAAAATAACCCTCTGCTCGTCGGCGAACCGGGGGTTGGTAAAACAGCCATGGCCGAGGGACTGGCCCTGCGTATCCATGAAGACAAGGTTGCCAGAGCTAAAGGCGACAAGGCAAAGGTCCCGGATCTGCTGCAGGATGTTGATATCCACCTGCTCGACATGGGCACCCTGGTAGCCGGCACAAAATATCGCGGCGACTTTGAAAAGCGGCTGAAAAGCGTGGTTTCGGCGATAGAACAGAAAAAAAACGCCATACTCTTTATCGACGAGATGCATACAATTGTCGGGGCAGGCGCCACCAGCGGCGGCTCGATGGATGCTTCCAACCTCCTCAAACCGGCGCTGCAGGCGGGTATTTTGCGCTGCATCGGCTCGACTACCTATGAGGAATACAAGAATCAGATCGAAAAAGATCGGGCTCTATCCAGACGCTTCCAGAAGATTGATATCGAAGAGCCATCGGTTGACGATACCCATTTAATTTTAAAGGGATTAAAGGATAAATACGAAAAACATCACAATGTCCGCTATTCGCAGACCTCGCTCAAGGCCATGGCCGAATTGTCCGACCGCTATATCAACGAGCGCTTTCTGCCGGATAAGGCTATCGACATCATGGATGAGGTCGGTTCCTTCTTTCGACTCGAGGGTCGACAGGGGACCATGGTCAAGATTACCGATATCGAAAAGGTGGTGTCGCGCATCGCCAGAATCCCGGCCAAGAGCAGTTCTCTTTCAGAACTTTCCGAGTTAAAAGAAATGGCAACCAACCTGAAGAAAGTGGTCTTCGGCCAGGATGACGCCATTGCAGCGGTAACGACGGCGGTAAAACGCAGTCGGGCCGGACTCGGCAATCCCGATTCACCCACCGGCAGCTTTATCTTTGCCGGACCTACCGGCGTCGGCAAAACCGAGGTGGCGAGGCAACTGGCAATTACGCTCAATGTCCATTTCGAACGTTTTGACATGAGTGAATATATGGAAAAACATGCGGTAGCCAGGTTGATCGGTTCCCCGCCGGGTTATGTCGGCTTCGATCAGGGCGGTCTACTTACCGAAGCTATTCGGAAGCATCCGTACTCGGTGCTGCTGCTCGATGAAATTGAAAAAGCCCATCCAGATATATTTTCTATTCTTCTGCAGGTAATGGATCATTCGACTTTGACCGATAACTCCGGACGCAAGGCGGATTTTCGCAACGTTATCATCATTATGACCACCAATGCCGGCGCGAGAGAAATGGCCAGTCGCAGTATTGGTTTTGTTACCGGCAAAAAAGACAAGGACCAGACGGCGGTCAATAAACTTTTCGCCCCTGAGTTCCGCAACAGGCTCGACGCCATCGTCTCTTTCAGCGCTCTTGATAACGAGGCAACGGAACGGGTGGTCGATAAACTGATCCGCGAGTTGGAAGGACAGCTGGCCGAGAAACGGGTCAGCATAAAGCTCAGTGATCAAGCCCGGAAGTATCTGGCCAAGAAAGGCTATGATCCTGATTATGGCGCAAGACCGCTGCGGCGTCTGATTATGAAAGAGATCGGCGATACCCTGACCGAGGAGATCCTATTCGGCAAATTGAATAAGGGCGGGGAAGCCTTTGTTGATGAAAAAGATAAGCAACTCACTTTCAGCTACACTAAGTGAGGGGAAAAGACAGTCCGTCCGCGTTTTAGCTAGTTCACTTTTCTCCGCTTCATAGCCATACAACACGTTTGTTGTATGGCTATTTTTGTTTTTCCCCGAAAAAACGGTCATGTTTGCTGCCACCCGTTTACGAAAACTTCATGGTGTTGTATACAGAGTTGTATCATCTACAGATAGATGTAGTTTCTAGCCGTATGTCTATAATGCGATCCCTTTGAGAAGCTTAGGATGCAGAGATCAAGCGAAATTCTCATCCCGCCCAAAAGATTTGCGGGACTAAGTTCAATACCCCCTTGAGGGGTATAGGTTCGTTCACGAAATAATGCGCTTGAAAAGACCCAAGCACATTATTTCTCACTCTCTAAGGAGACTCAACCATGAATAATTGTATTTTTTGCAAGATCATCGCCGGGGAAATCCCGGCCAAAAAGCTCTATGAAGACGATGATATTCTGGCCTTCTGGGATATATCTCCCCAGGCGCCCGTGCATTTTTTGGTCGTGCCCAAAAAACACCTGGCTGCACCGGTCGAAGTGACAGAAGCCGACGATAAACTCGCTGGCAAGCTGATCCGCGTTGGCTCGCAACTAGCGCAGGAAAACGGGACCGGCGATGCCTTTCGGATAATATTTAACAACGGTAAAAAAGCCGGGCAGGAGGTTTTTCACCTGCATATGCATATTCTCGGTGGGAAGGATAAACCCTGGCCTATTTAATGTTAACGTCGTAAATCTAAGGGTTTTAAGGAGTTGCATATACTGCCGGAGAGCAACCCAAATAGGAACACCCATGCAACAATGGTTTCTTGAATTTTCCCCCATCATGCAGGCCCTGATCGGGACCTTGTTTACCTGGTTTGTCACCGCCCTGGGGGCTGCCATGGTCTTTTTCTTTAAAAAGATCGATCGTAAGGTAATGGATGGGCTGCTTGGTGGTGCGGCCGGAGTGATGATTGCCGCCAGTTTCTGGTCGCTGCTGGCACCGGCCATCGAAATGGTCGAAACCAGGGGTGGAATTCCCTGGCTTGCCCCACTGATCGGCTTTTTAAGTGGCGGAATCTTTCTCTGGTGCGCGGACAAGATGCTGCCCCATCTCCACCCGGGATTTCCGGCAAAAGATGCCGAGGGTATCAAAACCGGCTGGCAGCGTTCGGTACTTCTGGTGCTCGCAATAACCCTGCATAATATCCCGGAAGGACTGGCGGTTGGGGTGGCTTTTGGCGCCGCGGCGGCAGGCCATCCTGCGGCCTCACTTGGCGGTGCTCTGGCCCTGGCAATCGGGATCGGCATCCAGAATTTTCCGGAAGGCGCCGCTGTCTCCGTTCCTCTGCGTCGAGAAGGGTTATCACGCACCAAAAGTTTTCTCTACGGCCAGGCATCAGGCATTGTCGAGCCGATTGCCGGCGTTTTAGGGGCCGCTGCGGTTATTACCATGCAGCCGATTCTGCCCTACGCCCTCTCTTTTGCCGCGGGGGCAATGATCTATGTCGTCGCCGAAGAACTTATCCCTGAATCCCAGGCCGGCAGACATTCCGATATTCCGACCATCGGGGTCATGGTTGGTTTTGCCATTATGATGACGCTCGACGTCGCGCTTGGCTGAGCTGGGCATGAATGAATTCGCCGACGCCTGTATAGCCTTGCTGCAAGCTTTTTCACCCCCAGGCTTCTCTTTACAGTCCCTGGTTTTGTTGTTGACAATAACTACCGGGCTGTTACTGGTGAGCTCGCTTTTCTTGACGGCACAGTTTTACCGACTGCGTAAAGAGCGGCAAAAAATTGCCGGCGATTTGCAGACAGCTGAAAAAAACAGTGCCGATGTTCTGGGAAAGCATAACCAACTGGCTATTCGGGAGGCCAAACTGATCACTCTGTTAACCAACGAGAGAAAACATGCTGCCGAAAAACTGCAGCTGCTGGAAAATGCCCGGGAAGAATTACGGCTGCAGTTTGCCACTCTGGCCCAGCAGATCTTCGAAGAAAAAAGCACCCGTTTCAGCGACTTGAACCGGGACAAGCTTGAGGCTATCCTGCAGCCTTTCAATAACCAACTGACTGCTTTTAAACAGGAAATTAACGAGATCTATCGCCATGACAGCCGGGAAAGGATCTCCTTGAAAAATGAAATAGTCCAGCTTCGCGAACTCAACCGAGCGGTCAACAGAGAAGCTGTCAATCTGACCAATGCCCTAAAAGGCGACACCAAAATACAGGGCAACTGGGGCGAGCTTGTTCTTGAGCGAGTCCTGGAGAAATCCGGCCTGCGCCAGGGCCTGGAATACGATACCCAGGGCGGCTTTCGTGATACCAGCAACCGCCTGCTGAAGCCGGATGTGGTGGTCCATCTGCCGGAAGGAAAAGACATAATTATCGACTCCAAGGTGTCCTTGATCGCCTGGGAAAAATATATCAACAGTGACGATAAAAACGAACGCCAAGTCCATCTTGCAGCGATGATCAAGGCAATTCGCGAGCATATTGCAACCCTTGGCAAAAAAAATTATCCGGAACTGGCCGGCATCCATTCTCTGGACTTTATCCTGATGTTCATGCCGATCGAAGCCGCATTTTCCACCGCCTTCAAAGAAGATGACACGCTTTTCATTGAAGCACTCGGCAAAAATATTATTATTGTAACTCCAACGACCCTATTGGCAGCCCTGCGGACGATTGAAAATATCTGGCAGTTTGAACACCAGAGTAAAAATTCACTCGAGATCGCGCGACGGGCAGGCATTATCTACGATAAATTCCGTAGTTTTGTGGAAGAGATGGAAAAAATGGGTAAACAGTTGGCCACCTGTCACAGTACCTACGATTCGGCTTTGTTGAAACTGACTCGTGGCCGGGGCAACCTGATCGCCCAGGCGGAACAACTGAAAGAACTGGGCGTCCAGGTCAAAAAAGAGATGCCGCAATCGATAACCGATCTTGCCGAACTGGAACTGAAGAACTGACCTTAAGAAGAGGCAGCGATGCTGTTACACCATACATTTATCGACATTGCCAAGCAGTATGCAAAAAAAATGGCAATCAATGATCTGACTACCAACCGGGAACTGACCTACTCCAGATCGCTTATTGCCTGTCTGCTGCTGTGGCGTATCTTTCGTCGGTTCGATGCCGGCTTTGTCGGCCTGATGATGCCTACTTCCGCCGGTTGTATTCTGGCCAAGATCGCTATTCTGATGAGCGGCCGAACACCGGTGATGATCAATTATTCGACCGGGGCTGAGCACAACGCCAGGCATGCCCAGGGAAAATGTGACTTCAGGACGATCATTACCTCCAAGGCATTGCTGGAAAAAATCGAGTGTCCCCATGTGGACGGGATGATCTATATCGAAGAAATTATGGCTTCGATCACTTCCCGCCAGAAGATCAGAGCAGCTTTGACTGCGGCACTGCCGGCCATCGTCATAAAAAAACTCGTACACTGCGGTGATGCAGACGACACAGCAGTCATCCTGTTCACCAGCGGCAGCGAAAAAGATCCCAAGGCCGTACAGTTGACTCATAAGAACATTGCTGCCAACGTCAAATCGGTCTCGCCTATCTTTGATTTTACCAGCGACGACGTCTTTTTGTGTACCCTGCCTTTTTTTCATGTCTTTGGCCTGACCGTCGACCTCTGGGTCCCTATCTCGTTTGGCATGACCATGCTCACCTACGCCAATCCCCTGGACTTCAAGAAGGTATGCACCATCGCGAGAGAACATAAAGCGACCTGCCTGGTCGGCACCCCGTCATTTTTCTGGGGCTACCTGCGCAAATCGGAGCAAGGTGACTTTGCCACGCTGCGCATCGCCCTGACCGGTGCCGATAAATGCCCAGAGGCCCTGCGGGAAGGATTCAAAAGCAAGCACAATATTACGGTGCTCGAAGGCTACGGCGCCACCGAATGCTCCCCGGTTATTTCCACCAATACCATCGCAGCCAATCGCCCTGGCAGTGTCGGCAAACCCATCCCAGGCATCCAGGTGCGAATCGAAAATTACCAAACGGGCGAAGAGTGCGCCCGGGGTGAAGACGGTCGTATCCTCGTTAAAGGCGACAGTGTCATGAAGGGCTATTTCAATGATTTTGAACAGACATCCCTGCATATTCGCCGTGGCTGGTATGATACCGGAGATATGGGCAATCTTGACGAAGACGGATACCTCTGGCATGTCGGTCGCCTGAAACGGTTTGTGAAGGTAGGCGGCGAGATGGTCTCGCTGGTCAAGATTGAAGATGTGCTGGAAAAATTCATCCCCGAGGACGCGCACTGTTGCGTGGTAGAGATCCCCGATGCCATTAAAGGAGCACGAATCGTCGCAGTGGTGACCACACCTCTGGAAGAAAAAGTCGTCCTCAAGGAAATGGCGGCATACCTTCCGGCCATTGCCCTGCCAAAAATTTTTCTCGTCTGGGAATCTCTGCCGAAAATGGGCAGCGGTAAAATTGATTTCAGGACTATCTCGGAGATGGCGAGAGAGCAGCTGACCCGCAAAATCATCTCGTAAAGCAGAACTACGGCATGGCAAATAAAATTTCCTCTACCATCAGTGTCGACACGATTTCAGGCATGCGGACGTTTTTCAAGAGTCCGATTTTCGATATCTGCCAGTTTACTGCGCTTATTGCCATTTTAGCCTGGCTGGCAGTGCATAGTGCCGAGAATATTGGCTATAACTGGCAGTGGTACCGTATTCCCCACTACCTCTTTTCGAGCAGCGAATCGGGTATTATTGCCGGCCCTCTGGTAGATGGCTTGTTAATAACCATCAAGATCTCGCTGATAAGCCTGTTTTTTGCCCTGATAATTGGTCTCACGACTGCCCTTTTCCGACTCTCCAACTCCTTTGTCGCCCGCGGCCTGGCAGTTATTTATCTGGAAACCAGCAGAAACACCCCGCTGTTGATCCAGATATTTTTTATTTATTTCGTTGTTGGTCCCATGCTCGGGATGGAGCGGATGGTCGCCGCCATTCTCGCCCTCAGTTTATTTGAAGGCGCCTATGCCTCGGAGATATTCCGTTCCGGCATTCAGTCGGTTGACCAAGGCCAGTTCGAGGCGGCCGAAAGCCTTGGCCTTACCACTTTTGCCACCTATCGCCATATCGTCATACCCCAGGCGCTCCGGACAGTGCTGCCGCCGCTCACCAGCCAGGCTATCTCCCTTATCAAGGATTCGGCCCTGGTCAGTACTATCGCCATTTACGATCTGACCATGCAGGGGCAGGCGCTTATCGCCGAGTCCTATTTAACATTTGAAATCTGGTTTACCGTGGCCGCGATGTACCTATGCATTACATTGTTTTTATCTGTGGTCGTTGGCATGCTGGAAAAACGTCTTAGTTTACCATAAAATCGAATCGACAAATTCGCCTCTACGGCGTAAAGCTGCATAGTAATCTTAACCAAAAACAGGAGATCAGCATGAAAAAAAACAATTTATTGTTCCGTCTGATCATTTTCACCCTCCTGCCGGTAACTTTCGGCAGTCTCAGCTACGCCGCCTCCCTGCAACAGGATATTGCCGCGGCCAGTACCATCGAGACCATCAAGAAAAGAGGGGTACTGAAAGTCGGCATGGACATCTTTCAACCTTGGGCCATGAAGGACAAGAATGGCAAGCTTATTGGTTTTGAGATTGACGTCGCCACGCGGCTGGCGGAGGACATGGGGGTGAAGGTGGAATTTATGCCCACCGCCTGGTCCGGGATAATCCCGGCACTTTTGACCGGTAAATTCGATGTCATTATCGGCGGCATGGGCATTACCGCCCAGCGCGCTCTGCAGGTCAACTTTACCCAGCCCTACGAGTATTCGGGGATGAGCATCGTCGCCCATAAGAAAAAGGCCGCGGGTTTTGCATCTCTTGAAGACTTCAACAAACCCGAAGTAGAAATTGCCGTTAAACTGGGAACCACGGCCGCATCCACAGCCAAAAAATTCCTCCCCAAGGCCAAACTGCGGATGTTCGATACTGAGCCTCAAGCCTACCAGGAGCTGCGCAACGGCAATGTCCATGCGGTAATCGGCAACGCCCCGCGGCCGGCCTACGAGGCAGTTGATTACAGCGACAGCCTGTTTCTGCCGGTGCAGGGGACCTTTACCAAAGAACCTATCGGCTTTGCGATGCGCAAAGGTGATCCCGACGGTCTGGCGTTTTTTAACAGCTGGATTACCATCGTCTCCCTTGAAGGCTGGCTTGAAGAAAGGCATAATTACTGGTTTGGCACCAAAAAGTGGAGCAACCAGGTCGAATAGACTCCGGCAAGACCATCTGTGAAGGCAGGGCGAACCTGATGTGGTGAGCGCCACCGTAGAACAATCGTTATGACATAAAAGATATGCAAGAGCGAGTACTGACTTACTGTCTATGCAAGCGAAAAAACCAGCAGTAACCATGCTCGACGGGCTTATTCTCACCATCATTATCGGCTTTGCCGCCTATATATGGTATCGGCTGTTCTTCTCACTCAACTACAAATGGAACTGGAGCGTCATCCCCACCTACCTGTTTCGCTTTGACCAGGAGACCCAGCGATGGACCGCCAATATCCTGGTGGAAGGTTTTTTAACGACCATTAAAATCAGCATCTTGGCAACCCTGTTTGCCGTTCTGCTTGGCTTTACCATAGGTTTGATGCGGGTCTCTCCACGGCTTTTCTTCAGGTTGATCGGCCGAACCTACATTGAACTCATTCGCAACACCCCGCCGCTGGTGCTGGTGTTTATTTTTTATTACTTCGTAAGCGACCAGCTGCTGTCATTTCTGGCCGTCGAGGAATTTTTTCGCAGCCAGTCCAGCCAGGTTCAGCAAACCTTGGGCTGGTTCTTTGCCTCGCCCGGCCTGATAACCCCATTTTTATCCGGGGTTCTTACCCTGGCTCTTTTCCAGGGGGCCTATATCGCCGAGATCGTCCGAGCCGGCATCCAGGCAGTCGATATCGGACAGTGGGAGGCAGGCAAGACCCTGGGCCTGACCAGATGGAAGCTGATGCGTCTTATCATTTTACCCCAGGCGGTCCGCATCATGCTGCCGCCGCTGGCCAATGAATTTATCAACACCATCAAATGGTCGTCCATTGTGTCGATAATCTCCATCCAGGAACTGACGTTTCAAGGCTTGCAGGTGATGGCCTCTACCCAGGCAACCATTGAAGTGTGGCTGACTATTTCCCTGATGTATCTTGTCCTCTGCCTGCTCCTTTCCATGCTGGTCAGAAGAATAGAAGTGCATCTGTCCCGCACCGATCAGGCGGTCCTGCCGGCTCGTCGGTATGCACCATAGCAGGAAAGAGCCTCCAACTTTCCAAAGGAAACCGCCATGCCGGCTGCATCATCACCTTTTGCCATTGCCAATGTTCGACTCTTTATCGCCTTTCGGGTTTTCTTCAATGCCAGGTTTTACTATCCCGTCTTTACCATTCTCTTTCTCGACTACGGCCTGACTGTCGAGCAGTTCGCTCTGTTAAATACGGTCTGGGCAGTTACCATCTTCTGCGCCGAAGTACCTTCCGGTGCACTGGCCGATATTGTGGGCCGCAAATATCTGCTGGTCATCACTTCGCTTTTGATGCTGGCTGAAATGGGCCTTATTGCTTTTATACCTACAGGCGACAGCACCCTTGTTTTCTGGGCCTTTCTAACCAATCGGGTGTTAAGCGGCCTGGCCGAGGCCATGGCCAGTGGGGCGGACGAGGCCATTGCCTACGACAGTCTGGCCGCCCACGGTAATCCCGATGACTGGCCGAAGGTACTCAGTCTGCAGATGCGGCTGCGCTCTATAGGTACTATCGTCACCGTGACCGTCGGGGCGTTGGTCTATGATCCAAATGTCGTCAACCGGGTGCTCAGCTGGCTGGGGAGCACAATCACGTTGACGCAACAGACCACGATGCGTTTTCCGATTTACCTGACCCTGGTACTGGCGGTTTTAACGATTCTTGTCGCGCTGCGAATGACCGAAGAAAAGCAGGCCGGAGAAGAGACTCATTTTAATACGCTTACCGCCTTGAAGATGACCTGGCAGGCAGGCTTATGGATTACCCGAACTCCCTTTGCCCTGACAGTCATCCTTTTCGGCATGTGTTACGATCATTGTCTGCGCATGATTGTTACCATGACCAGCCAGTACTATCGATTAATCCAGTTGCCCGAGGCCAGTTTCGGTGTAATCGGCTCGGCCATTGCCCTGCTCGGCCTGCTGACGCCGAAAATTGCCGAATATATGGTTGAAAAAAATTCGCCAACGGCCAATATGTGGTGGGTATCCGGCATCAGCCTGACCGGCCTTATCGGCCTCACCGGTTTTTTTGACTACTGGGGCGTACTGCCGATGACCCTGATCTTTGTCGCCATGATGTTCGTGTCCTTTTTTACCAGTCACTATCTCAATCGCATTACCGCCTCGAAACAGCGGGCGACGGTGCTGAGTTTCAAAGGGATGGCCTTTAATCTTGCCTACGGGGTGATCGGCTTTCTCTTCGCCATCCTGATGCGCTATCAACGAACCACAGAGGCAGCAGCCCGTCCCGACTGGTCGCAATCGGCGGTTGAAGATCTCGCTTTTCAAAACGCCATCGGCTGGTTCCCGTGGTATATGCTCGGATGCCTGGTCCTCACCCTTATATTTTGTCGATATCGCCTTAAGGGGAGCGATGGCGGGCAGCAAGAAAAACTGCCGCATCAAAAGAGTGGCTAAAATCCCATATTAGCATGACAAAAAGGACTGCTTGCACAGATCACAACGAGCCTATATAGTGGGGCACACAGAAAAAGCTAACCCGCAGGAGGGAGCTACATATGCTGAAACGATTTTCGATATCACTTGAGGAAAAATTACTGGAAATTTTCGATGAGCATATCAAAGCCCGTAGTTACAGCAATCGCTCTGAAGCGATCCGGGACTTGATTCGGAAAACTTTTATCAAGGAAGAGTGGCAATCTGATAAACAAGTTATGGGCGTCATCAGCCTGGTTTATGATCATCACCAGCATAAACTGCAGGAAAAAGTGACCCTGGTGCAGCACGATTACCATCATCATATCGTTTCCACCACTCATGTCCATATGGATCATGACAACTGCCTCGAAGTTATCGTTGTGCGGGGAAAAGCAAAAGAAGTCCAGGATCTGGCCGACCGACTCATCGCGCTGCGAGGGGTGCGAGACGGCAACCTGGCCATGTCCAGCACCGGCAAATCCCTGCATTGATGCCTCCACATAAGCAATAAAAACAGTAAAGGTAGTCACAGCCCCGATGAAAACACCATCCTTTGTCTCCGTCCACGGCGGTCATAGCGGTCAGTTTTGCCATCATGCCACCGATACCCTTGAAGAAATCATCCAGTTGTATATCACCAAAGGGTTCCCTTGGGTGGGGATAACCGAGCATTCCCCGGCAATTAGCGAAGAGCTGCTCTATCCAGATCAGAGGGCGGCTAATTTAACTCCGGAGTTTCAGTTCAACCGTTTTACCAGCTATATGCAGGAATGTCGGCGGTTGCAGCAAAAATACCGCCGAGAGATCAGAATTTATGCGGCGATGGAGATAGAAACCTATAGCGGCTACGAAGAGTTCGTGCCCTTTTTGCTGAAAACTTTTCAGCCTGACTATATCGTTGGTTCAGTCCATTTTGTCGATGATATGGGCTTTGACTATTCGCAGGAGCAATACGATAAAACGGTTGCCGGCGCCGGCGGGATCGTGGAGCTGTACTGCCGGTATTTTGACCTGCAGTACGCCATGATCAAACTGCTCAGACCCTCTGTCGTCGGCCATTTTGATCTTATCCGCATTTTTGACCCCGGTTACAAGCTTCGACTTGTGGAGCGGGAGATCATGGCGCGGATCAAGAGGAATCTGGAGCTTATCGCGGAACTGGACCTGATCATGGATTTCAACCTGCGTTCGCTCCTAAAAGGTGCGGATGAACCGTATATCTCCCGGGTTATTCTGGAAATGGCCCGAAAAATGGGCATCGCCGTGGTGCCGGGTGATGACTCGCATGGCCTGAGTTCCGTTGGGGCAAATATGGCGCAAGGGATAGAGCTGCTGGCCGAACTGGGATTTGATACCAGCTGGAAACCGCCGAGACTGATCAGTTACTGATATTCTGGAAGATATTGCGCTTGCTTAAACAAAGATCAACGACACAGCCCTTTGCGTCGACCGAATTAGCCTTAGTGTGCGGTGTCTTTACATTCTCCATTCATAACCAACTTCCAGTTCGCTATTAGCTCTTCTTGGTGCAATTCAGCCCATGCTTGAGCATTTCACAGCTCTGAATATCGATTGTGGCCTTGTGTTCCGCATAGTAGACGTGAAAATGAGGAGGATGTTTTTTCTTGGGTCTGCCAGTAAATATAGTCTTTCCATTCTTCATCAATCCAAGCAAGTTTCTTATCCATTTATCTGATTACCCCTAATGTTCAGCTACTGAGCCAGGGTATGAGCTGTTCGTTTCCCGGGACGCCGTAAACCCATACCTGGGGGCTTCTCTGAATGTTTTGTCCAGTAAATTGGGCAGATGTTTTTTTTACAGTCGAACGTGTGTGATAACCGACACGACGTAACATAACGCGCTTGAGCCAGAATGAAATGCGACCAAAACGTGGCCAAGAATTTGTTCTCTACAAATTTGTCGGAGTGCTACATTTTTGTCAACCACGCTATCCATTTTGTCAATGAAGAAGGTAACAGTTACCTAATATTCCAGATAACTATCTGCTTTTATTTATTATATTACATCTGGTCTTGTTTTTGCTTACTTGTGGTATACCAGTGAGGAAAGCCATGACCCCCAATTACCATATAATCGATACCACCCTGCGTGAAGGCGAACAGACGCCAGGCCTGCTTTTTTCTCTTAATGAAAAAAAGCAAATCCTTGACGGTCTGGTCAAAATCGGCATCCCCGAGACGGAGCTGGGGATTTCCTCAAGACTGCATCCCTGCCCCGCATCACTCATTGACTATTGCCGGAGCAACCATCCGCATCTCAAGCTGTCACTCTGGAGCCGGTGCAGAGAAGAAGACATCCTTCATGCCGCAGCTCTTTCTCCCGATATCCTGTCACTGTCGGTGCCGGTGTCCGATATCCACCTGTCTGACCGACTGCACAAAGATCGGAATTGGGCGCAGCAAACCATGATAACCAGCATTGAGCTGGCAAGACACAAAGGTCTGGCGGTGTCGATCGGCTTTGAAGACGCAACCAGAAGCAACCCCGATTTTTTGGTGCATATGGCCAGAATGGCCGCACAGCACGGGGCAGTGCGCATCAGGATCGCAGATACCGTGGGTATTGCCTCCCCTGCTCAGTTTACTGCTCTAATCACTACCCTGAAAAATGCCCGTATCGGTTGTCTAATGGCCGTGCATACCCATAACGATTTCGGCATGGCCACGGCCAATGCCATTACTGCTCTTGATGCCGGAGCTGAAGCAGTTGATGCTGTCGTTTTAGGGCTGGGGGAGCGCACTGGCTGCGCTCGGCTCGAGGAGATAGTCGGCTACCTCAGTCTGGCAAAAGGGGTGCAGGCTCTAAAAGCCGAGTACCTCAAGCCGCTGTCCCGCTATGTGGCGGCAATCACCGGCAGGACTGTTGCCGGCAACCGGCCGATTATCGGCGAGGATATCTTTACCTGCGAAACCGGTCTGCACCTGCAGGGCCTGCAGAATAAACCGGAAACCTATGAGCCGTTTAAACCGGAAAAAGTCCAGGCTGAACGGAAACTTCTTTTTGGTGCGAAAAGCGGCCGACAGGCAATTCAGCAGCGGATGTCCCAGCTCGACACCGCCTGTTCCTACCACCTCTCGGACCAGACAATACAGGCGATCCGCGAGACCGCAGCCGGTCTTCGGCGACCGCTCAGCGATGCGGAACTCATCCAGCTCCTGGCGGACTAAAAAACCTTAAAGAGCGGCAGCGGCGAAGGACAAAGGGACTCCATATGCGCCAGATCCCGCTCACTGCAGTAGCCTTTGGCAATATAGCCGTTATCCAATCCTTTGGCGGTGATCACCTGCAGGTGGGTATGGTGGAACCAGTTGCCGTTTTCCGCAAAATCCCCGATTTCGGCGAAGGGCTCGCCTGCGGTAAAAGTTTGATCAATTGCCGGTAGAGTACTGCGCCGGAGATGGCCGTAAAAACTATAAAAGCTTTGAAAATACTGGCTGTCATGGCGCAGCAGGACAAAACCACCGTAATTGCCTTCCCCGCTTTCGTATCCGCTTTCAGCAACAATGCCGTTAAGCGGGGAATAAAGGGGTGTGCCAAGGGGAACGATAATGTCCAGGCCGAGATGGAAGAAGCGTCGCTCCGCGACCATCTGCGGGCAATCGGCCAGCAGCTCAGCCCGGTTTTCCAGGTAGGCCGCCACGCCCCAGCTCTGCTCATTGCCCATCTTTTGTTCGAGCAGCCGCTGAAATTGTCGCTGATCGCGCCTGTCGATTGTGCCAAAAAGCCGACCGGTGCCCGACAGATCGGCAATAAAGGGGTCGCCCTGCAGATCCTTAAATAAAGGTCTAATCTCGATCTTACGGCTGTACAGCAAAAATGGATAATGCATGTTTTCTCCTTACGACAGGGGGAAATTAGTGGTTTTCACGAGTCCCTTGACCGGTACAATCGGTCTGCCGTCAGCATCCTCGGTAACTTCCTGCGGCCAGGTAAAATCTACTGATAAGCCTTTGAAGTATTCAATATCATAGGGCAACAACTTTACCGATAAGTCTTTGTCGGTGCCGATAATGGTCGAAGACAGACCAAAATCCACCTCGCCGACAACCGTTTGAATTATATATCGGGGTACCTCCCGTCCACTGCCCTCACGGCGGACACGAGTGGCAATATCCACCACATCATAGAGCGCCACGGGGTTGTCTGCATTCCATGAATTTTGTACCTGCAGGCCGGCGACATACAGATGATGAAATTCGATGCCCGCATCCCGGCAGGCATAGGCAAGCAGCTGGATTATATCCGGGCTGTCGTTTATCCGGCCCAGTAGCGGGGTATTATTATAGACGGTAATACCTTTATTTTTTAATATTATTGCCAGGCGGCGGTGCTCAACTCGGAACTCATCCGGCACCAGAAACTGGGTTTCAATTTCCAGGCGCTTCGGGTTGACAATAGAGAGCTTATTCAGGCCGGCCAGTTTATCAATTACCTCGGCGGTATAGCGTTCCGGCTGGTAATTAAACAGCAGGCTGCGCAAACGAATCGCATTGACATGGGCAATATCTTCCAGTATCCGAATAATTCCGGCAACCTTAAATAACGACTCTATGCCGTCATACTCTGAGTTTATCACCACATCGGTAATGCGCTCATCGCTACGGATATAATAAAGATCTTCATCAGGACAGTTAACGTCCACCTCTACCCGGGTTTCATGCACCCGGGAAATCAAGGGCGACCTGGTAGCAACCAGCGAAGGGGAAAGCATCGCGCCGTTCATAATCGTCTCAATAACCGCCTCGGTCGTTTCCGGCTGAAACATACCGCCGCCTAGGCGCAACGGGCGAGAACCAAGGAAAAGGGCGTCATCTCCCAGTCTGGCCATATATTGAATATCGATCGTTCCCTCTTCGTTGACCCGAATATTTTCCAGCTCATTGGCAATGGGGGCAAACTGCTTGAAATAGTCCGGGGTATAGGGACTGCGAATCCAGATAAAGTTGTCATTTCCGGCGACCGGTTCGACAGCCCAGCCGCTTGAATTCCAGTCCATCTTGCCGATCGGCGTTGCGGTGCAGATTCGCGGCACCGCCCGGTCGGACAGATGCGCCCGCAGGTAGATGCCCGCCTGCAGTCCTTTGGCAATGGGCGACCAGTAAACGCTATTGCCGTGAATGGGACTGCAGGGGATATAAATATAGTGCAGTTCAGCTCCTGCTCCGCGCAGCAGGCTGAACAGACGGACCAACTCAGGGCCTTCATCGTTGCAGTCTTTCAAGAAAGGGGTCTGAACATAGACGGCAATGCCGTTTTTCACCAGCTCGGAAATAATCATCAGGCATTGCGGAGAAATCTCATCTGGATGGATGAAATGAGTGGCGATCTCCATCCGCTTGCCACGCTCCTGCAACTCAAGGTTCTTTCGTTTAAGATAATTGAGCAACCTGGCATCATCACCAAGAAAAAGATGCGGATAGTAGGCGATAGAGCGTGTTGCCAGACGCAGGGTCTGCACATGTTCGATGTCCATCAGGCCGTCGATGGCCGCTGCCATATTGACCATATTCATAAAGGGATCGCCGCCGGTGATGACAATCTCTTTGATCGCCGGAGAATTTTGCACATGCTCAACCGCCGCGGCAACTGCCTCGGGGGTCGGGTTGGTCTGGTTGCGTTCCTCTTTATGCTTTCTGAAGCAGAACCGGCAATAGACCGGGCACCCCATGTTGAGCAGAAAAATAACCCGATTCTGATACATCTGCTCCAGCAGCCCCTGGTGGAACTGGCCGATCCAGGTATTGGTATGGCCGATAGTATCCAGCTCTTCGACAAAAGGTAGGTACTGGTAGGCGACACTGCCCGAGACTCGCATCTGCCGCACCGTATGCATGGACAGGCGCACCGGATAGGTATCGATCACCTTCTGCATATCGGCACGGTCAGCCTCCCGCAGCTTGATATTGGTGACCTCTTCCAATTGCTGGGTATTTTTTATCGAGATAAACCTGTTACCCGGCAAAACCACCTCAAGGATCGCCATCAACAGCAGATGCGGCATCTCGATATCCTTGACGCGTACTTTTTCCGTCCCCGCAGCACGGCCTAATTGATCGAGTAACGCAGAGAAGAACCCAGCAGCGTCATCGCTATAGCCGCAGGCCAGAAGCAGGCGTTCAAGCTTGGTCCGGCCGTCGCCGGTCTGGATGATGTCAAAAAAAGAACGATCAATCAGCGGGCGTACCGCCAGGTGGTCTAAAAAGTCCACTAAAGCCGTCTGTACCTCGCTGAGCAGGACCTCTTTTTCCTCCCCTGAATTCTGATAAACAACTGTTATCACGGCGTCATCCGGCATCATTTTGCAATCTCCTTAGTGTTGAATGCAAATTAAGAATTGACATTCAAGGAAAAATTTGGAATTTGTACTATAATAGTAAACAATTAACTATTATAGTGCGATAGTAAAGCATCGCCAATCAAAATGTCAAAAGGAAAATTCTACTTTTCCAAATCACTGGAAAAAGGCCTGAAAATACTGGCTCTTTTTACTAAGGACAACCCAACTCGTACGCAGAGTGAGATAGCCAGAATCCTCGGTCTCGATTTGACGACAACCTATCGTTATATCAACACCCTGGTAGAAATGGGCTACCTGGAAAAAGACCGAAAAACCAAGGTGATCAGGCCTTCGCTGCACTGTCTGCTGCTGTGCATCAATTTGCTGCACTCAATAGATAATTTCCAGATGATCAAGGAAGTGGTCAACCGGATCAACCGAGAAAACAATATCAGTATCGATGTGGTGTTGGCCGAAAACGACACTCTGATGCGCATCTATCACAGAGAGGCGGCAGAAACCCTTACGTACCAGTTGCCGGAATTCTCGCAAAACAGCCTGCATAACACGGCTCTTGGCAAGGCCTATCTCTCCAGCCTGCCCGACGAGCTGATTGGTGAAAAAATTAGGGCGATGGAGTTGGTTGCCAAAACTGCCAAAACCATCGTTGATAATGCGACATTGCTGGTAGAAATTCAAAGCGCTAAAAAACGTGGCTTCGCCATGGCCGATGAGGAATACCTTCCGGGCGTTCTGGCAATTGCCGCACCTCTTTATGACCCGATCACCGGACGAGGAGTCGGTGCCGTTTCTTTTGATTTTTCGGTGGTGCAGCATACTTCCGATACAATAATCGCCATGTACAGCCAAAAAATCATAGAAACAGCAGAGATTCTTTCTAAGCTTTTACCTGCGGAGAACAAAACTGGGTAAACCACACCCATTAGAGCAATACTTAAGGACAATACTCAACCGCAAGAGACTCATGAAATCAAACAGCTGGAAACCATGGGCGCTGCTGGCGCCGTCAATGACTGCAGTCTTTCTTCTGCTGGTTATCCCCGTCTGCTTTATCATCGTCTACAGTTTCTGGCTGCGTGCTCCCAGCGGTGCCGATATCCCAGCCTTGCAGCTGGGGAATTATGCCAAGTTTTTCGAAGATTTCTTTTATCCCGAAATCCTTCTCCGCACTATCCGCATCTCTTTTGAGACGGTCATTATCTGCATTCTCATGGGCTATGTCCCGGCCTATTTCTTTTACCGCAGCACCAGTCGGCATAAACAGATTTTTCTGCTGCTGATCATGCTGCCCTTCTGGGTCAGCTTTATCATCCGGACCATGAGCTGGATCAATATTATGGGCGACTCCGGCCTTATCAACCATTTTCTGTTACAAGTCGGCCTGATCGAGACACCAATTTCGATGCTGTACAATGAGTTCACCGTCCTAATGGGCCTGCTGATGTATCTGCTGCCGTTTATGGTGTTAAACATCTACGTCAGCCTGGAGGGAATCGACAAAAACCTGCTCGAGGCGGCCCGCTCCATGGGCTGTACCGAGTGGCAGGCCTTTTGGGAAGTGACCCTGCCGCTGAGTTTGCCCGGTCTCAGTGCCGGTTCTCTGCTCGTCTTTGTCCTGACCGCGGGCACCTATCTGCCGCCGATGATCCTTGGCGGGCCGGGCAACGACATGATTGCCAATCTTATTTTCAAACGCGTCATCGGCACCCTCGACTGGCCCTTTGGCTCGGCCATCAGTGTTATCCTGCTCGCCCTGCTCTTTGTTATTGTCTGGACCTACAACCGCTACCTGGGGATCAACCAGATCTTCAAAAGCTTTCAGGGAAATTAACCGATGCGCCGAAAATCCATTGGCTGGAAACTGATCAGACTGCATACGATATTGGTCTATCTTTTTATGTTCACCCCTATCGTGGTAGTTATTGTCCTGGCATTCAACCCTAAACAATTTGGCATCTTCCCCATGGAAGGTTTCAGCTTTCGCTGGTTTATCAAACTAGCCCAGAACGGTTCGATCATTGATGCCTTTCAGAACTCTTTAATCCTGGGGGGACTGACCGCGATCATCTCGACCGCAATAGGCATCATGGCCGCACTGGCCTTTATCCGTTTTGATTTTCCGGGCAAGAACACCCTCAACACCCTGCTGCTCTCGCCGATCATGATTCCCGAGGTCGTGCTGGGCGTCGCCCTGCTGCTGTTTTTGCGTTTTCTGCAGCAGCCAAAAAGCTTTACCCTGCTGCTTATCGGCCATGTCGTTTTGACCCTGCCCTATGTTTTACTGATTGTTCAGGCGCGCCTCGTCGGCATAAAAAAGGAATATGAAGAGGCGGCGAAGTCTCTGGGCGCCAATGGCTGGCAAACTTTTATGGAAGTGACATTTCCGCTGCTGCTACCGGCCATTCTCGCCGGGGCGCTTTTTTCCTTTACCATCAGCTTTGATGATATCACCGCTACGCTTTTCTGGGCCACCGCCGAAAACCAGACGGTTCCGGTGAAGATTTTCAGTATGCTGCGCAACTCGATCAGCCCGGAAATTAACGCCCTAGGTGCGGTGATGATTATCATGACCGTTACCACCCCCTTGCTGGCAGGCTACCTGTCGCGCAAGTTAGCCAAAATCAAAACCTAGGAGCATGCCGGATTATGCCCTTTTTGCCATAACTTCGATACACTCGATCCGAGAAAAATTTGCTATAATCCCGACAGGCTCCTAACAACATCAGATCAACCACTTAACAAGGAGAACCAATGACCACAGTGACCGAAAAAAAACTGGACAGGGTATATGACGCCTATAAAAGTGGCCACATCAGCCGTCGTCATTTTCTGAAATATCTTGGCCTGGCCGGCGCCTGCATAGGCCTTACGGGGTCGCCTTTTTCACCATTTGCTCATGCGGCAAGCGATTCGATCCGTTTCGACGGATGGGGCGGTTCGACTTCGGAGGCTTTTCGTAAATATGCATTCAAACCCTTTACCGAAGCAACCGGCATCAAGGTTATCGATGGCGAATTCGGCGATATGAATTCCTATCTGACCAGAGTCAAAGCCTCCTATCCACCAGGCGGAGAGTTCAATATTGCCCATTTAAGTGCCGTTTTCGACTATGCCCGCTATGCAGAACTTGGCTTTGCCTCGGTGCTCGATGAAGCGAAGATCCCCAACCTGAAAAACGTCATGGCCTCGATGATCAAACCATTACGCGAAATCACCAAAGGGACTCTCTCGGCGGTGCCCTACGATCTCGGCCAGACCGGCATTGCCTATAACACCAATAAAATCAGCAAGGAAAAAGCCGAACAACTGGGTGCATCTCTTCTGTGGGACAAAGAGCTCAAAGGCAAACTGGGCAGCTGGGGAGGCGATTTCCGAACCAATATGTGGTATGCCGCACTGCACACCAAGCAAAGTCCAAATAAGATGACCGACCTCAAGGCGATCTGGGCGGCTCTTCGTGAACAGCGGGACCTGGTCAAAAAATACTGGAGTTCCGGAGCGGAATTGATGAGCCTGCTCGCCAACGAAGAAATCTATGCCACCGTCGCCTGGTCCGGCCGGGTTGCCGCGCTGCAGCAGGAAGACCATCCAATCGGCTACCTCTCCCCCAAAGGCACCTACTCCTGGATGGAATATCTCTTTGTCTTGAAAGGAACCGATCTGGAAGTGGCGCAAAAGCTGCTCAATTTCATGCTCGAGCCGGCTGCGGCCATAGCCGTATCAGAAGGACAAAACTATCCCCCGAGTCTTGACCCGACCAAGGTCGCTCTGCCCGACAAGATCAAGCATATGCCGGCCTTTGATCCCACCGGCAAGCTGGACGGCTATCTCTTTGCCGACCCGGCCTATTGGAACGCCAACCAACTGGAATGGACGGAGAAATGGGACCGCATTAAGGCGGGAAGCTGATAATTATTGCTTAAGCCAGGGGCGTCTTTATCCGCCTCTGGCACACACTACAATCAATGAGGAGACAAAGTACTTTGACTACCGGCAATAAACAACCCCTGGTGCAGTTCAAAGGCATAATGAAAAAGTTCGGCAAGGTTACCGCTGTGGAAAAAATGGATTTTGATATCGAGGAAGGCAGCCTGGTAACCCTGCTCGGCCCTTCCGGCTGCGGCAAAACGACGCTGCTGCGCATGGTCGCCGGGCTGGAAGAACCGACCGAGGGAGACATTTTCATTAAGGGAGCACGGATCAACGATACGCCGATCCATAAGCGCAACCTCGGAATGATTTTTCAGAACTACGCGCTGTTTCCGCATAAAAACATCTATGACAATGTCGCTTTCGGCCTGAAATACCGGGATATACCCAAAAACCAGATTCGGGGGAAAGTGATGCAGGCCCTGGAAATGGTCCGGCTGCCCGGGGTAGAAAAACGGATGCCGAGCCAGCTTTCCGGCGGACAGCAGCAGCGCATCGCCATGGCCCGGGCCATCGTTATCGAACCCGATGTCCTGCTGATGGATGAACCGCTCTCCGCACTCGATGAAAACCTGCGCGAAGAAATGCGCCGAGAGGTTGATAACCTTCAGAAATTGTTGGGTGTTACCACCATTTTCGTCACCCATGACCAGCGTGAAGCTCTGTCCATGTCGCATAAGATCCTGGTGATGAAGGCCGGGAAAAAGCAACAGGAAGGCGATCCACAAACCGTTTATAACCAGCCGGTCAACCATTTTGTCGCCGATTTTCTTGGCCATTCCAATTTTATCAAAGGTGAAATTGTCGACGTAGGTAACAAGCATGTCAAGGTCCGGATTGAAACGGGAGATCTGCTCATTGCCGATAATAAAGGCGCCTGTCATCTGGGCGACCAGGTCGAACTGGTGGTCCGCGCTCAGCGCTTTGATCTTTTTGGCGACGAAGAATTCACCGCCCGGGAGGGCATGAACTCCTTTGCCGGCCGCATCAAGGACCGCAGCTATATGGGCGGAGAAGTCAGCTATTTCATTGAACTGGAAACCGGACGAGAGATCCATATCATCAGCATGATGCGCACCAGGATTTATGATATCGGCGAACAAGTGAACGTCCAGGTGGCACCGCATCATTGCCACCTACTGCCCATGGAAAACTGATGTTTACCCTCGATCAGATAGGCAATGGCTTCACCAACCGCTATCCAAACCGGTTTTTGACCATTGACTCGCATACGCAAGGGGAGCCGACCCGACTGCTAATTGGCGGAATTGATGCGCTACCCGGCAAGACTATCATCGAAAAACGGGATTTTTTCGCCTCGCGATACGACCATCTGCGCCTGCTGCTTACCCAGGAACCGCGAGGGCACCGAGATATGTTTGCCGCGGTGGTGACCGAACCGGTCAGCCGGCAGGCGCATTTCGGCCTCATCTATATGGATGCCAAACGCTATCCTTATCTCTGTGGTCATGCAACAATCGGCGCCGTTACCACCCTGATTGAAACCGGCGCTATTGCGGCAGACAATGGTGATATGATTATTACCGTCGACACTCCTTCCGGCCCCCTGCAGGCCCATACCCGTGTTGCCGACGGCCGGGTGCTTTCGGTCGGCATCGACATGGTACCGTCATTTGTTTTCAAGACCGATTGCCCGGTGGAAGTTGCCGGCTATGGCCGGATAAACATTGATCTGGTTTGCGTCGGCGGCTATTTTGCCATGGTGTCGGCCGCATCCATTGGTATCGACCTTATCGCCGAAAACAATCCCGAACTTATTACGCTCGGCATGGCCGTAATTGATGCGGCAAACCGGCAATTGCAGGTCTATCATCCGGAGCGCCCCGAAGTAAAGAGTGTTGATGTTGCGGAATTTTATGTCGAAAACCCTGCAGATGAGTCAAGAACGGGCAGAAGCGTGGTGGTCTATGGCGAATCCCATATGGACAGGTCTCCCTGCGGCACCGGCACGACCGCGAAAATGACCTTGCTACATCATACAGGCAAGCTCAGCATTGGTGATACCTACCGAAATACCGGGCCTTTGCGCACAATTTTCGAAGGCGGGATAAGCCGCGAATTGACCATAGGCGAATTTGACGGTATTATCGCTCAGATCAGCGGAAGTGCGACAATCACCGGCCTGCATCAATTTGTCCTTGACCCGGATGATCCTTTCCAAAATGGTTTTCTGCTCTAAACTATGAAAGAAAAACGCCATCCTGAAATTGTTCTGTATAACGCCAATCTGGTCAGCGGCAATATCGCCAATCCTCTTGTCCCAACCGCAGATGGGCTTGCTATTCAGCAAGGATACATTACCGCCCTTGGCAGCAGCGACGATATGTTTCATCTGGCGGGACCGGCTACAAAAAAAATCGATCTCGGCGGTCGCCTGATAGTTCCGGGATTTTTCGACAGCCATATCCATTTCTACGAATGGGCTCTAAAGCGCCGACATCTGCAACTTGATGATCTGAGCTGCCTTGACGAACTGCTCGCCCGGGTAAAAAAAAGCTCTCAAAGCCTTGCCCCCGGTCAATGGATCATCGGCCAGGGCTGGAACGAAACCGAATGGACTCTTCCACACCAGCCTAGCCGTGCAAGCCTTGACCAGGTGGCCCCGAACCATCCGGTATTGCTGTGGCGCTGCGATCTACACCTGGCCGTCGCCAACTCAGCGGCACTGCATCTTGCGGCGATAAACAGCACCACCGCTGATCCACCCGAAGGCAGGATCGAACGGGATGGAGCGGGAAAGCCCACCGGCATCCTGCGCGAACTGGCCATCAATCTTGTACGGCGGGTTATTGATGCACCGTCATCGGGCCAGCTCATCGAAGCCTTTAAAGATGGTATCGGCGCCCTGCACCGCTTCGGCATCACCAGTATCCATGATATACGCTTGATGGCCGATAGTGATGGTGCCAGCTCCTTTCAGTGTTTCCAGCAGCTTGAGCAGCATGAACAGCTCGATCTTCGCTGTTGGATGAGTTTGCCCGGCCATCAGCTCGACGAGATCATCGGTCTTGGTTTGAGGTCCGGATTCGGCAGTGACCGCTTACGCATCGGCCATATCAAGTTTTTTGCCGATGGAGGCATGGGGGCGCGTACCGCCTGGATGATTGATCCCTATCTTGATGCTGAGCGGGGCATGCCGCTGATGGATATGCTCGTTTTGGCCAAAGACATCGAAAAGGCCGACCGGGCAGGTCTTGCGGTTATGATCCATGCCATTGGTGATCGTGCGAACCGGGAAATAATCAATATCTTCGAAAACCTTAAGGCGCAGCGCGACAAAAACGCAACCCGACATCCGCCGGCTTATCGCCACCGAATAGAACATGTCCAGATGATCCGTCCGGAGGATCGGCAACGGCTCTACGGACTCAATCTGGCCCTCAATGTCACCCCGGTGAATATGATTTTGGACATTAATCTTATCGATCGTATCGTGGCGGAAAAGGGGCAATGGGCCTATGCCTTCAGGCAGCTGATGGACACCGGCGCACCGGTCATGTTCAGCTCCGACTGCCCGGTATGCAGCCCTGATCCACTGCCGGCCATTCATGCCGCGGTCACGAGGCAGCGCTTTGACGGCACCCCTGAAAAAGGCTGGTATCCACAAGCCAGGATCAGTGTCGCCGAGGCATTGAATGCGTATACCTCTATCCCGGCAAAGGTCCATCATGCGCCCCTTCTCGGGACTATTGCCCCTGGGAAGAAAGCCGATCTGGCAGTGCTCAGCCGAAATATCCTCATCGAACCACCTTCGGCAATCCCTGAAACAAAAGTGGAAATGACCGTTTTTGATGGCCGGATTGTCCACCGTCTTTTTTAACAGGAGAACGTCAATGATGACTAAGCGTATCAACTCGGTGCTGGTTTTGGGTCTTGGCAAGGTCGGCTACCTGGTGGCAATGTTGCTGCATGAAACCGGGTTCAAAGTAACCGGAGCCGATGTACACCCGGCCGGCACCTTCGCCTTCCCCGTCCAGGCACTCGATGTTACCAGCGTTGCCGAGCTGCACACAGCACTGGGCGAGCATCAGGCTGTTATCTCCTGCCTGCCCTATCATTTTAACGTTGCGGTGGCCCGAGTCGCAGCGCAATGCGGGGTGCATTACTTCGATCTCACCGAGGATGTCGACACCACCAGGGCAATTATCGAAATGAGCAAAACCTCCCCGACCGTTATGGCCCCGCAATGCGGTCTTGCCCCCGGCTTTATCGCCATCGTCGGCGCCTCGCTGGCTGGAAAATTTGATACAATCAGGTCCATAAAACTGCGGGTTGGAGCCTTGCCAAAGCATCCGACCGGCCTGCTCGGTTATGCCTTCAACTGGTCGCCGGAAGGGGTGGTCAATGAATATCTCAACGATTGCGAAGTCATCGAAGGAGGGGTTCGAAAATGGGTCTCACCTCTCGAATGGCTGGAAAAAATCGTCATCAACGGCATGCAGTTCGAGGCCTTCACCACCTCGGGCGGGCTGGGTACCATGTGTGAAACCTATCATGGCCTGGTGGAAAATCTCGATTATAAATCCATTCGCTATCAGGGACACGCCGCTTTAATGAATTTCTTCCTCCATGAACTGTTGATGCGCGAAGACCGAACTCATGCGGGCAAGATCCTGGTCAACGCCAAGCCGCCGGTCAGCGAGGATGTCGTCTATATCCATGCCTCCGCTGAAGGCCGGCAAAATGACCAGCTCAATCGCGAAGAGTTCGTCCGAGCGTATTCTCCCATCGAAATTGCCGGCAGGACATGCCGGACTATCGCCTGGACCACCGCCGCCTCGATCTGTGCGGTGGTGGAAATGGTCAACAGCGGCACCCTGCCCGAAAAAGGGTTTATCAAGCAGGAAGAAATTCCCTTGACTGCCTTTCTAGAAACTCATAACGGTCGTTTATATGACGGTCGGCCGCATGGCGGCAAGGTGGTCTGAGCATATCATCCATCCACCATCAGAGCATCACACTTGTCACTCGTTTTTCTGCCGTTCCACTGCTTGAGGAATACCATGGGCAAAAGGATCGCGTGGGTCCATCAGTAATTGTCCTTGGCCCATAACCCATGCTTCTCCGGTAATTGTCGGAATAAGCTGCGGGCCCACCGGTTCGATCTGCCCCTCAAAAATGGACCCAACAATACTCTCCTGCCGCCAAACCCGACCCGCACCAAGTTTCCCATCGGCATAGAGGCAAGCCAGCTTGGCACTCGTTCCCGTCCCGCATGGCGAGCGATCATAGGCGTTGCCGGGACATAGAACGTAATTTTTGCTGTCCGCCGCATCACTTTTGCCAAAGAGTTCAATATGATCAATTTCCGCGCCGTGCGGTCCCTGGATTCGGTTGGCTGCCAGCTGCCGCCGAATCTTCCGACAAAACGAGGCAAGCTGTTCCAGCTCGACAGCCGCAAGATCAAGACCATGGTCGTGCACCAGAAAAAACCAGTTACCACCCCAGGCGACATCGCCATGGATGGCTTTGCCGTCAATTACCAGCGGAACATGCGAAAGTAAACGATATGCCGGAACATTTTTTATGGAAACTCGGTTGGGATATCCGATTTCACTCGGATGTAAAGTCGCTTCAATGATCCCTACCGGGGTTTCAACCTTTACCATCCCCGGCTGGATCCTGCCAAGAAAAGAAAGGGTGGCGATCACTCCAATCATACCGTGGCCGCACATACCAAGATAACCGACATTATTTAAAAAAATAACGCCGAATCGGCAATCTTGCTGAACGGGCTCAACCAGTAAGGCACCAACCAGGACATCCGAGCCGCGCGGCTCATGTAAAATTGTTGTCCGCAGGCTATCGTGATGCTGTTGCAGAAAAGCCATCTGTTCAGCAACCTGACCCTGGCCAACAGGACAAGGCAAATCAAGAATCAGCCGCGTCGGCTCACCCCCGGTATGCGAATCTATATAGTTGATTGATTTCATTTTATAGTAACAGAAGTCAATCTGGTAAAAAGCTCTTTGAAGCTTGCTCTTCTACTTTCTTCAAGAGGCAACAACGGCCGTCGCGGCGGACCGACCGGAATGCCCAGCAGTTCACAACCATATTTAATCTTCTGGGTATAACTGCTGCTCTCCAAGCTGCGCAGCAATACCATCAGCGCCGACATGATCTCTCTGGCCACTGGAAAATCTCCGGCCAGGGAAGCTTCCAACACCTGACGGTGCTGTCGTGGGGCACAGCAAACACCGCCGCCGATCCAGCAACTTGTCCCCCAGAGAAAATAGTCCAGCGCCTGATCATCACTGCCGCAGATCATTTGATAGCGATCTTTATAGCGCAGATGAAATTCATAGACCCGGGACATATCGCCGCTCGCCTCCTTAATCCCGACAATATTCGTAACTGTCGTCAGGCCATCCATGACTTCATAACCAATTTCCGTCCCGGCGCGCCAGGGGAAATTATATAAGATGATCGGCAGACTCACCGCTTGCGCAACATCGAGGTAATGGGCAAGAAGCTCCTGTTGATTAGGCCGCGAATATGGCGGTACCGCAACCATCAATCCGTCATAACCCATTTTTTCTGCGGCCTGGCTGTAGCGAATAACATCGCGGGTGGCACCGCTGTTTGTCCCGGCAAGCAGCACCGCCCGATCAGCCGTTTTTTCCTTGACGAAACGAAAGACCTCCAGACGCTCTGCATCACTTAAAGCATACACCTCTCCGGTTGTGCCGCCGGGAACAAAACCCGCTACCCCTTCCGTCAGCAGGAACTCTATGAGCTGCTCCAGTGCCGAAAAATTGATCGTTTCATCTTCGTTGAAAGGAGTCACCAAAGGAGCATATAATCCAGTATATTGCATAACAAAACTCCTCATATGGAGAGTAAAAAAGTTGTGAAAAACAACCTGAAAGGATATTTGAATCAGAGAACTTCCCGCATTTTCAGAGCGTTTCCCGAATCGGATAAAACTCATTACAGAAGATAAACAGGAAAGGCGTGACCGCAACGGCACAGACATTCAATGCAGGCAGCTTTATCGGACGCTGATTTATTGCTCTGCTTTTGGTGCTGGGAACCTATAGCCCCACCAAGTATTGCTATATCAACTGGGCGTTGACAAAGCGACACCCTTTGGCCCGATCGTCGCCTTGAACGGGCTCATTCTGCTGATCGGCTGGATTGTCTTTATTCATGCCACTTTTCAGTCTGTGGGCTGGCTCGGCATTACCCTGGGAGCTGCAGTATTGGGATGCCTGGTCTGGCTGATGGTGGACCAGTGTTGTTCAGCCTGATGTCCTCAAATGTCATGAGCTGGATGGTATTGCGACACTCTCAGTTATCCTTGCCATCGGCATGTTGTGGTGCCTTATCCGGCGCAATTTTTCCGGCCAGGTCGATGTGACCAGCTCGACAACTAGATACGAAGGAGAACCGCTCAATGCAGGAAAAATAGCTGAAATTGGCGATCTGGACCGTAAAGAAGTCGATAAGGCAATGGCAAAGCTCAAAAAAGAAGAAAAGATTGTTTCACCTAAAAGCTGCTATTGGGAACCAGCTTTGATCGAATGAGAAAACAGTACCATTGAGGATCATATAGCTTTAATCCAATCACCAATGGCAATTTTCTTGTCTTCCGGGAAATCGCTGTGTACCTGATCATACAGCCAACGCAGTGATTTTGACCGTAGCCGATCCCTAAATAACTCTTCTGCTTCTTGTATAACCACTTTTATCAAGCAGGGAGACTTATCTGTAAAAACAGAAGGATCATCGACAAAAATGTTCTTTTTGCGGATTTCAGCGCATTGAAAAAAGAAGGAAGTTCCCTCTATCGCCTCAATAATATCCCAGAATGATATATCCTCAGCTGATTTAGCTAACTCATATCCACCCTTAACACCAGGGATCGACCGAACAATCCCTCCCTTCCTCAACTTAGCGAAAGATTTTGACAGGTAAGTTTCAGATATTGCATTTAATTCAGCTATTTGCTTGATCCCAACGGTTTTGCCTCCCGGCAGATCAACCATATAAAACAATGAGTGAAATGCATATTCTACGCCAACACTAAACTGCATCTGCGTCCTATAAATTTAAAGCGTCTGTTTTACCTCTGAGACCGTTACCTCAAGAACACGATTGGCCCAGGAAAACTTTTCCTTTATCATATCAAATTCCGGGCCTGATTTCATAAATTTTGCAGTACCCCTGATGAGATATCCTGTGCCAGGCCCCATTTTTCCTTCAATTTCTTTAGTGCCTAAGGTAAGCAACACATTATTGCTTTTCTCAACTTTTTTCTGAGTCTTTCTCATTCCATAGACTGGAATAAGAAGCCGGTCTTCACCTGGAAAGGCTAGGTAGGAATTCCAGGTGTTCACTACATGCGCCTCATTATCGGAACATGATACGATGGAAACAACACCTTCTTTGCCAACAACCGTCATAAATCTTTCGTCAAACATAAGGATCCTCCAAAAATTCAATGGAAAGTCATTCATCATGGATACTTGTTATCCATGATGGTCTCATCATTATGATGTTGTCAGATTGTTGTCAAGACGAAATTTTCTTTTAGCTCCCCAAAAAAAATAACAAAAAAAGTATCATACTGGTTTTGATAGTATAATTGCCGGGGCGAGCCGGTTTTCTCCACGGTCATCATTTTGCGCTCCATGTACCAGAGCCAGAGCAGCCTGATTGTCTTCAAAAAAAGTTTTCGGCTCGAGCGTCCAGCCGGCGGCAATACGCTTTTCCTCTTTTACCATGGTCCGATAGATATAGCGGCCGGCCAGCGGTGCCACCAGCCGAGGTTGCCAGCCCAGGGAGGTATACATTTCTTCGAGCAGATCGGTAAGCTGCTGATGCACAATCCGGTCATGGCGATACCATTTTTTCATGGCCCACACGGCTCCCGCATACAAGGTGCGAAGCGGCTGGACATCTTTTTCGTAACGGTTGCGTATTCTCGTATCAGGACATGACTGGTAGCGCTGCCAGCCATTTAATATAGTCCGGATAAGCCTCGCCAGGCTGGGACCATTAACCTGGAAGTCCTGCTTAAAGGCATCGAGCAGGATCTTTTCTTCGGCACCGGCCGGAATATGCGGATGGCGATGGTTAAAACGGAATTGACCATGGCTGTCGGAAACTTTGAATTCATCAGGCGGCAACAATGCACCCTTTTGTTGTAATTCAGCGTAGAGCGGCGTCCCCTGATTGGCGGTATAAAGCATAAACTGATGGAAATCAGTGGCATGGGAAACAGCGTAATCGATGACCGCACCGATGTTTTCCGGGGTATGCTCCTCAAGACCAATGATCGAGGAACCGAGAACGCGGATACCATGGCCCTGCAGTTCATTAATTAGCCCTCTGGTGTCAATGCCGGCAAGTTTGGCGTACCGGCTCTTTTTGCCCTCAAGTCCCATCCAGACCCAGGCGATGCCTAGTTCGACCAGTTGTTCAATCTTATAGGAGCGCAGGACCCTGGCTGAGCTGAATACATAAAGAGCCCAGCTCTTGTTATGTTCCTTCATCTTGGCCAGCAGCCCCAGGGCCCGTTTCTGATGGAGAAGAAAATTTTCATCGAGAATAAAAAAGGAGCTGACCTTGAGCTTTTTCTCCAGCTCGGCCATCACCGCATACAGTTCTTCCCCGCTTTCATAAAAATTCTTAAATTTACCCTTGCCGCCAAAAAGAGCCGAAGTCGAACAGAAATTACATCCCATCGGGCAGCCAACCGAAGGGACAACGATCGCGGCGGTATCACCCGGCTTATCGGAGAGATCCTGGCCAAGAATGCGGGCGCCAAAGGCTGAGGCCACCGCCGGATGCTGTACCGGCTTGCCGGCATCCTGTCCCAGGTAGTGCCGGAACCATTTGATGCCGTCGCCACGGACAATATGGTCGGCGTCGACAAAAGCGTCGATTCCGGCCATATTACTGATATGGCCGCCGACGACAATAGCTGCCCGCGGCTGATAGCTGCGGATCAGCTCGCACATCTTCTTGACCTTGTTGACATTTGGGATAATCGAACTGATGCCGATTACATCATAGCGCTTAGTGCGAAGAGTCTTAATAAAACACTCAAGATCTGGGAAATCAAGTAGCGTGCAGGGGGCTTCGATATTCTCCTTAATCATCAACAAACCGAACGAGCGATGAAACATGCGCAGGGAGAAAACTCCCTGTACGCGGGTGACCTGGTTGTGGTACAGTTCCATCGGATTAATGGTACTGCTGCCATATTCATCGTCCTGAGCATAGGGGCCGAAGACACTGGTCAATAAAACCTGTGCTCTGGTTCCAAGATGATGTAGGGGATATTTGTCTGTCATGAGTCTACCTCAAGTGAGTAAAGGACTAAAAAATTCTCAAGGTAGAGTAACTCATTAATTTAATAGTAGATAGTTAAGCAGGACAAATGACAATTCTTTTACAAAACAGCGGCATGCAATGAAGCGCTCCATCTGGTTTCTGCACCCTATCGCGATTTTTGTCTTTTCGATTATTGCCCTCGGCCTTTCGCTCTTTTTATATATCTACTGGTACGTGGCGGTAAGTACTGGGCTCAAGGCGGTCATTGAGAAGACCAATCTCGATCCGCAGCAGTTTCAGTCCTGGCAGACCTGGGTGGTGATCATGGTCCTGTCGATTCTGGTGGGGATTATCCTGCTGGGTATTTTCATCATTTTTGTCTATCAACGGAAGACTCAGGCCCTCTATCGCTCACAGTATAATTTTATCAACAGCTTTACCCATGAGTTAAAGACGCCGACGACGTCGCTCAGGCTCTATCTGGAAACCTTTATCAAACATGACCTGCCCCGGGACAAACAGCTCAAGTATTTCGAATATATGCTGGCGGACGTGGAAAGGTTGTCGCACAACATCAACGGTATCCTCAATCTGGCCAGAATCGAAGCCCGAATTTTCAGTGGAGAGCTGCTCGTTGTTGATGTTGTCACCGAGGTAGAGGAGTTTTGCAGAAAGAACGAACAATTATTTCGCGGCAGTGAAATCACCATGCCGCAGCAGCCTCAAACATGCTATTATGCTGCACTCAATCAGGGACTATTCCAGATGCTCCTGATGAACCTGATGTCTAATGCAATCAGGCACAACGAAAGCGATTGTCCGCGAATTACTATCACCTTCAAACAGACGGATAAACTTGTGATGATTCTCTTTACCGATAACGGAATAGGTTTTGACAAGTCGCAGAGCAAAAAGATCTTTCAGAAGTTTTTCCAAATCGAGCGGGCCGATTCCCATCATGTCGTCGGCACCGGCCTAGGTCTCTATATGGTTGAACAGGTGGTCAGGTTTCATAAAGGCAGAATAACGGCTGAAAGTGACGGGACCGGCAAAGGGGCACGATTCACCCTTTTCCTCCCCAGGCAGGCTCCGGCTCTTATTGGAGAGAGAGAGAAAATCAGTGAATACTAGTATTGCCCAGCGCATTTTAATCATCGAAGACGACCGCCATATTGCCGAAGGAATCGAGTTGAACTTGAGCCTGCAGGGTCATGAAGTAAAAGTGGCCCAGAATGGCATCGAAGGGCTTGAGGCATGGAAACGGTGGTGTCCCCATTTGATCGTGCTGGATCTGATGCTGCCGGGCATCGACGGCATGCAGATTTTGAAAAACATCCGTTTGGAGGACGAGCGTCTGCCTATTCTCATTCTATCGGCCAAGGTGGATGCCGCCGATAAAGTCGATGGTTTTCTCGACGGCGTAGATGATTACATGACCAAACCCTTCAGTCTCGAAGAGTTTCTGCTGCGGGTCAACCGCCTGTTGACCCGGGATCAGTGGCAGCGAGAACAGGACGATAACCGCCAGATTCCCGGCCGGGAAGAAAACGTTTATCGTTTCGGCGGCAATACAGTCAATTTTGCCAGCGGGGAGGCCGAGTGTTGCGCCGGAACCGTCCATCTGACCGAGCAGGAGATAAAATTACTCAAACTGTTTATCGTCAACAGGAAGAAACCCCTGTCCCGCAGCAGGCTACTGGAGATCGGCTGGGGCTACAGCAAAGGCACCTCGACCCGCACCGTCGACAACTATATCGTCCGCTTCCGCCGCTATTTTGAGCAAAATCCCAAAAACCCAAAATATTTCAAAAGCAGACGGTCACTGGGGTATGTATTTGACCATGAATAAATTATCGAATCAGCGTCTGCTAAAAATAAACTTTTGCCCGCCGACACTGGCTTCGTACATTAAACCGCCCTTGGTGATGGTAAAGATTGCCATGCCGAAGTTGTAACCGGCACTGCGGATGACAGCGTTGTTCATTGTGCCGCTGGCGGTCGCCGAGCTGCCACCAGTGTTGGCCGAGACGCCGACGCCGGCGGTCAGGGCGGTAGCCTGGGCGGCTGCACCAAATTCGAATGGCCCTTTTATAAAGCTGATAAGCGCCCGTTTATCCTGAAAGAAGATTACCTGACTAAATCCGGCGCCGCCAAGTTGAAAGCCGATAGTCGCCTGGGTCATAACCGAGTCACCGATATATTTTCCCTGTTGAAAAACCCGCCCTTCCCCATAGGCTCCCCCCACCACAAAGCCTGCTTTACCGATGGTTGGAAAGAGGGCATAGCCATAAGCACTCTCGAATATGGTGGCGATCCCGGCCTCTTCAAACATCCTTTTGGTCTCGGCATATGGATCTGCCCAGGCAAAAGAGCAGAGAAGAGAGAAGAACACAATTACCGGTAGAGCTCTTGCCATCATCTTCATAAGTTATATCCAATAATTGAATGAAAACACAGTCTATCATCTTTCAAACGGTCAGCCTCCCCCCATGGCGGTCGGCAAAAACTGTTGCGCCCCAGGTATCTTTTAGCAATTTACCATCTCCGATTCCTGCGTGCAACAACCGTCATCTCCCTCTTCCGACTATCAACCTGTCCAATGGACAACGCAGGATAAATTCATAGAAAAGCAGGTAAAGAAACGCCACGAAATAAGAGATAGCGATACCGTAGTAAACCCCCAACCATGGGAAAGTGTAATAAACCGACCAGGAAAATATTATTATTGCCAGCAGCCCCAAAGGAATTTCCCGAAAAAGTGCGAGAATTGTCTGCCCGCCATAGTGATAATGCAAAACCCAGGCTACAGGCAAAACAGTGGTAGGAAAGGCGGCAAAAATACCGGACCACCGGGGACCAATGGTTTGTGCCAGCGCCGTGATTATGATTATCATTACGGCAGCAAAAAAGGCTCTTGCCGTCAGAATAAGTGCGGTAGTCGGGACCTTACGGCGAATAGCTGTAGATGGGTTCAGACGAAAAAAGACCGCAACTCCTACAAATATAAAAATTACAATCGCTATACGCAGCGACAATTGCTCCTGTAACGTATTTTGGAGCAGAAAAGCAGTAACAAAAAAACCCGACAGCCCCAAAAACGTGGGCATGAGAAGAGAGAAAACCGAGCCTTCCGGTACTCGCTTACCACTCTGACTGTAGAAAAGGCAGAAGATAAGCGTCGCACTCAATCCCTGGACAGCCCAGGGAGCACTTTTGGCAGCGAAAAGAGGTCCCTGTTCAATTCCGGTGAAAAAAAAGGTCAGCCCGGCACCAAGCGGAAAGCCAAGCAGGACTCCAGCAAAACGGGTGCTTAGCTTTTCGGCAATCAGGGTAATGGCTATAACCATTCCTGCTGAAAGACATACCTTTGCAAGAAGCAAGCCCCATGAAAAACTCATAGAAGGTCGAAGAATCGAGGTATGACCAGCGAGAGAGAGGGGAAAAGGATGACTATCACCAGAGCGATAAGCATCGCCAGCACCATGGGCCAGACCGCCTTGAAGGTTTTTTCCAGCCGTATGCCGGCCAGCTGTGTGGTGACATAGAGGTTTACCGCCACCGGAGGAGTGAACTGGCCGATTGCCAGGTTCAAGGTCATAACCACGCCAAACCACACTGGATCCCAACCGAAATGTTCGATTATGGGCAGAAAGATGGGCAAAAATATATAAAAAATACTGATTGCGTCAATCAGCATCCCGCCCAAAAAAATCAGCAGGTTGATGGCCAGCAGCACGACCCACTCATTGGTGCTGATCCCCATGAGCATGTTGGCCAGATCGTCAAGTATTCCCACCGTTGCGCCGGCCCAGGAAAAAAGTCCGGCAAAGGCGACAATGAGCATGACAATCGCCGATGTTTCACTGGCATCGACCAGTATCTGATAGCCTGTTTTCAGGGTCAGGGTGCGATAAATCATAAAACCCAGTAAAAAACTATAAAAAACAGCAACCACCGCCGCTTCGGTCGGCGTGAACATTCCGCCATACAAACCACCGAGAATTATGACCGGCGCGAGCAGTCCCCAGAAGGCCTCTTTAAAAGATTGCCAGAGGGTGATCTGCGCTTCCTCCACTGTTTCCTGCTCTTTGCCATAGCCTTTCTTGCGGGCTATCCAGATTGCCGGAATGAGCAGGGACAGCCCGGCCAGAAAACCGGGAACGGCACCTGCGGCAAAGAGTGCCGGCACCGAGGTATTGGTGATCGCCCCATAAATGATCAGGGCGATACTGGGAGGGACAATGATGGCCGTGGAGCCGGCAGCGGCAATCAAGGCCGCACTGTAGCCCCGGCTATATCCTTGCGCATACATGGCCGGAATCAAAATGGCCCCGATTGCCGCGGAATCCGCCGGGCCGGAACCGGAGACACCGCCAAAAAAAACACACACCCCGATTGCCACGATAGCCAGTCCGCCGCGCCTTCGGCCCACCAGCAGATTGGCAAAATGGATAATCCGCTGCGAGATGCCGCAACGCTCGAGGATAAAGCCGGCCAGGATAAAAAGAGGGATAGCAAGTAAAGGGAATTTGGCGATTCCGGCAAAAAAATTAGGTGCAATAACCGCTGCGCCGAGATCAGCGGCCCAGATGACCAGAAAACTCGGCACGGCAATAGCTATGGCAATGGGTGCTCCCAGCAACAAAAGGACAAAAAAGACCACGAAAAGTAAAATGCCCATATCACTTATCCTGCATATCGGACAGGGCAGCCTGCAGGATTCTAAAAACTATCAGCGCACAGCCGACAGGTATGCATAGGGTATAGATCCACTGCGGGTAATTCAGCGATTCGGAGGTAATTTCGAGGAGCCGCTCATCGATAATCTGCTTATAACCCAGATAGCCAAGAGAAGCAAAGAGCCCCGCACCCAGCAGAGCGATGGCAATATTGATCACTTTTCTGGTTCTCTCAGGGAAATTATCCTGGAAAAACAACATGCGGAGATGACGTCTGCGCCTGAATGCGGAGGCAGTGCCGAACAGCGTCAGCCAGACGAGGGCATTCACCTCAATCTCTTCCGTAAAAGCAAAAGGAAATTCAAATAGATAACGTGTTATGACGTTGGCAAAAGCGAGCGCTGCCATAATGAGAAGAAGAGTGGCGCCGAGCATCTCCTCGAGATGCCCGGCGATCCAACGAATTTTACGCAATCTGATTTTCCTGCTTAATTAGAAATAGTTCTCCGGAATGCAGCAGTAGGTAACCGCATATGGGATCTGTAGCCGTTCAACCAGTGCCCCCAGTTTCGTTCAACAGGCCTTTTCAGCTATGGTTGGCTATGTGACGGGGCCTGATCGGACGAAAATGGGTTACTGTTTGTTGGGACGGTTACCTTAATTTCGCGATGCAGCTATGGCAGCCTCAGCTTTTTTAACAAGGTCTTCACCAACAACGGGAACCCATTTTTCATAGATGGCGGCAGTTTTAGCTTTAAACTGGGCTCGAGCAGCTTCATCAAGAACAGTCACTTCCATGCCATTGTCTTTCAAGGTTTTCAAGGCACTTAAATCCGGAGCAATCAGACCTTTGCGCACTACCTTGCGCTGTTCTTTAGTAGCTTCAATGGCGGCTTGACGGATAATGTCCTGATCCTCTGCTGAGAAACTCGCCATGACCTTATTGTTGACGGTCAACATCAGCGGGTCGATAACGTAGTGCCAGATGGTAGCATATTTATGAAATTGCCAGATCTGCAAGGGAATTTCAATAGCGACGACGGGATTTTCCTGCCCATCGACAACCCCCTGCTGAAAAGCCACCTGGGCATCCCCCCAGTTCATATTGACCGGATTGCCGCCCAGAGCAGTCATTATTTCAATAAAAATCGGCGTGCCTACCACCCGAACCTTCATACCGACCAGGTCTGCAGGTTCTTTTATTGGCCCCTTCGAGTTGGTGATTTCCCTGAAACCATTTTCTCCCCAGGCAAGCAGGGTTACCCCTTTATCATGCAGCATGGTGCCGATTTCCTTGCCCACCTCGCCTTCTGTTACAGCATCCAGTGCATTGTAGTCCGGAAAGAAAAACGGCAGATTAAAAAGGTTGAGAGGTTTGATGGTGGTTGACCAGTTAATGGTCGAGGCCAAACAGAAATCGGCCACGCCCTGGCGATGAATAAGAAATTCATTGGTTTGTTTTCCGGCCATAAGAGACGACGAGGTATAAACCTTGATATTGATTCGACCTCCGGTTCGTTCACGCACCAGATCGGAAAATTTTGTCGCTCCTTCCCCCCATGGCATTTTAGGGCCGACCACCACGCTCATTTTGTATTCATCTTTGTATTTTGGCGCAGCAAAAAGCGATAAAGGGACGGTCACGGCGATCAGGAAAATAACAAGACTCTTCAGAATTTGGCTTGGCATAGAACACCCATTGGCAGAATAATATTTGATGATCGTTTATAATCTCATGGATTTATAAAGTATTCTTACCAGAGGGTCAACCGTTAAAAAAGTAATGAGGACATCCTATTATACTGATCTGGCCAACGCAGGTAAAATAAAGTTAAAAGTAAAATAGGGGGTCCCCTATTATTCTTGTCCCCTATTATTCTCAGTTCACCGAAACGATTCGTAGCGGTTCAGGCCGTATTTTTTAATCCGATAACCGATCTGCCTTTCCGTCAGGCCCAATTCCCGGGCCGCCCGAACCTGAACCCAGCCGTTGCGCCGCAACGCAGCTTCAATCTCGATCCGTTCGATATCCTGCAGCGATTTGCGGGTAAACGGGGATCGAGGATTCTCCGTTTGGCCGTCGGCCGCAACCACTTTTTCCGGCGGCAATCTTTCCACGGCAAAGAGGCTTGCCGGCAAATCGTTCAGTCCGAGCCGATCTCCCTCAGCCAGGATGACCATACGTTCGACCAAGTTTTGCATCTCCCGGACATTGCCCGGCCAGGCATAGCCTATAAGGAAATCGAGCAGCTCCGAGGTGATTTTCATCGTTCTGCCGTTGCGCTCGTTGCTCTGGCTCAAAAAATGGCTGAACAACAAGGGGATATCATCCTTTCTGTCACGCAACGGCGGTAGAACAATGGGCACCACATTGAGCCGATAATAAAGATCGGCCCGGAAATCGCCAGCGGCAACTGCCTTTTCCAGACTGACATTGGTTGCCGCGACAATTCGTACATCGACGGTATAGGTTTTTGAACCACCAATTCTTTCAAACTGCTTTTCCTGCAGCACCCGTAGCATTTTGGCCTGGAGAGGCAACGGCATTTCGCCTATCTCATCAAGAAAAATAGTTCCTTGATCAGCCAGTTCAAACCGTCCCGGCCTTTGGGCATGCGCTCCGGTAAAGGCCCCCCGTTCATGGCCAAACAGCTCACTCTCAAGGAGAGTCTCCGGCAGGGCAGCACAGTTTACCTTGATAAAGGGATTATCCTTGCGACGACCACCCTCATGGATTGCTTTAGCCACCAGCTCTTTACCCGTTCCGGACTCGCCCAGCAGAAGAGCGGTGACCGTACTGCTGGCGATCTTGTCGATCATGCTGAACACCTCCTGCATCGGTTTGGAGTTACCAATGATGAAGTGTCCGCTGTGGACATGGTGGAGTTTGGCTTTCAGCGAGGCATTTTCTTCAATCAGTATGGCCTCCTTCTTTTCTATTTCCCGATGCAGGGTGACAAACTGGGCGATCAGGGTGGCGAGGACGGTGAGAAAACGGATATCTTCTTCAAAGGACACATCATCGCCAAATAGCCGGTCGACGGTCAGTACGCCCTCGGGATGACCCTTGATCATGACCGGAACACCAAGAAAAGAGATCTTGCTTTTCCTTACCCCGGTCCGTGCCCCGGTGCGGTTTAAAAAAAGTGGTTCGCTGTTGATATCCGGCACGACAAAGGGTGAGCGGGTCTGGAAAATTTGCCCGCACACACCTTCATCCGGGCGATAGACGCCGCGCATCTGTTCTTCCTCGGATAAACCGCAGGACGCTTTAATCATTAGCTTCTGCTTCACCTTGTCATAAAACAGCAGCGTCGCCCGCTCCATTTTCATAGTATCATTGAGGACATCGAGAATCCGTGACAGGGTACTCTCTAAGTCAACTACCGTCCCGATCAGCTCGGTAATCCGGTACAGAGCCAGCAGTTCGATACCTTGAATATGACTCGGTTCACTGGATATATCTCGCTTATCTGCTTGCAACATTTATTTCCCTCTCATTTAGCTTTGGCTCGTTTCCTTTTTGGGCTCGCTTCCTTTTTGAGCCCTTTACTGCCGAAGATCGATTTGCAATCATTGTTCCATTACCACAAATACCTGATATCAATAACTTTATTATAAAAATCCAGCGAATAGTGACCACTTTAATTTTGTCCAACCATCTTTTTCACAACACATTTGTTGGGTCGAGCAAGAATATATTGCAAATATGTAATTATTTTATTTTTTAAAAATCACACCTTACAAATTCGACAATTGCTTACTTTTTTGTTGTCTTCCTACGAAAAAGTGAAGCTCGATTCATCATTGCAAAAAGAGTGGAAACTCGCCGACCAACTAAATAAGGTATTGTTTAAGCTATGTTATTTTTTGAAAAATAAAGCTGGCACAGCCTTTGCTGAAAGAGTTGCAACTGCGAGAGTTGTACTCAACAAGACAAACTTCATCCCACATAAGGAGATTATGATGAGAAAAGTAGCAATTTACGGCAAAGGCGGAATCGGCAAATCCACGACGACCCAGAATACCGTGGCCGGACTGGCGGAGATGGGACGAAAAGTAATGGTTGTGGGTTGTGATCCAAAGGCTGACTCGACCCGTCTGCTGCTTGGTGGACTGGCTCAGAAATCAGTTCTTGATACCCTGCGTGAAGAAGGCGAAGACGTGGAACTGGACGATATCAGAAAGCCCGCCTACGGTGGAACCTGGGCAGTTGAATCAGGCGGTCCGGAACCGGGAGTCGGCTGCGCCGGCCGAGGGATTATTACCTCGATAAATATGCTTGAATCTCTTGGAGCGTATGAAGAAAGCGAAGGTCTCGACTATGCCTTTTATGATGTTCTCGGCGATGTTGTCTGTGGTGGCTTCGCCATGCCGATCAGAGACGGAAAAGCGGAAGAAATTTATATCGTTGTCTCAGGTGAAATGATGGCTATGTACGCCGCCAACAATATCTGTAAAGGCATCATGAAATATGCCCAGTCCGGCAGTGTTCGACTCGGCGGCCTCATCTGTAATTCACGCAATGTCGACAACGAAAAAGAGATGATCCAGGAGCTCGCTAAAAAAATTGGTACCCAGATGGTCTATTTTGTCCCTCGCGACAACGACGTACAACGGGCGGAAATTAACCGCAAAACAGTCATTGAATGGAATCCAAAAGCGCCACAGGCAGATGAATATCGCGGCCTGGCCAAGGCAATTGATGACAATAAAATGTTTGTCGTTCCCAAACCTCTGGACATCGAAGAACTGGAACAGCTGTTGCTCGATTTTGGCCTACTGGAATCAGTGTAACAATCATAAGGCAACCAAGTCCTTTTAAAAACGGGGTACGTATCTAAAGCAGAAAAATTTTACCACGATAAGCAGACCATTCCAAGTCACCCAGGAGACACCAAAATGATGATCATGATCAGAGCCATTGTTCGACCGGAAAAATCAGATGACGTACTCGCTGCCCTTATGGATGCAGGTTTTCCGGCGGTAACCAAATACTCCGTCAGCGGCCGGGGAAAACAGCGGGGCATAAAAATCGGTGATGTGACCTACGACGAGATTCCGAAAACCATGCTGATGAGCGTGGTCAAGGCCGAAGACAAGGATTTCGTTATTAATACCATTATGGATGCAGCACGGTCCGGAATAAAAGGTGCTTTCGGGGACGGGAAGATTTTCGTCGCCGACGTGCAGGATGTCTACACCATCAGTTCCGGAGTAAAAGAAGACGCCGAAGCGGCGGAGGTGGGTGCATGAAAGAGGTCATCGCCGTTGTTCGGATGAACATGATGAACAAAACCAAGGCGGCTCTTACCGCCGCGGGCATAAACGCCTTTTTTGCCCACGAAGCCCAGGGACGCGGAGTTGGCTTTGTTAACCGAAAACTTATCAAGGGCGCCGAACAGGGATACGAAGAAGCGGCGGCGCTGCTCGGCGAAAAAGGCAACCTGTACCCCAAACGGATGGTCACCATAGTTGTCAACGATAATCAGGTTGACGATGTGCTCGAGGCACTCATTACCACCAACCAGACCGGCAAACCAGGAGACGGCAAGATCTTCGTCATGCCGGTGGCCGATAGTGTTCGGGTGCGAACAGGCGAAAAAGGTAAGAAATCTATAGGATAGGTTCCAAGGAGATACGTAATGGGAAAATCACATAAACTGGTGCAGTGGACCCCCCACAACATCAAGGAAAAACTGCTGGAAAAATATCCTCCAAAAGTTGCCCGCAAACGCGCCAAGCAGATAATGATCAACGAGGCTTTAGAGAACACCACTCCGGAAATCGTTGCCAACGTCAGGACCATACCAGGCATCATCACCATGCGCGGCTGTACCTACGCCGGTTGTAAAGGCGTTATCATGGGACCGACCAGCGATATCGTCAACCTGGTGCATGGGCCGATCGGCTGCAGCTTTTACGCCTGGCTCACCAGACGGAACCAGACTGATGCCAACAAAACAGGTCATGACAACTTCATGCCCTACTGTATGTCCACCGACATGCAGGACTCGGACATCATCTTCGGCGGCGAAAAGAAGCTCGAAAAGGCTATCCAAGAAGCCTACGACCTGTTCCACCCCAAGGCTATCGCCGTCTTTGCCACCTGCCCGGTAGGGTTGATTGGTGATGATATCCACGCGGTTTCCAAGAAGATGAAAGACAAGTTCGGCGACTGTAACGTGTTTGCCTTCAGCTGTGAAGGTTACAAAGGTGTCTCGCAGTCAGCCGGGCATCATATCGCCAACAACCAGGTTTTCACTCACGTAGTTGGGAAAAGCGAGACGGAGAAAACGGAGAAATTCAAAATTAACCTGCTGGGCGAATACAATATCGGCGGTGACGGCTTTGAAATTGACCGGATATTCCATAAATGTGGGATCACTAACATCTCGACCTTTTCCGGTAATTCGACCTACGACAAATTTGCTTCGGCCAACCAGGCCGACCTGAGCGCGGTCATGTGCCACCGCTCAATTAATTACGTGGCCGACATGCTGGAAACCAAATACGGCATTCCGTGGATCAAAGTCAATTTTATCGGTGCGGCGGCAACCGCAAAGTCGCTCAGAAAAATCGCCCAGTATTTTGGCGACCCAGAACTTACCGACCGGGTAGAAGCAGTTATCGCTGAAGAAATGCCGACTGTCGAAACTGCTTTAAAGGCAGTATTCCCCAGGACTCAAGGAAAAACCGCCATGATCTTTGTGGGCGGATCCCGGGCGCATCACTATCAGGAACTGTTTAATGAAATGGGCATGAAAACCATCTCCGCCGGCTACGAATTCGGCCATCGTGACGACTATGAGGGACGGCACGTCATTCCGAATCTGAAAGTTGATGCCGACAGCAGGAACATCGAGGAAATTCATGTTGAGGCGGATCCGGAACTATACAAACCGAGAAGGACCCCGGAAGAGATAGCGGCTCTTGAAAAAGACGGGCTTGAATTCAAGGCATATGAGGGCCTTAACCCGGATATGGATACCAACACCATCGTCGTCGACGACCTCAATCAATACGAGGCTGAGAAATTGGTTGAATTAATGAAACCGGATCTCTTCTGCGCCGGCATTAAGGAAAAATATTCGATCCAGAAACTCGGGGTGCCGATGAAACAGTTGCATAGTTACGATTCTGGTGGACCATACGCCGGATTTATAGGTGCTGTTAACTTCTACCAAGAGATCGACCGGTTGGTCAACAGCAAGATCTGGAGCTATATGAAGGCCCCCTGGCAGGAGAAACCGGAACTTTCCGCAACCTATGTTTGGGAATAAATTTTTCAAAGAAGGTAAGACAATGTTACTGCGACATACACCAAAAGAAATAACAGAGCGAAAAGCCCTGATGATCAACCCGGCCAAAACATGCCAGCCCATCGGCGCCATGTATGCCGCCCTGGGAATAAAAGGGTGTCTGCCCCACAGTCATGGTTCCCAGGGGTGTTGCGCCTATCACAGGTCCACCCTGACCAGGCACTATAAAGAGCCGATTTCCGCTGCCACCAGCTCCTTTACCGAGGGCGCGTCGGTTTTTGGCGGGCAGGCCAACCTTCTGCAGGCGATAGATAATATTTTTACGGTCTACGAACCGGATGTTATCGCGGTCCACACCACCTGCCTGTCTGAGACAATCGGTGACGACCTGCCGCAGATTTTCGACAAAGCGAAAAAAGAAGGAAAGGTTCCGGAAGGCAAGACTGTTCTTGGTGCCAATACCCCAAGTTATGTCGGCTCCCATGTAACTGGTTTTGCCAATATGGTCAAGTCAATGGCTGCCCTGGCGGAGCCATCAGATAAGAAAAACGGCAAGATAAATATCATTCCGGGCTGGGTTGAGCCTTGTGACATGGAGGAAATCAAGAGACTTGCCTCTTTAGTCGGTGCGAAAGCAAATGTCTTTCCTGATACCTCCGGGGTTCTCAATGCACCGCTCACCGGAGAATACAAGATGTTTCCGGACGGTGGGGCAACCATCGCCGATATCAAGAACAGCGGGAGCAGTATCGGTACCCTGGCTCTTGGCGAATGGTGTTCCGCCGATGCAGCAAGACTCCTTGATACCAAATGCAAGGTACCCTGCGCGATACTCGATATGCCTTTTGGCCTGCAGGCCACCGATCGTTTTATCGATGCACTCAGGACCATTGCCGGCACCTCGGTACCGGACGAAATTGCTGTGGAAAGAGGAACCCTGGTGGATATGATCTCAGACATGCACCAATACCTCTATGATAAAAAAGTTGCTCTGGTCGGAGATCCCGATCAAGTGATAGCGATGACCGAGTTCCTGGTTACCATCGATATGTGCCCAATCCATATCATCACTGGTACCCCGGGCAAAAAATTTGAGAAGCGGATCAAAGAAATAACGATAAATATGGGGGAAAAGGTCAATGTAAAGGCGAAAGGCGATATGTTTCTCCTGCATCAGTGGATCAAAAATGAGCCGGTTGATCTCATCATCGGCAACACCTACTGCAAGTACATCGCTCGCGATGAAGACATACCTTTTGTCCGCTGGGGTTTTCCCATCCTTGACCGCCAGGGGCATCAGCACTTCCCGACGGTTGGCTATAAAGGCGGACTGCGGCTGCTTGAACAGATCCTGGGAGTATTGTTGGATCGCAAAGACCGAGACTCCCCTGAAGAAAAATTCGAGCTGGTATTGTAGTTCTTTTCACAGCAGCAGGCCGGCATTGCCTGCTGCTGCCTTTTAACAAATGTATCCTGGTGGAAAAATGAGCGCGATAACGATTGCCGAACATAAAGACTGTTGCTGCTCAAACACAACGAACTCAAGCGACTCTGTGGTCTATCTGCCCGTTGCACCACAAATTGTCGCTCGAACCCGATTCTCTCCCCCTACGCCTACCCATAGCCAGTGCCTTATGGTCCCTGAAGCACTGGACCGGCTGGATCAAATCATGGAGGAGCGAGGTAAAAGTGTGTCGATTGTAGCAATTTCCGGACCGGGGGACCCACTCGCAACTCCGGAAATCACTCTCCATGCCATCACTGAAATCCGAAGACGGTATCCACATATCCAGATCGGCCTCAGCACCCTCGGCATAGGAAGTGATCGACTGGCAGGCGATTTGACCAGGGCCGGAGCCAATTATATAGCGGTGGAAGTCAACGGAGTCCGCAGTGAAATATTGGAAAAACTCTATGCCTGGATACGACCCGGCCAAAAAACTCTCAAAATTTCTGAAGCGGCTAAACTCCTCATCATGGAGCAGCGTAACGGTGTGCCGGCCTTGAAATTCCATAACCTGACCGTCGGCGTTCATACCACACTTTATCCAGGCTATAACACCGACCACGTGGTCAAAATCAGCAGCGAAATGATGGAACTGGGAGCCGATACTATCTCTCTCGTTCCTTACGTCCCGGAGGTAGCAGCAGAGGTCGATCTTGAAAGCCCGTCTCCTGAAATGATTGCCGGGGCAGTTACCAAGGCCGGGCAATACCTTCAGGTAACCACGGCAACTGTCCTGCAATCGGCGGACAAGGCTTGCAATTCAACTGCAGCCGGGATTTCATCACTTCCCAGGCCGACGAAGGAACGGCCGAATGTGGCTGTGGCCAGTTCGAACGGCATCGAGATCGATCTGCATCTGGGCCAAGCAATAAAATTTGTTATTTACGGCCCCAGAGCCGACGGCCTCGCCTGCCTGCTGGAAGTACGGGATGCACCGGAACCAGGCAAGGGCAGTGCCAGATGGATCGAACTTGCCAAGGCGCTCCCCGACTGCTTTATCCTGCTTGCGGCAAGTGCCGGGGAGACACCATGTCGAGTACTTGCCGAAGCCGGAATAAAAGTCTTTATAACCGAAGAAAACATCGAAGGTACAGTCGACGTACTCTACGGTGGCGGCAAGAAAAACAAGAAAAAATAAAATACCACCAATAAAGGAGTGCAATATGGCTTTACCCGAGAGACAGATCCTTCTCTGCCAGAGTTTCCGCGCCAAGGGCGATCCCAAGGGGATCTGCCATAAACAGACCGATGGCTTTCTGCAGTATCTTGAGGAAGAAATCCTCGATCGCGGTCTGGACATGCAGGTTGTCGCTACCGGCTGCCTCAAACAGTGTGAATCCGGGCCGATTATGGTTATTCAGCCGGATAATTTATGGTTCAAAGGCATTGACAGCGAAGGAGCAATCGATGCAGTGCTGGACGGACTTGAAGATGGGGACCCGCCTGCTGACTATCTGATAAAATAGACCAACGGTATGGATTCGATGATTCAACCAGCTCTGCAACAGGACCTCGATGGTATGGTGTTGCTCCTGCTGCAGCTTTTCAGCATCGAAGAAGATTTTTCTTTTGATGCTGAAAAACAGCGCAAAGGTCTGGAAATGCTCCTTGCTTCTCCAATGGCCTCGATCATGGTGGCCAAAGAGAAAGATAGTGTCATTGCAATGGGGACAGGACAGCTGGTCATCTCTACCGCCGAAGGTGGGCTGTCTCTGCTCATCGAGGATGTAGTAGTCAAACGGTCCCGGCAAAAGCAGGGCATCGGAGCGCAACTGCTACAGGCACTTGGTCAGTGGGGAGCAACAAAAGGGGCTGGACGAATGCAGCTTCTTGCCGATCGTAATAATGTACCCGCCCTCGGGTTTTACCTTCACGAGGGCTGGCAGCAGACCCAACTTATCTGCCTGCGCAGATATCAGAGGAGCAGAGACAAGACATGAATTTTGTCCAGATAGACAACTGGCGTGACTACCGCCGTGATGGCGAGCAGTTTCTCCATACCGCCACCGCGGCGTATCAGAAAAAGAAGAAAGGATTTTCGACTGATACCCTCTACAATGTCACCTGCATGGCCATCGAGAAACTGATCATGGCCTTTTTAATGAAAAACGGCGACCTGGCGGATAATCATACCATGGCCGACCTTCTCCGGGCCCTGCAGCTCCATCTTGGCGAGCTGCCGGATTTGGCCGAAAAGCTCATGTATCTGGACACTTTCCAGGAGATATGTTCTCTCGACAATTTTACTCTCCATATCCCCAGCGAAGACGATGTGGTGAAAATGCTGGCCATCGGTGAAGACGTGCGAGCAGTGCTGCATCCATATCTTTATGATCACCATACAACCATAAGCCAATAACCAAGGAAGAAAACACAATGGAAAAACCAACCTTAGAAAAGATTTTCGAATATGCCTCGATGCCCGTCCATGGCACCCTCTCACGAAAAATCCGAAAAGACGTCAAGATCCAGGTAAACGAAGGCAAAGTGTATGAAAATGCGGTGCTCTTTCTCGGCGATGGATTTATTCGCATAACGGAGCAGAAAGATAAAGAGGCTATAAATACCTATTATTGCTGGGATGCAATCGCCTCCATTCGAACGCTGGGCAAAACCGAACAGCCGGCGCACAGTCGTTCACTGTCATAGTTGTGAGGAGATATCGTGACGAACAAAGAAGCTGTTCCCTTCAGACCTCTTGGAATCCTGAAAAACCTTGTTGAAAATTTGGGTTTTGACGTGACCCACTGCTACGAAGACCTTGTTTTCGTTCAGCACAATGCCTTTTTATTGCGCATGGAGGAAAAAGGTGAACAGGTGAGTCTGGTTTTCAATATCGAATCCGAGATCGATAAACGAAATGACATTACTGAACGGTTTATCATCGAAGGAAAAGTCCATAATCTGATCATTTCCTGTGCGGGAACCTATCAAATGATCCCCAACGACGCGGATGGCACTCTCACTCTGGAATTTCAGAATTGACAGAAGTTCCTCGTGAATTTGATTGATCACAGAAAAAGCAATTGCATCTCATACTCTGACCGTTATTTTCTCTTATGGCGTAAGCGCTATCCGCCACGTGGTGAAAAAAATGGTCTGAGTTCTTTGTTCCTCTCCCTGGCCGATTCGATTTGACATAGAAAACTTTTTCGTCAAACTCCTCGATAACGGGCGGCAGCCACCTGAGATGTCGACGCCGGCAGGCGACATACAGCTCAAAAACCGCGCCGTGCATGCCGTCTCCCTGAAATATGCTCACTGGTTGTCCCATACCGCGCAGATTGTCCGCAAGTGCATGGCCATTTACGGTGATAAAAACTTTCAGGATGGTCCTTCCGAAAGCTAATTTCCGTTCAACAAGGATAGCCGAAACGTTGACACAGGCTTTCCCAAGGAATTAGAAAATGATCAGCATCGGGGACTGATCGATTTGCTTGATATACAAGCAGAAAGTCCAGCTCTGGACACCGCAAAGCGGCAGGGATGAGTTCAACCGCACAAGACAGAATCCAGTCAAGACCAGCGTCCTGATTTTTCCAGAAGGTTGGAGATACTGTAGAGACAGTTCAGCTCCTGGATTCCTTCGATCAGGCATTAGGGGCCGCAGAGAGGGTATATGCCGGCAGAAGTCCCCGCAAACTGTTTTTTCTTTGCCTGCCTTTGCCGGATGTTAGGTATTTGTACTTTCCATGTATGTGTTCCAGCTCCACCATCATCTTTTGGGCTTTTGGCTGCCGCGCCATATCGCGGCAATATTACTATAGTGCAATTATTGCTCGTTTTGTACAATTTACTGGGTATCATTGGGTATACTGGTCAACTTGCGAACCGCTGCGCTCTGAGCTCTTTCAAGTCCAAACTTGATTCTACCGATAGAGGAGTCGTTGTGAAATCGATAACTTTAGGGTTAATAGTCTTTTGTGCAATTTTTTCTTCCTGCTCCACCCATTTCTCTAGAATCAATGACCAAGACGTAACTTTGTATCTCGTAAAACCGCAGGCACAAGATGTAGTTTTGTTCCATTCGCTGGATGGCTATCAAGGCCAGAAACTCAGGCAGCAGAAGGGTGTATGGGAACTGACTTTGTCCAGTCAGAGACCATTCAAATATTTTTACCGGATTGATGGTGAAAATTTTCTCCCATCCTGTCTTATGAAAGAAAAAGATGATTTCGGCATGGAAAACTGCATTTTCGAGCCGAAATCGTAACCTTTCCATGCTGCAGACGTTATATAAATAATTCCAAATTCTCCAGAGGAAAGTAATTATGAAAGCTCTCAGACTATTTTTGCTTGCCTTTTTAGTCATGTCAACATGGACTCATGCTGCCCAGCTCCAGGCTTTGTCGCCCGCGCAGCAGCAAAACGTCGAGCGTTACACCCGGGAAATGAGGACCCAGGGCATACCTGCGGAGCCGGTGCAAGTAATGTTCAGCCTGATGTATCAAAACAGGTATCAAGAGCAGAACATCATCCGTGCCGGACAGACGATACTCGGTACCGCCGATGAAGGTCTCCCGACTGAACCGGTTATAAATAAGGCCATGGAAGGTATGGCCAAACACGTTTCAGAAGAGCAGGTGATTGCCGCCATGGAGACGGTACGCAATCGCTATAGTAACGCCTACCGGCTTGCCGGCTCGCTGTCGAATGATAGAAAAAACACCGCAATCATGGCTGAAGCCATCGCTGACAGCCTGGCGGCAGGAATGGCTGACAAAGAATTGGACAAGATAATGGATCGCCTAAGGGAACAAACTCAAAAGCAGACAAACGCCCAAGCCGACAAACTATCACTGCAGACTATGCTGACAGTCCGGTCAATGATGCGATTGGGCGCTAATTCCGCAGATACGTCAGATACTGTTCGCCAGGCATTAAAGCAACGATACACAGCACAACAAATGGAACAATTACGGAACCAATTTTTTGATGAAGCCCAAAAAACCTCCGCCAAGCAGTTAGCTCAACAGTATGCTCGTGCCATAGGAAAAGGCGGCAACGCATCACTTGGCAGTAGTGACTCAGGCGGCAAAGGCTCGAATGGCGGCGGTTCAGGCAGTGGCGGCTCAGGCGGCAGAGGCTCAGATGGCGGCGGTTCGGGCAGTAGCGGCTCAGGCGGCAGAGGCTCGGATGGCGGCGGTTCAGGTGGCGGCGGTTCGGGCGGCGGCAGTGGTAAATAGTAACGGCAGTTTTATGGGGTTGGTGTTCCCTGCCTATCAGCCATTCTGAGTGAATAAGCGTTGCTCATCAGCCTCATATGGAAGAATACGACGTTTTCTATACCAAAAGCAAAGACGGTCTTTTTGCTTATCTGTTGAAAATGACGGGGGATTACCATCTGTCGTGCGATCTGGTACAGGAGAGTTTCACCCGCTATCTGCAACGTTACAGCAAAACTGGAGAAAGCAGTCGGTCCTTGCTGTACACTATCGCCAGGAATGCTGCTATGGATGCGTTTCGGAAGACAAAAAACGTTATGTTTGATCCTGAGGACCATACAGACCCACAAAACAACCCTGAGCAACAACTCGATGATCGGCAAAGCTTTAACAGGATTCTGGCGGCAATTCAACAACTGTCGATCATTGACCGCGAACTGATTTCTCTTCTCTCCGGCGCAGATCTATCCTATCTCGAAATCGGCGGGATTCTTAACATCAGTGAGGCAAACGTGAAGGTAAGAGTGCACCGTGCTCGGCTCAGGCTGAAAGAAATTTTGCGTGAGGGAGGTATATAATGGACTATCTTGGCAGTATGTATATCGATAACGAACTTGATCTCGAGGAAAAAGTCCAATTTATCGAAAAAATTCACTCTGAAAAGGAGTTTTTCGAAGACACTGTCGACCTCTTGCTGCAAGAAAAAATGTTGCGAACAATGCCCGAGAAACTCTCCTTTCCAGCACAGATTCAAATTCGCCCCGACAAAAAAAACTGGCTAGGGAAATTCTTTCGCCCCATGGCCTACGCCGGTTCCGGATTTGCGTTGGCAACGTTGTTATTGTTCCTCCAGACAACATTTTTGACTGAAAAATCAGCAACTCATGAAAGATTTGTGATCTTTGAGCCGGCAGCGGCTCAAGTCGAATTGACCGGTACTTTTACTGGATGGCAGCGTGTTCCGATGAAAAAAATCGGGACCAGCGGCTACTGGGAACTGGATCTCCGGCTTCCTTCCGGTGAATACCGGTTTGCCTATATCCTTGATGGTTCCAAGCGGATAGCTGATCCAACCCAACCCTCTCGAGAAAAAGATGATTTTGGCGGAGAAAATTCAATTTTGAAAGTGCTGGAGCGTGCTTAAAAGTAACGTTGCCATCTCATTTCATTCGCATCCAGCATATCGGAAAGCAGCCATTATGCCCATAGCCGGCCGCCTTCCGAATCCGCACCACCCTATTTGACAAGTGTCACTGTTCCGTCATCGAGATCGTACCTGGCAGCAACAATCTTGATCTTGTTCTCTTTTACTAAATGATTAATCATATCTGAATCTTTCATCAGGTTGGCAGCTACCGTTTTTGCATTGGTGTCAACTACACAGTTTACAAGCTCACTTTCTTTGTCGCCGCACAATCTGTCTCATCCTTGCAAGCTTTACAGTCTTCGGCGGCTAGGCTGATATTCGGTTCAATTTCTTTGACAATGGCATCAATGTTCTTGCTGCCGGTACTTTGTCCTTTTGCATCCACTGTGGCGGTGACGGCACCACACCTTTCATGCCCCAAAACCATAATCAAGGTTGATCCCAGATGTTCGGCGGCATATTCAATACTGCCAAGGACTATTGGATCAGGGATATTGCCGGCAACACGAATAACAAAAATTTCGCCAAGACCTTTGTCAAAAATAATTTCTGGTGGAACTCGGGAGTCGGAGCAGCTGAGTATAATGGCATATGGTTTCTGAGAATTATCTTGTACCTATATTATCCTATTTTGATTAACCCTAATGTTCAGTTACTGAACCAGGGGGGTGTGAGCTGTTCGTTTCCTGGGACGCCGCAACCCATCCCTGGGGATTTCGCTGCAGCCGTCCATGGCTGCAGAGACCCGCGAAACGAACAACTCACACCCTTCCTTTTCGACAGGCTGAGTTTGAGGGGGTACGCAGGTACATGACCGTGCCAAGTAGCTCCTTCGGGAAAGTTTTGCCGCAGATGCCATACCGACAGTTCCTGAAAACAGCAGAATGATTCCACCGGCCATAGCCTTTTTAATCATTGTGGCTAATCTTTTATCCAACTTTTTTTAACAACTTGTTAAAGTGTCCATTACCTCATTGCCGATTATATTCATGGATACAACATCACCTTAAAAAAGTAAACGTTCACCAGCACCCCATTTCCGTCCGATCAGACCGCCTCACATAGCAAACAATAGTTCAGAGGCTTGCTTGAACGAACCTGGAGCACTGGTTGAACGTTTACAAATCGATGTTTTACGGTCACCTGTTGTGTCCCGGTGAACTATTACTTAAAAAGCACGAAGCCCTCCATGAGGAGACACATCCCCTTGAAAGGCTTCTGGCTGAAACTTGATGGAAATTTGCAGATTCTAGACTTCCCCAGCCGATCATGAAATCAGGTGTGACTACTTTGTGGGAAAGAGGACTGAATCAATTCGGTTACGATCAACATATAAAAGATCGCAAAGTACTCTTAAGACCGGCAGGAGCCATCCCGGTCACCGGAGCCTCTGCCGTCACGGTCTCCACTGCCGTCACAGTCTCCTTTGCCATCACGGCCACCATTACCGCCACGAGCCAACAGCAGCGTTTTATCCAGGGTGAATTCAACAGCGCTGGTGCAGTCTCCGGTACCCGGACCGTTACCAGTCCCATTCTGAGCCCCGTCACCGCTACCTGACCCATCGCCGGGACCGTGGCCGTTGCCGGCAAAGGATGGTATTGTAAGCATGCCAAAGATTGCTGTGACACCGATGATGCTGGTTATTTTTTTCGAAAGCTTCATATTGTAACCTCCTGATGATTGATTTTTCCCATAGCGGGAAAATAATTAGGGGCGGCGAAAACCGCCGCCTTGTAATATCTCCACAATATTTGTGAGATGCATTTACAGGTAAAACGAGCCAGCGGACAAAAGGTTACAGGTGGGTTGTAATAGGTTTATTTTAGTTTGAAAAATCAAGCCAAACAGACATTTAAAATCGTGCTATCGTTGTGCTATCCTATATGATTCTGAGGGAGAAACTAAAAATTAAGAAAAACCGGTATCCTGATCATTCTCTAACGCAGCCAAACTTAAACAGAAAGGAAACATTATGACCAAAGACAACTCTCACTATCCACGCCAGCAACCCGATGCCACCGGACACTTTGGTCCCTATGGAGGATCGTATATTCCGCCGGAGCTGCAGGAGGAAATGGATAAAATCACCGAAGCCTACCGCACCATCAGCAAAACCCATCGGTTTATCGAAGAACTGCGCTCCATCCGGAAACACTATCAAGGGAGACCGACCCCGGTATACCATGCGGATCGCCTGTCGAAATTGTGTGGCGGCAGCCAGATCTACCTCAAACGCGAGGACCTAAATCATACCGGCGCGCACAAGCTCAATCATTGCATGGGTGAGGGTCTGCTGGCTAAATATATGGGGAAAAAGAAGTTAATCGCCGAAACCGGTGCCGGTCAACATGGGGTGGCTCTGGCAACGGCGGCCGCCTATTTTGGCCTGGAATGCGAAATCCATATGGGTGAGGTGGATATCATTAAAGAAGCGCCCAATGTTATCCGGATGAAACTGCTCGGAGCCACCGTCATTCCGGTTTCTTTTGGCCTGAAAACCTTAAAGGAAGCGGTCGATTCGGCTTTTCAGGCCTACCTGAAAGATCCGGTCAATTCAATCTACTGTATCGGCTCGGTGGTCGGCCCCCATCCTTTCCCAATGATGGTCCGTGATTTTCAGTCCATCGTCGGTATCGAGTCTCGAGCGCAATTTTTGGAAATGACCGGCGATTTGCCGGATGTGGTCTGCGCCTGTGTCGGCGGCGGCAGCAACGCCATGGGCATCTTCTCCGGCTTTATCAACGATCCCGTGCGACTCATCGGCGTCGAACCGGGAGGACGTTCACTTAATCTGGGCGACCACGCAGCCACTGCGGCTTTCGGCAAGCCCGGCATCATCCACGGCTTTAAATGTTATCTCCTCCAGGACGAAAAGGGTGAGCCGGCTCCGGTTTATTCCATCGCCAGCGGACTCGATTACCCCGGTGTCGGCCCGGAACATAGTTTTCTGAAAGATGAAGGAAGGATCAGTTACAAAATAGCCGATGATCTGGAAACTCTCGATGCATTTTATACCTTAAGCACCGTTGAAGGGATTATTCCAGCCCTGGAGAGTGCCCATGCCGTTGCCTACTGTATGAAATACGCCAAAGAAATGAAACATGGCAGTATTCTGATCAACCTGAGCGGGCGAGGCGACAAAGACCTCAGTTTCGTCACCGAAACCTATGGTTTCAATCTTGACGAAGCGAAGAAAAGTCTCACCTAAAAACCCTGCTGCCAATCGACTGTTTCCATAGGAGGAGACAGTCGATACTCTGCATAATACTCCTGTCAAAGGTTGAATTCCTTCCGTTTCTCTTTATCGAGATGATTCGTTTTTAGCATCTCACCAACCAAAAAATCCCTTCCCGGTAAGCCTTGCCGAGCACATAACCACACTTATTTTGGTCGTACGCTCAAAATAATACTTGCCAATCCTTTTGTACAGCATTAAGTTATGAGCAAATACTCATAATTGGAAATCTATATGCCCAGACCGAAAAAAATGCGCCTCGTGACGGAATATCCATTGATGTCCGGCTATCTGCCGGAAAACATGCCACCCACCGGCGCGGTTGATTTATCCGTCGAAGGCATTGAAGCCATTCGGTTAAGCGACCTGGAAGGTCTATCGCACGAAGCGGCCGCCGAACAAATGGGGGTATCGAGACAGACTTATGGCAGAGTACTGGCCGAGGCGCGTAAAATTGTCGCCGAAGCTCTCATTACCGGAAAAAAGATTTGTTTTGGTGGAGGCATTTTTACCCTGCACGGCGGACACCGAAAACGGCGGCAAAGGGGCCGTCACTGATTTGCCAGTGATGATCTCCCAGGGAAATTGACAGGCAGGTCATGAAAAAAAACTTAACAGGAGGGAGCATCATGCCACAAGGAAACGGCGGGCAAAAGAATAACGATATCAAAGAAAAGGAACAAGAAAAGCAGAATAATACAGGGTGTACTCCCGGCGGACGTGGATTAGGCCGGGGTGGTGGCCAGGGACGTCGAGATGGAAGTGGTGGTGGACAAGGCCGAGGCGGCGGAGGTAAAGGAGGCCGGCGCCATCAACAAAGCTAAAGTAAAAAAACAACAGGAGGTAAAATCATGCCGGGATTTGACAGAAGTGGGCCAGTGGGAGCCGGAGCCATGTCCGGTGGAAGAAGAGGATTTTGCAAGGCTACTGATAGAACGGATGCCGGTGCTTCCGGTACTGGATACGGACGAGGGTGCCGTCGAGGTCGTTTTGTTGCAGGAGGAGCAGGGAGAGGATTTGGTCGGGGTTTTGGCGCAGAAGGACGGGCGGTATCTGCGCCAGTGCAGACAGCCTCACCGCCGGACGAGTTTGGCATACCTCACCCAGGAAACACAAAATCTAGCAAAAAACCTGCAAATGATCAAAAAACGAATTGACGATCTGCAGCCGAAGTCGGAATAAATCAGGCCGTGTTGCGAAAAGGGCACACCCAAGTGTGCCCCTAAGTGTACCTCTTTTTAGGCAATCAGATTACTAAGCTTTTTCCCCACTACGGATACTTGCTACAGCAAAACACAGGTATTTCTCCCTGCCTGCTTGGCCTGATAAAGCGCCTCATCCACCCTCTGCACGAAAGTATTACCATCTTCCGGAGCGATAAAGCTGCTGATCCCGAAACTGCAGGTGATAGTGAGTTTTACGGAGAAGGAAAAACTGGCAATAAGCAATCGCAGTTTTTTGGCAAACTGCAGAGCCTCTTGCCCATCGATGCCCGGGGCCAGGACCACAAATTCTTCTCCACCCCAGCGTGCAAGAAAATCATTTTTCCTGATATTATCCTGAACGAGACATGCCAGCTCTTTCAGGACGGTATCCCCGGCCAGATGGCCATGGCTGTCATTTATCACCTTGAAATAGTCAATATCAAAAAGAATCAGGGAAGTTGGGGTGTTATAGCGGCTGGAACAGGAAATCGCCCTTGTCAGTTGCTGGTTGAAAAACCCCCTGTTGAATATCTGCGTGAGTGCGTCAGTCTTGCTCTGTTTTTCAAGTGTCTGATTTAATATTTCCAGCTTCTCAAAGTTTTCCTGCTGGGTCTGTCTGTATCGGTCAAAAATGTTCTGCAGGCCTTTGGAAAACTTATAGGCCACAAAAAGAGCGACAATCAAAGCAACAAGGAAAATAAGGCAGAGAAGAAGGATATCATTTCTTACCTTTTTGCTGAGTTCCTTTTTTTTGGTGGCTATGATTTTATCCAGACGATCGAAATAGATACCACGAGCCAGTATCCAGTTCCATTCAGGATAGAGCTTAAAATAAGACAGCTTGCGGCCAATTCCCGAGCCGTCCGATTTTTTGTACCAGTAGACGACAAAAGACTCACCTTCCTCCCGGATACCCTTCAGAAATTCTTTCCGGAACGGTTTTCCCATTGCGTCCAGATAATTATCCGATATTTTCTTGCCGACGAGGTCAGGACGATTGCCGTTTATCACCATTGTCGCAAAATCATCTCCCCCTTTGATATCGTGCAAGGCATAAGCGAAATAATAATCTGTCGAGTCAGAGTTCATACTGACTGTAAAATCCTGGACAACGGAAGTTTTAGCCAGAGCATCGAGATTCTCGATATACTCACCAGTACCGATCACCCAGCCTAATGGCTCAAAAAGGGTGATATAGGAAATTTTTTTATGCAGTGATCCCGATGGGTCACCAGGTATCGTCCAATTGTAATGATAAAAGCCATGGCCTTTATCACCGGCAATTTTGATAAGGTCGTTGATGGCGTCAGGTCCGCCTGTGACATTATTGGTAAGGAAATTTGAGCCCTCGATACTTTGATCAGGTGGGTATAAAACAGCCTCACCATCCAGAGTCAGGATAAAAATGTATCCATGTTCCTCGTTAAACAATATCGGCCTTATGGCTTCACGAACAATCTTAGCGACCACTTCCCTGCTCATATCACGCGGCATCTGCTGATATAGATTTTCTGCTATTTTCCGTGCTTCTTCCACCCGCTCTTGCAGACGATCCTCAAGCAATTGGGCCATACGCGATCGCCTGGAATCTATCCGAACCAGAAGTGAATGGACATCATTTTTGAGCTGCTCCTTCTGCTGAACGATAAAATCCTGTTCCAAATCAACGAGATCTTTTTTAAGCGTCTCAACCTTATTGGTAATGAACATTGCGCCAGTGGCTAATGTCATCACAGCAACGACGATAACAGCATAGAAAAAGCTTATTTTATCTATATGTTTTTCGCTGACAAAAGGCATCGGCTATCGTAAATTAGTGGTGTTTCTGCTTTCCATAGTAAGAGATTGAACCTGCTCGACAAAATTTATTTTATCACCCAGGCAAATAATGAGAACAATATATTCTGGCATTCGCAAAACTCTTGCCACAAATAATATTTGATTGCATCTCGGGATTCAGGAATTATTCTTGAAAGGGCAACTAACCAACCTGATCGGCTTTCTCATCCAAAAATAGTGAGCCGCCAGCCAAATCTACCCGATGCTATAAAGGTTAAGTAATCATGCCGACCTGTGTCAATCACCCTGATCGAGAGACCAGTTATATGTGCCTTAAACACAACGTCGCCCTCTGTGAAGAGTGCCTCACCTGCAGTGATCCCCAGCTTTTCTGTAAATTTCGGCCGGCCTGCATAATCTGGTTTATGACCAGAAAGATCGACGGGATGGACGCCGAGACCAAAAAGGTGAAGACTTAAGCCCACACCTTTTTGACTCCAACCAAATAGCCGCCTGTTCTACTGCAATTTCCACTGCGGATTTCTTTTGCCTAAAAAAGCGGCAACGCCTTCTTTGGCATCATCGGTTGTACACAGCCTGGCAAAAGCCTCGTTCATATACTGGAACTGCTTCTGATAATCCATGTCCTCGGACTGATAGAAGGCACTCTTGGCAATCTGCACGGCCAGAGGGCTTCTCTTGGCGAGGTCTTCGGCCCAGGCGAGCGCTGCCTGGTCGAGATCGTCATGGGCAACAACTTTGTTGATCAGCCCCAGTTCCAGAGCTTCATCGGCTTTTAACAAATTGCCGTAAAGAAGTAGTTCCAGAGCTTTTTTACGGCCCACGCAGCGGGCGACCGGCAGAATAGGGCCGACACAGTTGAGGCCGACATTTATTGCGGTAAGGCCCATCTTTACTCGTTCCGAGGCAATAACCAAGTCCGCCGCCGCGGCAAGGCCCATCCCGTTGGCGGTAGCGACCCCCTGCAATTGTGCAATGACCGGTTTTTTCATGGTGGAAATCGTCACCAGGGGGTTTTCCATCCACTCTATCCACCGCCGATACTCTATCGCCGTTTTACCGGTAAGCTCGTTGACATCGATCCCGGCGCAAAAAGCCCGCCCGGAACTCTTGAGAAGAACAACCCGGACGGCATCATCTCCTTCCATGGCCAAGAGCGCAGAGTGTAATTCTCCGGCCATCCGACTGGTAAAAGTATTTAACTGTTCGGGACGATTGAGGGTAATTATTCCAACATGTTTCTCGTTTATTTCCGTTAGAACTGTTGCAGACACCATCTGAACACCTCCTGCCAAGGCTGATATTTAGGTTGATTGAAACTCTTGCCGGTTTATCCACGGACTTGCTTTGCTAGAGTTCTTCCATTTTGCCGTTTTTGTCAAGGGCGTAAAAACCTACAAAAGAGGTAACTATCCTGCAATTTTGTAGCATTTGGTGGAAGGGACTGCCTCTCGGCAGCAACTCCTCTTAAAGATCACGCCTTAATAAATTGATTTTACATATATAAAACAAGAAATCCTCATCTGGTACACCCTTTGCTAACTATGCATGAAGACCATTCATCTTACTATATTGACGACAAAGGATACCACTATGAGCACCGCACCACTGTTAAAAGACCGATCTAAACAGATCCACCGCAAGGGCACTGCCCCGTTTGAAATTGATTGCAACAAGGAGAGTCTTGCCGGAGCCGTAAGCCAGCGGGCCTGTGTCTTCTGCGGTTCGCGGGTGGTCCTCTACCCCATCGCCGATGCCATCCACCTGGTCCATGGCCCGATAGGCTGCGCTGTCTACACCTGGGATATTCGTGGCGCGCTGTCGTCGGGGCCTGAGCTGCATCGCTCGTCTTTTTCCACCGATCTGCAGGAGCTCGATGTCATCTTCGGCGGCGAAAATAAACTTGAGAGAGCTCTTGATGAGCTGATCGAACTCCATCGGCCAAAAGCCGCTTTTGTCTATTCAACCTGTATCGTCGGAATTATTGGCGACGACCTCGAGGCGGTCTGCAAAAAAATTGCCGCAGAAAAAGGCATCCCGGTGCTGCCGGTGGAATCGGCCGGGTTTAAAAAAGGCAACAAGCGCGGCGGCTACGAAGCGGCCTGCAACGCCATGTCACGCTTGGTAGGCATGGGCGATATCAGCAATATTTCCAAATATTCCATTAATATCCTCGGTGATTTCAACCTGGCCGGCGAAATCTGGCTGATCCGCGAGTATTTCGAGCGGATCGGCATCGAGGTGGTGGCCAATATAACCGGCGACGGTCGGGTGGCTGACATTCAGCGCTGCCATGGCGCGGCACTCAATGTGGTCCAGTGTTCGGGAGCGACCATGGATCTGGCCAATATGCTTAAAGAGGACTATGGCATTCCCGCCATTCGGGTCTCCTATTTCGGCATCGAAGATATGGCCGAAGCGCTCTACGCCGTCGCCCGGCATTTTGATGTTCCGGAGATGCTCGAGAAAGCCCGGCAGGTAGTCAAGGAAGAACTGGCCATGCTGCTGCCCGAACTGGCTAAATATAAAAAAGCACTGACCGGTAAAAAAGCGGCTATCTATGTCGGCGGAGCCTTCAAGGCCTTTTCGCTGGTGAAGGCCTTCCGGCTGCTTGGCATGGATGTGGTCATGGTCGGCTCCCAGACCGGCACCAAAGAAGACTATATCGAACTGGCCGAGATAACCGATGATGGCTGCATTATCGTCGATGATGCCAACACCCTCGAACTCTCTTCTTTTTTAAAGGAAAAAGACGTCGATGTCTTTGTCGGCGGGGTTAAAGAGCGACCCATCGCCTATAAACTGGGCGTCGCTTTTTGTGATCACAACCATGAAAGAAAAGAAATGCTGGCCGGTTTCCAGGGCATGCTCAACTTTGCCCGCGAAGTATACGGTTCGGTAATGAGCCCGGTCTGGAAATTTGTCCCCCGCAGAGCCAAGGAGACCTCAATATGAGCCGGATGCCAAGTTATACCGCAACCACCAACGCCTGCAAACTATGTAAGCCCCTCGGGGCGTCCCTTGCTTTCAGGGGAATCGAGAACTGCGTCCCCTTTCTGCATGGTTCCCAGGGTTGCGCGACTTATATGCGGCGCTATATCATCAGTCACTTCAACGAACCAATCGATATCGCTTCATCCTCACTGGGTGAAAAACAGGCGATTTACGGAGGTGCCGCCAACCTCAAGCTCGGCCTCAAAAACGTCACCACCAAATACGCCCCGGAGATTATAGGCGTGGCAACCACCTGCCTGACTGAGACCATCGGCGACAATGTGCCAATGATCCTCGCGGAATATAAAAAAGAGTTCGGCACCGAGGCTTCTCCCATCATTGTCCATGTCGCAACGCCAAGCTTTGCCGGTACCCATATGGAAGGGTTTACCGCGGCAGTGAAAGAGACCGTCGACCAGTTGACCGTGACATCGGCGCCCAATGCAACCATCAACATATTCAGCGGTTTTATCTCTCCTGCTGATATCCGCTATCTCAAGGATGTCTGCAGCGACTTTGGTATCACTGCGACGATTCTGCCCGACTATTCCGACACGCTCGACGGCCAGGCGCAAAATGATTATCCGCTTATTCCAACCGGCGGCACACCTCTCGCCGCGATCAGGACCATGAGCGGGGCAAAGGGCAGCATCGAGCTCGGTTCCACTCTGCCTGCGGCAACCGGTGGAAGAGTCCTGGAGCAGAAATTCGGCACCAGACTGTATCAGATGGATCTGCCGATCGGCATACGGGCAACTGACAGGCTTTTTTCCCGGCTCACCGAACTGAGCGGCAAAAAAACTCCAACCAGATACGAAGCGGCCAGGGGACGCTTGATAGACAGCATGGTCGACGGCCATAAGTATATCTTCGGCAAACGGGCGGTGATCTACGGAGAAGAAGATCTGGTCGTCGGTATGACCTCCTTTCTTGCTGAAATCGGCATTCATCCGGTGCTCTGTGCCTCCGGTGGGAAAAGCGGCAAATTTAGTGCAAGTATCGCTGCCGTGCTGGACGGCATGGATTGCGAGCTGCCGGTGGTCGAAGAAGATGTCGATTTTTTTGATATTGAATCTTTGGCCAAAGAGTTGCATGTCGATTTGGTCATTGGCCATTCCAAAGGTTATGCCTTTGCCCGAAGAGAAAATCTGCCACTTATTCGCGTAGGTTTTCCCATACATGATCGAATCGGCGGGCAACGCATTCTGCATCTTGGCTACCATGGGGCTCAGGTTCTTTTTGATTGTATTACCAATACCGTCATTGAAAAAAAGCAGGACGATTCACCCGTTGGCTACAGCTATATGTGATGGCTTCGTAAAACATGATTCTCAGAATTACTTCGTAGGGGCACACCTGAGAGTGTGCCCCTACGGAGGCCGTATAATGAAGAGTTTTTGTAGGGCCATCAAATTCACCCGTTTTAAAAACGATTTTTCCACATCAAAGGTGATAGTATGAAAAATTCCGAAACAAGAGATTTTCGCAGTCATCCCTGCTTTAATGCCGACGCTAAAGGCAAATTCGGTCGAGTGCACCTGCCCGTCGCTCCCAAATGCAATATCAAATGCAATTTCTGCGACCGCAAATATGACTGCGTCAACGAGTCGCGACCGGGCGTCACCAGCACCGTTCTTTCCCCGGAACAGGCCGGCGTCTATATGCAGCGGGTGCTGGAAAAAGAACCGCGGATCAGCGTCGCCGGCATAGCCGGGCCGGGAGATCCTTTTGCCAATGGCCCGGAAACTATCGCCACCATGCGGACCATCCGCAAAAATCATCCGGAGACTCTGCTCTGCGTCTCCTCCAACGGCATGGCAATTGGTCCCTATATCGAAGCCCTGGCTGAAATTGGCGTGTCCCATGTGACCATTACCGTCTGCGCCGTCGATCCACAGATCGGCCAAAAAATCTATTCCTGGGTGGAGGACGGCAAGGTCATCTATCGCGGCTTGCAGGCAGCAGAAATCTTGCTCACGCGTCAGCTTGCGGCGATCAAGAAATTAAAGGCGCACAATATCACCGTCAAGGCGAACTGCATTGTCGTCCCGGGAATCAATGACCATCATATTGAAGAGGTCGCGGAAACCATGCAGGCGCTCGGCGTCGATCTGCTCAACTGCATGGCCATGTTTCCCAATATCAACACCCCTTTTGGCCATATAGCTCAACCGGGCAAAGAGATGATGGAACAGCTTCGGAGCAAAGCGGAGAAGTACCTGCCGCAGATGCGCCACTGTACCCGCTGCCGTGCCGATGCGGTTGGTCTGCTGGGCGATGACCGAACCGAAGAATTCCGCAGCTGCCTGAGCGCCTGTTCCTCTCTGCAGCCAATGCCCGCAAAAATGCGCCCGTATGTTGCCGTTGCCACCGAAGAGGGCTTTCTGATCAATCAGCATCTGGGCGAAGCGCGAAGCTTTCAGATCTGGGAACAAAACGGCAACTCCTATCGCCATATCGAAGATCGTAAGGGCCCGGCGGTAGGCGGCGGAATCAAACGCTGGCACCAATTGGCGAAAATCCTCGGCGACTGCCGGGCCGTGCTGGTCAGCGGGATAGGATCGACTCCTTTGGACATTCTATCCAAGTCGGGCGTAACCCCGATAACAGCGGCCGGATTTATTGAAGAAGGCTTGCAGGCGGTTTATCAAAACCAGAAAACCTCAGCACTGAAAGGAAGAAAAACCTCCTGCGCCGATGGGAGCTGCAGCGGATCGGGCGGCGGTTGCGGTTAAATATTCTCTTTTGCATTTGTGTCAGGCAAAAAGGTGATTATTACTATCAACAAACGATTCATACGCGTTTTCTTCATCACGCCCGGAATCAATTTCTGATAACCCAATGCCTGACACCCTCATTTAAAGGAGAATATTATGAAAGATGCTGGAAATTTACACCAGAAGGTTCAGGGTCTGTGCGATTGTTTTGCCACCAATGACCCACTGAAAGAAATGTCCAAGCTAAAACAAGATGCCGATACCGACGAGGCGGCATTAAAGTGGATTGCTCTGGCGGTTCTGCACGGGATCAACAGTAACGCCAAAGAAATAACCATCTCCAACTCCAAGGATGACGGCCCGAAGGTAACCGCCGAATACCGAAGAGCGGAACTTCCTTCACCCGGAGCCCCGATCGCGGCAAAAATCATCAATGCCATGCGGGATATCACCCATCTCGACGACGGCAAGGCCAAGACTACCCTGGCTTTTGGTGTCCGTAACAGCAGCATGGATCTGAAAATAAAATCCAAACTCGAAGACGGCGACGAAAAAATCACTATCAAATTTCCCTGATACACGAAAAGGATAGTTCGTCCTCCTGCTCCCATCGTCGCATGGAAACAGGGGCTGGAAAAAACAGGGACATACCTCATTTAAATACGACCAGGAGGGGTTTTTTGTCGAAAATACATGGCAGGAAACCCTTTGTTGTCTTTTGTCATATCCGTCATTATCATTGCAAACGATCTGTCTCATTGTCTCAGACTTTTGAGAGTGTATTCTGACCAGCAGTTTTCCAGCATCTCGCCAACGGTAATATGATGAAAAGGAGATAAAGCATGCGTATCGGTGTACCAAAAGAGATCCATACGGGTGAAAAACGGGTGGCAACGACACCAGAAGTTGCTGAAATCTTAAATAAAATCGGCTTTACAATCACTCTCGAATCGGGTGCCGGCGCCGCGGCAAAGTTTGCCGATGAAGCCTATCGCGCAGCAGGTGTCGAAATTGTCCCTGATGCCCAGGCGCTGTATCGCGATTGCGACATTATTATTAAGGTTCGGGCGCCGGAAGACCATCCCGAGCTTTCGGTCAATGAATTTGATTTGTTGCGTACCGGACAAACCCTGATAAGTTTTATTCAGGCGGGACAAAACCAGGAGCTTTTGCAGACTCTGGCGGAGAAAAAGATCTCCGTGCTGGCCATGGATTCCATCCCCCGTATTTCCAGGGCGCAAAAGATGGATGCACTCAGTTCGATGGCTAATATTGCGGGGTATCGAGCTGTCGTTGAGGCGGCGCAGCACTTTGGCCGGTTTTTCACCGGCCAGATAACTGCTGCCGGCAAGATTCCGCCGGCAACCGTGCTGGTCATCGGCGCCGGAGTCGCCGGCCTGGCGGCTATCGGCGCGGCCAAAAGCATGGGCGCCATCGTCAGGGCCTTTGATACCCGTCCCGAGGTAAAAGAGCAGGTCGAAAGCATGGATGGCGAGTTTTTAATGCTCGACTTTGCCGAAGAGGACGGCGCAGGCGAAGGTGGATACGCTAAGGTGATGAGCGATGAGTTTATCAAGGCCGAGATGGAGCTCTTTGCCCGCCAGGCCAAAGAAGTCGATATAATCATCACCACCGCGCTGATCCCCGGTCGACCGGCCCCTGAGCTGATCACCGAAGCGATGGTCAAAACCATGAAAGAAGGCAGTGTCATCGTCGATCTCGCGGCGGAAAACGGCGGCAACTGCAAACTCACCGAAGCCGATAAGGTGGTGGTGAAACACGGGGTAACGATCATCGGCTATACCGATTTACCCTCCCGTCTTGCCACCCAGTCCAGTCAGTTATATGCCACCAATCTTCGCCATCTGCTCACCGATTTAACCCCGGAGAAAGATGGGGTGATTGTGGTGAACATGGACGATGAGATAATTCGTGGAGCCACGGTGGTCAAGGACGGGGTAATTACCTGGCCGCCGCCGGCACCTAAACTTTCGGCTGCCCCTAAAAAACCAGCGGCGCAAGCGATGGAAAAGCCGCCCGTTGCCAAAAAACAGAGCTCCCTCGGACTCTATCTGAGCCTGGCCATCGGCATTCTGGCATTTCTCGGCCTCGGCAATGTCGCCCCGCCCGCTTTCATGTCCCATTTTACGGTTTTTGTCCTGGCCTGTTTTGTCGGCTATATGGTCGTCTGGAATGTAACGCCGGCGCTGCATACGCCGCTGATGAGCGTCACCAATGCGATCAGCAGTATCATCGTTATTGGCGCACTGCTGCAGATCTCCTCGGATAGCGCCCTGGTCGTGCTGCTCGCCGGCGTTGCCCTGTTGATTACCAGTATAAATATCTTCGGCGGTTTCGCCGTTACCCATCGCATGCTGGCCATGTTCAGAAAGTAGGAGGGCACCCATGTCACAAGGAATTGTCAGCGTAGCGTATATCGGCGCAACCATTATGTTTATCCTCGCTCTCGGCGGTTTGAGCCGACCGGAGACTTCCAGACGCGGAAATTTTTACGGTATCCTGGGCATGCTCCTCGCCCTTTTCGCCACGATTATCGGCATTGTCTCGGACAATTATATTATTCTTTTTCTGGGCGTTGCCATCGGCGGTTCGGTGGGTCTGGTGTTGGCGAAAAAAGTCAAGATGACCCAAATGCCCGAGCTGGTTGCGATCCTGCACAGTCTCGTAGGTCTGGCTGCGGTGCTCGTTGGTTTTGCCAACTTTATCGGCCACAGTTCGGAGCTGATCGGCATTGATAAGACCATCCACGATGTCGAGACCTACTTAGGTATCCTTATCGGCGCCTTAACCTTTTCCGGTTCGATTGTCGCTTTTCTTAAATTGAGTGCCAGGATCAGCGGCAAACCACTGCTTCTTCCAGCCAGGCATTGGCTTAACCTGGCCATGCTGGTCGCCGCCATCTGGCTGGGTAATATCTTTGTCAATCAATCGGCGCTGGGCGGCGGCAGTTTCCCCTTGGTATTGATGACACTCATCGCCCTGGTCTTCGGGGTGCATATGGTCATGGCAATCGGTGGTGCCGATATGCCGGTGGTCATTTCCATGCTCAACAGTTATTCGGGATGGGCGGCGGCGGCAACCGGTTTTATGCTGAATAACGATCTGCTCATTGTCGTCGGCGCCCTGGTCGGCAGTAGCGGTGCTATCCTGAGTTATATTATGTGTCGGGCGATGAATCGAAAATTCCTGGCGGTTATCGCCGGTGGCTTCGGCACCTCCGGCGGGGCACCTGCCGCCGGTCAGGAGGGTGATATCGGCGATATTATCGCCGTTGATGGGGCAGAGGCTGCGGAACTACTGCTGAATGCCAAAGAGGTGATGATTATTCCAGGCTACGGGATGGCGGTTGCCCAGGCGCAACACACAGTACATGAGATCACCCGCAAACTCCGCGATAAAAAAATCAATGTCCGTTTCGGCATCCATCCGGTGGCCGGCCGTATGCCGGGTCATATGAATGTGCTTCTGGCGGAGGCTAAGGTACCTTACGATATCGTCTTCGAACTTGATGAGATCAACGATGACTTCCCTGATGTCGATGTCTCACTAGTTATCGGTGCCAATGATATCGTCAACCCTGCCGCCCAGGAAGTGCCGGACAGTCCCATCGCCGGCATGCCGGTGCTGGAATGCTGGAAAGGCAAGACCACGATCGTCTTGAAGCGGTCGATGGCCACCGGCTACGCCGGGGTGGATAACCCGCTATTTTATAAAGAAAATACCCGGATGTTGTTTGGCGATGCCCGGGAGAGCCTGGACGGCGTATTGAAGAATCTGGATTAAGTTGCGCGCACCCCTGGCTCCCAAACGGTGCATGGGAGCCAGGGGCAAAGGAACTCGTACTAGATTTTTTGCTCTTCACCCAGAGTGATTTTATCGATCCGCTTCTGGTGTCTTCCCCCGGCAAAGTCAGCATTCAGCCAGGCATCGACTATCGCAAGCCCTTCTTCGGCTGCCACCATTCTCTGACCAATGGCAATCATATTGGCGTTGTTATGTTCTTTGGCGAGGCGGGCGCTATCAATATTCCAGCACACAGCGCAACGAACCCCGGCGACCTTGTTGGCGACCATCGCCTCGCCATTGCCGCTGCCGCCAAAAACCATGCCGATGGCACATTCTCCACTGGCGACACTCTCTGCTGCAGGTCGACAATAATCCGGATAATCAACGGGGTCTTCACTATCGGTGCCAAAATCGAACACCTCATAACCTTTTTTTTGTACATGGGCTTTGACGCGTTCTTTCAGCATAAAGCCTGCATGATCGGTTCCCAGAGCAATCTTCGTCATCTCAGGTTCCTGCCTCGTATTAATGATTTCGGATGGTACTCCATCCATTCTCTGTCATCGAGGCGATGAATCAGCGGCGCCTCCGGTATAGGTACATTGTTTAAAATCCATTGACTTCCCGCACTCTTTACAGAGATGAGCACGATCGAACTCGTCGGAGAAAATTTCCTTTTCGGCACCGCAATGATTGCATTTGCAGATGAATGATTTCAAGTTTTTAAAAGACTCAAATCCTGGGCAATGGCTGCTTGGGGTATTCATTTTGTTCTCCTCCAGTGGTTGTTTGATAGTCAAGAAACAAAAACATCGCTGAAAGCGCTGCTCGTTTAACACTCTGCTCTTACTTTTTGTAAGAATTACCACTACCAAAGTCAAGGGGCAAACAGGGTGCATGCTCCAGACGATGGACAAAAAAATAGCAAAGACCCCTTAAAAGGAGCCTTTGCTATTATTACTTCAGGTAGACTGCAGCAAACTTACATCATGCCGCCCATTCCACCCATGCCACCCATGCCGCCCATGCCTGGAGGCATGCCGCCACCACCGCCAGCACCAGCTTCTTCAGGCTTTTCAGCGATGACGCATTCAGTGGTCAGCAACATCCCGGAGACCGAGGCAGCATTCTGCAAAGCGGTTCTGGTCACTTTTGCCGGATCGATAACCCCAGCGGCAATCAGGTCCTCATACTCTTCGGTTGCCGCATTGAAACCCATTGCACCCTTTAAGGTCTTCACATGCTCAACAATCACCGAACCTTCACGGCCGGCATTATTGGCGATCTGACGAATAGGCTCTTCCAGGGCGCGAAGCAGGATATTTTTACCGGCGATCTGCTCACCCGGCAATTTCAATGCCTCCAAAGCCTTCAGGCAACGAATATAAGCGACACCGCCACCAGGAACGACACCTTCCTCAACGGCGGCACGAGTAGCATTGAGTGCATCCTCAACCCGGGCTTTTTTCTCTTTCATCTCAATTTCGGTGGCTGCACCAACATTGATAACCGCAACCCCGCCAATCAATTTAGCAAGACGTTCCTGAAGCTTCTCACGGTCATAATCGGAGGTAGTATCTTCGATCTGGTTACGGATCTGCTTGACGCGAGCGGCAAGTTTCTCTTTTTCACCGGCACCATCAATAATGGTAGTGTTGTCTTTATCAACGGTGACCCGCTTACAGGTACCAAGATCATTAACGGTTACGTTCTCCAGCTTGATGCCGAGGTCTTCGGTAATAACCTGACCGCCGGTAAGAACGGCGATGTCTTCCAGCATTGCCTTGCGACGATCGCCAAAACCGGGGGCCTTGACTGCAGCGACATTCAGAGTACCACGCAGCTTGTTGACAACCAGAGTAGCCAGAGCCTCTCCGTCGACGTCTTCGGCGACGATAAACAGCCCTTTACCCATTTTGGCGACGGATTCGAGTACCGGCAGAAGATCCTTCATGCTGGATACTTTCTTTTCGACCAGCAGAATATAAGGATCTTCCATGCTGACTTCCATGCGGTCCGGATCAGTGACAAAATAGGGGGAGAGGTAGCCACGATCAAACTGCATACCTTCAACGACGTCAAGACTAGTGTCCATTGATTTTGCTTCTTCAACCGTGATGACGCCCTCTTTACCAACCTTGTCCATGGCCTCGGCAATGATTTTACCGATGGTCTCATCACTGTTCGCGGAGATGGTTCCAACCTGAGCAATTTCTTTCTGCTCTTTGGTCGGGGTGGCGATTTTAGCCAGCTCGGCAACCACGACCTCAACCCCTTTGTCGATACCGCGCTTGATTTCCATCGGGTTACCACCGGCGGCAACCAGTTTGACACCTTCACGATAAATCGCCTGAGCCAGAACAGTTGCGGTCGTGGTACCGTCACCGGCAACATCGGAAGTTTTCGAAGCAACTTCCTTGACCATCTGCGCACCCATGTTCTCGAACTTATCCTTTACTTCGATCTCTTTGGCGACAGTTACACCGTCCTTGGTGATGGTCGGGGCACCATATGATTTTTCAATCAGGACATTGCGGCCTTTGGGGCCAAGAGTGACCTTTACTGCATCGGCCAGGATGTTCACCCCGGCAAGGATGGACTCACGGGCTTTCACCCCATATTTTAGTTCTTTTCCAGACATTGTATTATACTCCTTATTTCTTATTCGATTCTCTTATGAGATATTTTTTGTAAAATTAAAACCTTGCAACGCCTGCGGGGATGATCTACTTCTCAAGAATTCCCAGGATGTCGTCTTCGCGCATGATCAGATAATCTTCTCCATCAAACTTCACATCGGTGCCGCCATATTTGGAAAACAGCACGCGGTCCCCAGCAGCAACCTGCAAAGCGACGCGGGTACCTTTGTCGTTTAACTTTCCTGGCCCTACAGCGACAACTTCTCCCTCAGCCGGTTTTTCCTTGGCACTGTCCGGAATAATAATGCCACCTGCGGTTTTTTCTTCTTCAGCAAGTCTCTTGACTAAAAGACGATCATTCAATGGACGAATTTTCATTACTTCCTCCTAACGCTACTAATTAAATGGTTCAAAAAAAAGGGCCCATCGATTATTTGTTTTCATGGAATCCCAACGGTATATGCCACCCTTTGGGAGGGCAGCGATATCAAACTGCGCAAGAATATAGGCTTGGAATTTTAAAAATCAAGGGCGGTGGGTAAAAAAAAAAGACATGGGGTCGGCGCCCCCATCACAACTCGATAAGGGCCCAGAATTACATATGATTCATAACTATGCTACCGGTACTACCCAACCATAGGGATCTTCCTGATAGCCTCGTTGAATGGCCTGAAGGTCGGTCAGTAATCGGCTCGACAATGCACCGGTCGCACTGTTGTTGATCACATAGCTGCGGTCTTTATACAACAACTCGCCAACGGGAGAGATAACCGCTGCAGTACCGGTGCCGAAGGCTTCCTGCAATTGCCCTTTCTCATTGGCGGCGAGAACTTCATCAATGGAAATTTGTCTCTCGACCACATCTATGCCCCAGCCGGCAACGAGTTTCAATACAGAATCCCTGGTTATTCCGCCCAGTATCGATCCTTCCAGAGGTGGAGTTATCAGCTGATCGCCGATTTTGAAAAAGATATTGCTGGTCCCAACCTCCTCGACATACTTATGTTCACAGGCATCCAGCCACAACACCTGGGTACAGCCGGCCTTTTGGGCGATCTCCGACATATATAAAGAGGCGGCATAGTTACCACCGGTTTTTGCAGTGCCGACACCACCTTTTACCGCCCGGACATACTGGTCACTGACATAAATTTTGGTCGGATTGCAGCCCGTCGCATAATAAGAACCAACCGGACACATGATAATAAAGAAATAATAAGCACCGGACGATCTGACCCCGAGAACAGGTTCGGTAGCGATCATTGTCGGCCGAATATAGAGCGATGCTCCTTCCGCCTGCGGCACCCAGTCTTTTTCAAGATAAATAAGGGCTCTGAGTATTTTGACCATCTTCTCTGCCGAAAAGCGAGGCATGCACATCCGCAGGGCCGAGTTGTTCATGCGCTCGAAATTATCCTGGGGCCGAAACAACAACAATTGATTGTCTTTACCCCGATATGCCTTCAGACCTTCAAAGATCGCCTGGCCATAATGAAAAACCAGTGCCGCTGGACTCATGGTAAAATCACGATACGGACAAATTGTGCTGTCATGCCAGCCCTTTTCCCGATCCCATTTCATCAAAAACATATGATCGGTAAAATGGACGCCAAAACCAAGCTGGTCCGCCGGAGGTTTTTTCGTTAAATTTTGTGCCGGCACTTTTTCCAATGTAACTTCAAGATCTTCCCACATCATCCCACTCTCCCTGATACGACTTATTTCTCCAGATTATTTTTCTTTGCTTAATCCAGTGAAGGATATATACTTTGCAGCTAAAACCTGAGCGAAAAAAGCGCTGGACTCATTTTCGCCATAGCAAAATACCTCAGCCAGCCGTTTTATTGCAACTCAATTTCTATTTTTCTGCTGTGGCCATAATCGGCGGCAGCCTTTTCGAGTCTTTTTCCCGGCAAACAATACCGCAATGAGTGACACCCCGTCAGCCCTTCCCTCTAACCACCAGCCGCCAAGCTCGGCAAGCCTGAAGTATTTCCTGCTGGTCTTTATTATTTCAATCTTCTTCTTCGGCCGCATTCTCTGGCCCTTCTGGTCGATCCTGGTGCTGTCGTTTCTGTTGACGAATCTGTTTCGGCCTCTGTATGCCTTTGCCAGCAAAAAAGTACCGGATGTATTCGCTTCAGCGCTCACCTGCCTCCTCATCATCGCTATTGTTTTTATACCCCTGATTTTTTTTGTCTTTGCCTTAACCGACGAGGCTCTTAATCTTATCAGCTGGGGAAAAGACAGCCAGGTGGTGATGAAACTGCAGGTTTTCCTGCAGCAAAGCCCTTATGTGCTGCAAATCCAGGAACAATTGAAGGGCTTTGGCGTCGCCTTCGACCCCACCCAGTTAACCGATACCTTTTCCTATCTGGTAAAAAACGGCGGGCTATTCCTGTATACCCAGGCCAGCGGCTGGGCGGCCAATATTCTGCAGTTTTTGTTTCTCTTTTTTATGATGATTCTGGTTATTTTCTTTCTGCTGATGGATCAGCCGAAATTAATCGCCTATATGATCCGCATCTCTCCTCTGCCGGAAGACGAAAACCATCTGCTGATCGCTAAATTTGATGAAATCGCCAATGCGATCCTCAAAGGAAACGGTATCTGCGGTCTGGCTCAGGGAATTATCGGGGGAGTCTTATTTTCCATTTTCGATCTCAACTCTCCTCTGTTGTGGGGATCTATCATGGCCATTTTAGCCTTTCTGCCAATCTTCGGCATCGGCCTGGTCATGGTGCCGACAGCGTTATTTCTTGTCTTAACCGACCGGATGGCTGAAGGTATTTTCCTGTTCATCATCTATATCGTTATTTCCGGCGTCTTCGAGTATATCGTCAAACCGAAAATGGTCGGAACCCAGGTCAAAATGCACACCCTGCTGGTGTTTCTGTCAATCATTGGCGGCTTGAGCGTCTATGGCATTCTCGGGATCATCTATGGCCCCTTGATCATAACTGCTTTTCTTACCCTGTCGGATATCTATTTAAAACGATACGACCAGCGTATTCCACGGCTTTAGAGGGAGGGCAACAGATCATTTTCGGCAAGCTCCTACGTGAAGTCTATGGGAATTACATCCCAGCACGTCACCATATCTCGGGACCAGTAGACAACCCTGGCCTTGGCATCCTGCGAGACAATAATGCCCAGGACATCGCGAAGGTTATGGCAGAGGTAATAGAGCGAGCGGTGTCGGGTACCGACGCTTTCCACCAGCTCAACCTGACGGCGGGCAGCCTCGGGATCAAGGGCCAGAGCGACACTGCCGCCCATCTCCATGGTCCCCTGAATAATGCCGCCAAAACCTATCAATTCCAGTCCCTCGGTGGTGACTACCGCCCCATCTACTCCGGTCAACCGGGCCATAAACCGGGCAAATTTAAAAATCCGCTCATCCAGCTGCGCCAGCTCTTCAGTTTGCAAAGCGACATAATCCTTCCATCCGGCCTGATACTCGGGGCCAAAGAGCCTACCGCAATTCTGAGCCAGAACCACCATGATCTGCAGGACAATTTTCCGTAATTGATTGCGGCCCCCGTCTTCGGCAAAACGATATTTGAGATCAATATAAGGATTATCGTGGGCGACCAGTGCTTCCATCCCGGCCGGGAAAGAAATAATAGTGCCACCATGTCCGGAACGGCGCATAGTGCTGATGACGTGTTTAAAAAACTGCAGATACAGGCTGGGAACAAACGACGGATCGATCTTTGCCCAGCCGTTCTGTAAGGAATTTTGATTACGCGCATGGAGCAGGGCCAGCTCATCACGTACCTGAGCAAACCTTTTCGCCACCCATTGCGATTGAAACACATTGGTAGCCGGAGCAGTGATATTGCCGCCGCTCAACTGGGCCAGAATATCCTGACCGCGGCAGACGATGAGCCGCCCGGAGCCGACGACATTAATCCCCAGAGCGGACGGCAGCGGTGTTGCCTGCTTGCTGCCGCCGTGAATGACATGCATCCATTTGGAACCGGAATGGATCAGGCCCCAGATCTGCAATCCGTCGGCAAGCCGGTAGCTGATGCCGATAAGGGAATTATTATAATCCGTCGACGGACCAAGCTTTAACAGTTCATATTCGTTATACGGTCTTGGTTTGGAAAAGATGAGGGTGAAGAGGCCTTTCGATTCGCTATGACCATCACCGTCAATATCTTCCGGTTCACATAATATTATCCTAAAGCGCAGACCACGTGCCTCCTCCTGCATCTGGCTGACTTGATAACAGGTGGAAATCAACTCTTCCAGGACAGCAAAGTCCGGCAGCTTCCTATAGTCTGCCGCTCCGGCGGCATCACCAGGCTGGCCAAACCGCCACAGAGTCAAGAGTTCAAATACCAGATCTTTTGGATACTTATGCACCATGCGCAAGACTCTCGTTAGAAAAAGATACCGGCGATCACCGGTACCCCCTACGGCAAGGGCCGGAACCGACAGCGACCCTTATGGCATAACTATAAGATATTACAGGGCAGGAGGAAACATTTTTATTAGCGAGGACTGGAAAGCGGAAAATATCGTAGCCAAACCGAAAAAAATTTCACTTTAAGGGTAAACCGTAGCTGCTTTGACCAAGCAGACGTATGGCGTCATCCCCGCCAAAGAGCTGCAGAAAACTCTCGTCGGCCAGATTGCAGCGAAAGCCCTGACAGGTCTTGGGGCGGTAGTGATAAATCCTGCAATTGTACTTGTCGTTGCGGCGTTCTAAAAAAATACACCCATTGTCGTCAGGATGAATCATATACACCTTGCCATTGGTCTTTGCGTCAAGGCTCGCCTGCGCAAGACCTTTCACCCGGATGTCCTGCATGCTGAGAATGATCCCGACATGGCCGCCCATCTTCTTGATAAAATCAACCTCATCGGCCTGCAGCACGATCTTGCGGTATTTTTTACAACAGGTACCGCATTGACGGCACTCGCGAAAGATCGTCTGCAGCGCACTCTCATCGAAATGTTTTTCCATCATTATAATTTATTAGACCAGTGTCCAAAATTTTCGCAAGGGATGATTTTTTAGTAATCGATCGGCACGTTCGGCATAGAATACGCCGATTTTGTCCTGCCGGGGCGCCAAAAGGCTGTCGAAGGTCGCCAGAACCGATGTTTCCAGCGACCCGGGATTATAACCACCTTCAAGAATCAGCAGCAAGCGGTCGCCACAGGCGTCACGGGCATACTGTTGCAGCATTTTGGTAATCAGGCCATACCACTGTGTCGTCAACATGGTTCCGCTGATTGTCTCGTCCCGGTGCGCATCATAGCCCGCGGAAACCAGAATTATCTGCGGCAGATACTGCTCGACCACACTCTGCAGGACACGGCCAAGCAAAAAGGTATACTCGGCATCGCCGAATTGGAGATACACCGGAATATTAATGGTATACCCCTCACCTTTGCCGGTCCCCAGCTCAGACATTTCCCCGGAAAAGGGAAAAATTCCCCGTTGGTGCACAGAGATGAACAGAACCTCGTCGGTGTCATAAAAAATTTCCTGGGTGCCGTTGCCGTGATGGACGTCAAAATCAAGGATGAGGATCCGGTTCAACTGATAGTTGCGGCGCAGATATTGCGCCGTGATGGCAACATTATTAAACACACAAAAACCCATCCCCCGCCCCGGTTCGGCATGATGCCCGGGCGGCCGAATCATGGCAAAACCCGCGTCAATGTCACCGGCCATAATGCGGTCGGCAAGCTCGAGACAGCCGCCGGCAGCAAGTTCGGCGACATAAAAAGACTGTTCCATCAGATATGTGTCACGATCATACGAGTACGGGTCAGGTCGCAGAATGTGTTCGCGCAGTTGCTGAAGATAAAAGGAGGAATGGACGGCTTCGATAGCAGCGGGATCGGCAATCCTTGCCTGACATGCCAGACATCGTGCGGCATACCTTTCTCTCACCAGCTTCGCCAGTCCTCGGATTCGCTGCGGATTTTCCGGAGAGCGTCTGGAGATAGCATGATCCAGATAGCGATCATCGACCAGAAATCCGACCTTACTGTTCATAATGATAGTGGTAGAGGGAAGTCCTGGTAAAGGTAGCTGCGTCAATACGGAACAGATGGCCTACCCGGCGAATCCGGTGATCATCATACTCCAGGGAATCGGCAAGCTGAAACCCCAGCTTATTGAGACAGCGCTGTTGCGAGCGGTTGTCGATATCGGTATACATCTCGACCAGTTGCATTTTCAAACGACTGAACAAATAAATGATGACATATTTCTGTGCCTCGGTGCCATACCCCATGTTGCGCATGTCGGGGTCGGAAATTTTCAGGGCCATGACCGCACACCCCTTCTGCTCCGGCCTCAGCCAGTAATGTAAGGTGCCAATAGGTTTTTCGTCCAATTTTTCGTCCGATTTTTTATCCTTTACGGCAATGATAAAGACCCGATGGTCATCATTCCAATAAGCGCCTGAACTGATACTCTCCAAGCTTGTTTTTTCATCGAGACAATCGGGGGTGAGATATTTGCCGTGGGCGGTCTCACTATTGCTCCAGGCCACAAAAAGCGGCAGATCACCCGCCACAATCCGCCGCATGATAAGACGTGGAGTCAGTAGTTTATCTCCAAAAATCATCGCCTTTCCCTGCTCGTCGGTTTAGAGATTCTCAACCGCACTCTGGAGATTTCTATTCGATTGAACCAAACGATCAAGAGCTCCGACAGTCTCGGTAAGCGATTGGTTGACGACCGTAATAGACTGTTGATTCTCCTTGGCGGAAACGGCAACACTTTCAATCTCCGTCATGACATTTTGACCGTCGGCGCAGAGGTCCTTCGACTTCTGGCTGAGATTACTCACCGCTCCGGAGATAACCGCTATCCCTTTGGAAATTGTTTCCATCGAATCCAGAGCGGTGTTGATAACCTTACCGCCATCTCCCAGCATAGTCATCCCCGACTGCATGGCGGTGATGGTCTGCAGGGAATCTTTTTCGACCTGCTTGACGATATCGGAAATATCAATGGCCGATTTGGAACTGTTTTCCGCCAACTTACGCACCTCATCGGCGACAACGGCAAAGCCACGTCCGGCATCCCCCGCCCTGGCCGCTTCAATAGCCGCGTTAAAAGCCAGAAGATTGGTCTTCGAGGCGATATCCTTGATGATATCGACAAACCCGGAGATCTTTTCCAGTTTATTGACCAGGCCGCTGACCATTTCATTATTTTTCTGCATGGTGCTATTGATTTCCACCAGCTTCTGCTCGGCATTTTTGCCGGCCGATTTTCCCGTCTCTGCCTCCCTGGACAAATCAGTGGCCAGTTGATTGGACTCGGTCGACAGATTCAACATCTCCGAAGAATTGGCCACCATTTCCCTGACCATCTTCAGCGATTGCTGGAGTTGTTTCGCTTCCTGGTCGATCAGATTATTCATCTCATCAACCTTTCGATCGGCCTGCACCATCTGATGTTTGGACTCATTGACCAGACTATCGACATCGCCTACCGCTTCACTAATGAGTTTTTCCACGGCTTTTTCCGCGGTCACATCGGTTATATACTCCAGAGCGCCTTTGATATTACCTTTAGCATCTTTTATTGGTGAAGCGGTATATTTGATCGGCATGATCTTGCCGTTTGGCTGGGCAGTTGCCTGAGCATGGACAACACGATCGGTGTGCATGGCCTGATGGCAGGCACACTTTTCCGTGCGGCAATGATCCGTCTTGAACAGATCATAGCACTTTTTACCTATGGCTTGATCAGGAGTCGATCCTGCCACTGCCGCGCCGGCGGGATTCATAAAGGTGACGGTATAGTCGGTATCGATGGACATAATCGGCGTCGGGATGGTATTGAGGTTTTCTATTTTCTCATCCGCCGCCTGTTTCTGCTTCGCCTCTTCGGTCATATCCAGGACATATTCAAGGGCTCCTTTAATATTTCCCTTGGCATCTTTAATCGGTGAACCGGTATATTTGATCGGGATGATCACCCCTTCAGCCGGACGGGCGATAGTCTGTTCCGTTATCACGGAATCGGTTCTCATCGCCCTGGCACAGGCGCATTTATCCGTCTTGCAGTGCGGCGTCTTAAACAGGTCAAAACATTTTTTACCGACTACCTCATCCGGGGTCGAACCAACAACCGCAGCCCCGGCTGGATTCATAAAGGTGACGGTAAAGTCGGTGTCGATCGACATGATCGGCGTCGGAATGGTGTTGAGATTCTCGATCTTTTCATCGGCTGCCTGTTTCTGCCTGGTCTCTTCGGTAGTGTCTAAAATATACTCCAGCGCCCCTTTGATATTACCCTTGGCGTCCTTGATCGGCGCACCGGTATACTTTATTGGGACAATAACCCCGTCCTGCGGTCTGGCGATGGTGTGTGCAGTGACGACCGAGTCCGTTTTCATTGCCTGGGCACAGGCGCATTTTTCGGTTTTGCAATGAGGTGTCTTAAACAAATCATAGCATTTCCTGCCGATTACTTCATCAACCGCCAGTCCGGTAATGGCCGCTCCTGTCGGATTCATAAAAGTAACGGTAAATTTAGTGTCGATCTCCATAATCGGGGTGGGAATAACATCGAGATCGGTTGACAGCTGGCGCAACCGAGCCTGAGTCTCTTTCAATTCGCTGATATCGTTCATGGTTACAAAGGTGCTGCCGCTGCCCTGCATGGGTACCGCTTTGCTGGTAAAAAAAACCAACCCATTCTTCGAATCTTTATAGAGTACTTCAGCGGTTGCCGGTTTGGCGATCCTTCTCGATCTATCTACCGGACAATCCTTCGTGCCGCAGAGCTGAGTGGGGCATACCTCTTCGCAGCTCATTTTATTAAAGACGGCTTCACCGCTGAGACTAAATTGATCTAAAAATGGATGATTGGCCCAGGTTATGATCTTTTTTTCATCAACGATGCAACTCGGGTCCATTAGCAGATTCAAACATGTATTTTCCTGCTCGCTGATTTTTCCTTTTCCCATGTTCTCCATTTTTTCCTCTTTCGCTGATATTTCCAATTGTATGCCTCACTTAACAAAAATCATTGATCACCGGCCCTATCGGCCTCGAGATGGTTTCGTATCAGATTGTGAATGTTAACGACCAGGACGTGTTCTTTTTTGCCGATACCACCATCAAAAACAATCAATCGATCGAGAGTATCCTCTCTTTTGGCTAGTTCCCGGCTGAGCGATGTAGTTTTCTGCGATTGTTCCTGCTTATAGATCGTTACGATACTGTCCACTTCCAAAGCCACGATGTACGATTCGAAGTGGCATATTATTAGTTTTTGATCCGTGTCATTTGTCGTACCCTGCTGCGAACCGTAAAATTCGCGAAGATTTACCACCGGTACAACCACGCCTCGTAAATTGATAACATCTCTGTTGAATCCACTAGTTCCAGGAAGCGCCATCACGCCTTTTTTTTCGATTATTTCCTGAACATCTTTGAGTTGCACCGCCAGAGACCGCCCGACATTGAAAATAAGATAACAGTTTTCCGTCAGGATATGATGGGAACCACTCAGTCCCGCATGTTTTGCTGTGGTATCGGCTGTCGCGTCACAAGCCAGACGGCCCATAGCCTGGAGTTCCTCCATGCGATCGCAGACCAGCTTTGCCATATCGAGCAAAATGATATTGTGACTCTGCTCTTTCTGGTATATCCCTGTAACCGCACCTTGTTGTCCGGATCTCACGGGAAGAATCCTATCTTCGGCAATGGTCTCGATTGTTGTCACTTCATCAACAACAATACCCACCGCGCATCCACCATGGGCCAGAACCAGGATCCTGGTTCTCTCATCACCGCAATCATTGCCGGTAGTTCCGTAACTTCTAAAAACCCGATTCGCCTTCAAGATCGGAATCGTCCGCCCTCTGAGTGTCAGGGTGCCATCAATATCGCCATGCTTGAAAATGTCGTCCAGCGATCCGCTGTGGGGTGGAAGGACCCTCTCGACGTCCTCCTGATAGAGATGTCTGGCCGCATCGAAAAAAGTTATTTCCTGAGTACATTCAACAGGCACCCCAAAGGATTGACCTGAAAAATTGAAAACGACATAGCGGATATAAGTGGGTTCTTTTTTATCGTTTTTTTCTTCCTGTAGAATTTCGTCTATGTTTTCAGCCTCAGTGGAATTACCAAAAAAAAGGCTATTGAGATCAAGAAGCTCTACAGTCCTGGCTTCTTTTTTCAGGTGAATAAGAGCAGAGATAATCTTATCCTCAGTCTGCAATACCCTGTCCAGCGCCCGAACCTCGGCCCCACCTGCCGCAAATACGTCTTTAATGTCATCAAACAGCAGGCCATAGCGGCGATGAGAGAGGTTGACCACAGCCACCATGGCATTCGAATCATAACCATGCGGGGTGAGGCCAAGCCGTTTTTTCAGATTGATGATGGGAATCACCTCCTCGCGCAGATGCATAATTCCCTCTACAAATTTCTGACTTCCCGGCAGCTGCCGTATCGTGCCGGTTATCGGAGTTGCCTCGGCAACACTTTGAGCCTGGAGCGCTATCTCCAACCCTTGTTTTCGGTCGAGCACAAATGATGCAAACAACTGTTCCTGTACCATCTTAAAGCCCTTATTATATGAGTGAACCGGTCTTTTAACGTTGCCAACCGCTGCTGTCGAATCTGCGACTTGACTAATACACTGTGGCAACAAGAATTATTCTCTCATACTCGCTTCAAATTGTACAAGGGTAATCCTGAACATTTTTCAAGATACTGCGACCATCGCCGACTATGACTGGATCAATTGTTGAAGAAGATATTGTGGATTTCAAGAAAATTTAATACTGTGCAGGAAATTTTATATTGCCGCCGCACAATACGTTTTACTATCCAGATAACGAGGAGAATTATGCAGATTCTTGTAGCGTACCGAGGCACAAATGTGGGAAAAGATCTTCTTCTGTTGGCGATAAAGCACGCCAAGGCCTTTAATGGGAAGGTCCAGCTCGTTACCTCCCTGCCCGGAGGGGAAAAAACAACCAAGAAAATAATCACCGAGGCGGAAGAAAAACTTGCCGAGGCGGGGAAAAGACTAGACGAGGAAAATATCTCCTACGAAACGCATCTTCTTATCAGAAATAATTCTCCAGGCGAAGATATTGTGGCGTTTGCGAGAGATAATGCCATTGACGAAATTATTATCGGAGTGAAAAGCCGGTCTAAAGTCGGTAAAATACTTTTTGGTCAGACTGCCCAGCATATTATATTAAAGGCGCATTGCCCCGTGGTTTCGGTAAAATAGAAAACCTTTTACAATACTATCAGATATTTTTGATCGGATTTTTACGATAGAGTGTACTCGGTGCTCCCCGGAGATATATCGCCTCGAGATAGGAGAGTTTTCTGGGGAGTTGCGCCGGAGCTCCACGGGCTACGAGAAAAGTTGCCGCTTTGCCTTTCTGCAGCAGCCCGAAATCATCGATGCCAAGCAGTCCGGCACCATTAATGGTGGCGCACTGGATCGTCTCAGCCAGACTATAGCCGGCTTTTTTAAAAAGCCTCATTTCTTCAACCATCGACTCTCCGTGCAAAACACCGAGACTGCCGGCATCGGTACCAAGAGCTACTCGTACCCCCAATTCCCTGGCCATGGCCAGTTGTTCCAGCTGGTGGTCCAGATTCCTGTCGATAACCTGACGATCAGCCCCTTGCTGCGCGGCATGGATGTTCATCCCATAAGCCTTCATGGTGAAAACGGTGGGCACCCAGAAGGTTCCTTTTTCGGCCATCAGTTGCAGGTTTTCCCGGCCCATGAAAAAGCCGTGTTCAATCGAATGGCATCCCCCTTCAATCGCCAGCCGCACCGGCAAGGTGCCGTTGGCATGGACCATCACCATACGGTTATGCCGCCCCGCCTCTTGCACCAATGTAGCTATTTCTTCCTTGTTCCACTGCGGCGGTGTCTGTTTACCAAATATCTTCAGGCTGTTCAGCCCAGAATTGACTAGTTTTACCTGATCAACACCATCCTTATCGCCGGCATATGTTTCGACCAGACTTTGTCCATCGCCGGGGTACCTGCCGATCAAGGCCCCATAGCGGTTTTTTTTATGCCAGGCCCGACCGGTAACTTTAAGGATTATCTGCGGATGCATTTGCTGCTCTGCGCGGTAACGCAGGGCAAAACCACCTCGATCCCCGCCATCGCGGGCAGCAAGAACGCCATGAGCAAAAAGATCGCTCAGATGTCGGCGTAAAACCGGCCGTATCTCGTCATAGTCTGCGACCAACTGCCGGTCCCGATTTTTTTTGTCGGTCGTCCCGGACATGAACAAATGCATATGGCTATCCACCAACGGAGGCAGAAGAGTGCAGTGGGATAAATCGATGCACTCTTCTGCCGGTGGCATATTGCCAGCAGAGTACGGCTTTATTGCGGCGAATCTGCCGTCGACTATCCTGACCAGCACTTTTTCCTGAATGGGCCCACCACTGCCGTCAATCAGCCACCCGGCAAGAATAAAAGTGCTGCTCATCTCGCCACCACTGTGCTTATGCCGCAGCTTTTGCCGCAGCCTCGACGCCTTTGCTGAAATCAGTCGGGATTGTCGCTGCCCGCGCCGCCAGTTCGCGATCAAGCATCATCAGGGCATGAGTATTCTCACCAATCAACTTCAACTGAGCAATAATATCGTTGTCGTTTTCCTCCTCTTCAACCTGTTCGATAACATACCATTCGAGAAAAATCTGCGTGGCATGGTCTTTTTTACTCTGGGCCATTTCCATCAGTTCATTGATTGAGCTGGTTATGAATCGTTCGTGGGCCAAGGTCTTGGTAAACATGTCGAGCTGCGAGGTAAACTCGGTCGGCGGGGCCTCAATAGCCTTCAGGATCACGTCCTCTCCCTGGCGCTGCACATATTCATACAGCTTCATGGCGTGGAACATTTCCTCGTGATATTGCACCATGAACCAGTTGGCAAAACCTTTCAGCCCCATTTTAGCGGAATAAGCCGACATTGCCATATACAGGTAAGCGGAAAACATTTCTTTATTTATCTGTCCGTTGAGGGCCTGGGTCATCTGTTTATCCAGCATAGAGATCTCCTTGTAAAAGTGAAAAAAGTAATGGACTACCCGGTACGTCTGCCTGGTATCATAAGCATCAAGCAGATACAGGCAAGTCGGATGCAACTGATTCCCGGGGCAGTGTTTATCGGTTACTTATGCCATTTTTTCCTGGCCCCTATTTTTTCCATATCAAGAAGATACTGCGTCGATCTTTCGAGATAAAAAGACAGCGCCTTCGCGAAATTTTTGCCGACCAGACCGTCAACAAAAAACTGACTTACCTCCCTGTGCCGATTAAGAACGAGCTGCGAGCGGTAAAAAATGAGCCATTCCTCCCTGGTCATTTCCTGCACCATCATAGCCAGGGCTTTGGCGGCTCGCGGCTGATACATCCAAAAATACATAAGATCCAGGGCGTTGACGATGATAAACCGCTCCTGCTCTCTGGCTTCATAGTTCAAGGTCTGCATCATCATCTTCGGCGACTGCAGCATTTCCAGGACATCCTCCTCGGGAAATTGCAGATCCAGCCGGGAAAAGACGGCAAAAAGCTGGGTGATTTTAGTCCGGTAACCGGCCAGTCGCAGGCGGATATTGGTCTGTCGGTCGGCAAGGCCTTCGATGATCGCGGCCACACAATCCGAGGCAAACTTGGAGATAATCGCCGCCCATTTCTGTAGGACTCCGGATATATCCGGGACCCCGGCCAATTGCAGGATCAGGCCAATTACTGTATTGAGGAGAACGGCCAGGGGAATGGCCAGGATAGAGCGAAAAAAATTACCCACCGCGGCGGAACGGGGCAGGCCGCGAAAAGTGTTATGCGCAGAAATATAAATCCCGTTGGCCAGGCCCATAACCGAGTAGAGCAGCACCGGATTGGTGGCCGTCGTAATACCGAATGCCCTGTCAAGCAGCAGGGTTTTCACCAGATAATCGAGAAGCGGGACGGAAAAACCGGTATACAGCAGTGAATCGGCGATGCGGCTCCAGCTGACCAGCGAATTCCACGGCAAAAGCGGCGAGCGACGCAAGCCGCCGCCGCCCAGTACCGACTGGATAATATTACGAGTTCCGGTTATACCAAACCAGATAAAAGCACCAAAGTAGGCGAGCAGCCACCAGTCCTTGGTCAGAGCAAAGGTGAGAAAAGCCGGTACAAAACCCAGCGCCACCTTCAAAGAATTCTTGAGATTGGTATTGAGATATTTCCAGGGATGGTTCAATCTCTCCCTGGTTCTTCGATCGACCACCAGCTTGCCGTTCTCACCATACTGGCCCATGCCGCCAAGCGTGGCGATATTACCCGCTATCGGGGGATGAACCGAGAAACTATCGAGATCCCAATCATTCCACCGCAGGCATTTTTCTTTACCAAAAAACGGCAAGCCGGGCCAAAAACTTCTTCCTTCTGCTGCCGCGCCATCACGACAGCGGGTGTGGGAGTTTTTGGTCAACAGGCCGGTGACCGGGATAAGTGAGCGTCTTTTCTGGGCGATACCCTCGAAGGCAACTTTTTTTGCCCGGACAGGCAAGGTTTCCAGCACCACCATACCCATCCCATGCTGATGCTCCGCCTGCCCGGTCGAACCCGAACCGATACGCGATCCCAGGGTCCGTTTCCGGTAATAGTCATGAAAATCTTCCAGATGATATAGAATATCCATCAACTGCAATTTTCTTTCCTGCATCTTTTCGACCAGCAGCAGCTCTTCAGCATTCTGTTTGTCAGGGGGCGTTTGCGCGAGATGACTTTTAACCCGGAGTCGTTGCTCTTCATGGTCCCAGATTATAGCGCGAATCACTCTTTTCAGACTAATGACATTATCTTCATTCAGGGCTTGCTGCAGCTCGCTGATCAGGGCGTAATGACGCTCGGGGCTCGTGAGATCAACGGCTTCACCAATGGCGCTTGCCTGTCGTGCATCACTATTTGCCGTCATACCATGGACCGCATTTTTCAGATTATAGGCCTCGATATGGCTGATCATTCCTTCACCGGCGCAGAGCACTTCAAGGGTGTCCTGGATCGACAAATTACTCAGATTAAGCGTAAACTTGGAACTTGAATGTAAAGACAGCAGCCTGTGCAACAGACTATTGAGGTCCAGGCGGAGCAGGTCGGGCAGCTTCGCGCCGTCTTGTGGCCGGCTCGGGTCATGGACCTCAGGATTGCTCGAGGGTAAAAGAAACCGGCTGATGAGAGTCTCCACATCCATCTTCTGTAGTTGCGCCAGAAGTCGCTCCACCTGCTGCGCAGTGTCTGCTGCAGGCTGGTTTGCGTTATGCTGGAGCGCAGATACTTCCTTTTTGATCACCGTAATGAGGGTGTTGTGGATAAACCTGCCTAAATGCAAAAGCGACGGCTGCCCGGTACCGACAAAGCGGAGGAAGGCGTCAGGTTGCAGCGGCTCAAGAGAGACCTGCAACTCCCGGTTGAGAGTATCCCGATGGCGAACATTAAAGACATCGAATATGTCGAAAACATATTGTTGTTGATACTCCGTTACCTTGCGACCTTCTTCCAACAACTGCTTGACGGCATCCTCCTGGAGAAACTTCAAAAAAGCGCGGTTATCATTGAAGCCGTGTGGTTCCCAGGTGAACCGGACATATTTATCGCGAAAACGGCAGGTCATCTCGATACCGACCTGCACATGCAGATCGAGAAGCGCACTGGCTTCGATCAGCTCTTCAATCACCTCAGGGTTGACGTAATTGTAATAGACTACGGTGAGATAGCGGATGCCTTTGATCCAGGCATCCATGACCAGGTGGGTCGGAGACTTTCGGCCCTTGGTGTTGGCATCGTGGACACGATCGTCGAAGGCATACTGATTCCACTCTTCCGGCATTTCCAGCAGATAGTATTTGGCCAGCTCCGCCCGCACCAGACGCGGGTTGCCGGTGGAAACCATCCGAAAATCATGGGCCAGCTTCAACTGGCGCAATTCGTTGTCTTTGACACGCAGCAGATCCTTCATGATCTGCAACAGCACCCTGGCGGTATTTTTCTGATAAAAAGAAGTAGACGAGAGAGAAACTTCGTCTCGAACAACACGTAATGCCCTGATCCGATCGCGGGCCCGTCCTTTTTCAAAAGAACCCAGCAGGCTGGCAATAGCGTAAGCGATCCTGAGTCCTCGGGGAGCCGCCATTTCTTTGATGCCATGGGGATGCATGTGCTCGACCAGTAAAGAACGTAGTTCCTTTGATCGGCTGCCTTTTTCCAACACCTCCTGGACAATGGTCAGGAGGTGATAGTCATCTGTATCAAAATAAATCGCCGCAGGTTTGTTATTCATTATTGAATGTTTTTTGTTTCGCGTAAGATAAGAGATACATTAAAATCATGGCAAACGTTCACCAGCACCCCATTTCCGTCCGATCAGGCCGCCTCGCATCGCGAACTATAGTTCAGAGGCCTGCTTGAACGAACCTGGAGCACTGGTTGAACGTTTACAAATCCATGTTTTACGGTCACTTATCGTGTCCCGGTGAACTACTACAAATCATGCCATTACCTCTGTCATATCAGGATACCGCACTATGAAACAAGAAACCAGAATTCTTGGTAAAATCTGGCCGGAAAGGGATAAAACCCCGGCGACCACTATTAATCCCCCCATTTATCGCGGTTCCACCGTCCTCTTTGGCGGCTATAAAGATATGCTGCAGGCGGGCCGACACGAATATGCCGGCATCACCTACGGGACGGACCGACTGCCCACCCAGCGACAATTTGAGGAAGCGATGCGTCAGCTCGAAGGGAGCGCGGTAACCAGGATGTTTCAATCCGGCATTGCCGCCATCCAGACCGCCCTGCTGGCTTTTATCAAGAGCGGCGACCATATTCTGGTCGTTGACAACGCGTACGGCCCCGGCCAGCGCTTCTGCAAAAAAGTCCTGAGCAAATTCAATATCGATTTTTCTCCTGTACCGGCCAATGTCGGAGCGAACATTGAGCAATATATCCGGCCCAATACCTCTCTAATCCTTCTTGAATCGCCAGGATCGATAACTTTTGAATTGCAGGATATTCCGGCAATTACTGCTATCGCCCGACAGAAAAACATTATCACCGTCCTTGACGCCACCTGGGCTACTCCGCTTTACCTCAGACCTTTTGCGCTGGGTATCGATGTGTCGATTCATTCCGTCACCAAATATATTTCCGGTTATTCCGATGTGCTGGCCGGCACGGTGAGTGTGGGCGAGAAATATGCGCAGACTTTTGCCGATTTCTACAAACTGATGGAGATTTACACCCCGGCGGAGGAATGTTATCTCGCCCTGCGCGGCCTGCACTCCCTGGCGACAAGATTGCGTCGCCACCAGCAGTCGGCGATCACCATTGCCAACTGGCTAGAAAGTGATCCCCTTATTGACCGGGTGCTCCATCCGGCCCTGCCAAGCCATCCGGAGCACCACCTCTGGCAGCGCGATTTTACTGGTTCCTCCGGGCTGTTTGCCTTCACCTTCAAAAAGGACTATAGCGAGAAACAACTGAGCTCCTTTATTGATTCCCTGGACCTGTTCCAGCTCGGCTACAGCTGGGGAGGCTATCAAAGCCTGCTTACTGCCGCCAGGATCACCCGGGCCCTGCCCTCGAGATATGCCGGAAAGACCGTCGTCCGTCTTAATATCGGCCTGGAAGACTGCGACGATCTTCGCGCCGATCTTGACAAGGGTTTTTCACTGCTTCGCGCTTAACAGGACCAATGCAGTATCTTGTCAAAATAACTCATCTAACTACTCTTTCTATCTGCCAAAGGACCAAAAACGAACTAAATATAACAAAGTAGGGAAAAAGAGTTGATATTTTTTTTGGGGATGGTATCAACAATGGAATAATATTGATAATTTGCATGCAATTTTTATTCGTGCTATTATTTTTCTACACCAAGCTGGGAGACAGATCGAAGTCTACGCTAGCTAATTTTCACAATACTGCGTAAAAAATCAGTCCCCTGAGCATACTGAGCTTTACGTCACCAGCCTCTAACAAGTTCTATCGGGTCAAAGTTGCATGATCAGCAAAGACAACACCTTCTCCCGCATCGAAAAATCCGGCAACCTGCCGACACTGCCGGCTATCCTCATTAAACTGCTTGCCGCATGCGACAACGAGGACACCCCGATGGCGGAAATTGCCGCAATCATCAGCAAGGATCCGGTGATCAGCTGCAAAGTTCTGCAACTCGTCAATTCAGCCTATTATAGTTTTCGCTATTCCTTTACCAACATCGATCAGGCGGTTGTCTATCTCGGTGCCAATACTATAAAAAACCTTGCGGTAACGATGTCGGTTCACCAGGTATTCGGATTAAAAAGTCTAGCTGGCCAGAAAAAATTCAATAGCAAAGTTTTCTGGTACCATTCCCTGTTATGCGCCACCCTCGCCCGTCGCCTTGCTCAAAAGATGGGTTATGGCAATATTGACGAGCCCTATCTTGCTGGGCTTCTCCATGATATCGGTAGGTTGATCCTGGTTGCCACCTTTCCGACAGAACACGAAACAATTCTTGCCAAAACAAAAGATAAACAAAACACTTTGTGGGCTGAAAAACAGCTCTTAGGGGTAACACACGGCGAAACGGGCGGTTGGTTAATGGAAAAATGGCGACTGGATTCCATGCTGGCGGATGCGATACGGTACCATCATGAACCGCCTGACAGGATTAAAGAGGCATTCCCTCTGGTCAGAATTATCTATACCGCCAATCTGCTCTGCCAAAAGGATGATGTCAGTGAACAAAAATATGCTGATGTCGAACTGCTGACCGGCCTGAACCATGCCGCCATCGAAGAAATTGTCGGAGGCGCTGAAGAGGAGGTAGAAGAGATCGCCTTTAATCTGGAGATCAAGGTTCAAAAACCGCACGACAGCAGGCAAAGCTCAGTCAGAAACAACAAGTCCTCTCCCGACGGCAGCCACGAGATCGATACCGGGGCGCAGGCCGGGATCTCCTCGGCAATAGACAATGCGGCAGAACAGGAAGAGTTGCTGCAGCAAGCGCTGACCGCCCGAGTAAAAAGTGTTTCCCTGGTGTCGAGTTTTCTTGAAAACTTGGCCCATGCCGGGGATACGGAAGAAATCATCGCTGCCGGCGAACAGGCAATGGGCGTGTTCTTTGCCATTGAAAAAGTACTATTTTTCCTGCCGGACAATAATGACATCCTGCTGAAGGGCCGAACGTCGCCGGTTAACAGCCTGTATCAGGCAAGCCGGGGACTGACCCTGACCATTCAGAAAAGCACCAGCCTTATTGTCAAAACCTACCACCAGATGGCCGGCACAATAATGCGGGTCGATACCCCAACAGAAAATCTCGCCGATCAGCAGATCCTTAAAATGCTTGCCGACGATTCGGTTCTTGTTGTCCCCCTCATTGCCGATAAAAAACCCGCCGGCGTTGTTCTTCTTGGCTTGTCAGATGAAGAGAAATCACTCAGCAAGGCGGATCATAAACTTCTCCAGGTTGTTATCCACCAGGTGGCACTCTGCCTGCAGATGGACAGGATGAAGGAGCAAAAAGCAGCAGAGCTCAATGCGGCCCGGATTGCCGCGGTATCCATGACCGCGCGCAAAGTTGCCCATGAAATAAATAATCCCCTGGGGATCATCAGCAACTATATCACCTCGATGAAACTGAAAAACCCGGCCGATGCAACAATGCACAATGAGTTAACCGTCATTAACGAGGAGATTCAACGAATATCATCTTTAATCAGACAATTGGATATCTTCTCCAAGGATCCTGGCTTTCACTTCGAAGAGATTGATGTCAATGCTACCATTGAGGGTATTATCCAGCTTCTCAATGCCACACACTTAAAGGAACCACAAACAGTTATTTCCTTTGTGCCGGACACAACGCTTTCCTCCATCGTGACCTCAAAAAATGCGATCAAGCAGATCCTGATCAATTTGTGCAAAAATGCCGCCGAAGCAATGCACGATGGCGGCCGGATAACTGTGCAAACCAGGCAGCCCGACCCCGCGTCGTCAACAGGACAACATGGCATTGAGATACTCGTTACCGACACAGGCCCGGGATTGCCGGATGCTGTGCGTAAAAAACTCTACAACCCCTTTGTGACCACCAAACAAGATGGGCACTCGGGGCTTGGCCTGTCAATTGTACATAAAACCGTCATGGACCTCGACGGAAAAATCTCCTGCTCCAGTGATCCGATGAACGGCACCTGCTTTGCCGTGTTTCTGCCCAACTCCGACCAGAACGAATTACCCGGGAGAGTTTTATAACCATGCAATCGAATATTCTCCTCGTCGACGACGAACCGAGATTTATTGACAGTCTCCATGATATCCTCAAGCATTTCAATTATAAATGCACCAAATCCTTAAATGGAACTGAGGCTATCAAGCTGCTGAAAACCAATACATTTGATCTGGCCTTATTGGATGTAGGCCTACCGGATATCTGCGGCTGTGACATAGTCAAATCAATCAAAGCCTGCAACATCAGGACTGCAGCCGTCATGCTGACCGGTATAAGTACTGTTGAAACCGCAGTCAAAGCGATGAAGCTGGGCGCCTATGATTTTCTACGAAAACCAATCAATCACGAAATTCTCATAAAAACCATCGACAAAGCACTGCAGCATAACAAATTGAAGAGCGAACTGCAGGTAAGTGAACAAAGATACGAAACCCTGGCGGAAGCAGCCTGGGAAGGAATACTCATCCATGAAAACAACCGCATCGTCGAAGCAAACAGTCAGTGTCTGCAGATGTTCGGCTATACCAATGCGGAGCTGGCTAAAGGTATAAAGCTGGACCGCCTCTTTGCCCCGGCCTCAAAAAAAATGGCCTTGAAGTTCATCGAAGAGGAGTTTACCGGCAGCTTTGAACTATCAGCAATTAAAAAGGATACGACCGAATTCTTTGTCGAGATCAAATCCAGACCCATAACCTATCTCAATAAACCCAGACGGGTGTGTGTTATCCGGGACATCTCCGAACGGGTCCGGGCCGAGAAAGAAAAGCTCGGCTTGCAGAAAAGTCTGGCCAAGGCGAGTAAACTGAATGCCCTGGGACTTATGGCCGGTTCGGTGGCCCATGACCTCAACAATATCCTGTCGGGAATCGTCAGCTATCCCGACCTGCTGCTGGCGCAGATGAACGAAACGGATAAGTATTATGTCCAGATCAAGAAAATCCAGGAAGCCGGAAAGCGAGCGGCTGCGGTGGTTTCCGATCTGGTAACCATTGCAAGGAACGGCGCCTCAGTCAAAACCATTGAAAATATCAACACTATCGTTCTCGATCATCTCAACTCCCTCGAACATCTAGAACGTCTAACCGAGTTTACCCACGCTATAATCCAGACCAGCCTGCATAAAAATCTCTACAACACCTGCTGCTCGCCGCAGCAGATGCACAAAATCCTTTTGAACCTGATCGGCAACTCCCTGGAGGTCGTCGAAGGTCAGGGGATTATCCGGATCACCACGGAAAACTGTAAATTCACCCACCCATTAACCACGGATCTAACCGGATCAGGAACCGAAAATTATGTCAAATTAACGGTGGCGGACAATGGTCCAGGCATCAAGGCGGAAGATGTGGAGTACATCTTCGATCCCTTTTATACCACCAAGGTGATGGGTAAAAGTGGTACCGGGCTGGGTTTATCGATAGTCTGGAATATTATCCAAGATCATAAGGGCTGGGTAGAGATAAAAGACAATAAGCCCGGCGCTGTCTTTGAAATTTATCTGCCGGCAACTTTTGCGATCACGCCCGCCCATCAGGATTTCGGACCTGTTGATTCTCTACAGGGCAATGGGGAAACTATTCTGCTCATTGACGATCAACAGGAGCAAAATGAGCTGATGGAGAAAGTTCTTGAGACTATGGGCTACACTCCATACGCGGTTACTTCCGGCGAAGCAGGAATCGCCTTCCTGAAAAACCGGCCGGTTAAACTGGTGTTACTGGATATGATGATGGGCGATGGCCTGAATGGCCGCGAAACATATGAGCGTATTCTCCAGATTTACCCGCACCAGAAAGCAATTGTTATCAGCGGCTATGCCAAAAACGAGGAGATAGCCAAAATTAAAGCATTGGGGGTATCGGACTTTATTGAAAAACCGGTTACTATTCATAAAATCGGCCATGCCGTTAGAAAAGCTTTGAGTCAGCCCGGCAAAGGCTGCATAGTGAAATAAGCCGCCTTATGGTACGAGAAAAGAGATCCTTTACCCGCATTGCTCTAAATATTCCTGCCGACATTTCTCTTTATCATCTGGAGTTCTGCCATAAGGGAGCAATAGCCAATATCAGTCTATCCGGCTGTTTTTTCCCTTTCCTGGGGAAGCTGCCGGTAGGCGAGCCCTGCGATCTGACCATCAGCGTCGGTGATGGTCTGGAAACAGAACACGTTGCTCTCTCCGGTACTGTGGTCAGATCCGATGCCGCTGGGGCCGGGATTGAATTTGCCGCCTACTCCCCTGAAGTCAAACGACAACTGGAGAGAATTATCGCCCGCGAAACAAAAAAATAACCAGCGTCCAGCAGCAGTTCTTCGCCTATTCTACAAATATCACTTTCGGGCTTTCATAAAAGATATACAGTAATAAGTGCTATCAGACACATTCATTTCAAGGCGGGGGATTTATGAACACCATGAAAGCCCTGGTCAAGTCAAAACGGAAGGAAGGACTCTGGCTTGAAGAGGTACCGGTACCGGTTCCGGGCAAAAACGAAGTATTGATCAAGATTTCAAAGACCGCTATCTGCGGCACCGATGTGCATATTTTCAATTGGGACGACTGGGCGCAACAGACCATCCCGGTGCCGATGCCGATCGGCCACGAATTTGTCGGGGTGGTTGCCGAGGTCGGCGAAAATGTCCTTGACTTTAAGCCGGGCGATCTGGTCTCGGGCGAGGGGCATCTGGTCTGCGGCCATTGCCGCAACTGTCTGGCCGGCCGACGCCATTTGTGTATGCATACCAGCGGAGTTGGGGTGAACCGCCAGGGCTCCTATGCCGAATATCTATCTATCCCGGTGACCAATGTCTGGTTTTGCGATGCCTCTATTCCCCTTGATATCCTTGCCTGCTTTGACCCACTGGGCAACGCGGTGCATACCGCCCTTTCCTTTGATATTCTTGGTGAAGATGTCCTGATCACCGGCGCCGGCCCTATTGGCTGCATGGCCGCCGCCATCGCCGTACACGCCGGAGCACGCCATGTGGTGGTCACTGATATCAATCCCTATCGCCTGCAGCTGGCCAAGACTCTTGGTGCCACCCGGGTCGTCGATGTGCGCACCGAAAAAATCCCCGATATCCAAAAAGAACTGGGCATGAAAGAAGGATTCGATGTAGCCATGGAAATGTCCGGCAATCCGGCCGCTCTTGATTCCATTCTTGACAATATCTGCCACGGCGCAAAAATTGCGCTCCTCGGGATCATGCCGCAGAACACCCCGGTAGACTGGAACAAGGTGGTTTTCAATGGCCTGACCATCAAGGGTGTCTACGGCCGGGAGATGTTTGAAACATGGTATAAAATGACCGCCATGCTCCAGTCCGGTCTTAATATTTCGCCACTGATCACCCATCGTTTCTCCTATACCGAATTTCTGCAGGGCTTCGAGGTCATGCGCTCGGGTCAAGCCGGAAAGGTGATCCTCAACTGGGACCAAAACTAGTCATAAAGGGAGTAGGGGTATGGCACTTGCAAAATTAGATAGCGCGTTAGAGCAGGAGCTCATCGCGCTGCACAAAGAAGGTCGAACAAAACCACCAGAGCGGATCATCACCGGCTATCTTCCACCGGAGAAAGGACGTGGCCCCCGCTATACCTTGCAGGGAGAAGAGCGTTGCTTTCTGCGTATGAACTCCAACTCCTACCTCTCGTTGTCCAACCATCCCGAGCTGATCGCCGCCGCCGATGCTGCGACCCATCGTTGCGGCGTTGGCCCGGGGGCGGTCCGCTTTATCGACGGCACCTTCAGCTATCACCACGACCTTGAACAGCAGGTGGCCCGCTTTGTCGATAAACCGGCGGCAAAAATATTCAATTCAGCCTATACCGCCAATTGCGGCCTGGCGCTGACCATCGGCAGCAAAACCACCCATTGGATCGGCGATCAGCTCAACCATAACTCCATCATCCGGGCAATGCGCATTGCCGGAGTGCCCAGTGCCAATAAAGGTATCTACGCTCATAACGATATGGATAAATTGCGCCGCCTGCTCGATGCAGTGGGCGAGGACGTCGACCGTGTGGTAGTCATTTTTGATGGTATCTTCAGCATGCGGGGGGATTATGCACCAATCGATGCAATCCTGTCGATTACCGACCAATACCATCATAAGTTCCGTGATGGGGTTATCACCGTGGTCGACGATTCCCACGGCATCGGCGCCTATGGGGCAATGGGCAGGGGTACGCCGGAATTTTCCGGCGGCAGCCCGGATATCATTATCGGCACCTTCGGCAAGGCCTTCGGAGTCAATGGCGGTTTTATCGCGGCAAGTACAAGCGTGATCGAAGCAGTACGACAAAAGGCCGATACCTATATTTATACCAACCCTTTGAGTGTCGCCGATTGCGCGGCGGCCACCAGGGCTCTTGAGATCTGCGACAGCGAAGAAGGACTGTCTCTATTGCATAACCTGCGGGAGAGGACGCAGCAGTTCCGCAGCGGCCTGGAAAAAGCCGGCCTGGAATCGATTCCCGGCCCGCATCCGGTGGTGCCGGTTATGGTGCGGGACACCGCCAAAACCCACGCCATGGTCAAGCATCTCTATGACCGAGGTATCCTGGTGGTTGGACTTACCTTTCCGGTAGTGCCTCGAGGCGATGAATCCATGCGTTTTCAGATCAACGCCGCCCATACGAGTGCGGATATTGACTATGTCCTGGAAGTGCTGGCTGAATTCACGCATAAAACCAATCTGTAATCGTCCAACAATGCGCTTTAGGGGCAGGTTCTAGACCCTCCCTCCTAAAACCCGGCGGTCTGATCGTAAATCGGGTGCTAATAAACAAAAAAATAGCGCCTCGGACTGTCGCGAGAAGTCCGAGACGCTATTTAAGAGCAGGTAAACCCCAGTTGTCACCTACCCCATCTTCAGCGTACGGCGTATTTTTTTCCTGACGCCATCGATAACAAAAGGTGTCAATCTTTTCTTTTGCTTCAAGATCGCTTTAAAGAGGTCCTTTTTTTTCAGAGGGATCTGTGGCCGCGGTGCGGGTATCAAAGACAACGACTGCGTCGGACAGGAGCTGATACAGGCGCCACAGCCAAGACAGTTCGCAGCGAGCACCTGCATCTGCCCCTTTTTCCTGCCGTTTTCCATATCGGCTAGCTGCAGTGCCTTCACATTGCAGGCATTTTTGCACAGACCACAGCCGACACAGGTCTCGCTGTTGATCTGCAGGGTATAATTGGTCTTGGCTATGCCCATGGGAAAGCCCTGGTTTATCCCGCCGAGCAACTCGCAGCAGCATGAACAGCAGTTGCAGATAAATGACGGTTTATGCCGGATATTATCGGTGATATGGGTCAGATTGAGATCTCTTGCCTGGCCCAGGATGGCCAGGAGCTGGTCTTTGCTGCGATACTCGGCAAAACCACGGCGGACCATAAACCTGGCTGCCGTACCCAGGGAGATGCAGATTTCTTTGGTCGGTGCATCTTTATGGCAGCTTTTGCCCAAATGTTCTTTTTTATGACGGCAATAGCACATGCCGATAGCGCCATAGCTGCTGTTGTTGATGATTTCCCTAGCACTCTCATAGGTCGCCACCTGGGAGCTGACCGGAATATGTTCTTCATAGGGTAGCGCCCGGGTAAGCGGGGTCTTGCTGGCAAAAAACTCTGCACCCATCCGCTGCTCGGGGTCGCCGAAAAGATACTCGGTCATCAACTGGGCAAGTTCGGTTATCGGCAAATCGCTGCGCTGCTTCATAAAGCTGAACTCGAAAAAACCGATAAGTCCCGGCATCAGCAGATAATAGGTTTTCCCACCGTAAGTGGTATCCATGACCAACCCTTTTTCCGCCATCGCCTCAAGCTGCTGCACCAGCCGGTCTTTTTCCCAGCCGGTGGCCTTCACCAGCTCTTTTAGAGTTGCCTCCGTCAGTGGAAAGCGGGAGGCGACATAGGCATCATCTTCGGAGAAGAGAATGGCCAGAATGCGGCGCAGCGTCTCGGTATCGGGCAGGCCGATGGGATATTTATTGAGGCGGTCGATCAGGGGAACAATGCTGCTTTTACCGTCAAGATGGTGACCCATTACTACTCCTATTCATTCATAACATATTGATCGCAAAGAGCATAAACACTGTTCCAGACCCGGCCAAAACCTGTTTTATCCTGGACAGGTTTTTTGATCATTTGCTGAAATATTGCTTCTTGGGCGGTAGAATTGTCATAGCTTAGAATCATCTTCAGGGCAAAGGAAGAATAATCTTTTACCAGAAATATGAAGATCTGTTCCAGCAGATCTTTATCGACATCGTATATCTTCGCGTTTTCGAGGATTAGCTGGGCATAGACAATAAGGGTGAAAAGCTCACCTGCCGCCAGCATATAGTCGATGTTTTTGCTCTGTTCTTTACTTGGCGGCGCCGTCATAAGCAGGGTGCGAAAAAGCTCCAGCTGCTCTTTAAACACCAAGACATTCGGGGAATCGACCCCACTGTAGGCCAGGTCATATTTCGGGAATCGAATGGCGGCCAGACGGCCGGTCTTCTGGTTAAAGAGATAGGCATCATCACCCGCTGCGCTTGTCTGCAAGATCTCGGGATATTCGCAAGGCTCGAAAAAATAATTCCTCACAAACTTGATAATCAGCGCCATATTGACATGCTCGGTTCCTTCTAATTTGGGCAGCATGCCGATATCGCGCAGGGCCATCTCAAAATAAGTATCCTGCTCATAGCCTTTGGCGGCGATGATCTCGTGGAGCAGGGCCACCACTTTTTCTCCCTGGCCGGTCACTTTCATCTTGACCACCGGGTTAAAGAGCAGATAGCGACGATCCTCATCAGAGGCACTGCGCAGATAATCGGCGGCCCGAAAGGCAAACAGTTTCATACCATGCAGCCGGCTATAACTTTCGGTAAAAAGCTTTTGCACATGGGGGAAATCAGTCACATACCGACCATAGAGGCTGCGGTGCGCCGCATGGTTCAGCGCTTCGTAAAAACAGTGGGTACCGATGCCGATCGAGGCACAGCCCAGCTCGAATTTGCCGATATTGATGGTATTGAGCGATGAGTTCCAGGCATGCTCTCCGCGCGAGATTATATCTTCTTCGGTAATAGGATAATCGTGCAATACATATTCGGCGACATAGGCCTGACGTACCCCGGAGGTATCGATCTTCTTGACGCACTCATATTTTTCATGCTGGGGATCAACCACAAAAAAAACATATTCGCCGGTGCCGTCTATCTTGGCAAAGGTCGATACCAGTGCGGCGGCGTTGCCGTTGCCGATATAGTACTTTGATCCCCTGGCCAGATAGCTGCCGTCTCCCTGGGGAACAAGCAGCATCTCGCTGGAATATAAATCGGCACCGTGGGTCTTCTCCGACAAACCAAAGGCAAAGATGCCTCCCTCGGCCAGGAGTTTGGCTGCTCTATGTTTCACCGCCTCATTGGTGCCCATCCAGATCGGACCAAGTCCAAGAATGGTTACCTGCCAGGCGTACCAGTAGCAGAGTCCGTAAAAACCCAGGATCTCATTGAACTCGCTGATGCGGTACATATCCCAGCGACCATCAGCATCCGTGCTGTATTTGGCGGGCGTCAGAAAGTCGGCAAAAACATGCTCATTTTTAATAAAGCCGAGAAAATCCTCGTACCAGACCATTGATTGATCGTCTTCCTTGATTTTTTTCAGCCCCTTTTTCTCAAAAAAATCAATGGTTTTAAGAACCAGTTCCAAGGACCTGCCATCGGCATGGAACCGCTTATATTTTCTGGGGTTGAGCAACAATAAATTGGACATAGGAGAATCCCCTAAGAGGCTAGCCGAGAACGGCCGCATGAAATAACTCAGTGACCTCATCGAATAAGCCAATTTCCTCAAGCGCCCGGCGAAGTAATTCCGGCTGTTCAAGAAAATCCTTCATAAAGACAATTTCCGAGGCCTTGAGATAGATTTGGAAGGTGTCCAGCACCCGACCTTGTAAAACCTTGTCAATCAAACGCATGACATTTTCTTCTTCCCGGTAAGGGCCGAGCAGTTTTGCCCTCTGCAGGAGTTTTTCGATATAAAAAAGCAGCACACTCTTAATACTCTTGACCGTCTGCCGATGCGAGGGCAGAACCGTTTTACCCTGCAGGCCGGACAATTTGACCAGGCTGGTGCAGTAAGCTTGATAATTTTTAAAGCGTCCGCCGGTTATCAGATCGACATCGAGCAGCGGCGACTGAAACACTCCGCGCAGCAAAGTATCACCGGTAACCGCCCAGGTATCGCCGACATAGACCAGATCACTCTGGGAGTGTCCGGGACAGTTCAAGACCTCTATTCCCAGTCGTGCAGGCAAATCAGTCTCCGCCACTTTAAACTGCTCGGGGAAAGGAGGAAACAAAACGCCACTGTCAAAAATCTGCCGCAACTTGGCAAGATAAACGGCATCAAAGCCTAATCCGGCAAGCAGCTGCGCCATTGCCTCGATGCGACCGGCATGCTGGGCTATTTTCAGATAATCGCGATATGGGAAATAGAGGGTGGCATCAGTATTTTCCTCCAGCCAATGGGCCTGGCCGTAGTGATCGATATGACAATGGGTAATAAGGACATGCTTAAGGCAGGCCAGATCAATATGCTCTTTTAAATACTGTCGGCATTGCTCGGTGGGCGGGCCGGTATCGAAAAGTACCAGTTCGCCATCAAGGTTGCCGGCATAACAATGGACCGGACCAACCATATAGGGAGTACTGATTGTATGCTGCGTCAACATGACCATATTGGTTGTGTCGTAAAACTCTTTATTATAACTTCCGTAGGGGCCCACCAATATGAATGCCTCTGCAATTAACAGCTAAAAGGGGCACACACAGAGGTGTGCCCCTACACAGCCCATCGGCAGAACATCACTAAAAAATATACTTTTCGGCTTCGCAGGCGGCTTTGGCCAAGGTCCGTTTGGCGGCCAGAAGTCCGGTGGCATCATATTTGGCAAAACGCCTGATACCGGAGAGGATCATGGTTAAAGTGTCTCCTTCCTCAATATAAAAAGCACCTTTTCTGGCGGCACTTCCTGCGGTCTCAGAGGCTTCAAAGGCAAATATCTTGACTGCCGCCTGCAAGAGCTTCTGTTTGCCTTCACTTGCTTTGGCATAGTTCTTCTCGGCGCGCAGGACCGTGCTCTCCAAGGCAAAGATCTGAATGGCAATATCCGCCGCCGCCATCAAAATTTCCTGCTCGTTGGCCAGCTTATCCATAAATTTCTGCACCCCGGCCCCGGAGAGGATCAAAAACAGCGTCTTCAGATTGGTGATCAGGGCCTTTTCCCGGGCAAAAAGGATCGACTCGTCGAGTTCCTCAAAGCTTGGTGTCATAAGGGATTCAAATGCCTGCATTGCTTTAGCCTGCAGCGGCAGCTCGCCTTTCATGGCCTTGCGCAGGATCATGCCCGGGATGAGCAACCGGTTGATTTCGTTGGTTCCTTCAAAGATGCGGTTGATTCGTTCGTCGCGATAGAAACGCTCCGCCGGATAATCGGCAACAAAGCCGTATCCACCGTGGATCTGCAACACCTCATCAACGGTTTTGGCCAGAACTTCACTGCAGAACACCTTTGAGATACCGCATTCCGAGGCATACTCTTCGATGCCTTTGAGGTATTCGTCATAATAGTTATCGATACCCTTTTCGATGGTGGCGATTTTATCGTCCAGTAAACCGGCAAGGCGATACACTAAAGACTCCGAGGCAAAGATATACGCCGTCAGATCAGCAATTTTCTGGGAAATGGCGCCAAACTGACTGATCGGGGTATTGAACTGCTTACGCTCATTGGCATATTTAATACCTTCAGCGAGAGCCATTTTTGAGGCGCCGGTGACGCCTGCGCCGAGTTTAAAGCGACCGATATTGAGCACATTAAAGGCAATTTTGTGGCCTTTGCCCTTCTCACCAAGCAGGTTCTCCACCGGCACCTGGCAGTTATCGAGAATGATCTGGGTGGTTGACGATCCTTTGATCCCCAGTTTCTTCTCTTCGGCACCGACTATTAAGCCCGGAAAGCTTTTCTCCACCAGAAAAGCGGTGAAATGCTGCTTATCAATCTTGGCAAAAATGGTGAACAGCTCGGCAAAGCCACCGTTGGTGATAAACTGTTTGGTGCCATTTAAGATATAGTGCTTGCCGTCTTCGGAGAGAACCGCCGTCGCCTGGGCGCCGAGGGCATCACTGCCTGAGCCGGGCTCGGTCAGACAGTAGGCGGCGCACCACTCACCGGAAATGATTTTTTCCAGGTACTTATCTTTCTGTGCCGCCGTCCCGTAATAAACCAGCGGCAGTGTTCCTATGCCGGAATGGGCTGAGTAGGCTACGGAAAAAGAGCCACCAAAAGATATCTTCTCACTTACCAGCATGGTCGATGCCTTGTCCAGCTCCAGTCCACCATACTCTTCCGGGGCATCCATCATCAACAGACCCAGCTCGCCGCATTTTTTCATCCCTTCAACAACCAGCGCAAAGTTCTGCTTGTCGATTTCTTCGATATGGGGAACGATTTCCGCCGCGACAAACTGCTCAGTGGTTTCCCCCATCTGGCGTTGTTCATCGGTAAAATCTTCCGGGGTGAAGACATCTTCACAAGAAGTTTCTGCAATCAGATATTCACCGCCATTAAGTATTTTTTCAGCCATTTTTTCACCTTGTTTATGGAATTATTCGTTCCCATGTGCCACATGAGGGACCAGTTTCCAATAGACTTTTAATCCTTTGCAAATTGTTTAGCAGTGGACTGCCGCTGAACAATTTATAACTTTTCGAATACGCCGGCTGCCCCCATGCCACCGCCTATGCACATGGAAACCAGGCCGTAACGCAGCTTTCGTCTGCCCATCTCATGGAGCAGGGTGGTGGTCAGCTTCGCTCCGGTACAGCCCAGCGGATGACCAAGAGCGATCGCACCGCCATTGACGTTGACGATATCAGTATTAAGGCCAAGAGTCTTGATAACCGCCAGCGACTGGGCGGCAAAGGCCTCGTTTAATTCGATCAGCTCAATATCTTCCTGCTTTACTCCCGCCAGCTTCAAAGCGGCCGGGATGGCAGTAATTGGGCCGATACCCATAACTTCCGGGGCGCAACCAGTGGCCGCAAAGGCGAGAAAACGGGCCATCGGGCTTTTACCGATTTTTTCCAAATATTCCTCCGATACCACCAGAGCAACAGCCGCACCATCAGTCATCTGTGACGAGTTGCCGGCGGTCACCGGACCACCGACCTTAAAAGCGGGCCGTACCTTGGAAAGGCTTTCAACCGTGGAACCCACTCTGACCCCGTCATCGACGGTGACCAGTTCCTTGACCTTTTTCATCTTGCCGTTAACCAGCATATCTTTTTCGATTTCAATGGGAATAATCTCATCGGTGAAACGTCCTGCCTCTATGGCGGCAGCAGCTTTAGCGTTGCTGGCAGCGGCAAAGGTATCCATCGCCAGGCGATCGATCCCATAGCGCTCGGCGACCAGTTCGGCAGTGACGCCCATAGATGAGAAGGCCTCCGGCCAATCGACCATCAAGTCGGGATTGGCGCTATATTTGAGCCCGCCAAGGGGCACGCAGGACATCGATTCAACGCCGCCGGCGACAATGCAGTCAGCAAAACCACACATCACCCGCTCGGCAGCCAGGGCAATGGTCTGCAGGCCGGAAGAGCAGAACCGGTTGATAGTCTGGCCCGGAACCTCGATCGGCAGTCCAGCCCGCAAGGAGGCAACCCGGCCAACATTCATGCCCTGCTCGGCTTCAGGAAAGGCGCAGCCCAGATAGACATCATTGACCGATGCCGGATCGATGCCGGTCCGCTCGACGAGGCCCTTTATCGCCAGAGCCGCCAAGTCATCCGGTCGCATATCTTTGAATTTGCCCTTATTTGCCCGGCAGCCTGGAGTTCTATAACTGGCGAGAATAAATGCTTTTTTCATATTAATTTCCCCTTAGAGAAGTAGTTGATTAATTACGCAAGGCTTTTCCGGTCTTGAGCATATGCTGGATGCGCTCGGCAGTCTTTTTATTGCCGCAGAGTTTCAGGAATTTTTCCCGTTCCAGCTGGAGCAGATATTCTTCGGTGATAAGAGTCCCGGGATTGACATCGCCGCCGCACATGACCTGGGCAATGATCGTGCCCATTTCGGCCTCATATTCGGTAATAAATTTACCCATCTGCATATTCCACAGCTGGCTCTTGATCGCCGCGGCAATGCCCCTGCCCGGAGCCGGAATATTTTCCACCGGTCTTTTCGGCCGATAATTGACCGCTAAGGCGAGAACCTTCTGCTTGGCATCACCGATCAGCTTATCAATATCCATAGTGATCGAGTCGCCGTTGCGCATATAATCCATGCCGAACAGTTCCGCCGCGCCCATCGACACCTTGGCCATGGCGATTTGCTCGAAGTTTTTGATGATAAACGGCTGGACATCGGTTTTATTCTGCTGCGCCAGCTGGATCGCCCGTAGACTCATCTCTTTGGTGCCGCCGCCGCCCGGTAAAAGACCAACACCGATCTCGACCAGGCCCATATAGGTCTCGGCATAGGCATTGATGGCATCGGAATGGAGACAAAATTCCGCCCCACCGCCAAGCGCCATATTAAACGGCGCGCTGACCACCGGCACCTTGGCGTATTTCACCGCCATAGTCGCCTTCTGAAAAGCGCGAATGGCCATAGCGATATCGTCATATGCCCCTTCCGCCAGGGCAACAGCGATCATCATCAGGTTGGCACCAACCGAAAAATTTTTACCATGGTTGCCGATAACCAGACCAACCCCTTCTTCTTCCGCGCGTTTAATGGCCTTATGAGTCATGGCCAGAATATCGCCACTGATGGAATTCATCTTCGAATGGAACTCAAAGCCAAAAACCCCGTCGCCAAGATCGATCACCGAACAGTTGGCGTTTTTCTCTACAACTCTGCCGGCTTTTTTAAGGATCTGCAGCTGGATCTGACCTTCTTTTACCGGCAAGGGCAGGTATTTTTTAGTGGCAAAATCATAGTATTCTTTCTGCCCGTCGGCACCAAAACGGTAGAAGCTTTCCACGCCTTTGAGACTGTCCGGGACCTTGACGCCATCTTTTTCAGCCCGTTTGACAAAGGCGGCAACGCCGATGGCATCAAGCATCTCAAAGGGTCCGATCTCCCAGTTAAAGCCCCAGCGCATGGCATTGTCGACGTTGACCACATCGTCGGCAATCTCCGGAATGCGATTGACGGTATAGATCAAGGTATCACGGATACTTTTCCAGGCAAATTCAGCACCTTTATCCTTTGCTCCGACTACCATTTTCACTTTCTGAGCTGGATCATCGACCTGCTTGACCATCTGCACCGAGGAAAATTTAGGTTTGGCTAGAGGTTTATAGTCGCCCGCTGTGTAATCATAGTAGAAAATCTGTTTTTTGCCGTCGACCACCTCTTTTTTATAAAAACCCTGCTTGGTTTTATTGCCGAGCTGTCCGGAATCGATCATCTTTTTCATAAAATCCGGCATCTTGAAGACTGCTCTTTCCTCATCCTCCGGCAAAAGATCGTGCGAGTTGGTGCCGACATGACCGAGCGTATCCAGGCCGACCAAATCAGCGGTCCTGAAGGCCGCACTCTTTGGCCTGGCGGTAGCGGGACCGGCAACCGAATCGACTTCTTCCACCGTCAGGCCCATTTCGACCATATGCTGGATACCCTTATAAATTGCATAGGTACCGATCCGGTTGGCGATAAAATTAGTGGTATCCTTGGCATAGACAATCCCCTTGCCCAGCCGGTTGCTGATAAAATCGGCCAGCCCGTGCATTATCTCCGGATCGGTTTCCTTGCAGGGCACAATCTCCATCAGGCGCATATAGCGCGGCGGGTTGAAAAAGTGGGTCGCCAGGAAATTCTTACGGACCTCAGCGGGCAATACTGCGGCCATTTCGTTGACCGAAAGACCACTGGTATTGGTGGTCAAAATGGCGCCAGGGGCAAGATTGGGCACAATTTTTTTAAGCAGATCAAGCTTGATCGGCATATATTCGACAACGACCTCAATTATCCAGTCGCAGGTCTGCAATTTTGCCAGGTCATCTTCCAGATTACCGATTTGAATCTGTGCCGCATAATCATTAATGTAGAAGGGAGCGGGCTTCATCTTGAGCAGGCCCTGCAGACCACCCGCGGCAATGCGGTTGCGCACCATGGGGCTGTCCAGCGTCAACCCCTTTGCTTTCTCCTGCTTGTCCAATTCTTTCGGTACGATATCAAGCAAAAGAATTTCCAATCCCGCATTGGCCAGATGGGCCGCAATGGTCGCTCCCATAACTCCGGCGCCAAGTACGGCTACTCGATTAATTTGCCTCATGTTGTCTCTCCGTTATTTTTTTGTCTGCGGGGCAATCGTCCCATTGCCTTTAGTTACATAGAGATCCTCGATAACACCACGGTATTTATCGAGAATAAATTTTCGTTTCAATTTCAGCGTCGGGGTCAGCTCACCGCCCTCAATCGAGAAATCATTGAGCACCAGAGCGAAATATTTAATGGTTTTATAGGGCGGGTAGCTCTTGTTCAATTCCTTGATGCGACTGGCGTATAGCTCTTTGACCTGGGCGTTGACCACCAGTTCTTCGGTGTCGATGTAACTGATCTTCTGCGCCCGGGCAAAATCGATCATCTGTTCAATATTTGGGGTGATTATAGCCACCAGATAGGGCTTACGGTCGCCGAAGACAATGGCCTGAGAGATATATTTATCCAGCTTCAGCTCGTTTTCGATCGGTTGGGGGGCGATGTTTTTGCCGCCGGCGGTGACGATCAGCTCTTTTTTACGATCGATAATATAGACAAAGCCTTCTTCATCGATTTTGGCGATATCGCCGGTCTTGAACCAGCCATCTTCAAAGCTCTCCATTGTGCCTTCATCGTTTTTATAATAGCCGATCATTACCTGCGGCCCCTTGACCAGCAATTCGCCATCTTCGGCGAGCTTGAGCTCCGTCTCACGTAAGGCCTTGCCGACCGAATCGAACCGCACCATGCCCACTCCGCTGATAGCGACTCCAGGGCTGGTTTCAGTCAGGCCATAGCCATTGAAGACCGGCAAGCCGATGATCCACATGAACTCGTTGACCGTTTTATCGAGGGGCGCCCCACCGCAAAGGAAATAGTGCAGCCTGCCGCCAAAGCGATCACGGATTTTTTGAAAGATCAGTTTATCGTAGAACTTATACTTGAGACTGAGCAGGCCGAGTGGCTCATTGGTAATATATTTTTTGTTGACATACTCCCGACCCACCACGATAGCCTGATGAAAAATCTTCTGCCGTATCGGCGGCATCTGGTTGACACTGTCATAGACCTTGGCATAGATCTTTTCGAAAAGCCGAGGCACACTAACCATCGTTGTCGGCCGAACTTCCACCATATTTTCCATGACTGCGGCGGCATTTTCGGCAAAAGCGATATGGTTGCCGTTCATCAGGGTCACATAATAGCCGGCGGTTCGTTCCAGGACATGGCTCAGCGGCAGAAAACTGAGGGTGGTTTCATCTTTTTGCGGCATGCCGAGCTGTTTGAGCCCATACTCGGCATTGATCATGATGTTACGCTGGGTCAGGAGCACGCCCTTTGGTACACCGGTCGTCCCGGAAGTATAAATAATGGTAATAATATCATCGTGGGTGATCTTGTCGATCAGCTCTTCAATCTGCTGCGTATCTTCGGCGGATAGTGGAGTTTCGACTTCAGACAACTGGTACTGGGTATTGACGGGGAAAGAACGACTGCCAAGAAATGGTTCGTAGGATACGACCAGCTCCACATCGGGAATCTGATCTTTTACCGCATAGAGCTTTTCATACTGGCCTCTGGTTGAACAGAAGACAATTCTTGCTTCGCTGTGGTTAATGACATAAGCCGCCTGCTTGCCGGTATTGGTTGCATAGATGGGCACAGTGATGCAGCCGACGCTCTGAATTCCGAAATCTGAGATCGCCCAGCCCAGGCGATTTTCAGAAAAGACGGCAATTTTATCACCCGGCATCACTCCATATTTGCGCAGTCCTCGGGCCAGCATCAGAACCCGTTCATAAAACTCCGCATAGCTAAGAGACAGATACGCTCCCTTTTTTTTATAGCTGATCGCCGTTCTCTTGCTGTACTTGCGGGCATTATCTTTAAGAATTGCCGGGATCGACTGATAGGACATTACATTCATACTTTCCTTTCTCCCCAGGAACTGTTCACGCCGACACGTCACGCATAACGTTTACGTTAAATAACACTCTTAGACTTTTTATACATTACCTTAACGTTTAAGTCAATATCAAATGGAGTAATTTTTTATATCTGCTGTCCTGTTGATCAGTAATCCAAGCCGATCTTTTCAAAAACTTCTTACCGTTTCTTTATAGCAATATAACAACGTGTTACTTAAAAAAAAGTGTGGCGGATCCTTTTTCGGCGAATGCTCTTCATCAAGATCACAGAGATTACATATTAAATTGCCTACGCCGACATTTTACGTAAAATTTGGCTCCTTTTGCCTTTATAATTGTACCGGACCCGGCAAATCGATTACTCTTTACCGGGATAAAATTAAAAAAATACACATTTAACAGTGGGGCCGGGAAAAAATGAAAGAACAATTAGCAAGCAGTGCCAAAAGAGTGCAGAACTTTCTGAGTGCAAACGGCTATAAATGCGCGGTACAACAACTACCGGGCTCGACACGGACAGCTCAGGAGGCGGCAGAGAGCGTCGGCTGTAGCTTGTCGCAAATAGCCAAATCTCTCATCTTTAAAGACAAGGCGACCAGGCAACCGATTCTGATAATTGCCTCCGGCTCAAACCGGGTGGATATAAAAAAAGTTCACCATGCGACAGGCCTGCAACTCGGCAAGGCCGATGGAAATTTTGTGAAAGAAACGGTTGGTTATGCTATCGGTGGCATCCCACCTGTTGGTCATACCACGCCACTTAGAACCATTCTCGACCGCGATCTGAAAAAATATCAAGCCATCTGGGCCGCTGCCGGAACGCCTTATACCATGTTTCGACTGCACCCGGATGAACTGGCCATGATGACCGGAGGTGAATGGATTGAACTGGCCGAATAGATTAAGGACGAAACCATGAGCCATCTTTATATAGCATTCGGTTCCCTCCTGGCCCTTATTGGCGTTGTGGCCAGATCGCTCAGCGTACACGCCCTGTTGCAGCTCCTTGAGGCCCGAGGCAAACTCGATAATTTCAACCTGGCGGCTGATTATCTGTTATTCCATGGCCTGGCACTGATCGGCGTGGCGATCCTCTGCCATCTTTTCCCCACAGGAAAATACCATCTGGCCGGTTGGGCTTTTCTTCTTGGCTCCATCCTCTTTCAGGGCACAGTCCTGACCAAGAGCCTTATCTCCATCCAACCTTTTGGTTTTCTCACGCCCCTTGGCGGTTTTGTTTTAATGGTGGGCTGGGGATGGTTGTTTATTGCCGCGCTGCACGGTTATTTTGCCGCTAAATAGGTAAAAATCTGCAGCGCCGGTAAATTTTCTTTCTATGAAGATGTAATTCTTGTTCCTGTTGTCAATCCCTGGCCGTTATTTTGCAAAAAAAGGGCAACATAAGTGCGATAAGCTCAGCCTGAGATGAATGTTACATTTGGCATCGCCAAGAGCTACGAATCTGGTTATGAAGAATTTAAAATTGGTGTAATGCTTAGAGTTGCGAGAGAAGAAGCCGGTTTAACACAGGAGCAACTCGCCCTAAAACTCAATACAAAAAAAACAGCAATTTCCCGTATTGAGAATCACGCAGAAGACATCAAGTTGTCCACATTGGAGAAATTTGCACAAGCTCTTGGCAAAAGCTTACGTAGAGAAGTAGCTTAACAGCTTGATATAATATACCAAAAGCGAACGAATCGGTAAAGCGGAAGGAGATAAAGCCCGGCTCCCGCTTGAGCTCCACGTTGACCGCCTGCCGGCTTGGTCCCCGCCTGAAGAGACAAAAGACAGGAAGTGAGGACGCGACAGGAAGCAATGACTCGGCCACCAAGCAGCGACACTTAGGCCGGACACGTCATGACGGCCTTGGGCGTTACGCCAAAACAAAATCGACAAGCATAAACAAGCCCATAGTCGTAAATTAGCTAGGATTGCTTACAAAGTGCACCCTATCATAAAATCCGTCAATCAAGATGTTGCGTCTTTTAGCCTGAGAAAAACGGAAAACCTGACTTGGATGCGGGAGAAAGGAGTATGTGGTGAGGGGCTGCAAAATGCATGTTTCCGTCTTTAAATGTAGCTCTCTACACGTACCATAAACAAGTCCAACCGATAGAGAATCCACCTATGGAAGGATAGGCCGTCAATGCCTTTGTCGTTCGAAGCTGGTTACCGACGTACGGACTAATAAGTATCAAACAGAATTTTACAATTACAAGCTTAGAATCTAACCCGGCTGGTGATGCTAATGATTTAATATAAACGGACCGTTACTCTACACGGAAACATTAGCATCGGCAACCATAGCTGTGAACTGAGATACTCCGGTTGATCTTCTTCCTGAAATTTTTTTGATGGAAGTTTAGAATTAGGAAAAAATATTAAAGTTACAGCTTGCGATTTAGTGTCAGTGTAAAGTATCGACCAATTTCTCAAATTCTAGAGTCTGATCTTATAGCTGAGGAAAGACTCCAGCTATGTACTCCAGAAGACTCGGAGATTCTTTTTATGTGTCAAATCACAAAACACATTGAATCATGGATGAATAACCTTTCCAATAATGCCTTGGAACCTGGCTCAGAATTACCGGCTTTTGCCAAACCTTTGGTTGGCTTTGCTTCTGGTGAAGATGAACTCTTTTATTTCTTAAAGGCCGATATTGGCCCTGAGTTTTATTGGACGCCTGAGGAGGCGTTTTCGTCGATATTTCCAGATGAGAAGATCAAGGCAGATGAGTTGAGTGTTATTGCCTGGGTTCTACCGCAGATTAAACATACCCGCTTGGCACACAGAAGGGCCATGAATATGCCATGCGTTGAATGGAGCAAGGCAAGATACTACGGTGAAAAGGTAAATGAGAATTTACGTCGTTATGTGGTAGAGCTCTTCGAAGCAGATGGATATCAAGCTTGTGCTCCAGTTTTGCTTCCACAATGGTCGAGGGCTCTCTCCAAACAATACGGATTCGCTTCATCATGGTCAGAACGCCATGTCGCACATGTTTGTGGACTTGGTACATTTGGGGTATCCGATGGTTTGATTACTCCTGCCGGAAAGGCTATTCGGCTTGGTTCAGTTATTGTTCGGAAGAGGTTTACGCCTACCCCAAGGTCATATAATAATCATAACGAATGGTGCCTGTTTCATTCGACTGGCAAATGCCTAGTGTGTATGCGCCGATGTCCAGCTGGAGCCATTTCTAAAACAGGGCATGATAAGGTCAAGTGTAAGGAATATATACGCAACGTGACTGCTGTTCATGTGGAAAAAGAGCAATTAGGTTTCAAAGTTAACAGCTGTGGTTTATGCCAAACCAAAGTCCCTTGTGAAAATCGTAATCCTTATGTCAGAAAGAATCAGTAATTACCTTTGGTGATGTTAACTATTTGTATATAATTAACTGACAGTCGTGCAGGCTCTGGCTAAAGATTTGCACTGCCATCGCATAGCTCCTCCTAGATTCATCTCGGTTTAGATGTTTTCTAAAAAGTGCTTTAAGAATAGTTCTGGATTATTCGTTAACCTTTGATCGATGCTCTTTGCTGCTGATTTCAGCATACAGATCCTGGTACTCCTGAGTCAGTTTATGTCCTGGACTCAGAAAAATCATTGGGGTGGATTCATGATGAGATTCTCGAATCTTAACCGAAGAAGAAATTTTCGTCGAAAGAATCGGCAAGCCATCTGCTTTCAGCTGGTCCACAACTTTTTTCGGATAATTTGCCCGGGCTATGTACTGATTGACGATAATTCCTTCAACTATAAGGGAGTGGTTATGGTCACTCTGGATGTCACCGATGTGTTTTCCGACATCAAATATTGCATCTTTTGAAAATGCATCACAGTCGAAGGGAATTAAACACCGGGAGGCGGCGATTAAGGCTGACTGGCTGAAAAAGTTCATTGCAGGTGGGGTATCTATATACAGGGCTTCAAAAGTGGAAAAATTCTCTATCATTTCCTTCAGCTTATAGATTTTGTGTTTATTGACGAGCTGAGTCTCAATGTCTGCTAAGCCTGAGTGAGACGGTATGATATACAAATTGTCGAACTTTGTTTTGTGAATAAAGGACTCCGGTTCAGGACTGAGACTGTTTAAATGGGCGAAAAATGGATTGAAGGCGAAAATGCTACCGCCGTCCAGCGATGCTTTAAAAAAGTCAAAAATTGTCAGACCTTCTTCCTTAATTTCATTGTATTTGTCACTCAACAAATATTGACTGGCATTGGCCTGGGGGTCGAGGTCTATCACGAGGGTTTTTTTCCCGGATGACGCACTAATGGCAGCCAGGTTGCACGTTATGGTAGTTTTTCCGACGCCACCTTTTTTATTAAAGATCACACGACTGATCATCGTTGAGTCCTCTTCGTTGTTTTTTGTTGAAAAATCTCTCAAGAAAGTGTGCTATCGGCCGGCTGCTCCTCAGCCAAGCTTGGGGAATCCGGCTGCTGTTCTGGATCGGTTTCCAGTGGAGCGGTGATAGTGCCGATAAGTTTGGTCGGCAGAGGTGCGAAGGCACTGATGATGGCCATGATCACCGCAGCAATATAAGGTAGCGACTGCACCAAAAGGACAATTATCCAGACCAGAATATCCGGGGTCTCGGAGCCCTGTTGCTTGAGTATACTATAGGCGGCGAGCAGAAGGGCAAGGCCGACCAGACCTTCTTCCCGCGCCGATTGCAGAGCATGCCAGAACTTTCTGCCTTTGACTATCTTCGGCGTACGGAAAAAGGGCAGACTTTTAGTCACAAAACCAAAAATAACCGCCTTGGCGATGGTATGTGACAGGGATAGCCCTGCAAGGGCTGAAGCCGCCGTCTGGGCAATTGTCGCCTTGACCCGGCTACGGTAGATGTAAAACATCTTGGCTATTTTAAAGACAAAAAATGTCAGAGGTACCGACGACAGAATAATCAACGGCGGGTCGAACCGGGCCTGATCATGGATCATGGCCGTCGACCAGCATAACGCCGCGAGGGTAAAAATAAGATTAATACTGTCCGCCAGCCACGGCAACCACCCGGCAATAAAATGATAGCGCTGCCCGTAAGTCAGGCTGCTCCGGCCTCCCCGGCGCAGGGTCCGGCCATGATGGCGCATAATCTGAATAGCCCCATAAGCCCAGCGATAGCGCTGTTTCTTGAAATCGATGAAGGTATCCGGCATTACGCCTTTGCCGTAACTCTTGGCAATATACTGGGCCTCGTATCCTTTCTCAAAAATTTTCAAGCCTAGTTCCGCATCTTCTGTGATGCACCATTCCGCCCAGCGGTCGACTTCTTCCAACACGGATTTGCGCACCATCGTCATGGTCCCATGCTGAATAATGGCGTTGCGCTCATTCCGAGTGATCATGCCAATATAAAAAAAACCTCGATATTCCGCATAGCACATAGCCTTAAACAGGTTATCGCCGTCGTCGCTATAATCCTGCGGAGCCTGAACAATGGCCACCAAAGGATTAGAAAACTGGGGAACCAGGTCGCGCAGCCAATCGGACGTCACCACATAATCACTGTCGATAACCGCAATCACCTCGACAGCCGGATCAGTTTGCGCCAGACAATAATTCAAGGCACCGGCTTTATAGCCGGCCAGCGGATCCTCGTGAAAAAAGCGAAACCGTGCGCCAAGCGATTTACAATGCTCTGCCACCGGCTGCCAAACCTCGGGATCTTTGGTATTATTATCCATGACAATAACTTCAAAACGAGGATAATCCAAAGCAGCCAGGGAGTTCAGCGTGCCAATCATCATTTCCGGCGGCTCGTTATAGGCCGGAACATGCACCGAGACCATCGGTAATTGATCGTCAGGCACCTGAACTGGAGTGAAAGCGCGTCTGGAACCTTTGCTCCAGATGGCCTCAGCCCATTCATGCGCTTCAGTCAGCACCACGATCACCACGCCGATCATTCCCAAAAGCATCAGACAGCCGATGACAATGGCCGTCACGGTCAGGTACTGCCGGGAATAACTGTATATAATCCACACAGCCCCGGTTGCGGCAATAAAGGCGACAGAAGCCAGAAAGCCGCGCCCACTTTTATTCAGGGTCTTGCTGTCGATTAACAAGAGAGCAAAGGTAATAAGCGCAATAGCAATGGAAATGCCGCTCAGGATGCGCCATTCCGGAACTTCGACAATAGGTGAAGTAAAGGGAAACTTGGGCTGGCGCTTAACGTCATACACCCCCCAATAAGACCCGACCGCCCCTTCGGTGATCCTTTTCCAGGGTTGATCAAAGGCTTCCATGACATAATAAATGTACCCCAACTTTTCGGCGCGCTGGATAAACCGCCGTAAAAAAGTAGCCTCATTGGCAGGCGATGCAACCGCCTGGCGGCGGATCCTGCCGTTACTCGGCCAGCCGACTTCGGCAATAACCACCGGCTTATCCGGAAAGGTATTTTCCAGCATGGCCATATGTTCGACAATAAAGTCCACTGCACGATCAAGATGGATGCCTTCCCAGTAGGGCAGCATATGCGTGCCAATGAAATCAACATGGTTGGCAAGCTCGGGGTTTTTCAGCCAGATATGCCATGGTTCCGCCGTACTGACCGGCACATCCAGTGCCTTTCGGACCCGATCCAGATACTCCGAAAGCTGTTTAACCGGTATTTCGTTACGCAGTAAAACCTCATTGCCGACGATGACCCTGATGACATTGCGATAGTTTTCCTTGGCCAATCGAATGACCGCGGCAATCTCCTTCTCATTCTCTTTCAAATCTGGGCTGATCCAGGCACCGAGCGTGACATTTATGCCATATTTACGGGCAAGCTCCGGAATTTTAGCCTGGCTGCCTTCCACCGTGTAGGATCGTACCGCATTAGTGGTATCGGCGAGCAGTTGTAGATCTGCCTCAATCTCCTTCTCGGTCGGCTGCTTTTTCTTGGTCGGATCGTTCCAGGCCTGCATCGGCGAAAAGGAAAATCCCTGGATACGGCTGGGCCACGGCGGCTCTATTTCAGGCCGATTCAACAGGCCCCAGAAGCTGATTGAAACTACAGCAATAGCAATACTGATAAGAAAATTTGCTTTGGTCATGAATCGTTAGATATTGTCATGCCTGCAAGGACAAGACGGTTGGTGGTAAAAGTGGTTGATACAAATAATAATCGAAGCAAAACAGGGCGCACATTACTCCAAATCATACAGCATTGGAATAAATTTCCCTTTTAATCCGGGGACACGCTGCGGATTAATGACTGTAGATCATTAAATAACATTGCGACCTGAAAGTAAAATCCGCGCTTGCAATTTTATGAAATTGCGCGATATTGTGATGCCTGTTCCATCACCGGTACCCGCTCTCTTCCATTTTAATACACAGTGGATAACGCTTATGGCCAGAAAGCTGAATCGCAGAAAATTTTTGAGAAATCTTAATTACCAGAAAAGAGAGATCTTCGGCTGTTTCCTGCTCGTTATAGGCGGCGGCCTTCTGTTGAATGTGTTGATCAATCAGCTGCCGGCCGCGAGCTGGTCGCTGAGTTCTCTTGGCGGGATGATAATTATGGTGGCGGTTTTCCTTCTTTCGCACCGAATAATTGGGCCTATGCTGCGCTTTGAATCAACCCTGGAATCCATGCAGCAGGGCCATCTGAACAAGACCATTCAACTGCGTGAGAAGGATGGGGGGATAAAACTGGCGCAGAAAATCAACGATTTTAACAATCAACTCTCCCAATCATTTCGCATTATCGGCCAGAACTCGAAAGCGCTGCATATTCTCATTGACCAGGTAGCGGCACTGGACCTACCGGAGCAGGAAAAGGAGCGACTGGCCGGCATCTGCTGGTCGATGCGTGAACACAACCGCCGGATAAGCTATAACTGCAATTATTTCAACGGCAAAGACTACTAGAATCGCACTGGTCGCAAAAAGATTCTCCTACTCTCTGACTGGGCTCTCTTTCAGGTACCACTGTGCCGCCCGGTCCAGGCCATTTTTTACCGAAAATTGCGGCTGGTACCCAAGAAGCTCCCTGGCCTTGGTGATATCGGCCAAAGAATGGCGGACATCCCCGGGCCGGAAATCGCGATAATCTGGTTTTGCTTGCCGTGCCGCAGGCTTGACGGCAACGACCCTTTCCTTGATGAGATGATAGAGCTCATTCAAGGTTGTCCGTTCACCAAAGGCCACATTGTAAATCTGATTGGCGGCGGTGTCATCTGCCACCGTCGCCGCCAGCAGATTCGCCTGGACACAATTTTCGATAAAGCAGAAATCCCTGCTGGTCTCCCCGTCCCCATTGATAAAGACAGGTTCATTATTGATCAAGCCGGCAAACCATTTGGGAATGACCGCAGCATAGGCCCCATTCGGGTCCTGACGCTGACCGAAGATATTAAAATACCTGAGTCCAATCGTCTTGAAATTATAGACTTTGGCAAAGACATCCATATACAGTTCATTGACCACCTTGGTCACCGCATAAGGTGACAGGGGGCGACCAATCGTATGTTCGAATTTGGGCAAACCCGGATGATCCCCGTAGGTTGAACTCGACGCAGCGTAGACCAGACGTTTAACCCCGGCGTCTCTTGCGGCAACCAGCATATTGAGAAAGCCGCTGATATTATTTTCATTGGTGGTAATCGGGTCTTCAATGGATCGCGGCACCGAACCTAAGGCAGCCTGGTGCAGGACATAATCAACTCCGGCGCAGACCTGTCTGCACACCTCCACATTGCGGATGTCACCTTTGCTAAAGGTAAAGCTCCGCCATTGCTGAGAACTGACTGTGGAGCGTACCTCATCAAGGTTATGCTGAAAGCCGGTGGAAAAATTATCGACACCGACTACCTTTTGTTCAAGCTTAAGGAGGGTTTCAAGCAGGTTTGATCCGATAAACCCAGCAACGCCGGTAATGAGCCAGGTGCAGGGGTGTTCCTTGAGATGCGTCCGTAATGTCTGGTATTGTTCCGGCATAGTCACTCTTGTGGAAGGGGAATTTGATCGTACAGTAACAGATTAATTAGACATCTTTTAGCAACTGGAGTAAAGCATTACATAAATATTTACAAGGTATATCCCATGCAGCAGGGCGTACAAAGCAGTTCAGCTCTTGAACGGTCGGCGTTAATTGTCGCGACCTTGACCTCGTTTATGGGGCCGTTCATGATTTCTTCCGTCAATGTGGCCTTACCGGCCATCCAATCCGATCTGCATATGGATGCCGTGGAGCTCAGCTGGATAGCCACGTCCTATCTGCTCGCGGTGGCGGTAGGATTAGTGCCGGCCGGGAAGATTGCCGATATTCATGGGCGAAAAAAGGTTTTTGCCACCGGCTTGGCTGTTTATACTCTTGGCGCAGGCCTGGCCGCGCTGACTGGGTCGGTGACCATGCTGATCGCTTTGCGGGTTTTGCAAGGCCTGGGGGCGGCCATGTTTGTCACGACCGGCATGGCTATCATCACCTCGATATTTCCGCCCAATAAACGCGGCCGGGTCATCGGCATTTATGTTGCAGCCGTTTATATTGGACTGTCCGTGGGGCCATTTGTCGGCGGTCTGCTCACCCATTATTTCGGGTGGCGCAGTATTTTCCTGGCTACACTGCCCCTTGGCCTGTTCAGTTTTTTCCTGACTTTGCATTACCTGAAAGGTGAGTGGCGGGGCGAGCCGGGGCAGAAACTAGATATTGCCGGATGTCTGCTCTATGCCCAGGCAATTCTTGCCATGGTTTATGGCGCGACCAGGCTGCCGTCGATCCTCGGCACTACGCTGCTGGTTTTTGGCGTCATTCTGTTCGGCCTGTTCATTCGCCACCAGTTGAACACCCAATTTCCAGTCTTTGATGTCCAGCTGTTTGCCGGCAACAAGACTTTCGCCTTTTCCAGCCTTGCCGCGCTGCTCAATTATTCGGCAACCTATGCGGTGACTTTTCTACTCAGTCTTTACCTGCAATATCTCAAGGGGATGCCGCCGCAAACGGCGGGCACCGTGCTGATGGCCCAGCCAATAGTAATGGCGATTTTATCGCCGCTGGCCGGCAGACTCTCCGATCGTATTGAACCTCGGCTACTCGCCACCTTGGGAATGATCATCACAGTCATTGGCGTAGCGCTTTTCTCGCTGTTGCAGCCCGATACCCACACTCTTCTGATTATCGCCAATCTGGTTTTGCTCGGCACCGGCTTTGCCCTGTTCAGCTCACCCAATATGAACGCGATTATGGGGGCAGTGGAGAAAAAATATTATGGCCTGGCTTCAGGAACTGTTGCGACCATGCGTCTGCTTGGCCAGATGTTCAGCATGGCCATGGCAACGGTGGTCCTTGCCCTTATCGTCGGCCGCCAGGCTATCGCCCCGGAAAATTACGACCTTTTTCTACACAGCATGCACACGGTTTTTGTCATATCGGCCATTCTCTGCCTGTCGGGAGTGTATTTTTCCTGGTTTCGTGGGGCGCTTCTGCCATCTAATGGACCAGCAGACAAGAAAGGGCAATGAATTGGACCGTCTTGATATCTTATGCACAGACATGGATCTACTTTCGTTTCCCCAAAGCCTGATGGCCAAAGAAAGAAGATTTGGTCAATGGCAGGGGATAGGTCTGGTTCACATAGCGCATGTCTTCGATGGTATAGAAGGCATTGGGATTATACTTTTTGATAATGGCAATTATTTTGTGTAGATTTCTTCTCTTGGTGATACTGAAAATCAATTTCACCGGTCCCGACTCACCTGTAGCATCAACACTGGTCACCCCATAACCCGCCTTCCACAGGACGTCAACCAGCTCATCAGCTTCTTTCATAGTGATAATTCGGATCAACAGGTTGCCAAGCGCAATTCTTTCCTCAAGCACCACCCCGACATAGTTGCCGGCCCCGAACCCGCAGGCAAAAGCGATATAGGTCTGCCATGAGTTCAAATTCTGCATCACCTGAGCTACGGCTATCAGCCAGATAAGTGACTCAAAAAAACCGAGCACTGCGGCAAAATGTTTCAGCCCCTTGGACACGAATATAATTCGCAGGGTACCGATAGTCACATCGAGAATACGGGCCAGAAAAACCAGAAGCGGCAGAATTATATACAGAAAAGTCGGACCGTCATTTATAAATGTCATATGCTGTTTACCCGCGGGTTGTTAAACGACAAAAAGCCAATCACCAGACAAAGTGATTGGCTTTTTCAATGAATGGTCGGGGCGGTAGGATTCGAACCTACGACCTCCTGCTCCCAAGGCAGGCGCGCTAACCAGGCTGCGCTACGCCCCGACTCTATTGAAAAAGGCCCGATTGAAACAATCGAGCCTGAATAATTTGGCTCCCCGGGACGGATTCGAACCGCCGACAAGGTGGTTAACAGCCACCTGCTCTACCGACTGAGCTACCGAGGATCAGACGTATTTTCTGCGAATAAACTGCGATCAGTTTGTCTTGCTGACTACTTACTGCCTATCTTCGCCGAATTGACGTAAGCGGGGAATATAAACTGCAGTGGAATGAGTGTCAACAGATTTTTATCCCCCCCTCTCGATCTTTTTAAAAACAGATCGTCAATCAATCTCTTATTTATCCCGGGTGATAGATAAATTGCCCCAGCTTTGGCAAATCGGCATTACTTCAACACAATTTATATTCACATGGACCGGCCGGTCGGCAACCCAGTAGACAATATCGGCGATATCCTCGGGAGTAAGCGGCTTTGTTCCTTCATAGACCTTGGCCGCCTTTGCCGCATCGCCGCCAAAACGAACGATAGAAAACTCGCTTTCGGCAAGACCCGGCTCAATATTGGTCACCCGAACACCGGTTCCCTGCAGATCGGTACGCAAATTTCTGGAAAACTGCTGGACAAAGGCTTTCGTCGCGCCATAGGTGTTGCCGCCGGGATAGGGCCAGGAACCGGCGATCGAACCAAGATTGATCACATGCCCTGTACCTCGGGAAACCATCATCGGCAATATTCGTCTGGTCATAAACAGCAGACCTTTGATATTGGTATCAACCATCGTCTCCCATTCATCAAGATCCGCCTCATGGGCGGGCCCCAGTCCAAGTGCCAGCCCGGCATTATTGAGTAGAATATCGATATCCCGGAATTTTTGCGGGATAGCCTGAACCATGGCATCAACCTGCTGTCTGTCCCGCACATCGAACACAGCTATATGAATATTTGCTTTACCCAGGCTATCCTGCATTTCCTGCAGGCGATCTTGCCGCCTGCCGGTAACTATCAACTGCCAGCCATTGCGGTGGAAAAGTTCCGCACATGCATGGCCAAAGCCTGAGGTTGCTCCGGTAATAAGAATTGTTCTTGCCATCGTATCGCCTCGTTTAAATGATGAAGTGTCTCAAACATAATTAGAGAAACACAATACACCAGAAAGACGCAAAATCAATCGGTGCAATTCTTCCTGTTTTACTTGCCAACCGATTCAAAACAATGCAGACAGGCCATCATCTCGGCAAAAAGCGGATTGGCAACTTCCAGTGGCTTATCGCCCGGCTTACTGCCGATCGCGTATATCGGATTCCGCAGAACCACGCAGGCATGCTCGACTCGGGCAGCTGACGGCAGGACAAAAGAAACAAATCGGTCTTCTCCGGTAAAACTCTTAAGGCTCGCCAGCTTTTTGACATTGATCACCCGATCATATTCCGACCAGGCGGCAAAGATCCGTTTTGTCTGGGTCTTGTCTGCGGTGTTCTCCCTCAGCGCATCGATTTCCCGGATCAACCTGGCCAGTTCACCGGCACTGTTCAGAGGAACCCGGGCATACCGATAAGGATGATTCCCCTGCAGGGGCTTCCTGTTGTCAAGGAGTCTGAACCAGGAGTGGCGGAGCAAAAACTCCAGCAGTCCACTAAAAATATGCCAAGGTCCTCCATACAGACCGAGTGCCGCTGAAAAAAGAAATATCTCGCCGGTGACCAGCGGATCGGTGCAGCCGAGATAAAAACTTAAAGCTCCCCCGGTGGAGAATCCGCCGACCGAAACCCGCTCAGCCCTTGCAGCGGCTGCGCGTACGGCAAAAGCGACATTTTTCTTCCACTGGCCAAGCGACACTCCCGCCATCCCACCAGGCTCCTCCAAGCCATGCATCTGCAGCAGGGGCAAAAAGACATCATAGCCCAGTGTTTCATGAAAATACTCAGCTATGGCCTGCATATAAAAGGGAGAGTCAGTCAATCCATGTACCAGAACCAATGCCTTGCCGGTTCGGTTTTTATGGAGCAGCCGGCTGGGATGGCAGTCCTGGCGGATCTTCTGCTCGACAATAGAGGGAAACTGATGATGATATTCAGGCCATGAACAAAACCCGAAAGGTTTTTCGCTACTTGGTACCAGTACTTCCGGCATTGCTATCTCGGGCATATTGTTTACGAGGGATGGTTGAAATTGTTACACAACAGATCTTCCGCCTTTCAGCGCACCAATAAAATCACCTATCTTCCTATAGACTCTTTCAGTCCCCGCACCGTTGACCAGGATATGCCGATCATCGCTGATCAGGCAGAACTCCTTATCGTTCGAACCAATCCTGTCATACAAGTACTGGGTTCCTTTCGGTTCAACGACCGGGTTGTTATTGGCCTGGATGATCAGGGTCGGCTGGCTGATTGCGCTATATGTTTTCTCAATTGATTCAAGATATTCAGCAACTTCTTTTATTGTTGCCACAGGATTTTTCTGATAATTGACATGCGAGTTGCCATGAGAAAAGTCAAAAAACTGCTGAGCCTGATCCTCGCGCTTCATCTTACTGATGATACGCTTCCAGACATCTCTTTCCGGCATAAAATTGGTTGAATAATCACTCAGGGAATAGGGCGGACAAAGGGCAAAGACCCCGGCCACCTTGCCCACCCGGGCGGCCAGGTCCAGGGCCAGATTACCGCCGACCGCAATCCCGCCGACGACAACCCGGTCACAGATCGTGCTCATTAGGACATAGCCATTTTCAACCGCCTCAACCCACTCGCGATATTTTCTGTCGGCAAGATCAGTAACCGATGTGCCGTGTCCCGGCAATCTCGGGGCGTAGACCCATATGCCGCGCCGCCTGAGATACCTGGCCAGTTCCTTGACTTCCGCCGGTACTGCCAGGTAACTATGCACCAGCACTGCTCCGAGACTGCAACGATACCCAGGGAGCAAAAACGGCCGCCCATAACATGGTTTTTCCTTGTCCGGGGTCTGCCCAATTTGCTCGCAATCCCTGACATAACGATATTTTTCCTGCTGAAGCAGATGCCTGACCAGCAGGTACCTGAACAGTATTTTCGGCTGCCAGGACACAGATTTGATGATCGAAAGCAATTTCTTTAAGGGTTCGACCTCATTGGCCATAATCTCAATCGGGTTGTCCATGCGCCCCTGGTGAAAACTGATCGGTGCCGACAACTTGGAACGATCACGGACAAGATAGTCGCCATCCAGGGTCACAACCCCTTTTTCCAGGGCGAGTTGTAAAAAATTCGCATACTTGCCAAACCGATCATCAGTGAGTAAATGGGCCTGGTCTTCCTCCAGGGACTGGTGCAGATAAAAAGGATTCTGTTCGTCTTCAGTACCTCGCACAAGTGAGGCACCATAAAAAACCCGCCGCCGGAAATCGATCTCGTCAATGCGGTTAAAGGGATGCATCCGCAATAAAGAGGCAAAAAGATGTTCATGATTGATCGTAGTCATAGCATAAATGGCCTGCATATACTGCTGCATCACCGCATACGCCGTCGTACGCATTTTCTCTTTTAAAATGGGGGAAACAGAAAAACCGCTGATGCCATCGCGGGCCATATCCTCCTGCAACCACTCCTTGTTAAGATAGTCCTGCATCAACATGGCTTTGCCGCAACGGATATCAAGATCGACTCCGGACAGCAGCATGGTGCCTTCGGTCATTATTTCTTCCACCATCTGCTCGGGGATATCTTTTACCAGGCGGGAGGCGATATCTAGAGCAATGTTTTCTGCGGCGCGGATGGGATAATAGGTAAGATTGATCGGCAGGATAGCAATTTTATCCCGGTGAACTTCTTCAATGCTCGTAAGACCCAGGGCTTCGAGCATCTTTGGCAATTTATGCGGAGCCTTTTCGGCCGAATCAATAAGACAAGTGCGATAGAGCTCAGCCCGCAAGGCCAGGGCCGCTGCGCCGGTATGCGGCTCATGCACCCCATTGTGGCTCGCAATCATGAATTTGCCGCCGGCGACTATCTTTTTGGTCTTCACCATATTTCCTTCCGGGAAGATGATCCAGTTGGCTTCGCCGGTGAGCAGACCTTTAACGATGAACTCATCGCGCTTCGGATCGGCAGTGGACACCGCCCCCATCATATCAAGAAATTTCCCCAGACCTCCTTTGAAAAGAGAAGATGCAGCCAGCGACCAGGCTGGTTTACCGGTAAGATTATAGATATACGCCGGCAACAGCAAGGTCTCGAGCCGGGTAAAATGGTTTATGACGAAGATGGTCGGCCCGGTTGGAATATTCTCCTGACCGTGCACCACAATAGAGGCCTTCGTCAAGCGAGAAAGGAGCTTGATCACCAGGCCGGTGGCAAAGTATGCGGATCGGTTCATAACCTGTTCCTAATGAGTCTGTCGGATTATGCCATTTTTCCCCATATCTTCGTTAAACTCGATCTGAGAAAAAATGGCACAATCCGACAGACTCCCGATGAAGGCAAATTACCTGAAAAGGCTCCAGCTGCACTGTAGAAGGATTTTTCCACAGGGTCAAGCAATCAAAAGTCGTGGGTCCAATAGTTTGTTAAACAGCTCGCTGCAGGAGCGAGCCTAACTTGCGTTGCTTTTCGGCTCTATTATGCCTATAGTGCGAGGCAATTGTATACACTCAGAAAAATCCTTTCCTTTGAGGCCAGTTATGAAGCTTGATTTTACGTATACCCCGCCGGATTTCAACCAACCAACGCTGCGAAAAAGCCCCCCGGCTCCGCTTCAACCGGCACCGGCAGAAGGCATTGCTCCAGCCAACTATCATGCCACTTCTAATCACCCGGAGTATATAAAAGTTGCCCGGGACCGCTGGATTCTTGCCCCGGAGTCGCGCATGGATGCAGTGTTGGTCGTCAAAGACGACAAAATCGAGGTCGTTGAAGCCAGAAATCTAAAAAAGGGCGATATGGTGGTTACCGGACGAACCGAAAACGGCGAAGAAGGGATACTGGTCCATGAAAAAGGCTTTGCAAGAAGTGCGGCGAACGCCGATAAATTCGCCTTCCGATCCCGCGGAACGAGAGAGACACCCTTTTCCCATTCCTACGACTCACTCTACGAAATCTTAAAGCACGACCGGGACCATGGCCATATAGTCTGGGTGCTTGGCCCGGCAGTGGCTTTTGACAAGGACTCGAGAGCGGCCATGCAGGGGCTTATCGAAAACGGCTATTGCCATGGGTTGATGGCCGGCAATGCCTTGGCTACGCATGATATTGAAGCTGCGGTCTATAATACCGGCCTCGGTCAGAACATCTACACCCAGATGCTGCAGCCCATGGGCCACTACAACCATCTCGATATTCTCAATGCAGTGCGTCAGGCCGGCTCTATCAACAAGGCCATGACGGCCCTTGATATTAAAGACGGCATCATGTATGCCTGTGAAAAAAAGGACATCCCCTATGTCCTGGCCGGCTCGATACGCGACGATGGCCCCTTGCCGGAAACCATCGGCAATGTCTATGAATCCCAGGATAAAATGCGCATCCACGCCCGTAAGGCCACCACCGTAATTACCATGGCCACCCAGCTCCATTCCATTGCATTCGGCAATATGACCCCCGGCTATAAAGTGCTGCCGGACGGGGCCGTTCGGCCGGTCTATTTTTATGTGGTTGATATGTCGGAATTCAGCGCCGACAAACTGGCCAACCGCGGTTCAGCCCAGGCCCAGGCGATTCTTACCAATGTGCAGGATTTTATCGTCAATCTCTGGAACAACCTGAAGAAGGGATAAAAGCATATGCAGAAATCCGTCCGCATCATCGGCATACCGATGGACCTCGGCCAGAATCACCGGGGGGTCGATATGGGTCCAAGCGCAGTCCGCTACGCAGATCTTGCCGGCAACCTCAGAGAACTCGGTATTACCACCTATGACAGCGGCGACATCGTTATCCCCGGCCACTATGCCCTGGCCAATACCGGTCTGGCGGAACGACTGCCGCTTATCCGCCAGGGTTGCCGCACTGCCTATGAGATGGGCAGAAAGGCGATTGCCGCGGGCGAAATTCCCATTTTTCTGGGCGGAGACCATTCCGCGTCCATCGGCACCGTGGGCGGCGTCAGTCACGGCACCGAGATCGGCCTGATCTGGATTGACGCCCATGGCGATTTCAACACCCCGGAAACCTCGAGCAGTAAGAATGTGCATGGCATGGCCCTTGGCGTACTGCTCGGACTGGGACCTGCAGAACTGGTGGATCTTGGTCGGCCCGGTGCCAAGGTCAAACCGGAAAATGTCGTGCTGATCGGCATCCGCGATCTCGATTCCGAGGAAAAGGTCTTAATCAAAAATTCCGGCTGCACCGTATACACCATGCGGGAGATCGATGAAATCGGCATCCGCGCGGTGCTGTCCCAGACCCTGAAGAGATTTCGCCAGTTGGACAGCATCCATGTCAGCCTTGATCTCGATGCCCTGGACCCTCTCGATGCGCCGGGAGTCGGTACTCCTTCTCAAGGCGGCCTTACCTATCGGGAAGGACAGCTGATCATGGAAATCCTCGCCGACACCAAAAAAGTTCACTCATTTGATATCATGGAGATTAATCCCATCCTCGATATCCAGAACCGGACCGCCCAGATGGCGGTAAATCTCGCCTCTTCTCTCTTTGGTAAAAAAATCATTTAAAACAGTTTCCGAATTTCATTCTGCGTATTAAATATGTTATCGTCACATCAACGTCCATCCATCACAATTTTGGCCTGGACCACTTATTTTTATATCGGAGGATAACATGAAACGTGTTGGGAAAGTTGCTCTTATCTTTGCGGCCTGCCTGCTGATCGCATCACCGGCGCTGGCGGCCAAAAAAGTCCGTTGGAAGCTGGCAATGACCTGGTCAAGCACCTTGACCCCGCTTGCCTCACCCGCGCCAAAACTGGCCAAGCTGGTCAGCGAGATGACCGGCGGGAATTTTGAGATACGAGTGGAAGGGGCGGAAAAGCATAAAGCCCCTTTAGGGATTCTCGATATGGTCAAAGGCGGTCAATTTGAAATGGGTCATACCGCCTCGTATTACTGGAAAGGCAAAGACATCACTTCAGTGTTTTTTACCACCGTGCCGTTTGGCATGACCGCTCCAGAACAGTTCTCCTGGCTGTATTACGGCGACGGCATGAAACTGCAGCAGAAACTGTATGATAAATTTGATGTCTACTCCTATCCCGGCGGCAATACCGGGGTGCAGATGGGCGGCTGGTTTCGCAAAGAGATCAAAACGCTTGATGACCTGAAGGGCCTCAAGATGCGTATTCCGGGGCTGGCCGGAGAGGTTTTTGCCAAGCTCGGTGTCAATGTTACCAACATTGCCCCCGGCGAACTCTATACCTCACTTGATCGTGGTGCCATCGACGCGTTGGAATGGGTCGGACCGGCAATGGACATAAAAATGGGCTTTCATAAAATCGCCCCTTTTTATTATGCAGGATGGCATGAACCCGCCTCCGATATGCAGTTTTTGATCAATAAAAAGGCTTTTGCCGAACTGCCACCTGAATACCAGACTATTCTGAACACCGCCATCGAGGCAGTCTCAGCTGATATGTTCGGTGAAAATTTCGACGCCAGCGCCACTGCCTGGGCGGAAATGAAGAAAGAATACCCCAATATCAAGGTTATGATCTTTCCGGAACCAGTGCTAAAAGCAATGAAAAAAGCTACCGACGAAGTCATGGAAGGATATGCCGCCGACAATCCCGAATTCAAGGAAGTCTATGAATCGCAGAAGGCATATATGGCCAAGGCCCGGGAATGGACCAAGATGTCAACGCTCTACTATCTGCAAACCTCGGAAATGGTAGAAAAATAAGAATCTCTGGTTAATCCGTCTGGTTCCCACGTGCTGCTGGGAACCAGATTAAACGTCAACGAGTCCGAAAATACTCCTGCACATAGGCGATATGCTGCCGCATCGCCTCGAAAGCGTCCTGCGAAGCTCGGCGCTGAATGGCTTCGTAAATGCTCCGGTGGTGGACAATAACATCCTCGAGAGCCGCCCGGTCCATATACATATGCGTCAGATTTTTTTTGATGCCGATAAAGAGAAAATCGTAGAAGTTTCGCATCAGATGGATAAACACCGGGTTTTTTGTAGAAAAAGTTACCGCCATATGAAAGGCTGCATCCGGCCCGGTGCCGATTTTATCGATGGTGGCCAGATCCTCTTCCATCTCTTCGAGGCTCTTCTCAATTGCCTTAAGATCTGAATCGGTGGCCCTTTGTGCCGCCAGCATGGCTGCATTGCACTCGAGGCCCATCCGCACTTCGAGTAGATCGCTGAAGGTGGCTTCATCGATGGCCATGGCTGCCGCCAAAGGATTGCCGCTCCGGTTATCAGGCGAGCTGACAAAAGTCCCCTGCCCCTGACGATGCTCCAGCATCCCCATGGTTACCAGCTTATTGATGGCATTTCTGACCGAGGTACGGCTTACCGCCATCGACAGAGCCAATTCCCTTTCCGGCAAAATCTGCTGCCCCGGCTTAAAGGAGCCTTTATAGATCAATTCCCGAATCTGCTCAAAGACCTGGTCAGATATGCGTTTAGGCTTAATCGGCTTAAGAATCATTGGTCATTTTCCGGTTAAAGGAGTTTCGCCCGTCTTATGCCCACAAGACGCAAAAATCAGCAATAAAACCCTACATGTCCGTCCAATATTGGTCCTACCATTGCCTCGCAAGAAACGTTCAGGTTCATTGCAAAGATACGGGTAGCTCAGCTAAAGTACCCGAATATATTATCTAGCAGAGAAAAATCCAGGTATCAAGTTTTTTCTTGACTAGTTTGTGTTATATGATAAATAATTGGTACTACCAATTAGCCAAAGCTCTGCCTGAGGCTAAGCGAGGGCGTCAAATACCCGAACATTATCGGCTCTTAAAGAAAGAAAAGCGCTAAATTTTTTAATCGTGTTAATCCGGGGGGCTTCCCCTTGCTCAACCACTCAATCCAACTAGAGGGAGACAAGTATGAAAAAATTCAATTTCTTAGTAGGTCTTGCGTTGATCTCAAGCATGACCCTTGCGCCGAACGCCTTTTCAGCACGAGAAAAATTCGGTGCCGACAAGCGCCATGACGAAATCAAAAAAGAACTCCGTACTATCAAACCCTCCACGGAAACATTTAAGTGGAAAATGGTTATGCCCTGGTCGAAAGGTCTGTTGTTTTTCGATATGGCACAGCATTTTGCTGACTCTGTAGCTCTCGCCTCCGGGGGACGACTTGAGATTAAGCTTTTCTCAGCTGGCGAACTGGTTGGTGCCATGGAATCCTTTGATGCAGTAAGCAAAGGTCAGGCCGAAGTGGGTCATGACTGGCCCGGTTACTGGAAGGGCAAAGATGAAAACTTTGTTTCTTTTGCCTCCGTTCCTTTCGGCCTCGACACTGAGGGTTATAATATCTGGCTCTATGAACGTGGTGGCCTTAAGCAGATGCAGGATCTCTACGGCAAATTCAACCTCTTCGCACTGCCTGGCGGTAACGGTGGTCAAGAGATGGGCTTCTTCTCCAACAAAAAAGCCACCAAGATGGCTGACTTCAAAGGAATGCGTGTCCGTACTCCCGGCTGGTATATGGATATTATGAACAGTCTTGGCGCATCCGTCACCCCACTGCCAGGTGGCGAGGTGTATCTGGCTCTTGAGCGCGGCGTAATTGATGCTGCCGAATTCAGTACTCCTGCAATAAACTACCCGATGGGTTTTGACGAGATCACCAAGTATGTAATCGAGCCCGGTGTCCATCAGCCTTCTGTTCAGTGTGCCCTATTCTTCAATAAGGACGCCTATAACAAATTGCCTGCCGACCTGAAATGGATTATCGATATTGCAGCCAAAGAGACCCAACTCTGGTCTACCGCATGGCAGGAACAGTTGAACATTGAGGCCATCAAGCTTTTCAAAGAAAAAGTGGAATTCGTTAAGATGGATGATGAGGCTATTACCGCCTTTGCAAAACGCACCAAGGAATACCTTGATGAAGTCAAGGCCAAGTATCCGGATGTAAAGGTTACTCTCGATTCTCAGGAACAGTTCAAGAAAGACTTCGCCGAGTGGCGTGAAATCAGAAGTGGTTTGACTCCCTGGCCAATTGACGAATACATTAATGGCAAGCGTATGCAGTAAATTGTTTCTCCAGCAGCGGCGTCGGGCAGATCACTTGCCCCCGCCGCTCCTTATTCCCCGATTTACCGTGTAGTTAAGAAGAGGACAAGTCATGCAGACAATCTCTCGGGCAATTGACGCCCTTAATGAAAAGATCGGTTTCTATGGATCGTATCTGGTATTGCCACTTATTGCCGTGGTAGGCTGGGAGGTCATGATGCGCTATGGATTTAATGCACCAACATCCTGGGCCTTTGAGCTGACGGTCTTCATCTACGGCATTCATTACAGTTTGGCGCTCTGCTATGCCCATAAACACAACACCCATGTGGCTATTGATGTCTTTGAATCACGCCTGTCTGAAAAACCACGCACTATTTTACGTATTATCACCAACATCGTTTTGTTTCTTCCGGCAATCGGCCTGCTGAGCTTTTATACCAGCCAATTGGCTTTCTTCTCTTGGCGGCAGTGGGAACATGCTTCAAGCTCCTGGGCACCGGCGCTCTATCCCTACAAAACAATCATGGCGATTGGCTTTATCTTAATGCTGCTGCAAGGGATTGCCAAATTGATCCAAGATATTCATTCGCTGAAAGAAATTCATTAATCGCTGCCTGACACTGGAGAAAAGACACCAATGAGCGTAGAAGTCATCACAATACTCATGTTCGCAACCCTGATGGGTTCCATTGCCCTTGGTCACCCCTTGGCGGTAACTCTTATCGCAGTAGCCACTTTTTTCGGCCTGCTGACCAACGGCTTCGATTTAACGGGATTACTTGGCTTATTTGCCAATAATGCCTGGGGCATTTTCCTCAACTATACCCTGGTCGCTATCCCTCTTTTTATCTTTATGGCCCAGATCCTCGATCGATCAAAGGTGTCCGAAGGACTTTTTGAGGCTTTATATATCGTTCTTGGCGGACTACGCGGCGGATTGGGCATGGCGGTCATTGTCGTTTCCACGGTATTTGCCGCAACGACCGGCATCGTCGGCGCTTCAGTGGTGGCTATGGGTCTTATGGCCGGTCCCGCTCTACTTAAGCGCGGCTACGATAAATCGCTTTCTGCCGGCATCATCTGTTCTTCCGGGACGCTCGGTATCTTGATTCCGCCCTCAATCATGCTTGTTGTCTACGGTGGGCTGACCGGCCAGAAAGAAACCTCCGTCGGCAACCTTTTTGCGGCAGCCATCCTGCCGGGCCTGCTGTTATCCGGTTTGTATCTGCTCTATGTCGGCGTACGCTGCTATCTCAACCCCAAGGTCGGCCCTCCGATTCCGGCGGAAGATCGCACTGCCACCGTAATGCAGAAGACCATGATGACCTTAAAGAATTTTGTCCCGCCGTTCGGATTGATACTCACCGTCATGGGCACCATTCTGGCAGGAATAGCCACCCCGACTGAGGCCGCGGCCCTGGGTTGCGTCGGCGCATTGGTTTTGGCCCTTATCACCCGTAAACTGAATTGGGAAGTTATAACTCAGGCCAGTATCTCCACCGCTCGAACGACGGCAATGATCATGGCGCTCTTTATCGGCGGTAAATTCTTCTCCGTCGTTTTCCTCAGTATGGGCGGAGGCGATGTCGTCGCCGATGTCCTGCTCGGTATGGACGTCAGTCGCTATGTGGTTTTTACCATCATGATGATGGTTGTCTTCTTTATGGGCATGTTTATAGACTGGGCGGCAATTCTCTTGGTGGTCGTGCCGATTTTCACCCCTATTGCCATGGATCTGGATTTCAATCCACTGTGGTTTGCGATGATGGTATGCATCAACCTGCAGACATCGTTTCTGACCCCGCCGTTTGGCTATTCGCTGTTCTACTTTAAAGGAGTAGCACCGCCGGAGTATGCCATGGGCGATATCTATAGAGGGATTATTCCTTTCGTCACTATCCAGGTCATCGGCCTGGCCCTGTTGGTGGTATTCCCGCAGATTATTACCTATCTCCCCGATGTTTTCTTTGGCCGATAGCTTAAGAGGAGCCGATGCCGTGAGCGACAGACTGATTAACGTAGATAACCTTTGTACCGACCCGGAGAACCATAAACTGCATATCTGTGAACTGACCAAGGCCGGGAAGACCAAAGAAGTCGTGGCTCTGCAACAAAATCCAACCTTTATTTGCGGCAATTGCGGCCAGAAGGCCAATACTAAGGGAGCGCTCTGTGCTCCCGGCCCCTTCCATAATTGATGGGCTGTCAAAAAGCCCGATCTTCTTCGTTGTACGACTGATACGGCGATTTGCTGTAGTACATATATTACCAAATCGCCGTATCAGACACTACGCCTCGTATATCAGACTTTTTCCTGAGCCCATCTTCATGGTTGAGATGAGTTTTGCTTGACCATCGAAAATCTTAATTTTTTGCATTTTATACAATAATTCATTATTATGCAGGGTCCTGCGTGGCACCGGTGCTGCTGTGGCCGAAGAGCAGCAGAAGATTTTTTTTCGCCACCATCAAAATTTATTAATAGTAAATAGATATGACCCATTACCTCGAGATCTACGACACCACCCTGCGTGACGGAACCCAGGCGGAAAACTTCAATCTTTCCGTTGAAGACAAGATCCGTATTACGCTCGCTCTTGATGAACTGGGGATCGATTTTATCGAGGGCGGCTGGCCTGGTTCGAATCCGGTGTCGGTTGAATATTTTGAAAAAATGCAGACAGTTGCGCTGCAACATGCCAAGCTTGCCGCGTTCGGATCAACCCGTCATATCCGCAATAAACCGGAAAAAGACCCAAATCTTCTGGCCCTGCTCAATGCCAAGACCCCGGCAATAACTATTTTCGGCAAAAGCTGGGATGTTCATGTCCGCGACGCGCTGCATATCGAGCTTGCGGATAATCTGCTGATCATCCAGGATACCCTTGTATTTCTCCGGCCTTTTGTCGAACATCTATTCTATGATGCAGAGCATTTTTTTGATGGTTTTAAAAATAATGCTGAGTATGCACTGGCAACCCTGCTCAGTGCCGCGGACGGCGGTGCTGAAACGATTATTCTCTGTGATACCAATGGCGGCACCCTGCCCCATGAAATCCCCCCGATAATCGAGACGGTTAAACAGTTCCTTACCGAAAAAGGCCGGACCGTCCATCTCGGCATCCATGCCCACAACGATTCGGAAACCGCCGTCGCCAGTTCTCTGATTGCCGTCTCAGAAGGCAGGATCAGACAGGTGCAGGGAACAATGAACGGCTTTGGCGAGAGGTGCGGCAATGCCAATCTCACCTCCATTATTCCCGCGCTGGTATTTAAGATGGGGATAGAATGCCAGGTAGGCCAATATATCGACCATCTGTATTCAACGTCGCGCCTGGTCAACGAGCTGGCCAATCTGCCGCATAATCGATACCAGCCCTATGTCGGACGTTCGGCATTTGCCCATAAAGGCGGCATCCATGTCAGTGCGGTCAAGCACAATCCGCTAACCTACGAGCATATTGCCCCGGATAAGGTCGGCAACATCCGCCGCATCCTGATCTCCGATCAATCCGGGCGCTCCAATATTCTCCATAAGGCGAAAAAATGGGGTCTTAAACTCGAAGCGGATGATCCGGTGCTCGCGACCATCATCAGTGAGTTAAAGGAACTGGAAAATCAGGGGTTTCAATATGAAGGAGCGGAAGCCAGTTTTGAACTGCTGATGCGTCGAGCTTTGGGCCTGCAGCGCAACTATTTTAAATTCGAGAGTTTTCGGGTCATGAACCATAAATATCGCATGGATAAACCGCCGCTTACCGAGGCGACCATCCGGCTGTTTATCGGCGGGGCCGAAGTCCATACCGCGGCCATGGGTGATGGCCCAGTCAACGCGCTGGACTGCGCAATTCGTAAGGCCCTGCTGCGCTTCTACCCGTGTCTTGCGGAAATGGAATTGACCGACTACAAGGTCCGTGTGCTATCCGGCGAACACGGCACCCAGGCACGGGTCCGGGTCCTGGTCGACAGCAAAGATCCGCATTGCAACTGGGGAACGGTCGGCGTCTCCGTCAATATCATTGAAGCAAGCTGGCAGGCGTTGGTTGATAGTATTACCTATAAATTGATGAAAGAAGACAGCAAGAAATAAAAGATTTACCCGCCCATCAAATTAGGCAAGACCGTAACAATGTCCGGAAAAACGACAATCAAAGCCAGGCCAAGCAGCAGCAGGAAAAAAAACGGGGCGGCGGCATAGGCCACCTTTAAAATATCCATCCCGGTCAGACCTTGGATAACAAACAGATTAAAGCCCACCGGGGGGGTAATCTGGGCCATCTCCACGACTATAACCACAAAGATGCCGAACCACAGCGGATCGATCCCCGCCTGCTCAACCATTGGCATGACCACCGAGGTGGTCAACACCACCACGGAAATACCATCCAAGAAACAGCCCATGATAATGAAAAACAGGGTGAGCGCGCCAAGAAGCGCGTAAGGCGACAGGTCGAGACCACCGATCCATACCGCGAGCATTTTCGGAATACCGGTAAAACCCATCGCCACCGTGAGAAATGCCGCACCGGCAAGAATAAAGGCGATCATACATGAGGTTTTTGTCGCCCCCATTAAACCATCGATAAAAGTCTGCCGGGAAAGCGAACTGGTGTACCATGAGAGAACCAAGGCCAGCACAACCCCGACAGCCGCAGCATCGGTTGGCGAAGCGATTCCTGAATAAATGGAGCCGATCACCCCGACAATCAGCAGACAGACCGGAATAAGTCGGCGCGAGCGATTCAACTTCTCCCGCATCGGCAGGGACGGGTCGCCGGCGGGGATGGCCCGCGGGTGGAGGATGGACCAGAGAACCACATAACCGACAAAAAGCGTCACCAGCAGGCAGCCCGGCAGCACCCCGGCGATAAAAAGCCTGGCGATCGACTGTTCGGTTGCCACTCCGTAGACAATAAGAATGATCGACGGGGGGATAAGCAGGCCTAGGGTAGCCGACCCGGCCAGGGTACCGACCATCATATTGACCGGATACTTTCGTCTGGCCAGCTCAGGAATGGACATCTTGCCTATGGTGGCCGCGGTAGCGGCAGATGATCCAGAGACTGCGGCAAAGATACCACAGCCGAGAATATTGACATGGAGCAGTCGACCGGGGAGATGCGAAAGCCATGGTGACAGTCCGGTAAACATATCTTCAGACAGGCGGGAGCGAAACAAAATCTCCCCCATCCAGATAAAAAGCGGCAGGGCGGCAAGGGCCCAGCCGTTACTCGCCCCCCATACCGTCGTGGCCATCACTTCCCCCAGCGGCGCCCCAGAGAAAAGCGCCATCCCGGCCATTCCTACGGCAAGCAGGGAAAAGGCCACCCAGACACCGCTGCCGAGCAGAAAAAACAGCAGCAGGAGTAAAATCAGGGTGAGGGTGATTTCGGTCATAAATTTCTCCTGCTTACTCGACAGGCGACGACCGTTTCACGGCCAGGAGCTTCTCGCCCTTGGCCGCATACGACGCGGCACCGCCGCGGCTTACCGTCAGCAGCTCATCAACCAGGGCCACAGCCAGGACAAGCAGACCAACGAGCATGGCGATCTGCGGTATCCAGATGGGCACGGCGATCATGCCGGGCGAAAGATCGTTATAGACATATGATTCATGACAGAGAAGCGCAGTATACCAAGAAAAATAAAGGGTAATAACCAGGCCGAAGCCGAGGCACCACATCTCTACCAGGCAGTGCAGTTTTTCCGGCAGGCGACCGACCAGTAATACCACCCGGATATGCGCCCCTTCACGAAGAGTATGGGCCAGGGCCAGAAAGGAAGCGGCAGCGAGGAGAAAACCGGTAAAATCGGCGTAAGACGGGATCGTCAATCCTATGGCACTGCCGCTCAAAAGAGAACTTAGGCGATCTGCCAGATTGAGCATCACCTGGCAGATTACCAGCAGACAGATCGAACCGATACAAGCCGCAGCAAGCCCGCAGCTTGCACTATAAAGGAAATCGAGCCACCTGCGCATAAGAACTCTTTACTGTCCCTGATACGCTTGCAGTAATGCGGCGCCTTCCGGGCCGGCCTGTTTCTTCCATTCTTCGAGCATCGAGGCACCGATTTCCTTGAGTCCGGCCATTAGCTCCGGGCTGGGAGTGACAACAATCACGCCATTGTCTTTAAGGATGGCGGTTTTTTCAGCGGTTTCTTTCATACTCATCTCCCAGCCCCTGGCCTCAGCCGCCTTGGCGGCATTCAGCACCGCGGCCTGGGTCTTCTCATCCAGTTTTCTGAAGGCTTTTTTGTTGACCACAACAATATTTTTTGGCAACCAGGCCTGGATATCGGTGTAATGGGTGACAAAATCCCATGCCTTGGAGTTTGCCCCGGTCGAGGGGGAGGTAATCATCGCCTCCACCCGGCCAGTGGCGAAGGCTTGAGGAATATCTGGGACCTCTATCTGGGTCGGGGCGGCACCAATCTTATTGGCAAAAAGCTCAAGTGTAGCATTATACGCCCTGAATTTAATCCCCTTCAAATCATCAACTGTTTTGATCTCTTTTTTAGTATAAAGTCCCTGCGGCGGCCAGGGCACAGAGAACAGCGGCATCAAGCCTTCTTTATCAAGCAGCTTGGCGACTATTGGTTGCTGCGCGTCCCAGAGCTTTTTGGCGTCATCGTAATTAGTGGCCAGAAAAGGTTGAGAATCGGCACCGAAAACCTGGTTTTCATTGGACAGCAGGGACAGAAAAAATTCTCCGATCGGCACCTGTCCGCTGCGAACGGCATTTTTTATTTCGGGGTGCTTATACAGAGATCCGGCCGAGTGAATCTTGATAGTCAGCGCTCCATCGGTTGCTTTGGCCACCTCATCGGCAAAGATGGCGATATTCTCTGTATGAAAAGTTTTATCCGGGTAAGGTGTCGGCATATCCCAGGAGGCAGCCATAACCCCGCCAGCCATTGCCAAACTGAAAACGATTCCGGTCAATATGGTTGCAGCCTTTTTGCCCATCTGCATAGGTGATCCCTCCGATAATATTTTTGATTCCTCACGCTTCGACTTCGCTCCCAACATCAATATGAAATAAAATCCTTTGCCTTATCTGCAAAATCACTTCACAAAACAGCAGTATTGCCTTTTAATAAATAGCCTGCAATTATCACAGAACATTGACTTTTTGTCGATAAAAATTATAGCATAGCACTTTTCGGTGCAATATCGGGGCTCATAACAAGGAAAAAGCAATGACACAATGGCAGATCTGGATCGATCGTGGCGGCACCTTTACCGATATTGTCGCCAAAAAACCGGACGGCAGCCTCATCACTCATAAGCTTCTCTCGGAAAATCCGGAGAAATACAAAGACGCAGCCGTGTATGGAATCCGCCGGCTCCTGCAGCTTGCCCCTGATACCCCGATCCCCGACCATATCATCGGAACGGTCAAGATGGGCACCACCGTTGCAACCAACGCTTTACTCGAGCGTAAAGGCGACCCAACTCTATTGGTGACTACCTCCGGTTTCGGTGACGCCTTGCGGATCGGCTACCAGACCCGGCCCGATCTTTTTGCCCGGCATATCGTTTTGCCGGAAATGCTGTATCAGCAGGTACTTGAAGTGCCTGAACGGACTTCCGCCCAGGGCGAAATCATCACCGCACTGGATGAAAACACCGCAAGAGCGGGCATGCAGCAAGCATACGAGCAAGGTATTCGGGCAATTGCCATTATCTTTATGCACGGCTATCGATACCCGGAGCATGAAGCAAGAGTGGCCAAGCTTGCCAGAGAAATCGGTTTTCAACAGATTTCCGTCAGCCACCGGGTCAGCCCTCTGATGAAGCTGGTCTCCCGGGGTGATACCACGGTAGTCGATGCCTATCTTTCGCCTATCCTCAGGCGTTATATCGACCAGATCGCCGGACAACTGGGCAGCACCAGTCATTCAAGGCCAAAACTGATGTTTATGCAGTCCAACGGGGGACTGACCGATGCGCAGCTTTTCCAGGGTAAGGATGCTATCCTCTCCGGTCCGGCCGGCGGCGTTGTCGGCATGGTCAAGGCCGCAGCTATGGGGGGGTTTACCCAACTCATTGGTTTTGATATGGGCGGGACCTCCACGGATGTCACCCACTATAATGGCGAATACGAGAGAAGCTTTGAAACTATGGTGGCCGGGGTACGCATGCGGGCACCGATGATGCATATCCATACCGTTGCCGCCGGCGGCGGTTCGATTGTGGATTTTGACGGCGCCAGGTACCGGGTTGGCCCGGAATCGGCCGGGGCCAATCCAGGCCCAGCCTGTTATCGGCGCGGCGGCCCGCTGACGGTGACCGACTGCAATGTTATTCTCGGCAAGATTCAGCCGGACTACTTCCCGCACGTCTTTGGTGCAGGTGGTGATATGCCTCTTGATACCATCTCGGTGCGCAACGGCTTTGCCGCGCTGGCCAATACAATCGCTCGTGCCACTTCTGCACTTCAGCCTGCACCGGAGCAGGTGGCGGAAGGATTTCTACGTATTGCTGTTGAGAATATGGCCAATGCCATCAAGAAAATATCCGTCCAGCGCGGCTACGATGTATCCGAATACACCCTCAATTGCTTTGGCGGCGCCGGTGGCCAGCATGCCTGCCTGGTCGCCGATGCCTTAGGAATGAACCGGGTTTTTCTGCATCCTTTTGCCGGAGTTCTCTCCGCCTACGGCATGGGGCTGGCCGATATCAGGGCGCTGCGCGAAGTGCATCTGGAATTCCCGCTGAAGATAGAGACAGTGCAGCGTATCGACGATGCCTGTATACCACTTGTTACCGAGGTGCAGGAAGAGCTGGTCGCCCAGGATATCGACAAAAGTTCCATCCAGATCCTGCGCAAGGCTCATTTACGCTATGCCGGTACCGACACGGCACTGCTGGTCGATGTCGGTGCGCTTAACGCGATGACGGAAGCCTTTGAGCTGGCCCATAAGCAACGCTTTGGGTTTATCGCCAGGCAAAGGGAGCTGGTGGTGGAAGCACTTTCCGTCGAGGCCGTCGGAGCCGCAGAATCGATAGTCGAGGAACCGCAACTAACTGCGACGGATTTACAGCCACCGACGCCGCATGCCCTGGTGAAAATGTTCAGCAATAATCAATTCCGCACCACCTCTTTATTTTTGCGGGAGCGGTTGCAGCCGGGTCAGCAGATCATGGGTCCGGCGATCATCGCCGAGCAGACCGGTACGGTGGTCGTCGAAGACGGCTGGACGGCTGAAACCAACAGCCGGGGCCATCTGCTGCTCGTCCGCACCACGCAAAGAGCAGAGCAACAGGCCATCGGAACCTCGGCCGACCCGGTTATGCTTGAAATCTTTAATAATCTTTTTATGTCGATTGCCGAACAGATGGGTGTTACTCTGGCTAACACTGCCTACTCAGTCAATATCAAGGAGCGTCTCGATTTTTCCTGCGCGCTGTTTGATGCGAATGGTCAACTCGTTGCCAATGCCCCCCATGTCCCCGTTCACCTCGGCTCGATGGGGGAGTCGATTAAAACGATCATCCGGGAAAACCGGAAAACCATGCGACCTGGCGATGTTTATATGCTGAACGCACCCTATAATGGCGGTACCCATCTGCCCGATGTAACGGTGATCACGCCGGTTTTTGCCGAGAAGGGGCGCAAGATACTGTTTTATGTCGCCTCAAGAGGGCATCACGCCGATATCGGCGGCCGCACCCCGGGCTCATCACCGCCGGATAGTCGACATATCGAAGAAGAAGGGGTGTTGATCGATAACTTCCTGCTGGTTAAAGAAGGGATCTGGCAAGAGCGGCAAACCCGCGAACTGCTCGATTCCGGCCGCTATCCCTGCCGCAATATCGACCAGAATATGGCCGATCTTTCGGCTCAGATTGCCGCGAATGAAACCGGGGTACGCGAGTTGGAGAAGATGGTCAGGCATTACGGCATCAAGGTTGTCCATGCCTATATGCAACACGTGCAGGACAATGCGGAAGAATCGGTACGACGGGTGCTGGGGGTGCTGCAGGACGGCACTTTTACCTATCTCATGGATGGCGACAGACAGATCCAGGTCAAGATATCGGTTGACCGGAAAGAACGCAGCGCGACCATCGATTTCACCGGTACCTCGCCGCAAAGTTCCGGCAATTACAACGCTCCGACGGCGGTCTGCAAAGCGGCGGTACTCTATGTCTTTCGCTGCCTGGTGGCAGATAATATCCCCCTTAACGAAGGATGCATGAAGCCGCTCCGGCTGATCATACCACCAAAGACGATGATCAGCCCGGAATATCCGGCGGCGGTTATTGCCGGCAATACCGAGGTGTCCCAGGCTATCACTGATGCCTTGTTCGGCGCCTTTAACCTGCTTGCCTCCTCACAGGGGACAATGAACAATTTTGTCTACGGTAATGCCACCCACCAGAACTATGAAACTATTTGCGGCGGCACCGGAGCCGGTCCTGATCATCCCGGCACCAGCGCCGTGCACAGTCATATGACCAATACCAGGATGACCGACCCGGAGGTTGTCGAATGGCGTTTTCCCGTGCGGGTTGAATCTTTTTCCATCCGTCATGGCTCCGGTGGTGCAGGGAGGTTTGCCGGGGGGGACGGGGTAATCCGCAAAATCCGTTTTCTGGAACCGATGACGGCAACCGTTCTTTCCTCGCACCGGGAAACCGAACCCTATGGGCTGGCTGGAGGCGAGCCGGGCCAAAAAGGTGAGAACTGCGTCCTGCACTCAAACGGTTCGACCACCCTTTTAGCCGGCAACGATGAGGTTTTTTTGTCACCCCATGATATCTTCGTTATCCGGACACCGGGCGGAGGTGGCTATGGAAAGCCAACAAATCCAAGGCGTTGAATATTTTGATGTTCGACATCAATACTACTGATGGGAAAAACATTGCTGTTGTTCGCCTTGCGCTGGATTCATCCCGAACATTATGGTATCTTGGCTGCTGCTCACGCTTAACAAGACGTTTTTGCGATACAATCTATTACCAATCCAATACCCTCTAGAAAGGAGAACCACATGAAAACCCCAGTACGCGTTGCCATCACCGGTGCCGCCGGCCAGATCAGTTACTCCCTTATTTTTCGCGTCGCATCAGGCGATATGCTCGGCAAAGACCAGCCGGTCATTCTCCAGCTCCTCGAAATTCCGCCGGCGATGGGCGCCTTGGCTGGAGTAGTTATGGAAATTAACGACTGTGCCTTCCCGCTGGTCGCAGGGATCGTCACCACCGATGATCCTAATGTGGCTTTCAAAGATGTCGAATATGCCCTGCTGGTTGGTTCAAGACCACGCGGTCCCGGCATGGAGCGCTCAGATCTGCTGAAGGCCAACGGCGCTATATTCACCGTCCAAGGCAAAGCACTGAACGATCACGCCAATCGCAACGTCAAAGTACTGGTGGTCGGCAATCCGGCCAATACCAACGCACTTATCGCCATGAAAAACGCCCCGGATCTCAATCCGCGTAATTTCACCTCGATGATGCGCCTGGATCACAATCGCTCCCTGTCACAAATCGCCACCAAAACCGGCAGCCATTCGACCAAGGTCCAGAAAATGGTCGTCTGGGGCAACCATTCCGCTACCCAATTCCCCGATATCAGCTATGCGACAGTTGACGGTGCTGCGGTTAAAGACAAGGTTGACAACGACTGGTACGTCAAAGAATTCATTCCAACCGTGCAGCAGCGCGGTGCAGCCATCATCAAGGCCCGTGGCGCATCGAGCGCCGCATCCGCCGCTTCTTCCGCCGTTGACCATATGCGCGACTGGGCCCTTGGCTCAAACGGCGAATGGGTCAGCATGGGTGTGTTCAGCGGCGGCAACAGCTACGGCATCGACGAAGGCATTATGTACGCCCTGCCCATCACCTGTGAGAATGGGGAATGGAAAGAAATCAAAGGTCTGGAAATCAGTGACTTTGCGCGCAAAATGATGCAGGCAACCGAAGCCGAGCTGCTCTCCGAGAAAGAGGCTATTGCCGACTTGCTGTAAGAAACTTCAAAATGGCATGAAATGGGGTCAGCCATGACCCCATTTCATTTGGCGATGATCGCCAGAATGCGTTTGCCGTATTCCTGCTTCAGGCTGTCGAGGTACTTTTTATCGACCTTGCCTTTCCAGGTTTTGACCTGATAAAAACGCTTGGGGATGGCAAAATTATCCGGGTTAAAGCCGGTCCTGGCCCGCACCTGCCAGCGCAGTGCGCGGATATGTTCGGAAACTCGGGGAATCGAGCTGGAGAGAGAAGCAAAGCCAACCATGTGCAGGCACTCGGCGAGCTGTTCTTCAGTATAGACCGAGCGGGCAAAAAGACAGCCAACCATTGAGGTAAGAAAAGCCCGGCCAGGCTCATCGGCAACCAAAAAATCTACCGCCGCTGCAATATCCTGGTCGGAATTCTTCTGGTCGTAGCTATAGGCACCGGTATCCAGATGAGAATGGCGAAACCCCAGCGACTGGGCGGCAAAAAACAGCTCCCCGGTAGCATACCCGGCCATCTCCTGCCCAAGCACACAACCGAAATCACCGCCCCCATAGATCGCCGCCGCTTTCAAGGTTCCCTGACCAAGAAGCCGGTAAAAATCATTGCTGCCCCGGCCAAGATGCCTTGCCGCCTGCTGGTAGGCCCGAGCATCGCCGAACGCCAGGGGAACAAGAGTCTCTTTGGTTGAAATCAGTCCCTGCTCGGTTGCCTCCGTCGCCCAGCCAAGGGCTACTCCCCCGGACATAGCATCGAGACCGACTTTTTCCATGACATCAAGGATGCGCAGCACATCAAAGCTGCTCGTCACTCCGAGCATGGTTCCGGCAGCGAAGATCGGTTCGTAATCATAGGCGACCTGGTGGTAATGGTAGCGGTTGTCGGCAGCAATTTTTTCCCGGATAAAACCGATATGGATACAGCCGACCGGACAACCGGAACAGGCACCGTTGCGCAACAGGGTCTGATCGGCAAAACTGACGCCGGTGATTCCAGCTATCGCCGGGTCGCTGGTCTGCTGCAGGTTGCGCCAGGGCAGAGAGGCGATATCATTTAAGCCCTGGAGATTGGACGCAGTGCCCAGGTTATGGTATTTCCGCATCATCTCGGTTGCGGTGAGCTTGCCATATACCTCCTTATACAGTCGGGGATAGTCTTTGCCGGGCGGAACCGCAAAATCGCTGTCTCCATGAATGACAATGGCCTTGATATTTTTCGCACCCATGGCGGCACCGCCACCCATTCGACCAAAATGCCGGTAGGTATCGACATTTATACAGGCCATAGCCGAGCCGACTTCTCCGGAGGGGCCGATGCGCATAATCGACCGATGGCCGCTGCCGGTTTTAAACATCCTCCGGATCAGCTTGCCGGAGCTTTCCGCATCGGTGCCGCGCAAAAACCCGGCATCCTTAAGTTCAAGTTGATTGACGCCAATACCAAGACAGCTCAGTTGTTTTGCCCTACCGACGAGAACCAGCGCATCGAGATCACAGAATTTCAGAGACAGTGCGGCCCGCCCCCCGGCATGACTTTCGGTGTATTCGCCATGATAATTTGATTTAAACGAACAGACCATCTTGCTCATCAATGGAAAATAACCGGTCAAGGGGCCGATGGCAAAGATTAGCGGCTGCGCCGCATCGGTTGCAGGCAGTTCTGGTTGACCATACTGCAGATAGAGTAGCGCGGCCAGCCCGCTGCCCCCGGCGACATCGTTGCGGCCATCGACCAGGACAATTTTTCCTTTACCGGTAGATACATCGACCAGCAGGATGCGAAATTCTTCTCTTATCATGTCAGCACCTCTTCGATACTCTTACTGTCAACCATTTCCAGGCAGTTCTGCGGGCAGAACGAAACACACTGGCCGCAATGGAGACAGACATAGACATCGCCCTGACGATCCTGGTAAATTGCGTCAACGGGGCAGGCGGCAACACATTTCCCGCACTGGATGCACAGCTTTTTCTTCATGATTATTCCGCCGCCGGGCCGCCTGCTAAACGCGCCGGTAGGGCATGCCTCAGCGCAGGGAGGAGGATCACAGGCCAGACATCTGTTGGCGATAAAACCGGTGGACAGGCCACCCGAGGAATGAATGCGGATACCCGCCGTGTTCCACGAGATCCGGTGATAAACAAGACGGGCACAGGCCAGCGAACAGGATTGACAACCGATGCATTGGTCCATACGGGGGGTAGTAAGCTGTTTCATATCTTTTTCTATGGTACTATCATTTTCAGCTGAGGTGTTCTACTGTTGATAAATGATTGCATGGGACCCAAGCGGGGAAATTCTAGAAAGGCGAGGCAAAGCGATGGTACGATTTACAGTGCACAATCTGGGGGAGCACACCATAGACAACATGCTGGTCACTGGACCTTTCCGGTCAATTGTCATGGAAATGGCCGAAATGTTTCTCGCCGGCTACACCGGTTCGACTGGACCCGGGGATAAAGATCTCGATTATCACTTTGCCGAGTATATTATAAAAATGTCCTACGGCCAGGGCAGGATACTCGAATACCAACCGAACCCTCCCGAACCCATCCACTGATCCGACTTATCCGGCGTCTAGCTCAGTCTTTTGCCCAATCAGCGAGGGCCAGATACAAAGTACCGACGGCAAGCTCAGCGCAGTGGTGATGGTCCGCCGGCAGGGTCTGCAGAAAATCGATGACATCGGCCGGGGTCACATTCCAGCAGTATTCCACCGGTTTTTCCTCAACCAGAACAGCCAGCGCGTTGGCACAGGCATTAGTGTTGATGCAGCCCTGCAGTTCAAAGCGCAGCTGGTCAACAATACCATCCTTTACGCTAATGTAGATGGTCACGGTATCACCACAGTCACCGGTCTTTTTACCGACTCCGTCCGGGTTTTCCATGGCCCCTCTTCTTTCAAAAAGATTGGCCATCACCAGAAACTGCTCGGAATGATCCTGCCAGAAATCAAAGGTGTTTTTCATGACTATCTCCCGGAACTTAACTCTTATCCCGGCCCGCCAGCGGCACGACAAACTGCGATTCTGTGTCCCACGGAAAAAGGATCCAGGTATCCTGACTCACTTCGGTAACAAAGGTATCGACCAGAGGCCGTCCGGCAGGCTTGGCATAGACTGTGGCAAAGTGGGCCGCCGGCGCAATTCCCCGGACCACTCTGGCGGTTTGTCCGGTGTCGACGAGATCATCGATAATCAACCAGCCTGTCCCGTCTCCCTCAAATGATTTCAGGGTATTTACCTCGCCCTTGCGCTCCTTCCAGTCATAGCTGGAAAGACAAATAGTGTCCACCAGGCGAATATCCAGCTCTCGGGCAATGATTGCCGCCGGCACCAGGCCGCCCCGGGTAATGGCGATTATTCCGGTAAATGGGCCGATATTGAGCAGTCGCCAGGCCAGTGCCTTGGAGTCGCGATGCAACTGATCCCAGGAAATGGGGTAGGTTTTGTTATATGTTGAATTGGCTGTCATGTTCTCGTTGCTGATAAATCTGATTTACAGGACCTGCTTTAAAAACAGCTTCGCTCTCTCTTCCCTGGGATTGGTGAAGAAATGTTCCGGAGTTCCCACTTCCACCACCTTGCCTTCATCCATAAAAATGACCCGGTCGGCCACTTCGCGGGCAAAACCCATTTCATGCGTGACGACAATCATGGTCATGCCCTCACGGGCCAGCTGCTTCATAACATCGAGAACCTCCCCGACCATTTCCGGATCAAGAGCCGAGGTTGGTTCATCAAAGAGCATGACCTTCGGGTCCATCGCCAGCGCCCGGGCAATCGCCACGCGCTGCTGCTGTCCCCCGGAAAGACGGGAAGGATATTCTCCGGCTTTTTCGGGGATACCCACTTTTTTCAGGAGGGCCTGGGCTTTTTCATCGGCCACCTTTCTGCTTCTTTTTCGAACCCGGCACTGGGCCAGGGTGAGATTTTCGAGCACTGTCTTATGGGGAAAGAGGTTGAACTGTTGAAACACCATGCCGACCTCAGCCCGAATCTTGTTGATATTGGTCTTTTTGTCGGCCAGATCAACACCATCGATAAGGATATGGCCCTCGGTAAAGCTTTCCAGACCGTTGATACAACGCAAAAAGGTGGATTTGCCGGAACCGGACGGACCGATAACGACCACCACCTCACCCCGCGCCACATCGGTCGACACACCGTCGACAGCCCGTACTTCCCCGGAACGACTACTAAATATCTTCACCACATTTTTGGCTTTAATCACTGACGGCAAGCCTCCGTTCCATGTAAAAAACAAGTTGTGACAAGACCGAAGTGACGAGCAGATACATTGCCGCCACCACAATCCACACCTCGAAGGTGGCAAAGGTGGAGGTTATTATTTCCCGGCCCGATTTGGTCAGATCGGTAATGGCAATGACTGAGACCAGCGATGAATCTTTGATCAGGCTGATAAACTGGCCGGACAGGGGCGGCAGAATTTTCTTGAAAGCCTGGGGCAGGATGATGTCTTTCATGGTCTGAAAGGCAGTCATGCCGAGCGATCGGGACGCCTCCATCTGGCCTTTCGGGATACTCTGTACCCCGGCCCGAACAATCTCCGCCACATACGCCCCGGCAAAAAGAGCCAGGGCGCCGATGCCACAGACGTTGCGACTGAGATTAAAGACGGTGCCAAGGAAAAAATAGGCAATAAAAATCTGCACCAGCAGCGGCGTCCCCCGAATGCATTCGACATAGACCATCGCCAGGCCACGCAGGGTAATATTTTTGGAAACCCGGGCTATACCGGTCACCAGTCCTAAAATAAGAGCAAATACACTGGAAATTGCCGATAGCCAGAGGGTGGTCCACAGGCCTTGCATCAAGGGACCCAACCGCCAGGTCGAGGTAAAGCCGACAGTATCCCCGGCAAACAATTCCTCCCCTTCGGATACCTTCAGGCTGGCCGTAGTTACTTTGATTGTTTTGGTCTCGGAGCCCTCCGACACCACGGTTACCTGCGTGTTTTTATCGCCTTTTGCAACCGCGGTTACCTTGCCGTCAAAAGGAATTTTCTGTGCATCTTCGGCAAGGTACATAAAGTACTGAGGTACTCGGTACCATCGCCATCGGTAGTCGATTTTTCGGACTGCACCCCAGGTACCGGCGGCCATCCCAAGCAGGATGACCACCAGCAGAAGTCTCCAGGGCCAGGTTTTCTCTCTGGCTTTCAAGTTCGCACGTCCTTATGTTTACTGGATTTCTTTCAACCACGCATCGTCATGAAACCACTTGGTGTAAATTTTGTCATATACGCCGTCGTATTTTATCTGATTCATGAAGTTTTCCAGCCAGTTGAGAAAATCCGGATCGCCCCTGCGGATAGCCCAGGCCAGCGGCTCTTTGGTAAAAGGTTCATCGAGGTGGATAAATTTTCCGGCACCTTTCTGCCCCACGGCAATGGCGTTAAAAGGCAGATCATATATAAAAGCATCGATCTTGCCATTGGACAATTCCATAACCCCTTCCTGCTCGGTTTCGTAGGAAATGTACTTTGCATTAGGGATCATTCGTTTGGTCGCCTGTTCCCCGGTGGTGCCGAGTTTGGAAGCGATGGTGTATTTGGGATCGTTGAGATCTTTGTAGGATTTGACTTTATCGGCGAGCTCTTTCTTTAAGAGAACCGACTGGCCGATCAGGATATACGGCGGGGCGAAGTTCACCGTCAGGTTTCTTTCCTGGGTAAGTGTCATGCCTGACATAAGAATATCGAACTTATTTGTCAGCAGCGCCGGAATGATTCCATCCCAGGCGGTCGAAACCAGTTCCAGCTTCACTTTCATCGCCTTGGCCATTCTGGTCGCCATATCAACATCAAAACCAATGATCTCGCCCTTCTGATTGGTCAGTTCAAAAGGCATGTAGCCGGGTTCCATGCCCACCCGCAAGGTGCCCCGTTTCTGGATTTCCGCCAGAGTGTCGGCGGCAAAAACGGTTCCCGCAAAACAAGTGAGCATCAGCATTGCCAGAGCAACCAATAACGACAGTTTTTTCATCTTTTCTCTCCTTCTTAAGGTTGAATATAAGGGAATTCCCCTTGACGAACGCGTGGTTTTTTTGTTTTATCCCGACGACGAAAAACAACTCTTTGGTTTTATGTAAAATTTCAATCAAGGGAAGCGGCAACAAACTCTTCCCTGCGTAACAAAATCTGCGGCAAAACTCAAGGAGATTCTTCTGCGAACGCTGAGTTTGCCTGGCTTTTGACATCTTTGTAAGAAATGAAAACTGAAAGTGCCCTTCTTACCTATCTGGCTTTAGCCACTGCAGTCCTCTTCTGGGGGCTCTCTTTTGTCGCGACCAAGATCGCCCTGCAGAGTTTTACACCCTTCTGCCTCATTTTTTTTCGCTTTTTTGCCGCTTCAATTTTTTTCACCGGACTTCTCTGGCGCACCGGTTTTCCACCACTTCCCAGAAAAACATTGAAATCCCTATTTTTACTCACGCTTATGCAGCCCGGCCTCTATTTCCTTTTTGAAACGACCGGCCTGCAATACACTTCGGCGACCAAAACTTCTCTTATCATCGCCACCATTCCCATAGTCGTCCTGATACTTTCCACCGTATATCTTAAAGAAAGACTGCGCCCGCTCAATATACTCGGGATCATTTTGTCGCTGCTTGGGGTGGCGTTGCTGGTTTTCGGCGGGGAACACGAATTATCGGCAAGCGGTATATTGTTGGGGGATATTCTGATCTTCGGCGCGGTCCTTGCCGCCTCTATCTATATGATTATGACCCGGAGATTGGGTGAGTCGCTTACCTCCCTGCAGATTACCGGGATGCAGATTATTTTTGGTGCCCTGCTTTTTTTTCCGGCATTTCTCTGGGACCTGCCCAAACTGCGCTGGTCGGCAGTTTCCGATGAATCGCTGATCGCCCTGTTGGTCCTCACTCTTTTTGCTACCATCATCGCGTTTTTATGCTATAATTACGCCCTGACCAAAATTCCTGCAGCCCAGGCTGCTGTCTGTATCAACGGTATCCCACTGGTTACAGCCGGCGGGGCCTGGCTGCTGCTCGGCGAAACGCTCGCCCTGTTACAGGTAGCCGGCGGGGCGCTGGTCCTCAGTGCGGTCCTGCTGGCTAACCATAGTCCGAAAAACGCTGCAATAACAGCAACAAATCCAACATAAAGGGAAGACTATGAAGAATATATATATATCCGGCTCTCTTGCCTATGATCGAATCATGAATTTTCCCGAAAGTTTTTCCGACCATATCCTGCCGGACAAAATCCATAGCCTCAATGTGTGTTTCCAGGTTGATGGGGTTACCGAAAATTACGGTGGTACCGCCGGTAATATCGCCTACGCCCTCAAACTGATGGGCAAGGAGTCAACTATTACCGCAACCATCGGCAGCGACCATCATAAGTATTTTGCCTGGCTGGATAAACATTCGATTGCCAGGACCGAGATTACCATCATTGATGAAGAGTTGACAGCCGGAGCATATATAACCACCGACAAAAGCAATAACCAGATTACCGGCTTCAACCCAGGTGCCATGAAATACTCTTCCCGGCTTGACTTCGATTCCCTTAAGCCGGAGGAAACCCTGCTGCTGGTCTCGCCCGGCAATCTAAACGATATGATCAACTACCCGAAACTTTGCAAAAAAAAGGGCATTGACTATATCTTTGATCCAGGCCAGGCTCTTCCCGTACTGCAGGCCGAGGATCTGATCGATGTCATTACCGGCTGCATGCTGCTGATCGTCAACGATTATGAATTCAATCTGATCCTGGATAAGACCAAAATGACCAAAGATGGGCTGCTGGCCCTGGCCGATGCAACCATTATCACCCTGGGCGAAGCCGGCTCGGAACTCTATACTTCCTCGGGTAAATTGACCATCCCGTCTTTTCCAGCCGCCCGGGTTATTGATCCGACCGGCGCAGGCGATGCCTATCGCGGCGGACTGCTCAGTGGATTAATCAGCGGCAGCAACCTGGAAACCAGCGCTATCCACGGCAGTGTCTGCGCCTCTTTTGCCGTTGAATGCAACGGCACCCAGGTCTATTCATTTACCACCCTGGAATTTGCCGACCGGATGCGGGCAAATTAAGTCCCTTTAATTCGGGATAACTCTGTTAATCGCCATCCTCCTGCGCCACTGCCGAAAGGACCCTTTGCAGCGGACAGGATGGGGGAATATCCGTACCCGCGCGATAGAGCTGCAGCAGATTAAGAGAACGGCAAGCCAGCTCTCGCCGGACCTGCCGCCGGGTGCCTTTAACCCGGGCGATGGTCATCCAATCATAGTTGGTGGTCTGGTGGCGCAACCAGGCAATAACTGCGCTGCCGGCACGGTCTGCCAGCGGGATACGCTCGGTTCGCGCCACGGTGCCGCTGCCGACCGGGGTGGCCAGATCGGTGACGGCTCCGGCCAGTTTTGCCGCGAGGGTCGCATACCGGGGGTGAAAACCAAGAAAATCAAGGACTGCAGCGTAAAAATCCTCGACGTAGTTCTGTTGTCTCTCCTCTCTTCGGGCCAGATCACGATGACGTTTCCGGGCATAGCCAGGGGCTGAACGCTTTGCCGCGAGTTCTTTTTGCGCAGCAAGGATATATTCCTCTTTGGCCCAGATCCCTCGAGAGATTAGTCTTTTGTTAACCTTGAGCTGGACCAGCCAGGTCGGCCCTTTGGCCTTGACCATTTTGGTCAAGGGACCGTCCCCCGGCGCAAGCAGGGCCCAGTCCAGGGGAACGACCAGCTGCTCGCCGGTATCGGTCAGCACGCATCTTTTAGTTCTGCCTGGCTTAACCACACGATTGTGCTGCGGCATAAACTGTTGCTCATGCCCGCATCGTCAGAATTTTTTGCATAATATCACTGACAGCCAAGCCTTGATGCGGCAGCTGCTCGGCGATGCCGCCGTGACCGATTTTGCTCGTCCCCATAAGTGCATATTTTGGCGCCAGTCCTCTCTCCAGCAACCAAGTACCATAGCGCGCCCCCAGTCCGGTCTTGGTATTTTGACTCTCCACAACCAGGACAAAGGGACTGCCACCTACCTTGACCATCATCTCTTCATCAATAACATTTAAGGTCGGTTTATTGATCAAGCCGACGTTCACTCCCTGCTCTCTCAGCTGAAGCACCGCATCCAGGCACCGATAGGTCATCTCGCCGTAGCTGACGATATAGCCATCTTTTCCGTCCCGAATGACTTCGTCTTTGCCGGGTTGAAACTTATAGCCATCGCCGTACAGCACCTTACCCTGATCATCGAGCAGCCTTGGCGTTGCCGAACGAGTGGAAAAAACGAACCGCAGGCCCTGATCATAAAAAATCTTCTGCAGCATAGCCTTAAGCTGCAGGACATCCGCCGGGAAATACAGCCGGGTCACATCGCCTTCGGCGACCGCACTATCGGCAAAAAAATTATTTATGCCGAAATGGCAGGTGTTATCCGCCATATCATCAATGCCGGAATGGGAAAAGTGGGCCAGGATATTGGCCTGATTGAGACGTGCCATGGTAATTTCCGAAACTACCATTTCCAGAAATGCGGCAAAGGTGCCGAAAATTCCCTGGCGCCCGGGTTCGGAACCAAAGCCTGCGGCAACCGAATAATTATTACGCTCCATGATGCCGCCGTGCACATACACCTCGGGATGGCATTTACGAATGTGATGCAGACCACAGGACCCTTCCAGATCAGAGTCAACAACCAGAACCTTACTACTCGGTTTATCCATGGTATCGAGTATTTCACAGACAACTTTACCGAAATCATCGCGAACCTTGCCCATTTCGGCAGTGCTGCCGAGATAGGTGGTTTTCTCTTTGACAACCGGAAAATTCTGGAGAATATCTACAGCCTCCGCTCGACCCTTGGCGCTGAGATAGTCAACCGCCAGCTTCACTGCGATGACATCATGGCCTTTGGGGGATCCTTCTATCCCGGCAACACCTGTCGCCATCAGCCGTTTATTGATAAGAGCGATTGGTCCATCGGCAACCAGTGCCTGCTGAATACGTCCAAACAGGGCGTCGATATCCTCGCCCTCACCGACATTCACGGCAAGTCCATGGCCCGCGAGAGTCCTGGCCACATCATAGCCCGGCATATAGGTGCCGGGATGCCCGGCAATGGTCACATTGTTATCATCGATAAGAACCTTGACCTTTAGATTTCTGGCCACCGCATACCGCGCCGCTTCGGCGTTGTCGCCTTCCATCTGTGAGCCGTCGCTGCCGAACATGACCACGGTTTTACCAGGGTCGGCTTCAGCAACCCCATTGACATAACTCCATAAATGGCCGAGCCTGCCCGAAGAGAAATATATTCCGTTTTTCTCATCGCGCTCGGGATGGCCATAATAACCTTTATTATATTCTCGATAGTGCAGCAGCGATTCGGGTTTTTGATACCCGTTCAACACCGCCATCATATATTGAATCGCTACCCGGTGGCCGGCCTCGTCAAAATAGACCGGATGAAGCGTGTCGGAACCCTTCATAAAGCCATCGATAATAAGCAGCTCAGGGACGATATCAAAGGCTCCGCCCGTATGCCCGCCGAGGCCCTTGACATTGGCAAGAGCAGTAAAAAAGACCAGGCTGTCACGAACTATCCGGATATTGCTGCGCAATACCTGACCTTGTTCATCGGTTAAACTGGTCTGGTGCAGATCATATTTCTGGGCTTTATACTCATGTAAATCAATTGGAAAATCCATTGTTTCCTCCGCTTGGCTGTTTACCAAATCGCTTCATCGAACACTTTATATCATATAATTCCGGATAGATAAAATATCCAGAATGGGCTCTTTATCAGGATTTATTCCTTTCCGCAGGTAAAATCATATTCAGCAGCACGCCCACAATCCCGGCCAGACCAATTTTCTCGATGGCAAAAGCGCCAGCGCTCAGTTTCATCCCGCCGATGCCGCAGACCAGAATAACCGCCACGATGATCAGATTTCTTGGCGTCAGCAGGTCCTGACCCGACTTGACCAGGGTATTGATGCCGACGACGGTGATCATGCCAAAGAGCAGGATCATAATACCTCCCATCACCGGAGAAGGAATTGTTGCCAGCAAGGCGCCGATTTTACCGACAAAGGAAAGGATTATTGCGGTAAGCGCCGCCCAGGTCATGATTGCCGGGTTAAAGGCCTTGGTAAGCGCCACTGCGCCGCTTACTTCCGAATAAGTGGTGTTTGGCGGGCCGCCCAGCATGGAGGCGATGGAAGTGGCGATCCCGTCGCCAAGCATAGTATTTTCAATGCCCGGATCGTCCACATAGTCTTTGCCGGTGATCGAACCGATAGCCAGGACATCGCCAAAATGTTCAATAGCCGGGGCAATCGCCACCGGCACAATAAACAGGACGGCCTCCCATTTCCATGCGGGAAACACAAAAGCGGGCATGGCAAGCCAGGCTTTCTCAACTACCGGGGCAAAAGATATAAGGGCCGGCGCGGTCCAGTTCTGCAAGGGGCCGGGGGCAAAAGAACTCTGTACGGCCGCACTAAATCCGGTAAGATCCAGGACAAAGGACGCAGCATAACCGGCACAGATGCCGCACAGGATCGGCAGCAGCCGCAACCAGCCTTTGCCGAGGAGGGCAACCAGCGCCGTGGTCGCGAGGGATACGCCGGCAATAATCATCGCTGTTTTCTCCGGAACCAGCCAGGCCGAGCCATCACCGGTACGGCCCATGGCCATATGCACGGCAACAGGCGCAAGCACCAGGCCGATGACCATGATCACCGGTCCGGTTACTACTGCCGGCAGATATTTATGCAATATTTCGGCGCCGAAATAACGAATTGCCAGACTCAACAGGACATAAAAGAGCCCGGCTGCGGTCAGACCACACAGGGTCGCAGGGATTCCCCAGGTCTGCACGCCATAAATGATCGGGGCGATAAAGGCAAAAGACGAGGCGAGAAACACCGGCACCTTCCCCTTGGTGATCACTTGAAAAACCAGGGTGCCGATACCGGCGGTAAACAGTGCCACATTCGGATCCAGGCCGGTCAAGATGGGAACCAGAACCAGGGCCCCAAAGGCAACGAACAGCATTTGCGCACCGAGCAGACTGTCGCACAACCGGAACCGGTACGTTGAATCTGGTGAAACTTCGGGCATTACCACAACCTCCTCAATTAATTAATTATTTGGTGCCGAAGATCTTATCCCCGGCATCCCCCAGCCCGGGCAGAATGTACCCGACGTCGTTAAGCTGTTCATCAACAGCGGCGACATAAATCTCCACGTCGGGATGAGCCTCGGTTACCCTTTTGATACCTTCCGGTGCGGCAACCAGGAAAAGACCTTTAATGGTTTTGCAGCCGGCCGTTTTCAGGGTGGCGATCGTAGCCATCAGAGTGCCACCGGTGGCCAACATCGGATCAAGAATCAACGCTACCCGTTCTTCTATATCATTGGCCGTTTTGACATAGTATTCCACCGGCTCGAGGGTCTCCTCATTGCGATAATAGCCAACCACACTGACCTTGGCCGACGGGATGAGATCGATAACCCCGGCCATCATGCCAAGACCCGCCCGCAGAATGGGCACGATGGTAATCTTTTTGCCCTTGAGCTCATCGACTTCCACTTCTCCCGCCCATCCCTGGATGGTTTTTCTCCGGGTCTGCAGATCCTTGGTCGCCTCATAGGTCAGAAGACGGGCAACTTCCGATGAAAGATCACGAAAATCCTTGGTGGAAATGTCATGTTGACGCATAAGACCGAGCTTATGCTTGATGAGGGGGTGGTCCGCGACATGCACGCTCATAATTGTCTCCTGAAGATGATTAGATAAGGGCAACCTATTTGACATGGTGTTTTAAGAAAATCTGGAAAAAAAGCAAGTTATTTGCAAATTTTTATCTGTTTCCGGCTGCCTCCTCCGCTCATCGCTCCTGCTAAAAGGGATGGGTATATTCTTGCTGCTTATCGGAAGATGACTTAAATTCCATTGAATTAAGGAATGAACGAGAATTATTGATCAATGCAATCTGGTGAGTCTGGGATCGCCTCTTGAAATGGCTTCCTGGCAATCAAAAATAGTTCCAGGAGAGCGCCGATGAAGATTGTTTCTACTCTACTGATCTCTATTTTTGCGCTTTTTTTTAGGCAGGCATGGCTGATGCCCAACCCGACTCTGCCGGTTTTATCAAGACCATATCGGGCGATGTGTACATCACCACGGCCCAGACAACGGTAAAGGCTGTTATCAATATGCCGATAGAGCAGGGAGATATAATAAGAACCGGGGCGGACAGCAGCGTTGGCCTGGTCTTTGAAGATGATACCGTGGTTGCCCTCGGCCCCAACAGCGAGCTTTCCATCGATGGTTTTTTATTCAAGCCGGCAGAGCAGCAGCTGTCATTTATAATCAGAATGATTAAGGGGACCTTTTCATTTCTTACCGGTCAGATAGCCAAGCTCGCGCCGAAAAAGGTGGTGCTTGAGACGCCGAATGCGACTTTGGGTGTACGAGGAACCAAATTCGTGGTCAATATTGAATAATCTCTGCCGAGCTGTCCTGGGTCCAGGATACATCATCGGATAAGTCTGATAAATATCCTGGAGATATATTATGACTCATACACATCGGAGTTGTCGTTTTTTATCCCTGGCTTTTCTGGCTTTGCTGATCATTTTAAGCGGATGTGAAGAAAAAACCACCATCGTTTTGCTCCCTGATCCCGACGGCAAAGTTGGTCAAGTCGTCGTGAGCACCGATACGCAGTCAATGGATATGACCAGGGCAGGCGAGGCACTGACTATCAAGGCGGCAGTTTACCGCCGAACCGACGGAAAATACTCTCGAACCAAGAAATTACTGCCGAATTTGGTTCGGTTCTGGCGGCGCTCCCCGATCATCCAGTTCATTTTAAGCTCTATTTTACCGGCAACTCAACGAAACTGACAGCTGATTCAAGGCAAATCCTGCCGGAAATTCTTGAATCGATTAGCCAGCATCAAGCACAGCACATCAAGGTTGTGGCTCAATCGAACACCACCGGCGATCGGCGGTATAATTTACAGCAATCGCAGCTAAGAGCCTTGCCGACGATTTCGGCTATGTTCTCGATACCTCCGGTATCCCACCGGAAATTCTCGATCCTGAAATGTATCTGGCCGGTGTTCTTATGAAGGGACCGTTGGTGCTTGGTTATACCTTTTTCTTTCATGACGGCACACCACCATCAGCACCATGCACCCTCCATCCGATATCGATCAATCGGCCCCAATTGGCCGACAGATACACTTCAGCAGCCAACTTCCCTCGGGCAGATGGAGTACTTTGTAATTACGAGGTGCTGGCAAAAGCCGCCCCAAGTTCCGGTTTCCTCAACGTCAACCCGGATATTGACGGTATTATCCGCCGTCTGCCCCTGGTAATTGCCTATGACGGCAGATTCTATCCGTCATTTGCGTTGGCCACCCTGCTGCAGTATCGGCGTCACGACGGGCCGCTTGCCGTATCGGATGGCGACCTGAGCAGCCATCTTGAACTTGGGAGTCTGCACATCCCGGTCGACAGACAGGGAAACTTTCGTCTCGGTCCGTTCAGAACAGAGCAATCAGTAGAGTATTCGGCCGCCGATATTTTATCCGGAAAATTATCGCGGAACCAATTTACTGACAAAATTGTTCTGGTCGGCTTGACGGCAACGGGACTGGTGCAGCAACATCCAACTCCGCTAACGCAGGCAAGCAGTTCACTCGATATCCACCGCTATACCCTCAAGTCGCTTACCGCCAAGCGGCATACTATCAGAACCGAAATTTTTCCCTACTGGGAACTCTTGATCGCCCTGTTGGTTACGCTTCTCGCTACCGTGGTTGTCGCGCAATTCTCAACCTTCACCGCACTGCTGTTCTGTCTGCTCAGTCGTTGCCTGAGCTGGTATGGTGCGGAATTTATATATCAAAACAGTGGCTACCTCTTCAGCCCCCTGATGCCGATTAAACTGGCAGTTCTCTCTACCGCGCTGCTGCTCAGCATCAAATTCTACTACCTGCAGCAAATGGCTCGAGCGGAGACCGGCGATACCGTCCTTCTTCTGGAGACAAGTGAGACTACCCTGCACTCCATTCTGAAAACCATTCCGGATATTGTCTTTCGTCTGGACCCAGACGGCAACATTATCTTTATCAGTCCGGCCATCAGCAAATATCTCCAACCTCCGGATTCACTTCTTGGTCGGCCTATTTTTGGACTGGTGGCACCGGAGGATCAGGCCAAGGTGCAATATCACCTGCAGGAAAGGCGTACGGGCAAAAGAGCAACCAGCGATATGGAAATTCGTCTGCTCCTGACCAAGGACTCCAGTGTCCCGAATACACCGATGCGCTACTTCAGTTTATCCACCGAAGGCATCTATGAAGCACAGAAAACCGGGCCGAATCACTTTCTCGGCACCCAGGGAATCATGAGGGATATCACCGACAGGAAGCACTTATTACCAGCGGTTTTTCCGAATAAGACCGCGTCAAGAAATCGCTGCATCTCGGCGTCGGCGGTTATATCCAGAAGCCTTATACCATGGAAAAATTAGGGGTGGCCGTCCGGCGGGAACTGGATAAAAAAGAGGTTGACTGATCCTCTCTTGTATTCATTTAATTTATTTTGTACATTCACTTTATTGATTATAAATTAATTGCGAGGAGCCGAGATGCGAGTCAAAGATCTGATGGAACCGATTAAAAGCTGGCTGTCCCCTGACATGTCCCTGCGCGAGGCGATCAAGGTCATGAAATCAACCAAACGGGGCCACGGCCTGGCAGTAAACGGCATTGTCGTTCTGGATGGGGCGATGAATCTGATCGGCATGGTCTCAACCATTGATATCCTGCGTATCATTATTCCCGCCCATGCTTATTTTGACGAGCACCACGATCAGATTTCATGGCAGGCCATTCGCGATGAGAAAACCATCACCGTCGAATCGATCACCGTCAGCAAAATTATGACCGAAGATGTCCGGGTAATCGCCGCCGAGGAAACGCTGCTGCGTTGTGCCGATATTCTGCTCACTGAACAGATAAGGCGCCTACCGGTCACTCGAAGCGACGGCAAGGTGGTGGGAATTATTTATCTGCGCGATGTCTACAATGCCATGACGGAGCTGCTGGTAAATTGACTAAATTATATCAATGGGCGTGTCTTACCAAGGCGGGTCATCGGCAGCAGTTCGACGGCGAGGATGCTGACCAGAATTAAGACACCCCCCGAGAGTTGCAGCAGACTCAACCGTTCGCCTAAAAAAATCATGCCGCCCAGGGCAGCGAATACAGTTTCAGAACTGAGAATGATCGCCGCATCGGCGGCTGGGGTGTATCGCTGGCCCACCACTTGCAAGGTAAAGGCCATAGCGACGGAGAAAACACCTATATAGGCAACGCCGAAAGCAGCCCCCGCCAGTTGGCTGAGACTTGGCGATTCGACAATATAACCACTCAACAACCCCACGCAGCCACTCACCAGAAACTGGCCGGCGGCCACCACCAGTGGTGCCCTGGTTCTTGACGCCAGGATTCCCACCAGCAGAACATGAAAAGCCCAGAAGAGAGTGCTGGAAATGACCCATAAATCCCCCGCCACCAGGTGCACCTCATGGGCGCCACTTAAGATATAGGTACCGAAAAAGCAGCAGAGCGAGGCCGGCCAGATGGAAAAATGCACTTTCCTTTTGAGGAAAAGTAAACCAAGAATCGGCACCAGCGGCACATAGAGCGCCGTCAGAAATCCGGAGTTGGTGACGGTTGTCCGCAAAATTCCATGCTGCTGCAGAGCGGCGGCGATTAACAGCACACATCCGGTGAGGAGAAGCCCCAGCCAATCGGCAGTCTGCACTTTCCGTTCGTGCCGATCCACTCGATGGAACTGTTTGACGGCAAACGGCAAGATGATCAAAGCGCCGACAAAAAAACGAGCGCCGGTAAAGGTCAAAGTGCCCAGTGCTCCCGTACCAATCTGCTGCACCACAAAACTGCTGCCCCAGATCACTGCCGCCATGGCGAGCAGGAGATTTGCCTGTAGGCGATTCATCGTTTCTCAGGTAGTGATAGCGACCGGCTAAGTCACCGAAGGGGCAGACTTGTTTGTCTGCCCTTTTTGAAATTCGTAAGAAAAGAGAGCAGACAAACAGGCCTGCCCCTTCGCAACTTGTAGTTAAGAGTTTTTACAACCAACAAGTGCATCTACCATGTATGGCAAAAGGTGCAAGCGCAATATGCGCAACGATACATGGTCCCCCAGTCTTGTTTCCAAGCCGCAACATTTCACTTCTTTGTTTATGGCTCGTTTTTTCTTTCGTATGAAATATAAATTGACTTTTTCGAACCTTCGATTAAGAGTACGCACTAGGAATCTGTCGGATTGTAGCAACATTCGATCAACCAGAACCTCGTGGGCACTGCGTCATGGAATTTCTCTCCGAGCGACAGAACAAAATACTTGTACTGGCACGGGAAAACGGCAAGGTTGATGTCGAAAAACTGGCGGCGACCTTTACCGTTTCCGCCCAGACCATCCGCAAAGACCTCAACGAGCTCTGTGACAAACAGCTGCTCCAGCGCATCCATGGCGGCGCGATTGTCGGCTCAGGTATTGAAAATGTCAGTTATGAAGCGCGACGCCTGCTGGCCCCCGGTCCGAAAAAAGCTATCGGCAGAGCTGCGGCGGCACTGATCCCCGACAACAGTTCCCTGCTCATCAATATCGGCACGACGACGGAGCAGGTCGCCCACGCCCTCGGCCAGCATCGAGGCTTGCTGGTTATTACCAACAATATCAATGCCATTGAAATCATGAAAAACTTCCTGGGCATTGACCTAATTATCGCCGGTGGCCAGGTGCGACGCTCCGACGGCGGAATTGTCGGGGTGGCGGCGGTTGATTTCATCAACCAGTTCAAGGTCGATTATGCGGTCATCGGGGTATCGGCCATTGATGAAGACGGCGCACTGCTCGACTATGACTTCAGCGAGGTGCGGGTCGCCCAGGCGATTATAAAAAACGCCCGGCATGTCATCTTGGTTGCCGACACGATGAAACTGGAAAGAAACGCGCCTATTCGCATTGACCATATCTCCCAGATCAACACCATAGTTATCAATGCGGCGCTACCGGTGAAACTTCAGGAAATCTGCGTCGCCAGCGGCGTCAAGGTGGTCGTGGCCAGGGAATAAGCTATGGTAAAACCCGTATATGATATCGCGATTATAGGAGGCGGCGTCAATGGCTGCGGCATTGCCCGCGATGCCGCCGGACGGGGACTTGCCGTCTTTCTCTGCGAACAGAACGATCTCGCCGGCGGGACCTCTTCCGCCTCGACCAAACTGATCCACGGCGGGCTGCGTTACCTGGAGTATTTCGAGTTTCGCCTGGTGCGTGAAGCCTTACGGGAACGGGAAGTTCTCCTCAATATGGCGCCGCATATAATCTGGCCGCTGCGCTTTATCCTGCCCCACCACAAAGGACTACGACCGGCATGGCTCATCCGCCTCGGCCTGTTTCTCTATGATCATATCGGCGGCAGAAAAATACTTCCCGGCACCACCAGGGTCAATCTCAGACGCGATGTCGCCGGCAAAGTTTTGCAGGAAAATTACCGCAAAGGTTTTGAATATTCCGACTGCTGGGTAATGGACAGCCGCCTGGTAGTACTGAACGCCATGGATGCCGCAGCCAGGGGTGCGACGATCAGGACCAGGTCGCCATTGCTGTCAGCCACTCGAACCGGCAAAACCTGGCAACTGCAATTGCTCGACAAGGCAAGCAACCAGAAATTTCAGGTGGAGGCTAAGGTACTTGTCAATGCCTCCGGCCCCTGGCTTGACGAACTGCTCAACCATATCTCTCATAGGGCAACGAAAGAACAGATCCGTATGGTGCAGGGCAGTCATATCATCGTCGAAAAGCTGTTTGACCATGACCGGGCCTATATTTTTCAGAACGAAGATGGCCGCATCATTTTCGCCATCCCCTATGAACAAGAATTCACCCTGATCGGCACTACCGACCGTGATTTTCATGGCCACCCGGATAATGTCTCCATCTCGCAGGAGGAAACCGACTATTTATGCCGCGCGGCCTCCGAATATTTTATTAAGCAAATTACCGCAGAAGAGGTGATAAGCAGCTTTTCCGGTATTCGCCCGCTCTTTGACGACGGCAAGACTGAGGCAAAAGCCGCCACCCGCGACTATGTCTTAAAACTGGACACCGGCCGGAATGAAGCTCCACTTCTGTCTCTCTATGGAGGGAAGATTACTACCTATCGAAAACTGGCCGAATCGGTACTGGCGGATCTTGCCCCGTTTCTGCCCACAATGGGCGGTGAATGGACCGAAAGGAGTGTTTTGCCTGGCGGGGATTTTGATCCGGACGAGTTTGCTTCTCTCGTACAAAAGTTCCGCAGCCGGCATCCGGTTTTGCCGCTGGAACTGGCCACACGTCTTTTTCGCGCCTACGGTACCCGCGCGTATGCCATGACCGAATCCATCCACGACCAAAATGACCTGGGTACGTCTTTTGGTCATGATCTGTATGGTTTTGAGGTTGATTACCTCATCAGGCACGAATGGGCCGGATGCGCCGCGGACGTTCTCTGGCGACGCGGCAAACTCGGCCTATTCCTGTCTGCCGCGGAAGCCGAAAATCTTGACTGCTATATCAAAAAGAAAATATCGACAACAGATCGCATCCAACCGGTAATCGATGAGGAGAAGTAATGCAGCTCGAGTTACGCAAGGTATCTAAAAAAGTCGGACGAGAGTTCCATATCTCCGATGTATCGCTCACTTTTGCAGCAGGGACCCTGAATATCCTCCTCGGCCCGACACTTTCCGGCAAGACATCACTGATGCGTCTGATGGCCGGGCTTGATCAACCAAGCTCTGGCACAGTTCATTTTGCGGGCGAAAATGTCACTGGCCTTGCCGTCCAAAAACGTAATGTGGCCATGGTCTATCAGCAGTTTATCAACTATCCGAATCTCAGCGTCTTTGAAAATATCGCCTCCCCACTGCGTATAGCCCGCGTTGCCACTGCAGAAATCAAACAGCGGGTCGCGAAAGTTGCCGCTCTTTTAAAACTGGAAAATATGCTCAGCCGTTCTCCCCAGGAGCTGTCCGGTGGACAGCAGCAGCGCACCGCTCTGGCCCGGGCCCTGGTGAAAGAAGCCGACCTGGTCCTGCTCGATGAACCGCTGGCCAACCTTGATTACAAACTGCGCGAAGAACTGCGCGAAGAGTTGCCGCGAATTTTTTCGGCTACCGGCTCCATTTTTGTCTATGCCACCACTGAACCCTCCGAAGCTTTGCTTCTTGGTGGCAATACCGCATCTTTGCACCAGGGGAGAGTTACCCAGTTCGGACCAACCATTGAGGTCTTTTCCCGGCCGCAAAACCTGATCACCGCGCAGACCCTTTCCGATCCCCCGTTAAACATGCTGCCGGTGACCAAACAGGGTGATAAAATGCTCTTTAAGAGTCTGGAGATTCCGGTTTTGGGACAATTCACGCCATTGCCGGACGACGACTATACCATCGCCTTCAGGCCGCATCACCTCTATCTGAACCGGATTTGCGATCGGGCCATAGCCGTCAAAGCCAGGGTCGCGGTAACGGAAATAACCGGCTCCGAGAGTTTTGTCCATATCGATGTTGCCGGAATTCGCTGGGTATTGCTTGCCTCCGGTATCCATAATTTCGCCGTCCATGAAACAATCGATATATTTATGGACCCGGCTGAGTTTTATGTGTTCGACCGCAACGACGCCCTGGTCGTGACGCCGGAAACTCTCGCCAAGGTGTAGAAGGAGAAAATAATGGCCCATATTACCCTACAGGACATCGCCCACTGTTATACCGGGGCATCGGATAATCCATACGATTACGCCTTGAAAAAGCTTAATCTGACCTGGCGCGACGGTGGTGCCTACGCCCTGCTCGGGCCTTCCGGCTGCGGTAAAACCACGCTTTTGAATATTATCTCCGGCCTGCTGACCCCTACCAAAGGCGAGGTTTTATTTAACGGCGAGAAGGTGACTAAACTGCCTACCGAACAGCGCAATATCGCGCAGATCTTCCAGTTTCCCGTCATTTACGACACCATGACGGTGTTTCAAAACCTGGCTTTCCCCCTCAAAAACCGGGGACGCAGCAAAACGGAGATTGAACCGAGGGTGATTGAGCTGGCGCAGATGCTCGGCCTGGAAAAAGACCTCTACACCAAGGCCCAGCACTTGACCGCCGATGCCAAACAAAAAATCTCTCTTGGTCGGGGCTTGATCCGGCAGAGCGTCAATGCCATTTTATTCGACGAACCGCTCACCGTTATCGATCCGCAACTGAAGTGGGAACTTCGCTCGCAGCTTAAATATCTGCATAAGCAGTTTGGTTTCACGATGATCTACGTCACCCATGACCAGACCGAGGCGTTGACCTTTGCCGACGAGGTCATCGTTATGTACGAGGGTGAGATCGTCCAGGTCGGCACGCCCGAGGCACTCTTTGAACGGCCGGAACATACCTTTGTCGGCTATTTCATCGGCTCTCCCGGGATGAACATCACCCCCTGTAAGCTGCACGGCAACCGGGCAACTATCGAAGGTCATGATATTGTCCTTGAAGCGCACTACCCGGAGCAGAGTGCTTCGGCCAAAATCGAGGTCGGCATCCGTCCGGAATATCTGACACTGGCCTCGCCGCAGGAACAGGGACTGCCGGTAAAAATAATTAAGGTTGACGATATCGGCCGCCATAAGATTGTCCGCGTGGCGGTAAACGAGCGCATCTTCCATGTCGTCATGTCGCAGATTTCCGGGATGACTGGCGACACCGCCTCTTTAGTCTTCGATACCGCCCATACCAATATCTACGTCAACGATCATCTCACGACAGGAGCAAGACCATGATAGCCAAGCAAGTCAACCAAAAGGCATGGTTTATGGTTCTGCCGGTATTCCTGTTGGTGGCCTTCAGTGCCGTTATCCCACTTATGACCGTGGTCAATTATTCCTTCCAGGACACCTTCGGCAGCAACCAGTTCTTCTGGGTGGGCATCGGCTGGTTCAAGGACCTGATCCATTCCGAACGTTTTCATGACGCCTTTCTCCGTCAGCTGCTGTTTTCCGGGATCATCCTGGCCGTAGAAATTCCGCTCGGTATCTTTATTGCTCTCGCCATGCCCAGAAAGGGCTGGGGCGTGCCGGTCTGTCTTATCACCATGGCCCTGCCGCTGCTCATCCCCTGGAACGTCGTCGGTACTATCTGGCAGATCTTCGGCCGGGTGGACATCGGCCTGCTTGGTCATACCCTCGCATCCCTTGGCTTTGATTATAATTATACCCAGGACCCTCTGGCCGCGTGGATCACCATCATCGTCATGGATATCTGGCACTGGACCAGTCTGGTTGTCCTGCTCTCTTATGCCGGACTCTGCTCTATCCCCGACGCCTATTATCAGGCGGCCAAAATTGACGGGGCGTCGCGAGTTGCAGTATTTCGGTATATTCAGCTGCCGAAGATGCAGCGCGTTCTGCTGATTGCCATCCTGCTGCGCTTTATGGACAGCTTTATGATCTACACCGAGCCCTTTGTCATCACCGGCGGCGGTCCGGGCAACTCGACGACCTTTATGTCGATTGATTTGGTAAAGATGGCCGTCGGTCAGTTTGATCTCGGTCCCGCTGCCGCCATGTCCCTGGTCTATTTTCTGGTTATTCTCCTGCTCAGCTACGTCTTCTATACGGTGATGAGCAATATAGGCGAAGAAAGTTCCAAAGGAGGTGCCTGATATGCGATGGAAATGGCTTATCCCAGCGGTCTATATCTTTTTCCTGTTGTTGCCGATATACTGGCTGGTCAATATGAGCCTGAAGACCAACGACGAAATACTGTCGATGTTCAGCCTCTGGCCGCAAAACCTGACCTTTGATAATTACCGGGTTATCTTTACCGATAGCTCGTGGTATTCGGGCTATATTAATTCGATGATCTATGTGTCGATCAACGTGGTCATCTCGGTCACTTTCGCCCTGCCTGCCGCCTACGCTTTTTCACGCTACTCCTTTGTCGGCGACAAACACCTGTTTTTCTGGCTGCTGACCAACCGCATGGCACCACCGGCGGTCTTTGCCCTGCCCTTTTTCCAGCTCTATTCATCAATTGGTCTGTTTGATACCCATATCGCCGTGGCTCTCGCCCACTGCCTCTTCAACCTGCCGCTGGCCGTATGGATTCTCGAGGGTTTTATGTCCGGCATCCCCAAAGAGATTGATGAAACCGCCTTTATCGACGGCTATTCCTGGCCGCGGTTCTTTATCAAGATTTTCATCCCGAACATTGCCTCGGGCATCGGCGTCACCGCATTTTTCTGTTTTATGTTCTCCTGGGTCGAACTGCTCCTGGCCAGGACGCTTACGGCAGTCAACGCTAAACCGATTTCGGCGATCATGACCCGTACAGTCTCCGCCTCGGGCCTGGACTGGGGTGTGCTGGCTGCAGCCGGGGTATTGACCATTGTGCCCGGTGCCCTGGTGATCTATTTTGTCCGTAATCATATCGCCAAGGGTTTTGCCCTGGGCCGGGTATAGGAGGGAAAACCATGAACCTGAAATGGATGGCCTGGACCACCCCGACCGCTGCTTTTTTCATCATCATTTTCTGCTTGCTCATCGCCATGACCATTTGGGAAATGAAAAGCCCCGGGGGTAATCCGCGGGTGGGAATCCTTCATTTTGAAACGACCAGAGGGGACCGACTCTTTGTCTCCCTGCTGGGTTCGGCCTATATACATATTATCTGGTTGGCGCTCTTTCCCGAGCTCGCCCTCTGGTGGGCGTCGGCCATCGCAGTTGTTTATGCACTCGGCGTATTCAAATGGGTGTAATGATGCTGTCGTTGTTCGTATCGTTGTTCGGACCGTTGTTTCGTTCTGCCGCCAGGCAATAGGGCGGCAGGAAAATCACCAAACAATAGAGGAGAAAATCAATGATTAAAAAACTCGTAACAGCAACCGCCATGGCTGCGCTCTTCATCGGCGCCGCCGGTGCACAGGCCGGCATGGATGAGGCAAAGAAGTGGGTCGATAGTGAATTTCAACCCTCGACCCTTTCGCAGGCCGACCAGATGAAAGAAATGGAATGGTTCGTTAAAGCCGCCGAACCGTTTAAAGGAATGGATATCAAGGTGGTATCGGAGACCATTACCACCCATGAATATGAATCGAAAACTCTGGCCAAGGCCTTTACGGAAATCACCGGCATCAACGTCACCCACGATCTGATCGGGGAAGGTGATGTTATCGAGAAACTGCAGACCCAGATGCAGTCCAATAAAAATATCTATGATGCCTATATCAACGACTCCGATCTGATCGGTACGCACTTTCGATATCAGCAGGCAGTTCCACTGACCGACTGGATGAGCGGAGAAGGAAAGGATGTTACTGATCCGATGCTCGATGTTGATGATTTCATCGGTAAATCTTTCACCACCGGTCCGGACGGCAAACTCTATCAGATTCCCGATCAGCAGTTCGCCAACCTCTACTGGTTCCGCTATGACTGGTTCAAAAAGCCCGAGCTGAAAGCAAAATTCAAAGAGCTCTATGGCTATGAGCTGGGTGTACCGGTGAACTGGTCCGCCTATGAAGATATCGCTGAATTTTTTACCGATAAGGTAAAAGAAATCGATGGGAAGCGGGTTTATGGCCATATGGATTACGGCAAGAAAGATCCATCACTTGGCTGGCGCTTCACCGATGCCTGGTTCTCCATGGCCGGTGGCGGTGATAAAGGGATACCAAACGGTCTGCCGGTTGACGAGTGGGGAATCCGGGTCGATGGGTGTCGTCCGGTCGGTTCTTCCGTCTCCCGCGGTGGTGCAACCAATGCTCCTGCTGCCGTCTACGCCCTGACCAAATATATTGACTGGCTGAAAAAATATGCCCCTCCCGAAGCAGCCGGGATGACTTTCTCCGAGGCCGGACCGGTCCCTGCTCAGGGCGCCATTGCCCAGCAAATCTTCTGGTACACCGCTTTTACCGCCGATATGGCGAAACCCGGCACCCCGGTTGTTGATGAAAACGATAACCCGAAATGGCGGATGGCTCCATCGCCCCACGGCCCGTATTGGGAAGAAGGCATGAAGCTTGGCTATCAGGATGCCGGTTCCTGGACGCTGCTGAAATCGACTCCGGTCGATCGTCGCAAGGCTGCCTGGCTGTATGCCCAGTTTGTTATCTCCAAAACCGTCAGTCTGAAAAAAACCCATGTTGGTCTCACCCCGATCCGCGAAAGCGACATCTGGGATAAGTCTTTCACCGAGCGCGCCCCAAAACTTGGCGGTTTGGTGGAATTCTATCGCAGCCCGGCAAGGGTACAATGGACCCCAACCGGTACCAACGTTCCCGACTATCCGAAACTGGCCCAGCTGTGGTGGCAGAATGTCGCCGATGCAGTAACCGGCGACAAAACTCCGCAGCAGGCACTTGATTCCCTGGCCGAGCAGCAGGACAAGGTCATGGAGCGTATTGAACGGTCCGGCATCCAGGGAGAATGTGGACCAAAACTCAATAAAGAACGGGATCCGTCGTACTGGTTGAAGCAACCGGGCGCTCCCAAGCCAAAAGTGGCCAATGAGAAACCGCAGGGCATGACCATCGATTACGATGAGCTGGTCAAAAATTGGGCGGCAGCTGCCAAAAAGATTTAAGATGAAAGGCGTAAAAACACTCAACCTGCCAAAGAGTATGGCGAGATGAGCGCGCAGTCTATAAGCAGGTTGATGGCCCACAAGTCACAACCTGCTTTTTTATTGTGTCAAGGCGCCATCGTACACCTCAGGCTGGTTTCCGGGCGTCGCCTGGGAACCTTTTGCGACGAAGCAGATAAAATGAGAAGGCTTCGGATGAAGAATTTGTAGAACGCCAGCAAAGGAGATTGGCTATGGCAATATCATATATCCTAGCAATCGATCAGGGGACCACGTCAAGCCGGGCTATTGTCTTTAATGAGAAGCTCGAGATAGTCGCCTCCGCCCAGGAGGAATTCGAGCAGTTTTTTCCCCAATCCGGCTGGGTCGAACACGACCCCGAAGAAATCTGGCACACTACGCTCAGCACCTGCCAAAAGGCGTTACAAAAATCCAGACTTTCTGCTGCCGATATCACCGCAATCGGCATCACCAACCAACGCGAAACCACCCTGGTCTGGGATAAAGATACTGGCAAAGCAATTCATAAAGCCATTGTCTGGCAGGACCGAAGGACGTCGGAATACTGTTCCCGGTTGCAGGCAGAGGGCCATGATCCGATGATCACCGCCAAGACCGGCCTGCTGCTCGACTCCTATTTTTCCGGCACCAAGATCAAATGGATCCTCGACAATGTTGCCGGTGCAAGGGAAAAAGCGACAAAAGGGCAACTCCGCTTTGGCACTGTTGATTCTTTTTTGCTCTGGCGCCTGACTGGGGGCAAAGAGCATAGCACTGATGCCACCAATGCTTCTCGCACCATGTTATATAATATTCATGACAACTGCTGGGATAAAGAGATCCTTGAACTCCTCGATATTCCAAGCGCTCTTTTGCCCGAAGTAAAAGACTGTTCGGCCGATTTCGGGCGGACCGACCCTGCTCTTTTCGGAGCATCGATCCCCATCGGCGGCATCGCCGGCGACCAGCAGGCGGCTCTGGTCGGACAGGCCTGTTTTCAGCCGGGGATGATAAAATCGACCTATGGCACCGGCTGTTTCGTCGTGCTTAATACCGGCGATGTGGCCGTTCGTTCAAAGAACAGACTCCTTACCACGATCGGCTATCGTCTGGCCGGAAAAACGACCTACGCCCTGGAAGGCTCGATCTTTGTCGCCGGTGCCGCAGTGCAATGGATGCGCGACGCCATGGGACTGATTGAATCGGCTGACAAGACCGGAAAACTCGCCCGGCAGGCCGATATCAACCAGGATGTCTATCTGGTCCCGGCCTTTACCGGGCTTGGCGCCCCGCACTGGGACGCCGATGCCCGCGGGGCAATTTTCGGCATCACCCGCGCAACCGGCCCGGCCGAACTATCCAAGGCGGCATTGGAATCGGTCTGTTTCCAGACGCGCGACCTGCTTGATGCCATGCGCGGGGACTATCAAAATGTCGGCGATACGGTACTGCGGGTCGATGGCGGGATGGTTGCCTCAAATTATACCATGCAGTTTCTGGCCGATATCCTCAATGCCCCAGTCGATCGACCGATAATCCTCGAGACCACCGCTCTTGGTGCCGCCTATCTGGCGGGTTTACAGATGGGCATATTGCCGCCGCCGGAGCGCTTCAGCGATGCCTGGAAATGCGAGAGACGGTTCACCCCGACCCTTGCCGAAGATATTCGCATCCGTAAATATAACGGCTGGAAAGATGCGGTTCGACGTACACTGACCAAATAGATTTCATACCTCTTTTCCGCCAAGGAACCTGCACCATGACGCAGTCAAGCTTAGACCAACCCGCCGTAAATGGAAAATGCCCCGGCAACCACACCATCAAAACCGATGTCCTGATCATCGGTGGCGGGGTCACCGGCACGGGGATAATGCGCGATCTCGCCCTGCGCGGGGTGCACACCCTGCTGATCGACAAACGCGACCTGTGCGCCGGAGCCTCAGGCGGCAATCACGGACTGCTGCATTCCGGTGGCCGTTATGTATCCAACGACCTGCATTCGGCCATTGAATGCCGCATGGAAAACGACCTCCTGAAACGATTGGCACCGCAGTGTGTTGAACAGACCGGTGGCCTGTTCGTTGCTGTTGCCGGTGACGATCTGAACTTTGCCGAAAAATTTCCGCAATTCTGCGCCGCAGCAGGCATCAGCTGTACGGAAATAGCACCGAGCAAGGCGCGGAAAATGGAGCCTCTGCTGTCGGAGAAACTGGTCAAGGTCTATCTGGTACCCGATGCCACCGTCGATCCCTTTCGCCTGGCCCTGGAAAATGTGGCTCATGCCCGGCTGCTCAACGACAGCATCTATCGCCCGCATACCGAAATTATTGACTTCGAGATTAATAACGGCCAAATAGTCACCGCAATCTGCCGCGACAACCGTACCCAGACCACAGTCCATATCAAGGCACAACAATATGTCAATGCCGGGGGAGCCTGGGCCATGGACATCGCTCAAAAAGCCGGCTGCACCGATGTCAATCTGCTCTATTCAAAAGGAACTCTGCTGATCAGCCACGACCGCATGGCAGGCCATGTCATCAATCGGCTGCGCCCACCGGCCGACGGGGATATTCTTGTTCCGGGGGGAACGGTGTCGGTACTCGGAACCACCTCCGTTGCTACCGACAACCTGGAAACTGTTCGTCCCACCGTGGCTGAGATTGATCGCAATGTCATTGAGGGAGCGGCAATGATTCCAGCCCTGGCCACCGCCCGCTACATCCGGGCTTTTTCCAGGGTTCGCCCCCTGTTGCAGTCTTCGCCCGGGGAGGATGGCCGGGCCGCAACCCGCGGCTTTGCCCTTCTTGATCACACTTCCCAGGGATTGACGAATTTCTGCACCATTACCGGGGGAAAACTGACCACCTTTCGGCTGATGGCGGAAAAAACGGCTGATCTTGTCGCTAAGCGACTCGGCAACAGCCAAAAATGCACAACCGACAGCGTCCCCCTGCCGGACGGTGATGCCTGCCGGTGGACCGAACCGGGTGCTGCCCCCCGCTATTGGTATAAGGCTAATAATAGCGATGATATGATTCTCTGCGAATGCGAAATGGTACCACAATCAGCGATTGATGAAATTGTCAAATGCGCCCCGGGGGCCGAAGAAGAAATGACCCTTGAGGCCATTGCACTGCGGTCCCGTGCCGGGAAGGGCCCCTGTCAGGGTTCTTTTTGCGGCATCCGTATCGCCTCCTATCTTTATGACCGGGGATATTACCGCGATGCAACCGGCCTAGTTCATATGCGCGATTTTTTCAACGAACGGTTTAAAGGCATGCGTACGGTCATCTGGGGCCGACAGGCGGCCCAGATGGAACTGGCTGAAGCGCTGCATTGCGGGCTGCTTGGCCTTGACAATCTGGAAGATAGTTAACTCCGCTAAGCAGATCCAGTCCATGGAGAAGTTGATGAAAGAAGAAACCCGCCATTTTGCCACCGAACTGGCCGTTATCGGCTCAGGTATCGCCGGTTGTGCCGCATCCATCTTCGCCCTTAACCGGGGCATAAAGACTGCCCAGGTCGGCAATACCGGCGCCCTCGCCTATACCACCGGCTATCTCGATCTGCTCGGGAAACTTGAAGGATCTGCTGCCGCAGTTGACAATCCCTGGGATGGCCTGGAGTGCTTAAGAAAAGAACAGCCCGATCATCCCCTCAGCCGGATTGCGAGAGAGGACATCAAAGAGGGTTTTGCCCAGTTCACCACCTTTCTCAGTGATGCCGGCATCGCCTATACCACCCCGCGAGAAACTAATATCACCGCACTTACTCCCGCCGGGACTCTTAAAAAAAGCCTCTGTATCCCCGCCACCATGGCGGCAGGTCCAGAGGCTTTTGCCGCACAAATGCCATGCGTAATTATCGATTTTCATGGTTTGAAAGGGTTCAGCGCCCGCGAGGTAGTGGCCAATCTCCAACATAAATGGCCACAACTTTCTGCTGCCCGAATTGTTTTTCCGGATATGGAGAAAGGTGAGATCTACCCGGAAGTCATGGCCCGCGCCCTTGAGGTTGCCGCCACCCGGATACGACTTGCCGAACTCCTCCTGGCCGCAGCAGGCAAAGCCAAGATAATCGGCCTGCCCGCTCTGCTTGGCATGCACAGCCCGGATCTCATCAAAAGTGAGCTCGAACGACTGAGCGGTCTTACCATCTTTGAGATTCCGACCATGCCGCCATCGGTACCGGGAATTCGGCTGCGGGAGATGTTTGAACAGGTGTTCCCGCAAAAGGGCATAACCCTTATCCCGCAACAGAAGATCACCGCCCTCAACTTGCATTCCGACGGCGCATCGCTTGGCCTCAGCGACAATTACGGCCCCATCAACATAGAGACCAAGGCCGTTATCCTCGCCACGGGACGGTTTTTAAGCGGCGGCCTTCAGGCACAAATCACCGGCATAACCGAAACCTTGCTGGATTTACCGGTATACCAACCGTCTTCCCGCACGGATTGGTATCGTGAGACTTACACCGACCGCCGGGGCCATCCCATCCATAAGGCGGGAATCGAGATCGATGCGTCCCACCGGCCGCTCGGCAAAAATGGCATCCCTTATCACGAACGCCTCTTTGCCGCAGGCATCATCATTGCCCACCAGGACTGGATTCGCAGCCGGAGCGGGGCCGGGATAGCCATCGCCACGGCCTATAAAACCGTGCAGGCCGTCGAACAATTGCTCCATGCATCCACCCTATAAACGAGGCCATCAGGATTATAATGTCGGATAATATCAAAAAAATACCCACCATCAATTTTAAAGAAAAAGCTATCGAGCTGCTGCCGAAAGGGGCAAGTTTTGACGCCTGTCTGACCTGCGGGCTCTGTTCCTCCGGCTGCCCCGCCTCGGGCATCGAAAATATGGACCCGCGAAAGTTTATCCGGATGGCCATGCTGGGAATGGATGAAGAGTTATCGACTACTCCATGGGTCTGGTGTTGCACCCAGTGCAAACGCTGTCAACATGTCTGTCCAATGAATATCGATATATCCCAATTGGTGTTTTTTGCCCGCGGCAACTGGCCACTGGAAGCAAAACCGACCGGTATCGTCCGCTCCTGTCAGCTTATCCGCGCAACCGATTCCACTTCGGCTATGGGCCTTCCCCCCGAGGACTTTGTGTTCGTCGTTGAGGACGTTTTACAGGAAGTCCGGGCAACCCAGCCGCGCTTTCACAACCTGCAGGCGCCGATCGATAAAAAAGGGGCACATTTCTTCGTCAATCAGAACTCCCGGGAGCCGATGAACGAACCGGAGGAGATGGTTCCCCTGTGGAAGATCTTCCATCTGGTCGGCGCCGACTGGACCTACTCCTCGAAGGGATGGGCGGCGGAGAACTTCTGCATGTTTTCAGGCGATGAAGAGGCGTGGTATGAAGTCATCAAAACAAGAGTCGATGCGGTCAATGCATTAGGCTGCGAAGTATGGCTGAATACCGAGTGCGGTCATAGCTATTATACTATGTGGAATGGTATCCACCGTTTCGATATGGAGGCTGCTTTCCGCCTCGAAAGCCTGATCACCTATTACGCTCAATGGATCAGGGAGGGAAAACTGCCGGTCAATGCCGACTGGAACACCAACAATATTAAATTCACCGTCCAGGACCCGTGCATGATTGTCCGCAAGGCCTATGGCGAATCGATCGCCGAGGATATGCGCTTTGTGGTAAAAAGCCTGGTGGGAGAAGAAAATTTTATCGATATGCAGCCTAATCGCAGCGCCAATTACTGCTGCGGCGGGGGCGGCGGTTTTCTTCAGGCCGGGATGACCGAACATCGACGCACCTACGGCAAACGAAAATTCGATCAGATCGCCGCTACCGGCGCCGCCTATGTCCTCACCCCCTGTCATAACTGCCATTCCCAGATGGAAGATATCGGCCATCATTACGGCGGCAATTACGGCGTCGTCCATTTCTGGACGCTGATCTGCCTCTCGCTCGGTATCCTTGGCGAGAATGAACGAACCTATCTTGGGCCGGATCTGCTGGCGCTTATCGACCAATAAATAGTTTCCATCCTGAAACGAGACATTTTATTCTAAATCGAGGTTCGATATCTTTAACCGCAGGCATATGGTTGATATTCCGAGGATTAAATTTTGAGAAAAACGAAGAGTTGAGGAAAATAGCCGTTGTAGGATGGAAACTAAATAGTACTTGACCGGTGTGCAGCGGTTTTGTACTCATATACTGTCTGAATGTAATTTGCTGAGCCTTATCTGGTAACGGACCAATTACCGACAGTGCACCTCTTTATTGATTCCGATTACCCATACCTTCACCATGAGTTGAACGGAATGATCATTGGACTCGATGTAGGCGGTACGCATACCGACGTCATCCTGCTGGACGGCAGGCAACTAGTCCGGGAGGCCAAAGTTGCCACCGATCCCGATAATCTCTTTACCACCCTGCTGTCTGGTCTTGGCGCCGTAATCGAAGGCATTGACCCCGCCTCCATTCGACGGGCGGTTCTCAGCACCACCCTGGCGACTAACCTGGTTGCCCAGCAAAAACTTCCCGAAGTCGGCATGGTCGTGGCAGGTGGTCCGGGCATCGATCCACGCCATTACCGGACCAATGAATTTTACTATACGGTGAACGGGGCACAGGACCATCGCGGGCGAGAAATCCAGGCGTTGGATGAGGAACAGCTGCGCTGGGTGGGGGAAGAACTCCAGCGCCGTGGCATTCTATATGCCGGAGTGGTATCCAAATTTTCGGTGCGCAACGCAAGCCAGGAAGAAAAGATGGCTGCACTGCTCAAGCCTTATGTGGAGCGAGTCTTTATGGGCCACTGTTTTTCCGGTAGCCTCAACTTCCCCCGGCGCATCGCCACCACCTATCTGAACTGCGCCGTCTATCCCATTCATAAGCAGTTTTTTACCGCGGTGCAGAAATCATTGGCCGAAAAAGGCTTGACCATGCCCATTCGGATACTGCGGCCCGACGGCGGCAATATGAATATAGAATCGTCGGTGGATCACCCGGCCCAAACTATTTTATCCGGGCCCTCAGCCAGCGTGATGGGCACCATCTCCTCAGCCCCCGCTGAAGGCAACTGTCTGGTGCTCGATATCGGCGGCACCACCACCGATATGGCGGTGTTGATTGATCAGGCGCCCCTGCTTGCCCCATTGGGCATTGAGATCCCCCCCTTTAAAACCCTGATTCGCGCCCTGCTCACCCATTCCATCGGTATCGGCGGCGACAGCGCGGTGCGGGTCACTGCTGGCGGCCTCACCATCGGTCCTGACCGGGTCGGCAAGGCCATAGCCTATGGCGGAAGCCACCCGACACCGACGGATGCCTTCTACGTTCTCGGCCAAGGCGGCAGCGATGGCGGCGATGCGGCAAAATCAAGGGCGGGTCTGCTGCCGGTTGCAGAAGCTTTGGGTCTCAGCGTGGAAGAGGCAGCCCAGAAGATATTCACCGCTGCCTGCCAAGCAATTCTTGATGCGGCCAAAGAGATGATTGATAAAATCAACAGCAAACCGGTCTATACCGTGCATGAACTTTATGAAGGCAGCCAGATCAAGATAAGCCGTATACTTGTTCTTGGCGGTCCCGCCGTCCAGTTTACCGCTCAGCTACAAACCATGTTTGCCGGCCAGGTGGAAGTCGTCCCACATCATCATGTAGCCAATGCGATCGGCTGCGCTCTAGCCCGGACCACTTGCGAAGTAATTCTATTTGCCGATACCGACCAAGGCAAAGCCACTTCCCCCAGCGAAAACTTCAGCCGTAAAATTCCCTCCAATTTCACGCTGGCCGATGCTCGCGCCATGACTGAGGAATTGCTGCGCAAAAAGGCTGTCTTACGAGGAGCTAACGCAGATGATATGCAGACCGAGGTGCTGGAGGAAAGCCAGTTCAATATGATTCGCGGGTTCCAGACTATCGGCAAAAATATGCGGGTGCGGATGCAGGTGAAGCCCGGGCTCATTAAGCAAAAGTAACGGCGTCGCAGGGAGGTAGTATGTTACAGGCCAAGAATAAAACAGGATTGGTGTTCTTTCCGGCCTTTGACTGGGCCATTTCACCAACCCATCCGGAAAGAGAAGAACGGCTGCTTTATACCCAGGATCAGGTATTTGAGGAAGGGCTGCTTGATATCGAGGGTATTATTGAGTATAAGCCGGACCTGGTCACCATCAACGATGTGCAGCGGGTGCATTTCTGCATCCCCGACCCGTGGAAGGTAATGACCGAGTCCCATTTTATCAGCGCCGGCGGAGCCAAGACCATCGGCATGGCGGTATTGGATGGAACCGTTGACCGAGGTTTTGCTATTGTTCGCCCCCCCGGCCATCATGCCTGCCGCATTGTGCACGGCGCAAGGGGGTTCTGCAACGTCAATATCGAAGCGATCATGGTCGAATATCTGCGCCGGGCCTATGGCGTAAAAAAAATCGCTATTGTCGATACCGACTGCCATCACGGCGACGGCACCCAGGACATCTACTGGCATGACCCGAACACCCTGTTCATTTCCCTGCACCAGGATGGTCGCACCCTCTATCCCGGCACCGGATTTTTAAAGGAAAGGGGCGGTCCGAACGCGGTGGGCACCACCATCAACATTCCTCTGCCGCCCAACACCTCCGACGAAGGGTTTTTATATGCGATAAAGGAAATGGTCCTGCCGATCCTGGGGGATTTCCAACCGGAGCTGATCATCAACAGCGCCGGCCAGGACAACCATTATTCCGATCCGATCACCAATATGAACCTGTCCGCCCGCGGCTATGCGGAACTGACCACCCTGCTGCAGGCCGATATTGCGGTGCTGGAAGGCGGCTATGCCATTGAAGGCGCATTGCCCTATGTCAACACCGGCATTATTCTGGCCATGGCCGGACTGGATTACGACCATCTGAGCGAACCGGACTATGATGCTGAGGCGTACCGGCAAACCAGAGAAACGACGGACTATATCCACCAGCTCGGTGACAGGGTTTTGGAACAATGGCATAACCGGGAGGCTTTGACCCGGACGGTGCGCGGCATGGACAGCGCCGCGGAGCGCAACCGCAGCATCTACTACGATACGGATAATATTCAGGAACAGCAGCATGAGACCATCCGCATCTGTAACGACTGCGGCGGTGCCCTGCGCATTGAATCATCGGCCAATCGACAGCAGCCGATTGTCGCCGTGCATATCCCCAGTGATGCCTGTTCGGCCTGCCAGGAGCAGGGGCACCGGTGGTATGATACCGCCAACCGCAATCAGTTTGCCAATATCTACCTGCAGGATCGTACCATCGACCGCTATTTTTCGGCCTTTAAAAAATGATGCTGGTTTCCATGTGCCAATGGGAAACGACAGCATCTTAAAGCATGTTAGGGGACCAATCGATCCAGTTTGATTTTCACCCCGCTATCCTGTACTATACCTGTTCATTTTTTTATTCCAGCGGTCACCGTCCCTGAATTATTACCGGCGAACTTTCTGTGCGCAAACTATTTCTCATCCTCTATAATCTGGCCTGGAATTCGGCTCTGCCTCTGTTGCGACGGCTGCCGCGAGTGCGGCGTGGCTGGGAGCAGCGCATTTTACTGGAGGCTGCCGCAGGCCCCTTTGATATTTGGATCCAGGCGGCATCCGGCGGTGAGGCGATGTTGACCACCATGGTGTTGGAGCGGTTGGGTCCTTTATTGTCGGAGAAGAGAAAATGGCGAATCCTTGCCACCTCGGGCACCAGTCAAGGCATTGCCAGTCTGGTCAAAGGCTGCAAAAAACTGCCGGCAAGCAACATCGACAAAATTTCTATCGCCTATTTTCCCTTTGATGCGCCGTCTATTATGGCCAAAGCCTTTGACCATTTTCAACCCAGGCTGGCGGTCATCGTCGAGACCGAGTTGTGGCCGGCCTTCTTGATAACGGCGAAAAAAAATAAGGTGCCGGTTATGCTGGTCAACGGCAGAATGTCGGCGAAAAGTTTTCGATCGTATCAATATTTCAGCACATTTTTCCAAGATTTCGGTCCGGAACAGGTATTGGCTATTTCTCCGACCGACCAGATGCGCTTTTCCCGACTCATCGGCCCCGAAAATGTCAGTCTGATCGACAATATCAAGTTTGATCGGATAGGGCCTGAACGTATTGATGCAGGGGACAATCCGATCGCCGGTCTGCTGCCGGTAAACAGCCCCTTTGTATTGCTTGGCTCTTTTCACCGGCAGGAAGAAAGACAGATCCTGTACGTAGTTGCCAGGCTCCGCATTCTCCGCCCCGACATCACTATCGGTCTTTTTCCCAAGCACACCGAGCGGGCGGCTCCCTTGCTAATCAAGCTGCACAAGCAGAAAATTGCCGCTCAAACACGCTCAAAAATAAGTGCTCGGCAAGGCCCTGGGGCAGTCATTGTCTGGGATGTTTTCGGCGAGCTGGCCGGTGCCTACGCGCTGGCTCGCGCCGCCTTTGTCGGCGGATCGCTGGTCAAGCTGGGCGGACAGAATTTTCTGGAACCTTTAGCCTTCGGGCTTAACCCGATCATCGGCCCCCACTGGCAGGATTTTGCCTGGATTGGCCGGGACATCTTCGCTGCCGGACTAGTCGTCGAGGTTGGTGACGAAACGGAGTTGGTAGAGAAAATTCTCACTACCCTGGATGCTCCGCTTACCAGGGAGCGGGTAATGCAACAGGTGGAAGATTTCTTTCGGCCACGAACCGGCGGCACTCTTGAGGTATGTCAACAAATCATCATAAAATTGGCAGAACTGGAGAAAATATAGTCGTTCAGCAAAAAAAATACCTCTGCTCTCCACCTCCTGCCATACAACATCCGCACTTATCCCCTGAAATACCGTCTTTTTCGTTCCCACCTTGATCTTTTTAATAGTTTATGATGGAATTAATCAAGATTCCTTAATGTTCGGCTCCCTAGTTTCCAGTAATAAGAGGAAGATATGACCATCAGAAAAAAAATTCTTGCAGCAACGCTTCCATTCTTCATGGTCTTTGGCCTGGTGCTTCTCTATTTGAGCATTTCCAGTCTGGAAAAGCATGGTCGCCAGAGCCTGACTATGGTCCATTCAACAATGCTTAAAGATAAAAAAGAAAAATTAAATGATCTGGTGCGCAATACCTTTGGAATTCTCGCATCCAAATACCAGACAGCTCATGATACAAAAAAGATAGCCAAAGCTTATGAGAATGAATTGCAATCGGTGGTCAACCTGGCCTTTTCTTCAATTCAGGCCATCTACGATGAAGAAGGACCGACTCTCGAGGAAAAGCAAGAACAGGCTTTGAAAATTATAAAGAATATGCGCTATGCCGGAGATAATTATCTGTGGATCAACGATATGCAGGCGACCATGATTATGCATCCGATAAAGCCGGCGCTCGATGGAAAAAATCTTGCCGACTTTGCCGATCCTAACGGGAAAAAACTCTTTACCGAGATGGTTCAGGTATGCACCAACGACAGCCAAGGTTTCGTTGATTACATGTGGGCCAAACCCGGCGAGGAAAAACCGGTTGCCAAGCTTTCATTTGTACGTCTGTTTAAACCCTGGAACTGGATTATCGGCACCGGCGTCTACCTGGAGACAGCCGAACAGCGATTTATGGAAGAAGCCAAAGCAGAAATCGGTAAGCTCCGTTTTGGTCCCGACGGTAAAGATTACTTTTTTATAATCGATACTGATCTTAACATGGTCATGCATCCGGTTAAACCATCGCTGAACACCACTTCCATGAAGGACTTCCGGGATCCAACGGGAAAAGCCCTCTTTGCGGAAATGAGGCAAACCTGTATAGAGAACGGACAAGGTTTCGTCGATTATTTATGGCCCAAACCCGGCGAGAATGAGCCTGCAGCCAAACTCTCCTACGTGCAGTTATTCAAAGAATGGGGCTGGATAGTCGGTACAGGTATCTACATTGACGACATCGACAAGGCCATGGCTGTGCAGGAAAAAGGGATTCATGAAATCCTCAACCAACAAAAATTGCTCATCGCCTCGATCGTCGCGGCGATGGTCCTCGCGGTAGGTGGACTTATCACCTTACTCGCGGCCCGCATTGCAAAACCAGTCCGCGAAGCGGATGCGTTCTTCCGCGATATTGCAGAGGGTGATGGTGATCTTACCGGCCGCCTGGATGTACAAAGCAATGACGAACTCGGTAGTATGGCGAAATCATTCAATACCTTTGCCGATAAACTCCAGGGGATGATCGGCTACATCGCTGAAGAGTCTGTGAAAATTAATAACTCCTCCGGCACACTGAAAGGAATATCGTCAGGCTTATCCACTGTTGCCGAAGACACTTTGAATCAATCCAACACAGCTGCTTCGGCAGTTGAAGAGATGTCGGCCAATATGCATCTTGCAGCAACTACAATGGGAGATGCTGCGGCCAACGTCAACGCCGTTGCATCTGCAATTGAAGAAATGACATCGACCATCAACGAGATAGCCGAGACATCGGAGAAAGCACGAACTGTTACAGATAATGCCGTGAGTCAGGCGGCCAGCGCTTCGGTGAGTGTAGAAGAACTCGGTTCTGCAGCCAGGGAAATTACTAAAGTACTTGAAACCATATCAGAAATTTCCCAACAGGTGAACCTCCTTGCCCTGAACGCAACCATCGAAGCAGCACGAGCAGGCGATGCAGGGAAAGGTTTTGCGGTCGTAGCCAATGAAATAAAAGATCTCGCTAAACAAACTGCTCACGCTACAGAGCAGATTAAAGAGCGTATTGTGTCTATTCAAAGCACCACCAAGGCAACCGTTTCAGTTATTGCCAATATCGGTAATGTGGTAAGTGAAAACAGTGAAATTGTCAACACCATCGCAACTGCTGTTGAAGAGCAGTCGGTAACGGCCAGAGAAATTTCGGAGAATGTTTCCCAGATATCCATTGCCATCCAAGAGGTGAATACAAATGTATCAGACAGCTCAAATGTCTCGCAAATGGTTGCCCAACAGATAGCAGCAATTAATGCGGCGAGCACAGATATGAACGACAACGCCCAAAAAGTAGAGGAAAATTCCAACTCCCTTAATTCTTTGGCGCAATCGCTGGACAAGCTTATATCCAGCTATAAATTCAAGTAATGATGGCATCGTAAAAACTTCATCGTAGCAAACGCACCAGCCATTTCCAGGGAAACAACATCGAGACTCTTTGCCGGTAACGGCAATAACTCTCGCCGTATTGGGCAACAATTTTCCGTTCCTCGAGAATTGTGCCGATCACCAGGTAAACGCTGAGGATACAGGCAACCAGAAAAACGGGCAGAGGGTATTCGGCCCGCGCCGACCAGATGAAAAAAATCGAGGCGAGATACCAGGGATGGCGGGTAATCGTGAAAATACCGGTTTCGATGAACTCCTCCTGGTCACTCAACAACAGGTGTTCTTCTCCGGTCCGTAGTTGTTTCAATCCTAAAAAATACTGCAAATCGTATTTCTGCGCCCCCCCGCGAAAAAGCAGCAAAGCAATGACCAGAAGGCCTACCCGAACCGCGACGAGGGACCCAGCCCACCTGACAATAACCGGCCCTTCAATCGTTCTCGTCAGCAGGATCAGCGGCACAAGGGTAATAAAAGATAGTCCGTTATACAGCAATCGGTAATAATACGCCAGGCCAGGTACCCGGGCCTTCATCCGCCGCACCGTGGCTGCAGCGACCAGAAGGGAATGCATGGCACACCAGGCAATCCAGAGGCTGATAAGGATAGCTATATTCATAATTGATACGCATCAATACAAGGTTAATTTATTGCGATATTTATCCATCGTCAGTACATTTCTTTTTAACATGGATATGGCTTCATCCCAAGGTGCAAAAGCGCACAACTTTTCGTGATGAATTAACCTGGTTATGAATCTGCTGCTCATTGTTCTGCTCCCCTTTATCGGCGCCTTGTTTCCGCCACTCGCCATGCGACTAGGGCGTGGGGCGGCAGCCTGGACGGCGGCCGCTGTGCCGGCGGCGGGACTGCTGCTGGCAATCAAGCCGCTGCTGGCGACTTTTCGCGGGGAGCCGATGACAAGCAGCTGGTCGTGGCTGCCGCAGGCCGGTTTTACTCTCATCCTGCGCATGGACGGCCTGGCCGGCCTGTTCATCCTGCTCATCCTCGGCATCGGCCTGTTGATCATTCTTTATGCCAACTACTACCTGGCAAAAGATGATCCCCGCGGCCGGTTTTATGGCATGCTGCTGTTGTTCATGGGCTCCATGGTAGGCATTGTTCTCTCCGATCACCTGCTGCAGCTGCTGATCTTCTGGGAATTAACCTCACTCAGTTCGTTTCTGCTTATCGGTTTTCGCCATCGCAGCTCAGAGGCTCGTCGAGGCGCGAAAATGGCCATGACGGTAACCGGCGGTGGCGGTCTGGCGATGCTTGCCGGTTTTCTCATACTCGGACATATAGCCCATAGTTACCAGATCTCAGTTATCAACGCCGCCGGTGACAGTATCCGCGCCCACGCTCTGTATACCCCGACACTGCTGCTCATCCTGCTAGGGGCTTTTACCAAATCGGCGCAGTTTCCCTTCCATTTCTGGCTGCCCCGGGCCATGGCCGCGCCGACTCCGGTCAGCGCCTATCTGCATTCCGCGACCATGGTCAAGGCCGGGGTCTTCCTTCTGGCCCGATTGTTTCCCGCCCTCTCCGGCACCGACTTATGGTTCTTTGTCGTCGGCGGCACAGGGATGATCACCCTGCTCTTTGGTGCCTATATCGCCCTCTTTAAACATGATATCAAAGGGCTGCTCGCCTATTCGACCATCAGTCATCTCGGCCTCATCGTGCTGCTATTCGGCATCGATACGCCTCTGGCCGCCGTGGCTGGGGTCTTTCATATCATCAATCATGCCACCTTCAAGGCTTCGCTGTTCATGGCCGCCGGTATTATCGACCATGAAACCGGCACCCGCGACATGCACCGCCTTCACGGTTTATGGAAGTATATGCCGGTAACCGGAACCCTGGCCATGGTCGCCGCCGCGGCAATGGCCGGCGTGCCTCTGCTCAACGGTTTCATGTCGAAAGAGATGTTTTTTGCTGAAACCCTGCATTTGACTGCTATTGGACCTGCTGCCTGGCTGTTGCCGGTGGCGGCAAACCTGGCCGGAATTCTGGCCGTGGCCTATTCGGCCCGCTTCATCCACGATGTTTTTTTCAACGGGGAACCGGTCAATCTGCCCATTTATCCGCCGCACGAGGCACCGCGGTACATGATCCTGCCGGTGGCGATCCTCGTCGCCCAATGCCTGGTGGTGGGGATTTTCCCCACCTTGACCGTGGCACCTTTTCTTGCGCTCGCCTCGACCGATGTACTTGGCAAACCGCTGCCTGTCTATAACCTGGCCATCTGGCACGGTTTCAACGCACCATTCATGATGAGCCTGATCGCTCTTGTCGGCGGTATTGCCGTCTACAGTGTGCGGCAGCGTCTTTTTACCGTCTATGAAAGGCTGTCTCCCGAGATCGACGCCGATCGTGTTTTCCAAAAAAGCATTGATCGTATCACCGGTGCCGCCCGCACCATCAGCACGACCATCGAGAACGGCTCCCTGCAGCGCTATGTCGCACTGTTGCTGCTTAGCGCAGGCGGAGCTTTTGCCCTGCCGATTATCACCGGTAAGACGGCTCTTATCGGCGAACTGCCGTCATCCACCATTGGTCCGGTCACCCTGCTTGGCGGGGTGCTGATCATGGCCGCAGTCCTGGCCACCGTATGGTGGCGGCGGCAGCGGCTCATGGCCCTTATCGCTCTCAGCGTAGCGGGCCTGGTGATGGTTCTGACCTTTGCCAGGTTTTCCGCGCCAGATCTGGCCCTTACCCAACTGACGGTGGAAATGGCGACGATCATCCTGCTGCTGCTCGCCCTGCATTTTTTGCCCCAGCAGGATCATGCCGAGTCGTCTCCTCTGCGCCGTGGCCGGGATCTGGTGTTGTCCCTGACGATCGGCTCCGGCATGGGGCTGCTCACCTTGGCCGTGCTCACCCGGCCGAGTACCAGCATTTCCCAATATTTCATGGACCATAGCCTGCCCGGCGGCGGGGGAGCCAACGTGGTGAATGTTATTCTCGTCGACTTCCGCGGCTTTGACACCATGGGGGAAATCACCGTACTGGCCATAGCCGCCGTCGGTATTTACGCCCTGCTCGACAATCTCTGCCTGGCCCCCGGCTCCCTGCATGGCATCGGCAGGCGCTGGGCGCCGGAGCGACAGTCCCTGATATTGACCCAGATCACCCGCTTTCTCCTGCCGATGGCCCTGCTCGTATCAATCTATCTGTTTTTGCGCGGCCACAACGCGCCGGGAGGCGGCTTCATCGCCGGTCTGACCACGGCAATTGCGCTGATCCTGCAGTATATGGCCAGCGGCATTGCCTGGACGCACCGGCGATGGCGGCAAAAGTACCACAAGACCATTGCCCTGGGACTGCTTATCGCCGCTGGCACCGGTATCGGCAGCTGGCCGTTTCATTACCCATTTCTCACCTCCGCGTTCGGCCACTTCAAGCTGCCGTTGATCGGCGAGTTTGAGCTGGCAACGGCCATGTTTTTTGACCTCGGCGTCTATTTCACCGTCGTCGGGACGATCATGCTGATCCTGGCCACCCTGGGAAAACTGAGTGAACGTTGTCTGGAAACGAGGAGGACCGGCTGATGGAAATCCTTGCTTCTCTGGTCATCGTCGTGCTGTTCAGTTGCGGCATATATCTGGTGCTCCGGGCCCGTACCTTTCAAGTGACACTCGGCCTGTCTTTACTGTCCTACGGAGTCAATCTTTTTCTCTTTTTCACCGGTCGCCTGATAACCGGTGCTCCGCCTCTGGCCGGCGGAAATACAGCTACGGCTGACCCCTTGCCCCAGGCCCTGGTGCTCACTGCCATCGTTATCGGCTTTGGTATGACTGCCTTTGTTGTCGCCCTGGCTCTACGCGCCCGCGGTGAACTGGGCAATGATCATGTCGACGGTCAGGGGGCCAAGCGATGAACCACTGGATTATGATGCCCCTGCTCCTGCCGCTTGCGGCGGGTATGCTGAACCTGCTGCTCATCAAAAGCGGCCCCGGCCCCCAACGCCTGGTATCTCTCATCACCGTGGGTGGTCTGCTGCCGATGGCAATCCTGCTATTTCGTCTGGCCGACAGCGGTGCAATCGGCGTTTATCAGCTTGGCAACTGGCCGGCCCCGTTTGGCATCACCCTGGTGCTCGATCGGCTGAGCGCTCTTCTGCTGCTGGTAACCGCGGTCTTGTCCTGGCCCGTGCTGCTCTATGCCACAGGCGGTGATGATCGGCGCGGCCAGAATTTTCATGTGCTCTTTCCCCTGCAGGTGTTTGGCATCAACGGTGCCTTTTTGACCGGCGACCTGTTCAATCTGTTCGTCTTTTTCGAAATCCTGCTGATCGCCTCCTATAGCCTGGCCGTCTATAGCGGGGGCCCGGAGCGTATCCGCGCAGGTCTGCATTATGTGGTGCTGAACCTGATTGGTTCCAGCCTCTTTCTGGTGGCAATCGGAACGCTGTATGCCGTCACCGGCACCCTGAACATGGCCGATCTGGCAATAAAAGTCGCTGCAGCCAACCCGGAGCAGGTGACCCTGTTGCGCATCAGTTCTCTGCTGCTTCTGGTGGTCTTTGCCTTAAAAGCTGCCATCCTGCCCCTGCATCTCTGGCTGCCGGCGCTGTACCGCAGCATCACCGCCCCGGTGGCCGCGCTTTTTGCCATCATGACCAAAGTCGGTGTCTATGCCATTCTGCGCACCTTTACCCTGATCTACCCCCTGAACACTGCGGCATCTGATGTCGCCGGTTGGCTGCCACCCCTGGCCCTGCTCACCCTGGCCGCCGGTACCCTGGGAGTCCTCGGCAGTCGCCGGATGAGGTCACTCATCGCCTATCTGGTGGTAGTTTCGGTTGGCACACTGCTCGCCGGTATCAGCCTGTTGACTGTTGGCGGCATCACCGCCGCGCTTTACTACCTCCCCCATACCACCCTGATCACCGCCGGCATGTTTCTACTGGCCGACCTCATCACTCGGCAACGCGGCAGCGCGGCAGATTGGTTTATCTCCGGGCCGCCGATGGCACCGCAGGTTCTCCCCCTGCTGGGGGTGCTGTTTTTTGTCGGTGCCGTGGCATCTGCGGGGATGCCGCCGCTGTCCGGATTTATCGGCAAACTTCTGCTGCTCCAAGCCGTGCCACCGAAGGATTCCGTCTTGCTGATATCGCTCTGGACCATCGTTCTGGCTGGGGGCCTGGCCGCACTCATTACTCTCAGCAGGGCCGGCAGCACCCTGTTCTGGGCGACGAAAGGAGAAATGGTTGCCGCTCGGGGGCAAAGACTCCACCCGCGCCTAATCGCACCGGTCATTCTGCTGCTTATGATGGCTGTAGTCATGACCATCTTCGCCGCGCCGATCTGCCGCTATGCAGAGGCCACCGCCGGCCAGCTGTTGACGCCTGGCAACTATATAGAATCCGTGCTGTCCAGGGAGGGAAAACCATGAATCGTCTGTTGCCCCAACCCTTATTCAGTCTCTTTCTGTGGCTGATCTGGCTGCTGCTGAATAATAGTGCCGCCCCGGGCCAGGCGCTGCTGGGTGCGCTGCTTGCCGTGGCCATACCACTTTTTACCGTGCGTTTCTGGCCCCATCGTCCACGTCTCCTGCGGCCCTGGCGGCTGGCAGTCTATCTCGCCGTACTGCTCTGGGACATCACCCTCGCCAATCTGGTGGTGGCGCGGTTAATCCTCGGCCCGATACGGAGGCTTCGTCCGGCATTTATCACCCTTCCTCTTGATCTGTGCAACGATTTTGCGATTGTCGTCCTAACCAATACCATTTCCCTGACGCCAGGTACCGTCTCGGCCGATTTGAGCATCGATCGACGATCCCTGCTGCTGCACGTACTCGATGTCGAGGACGAAGCACAGCTCATTGCCAATATAAAATACCGCTATGAAAGACCTTTGCAGGAGATTTTCGAATGTTAAAAACAGCTGAGACCATCGCCTTTATCTGCATCGCCGCAGCTCTCCTCGTTAGTTTCTACCGACTGCTGCGCGGCCCCAGCATGCCCGATCGAATCCTGGCACTGGATACCATGTATATCAACACCACCGCATTACTGGTACTCTTCGGCATTCACTTAAGCCTCACAGTGTTCTTCGAAGCCGCCCTGCTCATTGCTTTAATGGGCTTCGTCAGCACGGTCGCTTTGTGTAAGTACCTGCTGCGCGGCGATATAATTGAATAAGGAGAAATGGCATGCTCGAATTACTTACGTCTTTTTTTCTTATCGTCGGCGGTCTTTTTGCCTTCATCGGCTCCATCGGTATGGCGCGCTTCCCCGATCTGTTCATGCGTCTGCACGGCCCGACGAAGGCCACCACCCTCGGGGTCGGCGGCATTCTCATCGCCTCCATGCTCCATTTCAGTTCTCTTGAAGCCGGTCTCAGCCTGCATGAACTGCTGATCGCCATGTTTCTGATGATCACCGCGCCGGTCAGCGCTCACCTCATCGCCCGCAGCATGATTCACCAGCGCGGCGGCATTGACCGGATCAACAACAAAAAACCGCAAGCTGCGGCAGAAGAATCGCAATGAGTATTATCAATACATCGATACAAGCGAGACAGAGGTAACAAAATCGGGAAAACATGCAATCTACGAAGGCAAGAGTCATCGTAATGATAGTAAAATTCGCAACAACGATGAAAATGAAGAGTTTTCGCGAAGCCATCAGTCATGCCGCGGGTTCCTGCTCCTCGTCAAACATTGCTTCAAGAGAGATCATGCTCCCCTGGGAGGATACTTTGACTTTATAATTCAATGTATTGAACAACTTGACCATCCGCTTGTTTTCTTTTGAGGTATAGGCCGTAAGCCCTTTGATACCACTTCTTTTAGCTGCCTCGGCCAATTTCTGGATAACGATGGAAGACAGGCCCTTGCCCTGCCAATCCTTTTCCACCGAAAAGGCAATCTCCGCCAGCTCGGTTTCGGGGTTGAGGTAATATTCGCCGACGGCGAGGATGCGCTCATAACCGGCCTGCCCGGCAACGGCGACGATAGTCAGGTCCTTGAGATAGTCGATAATAAAGGTACGTTCGATCTGTTTACTGACAAAACTCTTTTTATCATGGAAAAATCGGGAGATAACATCAGTGCTGTCGAGCCGGTAATAATGCTCCTGTAAACTTCGCTCATCGGTCAGTTTCACCGGCCGAAAAGTGATTTTCTTACGATCGATGATTCTCGTTTCCTCGAGGCCTAAGGGATAGATAGAATGCATCTCTTCCCGAAGGGTGCGTTCCGGTCCGAGCAGGCCGAGCTCCTTGGCCTGGTCAAACAATTCATCACGGAAATCGGGATGGGCGATGGTAATAAGCGACAGCGCCCGTTCCTGGATACTTTTGCCGAAAAGATTGACCGAACCGTATTCGGTCACCACATACTGCACCTCGCTGCGCGGCACCACCACCGCCTTATTCTGCAGCATCGGTACAATCCGGCTATGGGCGCCATCGTCTCTTGTGGAAGTGAGCATTAAAATCGACTTGCCTTTTTTGGACATGGCCGCCCCGCGAAAGAAATCGAGGATCCCGGTGACGCCGGAAAAATTATTAAAGGGCAAAGCATCGGCGGTTACCTGGCCGGTCAGATCTATTTCCCGGGCGGTATTCATGGCCACCATCTTGCGGTTCTTGGCGATCTTCCTCGGATCGTTGACGTACTTGGAAGGATGAAACTCGACCGCTGAATTATATTCGAGCAGATCGTATAAATTCTGCGTGCCGATGGCATTACTGCAGATGATCTTGCCGGTGTTAAAACCCTTCTTTTTGTTGGTGACCACCCCCATGGCCATGAGTTTCATAATGGTATTGGTGACATACTGGGTATGAATGCCCAGGTCGTTTTTTTCCATCAGCGCCTGGATATTGGCCTCCGATGTCCCACCCAGCGACATCTGCATTGTCGAGCCGTCATCCACCAGACGGGATACATAGCGGGCTATCTTGCCGGCGGTCTTCACATCGGGATAGGTACCGATTTCAATCAGGGTCTCGTCATGCTCGACGAAATAATCGATATCGTTGACGTGGATCGAGCTGCGTCCCAGCACCCTTGGCATTTTGCTGTTCACCTGGGCAATAACCAGATCGGCACCAGCCGCGGCAACCGCCGTGACATCAACCGAGATACCAAGACTCATCCAGCCAAAATCATCAGGGGGTGATACCTGGATTAAAGCCACCTGGATCGGCAGCATTTTCGATTTGATCAGTTTGTGAATATCGGACAGATTGATCGGCGTGATAAACCGCAGATCACCTTTAAAACTATTGGAATTGGCCGAGCCCAGGTAAAAGGAGCGAATATTGAGGTTCTGCGATTTCGACTTTTCGGCAATCCGGGACAGCGAGGTACTCTCCCCGCTGAACATACGAACAATCTCAAGATCGGTGAAGGTACGGCTGGCATCGGCCAGGCCTTTTACCAACTGCTGCGGCTCACCACAAGAGGAACCGATAAAGACTCTCTGCCCCGAGTGAATTTTGGCAATGGCATCTTGAACCGACAGCTTGTTTCTCTGATAGTTATCCGCCCAATATCCTGATTCGCGCATCGCATTTCTCCTCGGGTAAAATGGCAGTATTCTCTTAACTTGTGTGCAATTCAAGAGAGCTTGTCTGAGACAGTATTAGTTCTGCCGTTTTTTATCAAGCTTGATGGTGTCGTAAACGCATGATTTCCAGAAATGCCAACGGAGGTTGTAATGAAGAGTTTTACAAAATCATCAAGCGTGGTGGTATCGTAAAAACCAGTTGCCGGTAATGTGAATATTCTGATAGGTTACCAAGTGTACACTTCCCTTTACCAAGAGGAAACGGTTTGCAGAGTCCATCCGAGACAATACTGCTGTTCGGTCTGTCCAACACCGAGACCACTCTTGTCAAACGGCTGGTTTCTTCTTTTGAAATCGAACTGGTTCCGCTCACCATCGAAACTATCCGCCATTTTATCAACACCTTTCCCGACAAAAAAATCTGCCTGGTCATCTTTAGCATCGATAACCGGAACCGACGACAGGATCGTGTCATCGGCCTTATCCGCGATTTTATCGGGCCGCTGGTCCCCTTTCTCATCCTTATCCCCGAGCAGCAAAGCGGAGATATCAGAAAATATCTGAGTGCCGGGGCGGATGATTTCATGGAGCTGCCGCTTAATGAAGAGAGGTTCTCGATTGGTTTTTTGATCCTGCTTGAGATGGGCCAGGCGGTAACGCCGCCACAGGGTGATGCCATTCAGCAGAAAAGAGATGTCGTCAACCGGCTGGTCGCCTATTTTCGCGAGGGACTCAGTTATTTTGCCCCGAAGTCATTGATCATAAAGAGCAGAACGGAGCGGATTTCCGAGAGATGGCAGCAGAAGAAATGGCTTGGTGCGGGTGGCTTTGGCGATGCCTGGCTGGTGCAGGAGATTGGCTCAACTCAACTCGCCGTAGCCAAAACCCCCCATTCAACGGCAATGAATATTCGGGTGCTCCGTTCAGCGGCCATTCTCAAGCGACTGGTGCACCACCCAAATATCGTGCACCTGCTGGAACTCGTCAAGGATGACGGCAAGTTCATCCTGATCCAGGAATATATTGAAGGAGCGACCCTGCAGCAGCATCTGGAAAGACAGATTGCACCGCTTGACAAGGAGGCCTGGTTTCTCCAGCTTGTCTCAGCTCTCTCCTATGCCCATAAACATAAAATACTCCATCGCGACATTAAACCGGAAAACATCATCATCAGCCAAAAAGGCCAGGTGAAACTTCTTGATTTCGGTATCGCCCGCGATCTCTCCTGGCAGGATGCAGGCGGCGGCTCCGAAGGAACCGTCAATTACATGCCGCCGGAACAGTTCGCCGGCCGGAGCTGCCTGGCCAGCGACGTCTGGGCTCTGGGAGTAATCCTCTATATCTTCGCCACCAACACCGCGCCCTATTTTCAACAAAATGATCAATACCCCGAGGATATCAACACTAATATCGTCACCCAGACACCGCGCAAGATAAATCCTCAGCTTGACAAGAGGCTTGAGGATATTATCCTGCACTGCCTGCAGATCGACCTGACAAAACGCTATCACAACGCCACGGAGCTGCTGGAAGATCTCAGGACTTCACTGCCGCTGTTTGGCCGGGGCCAATTGCTCAGGATGAAATAAAAGAACGGCAGGATCATCCTTGCCCATATCTTTACAACACGCTGTTCCGGCGAATTTTTCTGGCTCTCAGCAGGTATCAAAGACCGTTTGCCAGTCTTTTGGCATGTATCTCCGGCAGGCCGGCAGCGAGGATTTTTGCCCCAGCCGATCTAAAATCATAGGCAACCCGGTAAAATTCGACTACCCGGCGGGCAGTGTCATAAATCAAATAAGCGGCCCGCGGATCGCCGTCTCTTGGCTGCCCGATACTCCCGCCATTGAAGATCTGCCGGTTGGTCTCAGCCACCGGGACCACCATGCGGTGTCGCGGGGATCTGATATAGATGCAGAAGAAATTTTTTCGGGTTATGGCGACAGGTACATGGGTATGGCCAACGAAAAGAACCTTGGCCTTCGAGCGGGCGAACGAACTGGTAATATAGGTTTTCTCCGAAACATAATACCAGTTGCGCGGTCTATATGGATTGCTATGACAAAAGAAAATATTCTGCCATTTGATGAGGTCCTCCATCTCGGTCAGAAACCACAAGCTGTTTTGCGACAGGACCTGCCGCGTCCAGATTATGACCCGGCGTGCTTCCGGTTTCATATTGGTCGGAATGCCGAGGACTGCAGCATCATGGTTGCCAAGCAGACAGGGGCAGTCGGGCAGTGCGCTGAGCAAAGTAATACATTCGTTGGGATTCGCCCCATAGCCCACCACATCGCCCAGGCAGACATATCTATCGACCCTATGGGTCAGAGCATGCTCGAGAACTGCCTCGAGCGCCTCCAGATTGGCGTGGATATCCGATAAGACCGCAACTCTCATTCATTCCTCTTCCGATGCTATGGTACGAAGCACTTTCTCTGATATAAGCGAGTTTTGGGAGAATAGCAAACTCCCACAAATTTCTCTTTTCTTCAGCGCTCTTTTTTACTATCTGTAAAAGAATCGTACGAGACCATTAAAACCGAGAGGATAAAGGACCGATGCTTACCGCAACCGATAAAAAAAATCTGCAGAAACTCCTGGCAATGACCGATGAGCCGGACAATACCTTCAGCTTTGAGGAGCTGCAAGGCTACCTGTTCGGCTTGGCCATGACCCCCGAAACACTGATGCCCAACGAATGGATGCCACTGATCTTCGGCGGTGAGCTACCCGAATTCTCATCAATCGGGCTTGCCCAAAAGATGACCACCTACCTGGTGGAAGCGTACAATACATGCATCGCTGATTTCCGCCGCAATCAACTCACCTTCCCTTTTACCATCGAGTCGCTGCAGGACGATCAGTTTGCTGCACTCTACGAATGGGTCTCCGGCTTTGAGGAGGCTATCGCCCTTCGTGAAGAGTTATGGGATCCGGAGGAATATCCGGATATAAGCGAAGCGAAGAAAGAAGAACTCTATCACAGCATTATGACCATCCAGGGCCTGGTCGACCCAATGGAAGCCATGGAGTATTTCGACGATATGCCCGAGGAGGTGTTCCGGGAGGCTTTTGCGGGAATGGATATGGATATAGAGGGCCGAGAATCACAAATCCAGATATTTCTGCTCGCCTCCCTGCCTCTCGCCATCGAAACCTTTCAGGAACATGCCCGGGCAGTGGAAAAAAAACGACAGCGGCAGCTCAGCAAATCCGATGGCCCAATCCCGATCCGTTCGGTGAACGTCGACCACAACCATCCCTGCCCGTGCGGGAACGGCCAAAAGCCTAAAAAATGCTGCGGCGACAGCGATGCCCAGCAAGCCTCCGGCAGAGGAAATTCGGGCCATAAAAAAGCCGATATTATTCAGGTCGATTTCCCCAGGCATGGCAAGAAAAAAAATCGATGATGCCCAAGGAAAACCCAGAACTCCGGCTGGCCGATGAATTTGTCCGGGATACAGGCTGTAATATTTACCTGACGGGAAAAGCCGGCACCGGCAAAACCACTTTTCTGCACAATCTCAAGAAAAATGGTCCCAAACGGATGATCGTCACCGCCCCGACCGGTGTCGCCGCGATCAACGCCGGGGGGGTCACCCTGCATTCTTTTTTTCAAATGCCCTTCGCCCCCTTTGTGCCGGGAAGCGAGACCACCCTCCGGCATCGGTTCAGCAAGGAAAAGATCAATATCATCAAGAGTCTCGATCTGCTGGTGATCGATGAGATAAGCATGGTCCGGGCCGACCTGCTCGATGGCGTTGACGCCGTTTTACGCCGCTACCGCCGCAGCGCTCGACCCTTTGGCGGAACCCAACTCCTGCTGATCGGCGATCTGCAGCAGCTTTCCCCGGTGGTTAAAAACGCCGATCGGCAGATCTTAGAGCAGTATTATGATTCGCCGTATTTTTTCAGCAGTAATGCCCTTCGCAAAACCGAACTGATCACCATCGAACTGCAGCATATATATCGCCAGGAAGACGACCTTTTTATCAATCTGCTCAACCAGGTTCGCGCGGGCAAGCTGGATCAGGAGACTCTGTCCTGCCTGAATGCCCGGTACCTCCCGGGCTTTGCCGATACGGACCATGAGGCTGATGGCTATATAACGCTTTGCACTCACAATAGTAATGCCGACGCCATCAACGCTTCCAGGTTGCACAAACTTGCCGAAAAGACCTGCCACTTCAATGCCGAGATCGAAGGTGAATTCCCAGAACATTCCTTTCCCACCGCCGTCACCTTGGAGCTGAAACCCGAGGCCCAGGTGATGTTTATACGCAATGATTCAACGCCGGAAAAACGCTTTTTCAACGGCAAAATCGGCAAGATTACCCGCTTTTCCGGGAAAAAGATCTGCATACAGTGCCCAGAGGATACCGATGAAATCATGGTCGAACCGGCAACCTGGGACAACATTAACTATTCTCTCAATCCGGACACCCTGGAAATCACCGAGAATAAAATCGGCGCCTTCACCCAGTATCCATTGAAACTGGCCTGGGCGATCACCATCCATAAAAGCCAGGGGCTGACCTTTGACCGCGCCATTATCGATGCCCAGGCGGCCTTTGCCCATGGCCAGGTATACGTCGCGCTCAGCCGTTGCCGAACCCTGGACGGGATGGTGCTCAGCTCACCGCTTTCCCCACGGGCGGTCAAGACCGACGATACCGTGCTGCGCTTTGTTGAACAGGCCGGGGAGAACAGGCCGACTGCTGAACAGCTGAGCCTGGCCAGGATTCAATACCAACAGCGCCTGCTCCTGGAGTGCTTTGATTTTAAGGAGCTGCAGGTTCTGCTCAGTCGCCTGCTTTCTCTCATCGACAGGAATATCGAACTGGTCATGGTCCTGGGCATCGGCGATCCGCATGCATTACGGCAAAAAACCGTCAATGAAATCTGCGTCGTCGGGGCAAACTTTCAGAGACAACTGCAGGGGCTCTTCAGCGAGAATATTTTTCCGGCCGATGATCCGGCGGTACTCGAACGAATTACTAAGGCATCAGCCTATTTTAAGGAGAAAATCGGTGCAGGAATCGGCCCAGCCATCGAGCAGCTGGAGATAGAGACCGACAATAAGGAAATCGGCAAGAAAGCCCAAAAACTGTGCAGTCTGCTGCAGGAAGAAACTGCCGTCAAACTGGCGGCCGTCAAGTGCTGCGCTGATGGTTTCAGCACAGCACAGTATCTCCGGGCGATTTCAACGGCTGAAATTACCACCGTCGGAAAAAAAGAGCCCGCGCGGCCGGTAAAAACCGCCGTCACCTACTCGGAGGCCGATATCGACCACCCCGAGCTCTTGGAGACGCTTCGTGCATGGCGGGCAGACAAGGCCGCGGATGAAGGCGTGCCGCATTTTCAGATTCTGCACCAGAAGACCCTGATCCAGATAGTCGTCAACCTACCCGTCTCGCTGACCGCCTTGATGAAGATCAAAGGCATCGGCAAAAAACTGGCGGCGAGATACGGGGAAGAGCTGACGGCCATAGTTGCCGATTATCGGCAAAAAAACGATATCGTTGCTGTCATTCTGCCGGAGGTAACCGAGGCATCAGTTGCGCCGCAAGAAAGCGCTGAAAAACAGGCCAAAACCCCCAAAAAAGATACCCAAAAGATCAGCCTGGACCTCTTTGAAGAAGGGCTGACTGTGCCACAGATAGCCGAACGCCGCAGTCTGGCTGTCGCCACCATAGAAGGACACTTGGCCCACTTTGTGGCAAGAGGTGAACTCACCGTCGAGAGACTGGTTTCCCCGGAAAAGGTGGTGTCCCTCAAGGAGCAGCTACGCCTGCTGCCGGATATGAAACTGAGCGAACTCAAGCAGGCACTCGGCAATGCTTACAGTTACGGCGAAATCAAACTTATCCAGGCCCATCTGCAGAGCCTGGATGCAAACTAACCTACAATTCTGATCTCTCGGCTCATGGTACTAAGCGATTCGGCGCCATCCACCGTCACCAGCACGTCGTCCTCGATACGTACCCCATTGCGGCCGGCAAAATAGATCCCCGGCTCAACCGTATAGGTCATCCCGGCCACCAGCAACTGATCGTTATCCCCGCGTATATAGGGTTCTTCATGGCACTCCATACCGATGCCGTGACCGGTGCGGTGGGTAAAAAATCGGCCATATCCGGCCTCTTCAATGACCGTTCTGGTCGCCTTATCGACTACCGCACAGCTCAACCCAGGTTTGCCCGCTGCTCGACCGGCAGCATTGGCCTGTTGGACAATGGTATGGATTTTTTGCGCCTCAGCATCAATTTCACCCACGGCAAAAGTACGGGTTAGATCGGAGATATATCCGTTACAGCACGCACCCCAGTCGATCACCAGCAGGTCTCCGGCAACCAGTTGCCGCGTGGAGGGCCGGGCGTGGGGATTGGCACCGTTGGGCCCACTGGATACAATCGGGGTAAAGGGTAGTGAAGGGTCCGAGCCCTGGCGAATAAGCTGCATAAACAGCTCATCGGCTATTTCTTTTTCGGTTACACCGATTTTTATTATCGGCAGGCTCGACTCCAGCGCCGCCTCGGCAATCTGTACCGCCCGGCGTATACAGGCTATTTCCTCCTGGTCCTTGATAGCTCGCAAATCGGCCAAGAGTGCCGAACCATCGGTAAAATGCGCATCCCCGCAGGCAGAGCGGACATATTCATATTCCAATACCCGCATTTGAGCAGGTTCCACGCCTATCTTTTTACCAGGAAAATCGAGTTTTCGTAAGGCATCGGCAAAAATTTCCGGCCAGATGGTCGGATTCTCGCCATAAGCGTGGATCTTTGCGGTAAAAGGCAGCTGAGCCAGTTGAGCCTGCTCAAGTTCCGGAAGAATGATTGTTGGCTCATCGTCCAAGGTAAAAACGATAACCACCGGTCGTTCCATCAAATGAAAATGCAGACCTGTAAAATAGGATAGACTTGGGCCGGCATTGAGCACAACTGCGGAGAATTCTTTCTCCGCCATAAGCCGTTTTAATTTTTCCAGACGTGTAGCCGACATCTTCCCTCCTAAAGTTGGATCTTTGCCCCTAACTTCTCGACAAATTTTGCCAGCCATGCCGGATGCGCCGGCCAGGCGGGAGCGGTGACCAGATTACCCTCAACGTGGGCACTGTCCATCTCAACCGCCATATATTTTCCACCGGCAAGACCAACCTCGAAAGAACAGGCCGGATAAGCGGAACATTCTCGCCCTTTGAGCACATCGGCCGCAGACAGCAACTGCGCCCCATGGCAGACAGCAGCGATTGGTTTATTCTCTTTGGCAAAATACTTGACGATACTCAGCACCTTTTCATTGAGACGCAGATACTCAGGGGCGCGGCCGCCGGGAATCAGCAGAGCTATATATTCTTCCTGTTTGACTGTTTCAAAATCAGTGTTGAGGGTAAAATTATGCCCTCGCTTCTCGCTATACGTCTGGTCGCCTTCAAAATCATGGATAGAGGTGCGGACAAAGTCTCCGGCCTTTTTGTCCGGACAGACCGCATCCACCTGATATCCCAGCATCTGCAAGGCCTGAAAGGGAACCATCACTTCGTAATCTTCGACATAATCACCGACCAGCATAAGAATTTTTTTCATTACCATGATTTCTCCTTTATCTTTTTTACTTCGATGGTCGTGCGATTAAATTAATCCAGCTTTACTTCACAGCTTTTTCATGTTCTACCACGACGGTTGATAACATTATGCATTCCTTACATCCTTGTGAATTAATTTTTGATGAATTTCGCTTTATGAATGAAAAACAAGCCCAAGATCCCCTGCACGGCCTCACCCTGGAACACATCCTCACCTTGCTGGTTGCCGACTACGGCTGGGAAAAACTCGGCAAATATATCAAAATCCGCTGCTTCACCAGCACCCCCTCGATTCCCTCCAGCCTGAAATTTCTGCGCAAGACCCCCTGGGCGAGAGAGAAGGTCGAAAGGCTCTATCTCGCCAGCCTGAAACGCTCCCGAAAAAGTCGCTGCCGACACTGATTTTAAACAGAGGGTGTCAAAAACATTTACCAGATACTCCCAACTATAGTTCGGTTATAATTTTTAATTACATCAACTAATTTATTATTTACCTTAAAATTAATTGTAGACATCAATGGCTCCACCCATTATAAACAAAATAATAGATAAAAAGAGGAATAGGTCGAATAATTAGGGGTATTGTATCGTGGATATCGACGGATTGCAGATTTTTCGGGGTGAACTTCTTCACTGTTTAGCAGACCCTGCTGACGTCGGAGATGAGAGCAGTTATGAGTATTTTCAAGATGGCTTGATGATAGTCAAGTCCGGACTCGTAGAGGCCATCGGTCCCGCGCCAGAGTTGTTAGCCAAATTGCCGGTTGATGTACCTGTTACCCAATATACGGATAGTCTGATTGTACCCGGTTTTATCGATTGTCATCTGCATTATCCCCAGACAGAAATAATTGCCGCCTATGGAGAGCAACTCCTCGAATGGCTCGAAAATTATGCCTTTCCGACCGAGAATGGGTTTAGCGATGTCAAAAAAGCCAGCGAATTAGCTGAATTCTTCTTCGACGAGCTGATGCGCAATGGTACCACCACCGCCCTCGTTTTCGGTACCGTCCATAAGCAATCGGTAGATGCCTTTTTTAACGCGGCCAAGGCACGCCGTCTGCGGATGATTTGTGGTAAAGTACTCATGGATCGCAACGCCCCGGACTACCTCACAGATACTCCGGAAAGCGGTTACCGGGACAGCAAGGAATTGGCCGAGCGATGGCATGGGGTTGGTCGCTTGCGGTACGCAATTACGCCACGATTCGCCCCGACCTCAAGTGATGAACAGCTGGCCATGGCCGGGAAACTGCTCAACGAACATCCGGACCTCTACCTGCACACCCACCTTGCAGAAAATAAAAACGAAGTGCAATGGGTGCGCGATCTGTTCCCGGAGAGCACCAGCTATCTTGATGTTTACGACCGCCATGGACTCCTCACCAAACGCAGTGTCTTCGCCCACTGTCTTCATCTCAGTGACGAGGACTTCGCTCTGATGCACAAGCGGGGAGCTGGCATCGCATTTTGTCCTACTTCAAATCTTTTCTTAGGCAGCGGTCTCTTTAATCTGGCAAAATCGCAACACTACAAAGTTAAGGTCGGTGTGGCCACTGACATCGGTGGTGGAACCAGTTTTTCAATGCTCCAGACCCTGAGCGATGCGTATAAGATACAACAGCTCAGAGGCCATCAATTATCGCCCTTCAAATCATTATATCTTGCCACCCTGGGCGGAGCCCGAACCCTCGACCTTGACGATCTGATAGGCAACTTCAAACCTGGTAAAGAAGCTGATTTTGTCGTCCTCGATTACCACGCCACCCCACTCCTTGCCAAGCGTCTCAAGCGATGCAAAACCCTCAAAGAAAAAATATTCGTCATCCAAATGCTTGGCGATGACCGGGTGGTGAAAAATGTTCACCTCTTGGGAGAGGAAGCCTACCGTAGAAAATAAAAAGGCACAGCAAGAGATTTGCAATCTATAGATCCGTTCTCGTTTGGGTCTTATCAAATACAAATATTATCAAGCAACTGATATGCCACCAGGGCGGTCAATGTCCCAGTCCTAAAGCGCAGAATAGGAGGATTCGTTGGTGGGATAATGACATTTCTGAAACAATTGAAGTAAAATTTGTGGAATGAAGTTATTTGCAGTAATCAGAGGTGTACATAGCAAATAATGCGTTGATTTAAATCTAACAGCGGTAGACGGTAAACAAACCAGCATAAGTGCCTTGGTAATTTCTTTAACTTTCTAAGTTTATTCAACTATCCAGATTTCTTGTTTTTTGACCGGTTTTCAGGAGTAAGGCATTAACCCGTTTTTTGGAGGAAGAGTAATGGTTATAGGCAAAGCAGTTCAAAGAGTTGATGGAGTTGCCAAGGTAACAGGCAAGGCCCGCTATACAGATGATTTCACCATGCCTGGAATGCGGGTGGCCAAATATTTACGGTCAACTATCTCTCATGGCCGGGTAACTTCCATAGACACCAGCCAGGCCAAAGCTCTACCCGGTGTCGACGGTGTTTTTACCTTCCGGGATGTACCTAAGTTAAATTTTGCCACAGCGGGTCATCCCTATTCCTTTGATCCGCATCATATGGATGTTGCCGATCGGCATCTACTCACCGATCATGTCCGTTATATGGGTGATGAAATTGCCATTGTGGTGGCAACAACTGATCTCGTGGCAACAAAGGCGCTCTCCCTTATCGATGTCGAATACGAGTCCTATCAGCCACTGGTTGAGACTGATGATGTCCTGGCAAAAGATGCCGTAGAAATTCACAAAGGCACGGCAAACGTGGTAAAAACCCACTCCTTTGTGGCCGGTGGTGATCTGGAGGCTGTAAGAGAAGAGTGCGATCAGTTGATTGAAGGACGGTACAAGACCCAGATCCTGCAACATTGCCATCTGGAAAATCATACCGCGTACGCCTATATGGATGATCTTGAACGCATCGTCATTGTCTCTTCCACCCAGATTCCCCATATCGCCAGACGTATCGTGGCCGAGGCCCTTGAAATGGATACCGGCCTCATCCGCGTAATAAAGCCGACCATTGGTGGCGGCTTTGGCAATAAACAGGACGTGATCCTTGAGCCAATGGTAGCTTTTTTGACGAAAAAACTGGATGGGATTCCGATACGGCTCAAGCTGGGCCGCGAAGAGGGCATGGTCGGTACCCGGGTGAGACATCCTTTTGACGTCACGGTGCAAGTCGGCCTGGACAAGGAAGGTACAGTCAAACTGATACACTTTGATGCACTTTCCAATACCGGTGCTTATGCCTCCCATGGCCATTCCATCGTCTCTGCCGGGGCCGCAAAAACCCATTATATGTATCCAAGAGCCGTGTATAGCTGTAAAGCCAAGACAATTTACAGCAATATCCCCGCCGCAGGCGCCATGCGAGGCTATGGTTCACCCCAGATGACCTTTGCCATCGAGTGCGCAATGGAAGACGCAGCAAGATCTCTCGGCATGGATTCGGCTGAATTTCGTCTGAAAAACGGTGCCAGGCCCGGTGATAAAAGTCAGATCACCAAAAAACCGATAATGACCTGTGGACTTCTCGAAAGCATCAGGAAAGGCAAAAAACTGATCAATTGGGATAAAAAGCGCGCGACATGGCCCGAAAAACAAACCGGCCAGGTCAGAAACGGACTGGGTGTCGCCATCTTCAGCTATGGTTCCGGCACCTATCCGGTCTGCGTAGAACCGGCAAGTGCCCGCCTGATTCTCAATCAGGACGGCTCCGTGCATCTACAGGTCGGAGCCACGGAAATTGGCCAGGGATCAGACACCGCTTTTGCCCAGATGGCGGCAGAAAGTCTTGGCTTCACCTTTGAAAAAATACACGTTGTTTCTGCTCAAGACACCGATGTCACTCCCTTTGACACCGGTGCCTACGCTTCCCGTCAGACCTATGTAACCGGTCATGCGGTAATGCAAACCGCTGTGCTGTTGAAGGCAAAAATCCTTGCCCATACAAGTGTCATGACAGGGCTCGACTCTGAGCTGATAACTATTGCCGGCGATAATATAGTTATTGTCGAGAATCCTGAAATAGCGGTAATGAGTGTTCGCGACGTGGCAATTGACGCCTACTACAATAAAGAGCGCGGCGGCCAGATCACTGCGGAAGCGACCTACAAGGCCCGTAATAATGCCCATGTTTTCGGCTGTACCGTTGTTGACCTTTCCGTGGATATTCCTCTTTGCAGAGTGAAGATCAACGAAATATATAACGTCCATGACTGCGGCATCGTTATCAACCCGCTGATGGCAGAGGGCCAGGTCCATGGCGGTATGGCCATGGGCATTGGCGCGGCTCTCTATGAAGAACTGATGGTCGATCCCGACTCCGGGAAAATTTACAACAACAATCTGCTCGACTACAAAGTGCCAACCATCATGGATATCCCTGATCTGGGTGCAGCATTTGTTGAACCCCATGAACCGACTCATCCGTACGGCAGTAAGTCACTTGGTGAACCACCAATAATTTCCCCGGCTCCGGCTATTCGCAACGCGATTCTGGATGCGACAGGGGTAGCTATAAACGAGCTGCCCATGAGTCCGAAAACTATTTTCAAATATTTCAAAAACGCTGGATTGATTTAAGGGAGCAGGTGAAAAATGTTTGATATCAACAGCTATCATAAAGCAAATAGTGTCGATGAAGCCATTGCGCTACTGTCGCAAAATCCGGACGCCATCCCTATAGCCGGAGGTACCGATGTTCTGGTGCGGTTGCATAGCCATAAGAAAAAATACAGCCATCTGGTGGATATCCATGGTGTGGCTGAACTGAAAAAAGTAACAATCGAGAGTGATGGGACCATCGTCATTGGGTCCGGGATGACCTTTACCGGACTGGCATTTAACTCGTTTATAAGCGCGCACATTCCAGTTCTTAATGAGGGCGGTTCTTCTGTGGGCGGCCCCCAGATACGAAACATTGCTACGGTGGGAGGCAATATCTGTAATGGCGCGCCAAGTGGAGATTCGGCTTCACCTTTACTGGTATTAAATGCCACGGTTGAACTTAAGGGACCTGATGGAGTTCGTCGTCTGCCCCTGTACGATTTTTACCAGGGACCGGGCCAGGTTGATCGTAAGGCTGGAGAGATCATGACCTGTTTACGTATTGCCCCAGAGGATTACAGGGGCTGGTCAGCTCATTACTATAAATACGCCATGCGCGAAGCAATGGACATTGCCACCATCGGCTGTGGTGCTGCCTGTAAAATTGCAACCGGTAAAATAGCCGGTTTACGACTCGGTTTTGTTGTCGCCGGTCCAACTCCGCTTAGATGCTGGCGTACTGAAGAAAAAGCAATTGGCATGGAGGCAAACGAAGAGCTGCTCGAGATGGTTAAGAACTCGGTATTAAGTGACCTCAGACCCAGAGATTCCTGGCGTGCTGCCAAGGATTTCCGAGAGCAGATTATCAAGACTCTCGCCGAACGTGTCCTTCGGGAAGCCCTAAAAAGAAATACAGAAATGGAGTGACGATATCATGATCAGAAATATTTCCTGTACCGTTAATTCTAAGCCGATGACCTGGCAGATCGATGTCCGTATGTCCCTTGCCGACGTTTTAAGAACAAATGGTTTCACCAGCGTTAAGGAAGGCTGTGGAGTCGGTGAATGTGGGGCCTGCGCCGTGCTGATTGACGATGTAGCATTCGACTCGTGTCTCTTTCTTGCTATCTGGGCCGATGGCTGCAATATTCGCACCGCCGAAGGAGAAGCAAAAAACGGCAAGCTCTCAGAAGTCCAGCAGGCTTACCTGGATACCGGCAGCGTCCAGTGCGGTTTCTGCACCCCAGGTCTGGTGATGACTTCCACCGAGTTTGTTGAAAAACATAAAGGAGAAAAAGTTTCTCGCGAGCAGATTCGCAAAGAGCATGCAGGACATATCTGTCGGTGCACCGGCTATGAGGGCATTATCCGAGCGGTTGAACAGTGTATGAAGCCGTACGAAAAACTTAAATAGCAGGTTTCACACAACAAAGGTACTGAACAGACTGAGCGTTTTGATTGCAAAACCACGCCCGGAAATTCGGGCGTGGTTTTTTGTTGTATATACTTCGCCACTCTAGTTTCTGCTGCCACCAAAAAAGCGCAGGAGCATAAGAAACAGGTTGATGAAATCGAGATAGAGGGCCAAAGCACCCATAATTGAGCTTTTGCCGATTGCCTCACTGCCCTGGGCCATAATACCGTCCTCGCCGATCTTTTTGATTCTCTGCACATCAAAGGCGGTGAGGCCAGTGAAGACCAGCACCCCGATGACCGAGATCATCCAGGACATACCGGAACTCTTCAGGAAGATATTGACAATGGAGGCGATGATAATTCCGATCAGGCCCATAAATAAAAACGAACCCCAACCCGACAGATCTCGTTTGGTTACCAGACCATACACAGCCATCGCGCCAAACATACCGGCGGTTATAAAAAATGTTCCGGCAATGGATGCGCTGGTATAGGCGAGAAAGACCACCGACAGAGTCAGGCCGTTTAACACCGAATAACCGAGAAACAGGCTGGATGCGGTGGAAGCCTGAATCTTCTGAATCCTGGCGGAAAGATAGAAGACCAGCCCCAGTTCTCCGATCATCAGGATAAAAAAGAGCGGACCGCCGATAATTACCCTGGCTAGACTGGTATTGGCGGTAACAAAGGCGACAATCCCGGTAATACCCAAACCGAGAGCCATCCAGTTAAAGACTTTCGCCAGAAAAATAGTTGACGCCTGCTGCTGGGCCTGCGCGAGTGGTATCTGCTTTACATTCTCATACATTGTTGTATTCCTTTTGTTTAAAGTTTGATGGCTTTGCTAAAATACTTCATCAGGCTTATGATAATCACTCACTGCCAGGAAGGGAATAGTTGTTTTTTGGAAAATAGGGTGTTGGGATGCCCGTCCGATGCGCAGGGAGGAGGGCCCAGGACTTAACTTCCGCTTCGCTCATCAAAAGCTATAGCCGATGGAAAAGTCGATTCTACCGCTTGATTCACCATCCTGCGGATCGAGTTTATGGCCATACATCAGGCCAATCGGGCCGATCGGGGTAATATAGCGCAAGCCGATGCCAACCGATGAACGAAAAGTATCCAGGCCTTCATCCACCTGGGTATCCCGCACCGCACCGGTATCGAAAAAGGTAGCCAACTCCAGATTATAGCCGAGATCGATACGCGCCTCAAGGTTGCCCGTAATGGCGGTCTTACCGCCGACCGGATCGCCGTTAAAATCATAACGCAGCAGATTTTCGGCAAAGCCCCGAACGCTTTGGATACCGCCCAGATAGAAGAGCTGGTCATCGGGTACTTCGTCACTGTCCGAATAGGAAATTACCTGCCCGATTCTCGCCCTGCCCGCAAAGGTCAGCTTTTTCCAGGGTGTCCAATAGTAACGGGTGTCAAAATCATACCGGACGAAATCATCAACTGGGTCCTCAATCCCTCTGGAAAGATCCACGACCAGAGACGACAACAGTCCCTTGGTGGGGCGTACAAAAGAATCGCGAGTATCATAGGTCAGTGAGGGGGTGGTGACAAAAATAGTCCTGGGTTCTTCATCAATCTTTTCTCCTGGGTGCGCATCGACACTGAACTGGGTGCGTCGTTCTAAGGAAAAGGTAACAGCCGCCGTCAGGCTTTTGCCCCAGAGGTAGTTAAAGCCTAAGGCTCCACCGATGCTCCGGGTACCAAACGGCTGGTTGAACTCGGCCAACTCTTCGGCAAAAACTCCGATGGTGGTGGTGATTCGGGTGCCGAGAAACCGGGGTTCGGTAAACTGGCTTTCCAGCCGATAGCCGGTCTCGCTTAATTCCGCTGCAGCCCACAGCTCCTTATTCAAGCCAAACAGGTTTTTGTCGCCGCCTCTGATCCGGCCAAAGATTCCGGTGTCCGATTCATAGCCGAGACCGCCCTGGACATAATACGGTTTATTCTCTTCGACCTCGATAAACAGATCGACCGTGTTCGCTTTTTCTTTTAATCCGAAGGTACGATACGTTACCCCATGGAAGATCTCCATATCCCGCAGGCGACGCTGCGCATCGTATAGAGCCTGCAGCGACAGGGGACTGTCGGGTTTGATTTCCAGTTCCTGCAGGATGATTTTCTCTTTGGTGCGCAGGTTACCGGAGATAAAGATATCTCCCAGGGTTACCAGTGGACCGGGATCAGCCGCATAGACAATATCCGCCTGGGTGTGGTCGGCGCTATAGGTAATTTTGGCCTCTACCTTGGCATGGGGATACCCTTTTTCTGAGATGAGATTAGCAATGGCTTCTTTTTCCAGCTCTGAGGCGGCCTTCTGAAAGGGATCCCCAGGATGAAGTACCAGTACCTTTCGGGCCGCCTCTTCCGACACCACGGTCAAATTGTGAAAAGCAATCGAGTGCACCCTGGTCTGGGGACCTTCTTTTATATCGAGCTGGACATCGGCACCGGTTTTGTCCGTAGTAAAGCTTACTTCCGAGCCCACCTCTCGCTTGGTAAAGCCCTCGTGTTGATATAGGGTCGTCACCGCGTAAACGTCCGTATCCAGGGTTTCCGGCACATAGGCGCCATCGTGCAAGATCGACGGCGGCCGGGTGAGCATCTGCTTTTTGATCTGTTCTTCGTCGATGCTTGCATTGCCGGCAATATCTACCTGGTCGACAATGGTCTGCGGACCTTCCTCTATTACAACACACAATGGATGAAGTTCTGGGGTGTTTTCCGCTTCAGAGCAGGTATCTATTGTCACTTTGGTCTCAAGATACCCCGCCTCATGATAGCGTTTCTTGATATTGCGGATACTTTTTCTGACAGCGGTATTGTTGCGATTGCCGGAGGAGAAAAGAACCAGGTCTTTTTTCAGCGTCATATCCCAGAATTCTTCGTTGCCGACAAACTCGATCGTATAGCGCGGTCCTTCTTTAATCTCGATGGTCACGTCCGTCTGCGCGCCATCCCCGGGACGGTTAAGACGATAGGAGACTTCGGCGTCGGCAAACCCCTTGCTATAGTAGTAATCCCGCAGGGAGGTCATATCCTTTTTTAACCGGTATTCGCTGAATCGTCCAAACCAGGGGATAAGGTCCGCGCGCCAGACCGACATCCTGAGCTTTAAGGCGGTGTCGGAAACAGTATCATTGCCCGTAAAACGTAAAGTCCCGAGAAAATAATGCGGCCCCTTATCAATATCGACATGAATAATCCCCTGTTCTTCACCTGGCTGTCGCTCTTCGGTTATGGCTACCTTGGGGTGGATATAGCCTGCTCTTTTATATTCCTGAGCAATAACTGCGGCTTGGGAAGACAATTGTCCCGGGGTATAGTGATTGCCCGGATAAATTGTCATCTGGTTTAAAATTTCCCGCTCAAACAGGGGATATTTGCCTTCAATATCAATTTCGGCGATTGTCAGATAAGGGGTAAGGGTGAAAATAAGGGTTTCACCACCTGTCTGGGAAGTTGAATCAACATGGATGGACGAGAAGCGATTGCTGAACTTAAGGGTGTCAAGCGATTGCTGCAGTGTTTTATTATCAAGAATATCGCCTGGTCGCAAGCCGATAAGCCGCCTGGCTATATAGACATATGACTCCTTCTTTTGTTTATCGAACGAACCGTCGATGACCACCTGGATTTCTCTTATAATCGACGGCAGATCCTTGCCTGGCAATACCGCACCACTCTTTTCAATTGTGGCCGCGCCCTTAGCCAATCCGATGGTGAAGGCCATAAACAACAGACCTGGAACCAATGCCCAGAGTCGCAAGAGTGCATGGCCGGGTCGATTTGTCACCTGTTTTTTCATCTGAATTCTATCCGGAACATCAGTTCTCCACCAAAGACGCCCTGATTATCCTGAAAGCCGCTGAGCAGGATGCGCTCAAGCAGTTTATATTCGGCAATAGCCCGTTGAACAACCGCCCCATCGGTGGAGTCGACCGCATATTTAAGCGTCATGCGATCGGACAGGTTCTTGCCGATCGTCACTTTGGTCCCGGTGGCATCCTCTCCATCCCCGGTTTCGAGTTGCAGGATATCAAGGCCGGTATTCTTTTTAATATCCTCACCAAAGGTATCGGCAATCATGCCGGCCATGATCTGGGCATTGGAGCGCTTGCCTCCGCCTTCTCCACCAACCAGTTCCTGGCCGGTCCGACCAAACAGAATCAAGGAAAGAATATCCGAATCGGATTCTGCTGGAACCGATGAAAGTTTAAGTTCCAGATTATCCGGTGTACCCTTTACAGCAAGGGTGATCGTCCATTTGCGAATGGTCGTCACACTTTCTATATCGACAGACGCCTCGGTTCGATAGGGATTGACGAAGTCAATGACCCCTTTCTTCACATCAAAGGTTTTTTTCTGAAAAGTGATGGTGCCTGATTTCACCAGGGCCCGGCCGCCGATGATAGGTCGATTGAGATCACCAACAACTCTGAGATCCGGATTGATCTCCAGATCAGCCAGATTATTCTGGACATAAAAGGGCTGCCTGTTTTTGACTTTAATATCCAGCGTGACGGTATCAAAATAAGGCAGAGTTACCGGTTTTGCCGGAGGAGCAACCGATCGCTTACGTTCGGTGGCAATCTCCAGCAGGTCGATTTTTACATCTTTATAGTACAAACCTTCCAGCAAAACTATTTCCCCGGTGACCGCCCCATGTCGGTCTTTACCGCTGACCTTGATATCCGCATTGAGCAGAAGAGAAAGGGTGTCGGCAACTTCTACCGGCAAGGCTTGTGCCGTAAGACCGAGATTGCCATCCGTCGGCACAAATTTATCATGGGCCACCGTACCATTTATGGTAAAAGAACCGGTGTCTAAAAAGCCCTTCAGCCCCTCAATGCGAATATCGGTGGGAGTCATGAAAATACGCCCATTCAAGTCGTGCAGTTTCTGCACCAGGCCAGGTACGGTCATGCCGACCTTGTCCATATCGATACGGCCATTGATCAACGGATCGGCGGTGGTGCCGGTAAGTTTTGCCTTAAGGGAGATGCTGCCGGTGGCATCGCTCAGTTCATCGCTGAAATATCCGGTCACCGCCACGGGAATATGGCCGTCGACCTGCATATTCAGATCGCCGTCAAGCCGGGCGTCACCCTGCACTTTTAAGTTGCCGGAAGTGAGTAAAGACAACACTATCGGTGGGACGCTCAGTTGCCGATCAGCCAGCTGCATGGCTATCCGATCAGACTGGAGCAACGATACATCCTTGTAGAATAATTGTAATGCGCTTAAATCCACCTGCGCCGACGCACCCATTGCATCGCGGATATTTCCACCGGCTTTTACCTCGCCGGACAGGGTGCCATGCAGTTCCGGTTGTCCGGCAGCCTTAAAATACGGGGCGGTCTCGGTGCGATCAAATGACAGCCGGCCATTGAAATCGCCTTTTCTCAGCTCATAGGCGGCCTGCAGGTCAAAATTGAGCTTGCCCTGCACCTTGGCCAGCATATCGTGCAAACTGAAGCGAAAATGGCCATCCTCCATAGGCTGTTCTCTGACGACGATGTCGGAGACGACAAGCTGACCGTCAACATCCGGATTATCTACCTTGCCTTTGGCGGCAAGGTCAATTTGCAAAGCCGCTTTACCGGGAAAAACCTCCTGCAGTGGCTGGATGCTTGAGACTGAAATAGGGGTCGACTGCAGGGACAGCTCCATCGTTTTATCCAGCCCGATCGACCCACCACCCTTGAGCTGTTCGCCGGGGACCAATATTACCAGCAGCTGGTCAAGCCATAGACGTTCATCCTTAAAACGCGCATCGACGGCAAGTTTGTCCAGAGGCTGGCCGGCCAGCCTGGCTTTTTTGCCGGTGAGAGTAACCCGGCCGACAGGCTTGGCAAAACTGCCTTTAACCGCTGTCTTGAAAGAAAATTCGCCGCTTGCCGAATTGACAAAATCAGCCGGGTCAAGACGGGATGCATCGGCAGTAAGGTCTATCAGTGGGTCGTCCAACAGCTCCAAGGTGCCAGGACGTAAGGCCTTGATGCTGCCGCTTGCCCGCAAGGCGGAATCCTTGTTGTTAAGCTGAAGTTTGTCGATAAAAACGATGCCATCCCTCAGACGTATCCGGCTGTCGATATCACCGATGGTAACCGCATCGTTCTTAAGCCCTTTGGCGGCAAGAACAAGATCACCTTGCAGTTCACTCATTTTCCCATTCGCCTGCAGACGACCGTCGATGGTACCGTTGATCGGTGCCGCCTGCATAAAATCGGCTGGAGATACCGTATCTAAGGAGAGCTCAAGCTTGTTGACAAATTCCGGGTCGATACTGCCGTCCTCGGACAACGGCAAGAGTCGCAGTCGAGCTTGGCCGTTAATCCGGGAGCCTTTGTTGTGCAATTGCAGAGTCGTCAGCTGGAGCAGACCGTCCTGGTTCATATTGGCCTTAACCTGCAGATCGCCAAGAGAATAATCGATAAATTTCAGGTTCTTCGAGGCCAGATCCACAGAAAATTGGGGCTGTTGCACACTGCCGTCAACCCGTAGATCGGCAGTGCAGGCACCGCTGATCGACTGCACTCCAGCCACCGCCATGGCGCCGGCAAGATCGTTTGCCGTCAAGGATACTTTCGCGGCAATTTTCTGTTCAGCCATTTGAAAACGGCCGTCTCCGGTAAGCTTTAAACCCTCCGTCTCAACGTTAAGCTCAGATACGGTGACGGTACCGCTGTCCATTTCGGCAATCAGGTGCAGAGCTGCATCGACCGGTTGGTCCACACCGGGTGCGAGCAACTGACGGCCGGCTGCCTGCAGGCTCAAGCGCGCCGAGATATTCGCCGGCATGACACCCTTGCCGATAAGCGACAGTTCCCCGTTTGTTGCTCCCTGGAGATCGACATATTGTTGCAGCCAGGGATTAAGACGGGGGATGTCGTGGAGCAGCTTGAGATCGTAGGCGATGGTGTTGAGATCTTCCGGCGGGGCCAGAAAACCTTTTGGAAACGCACGCTGCAGATCGACTGTGCCATTAAGACTGACAATGCCGTCAGCCAGGCGCAAAGCGGCCTGATCGATGGTGAACTGCCGATCCTTCAGCTCCGCAACGATTTCGCCTTTGTCCAGCGGTTGACCAGCCAGCACCGCCTGTCCAAGGGAGAGCTTTAAGGTACCATCGGGATTAGCCACTTTACCCTGCACGCTCAGACTGGTATCGAGCCGGCCTGAATAGTCCCCGGCAAGCGGTAAAATCTGGGCCAATTCCGCTAAATTGCTGTTGATGGTCAAAACAGCATCGACCAGAGGCTCAGTATACAGCTGGTCAGCTGAGCCCGAGAGGTTGACAGTGGTCTGCCCGGAAACAAGCTTGAATGCGGCTATCTTTAGTTGTTCACCGTCCACCTGGGCCTTGATCTGCAGATTTGCCGGCAGCGGTTGCATGTCACCATTGCGAAACCGGATTTCATCGACAGACAGCTGCAGATTACCGGATTGTTTCTTGAAGTTGCCTGCACCGCGAACAGTAAGGCCGCTTGCCTCCAGATGCAGATTGTCGTCCGCCGATGCAAAAGTGAAATGCGCGTCGATAAGCTGAACCGAGTTGAAAATAATATTAAAGGGGAGCTCCCCACCCGATTTGGCAGGCTCGGGCTTTTTTCCCCGGTCAGGCTGCACCAGGGCGGTAATAAGATTGAGGTTGCCATTTTTAATTATGGCCACATTCGCCCAGGGCTCCTGCAAGAGGATATGATTAATCCGAACTTCCCGCTGCAACAACCCCTTCCAGTCGAGCCCTGCCGAAAAATGGCTCATTCCGGCCAGAGCCTGGCCTTGCGGATCTTTGACAAGGATTCCAGACAGGCTCAATTTTGGCTGCAGCAAGGAGATGTCAAGGTCGGCAACAGATATATTTCCGGGAATCCGGGAGTTAATCTGCGCCTCCAGCCATTGTCGGCCGGTATCGGATTGTATCCAGAAAAACCCAATACACAGAACGATGCCGGTGACCATCCCCAGGGTGGCAACAAAAATGAGGAAATACTTGAAAGTTTTTTTCAACTAGGCCCAACCTTTGAAGGGTAATCGGGGCGATAGGTGAAACCCATTGCCTGTTTTCTGGTCAGCTTCATCCTGGTATTCATCCCCCAACCGGATCCCTCCAGGATAGTACTTAAATCTCTTCTCGACAATTTATAATAAGCAGAAATTCCTGCCGGTAAAGCTATCAAAGCCGAGGCGACAAGAAGAGCAAGAACAACCGTCTTGGGCTGTAAGTGCGCCAGCGTTTTGGTGATAAAGGCAAATGAGGAGCCTAAAGCGGCCACGGCCAGTCCACCTCCGGCAAGCACACCCCCCGTAGGGATGTCTTTCTTTTTATCAACCTTGACCTTTTCTTTTTTGTGAAAAAGACGTTCCTCGGCTTTAGAAGAAAACTCGCCGAGACGGGAAAAGAAAGCCCGACTGATGCGAATAAAAGGATCGGCCATAGCCTCCCTGACACTGATGGGGTTTTCAACGATATCGATAACCTTGGCATGCAGCTCATTGCCGTCGATATCGTTAAAAATACCCCAGGTGTGCAGATGAATGTTTCCCCGGTTGCCTGAAGTCACGGGTACGGCAATTTCGCAGGAGCTTTGGCCATCCGCGTGAAAAAGTTCACAGTAGATCACAAAAATATTACTGCCTTTACTAATCTCGATATGCTGTTCCCGGTCATCAACCTTCACTGCAAAGGTGAAATGTCGGCCATCCATGACCAGGGTCCCTTGTTCGAACACCGCCCGCTGTTGCGGATCATACAGGGTGGGGCAACTGACAAAACTGTTGACCAGAGGCAGCATATACGCCTGATACAGAACGAGTCTCTCCAATTCCCGGATATTTTCCAGGACAAAGGCGGTTCGATGACTCTCTTCGATCAAAGCCTCCAGCCGTCTCCGATAGGAATTGTCAGAAAGATATTTTTGGATAATTTCCGGCTCTAACACCGAAACTCGCACAGATGGCTTTTTTTCGCTCCAGGCACGATACGGGGCAAAAATTTCCTGTAAACTCTGCACGGCATCTTTGTCGATGGTGGTCATGTCCCGGCCCAGCAATGGTTTGACAACCTGGCTGAAAAATTGTTCAATAGTTTTATGAAAATAAGGGTTTAAGTCTTTTGCCGGATCCAGAATCCCGTCACTGTTCAGACGACCGAGGGGGGCATTTTTGAGATACGCTTGCGCCTGTTCAACATCGAAAATATTCAAAGCGAAATTGCCCTCTGGAGTCTCCATGGCCTGGGATAATAGTTCAGGGTTCAATTTTTTAATATCGCAGAGCAGAAAATACTGCATGAATTTTTTTATGAGAGAATGAAAAACAGCATACCCATCTGCGGTCCTGTCGCCCAGTGGGAAAATTGTCGTTGCGGCTGCAGAACGTACTTCACCGGCTGCCAACCACCAGTCAAGATATTGACGACATTCAGCCATAAATTCTGCCACATTATCCGCATCGACGCCAATCTTGCCACCCTGATGTTCTCTCCCACCGACGGTTTTTACAATATCTTCAATATATTGGTTTATTGTGATGTCCGACGCTGCGCCGGGTAAAACTATGCCGGCCTGATCAAGCCCGCCTTTAAGTACTTCTTCCCGGGCGGTCCTGATTTGCTGAAGATCAATTGATGCGTTATTCGCTTGAAGCCGGTTGAGTATATTCCCTGCAGAAAACCGGATTTTTTCACCCAACTCCGTTGTCGTGTCAATTGTCGCAAGAGACAAACAAAGGTTGTTCGGACGAATTACCGATGGATCACTCAAGTGTTTAAATAAAAATCGGATGCCGTCTTTGATTTCTTCGGCGCGGATTCGTTCATCTTGATCGGAGTCAAGCAGTTCAAGAAAGACGGGATCGGCTTTTAAGGTCGAAACAGGTGCAGTGGTCGCAATCCAGAGAGCTTCATCAAGATCTAATACTGCCCGAAGATCTTTATGATTTTCGATTGTAAAATGGAAAGATCGACCAAGTTTTTCAAATAAGGATGAGAATGCAGTGGGAAGCTGGGATATTTTTTCTGACACTTGTTTCACCATTGCGTGTAGTTTTTTCAAAAAGAGCGATGTCTCCGATGCCCTTAAACAAGAAAAGAGAGGAAAAATATCCCTCTCTTTTCATCCACAGTATACCCATGCCGCGGCTTCTTAGTCTTCTGCAGCACCGAGGAACCGATAAATAAGCGCACCAAGGGTGCCGCCGACAATGGGCGCCAGCCAGAACAGCCAGAGTTGGGCAACTGCCCAGCCGCCGACAAAAATGGCCACTCCCGTACTCCGCGCCGGATTGACCGAAGTATTGGTCACCGGGATACTGATCAAGTGTATCAGAGTCAGGCAGAGTCCGATGGCAATCGGGGCAAGACCGGCCGGCGCACGCTTGTCGGTGGCTCCGAGAATAACCACGAGAAACATCGCGGTCATAACGACCTCAGTCACCAAAGCAGCCAACAGGGAATAGCCTCCCGGCGAGTGGGCCCCGTAGCCGTTGGAGGCAAAACCGGCGGAGACATCAAAACCGGCTTTGCCGCTGGCAATGATAAAGAGAACACCGCCGGCACAGATTCCGCCCAGCACCTGGGCCACAATATAGGGAACCAACTGGCTCGCCGGAAAACGTCCTCCCGCCCACAAACCAACAGAAACAGCCGGATTAAGATGACAGCCGGATATATGACCGATAGCAAATGCCATAGTCAAAACGGTTAAGCCAAACGCCAGCGCAACTCCAAGCAGGCCGATGCCCACATCAGGAAAGGCGGCAGAAATCACCGCACTTCCACAGCCACCCAGGACTAACCAGAATGTCCCAACAAACTCTGCAGCATACTTTTGCATATTTCCCCCCTACATTTTCATTGTTCAATTACCGTTTGAACTTTGCTTGGCGGACTCAGTAGCCTGACAAAATTATTTTTATAATCTATCAATCACGATGGGTTAAAATTCCACCATAGCTGAGTTATTACTTCTATAATTTAAGGCAGGCAACAGAAAAAGAGAATTCTTATCATTTAGAAACAAGTTACTACAATTGGTCCATCCTCCGAGGTCAGAGTGCTCCAAAGAACGACCTTGTTTCTGCCGGTTTGCTTGGCGTGGTAAAGCGCTTTGTCGGCTCGACCGGTTAAAGTTTCAAGGGTATCGTTTTCCTGATACTGCGCCAGTCCGATGGAAATAGTCAGGATGAAGGGCAGCGGCGGATCAAAACCTTTCTGCACCGCCAGCCTGATACGTTCGGCAAAAAGGAAGGCTATCGGTTCATCGGTTGCCCGCAGCAGGATAACAAATTCTTCTCCGCCCCAGCGAACAATCGTATCATAGGGTCGGCACTGTTTTTTCAGACACAGGGCGGTTGCCTTTAAAGCCAGATCACCAATATGATGGCCATGGTCATCATTGACCCGTTTAAAATGATCGAGATCAAGAAAAAGCAAGGTCATTGTTTCACCTCGCCTCAGGCTACGGGCACATTCATCGTGAAAAATATGGGCAAAATAGCGGCGGTTGCTGAGCCCGGTTAAAGGATCGAGAGTGGATAACTGCTCGAGTTTGTCGATCATGGTATTGAGCTGTGCATCCTGCGTATGTCGGATTGTTCCCAGAATACCGAAAACAATACCAAACAGCGGTGGATGGACGAGAAAAAACCACTGGACAGGGGTGAGAAAGGCGGTATGCAAGGGGTTATTAACACCCGAGGCCTCGAGAAAATGAAGCTGAATCAGGATGGTGACAATTGGTATCGGCAGCCCCCAGAAGACCCCAAACCAGATATAGATATTGCGGCGTAGATTATAGCTGAAAGACTGTCCGGCAGCCGCGAAAAACTCGTTGATCTGTTTCGGGGAGTGAACGGCCATTTCAGCTTCTCGGTTGAATTGGAGATGTGAGATGCGTTGGGCAACTAGTCGAAGAAGATAAAGAGATGTTTTACGACGCTATGATACTTTAACAAGACTCTATCGGCGAGTCACGCAGATTTTCTCTAAGCCGACACCGAATCACTTGTTGTCGGCAGTAAATTTGCGTCAGGCGGATAACATCTCTCTTGTACCTGAGGTGCCTATGAGGTAAAAAGAATCGTATGAATCTGCAAACCACTCTGACATCCTGCCAGCTCATGCTGACCGAGTGCGCCATAGCTGAAAGGCTCCGTCGGGCAGGTGAGGTCGATCTGCACCCCACGCTCTTTAATACGCCGCTCATCTATAATGCCAGGGGGCGCGAAAAGCTTGCCGCAATCTATCGACAATACCGGGAAATCGCCGCTCGGGCAGCACTGCCGATACTGCTCTGTGCCCCTACCTGGCGACTCGATCAAGTGCGACTTTCCGAGGCGGGATTTGACCAGTCGCTGCTCTTTGATGCGGTCAGCTTTATGCGCAATCTGCAGGAACAGTGGCACAGGGCGGATTCCAAGATCTTCATCGGGGCGTTGATAGGCCCGAAAAACGACTGTTATAAGCCGGAGCAGGCGCTTGATACCGAGGCAGCCGAGGCCTTTCATCTGTGGCAGATAGAGCAGCTTGCCCAGGCAGGGGTTGACTGCATTATTGCCCAGACCATTCCCGCAGTATCCGAGGCATTAGGAATGGCTCGCGCCCTGGCCCGTGCAGACATCCCGGCCATCATCAGCTTTGTCATCACCCGCAATGCTCAGGTGCTGGACGGTACGCCTCTTTTCGATGCCATCAAGACTATTGACGACAGTCTTTCCGCCCCGCCACTAGGCTATATGGTCAATTGTGTGTACCCTACCTTTGTCTGCGCCAAGAAACAACCCGCAGCGCTGTTTAAACGCCTGCTCGGCATTCAGGCCAACAGCTCCTCTTTGGACCATAGCCAACTGGATGGCGCCGCCGTCCTGCACCAGGACGACCTGCACCACTGGGGAACCAATATGCTCCAGCTCAACCGCGAATTCGGCCTCAAGATCCTTGGCGGCTGCTGCGGAACCGACGATAAATATCTGCAATATCTGGTGGATAATCTCCAAAACCGGCAAAAATGAAGAGTTTTAACGACGCCCGCCAGGATCCTCGATGCAATCACCCTCTCGTTGCAAGTGGCGTCGATAACTACTGCTGCGGCTATAGTATTGGGAACCATGGCTGCGGCCGCCCTTTATCGACGGAGTTTTTTCGGCAAAGAAACGATAACCCTCATCTTCATCCTCCCGATTGCCCTGCCGGGCATTATCACCGGAATCGCCCTGCTTTCCGCTTTCAGAATGGCAGGTTGGGATCTCAATTTCTGGACGATTGTGGCCGGACATACCACCTTCTGCGTGGTGGTAATCTACAACAATGTAATAGCCCGCTTCCGCCGAACTTCGCAGAATCTGATCGAGGCCTCGATGGATCTCGGTGCGGATGGTATCCAGACTTTTTTCCATATCGTCCTCCCGAATATTGCCACAGCCCTGCTGGCCGGCGGGGTATTGGCCTTTGCCCTGTCATTTGATGAAATCATCGTCACCACTTTTACCGCCGGAGCTGAGCGCACCTTGCCGATCTGGCTGCTCAACCAACTGTCCAGACCGCGTGATGTGCCGATTACCAATGTGGTGGCGCTGGTGGTCATGATGGCCACCTTCATTCCCATACTTTGTGCTTATTACATGACGCGAGGCAAAGAATCAATCGAAGGCAGCGGCAAATGAACCCGAAGAGATCTTTGAAAAAGCAAAAACCCCATCAACGGCAAAAGGAGTGTGTGTCGATATATAATGGATAAAAGATATAAAACAATAGCCTTTCAGGGCATGGCCGGGGCTTATTCCGATCTCGCCTGCCGTAAAACCTATCCGGAGCTGGAAACAGTGCCATGCGTCTCATTTGAGGCTGCTTTTCAGGCAGTTCACGAAAAAAAAGCCGATCTGGCGATGATCCCTGTCGATAATACCCTTGCCGGCCGAGTCGCCGATGTCCATTATCTCATTGTCAATGGGCAACTGTCGATCATCGGTGAACATTTCCAGTTGATCCGCCACTGCCTGCTCGGCCTGCCGGGGACAAAACTGAAAGAATTGACCGATGTGCACAGCCATGTCCATGCCATTCCTCAATGCAAAAAAATCATCGAACAGCTTAACCTGGTCAAACATGTGGTCGCCGATACAGCCAAGGGTGCTTATGATGTGCGGAAATGGGGTGATAAAACTCAGGCGGCGATCGGTTCGGAATTAGCAGCCAGGATCTATGGCCTGGAAATTCTGCAGAAAGACATACAGGATGCAGCACACAATACCACCCGATTCTTGATTTTTTCCCGGGAAAAAAATGTGCCGCAATTTGCGCTGGAAAAAAATTATCTGACCAGCCTGACCTTTCAAGTAAGAAACATTCCAGCTGCGCTCTATAAAGCCCTGGGTGGCTTTGCCACCAACGGGGTGCAGATGGTAAAGCTGGAAAGCTATATCGATAAAGACTTTAACGTCGCCCGCTTTTTTGCCGATGTTGAAGGGCATATTGACGAACCATCTCTCCAGTTGGCCTTTGATGAACTGCGCTTCTTTGCCAAGCGGGTTGATCTGCTGGGAACCTATCCCGCCCATGATTTCCGCAATGGAACCAAGGTGGAGGCTTGAAAAATATGGACGAACCGTTTCAACAGATAAGCGTTGTCGGCTTTATGAGGCACAATGGCGGCCTGGAATTCAGAAAAATCTCCGAATCCGCCTACCAATACAGAGCTACGGTAAAAGAATTTCATCTGAATCCAGGAGGAATCACCCACGGCGGTTTTATTATGAGCCTGCTCGATTCCGGTATGGGGACAGCAGCCTATCGAAGTCTTGACGGGCAGAAAAGAATTGCCACCATTACCTTTGACGTCAAATTTATTAGTGCATCGACCACCGGCGATGTATTGCTAGGTACGGCGAAAGTTCTTCGAAAAACTCGTTCGCTGGTTTTTTTACACGGCGAGATACATAGCGGCGAAAACCTTATCGCCACCGCCGAGGGCATCTGGAAGGTTCTCTGATGCTACGATATCCTACAGTTACGACAAAATTAGTAATTCTACTCGGCGATCCACTTGGCCACTCCGTCTCCCCCGCCATGCATAATCAGGTTTTCGAGCGTCTCGGCCTCGACTATTGCTATATGCCGGTGGAGGTAACCGAAAAAAATCTTGCGAAGGTCTTTTCAGGTCTTACCCAGATGAATGTGGCTGGATTCAATGTGACCATTCCACATAAAATAAATATAATCAAATACTTAGATGAAATAGATCCTCTGGCAGCCACAATCGGGGCCGTTAACACCATTATCGTCAAGGATGGTAAAACAACAGGATATAATACAGACGGAGAAGGATTTATCCGCTCTTTTACTCAACAGACCAATACTACGGTTCAAAATAAACGGTTTTTCCTTCTCGGCTGTGGCGGTGCCGCTCGAGCCATCGCCATGACCCTGGGCTTTCATGGTGCAGAGAAGATATACCTGTACAACCGTACCGCCACCAAGGCAAGTGAACTCGCCGATGAAATCAATAGAAAAATATGCCCCTGTGCTGAACCAGTAGGACAATCCCCAGAGAACCTGAGAAAGGCAATCGCTGGTAGCGATGTTCTGATCAACTGCACCAGCCTTGGCATGCATCCTCACCGGGATTTACTGCCAATTGATGAACCGTTGATAGTACCCCATTTAATAGTTGCCGATATCGTCTATAACCCATTAATGACCAGACTGCTCAAGACGGCTCAGGACAAAGGCTGCACCATTGTCCCTGGCCTCGGGATGTTGATTTATCAGGGTGCCGCAGCCTTTAAACTCTTCACCGGGATCGATCCACTCATCGAGGAAATGACCGAAGTGGTCCACTCTTTGATGGCGGCAAAGCGATAGCCCGCACAACCATTGGTGGTTATTTTTTATACAGCACATCCATAGCACGTCGCAGCTCTTCTATTGGTATCTGGCCTGGTGCTGATGCCTGCAGGCCGACGGCGAAGGTAATATCCGAACCAAACAGACCGCCGGCCAGTCGGCTGACCACACCTTCCGCTCCCATGGACATCGCCACGACAGGACCTTGGATACTTTCATTTCTAGCCCTGTTGGTCGCAGTAAGAAGAGTGAGGACATCACGATGGTTTTTCGGCATCACTGCAAGTTTGGCAATATCGGCACCGGCATTTTGAGCCTCAACCAGCTTGGCATAGATGAAAGACTCGCTGGGAGTTTCTTTAAAGTTATGATACGAAAGAATTAATTTGACTTTATTGGCCTGGGCCGCCTCTTTTATGATCTGGATAAATTCTTGTCCATTACATAACTCGACATCGACAATATCGACATCGCCAGATGCCATGGCGGCGATATAAAGATTCAGCCGCTCATCCTGGCCAATCTTTTGTAAACCACCTTCTTTATCTATCCGACAGGTAAATAATAAGGGAATATCGCCAATGCATCGCCTTAGCTCCGATAATGTAGATACGCATTGTTCTCTGCTTCCCACTTGTTCGCAGGCATCAATACGCCACTCCAGCAGGTCGGGTCGTAGTGCAGACAACACTGTCGCTTCTTCTAAAACCTTCGCTTTGCTCTTGCCTACAAGCGGCAGACATATCAGTGGCCGGGGACCACCAATCACTGCGCCTCGAACAACTACCTGCACTTTGCTTTGTTGCCGCATGGTCCTCTCTTTGAAAAGAAGGGGTTATTCATTAGTTTACGGGTAACCAGTATCCATTACCATGGCATCAGTTTGCTGCAGATTACCAAATATGGTATGTTTTTTGGTTGATAATATAGAAAATCCTCCCAAAACTCACGGCAAATCGAAATTATGCACAATAACGGCAAGACCAACATCGACAAGACCAACATCATAATAACTGGTTTTATGGGTACCGGGAAAACCACTGTTGGAAGCTTGCTGGCGAAAAAACTGCAACGACCATTCATTGATACAGATCAGTTAATTGAAACTCGCCAAGAGATGACTATTCCAGCAATTTTTACCGATCTTGGCGAATCGGCGTTTCGTCGGATGGAAGCTGATCTTGCCCAGGAATTAAGCAATAAAGAGGGTTTGGTTATTTCCACTGGCGGACGTTTTATGCTCAATCCAGCCAACGTCCATGCGCTCAGCAGCAAAGGGAGAATTTTTTGTCTGGTCGCCACACCGGAAGAGCTCTTAGCCCGCCTGACCAGGGATCCAGATAATCGTCGGCCATTGCTTGACGTCCCCAATCCAGGTGAACAAATCGTCAGGCTCTTACAAGAAAGGCAGAAAGGATATCAACCTTTCGTCAAACTAGCAACCGACGGCCTACAACCAGAGGAGGTGGCAGAAAATCTTTTTCAAATGTTAAAAAAAATCCACAACCGTTAACCATTGATATCCCTAAGAAGCCGTAAGCCTGGGTGCACGATCTTCAAGTTGAAAAGTTTTTACGACACCTCCAATGCTGCACGTATCATGGCTTTAAGCTCTTGATAATTTTTCGTCACCGGTATCGTGGGATAATCAACAGCCATTGAGGCCGGCGGGTTGAAGAAGAAGCCCTGGTCCGCCTCGTGGATCATGCCCAGATCATTGTACGAATCACCAAAGGCTATGACATGGTAATTAAGTCCTTTTAAGGCTTTGACCGCCTGGGTTTTCTGATTATTGATGCGGATATTATAGCCAGTTATATTGCCCTCTCCATCAACCGTTAAGTTGTGACACAAAAGTGTTGGATAATTTAATTTTGCCATCATCGGTTTGGCAAACTCTTCAAAGGTATCCGACAAAATGATAATCTGTGCCTCGGCCCTGATCCAGCTTAAAGCATCCAGGGCGCCATCAAGAGGCTCCAGGGTCGCGATCACCTGCTGAACATCCTGCATTTTCAGGTTGTTTTCCTTTAAAAGAGACAGACGTTTGGTCATCAGGACGTCATAATCACTGATATCCCGGGTGGTCAGCTTCAGCGCCTCGATGCCGGTTTTTTCTGCGACACTCACCCAGATCTCCGGCAAAAAAACTCCTTCCAAATCGGCTACTAAAATTTTCATTTTTAAAAATACTCCTGGGGAAAAGGGGGAGATATATTTTGATGGACTGGTAAAGAGATACCTCAGGCTTCTCAAGTAAATACAATAAAAAGGGCCTCAAGTATAGAAACAATTTGTAGTGTTCGATAATTAGAGGTAACTCTGAGATTACAGTATACAGTAGAAAATAATCTTCATCTATATGTTACAGTACTCGACCCAGGAGGGAGGATGTCTGCATCAGAAAATCAAATTAAGGAAAAGATAGCCGGTCTGCTTGGCGGTCAGCAACTAGCAGTATTGTCCACCCAAAGAGACGGGCAACCGTACTCCAGCTTAATGGCGTTTGCCTTTACTTCCGACCTGGTAAATATCCTCGTTGCCACCGGCAAATCGACCCGTAAGCATCAGAACCTCGTTCAAGAATCGAGGGTTTCACTGCTTATCGACAATCGTTCCAATAGCGAGAATGATTTTCATACCGCTATGGCGGTAACGGTAATAGGCAAAGCGCAACGCATCGCCGAGTCAGAACGACCAAAATATGAAAAAATATACCTGCAGAGGCATCCCTATCTGGAAAAATTTGTCACCTCTTCGACAACAGCTTTTTTGAAAATATCGGTTTCGCATTATGTGATGGTCTCCCGGTTTCAAGATGTAATGGAATACAGCATACAAGAGCAAGGTGATCTATTCTCCTGACACTCCACAGACAGCACTCTCCTGAACTGCCAAGCCCAGGGTTCAATGAAGAGTCTATCGTGATTATCCAGCCAACAAGAAGAAGAAAAAAGCATTATGCAAAATCCATGGTCATAATTCGGTAGCTGTCCAGACACCCAATAAACCAGAAACCACACTAGGCAAAACGTCATCCAAATGGTTAGAGACGCTTAGCCAAAGTAAGCTCACCCAGGCTTCTCTTCGGCACATAGTGAACGCCGGCATCGTCCCGGTAATATTTAATTGAGCCGTCATCCGGCACATCCACGATACGCACATCCTCCACCGGCTTGCCCAGGGCCAGAACCAGGCTGGCATCCATCCCCGTTTGCAGCGAAAAATGACACCGCAGTTTTTCCCGATCCAGCGCCCCAATCATACAACCGCCCAATCCCTTTTCTACCGCACCCAGCAGCATTGTCTGGGCCATGATGCCTAAATCGAATTTGGCGAACTCCCAATCTTTCTGCGTGTTAACCATGACGATATAGGCCGAAGGGCGCTCCGACGGCGCGGGGCCGGCCCAATCAGTGAGATAGGCTGCCCATTTCAGGCAGGAAAAAATTGCCTCGTTGTCGGCGGGGGCAATGCTCAGAATAAAACGCAAGGGCTGTTTGTTGGCCGCCGAAGGGCATAATCTGGCAAGTTGCACCAGTTCCTCGAGGGTTTGCATAGAAACGGGTGCGCTGTGATCAAATTTGCGATAGCTGCGATTGGATTGTACGAGATCCTTGAGCATATATGCCTCCTGATGTGTATGGTTAGCATTTATCTTAAACAATTTTTTTACCAAACAACCGACGAAAATTCAGGGAAACCATAAAAACCCCCAGCAACGTCATTATTCCCCCAAGCACCAGCCTCCAGCCAAGCTGATCATCGAACCACCAGATGCCGAAAATCGAAGCAAGTACAGGGGCAAGAAGCAAAAGCGGGGTAACCGTCGATACGGGATAGCGACCCAGCAGATAATAGACGATTCCGTGACCGATCACCGAGGCGCCGATGGCTGAATATATCGGTGACCAGAAATCGATAGCTTTGAGCTGGGAGACTATCTGCACATGATTTGATTCGAATATAAGACTCAACAGCAGCAGAGAGGGGCTGGCCACCAGAGCTGTCCAGGCTTGCAGACGAAACACCCCCATATTGGGGAATCGGCGCATGAAAATAGTACTTACGGCCATGACAAAAGCCGCTCCCATGACCCACAGAACCGCATCCACATGGTTAAAGACTATTGGGTCAAACCCTATCACAATAATGCCCAAAAAAGCGATAATGATCGCCAGGATTTTGATAAGCGGGATATGTTCTTGCAAAAAGACTGCGGCCAGAATAGCCGAGAACGGCACATAAAGTTGGGTGGTGATGGCGATAGAGGCAATGTTACCACCGGCATTCAACCCGATAAACATCATGCTGAAATGGCCGACACCCATTAGAAAGGCCAATTGGAGAAGCGGTTTCATAGAACCCGGTGCCGGCCGCAGCCAGGGTAGCATAACCAGCAGCAGGAAAAAGAACCGGAGGCTGGTGAAAAAAAGGGGCTGGAAATCGCCCGCGCCTATTTTACCGGCAATAAAATTAAAGCCCCAGGCACAATTGGCAAGCAGGGCCAGCAGAAGATGGATGGGGGTCATTGGTTGAATGTCTGAGAGGGAATCCTGGTCAATTCTTGACCAGGGATTCCCCAAGATGCTTTAAAAGAGTGACCATCGCACTTTTCACCCGGTATCCTGCGGCTCTCTTCCAGCGAGATAAGGACAACCTGTCCAATTCAGCCTTTCCCCCAGTATTTAATCAATTGCACAAAATCATAATAAACGTACATTGTGCCTGCTTGCCTGATTCAGTTTTCTGCCGGAACACCAGCCTTCTCTGCGATTGGTTTCACTCGCTCGATTAACCGGAACCGGTTGATCGTCATTTCGCCATGAAAAACGAGACCCTTTTAGCAGATTATACAACCAACAGCAGGAAGAAAGGAGTATTATGTCAAGTCATTGCTGCATGATCCGGCGGATGTCCTGACACCCAAGGAACCAGACACGAAACTATGGCAAAACGCAATAAAAAGAAAATAAAGAGTCAGATGCACAAGCCCGCCTCTCTGAACAGCCTATCTCCCGAGGTGCTGATAGAGAGGGGCAATCTCCTGCTCAAACAGGAAAAATACCAGGACGCCATGGCTTGTTTTAAGCAGCTTCTCAAGCTGGAACAAAGGGTGGAGTTTTTTCAGGGACTGGAACAGGCATATCGGGGAAGAATTACGGCACTGGCTGGCAAATCGATGATCAAGGAGGCACTCGCCCTGCTCGACACCCTGGTTCAGCGCTGTCCGGATGTCAAGGCCGATCCCCTGAGGCTCAGTCTGCGGTTGCAAGCCAGCAGGAAAACCCCCTATCCCCTGCTCGGCCACGTTCTGATTGCTCCACCGCGCTCTCGCTGGATTCATTGAGACAATGGACGGCAAGGATCTCTTGCGCCGGAACGATCCGCACCAGGTGCTTGTCAACAGTATCGAAGGGTGTGGATTGACTGCACGCCGGCAAATATCAGGCAGCGACCATCAGTCGTTGGAAGATGATTATCCTTGCCTAAACACAGCCAAGAAAGACATCAGGAATCTGGCGCAGACCCTGCTCATCTTAATCGATCGGTTAAGTTACGCCCTGCCCTGCGCCACTTAACCGATCGGTTAAAATACATTGACTCTCAGTAGATTCAACTGTACGGTTAAAAAGGAGGTCTTCACACCATGTCAAAAATTAAATATCCATATAATGTCCGCCTACCAAAATATATTGGCCCGGCAATCAAGGATGCTCGCAAAAAGAAGCAATGGACCCAAAAGGACCTTGCCGATTACACCGCAACGAGCGTGAAGTTTATAAGTAATATCGAGCAGGGCAAAACCACAGCTCAACTTGATAAAGTTTTTGATTTGATACGTACCGTAGGGCTGAGAGTTTACCTAACCGAAGGAGATATCGACAAGTGAGTAATCTCACAGTTTACTGGGATCAACAAATCGTCGGTACAATATCAAGACACCCGAAAGGCAAAATCACCTTTCAATACGCTGCCGAGTGGCTCAAAAACAGTGGGCGGCAAATATCACTATCACTGCCATGTCAGGAAGAACGATTTTCCCCTGGAGTCAGCACAGCTTTTTTTGAAAATCTCTTTCCCGAGAGTGACGCACGAACCATTCTAGCCTTCAACCGTCGATTTGACAAAAAAGACACCTTTGCCTTTCTCGAAAATTTTGGAGAAGATTGCGCTGGTGCCCTCTCCATTATTCCTGAGAGTGAAGATATTCTTCCTCATTCCAGCAAGTATCGATGTATAGACGTTGAGCTGCAAAATGCATTGCAGGCCATCGAATCTGATCCTGGTAAACACAAATTATATCCTGAGTTAGCTAACGCCCGCCTATCAATTGCCGGAGCTCAAGACAAATTACCAGTGTATTTTGAGAAGGGAAGCTTTTATCTCCCTGAGAACTCGGCATCGCCTACAACGCATATAATAAAACCTGCCAGTCCTTATTTTCATGATATCCAGAGAAATGAAGCATTCTGTATGGACCTGGCCCGGCAGGTTGGCCTCTCAGTCCCTCACTCTGAATTATACACTTTTGCAGGCTATGAACTGTTTCTTATAGAACGTTATGATCGGTTCCACTCAGAGAACAGAGTGAAACGGGTACATCAAGAAGATTTCTGTCAGGCAATGGGGCTACCGTTTCATAGAAAATATCAGGAACAGGGTGGCCCAGGCTTTTTACACTGCAGAGAACTAGCGGAAGAGCATTTATCGGCCGAGATATCAGTGGTAAAACAAAAGCTGACCTCTGTCATGACCTTCAATTTTCTAATAGGCAACAATGATGCGCATGGTAAGAATTTCTCGATTATCCACAAAGATACTATTACACTCGCCCCGTTCTATGATTTAGTTTCAACGCAGGTTTATCCTAATTTGGATCGCAAACTTGCCATGGCAATAGGTAATACCTACAGGCATGATCGAGTGAACCAAAGTGCTTTTATCAAATTCAGTAAGGATATGAAACTTCGGCCTGAAAAGGTTTTTGAAATTATCACAGCAACTGCTCAAAAAATTGGAAAAATATACGAGAAGGTACTGGCTATGCATGAAAAGCAGTATGGTAGAGCAGTGATTTATTCGGATATCCATACTGTGCTGCCCACAAATCTTGCTCGGCTACAGGAAACTATGAGGAATTAGCCCTTCTTAACCCAAGAAAGTTGTCAAGGATTGTTTGACAACCGAATCTTACACAGGCTCTCCTGGCCCGAAAATGGCGCAAAAAAACATGATACACTTTTATACACACATGAATTTCAAAAAAGAACTGTTCAACCCCCAAATTCAAACCAGCAATCAAAATACCCAAAAACTTTACAGTCGATTCAGTGCTATCTCATAAACAAGATTTTTATCCCGCTTACCAACTGCAATAACAACCACGACCAGTTCGTTGTCACGGACCTGATAAACTAACCTGCACCCAACCCCTCTGAGTTTTATCTTATAGCAAATAGTACAGAATATTTTTGCTTGTCAGCGTATTCTTGAGTTTCTAACGGCCAATAAGGTATCACCAGATTTGTACGGAAATGCACTCTAAGAGGGGCAAATAAAGACATCGTGGCTCTCTGAAGGTGAAAAATATAGCGTGTAGGGCAATTGAGCTTATTGTCTCGCGTGAATCTTCTTTTGCTCCTAGGTGTTGTTGCGGAATTTTTTGAACAGGAACGTTATTTTTATAGTAGGAAGAAGAACGTATCCTTAATGAAATCCTGATGTGTTATCCCTGTATGATGAGGTTAAGTAATGGAAAAAGTGCAAACTGAGACAACTGAAAATTTCAATTTATTCTCGGGATCGCAAGCGTATGACTATATGGTGGATCGATCACAGCGTACTGTTTTATTCTGGGATATATTGCGTAAAAGAGGCAATGCCTATCTGACACACCTGAAAGATGGACAACCTCCGATACTGTTGTTTAAGCACGAAGAAATCATGGACGGGCGGCTCTTTGAGCAACCAGTGAATTACTCACTCGTCCGCATATTAAACAGACGAGTTCGCATATCGGATAGACGAAAAAAAACAAGACAGGATGTTAACGATGGTGAGGACAGGCGGCATACACACGGAGGCAAAACCGTAGACAAGGAAGGTTTTCCGGCTCGGCCTATTGTCGTCATTGATCCCCGCGCTGGACATGGTCCCGGTATTGGAGGTTCAAAAATGAGCTCGCAGATTGGTGTTGCGCTGGACTATGGCCATCCCGTTTATTTTATCTCCTTTTCAACAGAACCTGAGCCTGGACAGACCATTAGTCGCGTCCATAACGCAGAAGTTCGTTTTTTGGAGGAGGTTGCAAAAAGACACCCGGATGCACCTAAACCTGCGGTGATAGGCAATTGTCAGGCGGGATGGGCAGCTGCACTGATTGGAGCTGATCGCCCTGAGCTGACTGGTCCTCTGGTTTTTAACGGATCGCCACTTTCCTATTGGGGCGGTGTCGCTGGAGCCAACCCCATGCGCTACAAAGGTGGTTTGACCGGAGGGGTTTGGATGACCTCCTTATGGTCTGACCTGGGAAACGGTAAGTTCGATGGAGCCAATCTGGTGTCAGGGTTTGAAGATCTTAACCCGGCAAACACCTACTGGTCAAAATACTACCATCTGTTTTCCCATATCGACACCGAGGAAAAAAGGTTTCTCGATTTTGAAAAATGGTGGGGTGGCTTTTTCAAAATGAATGCAGAGGAGATACACTATATTGTCAACAGTCTCTTCATTGGCAATGAACTGGAAAAAGGGCATTTGAAACTGGATGACGGCCGCAGCATTAATTTAAAAAATTTTAAGGCTCCTATCTTTGCCTTTGCTTCAGAGGGTGACAATATTACTCCGCCACCACAGGCTCTTAACTGGATTTACAAGGTGTATGGTTCCGTTGATGAGATAAAACGCTGTGGCCAGGTCATCATTTATATGGTCCATAAAAAGGTGGGGCATCTTGGCATATTTGTTTCGAGTAGTGTAGCAAAAAAAGAACATCATCAAATTCTTGGCAGTATGGGGTGGATAGACTATCTCGCTCCCGGGCTCTATGAAATGGTGATTGCTGATGCTTCCAGCACCACCGTCCCTGGTGAATATGATGTTCGATTTGAAGAAAGAAAGATGGAGGATATTCTGAAATTCGATGATGGCTTGGAGGACGAAGCCCCTTTCGTGGCTGTAAACACCCTATCCAGGTTCTATGATGCAGCTTACCGTCTGTTTGTCAGTCCATGGGTGCGGGCAGGCATGAATGAACAGTCTTCCGAATACTTGCGGCAGTTACAGCCTCTCAGAATGCAGCACTACATGGTGTCTGATGCAAATCCTTTTTGCTGGCCTCTCAAATGGATGGCGGAGCAGGTGGTCCCGGAGCGGAAAATAGTTGAAAAGAATAACCCATTTGTGCAGTTGGAAGAAAATTTTTCCGACTCGCTGACAAGGAGTCTGGATTATTATAAAGATATGCGCGATATGGCACAGGAAAACCTCTTTAAGGCACTCTATGCTACGCCATGGATGCAAAGTGTTTTTGGTGTAAAAGACCAGGCAGCAGAGGAGGAAGTGAAGCCGAATGAGGAACAATTAAGGAAGAACAATAGGGAAAAGGCCGGAATACGAAAAGATGCAGAAAAAGGTGGTTTTGTAGAGGCGAGTATTCGTGTCATGTTGGTAATTGCCGGAGCAAACAAAAATCTTGATATTCGAGAATTTCAGACAGCAGAAGACATTATTCATGAAAGTAGGATATTAAACGAAATCACCCCTGAGAAATATAAGCAGATAGTAAAGGAGCAGACGAGGATTTTGAGTGGTGCTCCTCGTAACTCACTGACTACGCTAAAGAAAATGCTGCCAACAGACGAGGACAGGAAACAGGTGTATGCCATCGCAGAGCGTATGGCACACATTGATACAAATTTGGGAGAGAACGAAAAAAGACTACTGGAAATTATACGTCGGATTCTTTTTAAAAATGACAAATAACAGGAACAGACGAGGTCGGAATGGAACCGACACGAAGTTGCCCTCGCTGGATTTTGAGTCCAGCGTTCTTATTATCATAACATGCTGATTTAATAAAAATATACAAAAACAAAATGATTATTTGCTCCACTTTTGCTCCATTTTTTACAAAAAGGAGCACATCATCAATTAAAAATCCCTCAAAAGGTCAAATATTTTTTCGACCCCTCTTCTCTCGTTTCTGGGTGAACACTACCCAGAGTTGTAATTGTTTTTTCTTCGAAAGATAGATATTGAATCGTTTTTCGTCGAGCAAACACATTTTTGAGAATTACCCAAAATATTCACCTGACACCATCCTGACAAACAATTGTTTTGAAATGCCCGCATTTTGATGCACCAGGCAGAGATCTCGCGTCGCAAGGAGGTCGTGCTGTACGTCCATGGCTTCGACAATAGCTTCAGCGATGCCGCCATGACCATGAGCGAGCTGTGCCACTTCCTTGGCCGTGAGTTCGTTTGCGGGATCTTCACCTGGCCCGCCGGCAACAAAGGCAATATTCTGAGCAGCTACAACAAGGACTACGAATCGAGTGTTTACGCCGCAGACCACCTGCGCAAAGCGATCCGATTAATCTCGCAAACCCCGGGAGTTGAGAAAATCCATCTGCTTGCCCATAGTCGCGGAACCGATGTTTTTGTCACCGCATTATCCGATTTGAATTATGAGGCCTATACGCAGCAGAGCAATCTGTCCCAACGATACAAGGTAGGCAACATTGTCCTCATGGCTCCTGATCTCGACCCCGATGTGGCCGTTGCCAAGTTGTTTAAAAGCCTGTCCGATCCCGATGTACCGTACGGCCCAGCCCCGAACCCGCGCATGGTGTTCAAGGAAATGCCTGGGTTCGACATTACCATCTATGTTTCGCACAACGACAAAGCTCTCGCTGCATCAAGCTGGCTGTTCGGAGACCTCAGCCGGCTCGGCAGTCTCAACAAGGACATGCTTACCGCGGAACAGATCCAGCAAGCCCGCATGATCGGTTGCTTAGACCTGATCCAGGTACAAGGATCGACTGACCGGTTCGGGCATAGCTACTTCACTTCAAACTCTAAGGTAAGCTCTGATCTCATCGCTTTGCTGAGATATGGACTCCGCCCCAACAATCCTGGGCGGCCCCTCATAGAAATTGAGAAACCGTTCTGGCGAATACCGGGTAATGAAGTTGGTCTGAAACAATAAAAAAATTATCATCTTTAACAATTACATAGGAAAAATGAACCAATTTCTCGCTCACCGCTGCCGGTGAGAGCTCAAGACTATAGGCGGAGAGGATGGAGTGGTAATCGGCAGGAGAATACGCAATTGAACTGGCGTTAAACACAACTTTATCACCAATCACTTGGCCATTTTTCCCGAAAAACGGCCTTTTGGCATTGGTTTTCTTGCCCATATTGACGGATAAAATCTTGCGAACTGAGCCGCTTTGGAAATTGAACTTGACTTCGTTTCACGACACATCCTCCTGATGGGTTGATTTCAGGAGGAGGATGACACATTAGGAGTTTCCAGTGTGAGTGCGCAAAAAGATTTTTTGCAGTTAGCTGAAGAATAGTTGTAATCAGATAATTTTTTCCCTGATTAACAATTAAAAAAATCGATACAACGAGTATCGAGGTGAACAAAATCAATTATAATGACATCCTAAAAAAAATTGACGTTCCTTAAAAAAGCAACGACTAAAAATCCGATAGACTATCATGAGTGAAACAGTCTATCGGATAATTGAGTACGGCTCAATCAGCTGATGTAGCTTTGCCCGGCATAGAGAATAAAATGTCGAAGAGCAATAACTCCTGATAAGCTGCAGAAAGCAACAATGACAGCAAGACCACGAGAATGTTTAATGGAGGATGGGAGCAACATAGAAAGGAGTGGGACGCCAAAACCAACAGACACCACGCCAACCCAGAAAACCGTTGCCCATACACCTGTAACGAGGCTGGCAATTGCCTCGATAGCGACGCCACCTCTGAAATAGAGACCGACAAAAATCAGGATTAAAAAGAGAATCTCAAGACTGATTACCGGCAGTTCAAGCCTGTGCATTGCCAACGACTGATCATCTTCCGGCTCCGCACTGAAGAAAATAACAGAAACAAGGTTGTTGGCCGCAGCGCCAGCAGATAGTGCAGAAAACAGGAAGAGCGCGGGCAGTACGGGGGTATTGAGCAACGGATAAGAGTTCATCGCTGACAGCAGAAACCCGGTATAGATCGCCACGACAAGTGCCATTATAACCAGAAGTGTCTCTATAATTTTACGCATCCCAACAAGTACTGTTGTGACGAAAGGCGGAATAGGCAGATTACTGAGTTCGTCCTGGAACACTATAAAAGCATAGGCAAATGCCAGCGGGGTGTAGATGAGCAGAGCGATGACACCAAGTGCCATCACTGAAGTAAAATTATATTTGATGAGAATAACCCAGAAGTTTAACGGTTTGGTCAAATCCAGAACTAAACAGGCAAGGCCCAGGCAAATTGCCAGCGGCGCAATAAGGGCTGCAGCTTTGAGGATTGGATTTTCATCACCACCTTCTTTTCTGTCTTGGTCAATCCAGCGCAAGCCAATGCCGACAAGAATACTTCCTGCCGAAAGTCCTGCAAGAAACAGATACACAGCAATTACCCAGTTCCAGACCACCGGGTTGTATTGAGTCATACTTCCCCAAATATTATCCATTGCTAATCCCTCCTTTTTTTGTTGGGATGCGGTACATGCGCGGTTTGGTGCCTAAATAAGGTTTATTCTGATAGGTAATTTCTGTATTTAACAATTTTACCACTTCACTCTTTGGGTCATTACGGTCGCCAAAAGTAAGCGCCTTTGTCGGACAGATATCGACACAGGCCGGAATTCCCTCTCGCTTTAGTCGACTGTCTTTGCAAAAATTGCACTTGTCCGCCGCTTTCGTTACCGGGTTGATAAAGCGAACTTTGTAGGGACAGGCGGCGAGGCAGTACTGACAACCAACGCAGAGTTTTTCCTTAACCGAAACAATACAATCATCGCCAACATACGACGCACCTGTCGGGCGCACTGCGACGCAAGGAGTGTCCGCACACTGTTGACATGATACCCGGTGATACTTGAAATAAAGATCTGGCACTGTCCCGTAGGGCCCCTCAATATGCACCTGCAGGCGAAATACCGACATTGGCACTTCATTTTCACTGCGGCAGGCGACACTGCAGGCCTGACAGCCAATACAGCGACGTTCATCATGAATCATTACGTAATTTGTTTGCATTCAATCCTCTTTATGCTTTCTGCACTGAAACACCGGTGGTGTGTAAACTCATGCCGCAAACAGGAGCAGTTACATCCGGCAGCAGATGTCCACAGTGAATGCCGCGGTTATATGCCCGTTTCAGCTCTTTGTTTTTTGAGCCAAACCCCATATATGCAAAAACTGTATCCGAGCGAATCCCCGGCGTCACAAGGGCAGTTCCCTCTTCGCTGCCAAGTTCATTAAAAATACGAATATTGTCTCCCGTCTTGATATTCAGCTTTTTGGCAGTGTCTGGATGAATCCATAAGCTGCAATCCGGCATAAGGTTGTGGAGAAAGGGAATGTTGTGGGTTGCGCCATTGGTGTGTATGGCAACTTTGCCCTGAATAAAAAACAGCTCATCATCTTTTTTGAATTTTACCTCGCGGTAACGAATGACGCCACGTCCCGGCGCCATCTCTTCTACATGCGCTGATGTCAATTCTATCTTGCCACTCGGTGTAGCAAACTGCAAAGCACTGGTGTAGGTCCCATCACTGTCAGGAACTCGGGCATTGGGGTACCTTTTACTAAAAGCTGCAACCATTTTTTTCTCTCTGAGTAAAAGAGGCGAATCCCCATATTCCAGCCAACCGTCCTGCTTCAGTCGGGCAAATTCTGCTTTATCACCCTTTAATTGAGCAAGCTGGAAGTCTTCCATATTCGTCCACTTGTAATACTCACCAAGTCCCATTTTTACAGCCAGCTCCGCCATATTTGCCAACAGGGTTTGCTATCCCCAATGGTTTTAACAACCGGCTGGCGAATTGAATAGGTTGGCGAGTTCGAAAATAATCAAAAATAGCTTCCTCTCTTTCGAGATAAGTTGACTCAGGCAGGACGATGTCGGCAAAAGCAGCTGTTTCTGAGATATAGACATCACAGACGACGACCAGATCCATAGCTTTTAAGACTTTTTCAACCTTGGTACGATCCGTCATGGTCTGCATTGGATTGAACGGGTATAACCCAACCCTTGAGCTGATACGGCTTGGATTCGAGTGCCGCATCGAGAACACTTTGATATATACCACCAAGTGACCAGAGCATAGAAAACTGTTTATCAACCTGGTCAATACGTTCTGTTTTGATTGCCGGTAATTTTACGTTCGGATTAGCCAACTCCGGTGCAATATTCTCTCCGGCCAATTCATTATATGTTTTTGCATTAACACCAAAAAACAAGCCACCTTCCCGTTCGATATTACCCATCAATATATTAATTGCAAAAAGAGCCCGTCGAAGTTCGAATTCTTCCGTGGAAAATGTCGAGCGGTGACCAAAATGAACCAGTGCATGAGGTGCGTGGGAGGCTATTTCGTGGGTTATTCTTACAATATCAGCAGCTTTAACATCACTTATCGCTTCGGCCCACTCGGGAGTATAGTTCTTTACTTCATCGACAAAAGCGTCATATCCTTCCACATACTTGGCAACGAAGTCGAGATCGGCCAGATTGTCTCTGATCATCACATGGCACATAGCCAGGGCTACTGCCACATCTGTGCCGGGTTTGATGGCAAACCATTCATCAGCTTTATCGGCAACAATAGAGAATCGAGGCTCAAAGACTACCAACTTTGCCTTTTTATCAACCTGGGCATGCATCATCGCTCGGGTTTCGGCCATCTCGATTCCTTCATACAAATTATGACCAAAATTGACGATATATCGGGAATTGCCGACATCAAGTTTAAGGGGTGCTCTACCAAATATTGCCTTACCCGCGACATACGGCCCACCGGGACAGGTTGAAATATGGGTGAACGTATTTGGCGAACCATAAGCATTGGCCATATAAAACAGGTCCTTATCCTGGGAACCTGCCTTAGAGGAGAAGACAACCGCTTCAGGGCCATGTTTCTCTTTTATCTCAAAGAAGCCTGGTCGCTATCTCAGAATACGCTTCCTCCCAGCTGATTTCTTTCCACTTACCCTCGCCGCGTTCTCCCACTCGTTTTATTGGTTTTACCAGACGATCAGGATCATACAGCAGACTGTGGCCGGAACCTCCCCGAGCACAGACGCTGCCACCTAAGGTTCTGCTTTTTTGTTGCCGCTGATGGAAACATTTTTATTATTTACTATTCTGGCGGAAATAGGACACCATATCGAACACTTTTCACAATATTTTTCACTTCTCCTGCTTTTCCTTCTAAGGGTCCTGCATAGAGTATGGCAAGTGTCCCGGGTATTGCATGATTTAAGGAGCAATTCACGCCACCTATGGGCGATTTTTCGAAACGTGCGCCTGTCAAGCTTATAAAAGCTTCCATAGTATAACAACCAAGAATTCAATCGACGTAGAATTTAAAGAGATATGATCGAAATTTGAGCTTCATTCTACTTTTACGCTTTGATGGTGCCATCACCCAAAAGTTGTAAAAGCGGTTTTCTGGCTGGTGCCGGCCATGCCGTTGCCCAGAATAGTGTTGCAGTGATCCGACTCAAAGCTTCCGTGAGATTTCTCTCCGTCGTCGATGGGTCAGCAGCATAATACGTGTCAGTCGTAACTTTGATGACACACCTATTGGCTGCCGGCCTTAACCGTCTTAAACTTGGTCTTGGTCCGGGGCACAATTTCCATGGTGACAGGCAACTTAAAAAGCCTGCCCTGGAGTGCACCTTGCAGTCCTTCGTCTGGTGGAAGATCCCCTTCGCCGGCGATGATGACGCGTACCTCTTCAGTCCCGGCATTAACAGAGACGAACCGGTAGTCACTGTTCGCCAACCAGTTGTTAATGGCAACCGTGACACGGTGTTCAATGATATTGCCCTGGATAGTTTTATAACTCGAGACTGTCAGAGGAATAAGTATGAATGCGAACAAAGTGACAGCGAAGGCGACGGCGGTTCGCTTGGTGCGCTGAGAATGTTGTGCGTAGTAAGCCTTGGTGAATCCCATCATCGAAAACATGAAAGCGCCGGTTAATAATATCGCCAGGTAATTTGTTACAAAGAGCAACAGACTGCCCATTGCCAGATCCAATCGACTGGAGGCGAGCAGGATTCCCACGTTCGCCAGTGGAGGCACCAGGGAAATTGCTATGGCAACCCCGGGTAGTGTGTCCGAAATGTCTCTTCGCCCGGTGGCAAAAGCGCCGGCGAGCCCCGTGGCCAATGCTGCGAATAGATCGATGAGCCGCGGTGCGGTGTGATTAATAACCTGCGTGTTCGTCTCTACATTGATCAGGTGGCGGAACGCCCATGTGATCAGGAATCCCAGGACAACTGCCGTGGCAATGCCTAAAATCGAAATGATGAGTGAATTGAGAATGATCTTTTTATCGCCGAGGCCAACGCCGAAGGCGACGCCCATGATGGGAAGCATGAGGGGGGCGACGATCATTGCCCCGATGACAGTCGCGACGGAGTCTGCCAGCAGCCCGAAGGTAGCGATCACAGTGGCGAGGATCAAAGGGCAGAGAAACCGAATGAGCTTACGCTGTCGCTCAGGCTCCTCGAACAGCAGCGCCAAGCAACCCGCTCGATATCTTTATCACTGACTACGCCGCCATGAAGATGCTCACTTAATGTCACCATCGCTCCTCTTTTTCATAAGTTATTGTTGATAACACTCCACTAAAGATTACTTTTCAATGGTTTTTTTTACAACTTTCGGGTGATGTGCTCAACAATCTTCACGATATGATAAAAGCAATATTACAGGAGTTATCCGCCATGAGATGTTGCTTGTTACAAGCACATATCGTCTATTGCCAGGCTTTGCAATCCCTAAACGCAGGTGGGCATGTCATGATCGTCAAAATCCTGAGCGCCTGGTGTCTGGTTGCCGTTACGGTAACGATTCATTCCATGTAAATGATTAGGTGGGCCGGTAATCATCCACAATCACTGTCAGAGGAATTATATTTCATGAATCTTATCCTGGTCTTCATTCTCCTGGTCTTTTTCTATGGTCTGGCTTCCGAGCACCTTGAACGATCCGTTGTTACAGCACCAATACTTTTTACGGCAGCAGGTATGTTTATGTCCCTGTTTTGCCTGACCTTACGGCCCAACCTGAGAAATTTGGCTTGTTCCTCCAGCTGGCTGAGGTTGGTCTGGTACTGTTGCTCTTCACGGACGCCAGTCGTACTAATCTGCAGATACTAAAAAACATTCGGAGCTTGCCCATTCGCCTGTTGAGCACAGGAATGCTGCTCAGCATCGTGCTGGGTGCAATCGGCGCGATCATCGTTTTTCCTGGACTCTCCATCTGGGAGGCCGGTATTCTTGCGACCATTCTTGCTCCAACCGACGCAGGTCTGGGACAAGTCATAGTCAATAGCCCGCACGTGCCGATGAAAATTCGCCAGGCCCTCAACGTGGAGGCTGGCCTCAATGACGGCCTATCTGTTCCATTCCTGCTATTTTTTATTGCTTTTTCCTCTGTCGATGGAGAAGGGCAAAGCGCACGGTTGTCTCATTTTATTATCCAGCAGTTGGGGTTCGGAGTTCTGGTCGGCGCAGGGATAGGGTTGGCAGGGGATGGCTTCTTGGCCAGGCCAGTCGAAAAAATTGGATGGCTCATTCCTGGCAGCAGCTTACGGTTGTTATGCTGCCCCTGTGTTGTGCGGTAACGTCCACCACCGTCGGGGCAAGCATGTTCATAGCGGCATTTGTCGCCGGCCTTGCCGTGCAGATAGGTTACCGGGAAGTTGGCATACACTGTGTCGATTTCACTGAGGAATGGGGACAGCTGGTTAACCTTTCGGTATTTTTTCTCTTTGGTATTCTGGTGATTTTAAAATTGCCACAGTTCAACCTCACTCACCTGCTCTATGCCGTCCTCAGTCTGACTGTGGTGCGGATGATTCCGGTTTGGATAGCCCTTATGGGTAAACACTTAAACTGGGCCACAGTGCTGTTTATGGGTTGGTTTGGCCCCCGTGGACTTGCTTCCATCGTCCTCGGCCTGGTCTATCTGGAGCAAGAGACGCAGCAGCCAGGAGAGGAAATCATTCGGCTCGCCGTGATGGTAACTGTCCTGCTCAGCATTTTTGCTCATGGCTTGAGTGCCATGCCCGGCATTGGGCTTTACACCCGAAAAGTCGCCGCGCTCCCTGCCAACGCTCCGGAGTTGGCAGAAGCTGAGGTGAAAGTAAAATGATGCTGTTTGAGAAAAGATTTCCTTGTAAGTATTTTCGATAAAAACAGGTTTTGTTATGTAGGCTCAGAAAAGATATAAAACCAATATGGGAACGAAATGATACTCCATTCACCCTGGCCACCACGCTGCCCTGATCGGCTGGCGATAGCAATCTCGGCACTGGCAGCGATGCTGCTGGTCGGCTGTGCAAGTACCCATCAAATGATGCCGACACCAACACTCTACACCGGACCGCGAGCCAAAATTCTTTATCCAAAAAATCATTCCGACATCCAAACTCCGCCTCTCGACCTGCTGTTCATCACCGACCGTACCCCTGCAACCAACGGAGACCCGTCGGAACCTTACACCTTCGATCGATCACGATCGATGGCCTTCGGCTCGACCACGATCCTGTTTGGCGAGAACATAACCTGGAAGGATCTGCTCCAACAAAGCACGACCTCTAACCGTACGACAAAGCTCGAACTCAAGCTCGGATCGACCAAAGAACTCGGCCACTACCCTCCTATCCCTTACAAACTAGCCAAGACCAGTGACGGGTTGACACGTTCACCAGCTCCATTGATGAGCATGAGGAAGCTTCCCGCGCACTCCAGGCAGAGATCTCGCGTCGCCTCGAATTGCATGCCCGCAAGGAGGTCGTGCTGTACGTCCATGGCTTCGACAATAGCTTCAGCGATGCCGCCATGACCATGGGCGAGCTGTGCCACTTCCTTGGCCGTGAGTTCGTTTGCGGGATCTTCACCTGGCCCGCCGGCAACAAAGGCAATATTCTGAGCAGCTACAACAAGGACTACGAATCGAGTGTTTACGCCGCAGACCACCTGCGCAAAGCGATCCGATTAATCTCGCAAACCCCGGAGTCGAGAAAATCCATCTGCTTGCCCATAGTCGCGGAACCGATGTTCTTGTCACCGCATTGTCCGATTTAAATTATGAGGCCTATACGCAGCAGAGCAATCTGTCCCAACGATACAAGGTAGGCAACATTGTCCTCATGGCTCCTGATCTCGACCCCGATGTGGCCGTTGCCAAGTTGTTTAAAAGCCTGTCCGATCCCGATGTACCGTACGGCCCAGCCCCGAACCCGCGCATGGTGTTCAAGGAAATGCCTGGGTTCAACATTACCATCTATGTTTCGCCCAACGACAAAGCACTTGCTGCATCAAGCTGGCTGTTCGGAGACCTCAGTCGGCTCGGCAGCCTCAACAAGGACATGCTTACCGCGGAACAGATCCAGCAAGCCCGTATGATGGGTTGTTTAGACCTGATCCAGGTAAAAGGATCCACCGATCAGTTCGGACACAGCTATTTCACCTCAAACTCCAAGGTGAGCTCAGACCTCATCGCTTTACTGAGATATGGACTCCGCCCCAACGAACCGGGGCGGTCTCTCGAAGAAATAGAGAGACCCTTCTGGCGTATACCAGGCAATTAAGCCGGCTAAAAACAATCACACGTCGGTTTATTGAGGAGCAGACGTTATCCCCCTCAAATCGTTGAATCGGACTCTCAGGAGCTCAGCCCACTGATCAAATGCCCGCTTCGCGTAACTCCAGGTCGTAAAAGAATCCAAATAGCCATGTACCCATTGTTCCCCCACCTCAACGGCATCTCCTGACGTCGCAACATCATACTTCTTGCCAATTTTCGTATCGGCATACTCGGCAATTATCTTATTCGAACCGCCATCGACAAATTTTACCTCAATACCACACTCACCGAGATACGGCGTAGATCCAGCCGGTCTGCCACTGGCCGGACCTGAAGCCGCCTCAGCCACAAAAGCGTATGGCGTCAACGTTCCAGCGACGCTAAGCTTGTAATTTGTCGGCATCAGATCAGTAATCGCAATCTGCACAACCAGAACCCCTGGCCCGGTTTTATCGACGATCTCGGCTGTCGGTTGAACATGTTTGACAAGTGTTGCATAGAAATAGTCAATCAACATCTTCAGATCGGTCGGATCGATTCCCTTGTCTGCACTATCTTTTTTGATAAAAACCTGAATCCTATCTATGAAAACCTTATCGTAGACTTTCCAATCAACATCCTGCGCTTTCCAGGATCGGGCACCATCGCCTCCTTGCACAGGCATCAGGCGGTCAGGACTGCTCAAGGTCATAATCGGGGTGTCTGCCGACCCTGAAACGGATGTGCCGGTAGAGGCACATCCGTTGAGCAGGGTCAAGGCCAGCATTATAACAATACATTGGGTAAACGATGACAGTGCCTTATCCATTTTCTCTCCATTTTTTTAATTGATTATAGTAAAGTGAGACTTCAAACGCCGGCCAACGGGAAGAAAGCCGGGATCTTTGCCCATACCCGATTATCACTGCAGCGTACCTTGCCATAGTTTGGTCCTGTTCCGCATCTCGTCTTTCATTTCCGTGGGCAGGAGGTCGACCGGATCCCTGCCTTCACGGATTTCCCAACCACCCCCCAAAGACTTGAAGACCTGAACGAGACTGGTCGCAACATCTCCGCGAGACAGAGCCAGCTGGCTCTGTTGCTGCAGATGAGCAGACAAAGTGTTGATGACCGTATCATAAGGCACCAGGCCTTCCTGATACTGGGCAGTGGAAATGTCCACGGCGCGCTGCGCCGCCTTCTCCGCAAGTGCATACGAGACCAGTTGTTCCTGGGATTTAAAGTGGGCAACGATGGCATTTTCCACATCAGCCTCAGCCTGCAATACAGCCTCGCGATAGTCTTCCAGCAGTTGCTGAAAAAGGGCGTCCTGCAGCCTGACATTACTTGCCAGACGTCCATAATTGAAAATGTTCCAGACAAAACCGCCGAAACCACTCCAGGTTTCGCTGCCAGTGTGGAAAAGGTCACTGGAATTTCGGGCACTCGTGCCAATCGATCCACCGATGGACAGATGTGGATAGAGTTCGGTCAAGGAGACCCCGATCTGAAAGCACTGAGAGGCGAGTTGACGCTCGGCAATGCGCAGGTCGGGGCGTCTCCTGATCAGATCCTGCGGCATCCCCAGAGCTATTTTCGTGTGCACTGTAGGAATGTTGCGTTTTCCAGCGAGCAGGTGATTCATGTCTTGAGGTGGTTTTCCGAGAAGAACGCCAAGTGAATTTTTTGCCTGCTGCAAGGGGATTTCAATTTTTGCCACTGACGCCTTGGTGGCATTCACCAGAACTTCCCCTTGCTTCACGTCCAGCTCGGTGACCGCACCTGCCTCGGCATTGGCTCGGGCAATTCGCAGACTCTCTTCCTGAAGCTGGATGTTGTTTCTGAGTACTTCCAGCTCTTCCTGATAGGTGCGGATGAGGATATACGCCTGGGCCACCTGCCCCACCAGGGAAATCATCACCCCGTCGTAACCGGCTACACTGGTATCCAGGTCCGCCGAACTCGATTCAACCTGCAGTCTGAACCGTCCCCATAAATCGATCTCCCAGCCGACATTGAACCCAAGGCTGAAGTTGTTGAAGGTTGTTGCGCTTTGCTTCTGCCGCGAGGCTGACCCGGACAGATCCTGTTGCTGCGGAAATTGATAGCCGACTGAAATGGCCAGCAACTGCTGCGCCTGCAATACTCTAAGTCCAGCCGACCGCAGAGTCAGATTCTGACCAAGAGCCTCTTCGACGAGTTGGTCCAGTTCGGGATCAAGAAAAGCGGCTCTCCACCACCTTGGATCAGGTGACGGTAAAGGGGTTGTGAACGATTTATCGACTTCGCTCCAACCAGAAGGCACTTTAACCACCGGGGTGGTGTAATCGGGCCCCACAGTACAGCCATTCATGAAGAAAGCCAGAAAAAAAACGAGCACAGATATGCTGCACCATTCACCCTTTTTGCTCATCCTGATGGAATTTCTGTCGCAAGGCTGCATGGGATTCAAACCTTGCTCTCTCATTTCGATTCACTCGCATGCGGGGTTGCAGAATCCGTCATCACCATTACCGAAGCGGTTGTGCCAATGCGCAGCGCAACGCCTTCCGGTACTTTTGTCAGATGGATACGCACCGGTAGCCGCTGGGCCAATCGAATCCATTCGAAAGTCGGACTGACATTAGGCAGCAGGTTGTAGCCGGTACTGCCATCCCTTTGAGCGATACCCCATCCGATACTGTCGACATAACCTTCAAGAGGTGCCTTCGGATAGCTCATCAAAGTGACGATGGCCTTGTTTCCTTGACCAATTTTCTCGATCTGCGTTTCTTTAAAGAAGCCATGCACCCAATAGCTGTTGATGTCGATCAGCGCCAAGGCGGGCTGATTGGCAACAGCATGGCTACCCAGCCGCAGATTCAGGTTGGTTACATAACCGTCAACCGGCGCATGCATTCCTGTAAACTCAAGGTTCAATTCAGCCTGACGAACAGCGGACCTGGCCTCCCGGACACTGGGATTGGCATCGCCAAAGGCCCCGAGATTAGCCTGGGCCTGCGCGAGAGACGCTTCCGCCTGTCCCAAGGCGGCCTTGGCCTGGGCCAGACTAGCCTGCGCTCCTCGGCGTTTTTCCAACGAAATATCATAGTTTGCCCTGGCATACTCCACCATGCGCTGGGAAGTCGCCCGCTGTCGTTCCAATTGCAACTGGCGCTGCAGTTCCGCCTGGTTCTTATCAATTGTCGAATCGATTTCCTTGATGCCGCTCTGCGCCTGCAGTACTTGAGCCTGCGAAATGTTGACCTGCTCCTTTGCTGCATCGACCTGTTTTTCCTGAACAAGGTAATTATCGCCGATTTTATCAAAATTGGCCCGGGCCTGGTCCAGACTGGCCTGGAAAGTGCGTGGATCGATTTCCAAAAGTAAATCTCCGGCCTTGACGAACTGGTTGTCTTTTACCGCCAGTTTGACGATGGGCCCGGACACCCGCGGAGTGATCTGAATGACATCGGCACGGACCTGGCCGTCACGAGTCCAGGGGTTGACGACCTGATCCCAATATTTAACAAGTATCAAGCCTGCAGCGATGAGTACAACGACTCCGGTCAGGGTATATTTCAGAAATGTTTTCATCTGCTAAATCCTTACCACATAGGTTCCAATGAGAACGGAATAAATAATTGACAACGCCAGGAAGACCAGCGGCGGATAAAAGAAATACCGCGACAGCCGGTATCGATTCAATAAACCCACAGTCCAGTAAGCCAAAAAGACGCCAAGACAACCGGCAACCAGCAGGGGCGGCAGGTAAATCCCGCCGACCGAAAATTCACTGGGAATACTGTTCATGAAAATCGTTCCTCCCGCCAATGGTCCCAATTAATCACTTGCGCGGCCCGGGCGTAGGCCAGGGCGGCCTCCGAAATACCACGATATCCTCCGAGCAATCGGAAAAAATCCTCCCTCTCTTGCCGATCTACCTCTCCACCAGCTCGGTTGACGGCCGACTCTATCTGATCTTCAAGGCGGATAAAGCCCGCCTCAAGACGCTGCCTGAGTGCTGCAACCGGCTCCGCCTCGGGGCTTCGGGACCATCTGGCAAAGGTGTTTTCAATACCAGCATGCCAGGTCTGCACATCCTCGCGCAATTCAAGAGAAAGCGGCTCGGTCCGGTAGACTACACTGGTCTCAAGAAACTGTTCGATTCGATAGACCAAGGCCTGAATACTGGCCACCAGGGCCTGGATCTGTTCAGGTGTGTTGCCGGGAAAGCGATTGAGGTCAATGGCCTTGCCCCAGGTGCCGAGTTTTTTCGGCAGAGAATGTAACTGCCGCCGGTGAAAAGCGATTCGCCAGCGCGTAAGAAAAGAAAATCGCCCGGCTTCCGGCTCCTTTCTCAACATGAGAAACAAGGCGCTGCGGAAGAACCGATCAAGCAGATGCACCACTACTTTTTCAGGACGCGGCGAACCCAGCAGATAGGACATGACGAAGAGAAAAGTGAAGCTCATCACCAGGAAGATGAACACATTGACCATCACCGCAAAGCTGTAGATCTGCTGATTCTGTATCTGCAGCATGTTGAGGATCGCCATGCTGCAAAAAAACCGGGCCATGCCAGTGAGGAAGAAACAGTTAAGAAACATGACAATGAACAGCAGTGAACCGAGTCCGAGAAAGCTCGACAACTGCGGCATGACCTGGGTATAGATCGCCAGACACACAGCCGAGGTTGCCGCCACCGGGGCGATCATCCGACTCGCCCGCAACGAGGGAACGGCAGCGACCAAAAGAGCAATGGTGCCTGTCACCTGGAACCATCCGGAATGTCCCGGCGGATCAAAGAAAATCCAGACAAGAAACCCTGCACCGGTGGTAGCCGCAACAAATGCAGCGCTGCGCAGGTGATCCCAATCGGGGACAGGAAACCATGTCTGCCGATCCCTCACGCCAGGAATTGCCATCGGCTTTATCTCGCTGCTGCCGGCTGCATTGCCCTGCAGTGCGCCGGCACATTCGAGCAGTGCTGCGGTCAGTGCCTCCAGTCGCAGCATCTCTTTTTTGATGACTTCCACAGCCGCACGATCAAAACCGGTCAGACCTTTAACCACAGCAGGATCAACCTCCAAGCTGACCGGGAGCAAAAGATAAGCCGATGAACGTCCATCGAGCAGCTCAGGCAGAGCGGAAAACCGAGAATCAAGTTCAGTAAAAAAAGATTGCAGCCCAGGCATGACCACCCGCAGGTCAACTCGGGAAAGTTCGGTAAAACCGGACTGCCACCGCCCGGCATTCTCCACCAGAGCCGAAGACAAGCCCTGGAAACGCTGCCAGAGATGGCGAACCTCATTAACCTCGTAGCTCTCCGAGCCTTCGGCATTTAGAATCTGGCCAAACTGGGCGAGCTGCCGGACGGCTTTGCCTTGCAGCTCCTGAAAGCTGAGCTCCTTCCCCCGGTGGCCGAGCAGGGTGTCTCGGCCGGAGCGGTAGATATCGCCCAGGGTCGTCGCCAGCTCAGCGCTGTGCCTTTGTATCGCCCCCAGATTCGTCTGCGGCCACAAAAAGACTGCAATCAACGTATAAACGACAACTCCCATTACCGTCTCAACGTTACGAAACACGGCACTCTCAAACATGTTCGCCGACGAATCCACATCAGAGAGAAGGATCATGAGACAGACGTAGCCGGCCATAATCCAAAAATAGGAGTCCTTTTCTTTGCGCACCATCATGAAGGTGGTAAAAAACATCCAGCCACAGGTGAGCAGCATGAAGATCCAGCGATCCTGCACCGCCAGGGCATGAATGACCAGGGCTGCAACACAACCTGGGATCGTCCCCAACACTCTACTCATACCCTTCTGGATCGAGGCCCCTGCCGTGGGCAGTGCGACCACTGCCACAGCCCAGCCGGCCCAGTACGGGTTCATCCAGCCGGCCTGAAGAGCGATGCCGAAAACCAAGGCAAACGCCAAGGCTGTCTTGATTGCTTCTTTAAGCTTGGTGATCTTACTCATTTTGCTGGTGTCAGTATCGTCTGTCCCCGCTGCTCCCGGGATCGATTACTGGTTGGTGATGGTTTCCCGCTGAAGCTGAAATTGTTTGATAGCTTCACGGGCATTAAACAACAACCGACCTTTGCCAAGCTGATCGGCAAGCCCTGATCGGCGGATAACCTCAAGCACTTCTGGATTCAATCCGGCAAGCCACAAAGTAAAACCATCTTTGGCCGTGTTTTTTTCCCCCTCAATGAGCATCTGCAAGGCCGAGTATTCAATGTCAGAGACTCTACTCATATCCAGAGCCACTACGCGAGGCTTATACTGGGCGACCAATTGCCATATTTTTTCGGCTATATATGGTGCATTGATGAAAAATATTCGACCTTCCGGCCGAAGGATCAAAAGTTCGCCAAACGTCTCATCATCCTGATGCTCCGGGGCAAGCGGTCCATGAAAACATCGGTACCAGTTTTCCGGCCAATAACCGACACTCGGGGATGGGCGGTTTGGCCGGCCAAGGCGATGAGAGAATGATGGCAACGACTATGCCATGCAGAGCTCCCCAGATCAACACACCGAGACAGGCCAGCAGGGCCCAGCGAAACTCCATTGTTCGAACTTTGCGGATGGCAACAAACTCTGCAGGTTTTATTAATCCTATTGAATAAAATATCACGATTGCAGCAAGTGTTGCATAGGCATGAGTCCTAACACTGGAGCAAACAGCAACATCACCGCCAGGGCGCTTAGTGCAGTTACCATCGAGGCCAGTTGTGAACGTGCACCAACTGCTCGCACCACCGCTGTTTGCGAGGTACCGCCGCCGGCCGGCATTGAGCCAAGAAACGCCCCGCCTAAATTTGCTATTCCTGTGGCGATGGTTCTCTGTTGGGGCTAATGGGAGGCTCGCCTTGCGCGGCAAACGCACGTCCTGCAGCAATCGTTTCGGTATAGCTCATCAAAGCAATGCCCAGAGCAGCAGGAGCAAGCTCGGTAATCAGTGACAGATCAGGCATTGTCAGTCTGGGCAGACCCTGCGGTATCGTGCCGACAATGGCAACACCATGATCATGCATCCCAAACAGCCAGGAGGCGATGATACAGAAAGCAATCGCGATCAGAGGGGCAGGAGAGTGTTTAAAGAACCGCTCTAAACCAATGAGAATAAGCAGCGTCGTAATGGCTACCAGCATAGTAAGCATTGAAGTTGCCGGCAGATGATGAATCAAGGAGCCTATATCACGGAAAAAACCTGCTTTTTCGATATGCAAACCAAACAGTTTCGGAACTTGATCAAAAACGATGACAAGTCCTATTCCTGCCTTAAACCCAGTAAGGACAGGCGCGGATATGAAGTTTGCCACAAAACCCAGGCGCAATACAGATGCGAGTATAAGCAGCGCTCCAACTATTGCAGTAAGGGTGACAGCCGCCGTCATTAATCGGCCAGGATCTCCATCCGGAACCGTTATTGCTAATTGCGCAGCAGTCAGGATTGCCAGCGTTGCCGTGGAACTTACGCTCAATACCCGTGAAGTGCCGAGAAGTGCATAAAGTATCATCGGCAAAAAAGCGGTATACAAACCCACCTCCACCGGGAGTCCGGCAACCGTTGCATAGGCCATGGCTTTAGGCAGTACCACCGCCGCTGCGGTGAGACCTGCGACACTATCCTTACTGAAAGTTTCAGGGGGCCTTTTTAGAAATGTTTGCCAAGCCATAGTCGTTCTCCTCAATCATCGCGCAGTGCTGAGCTACTGATTTTTTCGAACAGGACTTTGTGCGAGTGTATCAGTGCTTACCAACTTCAATTTTCATTTTATGCAGATGACTCACCGCAGCAAAGAACGCAGCGGTAGACAATCCGCACATTAAAATACCCGTCAATCCCTCGACAGGACCAAACATACGCCATTTGGGGGAGAGCAGAAGATCGCCATAACCAATTGTCGTATAGGTTACTCCGGCGAAATAGAAAGCCGATTCAACGTCGGGCAGGCAGTCCTGCCACCAGTAAAACAGGCCCCATATTGCTATCTCCACCATGTGTATCACTATCATCCACCAAGCGAAGTTGCAGAGTCGCCAGGCGGACTTCAGAAATCCGCTATTCGCATTGGCTAATTTCAAAAATAGCCCGAGAACAATTGCCAGACCCAAGGCATGAATCGTTACGGTAGCGGCAACCAGACACCAGGCACTCAGAATTTTGACGATCATGGCAGAGTCACCTTTATTCAAGAATTACAAGGCCTGGCAAAAGGATATGGGCAATGAAACATTGCAGCCCGTAACGGTCCAATAATTTGTAGTATTGTATTTATCATATCGCGAAAATTGCCAACTGCATCCCCCGAAAGTTGTAAAAAATAAGCCGAACATTACTGAATCCGGCAGAGAGTTGAGACTCCAGAAAAGAGCAAGAGGAAGGTTTAATGCTGAGTTAATTGTTATGCGGAGCCCACTGCTTGCGAGCCCCACCAATCTGTCATTTAGGTATATTCTTACTCTGCATAAAAGAGCCGGTTTTCAGGGAGGTGATCAGTTCATCGGTTGCCTTGAAACGCCCAGAGCGTAGTTTTGGAGCGACAATAGATTCCAATGCCTCCAACTTCACCGAAGGATCGGCACGTGTGTACATTTCAGTCGTTTGCATGCTTGAATGTCCGAGCCAAAGAGCGACTTTTCGAAGATCTTTGGTGGCCTGCAACACCGTTAGTGCGCAGGTATATCGCAGCACATGTGGCGAAACTCGCTTCGATGCCAGAGAAGGACAACACTTTTCGGCAATGTGAGTGTGCTTACGTAAGATGTATTCGAAACCGGAACGGGTTATAGATTTCCCATGAACATTGAGGAACAGCTGTGGGACCAAGACCCTACCCCTGACCGCTAACCATGCTCGCAACGCCAATGTCGTTGCCTTCCATAAAGGCAGACAACGCTCCCTTCGCCCTTTACCGCGGATGAGAATGTTGGCGTGTGATTGAAGATTTAGATCGTTAAGCTTGCTACAGAAAGCATGTAATGTGCGATGCGATCGGATTCATGACTGCCCTCCTGTAACAAAACATTCGCAACGTTCAGCGATGTTTCTCATTAAATCCGGCGTTGCTTCCAGATACCAGTAGGTATATGAAACATTCCTATGGCCGAGATAGGTTGTTAGCGCCAATAAAGCACTGCGAGTGGTGGTGTTCGTAGGAACAACTATTCGGCTGATAGTGAAATCGAAATCCGAAATAGTCTGGAAAGAATACCCATCTCAAGGAAAAATGAATTTCTGCTAAATAGCTATTTGTCTATCCTCATGAACTTACTGATCTTTATTATCTGTTTCAGTATTGCTTCTTTTCAAGGAATGTGCCACGCAATGGCGTTGTTTCCTTTTGAGTTGTGACTTAACATAAAATGACTGAGTCGGATGCTTCCCGCTCCGATATGGGAGCAATATGTTTTTGTGCTTTGGTCTCACAGACCTCATTTTTAACACGTTTGAGTTCCAGGTCTTCAAACCAGATACTACCAGGCATGCCGTGTGAATCCAATTCCGTATGAATTTCTGTTCGCATGCCAAGAGCCTTGTACTCGATACTGGCAGCCAGACTTCTGGCATCCTCAAATCGGTAGACAGCCTGGACCGAGGCCCAATGGGGAGAAAAGAGCGTCATAAACCGGGCAAATTCTCTACGCAGACCAGTGAGCACGAGACCTACCGGGAGACTCTCCTGCCAAGTCAAGCCAAGACGATAAGCGGGTGGCAGCCGTGGCAAGGGCAAGAAAAGAATTCGCAACCAGGGATCATCACCGTCAAGGCTTATGGCAAGAAAGCCCTGCCATGAACGGATATAGGACATCTTCCCGCGCTCGGAAACCAGTGCCATGTTGCCATTCTCCGTCATTTCCGTACGAAACCGAGCCTGTCCATGCTCCATACCGCACTTCCGCACTTGAAATAACAGGGTTTCATCCAGTAACAGATTCATGACCCGGGCCATCTGCCCATCTGGAAAAATCGATTCAACCAGACTGCTCCTGACAGGTACACAACTTGATTTGAGCATACCGTCCTGGATCATGCCATTAAAACCGAACGGGATCGAAGCTGCTCCAGGAATGGCAGTAGCCTGGACCTGCACATGAATATGCGGCTCTGGCGAATATCCCGAAGCCCCGCAAAGACCGAGGAGTGAACCGAGCTCGACCCGCTCTCCCACGGCGACCCGGATGGACCTGTAGGCAAAATGGGAGAGTTCCACGAACAACCCTTCGTCGTTCTGAATAATGACGAGATTGCCCCAATTGGATAGCTCATCTACGGTCCCAGGTGTGTTATCCGGCAGATCCTCCACAACGTGAACCACCGTTCCTCTCGCCGGGGAAAGCACGGGCTTGCCATAGGCGTAGTAATCACCGAGTTCAGTCCCGGCCTTATTGTGGGTACTCTCTCTGGAGTCAGTAATGACAAAGTCAAAGGCCCACCGCCATGGCCCCTTGTGTGTCCATTCACCATCGACGCCTTGCCAGACAGTCCACTGCCCGGCAAATGGCGGGAATATGGTTAACGCCGGTCCAGGGAAACGCTGAAGATTCGCGTGATAGCACTCCAGAGTCTCCTCAGGTGTTCGTCCCTGACGCATAGGCACAGGGAACTTGCCCAACAACCTCAGTACATAGAACGCCGACAGCGTCACCAGACAAAAGGGCAGCGTGAAAGCCGGGGAACCAGCCAGGCCCAATAACCGGGTGATGCCCACCGTAACCACTGCAGTGCATGCCGCAGCTATACCGGCTGCCCCAAATGTCCGTCCCCCAGGGACCAGCAAGATGCCCCCCAGTGCCATGGCTGTAAGGACACTATTGAACAGTCCCGGTGCCGCCAATCTTGGTTCCAAGTGGCCCACCAAAGCGGCCTGGACAACCAGACCTGCGGCAAAGCCCAGCACTGACAAAAAAAACAGTATTCGTGAGCTAACTATCAACAAGACACAGACAACCATGCCGACAGCCACATTAGGTGCGAATAAAATCCACCCCAAAGTCAGCAGATAAGTCTTGGGCAGCCATGGAAATGACAAGAGCGGGAATGTGCCGATCTGGCTGACGCTCACTGACAAACCGAAAGTACCCATTGTCATACACCCCAGCGCAGCAACCAGCGAAAAAGGCAGACTCAAGGTAGGTAACCCAACCAAGGTCTCCCCAAGATGAAACAAAAGAGAGGTGCATATGAACACCATCGCTCCACAGACTCCGGCCAGGATGACAGTTTCAAAGTTGAGGCCATACATATTACCAAGAGCCAATCCACACAGCAGGGGATTGTATACATGGGCCGGCGATGTGAGTATGGACGGTGTCATACCTGCCAGTCGTCCGGTACATTGCGCAGCAGCCAAACACGCCAGACCGAGCACAAAAGTCCCTGGTTCCATGAGCAGCGCCGCCATGATACCCAAGGTAACAATATGGCTGGAGGAGAACATAATTCCAGCCACGCCAACAGAGTAGTTGGTAAGCAGACAGGCAATAGTTGAACACTTCTTTGCGTAAAACTTACTGGTGATGTGCATGTATCAACTCTCTTTCGTTAACCCTGGTGAAACTATTGGTTGCATTACTGGCAACAGGCTTGTTGTTCCTAGTAAACCGAACCGGAAGATTCTCACGAGCAGTGACGTCAGCCAGGGTTTCACCATTCTGGATAAGGTCCACTCCGCCATCCTGGGAAATCATGACTACCGCAGGCCGGAGGTGGATGAATTGTTGGGACTGGGTGTTGTTGTATGCACCTACAGGCGAAATAACCATCAGGGCTCCGCGCTCAAGGGGCGGGAGCATCAACTCATTTGCCACCACGTCAATGTTCATGCACAGAGGACCGTGCAGGACACTATTTTCAGCCACTCCCTTGACCTCCTTGACCAACGCGATATCAGGCCGGTACCACAGAGAAGTAAAAAGTAAATTCAGACCAGCATCAGCGATATACGAACGTATTCCATCAGGCAGACGCTTGGAAGCTGTGACCGTTGAAACAAGAAAACCCGCCTCGTCAACCAGGGCGCGCCCACACTCGAGTATGAGTCGGGGCATGTGTCCGGGACGCAGGTTCTGCAGCAGTGCCTGGCTCACCTCTTTGGCATATTCCTCGACTGGAGGAACCGAAATGTCCGCTGGGAGGTAGGATGATTTCAGGCGACTTTGAGAAGGGATACCTCCGCCGATATCCAGGTAATCGACGGTAAATCCGAAAAAATCCTCAAGTTCATGGCAGAATATCACCATTTTAGCAACTTGCCGGCCGTAGGCCTCCGGATCCAGGATGTAGGTTCCTATATGACAGTGCAACCCTCTGAGACGCAACAATCCAGTGGCGGCCATCCTCCGAACGGCCTCTCGGGCCTGCCCTGTTTCCAGGCTCAGGCCGAAACGAGACCACTGAGGCTGGATACCCGCGTCCAGACTGAGACGCATCCCCACATCGATGGTTTGGCCACGCCCACGGGCGATCTCCTCCAAATCATGCAGTTCATCCATATGATCAATATTGATCATCGCGCCCTCGTCCACGGCAAGTTTCAGGGCATGGCGCGGCTTATAGGGGCCATTGAAGATGATTCTTTCACCCGGGATGCCCAGATTTCGGGCCATGCCGTATTCCATCTCCGATACGACTTCGGCAAGCGAGCCCTCCTCGTGCATGACGGCACAAATGGCCTTCAGGTAGTTGGTCTTGTAGGACCATGCCAGAGTCACGTTGGGATAACGGGAGGAAAATGCCTGATGGACCTCCCTCACTTTGTTGCACAAGGTTTTTTCTGAAAAAACATACAACGGCGAACCAAAACGGGTGACCAGCTCATCAACAGCAACTCCGTCGATATGAGATTTAATCTTCGTCACATAACTCGGCTGCGAGCCGTAAATATTCATACGCCCCTGTTGAAGACGATTGATGAGGGGCTTGACATATGCGGACTTCATGCTGTTTCTCCTTGACAAATCATGCTTTGAAGTAAATCCATATCAGTTACCATTTCTTGAACATAGCGTACAAAAAGTTTTCCGGGCTCTGCCGCCACTATCGGTAGATTTTCCATACCGAGCAAATGCCTGATCATTCTCGATGGAAGGTTCACCCCGACACCTGAAGCGAAATAAATCCATGCAGGGAACCGAGGATTGATTTCGATGAGGTAGACCGTGCCATCCCTAACAATACATTCAAGCTCAAAAGGACCACACCAACGGTATTCCCTGATGAAGGCCTCGGCTGCTTGCATCATTGGCTCATTGCACACGGTGACACCGGTCCAGATCTTGCCCAGACTAGTGACCGAGAGCTTCTTGGCACCGACCAGACCGAGAGAATTTCCCTCGCCGTCACCCAGGCCGACCACGTTCAACTCGTCGCCGGTGACGACCTCCTGAATGATCACGGGCCCTCCCCACTCCGCCATTAGCTCATCGAATCGGCTCACCACATCGCTTAGCGATAAGGCCATAATTGCCTGGTAAAGTATGCCCTTGATCATAACCGGAGCACCTCTCTTGCCAATATCCCGGGCGGCCTCAATGGCCTGTTCACGGGTGTAGACCACACGCGTTTGAGGAACCTCAACACCGATGCGCTCGGCAACCTCAGGCAGGCGATCCTTGGATCGAAGTGTGAACTGGCGCATAGTTGGAATAAACATACCAATGCCGTGCTTGGCTAAGACCGAAGCGTACTTGATACAGACCGGCAACTCGGCATCCATGTTAGGGATCAGGAAATCCAGGCCGCCGGATCGCTTGATATGCAGCAACCGTTCAATCCAGGCCTTACCATTGACGGTCGGGTAAGGAGCCAGAAAACTCTTGTCGATGACACAGTCTACGTAAATACCCGGTTCCATGGCGTCATAGGCAAGTCCCAGAACACGAACATTCAGGCCGTCATCAAGCTTCAGGCTGCGAGCCACTCCCAGGCCTGGCCCAGGGTTGTCCATAGCATTTAAACCTGTTACGGCTACAGTGACTTTTTTTTGCATTATGTCTTCCTTATGCGAGTCCGAGGGAGCTCAAGTTTGAAGAAAAATCCGCCACATCTCTTTGTGCCGCAGGAAGGGAGATTTCACACTCACTGACCAACTTTTCGGCAGCGGATTCTTCGCCACAACCCTTGCGAAGTTGTTTTACAATTGCCAAGCCGGTTTCATTAAGCATGAAGATGCTACCCGTTGTAGGGTCAAAGGCGAAACCTGTGTCATATACCTTCAGTCTGCAGTATCCATTCATTTTGAGTCCATTAGATAATTTTTAATTGTAGCGATACCTCACAGACATAGAACGGGAGGCAGCGACCAAATTCGATAGTCTGGAAACATTTTTTTGGCATTATGTTTCCTGGCGACCAATCACTACACAACTATTACCAGGGGTTTAGACAACAGTTCTGGAGGTTAGTGTAAGAAATATAAAATGAAAATGAGGAGGGAATATGGAAGAAATGTGGAAGAAATGTGGATCTTTTCGTTGCACTCAAACTTGGAGTGATAGGTCTTTAATGGGCACTTTTAAAAAAGCAAATTCAGTTAAGACTGATAGTAAGAAGCAGTAGAATAGATACTATCCCATCCTTTATTCTTACCATCGCTTCAGATTCCTCAATTGAGAGGAGCTATTTGACCGAATTTGTAGAGGATAAATGTAGGTTGCATGTATTGTATTGACTTCTATTTTAATGAAGAAAGGACGATGTGTTTCTTTGTTTCTCTCTTCTGTGGATATACTGCTAAGGCACTTTATGCCGTCGTTATAGACCTTTATATTTTCTAACATTGACCGCCTTCCACTCCAAAAGAGGCTGCTTTTGAATGCGTTTTTGTAGACTTTTGTCCGAAGTCAGAATTGTCGAGTCAATCTCACCCTGCTCAAGCAGCAAATCAAGAAATGCTTTCTCTTTTTCAGTGAAAGGCAGCACAACAGACAAGGCCTGTCGGCATTCCTCAACAAGGCGTGCACCATATTGGTCGATTGATTCTTGTTCTGCAGATTCAGTGGCGCGCAAGGTCGGGATTAACTGCCGAGCAAGTTCTGCGCTTTCAAAATTCACATCCTCGACGGAAACCGTTCGCCAATCTTTACGATTCATGGCACCGTAGACGACAAAAGCTGTTCGCAGCCGGGCCTGATCGAGATTTTCCTTATGCAAAATGCGGTGGCTGTCAAACAGGTCTCGTGCCTCTCTGCGTGCAAGCAACGCCGCCAGTTTTCCCGCCGCCAATTCATGGATATCAATTACAGGTATCTGGCTGGCCTGCCAGGTTCCGACCGGATACGAGTCAGATAACGTAACGGGCCACAATGGGGCCCGATACATGAAGTTGAGGTCCACTTCGAGATTGCCGCCAAGGCCTGCAGCACTCTGGTAACGCAGGGACCATTTTCCGCCGGCGTGTTCTTCCGGCATGCGCCTGACAGTGAATCCTTCCCTGGCAAATACTGCCTGAGCTGCCTGCTCGATCCTGGGTCGTTCGGCAAGCATGGCTTCACGATCCTCCGCCCCCACATAGTTGAGATCGATATCAACGGAGAGCCGGGGGACATTGAATACAAAAAGGTTCAGCGCTGTTCCACCCTTGAGAGCCAGCTTGCCTTTTAAAAAAGGATGGCTGCCAAGGGCTTCGAGCAACCCCAGCAGGTGGGCAACCTTTTCAAGCACATCCGGTCTGAATCCTGTTGCTTCCGCTTGAGCTATCAGTTTCTCATGAGATATTTTCATAGCACTTCTCCCCAAGTCCGCTCGAAAAAATCAACAGGGACCACCAGATTCCAGTCTGCAACAACCTTCCCTGATTTTCTGTTGGAACTGTCCAGGTAATGTGGTTGCCTGGGGCGATGATCTCGAAGAGGCGTCAGATGATTCTCTTCGACCATCAACGATTCGCGATGCTGTTCCAGATAAAAGCCAACCTTGGCAATCGTTGTCGCATTACCTAGCAGAAGGGCATATTCGACCACTTTGTCGAGATCGAAGAATTCGATCGCTTCAAGGGAACGCCAAATTTCTTCCCAGCTTCCTGAAAGAGCAGGCCGATCCAAGACATCCACCAATGTTCGTTCAAGGGAAGTAACCCTGACTGTAAGACCCACGCGGTCGACAGTGGTAACACCGAAATCTACCTTTTCTTCACGGCAAAGTGATTGGGGGTACCTGACACCTCGAAAAACATGGGATCGAAACGTAACAGGGGAAACCGGGCGGGCTGCTGAATAAGTGAGATGCTCACGTATAGAGTAGGCGTAACCGTGTACTTCTAAAGCCGTGTGGTATGACAGTACAGCATCTGCTGTGAGTTTGGCGGCAACAAGAAAAGGATCAATCGGATACGAATCCGGATCGGCTCCTATTGGGATAACCGCATACAATCCTCTTCGAATGAGAATGACATGCCCGGTATTCCTATGATAATTCAGCAGGGATTCTCGGGTCCTGGGGCCTTTTTTCCCAAGACTTGCGAGATGATCGTTGAACTCTTCGCCTGTGAACACCGGATGTTTGCGGAAAAACGTTTCGTGTTTCATATGCACCGAAATTGATTAAATACTGGATAACACACAATCATCCTATGTCTTACTAGCAACATTGTCAATTCGAAATTGGGTTAAAATGAAACAATATAGCATAAACCGTATTTTTAATGTGGGTTATGCTATATTTTTTCATAACAATATTCAGTATTACTTTTTCCATGCTCTGTAAGATGAGAATAAAAAAAGCCGTCCCCCGAAGGAGACGGCTATCCTTAGTTGAAAGCAAAAAAGTAGATCAGGCAGGCACAACTGACAGATCAGTGTCGGTCCTTTTCAACTCAGCCATTTTCTCCGTTAACAACCAGAGAGCCTGGTTCAGTTTGATGTTGCGATCAAGGGCTTTGACTGGACATGCGGTTGACCTCCCCATCTTTCATCATCGTGATTTCCTGTACGGCTTCACGACCAAAAGCTCGAAGCTGTCTGTTGATCTCTGTTACTTTTTGAAATAAATTTTCATGTGCCATTGCTGTTTCCTCCTTGTTTGTGGAAGTGAAACAACAATTCCCCCGGCGGGAGTATGTGTTTCACTCCCTGTTTATAGGGTTTTGGTGGAGATGATTGAGAAAAACTATGTGAACGTAGAATAAACCTGCAAACTCTCATAGATAGAGCAATTGGAGGATTATCGACGATAAAGCGTGAATTGATATCGGGAAAGAGCCACTCAGTGTAAAAGACAAAGAAGTCCGCCATTGCGATTAATCGTTGCCTGAGAAAAGTGGCTAATGTACCTGGAATTCAAGAACACGTGAAATTTTATTTTTTGTCAAGAAAAAATGGCCTAATTGTTTAATATTTATAAATATTTTACATGCAATTTTCTAACCGGACGTTACTGAAATATTTTAGTATTTCGGAAAAGAATTTATTATGTTCAAAGCGGTAACCGCCTCGTTTGTTTGTGACAACCTCTTTCAAAAAGAAGTTGGGATTCCAGTGAAAGATTCTCTTGCAGCAGCACGCCAAGGTTACTGAAGGGAAAAGCAGCAAGATGAGCATCTTGAATATTCTAACTCATATAAATCAAAGAAATATTTGCACTCAGCGATCGCTGAATCATCAATAGGTCTTTAGGTCAAATTAACCTATCACATTAGAACATTACAGTCATTTTAAAACAGATCCGACCAATGATATTCGACTGCCTGAAATCGCTCAAAACACGTATTTTGATGGTTTTGGCGAGGATTTATGGTGTGATTATTGCTTTGATCTTGCTGTTGATGTGTGTTTAGGGTGAGAACGGCTGGGGGCCCTATTGATAGACAGGTACCCAAAGTCTCCTTGTTGCTCTCATGCCCTTATGCTAAAATATTTAAGGAATCACGGTGAATGTTCCACTCAGGAATGTTCCGGCAACAGGAAATATTCGGCAATCTTCTGTTTTTTGAGATGGCTGGTTCAACCAAGCGGGGAGATCCGTGTTCGCAATATCAAGAAATGTGTTTTATGGGTATCCCTTCGTTTTCTTGCTGGTAATAGCTCTCTTTTCCGGTGGATGCACTATTGGTAAAAGGGCTGAAGAGCGGGCGGCGAAAATGATCGAGCAGAATCAGCTGCTGCAAAGCGAGGTGGTCAACCTGCAGGCCGGACTTGCACAGCAGAATGCGATGACGGCCCGGCTGCAAATGGAACTGGTCGAGAAAAATGAGGAAATCGCGCGCCTGCGCGCAGCCGGCCAGGGACTAGCCAAGGAAATTGCCAGCAATACCATTCGCACCCCGGGTGCAAATACCAGGGTGGAGACGGTCGCTTACCTGGCGGAAGTCGCTACGGAAATCGAGACAGTCCGGGAGAAGCTCGAGCCGGAAGAACAGGAACTTTTTGCCGAAGCAGAGCAGCTCATGGTTCAGAGCAACCGCGAGTTGGAAAATGATCGTTATGAACAAGCTTCCTTTTTAGCGGCACAGGCCCGGGATCTGATCAGCCTGCAGCAATTTAACGATGAGGGCAAGGCAAGGATTATGCCAAAAACCTATGCTGATTTCATCAGCCCGCTTGACTTGAAGGTTGCTCGAACCAGTAATATCAGAAAAGCTCCCGGCATCAGGGGGAAGCTGCTGACAACGGTTGAGTCGGAGACCGGCCTTACAGCCATCGGGAGTAAGGGATACTGGATCAAGGTTTCACTTCAGGACGGCAGGGAAGGGTGGATATACTATTCCCTGCTTTCAATTCCCAAGAAGTTGTAGTTACTTTCACCATACGCCTCTGATCATAGTTCTTGCCTGTCATCGTCGATGGGGGCCGAGACATCCGGGGCACACACCCGATTCCGCCCTTCCGCTTTGGCCCGGTAGAGGGCCTTGTCCACCCGGGCTATCAAGCTGTCCACCGTTTCGTCGGAGGGGGATATGACACCGGCCCCGATGCTGACGGTGATTCGCAGTTCATGACCGTGACAGGAGAAGACGTGGCCCTCGACGGCCCGCCGGATGCGTTCTGCGCTCTGGACCGCCTGGGCCTGGTCTGCAGTATCGAGGATAACCACGAATTCTTCTCCGCCATATCGCCCAGCGGTATCGAGGGTTCGGAGGATGCTGCTGAGAATAGTCGCTGTTTCTACCAGGACACAGTCTCCAGCCTGATGGCCATAGGTGTCGTTCACCTTCTTGAAAAAGTCGATATCAAGCATCAGGAGAGAGAAGTTGGTGCCATGTCGAGAGAAACCTTCCATATGTAACGCAAGGCTGGTCATAAGCTGCTTACGATTGACCAGACCGGTGAGCGGGTCTGTGGTTGCCAGTTCTTCAAGTCGGATCTGGTGTTCTCGGAGCCGCTCGACCATCTCGTTGAACATGGTGGTGACGAGGCCAAGTTCATCTTTTCTGCGTACCGGTACCGTGACTTGAAGATTTCCGCCCGCAACCTGCTGCACCCCTTTGATCAACTCCTGCAGAGGGTAAATGATATTACGGGTGATTATGACCGCAGTCCCGCCTATAGCGACGGTGAGCAATACGGTGATCAGCAGAATTCGATTACGTGCGTCGATGAGCACGGCATAGACCTCGTCCTTGTTTCTTTCCAAAAGAAGGTGCCAGGGCAACTCGGTGAGGGAGAAACCCATGCCCAGCACGGCAATCTGCCTCCTGTTGCTATATTCATGGAGGCTACCAGGACGTTGAAAGATTTTGAGGGCTTCTTCCGTTACGATATCGGCAGTGGCGACGGATTCGGTTGGGGCGGTGCTGAAGATGATCCTGCCGTCTTTCTCGAGGAGGGTGACGGTGCTGTTGACCTGCATTCTGCCGCCTGGAAGTGAACTGGTGATCAGGCGCTGGATTGTGTCTAGGTGGGCCGCCAGCACAAAAAAGCCGATAATCGCATTTTCTGTGTTTTCAAGTAACGGAATACCGATGAGCACCTGGGGGCCGCCTTCCGGTTCGTTGAGAGAAGCGTTGGCGATGAAATACCGGTTATGTTTTTCTTGATCTTTCCAGCTGTCAGGTATTGTCACGAATTCTCCCTGTAGGGCGGGGTTCGAGGAAGCAAGAACTTTGCCTTCTATATTTAGCAGAGCGAGATATCGATAAATTTCAAATTTGGTGATGATGATCCCAAAATAGGTGCTGATCTTTTTTAAGGCTTCATCTGTCTTTTGCGTTATCCCTGTGCTGCTAGTCTTTTCCCGATAGTAGATTCCCAGGTTTTCCGATACCACGAAAGAGTTGGAGAACACCTGCAGGTCGTAGTTGCGTTCCTTGAACCAGAGCCCAATTTCTCGATCGATAATATCCGCTGATCCGATGAATTGCTGTTCGATTTTGGCACTGGTGGTCTTTCGGGATATGTCATACCAGAACCAGCCCATGCCAATGGACGGCACGAGGGTAACGAGAATGGCAAAGAAGAGAATTCGATTGCGGATCGAACCAATTCGCTTCCAGCTGTTGTCTATGTTCATAGTCGAAGTCAGTATTGCCGTTTTTTATTTATACTAGTGCCTACTTGGGGAGCGTGATCAAACGGTGGGTGTACTGCCTGAAAGGTAAGGAGTTTCTGAGCCGTTGGTAGACGATATTGTTTACCGGACAATGTAAGTGAGATTTTACTTTTATTGTAACAGATTGGTTTCGGTCACTCAAGAGGGATTGTGGAGGATGCCTCGACAGAGCGGGGCTGTTAACACTATGTTTGTTCAACAGGAGTTTCGGAGATAAACAGCGCGGTGGTCCGCAAACCCTTGCTAGATCAAGACTTTACCCGCAGGTCCCTATAAGACCCCATTCTCGTCAACGCAGTAGCCGAAGGCCGACAGGACTTCGCTCTGGGTCTTACTTAGAGTCTCAATCCGACGCACAGGTGTACGGCTCCCTTTTTTATACTCAGTACATAGTGCAGGTGCCGCATGTCGTCCATGATCTCCTTGACGGAACGTTTTCGTCCGGCAGCTTCCATCTTCAATTCAATCCGCCGCAAATAGGTCATGGCGGCAACACAGGTAAAGAGATGGCACCTGATTTTGCTGTCTGTCCAATGCCGGACTGGGCTTGTACCAACCAGATCGTCATTCTTGCTCAATCGAAACCGATCCTCAACCTGCCAGCGGGCAAGATTCGCTTCAAGGATATCGCTGGTTAGCCAGTCCGTATTGTCGGTAATAATAATGTTCTTGCCGAACATTGCCTGTTTGCGGCTGACCAGGTAGGCATCTTTTTAAAAACTCATCACCACATCGAAAATCTTAATACTTCACTGTTTCAAAAGCATTGGGTGTCTCATCTTGTTTCTTCAAATCTGGATCAATCTAGATTTTTGCGCAAGTTCGTCACCGACCGGCTATGATATTGTCAGGCAACCTGCAAGATAGTAACTGAGATACTGCTAAGAAAGTAGTATCAACCCCGACGATGGTCATTGATGGAGCAACTATCTCTATTAATGATCTGGAAACATCTGGGATTCAAATATTGTTTTTTATTGTCAGGGTCATCTTGCTTATAAACAGATCAAAAAGACCTTTTTGTAATCATGGCATTGCTCGGCGGGACAATCATTCCGAGAAGAACTGAGCACATCACAAGACCGAGAGAAAATCGCTCGCCGTACAGGAGTTCAATGGAGATCTGATCCAGGGTACGGATAAAAGCCATATGTCCGTCACCGGAAAGTCTGAGAATGCTGATTACAGGGCGGATCATCGAAAAACCAGAAGTACATCTAGTCTAGGATTCTCAATCTTCGGTAAGTTTTCTGGTGCATTTACAGAGGAGCGATGAAGAATCAGCGGGATAGTGCTTGTCTTCGGAGGAGCCACCAGGCGAGACAGCCGTAGAGTGCAGCACAGAACCAGAGTTGCCTCCAGAGCGGGAGGATATCTGAAAAATCCGCCCCCATCTGGTTGAGACCAACAAATGCCTTGATGGCCGGTATCACTGGAATAAATTGCATGATGGCGGTGATTTGATAGGGAATTGCTGAAACCGGCCAGATAACCCCGGAACTAAAGATAAGCGGCATTGAGCTGAGAAGGACCAGGACAGTTGCCAACTCACGTCGCGGCAGGATCTGCCCGAGGCTGATGCCCAGAAAGGTAGCGCCGAGCAGGAAAGGCAGGATAAGTAAATTCAGTTCTGAGAAATTGGCTAGGCGCGGGATATTGTAAAAGCTAAAGCTGAATCCGAAATAATACATGCAGAGTACCCAGTAGATTGCAACAAAAAGCGCAGTCCGCACCACCGATAATTTCCATGGAGCCGCCTCAAGCCAATACCCTTTCCCTTCCAGTAAACGCTGTTCATTCTGTCCTCCGCCAAGTATCCCTGCTCCCATGATCAGGGTTTGCTGCAGGATAAGGATAAAGACGGCAGGGATGACATAATTTACGTATCCCATGGTTGGGTTGAACACCGGGTGGATACTCAGTTTTACCGCACTGTACTGTTCTGCTGCTAAAGCCGGTACCTGGCCGGACATAACCATCCTGGAAATCTTCACCTCTGCGGCCAGCGTTTGAGATGAGGCTGCCAATCCTTCTACCACTGTGCCGTAAACCAGGAAATAGCCGGCATCTCCGGCAAAAGAAAGAGTCGGTCGTCTGCCCTGGAGAAGATCCCGGTAAAAATTTTCCGGTATAACGAGGATGCCGGCCATTTTCCTATCGACAAAGATCTTTTGTGCTTCTTCAAGGCTGTAGGCCCGGGCACTAAGCTGTACCTGTGGGGTTGCATCAACCATTCTTTCCAGCCGCCGACTGAGCTGACTGCCGTCCAGATTGACAACAATCACTTTCTGCTCTCTTGGGAGCTGTTTAGTATATGGCAGCGGATAGAGAAAAGAGTAGAGCAGCACTCCACCAAAAACAGTGAGCAGGATAGCCTGATTGGTAAAAACCGCGTGCCACTCATGTTTGCAAAGAGCCCACCAGTTCATTGATTCCCCGCGTATTCTGAGGGCATAGAGCCGAGTCGCTTTGCTTTATAGAAAACAAACAGAAGCGGGAAAATGAAAAACCCAAGAGACTCCAGTTGAGGAAGCGCCGTATGCAACGGCGCACCATAATTAACCTGTCCAAGCTGAATTTCAATGTAATGGCTTATCGGTATCAGATTACGCCAGATTTTAGCCGGCAGGGTCATATCCGTAACTGGAAAGGTGACTCCCATAAAGGCAAGTCCCGGTGCCGCATAGGCGCCGGCCAGACTGAGTCCTCTGGCAGCATCTTGAGTGACAAAAAAGAAGAGGGAAGCAACACCAATGCTCGCACAAACCGTAACAAGTTGCGCGAAAAGCAGGATGGTCCAGTTGCCGTGCATAGGCCAGCCGAGAAAGATATACATCCACCAGAGAACGAGCAGACCGTGCAGCCAGAAGAGGAGGCTCAAGGGGAAAAATTTGGCCAGCAAGGCTCTGGCCGGGAAAGCTCCCAGCCACTTACTCAAACCATTTCTGCGTTGTTCGGCAGCAATAGAGAGAACGGTTACCACCATCATCAAAATCTGCCAGACAGCAGGCAATATGGCGGCAACGAGGAACTGCGCGTAGTTGTTGTTGCTGTTAAAAAGAGGCGTTATTTGATTGCCTATCGGCAGAGCAGCTGAGAGCGCCTTATCAACAACCGGTGCTCCGGTTGCCAAATTTTTGGCAATTTCAATTTTGGCGACAAAGGTGCCCTGGGCCTGCTGCAGTGCAGTATTCACCATCTTGCCGACCAGCAGGAACTGGCTGTTGACAAAAACGTTCACCTCCGGCGGTCGACCGAGGGTCGTTCTCTTTTCCAGATCCGCTGGAATGATCACCAGCCCATAGATTATTCCTTTACGAAGAGCAGATGCGCCCTGCTGGACGTCCGGATAATCATAAGCAATTGCCAGGGCAGGATTGGCATCATATTGGCGGATAAGGGCTCGGGATAGACGACTTTTATCCAGGTCAACCACGCCAATTGGAAGATCTCTGGCGATTCCCTTTGAAAAAATCGCCCACATGATAAAAAAGAGCACAAGAGGGACCCAGCTGATGAGGGAGAGCAGCCAGGGATCGCGCAGAAGAACCTTCCATTCCCGGGCCACCATGGATGAAAAAGATGGCCTCGTCACTTTTCAACCGCCAGGACACTCATTCCTGCTCGCAATCCTTTAATTGGTTTAATTGGCCGGGCCTCAACTTCGAAGCTGCGCATATCAAAACCCTTATCCACATTGGTGGCCCGCCAGGTCGCAAAATCGCCCATAACCGCAACATGGCTTACCCGAAAGCGATGGTCAGCGTGCGCAAGAGCAGGAATTACGGCACTAAATTCGGTGTCTTTGGCAAATTCTGCAAGCCGGTCCTCACGGACGTGAAAAACCACCCAGGCATCCTTCATATCTATAACCGTAACAACAGGAAATCCCTGGGGGGCAAGCTCGCCGGATTGCAGGAGAATCTGGGAAACTTCGCCGTCATGCCAACTGTCTATTCGAGTATCGGCGGCGTAAACCTCTACCTCTGCAACGGCCCCCGCAGCCATCCTTGCCTTGCCTTCCGCTGCTGCTATGGTCTCATCGCGGGCGCCCTCTTCAGTCATTTTGAACATCTGGTAGGCACTATTGGCGGCAAAACGAGCAGCCTGGAATTGGGTTGAAGCTTCATCACGTTTCTGCTCGGCCACGACGCCATCCATATACAGATTGTTGATACGTTGAAAAGTTTTTTCCTTGAGGTCGGCGGCCGCTTTGGCCTGCTGCCACTGATCCCGACTTGCCTCGATCTGCTGCCTTCTTGCCCCGGCCGTCGCTTCTTTGGCCAAGGCATTTGCCGCATCTTGTCCGGCAACCGCCTGGGCCAGTTTAGCATCGATTTCCGGACTGATTATGGTGAAAATAAGCTGGCCTTTTTCGACAAGATCACCTTTGCGGACGAGAACCTGGTCAATGCGGCCGGCAACTTTTGAGCTGATATTGTACTGCTGTGCTTCCACTTGGCCTTGTAAGCGTATTGGTTGTGGCTGATACGCATACCAGAAAGTGTAGCTGAGCCATGCAACCCCGGCAGCTAAAACGATAATCACCAGAAAAGTTCTGAAAAAACGCATTACCGTACCTCTGTTCCTTGAGTATTTTGATAAAGCAAAAAATTATCCGGTTCGCCGCTGACGGCGTGGAGTGTTGCCAGGGTGACGACATAATTATACACAGCAACCGCCCGTTGGGTCTTTATTCCTGCCAGAAACAACTCGGCATCAACCACATCAAGAGAGGTTGAGAGCCCCTGGTCAAAAGCCTTTGCTCGCAGATCAACGGTTTGTTCGGCGAGCGCCAGGCTTGACTCGAGTCCTTGATATTCTTCAAGTGCCTGCTCAGTCTGGCGATAACTCTTTTCCACCAATACCGAAAGATCGCTTCGCACTTGAAGCTGCAAGGCGTTTATCTGCTTTACCATACTTTTTGCCGCCTTCAGATTGCCCGAGCGACCGGATCTTTCAAGAAGTGGAATATTTATGCTGACACCCACAACCCAGTCGGGAACCAACTTATTCGCCAGGTAATCCTCCTCATAGAGGCTGTGATTACCAAAAACGGCTACTGTCGGGAGGTATTTGCCCTTTTCCATTGCGATTAAACCTGCGGTCTGTTCTTTCTTTGATTCAAGAACACCGAGGCCTGGATAGTTGGCTAAGGTTTTGTCCAGAAAAGAAGCCAGGGGAGGAAGAGTATCGTTGATGAAAAGTGTATCTGAAGGGATAACCGTCTGCGGACTTTTCAACAATCTGGTCAGGGCGAGCCTGGCTATCTCCAGCTCGTGACCCGCCTTGCGGCGATCGACTATGGCCCTGTCGTAGGATGCTTCCGCCTGCATTCTTTCGACTCTGGCTATCTGCCCCTGTTTCTCAAGGAGAACCGCATGATCGCGATGTTTCTTCAAACCGGCTTCCATTTCGACCTTGGTGTCGAGCACTTTTTGGCTTAAAACAACCCCGAAATAGTAGCGGGCCAGATTTTCAAACTGTTCCTCTATCTTCATCTCCAGCTGGTGACCGGCCTCGCCCAGTTGGCCCCGGGCAATGTCTTGGGCGGCAGTAATTCTTCCTCCGGTATAGACAGGCCAGAGTGCTCGAATTGAACTGGCGAGATTTTCCCGTTCGGCGATAGTTGAGGTGAGGCCGCTATTTAATTCACTCACCGACAGGCCATATCCCTGGGCGAGGTTAGCTATAATAGGTTCGAGTTGACTTCCGGCAGGCATACTCTCTAAAATATCCGCCGGAGAAAGGGTAACCTTGTCGTCAAGGTACGCATAATTCGCCGATATACCTATTTCCGGGAGATATAAATCCTTCACCGCACCCTGTTTATGTTTTGCCTGTTCGACGTTTTCCCTTGCTGCGGCAAGTGTATCGTTCTCAGCGACAACCTTTCGCCATGCTTGTGCAAGACTGACTGCAGGTGATTCTGAACCAATTGCTGCTATGGTATTGCCGAACAGGATGCTGGTTACTGTAACGAGGAGCAGGAGCTTTCGTTCAGATGGGTTCATATTTCCTACCGTTTAGTATGTATCTCTTTGAATAAATAATCTTATTAATACATTAACGATTGTCGACTGAGAACTCTAAAGCGGATAATTAAAACAGTACTTTTGCAGCAACCTGGAACTTAGCTGAAACGTCGCCAACAAGGTCCAAATCGTCCGGATTCAGGATCATCACCGGTGCTCCTGCATTAAAGTTGAATTTCGACATAACCATCCAGACCAGGTTGGGGGTCGTTGTCATTTCGAAGAAATAACGCAGATTGGTAAGGTCGATTGCGGTGCGATACTCAGTGTTGTACAGAGAACCAGGCGCATTGTTGGGAGCACCAAACGGTACTGAAGCGTTGCGCGCGATGGCAAGAATACCGGCAATCGCCTCTCGTTCAGTTTGAGGCTCAGGCAGCATTTGCAGATAATAGGAAGCGCGGACGAAGCGATCGCGCGGATCGACATTCCCCGGCAATACTGTCTGGCGAGTTGCATTGGTAAAGTCATAGCCGGCAAGATTGGCCAGTTGTTCGTCGTAAGCCGGATCGTTGGTCATCACCCGATACTGCCGGCCATGATGCACCACCGGCTGTCCGCCGATATATTCAATGATGGCCGAGTCACCCGTTGCATCCTCAATGGCCATATGGACAGTTGCTTTCATACCATGTACCGAAACCATCACCGGCTGGATACTCTTCATGAGTTCCAAAGCTTCGCTTACACTTGCAGCATTGTCGAGCAGATACTGCCCCCAAATCCCGGCATGCACGCCGGGTTTACTTGCTTCACGCGGACCAAAGTCAGTTGCCGTCAAATAAAGCAAATGCATTGCCAACCCCTCCTCATTGAGACCGTCTGCAGTGCCGACACCATAAATGGTCGTGACCACGCTCCCATATTTTGCAGTCCAACGTGCTGGATTTTGGGTGACGACAACTTGCGATCCGAGCCGACCGCCGTCACGATAAATCCCTCGGGGAAACACAGTCAATACCGGGTGGGTTGATTCAGGCCAGTCCATCGTTCGCCCGACAACTACTGCCAACTTGTTATTATTCCACAAGATCCGGGTGCAGGCCAGCACCGGCTGCAGGAACGCAGCGGTGATCGCTGTACTCAATAATGTACAGAATAGAATGCGTTGGAAGGTTTTTGTTGTCATTTTTTTCGCCTCTTGAAGGCTGATGTTATGGGTAATCTCAAGAAGATTGTTGCGCTTGAGACTGCTACAGAAGCAAGAATTAATCCCATTACTCGGCTGATCAATAGACGGAGCAGCGAGCGGTAAAATTGCTGTATCATTTGCGCTTTTAACCATTTTGAGTTCGGCCTCTGGTTTGCTCTCACCAAAGATCATGGAGAGAGCAAAGAGAATGAGCATAATACCACCGGCGATTTGAAAGGCTGAGAGAGAAATATCGATTGCCGCCAAGGTGACCTCCAAGGCCACAACAAAAAACAGGAGAATAATTGCTGAAAAAAAGAACTGGGCTATGCACTTGGCTCAACCGACCACTATATGTTGTGGTAGCTCAGATTTATGTTTCGATTGAATCCGGCTTTGTCGGCGTGATCTTGCGTGAACTTCCTTCTACGATATCATGCGCTGGAACCGGGTCTACGGCAACAGACTGCTGAACCAGTCGATAGAAAAGCTTTCCGCGGGAAGCGGATTTCCTGCGGTTAAAGCGAAATGTGAATTCATCAAGGTAGTAGTCCAGCTGTTGCGCCCGGACAGCTCCTTGGTAGGTGCCTAGCAGCCACCGTTTCAACAACGAGATAGTCAAATGCGTGATAACCAATTTCTTGGATTCAACGACAACGTGGTCAAAACCGTCAACGGTAATCGGTTCATATCCCAACCATCCGTCTGTACGCACTTGGCTTCCCGATGTGACGTTTTCTGCAAGGAAAGACCGCAGAGTATAGGCGGAAGCATTTGGGATGCGAGAAAGCCTGATGCGGCCGATCCCTGTCGTTTTTCCGTTAAGAACAGAAATATCCTCGACTGCGACTGCCACGAGCATTTTGTTATCCGCGCCACGGCCCCGCTTTCCCGGCCTTTCGCCTCCGATGTACGTCTCATCTACCTCTACAGGCCCTATCAATTGTTCCCGCTCGGGACGTACCATTGCACGTCTGAGCCTATGAAGCCACTGCCAGGCCGTATGGTAGCTGCCAAGTCCAAGAATCCGCTGCAGACCAAGCGCGTTCGCTCCATATTTATGGTTGGTAACATGCCACATAGCCTCAAACCACACTCGCAACGGCTTCCGAGTCTGATGAAAAATGGTTCCGGAGGTTACCGAAATCTGGTACCGACACTTCTGGCAAAGGAACAAGCCACGAGACATTTTCCATCCGCTCTTTCCGTCGCATCTTGGGCACTTGAAGCCATCGGGCCATCGGAGGGCAGTTAAATACTCAATGCATGCTTCTTCCGTGGCGAAGCGGTCCCTAAATTCAGACAAAGTGCGCGGGAAGTCTTCCATGCACCTACACTACAGGTAGTGGGTGGTTGAGTCAAGTGCATAGCCCAGAAAAAGAATATGAAAGTTGCAATAAAGTCATCGATCAGCGTCCTCAACAGTATCTGATACATTTGAAAGTAAGCTCATCATGCTACAAGGTACGGGTGCGAATTGAAAAACAAAAGACCGAGCTTTTCCATTACGCTTAAGAAATCATCGATGTTTTAAACACCTGTATACTCGATCATGAGGCTTTCATGCGACACATTTAATCGAGATAAAAGTGTCGTGATCTTCGTTGAATCGACACGGCGCGAGCGAGTGCTCACTACGCCCTCTAACATCAACCACTAAAAATGATACCACCAGCGGTTAAAAAAATGGGTAATGAACAACCGTTCACGTCATGGTTTCAAGCTCATGATAACCATAATATCTAGAAATCTGAACGCTATTTTTAAGCAGATTTTCTGTGAAAAATCTGCTATCTGTAACCACTTCTTTTGGTTATGATCTATTGCAGATATATGAAACGCAGGTGTTTCACCACCAATGCGGAAAAGAACAAATATGATCGATATAAACAGATAGGCACCATATGCAGGGGAATAATGGCATCCAGGCGCCAGATATTAACTTACTGAAAAACAAGAAAAATTGCCGAATATTTGTTTGTCTCATGGCGTAGTTGTAAAGTCGCATAGCAAAGATAGAAGGGAGGAAGGAAGGAACGACAAAATATGGAAGCAACTGTTTTTGAAGCCCATTATACAGAGTATTGCCGTCAAATCACTGAGCTTGATTTTTCATCCATAAAAGACATACTTGGTATAGAAATACGGGATCAAGAGGCCATTGTCCCATTTTTAGGTGAAGAGTATATAGTATCCAATAAAGGAATTGCCGATAAGTTCGGTAATCTGCCGGATTATATGGTTTGCGTGATACTCGCTAAATACCTGTTGCTCTGTCCCGATGCTCCCGTTGCGAACAAGGAAGGGTCAGCACTCAAGGATTTCCATAACGTGTCCCAGTTGAAAAAACTATCCATAGATTTTTAATGAAACCATAGTATTAATGCCACCAACACTACGTTCCCAAAGAATTTTTCTTCGCAATTTGACGCTGCTGGTAGTGTTCATTCTGGTTGTCCGCCTGAGTGCCTTCTATGGGTTCACCTGGATGATGCGCCGGCATGTTGCTGTCTCGCTTCTTAATCAAGGCGCAAACAAAGCGGAAAAGGAGTTGGTCCGATTTTTCCAAAACGGGGAGCATGTGCTGCGGATCATCGCCAAATGGACCGAGAACAACACGCTAATCGATGGCAGTCATGAACGTCTCGACAAGCGGTTTGTCCCGGTCCTTGAAGAGTTCCCAACTTTCCACACCTTGCTGATAGCCGACCAGCAAGGCTCGTATTACAAACTCAGCCACACTGCTCAGGATTGGGTGTCCTCCACCTTTATCCAGCCCCACCCTGAAAAACTTGTTAGCTCCAGAAAATGGTCAGATGTCGCCCGTGCTCCACAAATTACCCAAGAAATTTTGGCGTATGACCCACGGACACGGCTCTGGTTCCAGGAGGCTTGGCAAACGCCTGCAAACGTCCCAACCTGGGTGGCGCCGTACCCTTTTTGGAACACTGGCCAGATGGGAGTCTCCGGCATGGTTCGCCGGCAGAACCAGACAACCAATATTGTCTGCGCCCTTGATATTCTCCTTCAGGATATCATCGCCTTTATCAATTCCCTTGATTTCGCCCCAGGAGCCGGCGTCTTCTTGCTGGAACGCGAACAGAATTCCTTTAACGTTCTCGGCGATCCAGACCAAGCCGCCGCACCCAAGGCTCGCATCTCTCTTGCCCTGAGCGAGTGGAAAAAAAAGGAGTTGGCTGTGAATGCGCCTTTTCCCATCCAGTATGGCGGCGAAACTCTCTGGGTGGGGTTTCATCCTCTGGCCACCAAAATTTCTGTTTTCTATCTTGGCGTGCTTATTCCTGAACGTGCCATAGTCGGTGCAATCGCCGACCGCCAATGGCTGCTTTTTACTTTGATAGGCGCCTTCGTCCTCACCGGCTTCGGTGCCGGCTGGAAAATGACCAAACCGTATATCACCCATGGTGGATTCAGTGCTACGGGAACACAACCTACAGTCGATCAGCTCAAAGCATTAGTTAAAGACGGAGAGGGACCTGAGGTGGAATTCAAATCCACCATGCGCATGAATCTGGCAACCGGCAAACCCGGTAAAGAAATAGAGATTGCCTGGCTCAAGGCGGTTGTAGCTTTTTTAAACAGTCAAGGCGGTGCCCTGCTGATCGGGGTGAATGACAAGAGTGAATTCCTGGGATTGGCGGCAGATGCTTTTCAGAACGACGACAAGTGCCTCCTGCATTGCAAAAATCTGATCCATCAACATATCGGGCCGGAGTATTCCCAATAAATCCAGTTCGGTATGCACCAGGTTGAAGGCCGGAACCTCGTCGTGGTGCATTGCAGCAAGGCACTGGATCCGGCTTTTCTTAAAGTGAACAAGGACGAAGAATTCTACATTCGCAGTGGGCCGTCCAATATCAGATTGACTACAGGCCAGGTGATTCGCCATCTGAAATCTTGTAAATAATGTCCACAGAGGCGCAACAACAATGAATGCTATCAAAATCAAAGCACACCAGTTGGTTATTTTACTCAAGGAAGAAGCAGGATTACTCACCGGGCTTGCGACGCTTGCTTTTTTCCTGACCGCTGGGAGCACTCTCCTGTCGAATTTATCGGGATGGCTAATCCCCTTAGCCTTATTCGCCTTGCTTTTTCCGGTCATGCTCTGGCTTTCCTTCAGAGTGGTGGCCCATGCGGACTGCCTTGCCGTAAAACTCGGTGAGCCCTACGGCACGTTGATTCTGACGTTATCCGTCATAACGATTGAGGTTATCATGATCTCTGCGGTCATGCTGACAGGGAACACCAACCCAGCCCTCGGGCGAGATATGATGTTTGCGGTGCTGATGATCGTGCTTAATGGCCTGATTGGAGTCTCATTGCTGGTTGGAGGCTTGTTTCATCTGGAGCAAGAGCATAATTTACAGGGGGCCAATATGTTTTTAGTTGTTCTCCTCCCCCTGGCCATTCTTAATCTACTGCTGCCAAACTACACGGTGTCGACTGAGACGGGAACGCTGTCGTTCATGCAGATGATCTTCCAGGTGGCTGCATCCCTTGCACTCTATGGTGTTTTTTTGGTGCTGCAAACCATGCGCCACCAAGGGTTTTTCATTGCGGCTGAAAACACGCCGCACTACGATCATGGACACGAAGATCTTATCATCCGCTCCCTGCCGTATCACGGCATCATGCTGCTGGCCAATATACTGCCCATTGTGCTACTCTCAAAGAGCATGGCTATAATCATCGATTTTCAGGTGGCGGTGCTCGATACGCCGGTTGCTCTTGGCGGCGTCCTGATCGCCCTTTTGGTGCTGGCGCCGGAAGGGCTGGCCGCTATCCAGTCAGCGCGCGACAATCACCTGCAGCGTTCCGTCAACGTATGCTTGGGCTCCGCTTTGGCAACCATCGGCATGACTGTGCCTGCGATCCTCTGCATTGGTCTGGTTACAGGAAACAAGATTGTGCTTGGACTTTCTCCGGTAAATTCACTCTTGTTGTTGATAACACTTGGCGTCTCTGTTGTCACTTTTTCATGCACCAAGACCAATATCGTCCATGGCGTGGTGCACTTGATTCTTTTTGCCGCCTATCTGGTGATGATTTTTGACTGAACTTAAAAGGGATCTGTTTTTTGTCGCGGGGCGCTTTTTTTCGGATATTTGCTGAATTTGCTGAGTATAATTTGGGAACGTTGGGGAATGATACTTTGGTGGAAGAATATTCAAGCGAAGAACTGTTGGGCCATATCAGCAGGCACTCTACCGCGATAAATGGTCGAGAAAAAACTACTAAGAAAAAGACCTGAAGCTGCAGCAGCGGCCTCCGCGACACAACAGCCGGCACAATAGTCGGGTATGAGCCATCAATTAACTCAGAAAATGCGGAGCTTTCCTTTCTGGCAATGTGACGTGCATTAAGATCCACTGCCAACTCAGTCGGTTCAAAGATTGTCTGCGCACCTTAACTTTCTAACGTAAAATTAAAAAGCTACCACTGGCAATCTCAATTTTGTTGTTCGTTACCTAGGTCAACATTATTCCTGATCATTATATAAATGATCATCCCTAAAAACAATGCAATAAAAGGAGCATTATGGAACGGCTAAAATATCAAATTTATTACCATGCAATTAGCCGGAAATGGAGCAGCATAAATTATTGATTGTCCAGAGTATGTTTCCAGGTCACTTCTGGATAAGTGTCAGGCACCATGCCGGATAGTAACTGACTTCTAACCAGGTTCCTTTGAATCAAAACCTATGAAAGATCTGAGCCTTATTCTCACTTATTGTGGGTCCGGTGTCATTATTGTGGGCCCAGTATCACTTAATGTGGGTCGGGGTCTATTTTTATTATCATTCAATGTAGGCCCAGAAGTAACTTGATTGCGGGTCTAGGCGTTTATCATTGTGGTCCGCTACAGCTAACAAGGAAAAAAGAAAATCATTTTTTGACACAACTACACAGGAATTACATAGACCGAAAACATAAAGACAAAGGGGGCCAGAAACAACAAAGCTGTAATCCCCATTATATCTAGGAATTACAGCTTCT
>CAVPXN010000018.1:0-42191 GCA_963709745.1 uncultured delta proteobacterium
CGTCCAATATAATCAAGTCGGTGGTACAGCGCTCAATTGATCTGGAGCGTGAAAAAATCCTCCGTGAAGACCATCCATGTTGCGAGATAACGAAAGCTGAATGGCTGCGGATTTTTAAAGAAAACATCGCCGAAAAACTTTCATATAACTTCCAAAGGGTGATTAACGGCACTGGAGTGGTGATACATACCAACCTGGGTCGATCAATACTGTCGGAGAAAACCACCGATCGCCTTGCGCAGGCAGGGGGATATTACTCCAATTTGGAATTTAACCTGGAATCCGGCACAAGAGGCAGCCGCTATAGTCTGGTGGAGGATATTATCTGCGAATTGACCGGTGCTGAGGCCGCTCTGGTGGTTAATAATAATGCCGCTGCAGTCTTAATTGCCCTTGATACCTTGGCTAAAGGTAAGGAAGTTATCGTTTCTCGCGGCCAGCTGGTCGAAATAGGCGGATCATTTCGTATTCCCGACGTGATGCAGAAAAGTGGGGCAATCTTGCGTGAGGTCGGTGCCACCAACAGAACCCATCTCTATGATTACCAAAAAGCCATTACTGAAAGCACCACTTTATTATTGCGGGTGCATACCTCAAATTTCCGGATCATCGGCTTTACCTCGGAGGTGTCACCTGAAGAAATGGTAGGTCTTGCCCGGGAAAATAATCTGATCACCATGGAAGATCTGGGCAGCGGCAGTTTAATCGATCTGGCCCAGTTTGGTTTTCCCAAGGAACCGACGGTTCAGGAAATCGTCAAGGCCGGAGTTGATGTGGTTACTTTCAGTGGTGACAAACTGCTTGGTGGCCCGCAGGCAGGAATCATTGCCGGCAGAGAAGAGGTTATAACGGCGATAAAACAAAATCCCTTAAATAGAGCCCTGCGCATAGATAAATTTACTCTTTCTGCACTGGAAACGGTACTGCGTGAATATTTTGATTTCTCCCAGGCACTTAAAAATGTTCCGACTCTGGCCATGTTAACCATTGCCCCGGAAGAGCTCAAACAAAGAGCGCAAAAGATTGCGCGCCGGTTGAAAAAAAATATAGCGGCACAATGCAAGGTTAACATTGTCCGAACTGTCTCACGGGTTGGCGGAGGAGCTCTGCCAGAAACCGGCATCGAAAGTTGGGCGGTTGATCTTGAACCGACGAAGATGAAACTCAGTTTATTTGAAAAAAGCCTGAGAAAATTGGCTATTCCTATTATCGGCAGAATTGAAAATGAGCGTTTTCTTCTCGACGTTCGTACCGTGCAGGAGCGTGAAATAGCCAATCTGGTTGTTCTTTTGACTGATTTCTTGGCAAACGTCAGTGTCGACAAAGGAGAAGCCAATGGTTGAATCATTTCCCACTTTAACCGACCACGGAACGTTGAATGGCACCGATTTTTTACGTTTTTCCTTAAGTTTTGCGGATATATTGCAAAAATCTATCCCAACGGCCAGACAGGTTGCCTTTGCCTTTTCCACCGAGCAGTCAGAAAATATATTTTTAGCAAACAATTCTTCCACTGAGCTGTTGTCGGTATTCCGGCAGGTTAAAGAAGGGGGCATCGCCTGGGGTACCTGTCTTGATTACCTGATGCTGCCATTTAGTGTCAAAAATGGCGAGAATATCGTGGCGATTGTTTCCGGAGTCGATTCTCTTTTTCTGCAGAAGGTGAGTACCGATTGGCTGGAAGATATCAGGCAAACAGTAGAACACCAATTTTTTCTGGTAAAACAGGCCTGGGTTGACCCGCACACCGGCTTATTGAATATAGCCAATCTGTTTTCACTGCTGGACAGGTATGGGAAAAATCAAGGAATGCATCTCATACTGGTAGAACTTGTTCCTAAAAATACCGCTTTTCACGAAGCTCTGCGCTATGTCCAAAAATGTGCCAATCTGCTGGTTGACTTTACTCCTGCCGGCTCAGCAGTGCATTTTCTGGGACAATCGGCTTTCGCTATTGTCCTGCAGCATACTGTAGCCGGGAAGTCTCCGGAAATTGAGCGAGCTCTGGTAAGCTACCTGAAAAAAGCCGGCTGTCATCGGGTGCATGTCGGATGCAGTTCTGTGCACGCACAGCCGGAATGCGACCAGCAAGATTTATCCGGTCGGCAATTGCTGGACATGGCGTGGACCGCTCTTCGTCATGCCGGTCAGCGCGGCCCGTTCAGCTTTTGTGAATTTGCACAGCTGGCCTATCCGGAAAAACATCCCCTCGCATCTCCGCACCGCAACCTAGTCCGCCGACTTTCCCGGTTGTGGTCATCTTCTCAAAAATTCTGTCTGGTGCAATTCGCCGGTGATAACGAATCCAGATCCATCGCTGGTGTGTTGCCGCCTTATCTCCAAGCGGAAAAAACGGTTGATGATGGTGATACTGTCTTTGTTTTTCTGGATGGAACAACGGCAAGTGATGCGTTGCGTTGGGCTCAACAGATAATAAACCAAGTTGATAATCTTAAGCAAAACATTCATGTCTCTGCAGGAGTAGCCGGTTATCCCTACGATGATTTTAAAAAATCGGAGCTGATTTTGAACTGTCGCAAAGCGCTGTTGCACGCGGCATTTTACGGCCAGTCAAGTGCGGTGATTTTTGATGCGGTGAGTTTGAATATCAGCGGTGATATTTACTTTGGTGATGGCGATCTGACCAGAGCGGTAAAGGAATATGAAAAGGGCTTGAAGTGCGACTCTAAGGATGTCAATTTGCATAACAGTCTCGGGGTTGCTCTGGCGATGATGAATAAACTTACCCCTGCCCTGGCAAGCTTTAAACGCGGATTGGTCCTCGATAACCGCAATTTCATGTCCCTTTACAATATTGGCCTGGGGGAACAGGCGCGAAACAATAAAGCTAAAGCCTTGGCCTATCTGGAAAAAGCATTACAATGTTACACCCCGGAAGAGGGGGGGCAAGAGCTGGTCGACGATCTTACCCTGCAACTGGGCATTCTGTCTTGCGAACTGGGTAGCTATGGTGCTGCTCTCGATTTTCTTATCCCCTGGTTTAAGGCACATCAAGCATCCGCCAATGCGGGTCGGGTGCATTATTATCTTGGTAAGGCCCATCATGGCCAAAAAGATAACCGTAATGCCATGGCGGCCTTGCAGCGGGCTTTGCGATTTGATGAAATGGATGGTCGGGCCATGAATCTGCTTGGCCTGATCTATCTCGCAGAAGGTGAAGGGGACCAGATAGCGCTGAGTCTCTGCCGCAAGAGTGTGGAACTCGAACCTTCCAACCTCGTCTATATGCTGCATCTTGCTGAGGTCTTGCTGCAGTGCGGATTGTACCTCGAAGCTCGGGAAAATCTGCACCGTTGTCTGAAAAATCGTCAGTGTAAAGTGGCAGCACAACTTCTGCTCGGCAAAAGCTATGCTTCTGAGAAACAGTTTCGCCGGGCGGGGAATTGGTTTGCCAAGGTGTTGATGCAGAAAAATCTTCCGCGTGAAATCAAGAAAACCGCTGAACAGGAATTAAAAAAGAAAGAATATGACTCCTTCAAATAACGGCAGAATAATTAGAGAACCAAAGTATGTCCTCGACAATACCGTTGTCGGCGATTCGTGGCGGATGTTTCGAATAATGTCCGAGTTTGTCGATGGGTTTGATGCCATGTCGGCGATCCATGTTCCAGCGGTGACGATTTATGGCTCAGCGCGCACTACCGTTGGACATAAATATTATCTTCTAGCCGAAAAAATAGCCGCAGATCTGGCTGTCGCCGGCTATTGCGTCATAACCGGTGGCGGACCGGGAGTCATGGAAGCGGCCAATAAAGGGGCTGCTGAAGCCGGCGGGGTATCGGTTGGCTTGAATATCGATCTGCCCCATGAAGAGGCCCCCAATTCCTATGCGAACTTCCCGTTGAACTTTAAATACTTTTTTGTGAGAAAAGTGCTTTTTATGAAATATTCGACTGGATTTGTCTGTATGCCGGGAGGTTTTGGTTCTCTTGATGAACTTTTTGAAGCTTTGACGCTGATTCAGACAGAACGAATCAAGCCTTTTCCCATAGTTCTGGTAGGAAGTGAATTTTGGGCTGGACTTGTTGACTGGATAAAAGATAAACTTTTGAAAAGTGGTAATATCAGTCCTGAAGATATGACCTTGTTCAGGGTGCTTGATGATCCCGCTGAGGTCGTAAGTTATTTGTTAGAAACAATACAAGCGTGATTGAACGACACGGTATTTTTTTGTTATTAATTGGAAATCGGAGTGATAAATGGCTCAAATTGATGGCTTTTTTAAATTAATGAACGATGAAGGAGCATCCGATCTGCATATGGTGGCAGGTCAACAACCATTGCTGCGTATCCGTGGCGATATGGAGCGAGTGAAATTTAAAAAGTTAGGCAATGATGAGCTTCGAGCCATGCTTTATGAGATCTGCCCCGAAGAAAAGATTAAGATCTTCGAGGAGACTGGAGATATTGATTTTGGCTATGAAATCCCGGGCCTTGCTCGTTATCGCTGCAATTATTTCCAGCAGAAGTACGGCATCGGTTCAGTTTTTCGGGAAATCCCCAGCGAAATAATGACCGTCGAACAACTTGGTCTGCCGTCGGTTATATCCCGCCTGGCGTATCTGCCGAAAGGGCTGGTTCTGGTGACCGGCCCCACCGGCTCGGGTAAATCGACAACTCTTGCGGCGATTGTCGATGAGTGCAATAAAACCCGCAAAGACCATATTTTGACCATCGAGGATCCTATTGAGTTTGTCCATAAAAGTCAGAAGTGCATCATCAATCACCGAGAAATAGGCGCCCATACCAACAGCTTTACCGCCGCCCTGCGTGGCGCTCTGCGCGAGGATCCCGACATAATCATGGTCGGTGAGATGCGCGATCTTGAAACTATTTCTCTCGCTATGGAAGCGGCCATGACCGGCCATTTGGTTTTTGGCACGCTGCATACGATAAATGCGATGAAAACGGTTGATCGTATCATCGAGATATTTCCTGCGAGTCAACAGGGCCAGGTTCGCTCAACCCTTGCCGATGCCCTGAAAGCGGTGGTCTCGCAAACGCTTTTTAAGCGCGTTGACGTGAAGGGGAGATGTGCCGCACTTGAAATTCTTATTGCGACCCCCGCGGTACGAAACCTCATCCGTGATGCCAAAACCTACCAGATCCTTTCGTCTATGCAGACCGGTAAAAAATACGGAATGCAGACTCTGGACGATGCGATCATGATCCTGTTGGAAAAGAAAATGATCAGCCCGGACGATGCATATTCCAATAGCATAGAAAAGGCCAGATTCCTTAAATTTTTAAAGAAAGCACCGTCAGATTTTACCGAGGTGTAAAGGTTCTTTCGTCGAGAAGTACCGGCCGATAGGATAACAGCGGATTATCGCCTTTGCGCACATAGCCGTAGAGCTGGTACCCCTTCGTATCGGCAATGATTTGCAAGGTTCCCTGCTCGGCAGTGGTATGCAAAGAGATCTGCTGCATGTCGCACTCCCGGCCCAGACCGTTGTGCGGGAAGTTTCCTTTTCCAGCCCGACCAGCCGATACCAGCAGGTGTTTCGGGGCAACAGCAGCCAAAAATTCGCTTGAGTTTGAGGTAATCGAGCCATGGTGCGGCGAGAGGAGAAACTCTGCCTGCACCGCAAACCCCTGGTCCACCAGAAAACGTTCACTCTCTCTGCCGATATCGCCGGGAAACAGGGCGCAAAGCTCTGCCGCACAGGCTTTGATGACAATGCCGTCATTGCGTTTTTGCGGCCCGCTCGGAATCTTGCCGTTTTTCACATCGGCGAGATTCGTCACGCAGACCAGGGATTCTTCTCCCGCCGGTAAACCATCACCCACCGCAGGAATAAGCACTTTAACTCCCCGCTGTTCGGCCAGGCGTATGAGCTTTTGGAAATTCTCATCGTGCCCCTCTCTTCCTTTGCTCCATATTGTTTTCGGGGAGAAATGATCATTGATGAACGCCAGGCCGTTGTAGTGGTCGGCATCGGGATGGGTAATGACGATTGCATCAATGGTGCGTATTCCTTGTTTCCATAAAAATGGGGCAATAATCCGTTCGCCAACGCTTGTTGCAGCAAAAGATGAGCCGCCGCCGTCAATAAGTGCTCGAAAACCTGAGGGATACTCCAACAGGGTGGCAGTTCCCTGACCGACATCGAGATAGGTGACACGAAAAAATTTTATTCTCTGGCCTAAATACTCATTCGGGGGATAGAAAAAAAACACGATACATGTGGCAAGAACACCAAGAGCAGGTGCTGCGAGCCTGTTTTTTTTCCAGCCGGTATAACTCAAAACAATAAGGCAGCAATAATAGACAGTAATGAGCCATACTGCCGGGGTCGGCAACCAGATGGTGGAAAAAGGCCAGGAGGAGAAAAAAGCACCGATGTGCAGTGTTGCACTAATGCCGAGCGCACCGGTTTGAAAAAGAAAAGAGGCGATATCAGGATGGATGAAGATAAAAAATATGCCTAATAGGCCCACCCCAAGACTCCACAGACAGATAAGCGGCTCAATGAATAAATTTGCCAGGGGACTGACCAGCGAAAACCTGTTGAAGGCATAGAGCGTAATAGGTGTGGTAGCCAGGGCGGCGACCAGAGAAACCAGCAGAGCAGCGATGAGCCAATGAACAGCTTTTTTAAGGATAGGCGGGATGCGGGAGGATTCCGGCACATGTTCGAGTAAATTTTTGAGCCCCGGCAGCAGCAAGACAATTCCGCTAATTGCAACAAAGGACAGTTGAAAAGAGACCGTAAATAACTGTAGAGGATCAAGTACCAGGATCAGCAGCGCAGCGGAAGCCAGAAGAGCCGCGGGGGATTTCTGCCGATCGGAGCAGATGGCGAGTATGACCACAGAGCTCATGATCACCGCCCGGAACACCGGGGTATTCATTCCGGCCAGTAGACCATAGCCGAGAAGGACCGGTAAACTGAGAAAAGCCGCCCATTTTTTAACGGAAAAACGTAAGAGAAGTTTTTCCGAGCGGCTGAGGAGCCAGAACAGGCCGGTATAGATGAGAAAGCCGATAACAGCCATATGAAGTCCGGAAATTGCCAGGATATGCATCGTTCCGCTGCCCTTGAAAATTTCCAGGGTGTCGGTATCGATACGGCTTCTGTCCCCCAGCAAAATTGCCCGGTAAATACCGCTTATTTTCGGTGCTACCGCATGATCGATCGCTTGACCTATTGTGCTTCTGATTCGTTCCGACAAGTAGTGTGCGCGGTGTCGCAGCGATTGTGGCCCGTCAATTTTATGCAAGAGGAGTGGCGAACGGACAAACCCGGTGATCCAGATGTTTTTTTGGGCCAGGTGCTGGGCGTAATCGAAAGCTCCCTCCGTTCTAAAGCTGTCCGGCCGCTTAAGCACGGTGCGAATGGCCAGCATATCGCCGGGAGAGATATCCGCCGGCCACGGGCCCTGCAGCCGTAACAACACCAGGCCTTCTGTGGCGATCAATCCGGTGTCCTCTTTTCGCTGAATGAAATGTGCTTTCATTGTCACCAGGCTGGTCTTGCCGTCAAAACCGGCCATGGTCGCCATCGTACCGATGAGCAGTACATCTGTTTTGGTCTTGATGGCATGATAGAGATGATTTTCAGAGCTGGGGAGGTGCAGGTGGACAGAGCCATGGTACCAGCCCGAAGCCGCAACAAAAGGAACCAACAGACAGATGGTGAGCCGCGATTTGTTAAAGAGATGCAGGACGAAAAGAAGAGTCAGTCCGACAAACTGTGCGGTGCGGCAATAAAAAGAATCTCCTGCGGCAAGATCAAATAGCGGTGCAAGAGTGATGCCGCCTATAAAGGCAAGCGTTATAACCGGCAGAAGATGCTCAGAGATATACCCAGCCGGATCTTTCACAAAACCTTGTTGATAAGCGCAAGATGTTTGTCTATGACGCCACGCTGTTTTTCAATAAAGCACCTGGCTGCCAGACCCTGAGCGGCGCAGAGCTCGGGGAAGGACAACAGCCTGGCCAGCAGTTTGGTTAAATCGCTGGTGTCGGATATTTCCGTGGCTCCGCCGGCGTTAAGCAGGGCGGCGGCGATTTCACTAAAATCCTGCATATGCGGGCCAAAAATGACCGGAATACCCATAACCGCCGGTTCGATAGGGTTATGGCCACCCTGCCTAACCAGGCTGCCACCGACGAAAGCAATATCTGCAAGGGCATAAAAGTCGATAAGTTCCCCAATGGTGTCAAGAATAAACAGGTCTGCTCCGGGATGTGTACAACCTGAGCGCAATGTCGCGGTTACGCCCTGGGCAGCTGCAATAGCCTTGATTTCTCTTGCCCGGCCAGGATCTCGGGGAGCTATAATAAGAAAGAGTTGTGGATGGGTTTTTCTGAGCTCTCGATAACAAGCGACAAGAAGCTCCTCCTCTCCCGGATGGGTTGAGCCACAGATAAACAAAATCCGGTCTTTAGGTAATAAAGTTGCAAAGGAGGTATGCGCAGGATGGCGATTTCCCGCCTCGGTAGCAAACTTCAAATTTCCCAGGGTATAGAGTTTTTCCGGCAAAAGTCCCAGTTTTTTGAGGTTTGCACGATCATGTTCAGTTTGCAGGCAGACATAAGAAAAATTTTGCAGCATGGGGACAAAGAGCAGTCGCAGTCGACGATAACCCGCCAGAGATTTTTCCGAAATCCGGCCATTCACCAAAATTGTCGGAATTTTTTTCTGATGCAGGAAAAAAAGGATGTTGGGCCAGAAATCGGTTTCTACCAGGATATAGAGCTCCGGTTGAATGACCTTCGTGAACCGGACAATGACCGGCAGAATATCCAGCGGGCCGTCAACGATATGATCGGCTGATGCGCCCAGGAGCCTGTTCGCCAGATGCTTGCCGGTACGAGTGGCAACCGAGACAATGATTCTCTTTTCGGGATAGGCGTGACGCAGGCCGGCAATCAGAGGTACGGCGGAGGTAACTTCGCCCACCGAGAGGGCGTGCAGCCAAATGGTCGGTTGTACTGAACCGATGGTCGATGTTTTGGCCTCGGCTATTCGGCGGGTAAGCCCAAAGCCCAGTCGGGCCGGCAGGCGATCAAGATATTTGCGACGGGCAAGGACAAAAAGAGCGATCAGCGGTGAAAAAACAGCTAGTAAGACCAGCTGCACAATATTATAGAGTACGAACATGTAAATCTATCCTTCGCCTGTTGCCTTTTTCCGAGCTCTCTTTAAGGCTACCCGATAGAAATGGTAAAGACAACTGAAAGAGCCTTTCGCGTTTAATAAACATTAAAGGCCCAAGCAAATCATCGATGAAGAAATGAATATTATTCTGGCCGACGTGAGTGAAGTTGTCGACAGTCGATTGACCCTGATCGATCATCGAGCCAAACACATAGTTAAAGTTCTGCAGGCAGATGTTGGCGATCAACTTCGGGTGGGTGAAATTGATGGGCAGATGGGTCATGGTACTATTGCGAGAATCAAGAAAAAATATCCATTTGAAGTGGTATTGGATCTGGTTCTTGACGAGCCGCCCCGCATAGCACCGTTAATTGACCTGATCCTGGCACTGCCGCGACCAATCATGTTAAAACGCATCCTCAGCCAGGTTGCTGCGCTGGGAGTGGGCACCATTCATCTTATCAATGCCAATCGGGTTGAAAAGAGTTTCTGGGAAGCGAGTCTTCTTCAGCCTCAAGAATATCGCAGCCATCTTTTGCAAGGCCTTGAGCAAGCTGTGGATACTCGCGTACCGGAGATTCGATTGCATCGGCAATTCAAACCATTTATTGAAGATCTTTTTCCGACCCTGGCCGCCGGATATCACCATCTTCTGCTGGCTCATCCATCGGGGAATCTGCGGTTTGGCGAGGTGATTGACCGTAAATATGGCAGGATAGCCCTGGCCGTCGGGCCGGAGGGTGGCTGGGTGGAATATGAAGTGCATAAATTCCGGGAACAGGGCTTTTCCTGCTGCACCATCGGCGAAAGAATTCTCAAGGTCGATACTGCAGTTGTTGCCCTGCACGCCCGAATCAGTGCCTTGCTGGAGATGCTGCCGGATGGGCACTGATTCTCTGGTTGACAATTTCGTGAAAATCTAAGATTTTCGCCACCAACAATAACGAGATAAAGGCAAGACTCCCCCATGATCCACACGGCCTACCATTTAAGTTCTCAGTTCATTGAAGAATTATCGAGGCGAATTCATCTTCTCGTCGAATCGACCGGATCGACCACCCTCATTGGCAGCCTCTTCCAGAATATTTCTTTTATTCCCTCACCACAAGTGATCGCACAGGTGATTGATGCTGCAGTATGGACAAGCTTTACCACCGACGAAGGGAATACGGTGACCATCTCGATCATCCTCAGCCCCGAGCAGGAATCCTTTGATACCTTTATTTTCGACAAGCCCATAAGTTTTGATGTCAGTCATCTGGTGAAACTGGGTGCCGCACTGGAAAGCCCTCGGGCGGATATTGGAGTCTGGCCCAACGAGGAAAAAAAAATAGTTATTTGGGGGTTCAAAACGCGTTCTGTCGGCACACTCATCCCTAACCTGTGTGTTGAAGCTATGGGACCGGGGAGTGTGTTGATAACATTTGGCGGCAAAAGTCTTGCCGCACTGATTGGCAATGAGGCGTTTTTTATTGATCATTCTATTCTTATGCGCAAGATTCTTCCCAAGTTGTCGTCGCCGAAAGATCAGCAAAATGACTCAATCCTGCATCTGATGCGATATATGTCTTTGTTAAATACCGCCAGAAAAATGCGTGAACATGGCAGAGGAGGGACCCTGCTGCTGGTATCAGGCACGGCAGAATGGCGGCCCTCGATTGATACTCCGGTCCCCTATACCGGTGGCGCAGTTTTTCTGGAAAGTGACTACGACGTGTCCCAAAAGCCTTCCTTGATGGGTGTCGTCAAGAATTTTTTTGGTGCATCATCCCAGAATAAAACCATAAAAGACACGGAATACCTGGAACGTCTGGGGCGGCAGCTGGATCAACAGTGCAAACATATCGCCAGACTGACAGCCGTGGATGGAGCCCTGGTCATGTCTTTTGACCGATTTGTCTATTGCTTTGGTGCTAAAATAACCTCTGCGCAAAATCAGCAACCTCCCACTAATATCTGCGTCTATAAACCAATCGAGGGAGACACCGGTGTGGCCTTTAACCTGGTTGATCTGGGCGGCACCAGACACCAGTCGGCGGCCCATTTTGCCAATGCCCAACCAGGTGCAGTTGCCATTGTCGTATCACAGGATGGACATGTTTCTTTTATCTCCTCCGATCGCCAAACCAATGAGTTGACCGTCATTCAGCAGGCGGAATTAGCGGTTATCCCGGAAGGATTCGGCGCCGTTTTGTGGACTTATTCTCTTTTTAGCGAAATAGATCTCTTGTCATAGTTCAAAGCGAATGCCCTGGGCCAGCGGCAGCTCCGAACCATAATTGACCGTCACCGTCTGGCGGCGCATATAGCTTTTCCATGAATCGGAACCGCACTCCCGCCCGCCGCCGGTATCTTTTTCGCCGCCGAAGGCGCCGCCTATTTCCGCCCCGGAAGTGCCGATATTGACATTGGCAATGCCGCAATCAGAACCTTTTGTCGAAAGAAAGGTCTCAATCTGTTGCTGATTGGTACTGAAAATTGCCGAGCTTAAGCCCTGATCAACCGCGTTGTGCATGGCGATTGCACTGTCAACCGTCCCGGCATATTTGATCAGATAAAGTATCGGGGCGAAGGTCTCTTCCTGTACAATCGGCAGATCATGGGCAACCTCGACCAGGGTTGGTTCAACGTAGCATTGTGAGGCAAATTCCTCGGCTCTTAAGACATTGCCGCCAAAGAGAATGGTTCCGCCCTGCTTGCCAATGGCCGCTATCGCTTTCTGAAAAGCTTTTACTGCGCTTTTGTCGATAAGCGGGCCCATATGGTTGACTTCAAGCAGTGGATTGCCGATTCTCAGGCTGGCATAGGCGCTATACAGGCGCTCTTTTACCTCGTCGTAGCAGCTTTCATGGATAAACAGGCGCCGCGTTGTCGTACAGCGCTGGCCGGTGGTGCCGACTGCGCCGAAGACCACCGCCGGTATGGCCAGTTGCAGATTGGCGTATTCGGTGATAATGATGCCGTTGTTGCCGCCCAATTCAAGAATGGTCCGACCCAGTCGCTGACCGACTTTCTGGGCGGCGGTTCGACCGGCGGATATCGATCCGGTAAAGGAGACCAGAGGGATCCGTCTATCCTCAAGTATTTTTTCGCCGACGACCCCACGATCGCCAATGATCAGGGAAAAGATACCCTCCGGCAGATTGTTTTGATCAAGGACCCTGGCGATAATTTTTTGCAGGGCGATAGCTGAAACAGGGGTTTTTGAAGACGGTTTCCAGATGCACACATTGCCGCAGATGGCGGCGAGCATGGCATTCCAGCCCCAGACCGCCATAGGAAAATTAAAGGCGGTGATGATGGCGACAATGCCCAGCGGGTGATATTGTTCAAAGAGCCGGTGGTCAGCTCTTTCCGAGACCGTCGTCATCCCATAGAGCATACGCGACTGGCCGACGCAGTAGTCGCAGACATCAATGACCTCCTGCACTTCACCTAGACCCTCCTGGAGTGATTTCCCGGTTTCATAAGAAATAAGCGTGCCCAGAGGGAGTTTGAAATCCCGCAGGCGAAGACCAATCTGCCGGACTATTTCCCCTCGTCGCGGGGCGGGAATTGCGCGCCAGACGGCAAAGGTCTGCTGCGCCTGTTCGACAACCCATCCATAATCCTTTGCGGCGGCCTTGCTGATACTGGCAAATGTTTCACCGTCAACGGGGGAGGTAACTGCCAGTTGTTTTTTGCTGTTGCCGGTGAGCCACCTGGTTCCGGTCGAGGTGCCGGGCATCTGTTTTTCCAGATAAAGTTCGTCGAGAAAGTTCATGGCGCTCCTTTCTAAGTAATATTGAAAAGAAATACTGTCTTTTTATATGTATTGCATTTTCAGGCGCATGCGTCAAGCAAGCTCGGCAGCGGCACAGCATGCTATGCTTATTCCGGATGAAAAAAACTGACGATCTGTCCGGCCAGTTCCCGACCTATTCCTTTTACTTCCATAAGTTCAGCAAGCGAAGCATCTTTAATTCTTTTCAAGCTGCCCATATGGCGTAACAACTGTTTCTTCTTTTCGGTACCGATGCCGGCAATGCTATCCAGATCAGAGGAAAGCGTCGCTTTATTGCGCAGTCTGCGGTGAAACATTACGCCATAGCGGTGGGATTCGTCGCGTATCCGCATCAGGTAGAGAAGGATGGGATTGTGTGCGGGGAGAATAATCGGGTTTTTTCGGTTTGGTTTATACAGTTTTTCTCCTTCGTCTCTTTTTTCCTTGGCAATGCCGATCCAGTCCAGCTGGTTGATAATTCCTAATTCCCCGGCTACAGTCAGGGCCATACCCAGTTGTCCCTTGCCGCCGTCAACAACCAGAAGATCGGGGAGATTGTGTTCCTCGATGCCGCGCTGCAGTCGGCGCTCCAGCACCTCCTTCATCATCGCATAATCGTTGGGAGCGTCGACGGTCCTGATCTTATAATGTCGGAAATTGCTTTTATCCGCTTCGCCGCGAGTAAAACAGACTAAAGAGCCGACTGCCTGTTTGCCGCTGATATTGGAGATATCGAGGCATTCAATCCGGTTAGGCGGACGGTGCAGGCGAAGCACTTTTTCCATAGTCTTACTGAGATTTAGCCATGACAGCTTCTTTTTTTCTTTCTCTTCAAAGAGCTGCAGGGCATTGGCATTGGCCATGGCGATCAGTTGTTGACTGTCGCCGCGCTGAGGTATTTTTAGCTGTACCTTTATCCCGGCGCTGTCGTTAAGATACTCCTGGTGTACTTCCAGATCCGGTGGGGCAAAGGGCAGCAGAATTTCTTTTGGAATGAGGCTGTGACTGTCGTAAAACTGGCTTAAAGCCTGGGACAGTATCGTCCCGTCTTCGCCATAGGGATCGCCGAAAAAAAATGTACGACTGCCGTTGATCAAGCCGTTTCTGATAAAAAGGATGGCGATGGTGACCGCCGCGTCTTTGCGGGCAAATCCGAAGACATCCTGGTCCTTGTTGTGGCTTGCGGCAATAACCTGTTTTTCAAGGGTTCGCGTTAAGGCATTGATCTGGTCGCGGATGGTTGCCGCCTTTTCAAAATCGAGCTGGGCCGAGGCCGTTGCCATCTGCTCTTTCAAGGAACCGATCAAATCCTGGTTGCGTCCTTCCAGAACCATAATGATCTTGTCCACATGCTCAAGGTACAGGGCACGGTCGGCATTACCGGCGCAAGGGGCAAGACATTTGCCAATCTGCCGATTCAGGCAGGGCCGGTCCCGTTTTTTGAGCGTGGCTCCCTTGCAGTTACGCAACGGAAAGAGTGAGCTGATCAGCCTTAAAGTCGACCACATGGCCGTGGAAGAGGAATAGGGGCCAAAATAACGCGCCTTGTCGCGAGCTTTTCTTCTCGCCATAAAAACCCGCGGCCATTCTTCCTGCACGGAAACTTTAATATATGGGTAATTTTTATCATCGCGCAGGATGATATTATACTTCGGCTTATGCTTTTTTATCAGCGAGGCCTCAAGAATTAGGGCCTCCTTTTCGGTATTGGTGATGATCGTTTCGACTTCACGGACTTTGCCGAGCATCACCGCCGTCTTGTTATATTCAGCTCCGGAAAAATGGGCATAGGAGGAAAGTCTTTTAAACAGATCCTTGGCCTTGCCCACATAGACGACTGAAGATTTGCCATCGAGCATGATATACACGCCGGGGGCATGGGCGGCTGAGGCAAGGGTTGATTCTGGGAACATAGCTGAGCTTGGTTGGTACTGCATTTTCAGGAAAATGTGTCTGGTCAACAACATATAGCATCTTCCCCGTATCGTCACTAGCGGATTTGATAAAATTGAATCCCTGATTTACTTTTTTCCTATTGTTCGTTAGTATCGACTCCGCAGTACATTTATATCTGCCAGGTGCTTCCCGGACATTTGTCAATCGCCGGGGGTGAAAAGGGAATACGGTGCAAATCCGTAGCGTTGGGCCAGCGCTGTAAGCGGGGACGACGACTGCTGGTAACCACTGCTCACAATCATGAGCGGGAAGGTGCAGTCGAAGGAGGAGCCGCAAGTCAGAAGACCTGCCTGGGAGAAAAGACTTTCCTGTCCGTAACGAGTCCGTGCAACAAGGTATTTCGATACCCTGCTGCACGGATTTTTTTTTGCCCGCTTGACAGGAACCAACATTGGAGGAAAAAAGCAGATGAAAACACAGCTTGAATTGGCACGGGAAGGGGTCACTACCAGCCAGATGGAGCGGGTAGCAAGAGAGGAAAACATGACGGCTGAGGTAATTAAAACAGGAGTGGCGGCGGGGCATATTGTCATCCCCTGCAACCCGAACAGAGAACAGCAGAAGATTTGTGGTATCGGTAAGGGGTTGCGTACCAAGGTCAATGCGTCGATCGGCACCTCCTCGGATATATCCGATGTCGGCCTGGAAATCCGCAAGGCCAGAATTGCCGAACAGGAACAGGCCGACACCCTGATGGAGCTGTCGACCGGCGGTGACCTCGACGCCATTCGTCGGGCGGTGCTGGACAGCTGTTCACTACCGATCGGTAATGTCCCGTTGTATCAGGCATTTGCCGAGGCAACCAGGAAATATCACAACCCCAATAAACTCGATCCGGAATATCTGTTCGACCTCATTGAACGACAACTGGCTGATGGACTGTCGTTTATGGCTATCCATTGCGGCATCAATCGTTTTTCCATTGAAAGATTGCGTAAGCAGGGGTTTCGTTATGGCGGACTGGTATCAAAAGGCGGCACCTTCATGGTTTCGTGGATGGAATATAACAACCGCGAAAATCCGTTGTATGAGCAATTCGATCGGGTCTGTTCCCTGATCAAAAAATATGATGCGGTGCTGTCGCTCGGCAACGGTATCCGCGCCGGGGCCATCCATGACAGCCATGATCGGGCGCAGATGGCGGAGATGATTATTAATTGCGAACTGGCGGAACTCGGCCGGGACATGGGCTGTCAGATGATGGTCGAGGGGCCGGGGCATGTGCCGCTGGACGAGATAGCCGGCAATATCATGCTGGAAAAGGCCATGAGCGGCGGTGCGCCGTATTATGTCCTCGGGCCGCTGCCGGCCGATTCCGGAGCAGGGTATGACCACCTCACCGCTGCCATCGGTGCTGCCCAGTCGGCCTGGCATGGCGCAGATCTTATCTGCTATATCACCCCGGCGGAGCATCTGGCGTTGCCCAATGAAGACGATGTGCGCGAAGGTGTCAGGGCAACAAGACTGGCAGCGCGGATCGGCGATATCGCCAAATATCCGGAAAGACGGGAGCTGGAAAAACGGGTCGCCCTGGCCAGACGGGATAGTGATTTTGCCGAATATTTTAACCTATCGATGTTCCCTGAGAAAATGCGCACGGTACGCGACAGCAGAAAACCCGATAATGAAGCCACCTGCACCATGTGCGGTGATTTCTGCGCCATGGAGCGAGGGTTTACCCTATTCAAGGATGATATCGCCGGCGATAAATGCCGCCATAATGCAGCCAAGCAACCGGCCGCAGCAGACGGCTGAAATCCTGCTATGTCAGCGCCGCGCTAAAGAGTCTTTTTGTATAGTCCTGCTCGGGGGATTCAAAGATCTTCCGGGCAGGGCCTGCCTCGACAATCCGGCCATGCTGCATGACCGCGACATAGTCGGCAAGGGCGCGAACCACCCGCAGGTCATGGGAGATAAACATATAGGTCATTTCGTATTTCTGTTGTAAATCGAGGAGCAGTTCGATTATCTGCCCCTGGATGGTGACATCGAGGGCGGAAGTTGGTTCGTCAAGAATAAGAAACTTCGGTTGCAGGACAATAGCCCGGGCGATGGCGATACGCTGTCGCTGGCCGCCGGAGAATTCATGCGGGAAGCGAAAGGCCATCTCTTCTTTTAGCCCCACCTCGGCAAGAGTATCGAGTACCCGCTCATAGCGCTCGACCTTCGTTGCGTCCGGAGTATGTATTTTCAAGCCCTCTTCGATAATTTCATGGACTGTAAAGCGCGGCGAGAGTGAGGAAAACGGGTCCTGGAAAATAATCTGCATCGCACTTCGCAAGGGGCGCAGCCGGCTATTGGTCCAATGTTCTATATTCTGGCCTGCAAAGACAATATTGCCGCTGCTGCGAATAAGTTTTAAAAGAGCCAGCCCAAGCGTAGTTTTGCCCGAGCCGGACTCGCCGACAACTCCGCAGGTCGTGCCCTGATAGAATTCCAGCGTTGCCTCGTCCACCGCCTTGATGATCTTTTTTTTACGTTTAAACGGATGGATCCAGCCGCCGTAGGTTGTAAATCGACAGGTAAGTTTTTCCGTTTGCACCAGCAGAGGTCCCGGCGCAGCTGTCGGTTTAATGGCATTGGGCAGAGCCGCCATGAGGATTTTGGTATATTCGTGGGCAGGATCGCTGAAAATTTTCTGGGTCGTGCCGTTCTCGACTATCCGACCGGCCTGCATGATATAAATCCTGGACGCCTGTTTTTTAACCATCTCCAGGTCGTGGGTGATAAGCAACAGGCCCATGCCGTATTCGGCCTGGATATCTTTGATCAATTCGAGTATCTGGGCCTGGATGGTCACATCAAGCGCGGTGGTCGGCTCATCGGCTATCAACAGGGCCGGCCGGCAGGCAAGTGCCATGGCGATCATCACCCGCTGGCGCTGTCCGCCGGAAAGCTGGTGGGCATACGCGCTCATTCGCCCGGCTGGGTCGTCGATTCCGGTCCGATGAAGAAGCCTGATCGCCTCCTGTTCCGCCTCTTTTCTGGTCATGCCGCGGTGCAGCCTGAGCGGTTCCAGCAGCTGGTTGCCGATGGTGTACACTGGGTTGAGTGAGGTCATCGGTTCCTGAAAGATCATGGCAATCTTATTGCCGCGTAGGGTGCGAATCTCCTCCGATGACAGGGCTAAAACATCCTGCCCCTGGAAATAAATTTTGCCCTGCCGGGTGATGTTGCTGCTGTCTTCTAAAAGACGTAATATGGACAGGGCGGTTACCGACTTACCGGAGCCGGATTCTCCGACAAGGGCGACGGTATGACCCTGTTCAAGTTCCAGGCTGACATCAAACAGTACCTGGTTTTGCACCGGTTGGTTCTGTTCATTATAGCTGTTGAACCAGAGGTTCAGATGATCTATTGCCAGGAACATACGTGCTAGCCGCGTACTTGAAAGGTTGGGTATTGTTGAGTTTCGTTGACTTCGGAGGTACGAATGGCATCGACTCTAGAACTTGGTGATCCAATCTTCAGCCATTCGAGCATGGCTGCTACGTCCTTTTCCTTTCCTTGCAAGACTGCTTCAACCGAGCCATCACGCAGATTGCGTACCCAGCCGCCCAGATTGTGCAGGGATGCCTCTCTTTTAGTATAATCCCGGAAACAGACACCTTGCACCCTTCCTTTTACAATGACGTGGATTGTTTTCATGTCTTTGCTCCTGGTTCAATCAAAAAAGGTAAACAGTGTACTTAAAAGGGAAGATTGCCTTGGGCAAGGCCAATAAATAGCAGAGAAAATAATTATTAGCAACTTTGATGCAAGCGATAAAAACTGCAAATGTAACCAGGCAAGCCGTCAATTTTTGGGAAATCCTTGGCCTTTACAACCAGATAAAGTAAACTGCGTGCCGTTTTTTAGGCGACCGCTTTTTCTCGACAATAATCACATAAGGAGTGCCGAACATGGTTGATTTTACCTATCAGGAACCTTTCCCATTGGACAAGGACACTGCGAGATATCGCAAAATTGAAGGTTCTGAATCATTTGTCCGTACAGAACGATGCAATGATCGGGAAATTCTGCAGATTGCTCCGGAAGGACTGAGTGTCCTGGCCAGGGAAGCGATGAAAAATGTCTCCTTTTTGCTGCGCTCCGCCCATAATGAACAGGTTGCCAAGGTGCTTGACGACCCGGAATCTTCAGCGAACGAAAAAGGGGTGGCGCTGGCATTTTTGAAAAATGCCGAGGTTGCCTCTCAGTTTGAGCTGCCCTTATGCCAGGATACGGGAACGGCGATTATTATGGGTAAAAAAGGGGAAAACGTCTGGACCGGCGCGGCTGATGCCGAAGCCCTTTCTCGCGGTGTCTATCAGACCTATACCGAGGAAAATCTGCGCTATTCCCAAACCGTAGCCCTCGATATGTATCAGGAAAAAAATACCGGCACCAATCTTCCGGCCCAGATCGACCTCTACGCCACCGCCGGCTCGGAATATAAATTTTTATTTATCGCCAAAGGCGGCGGCAGTGCTAATAAAACCTATTTGTTCCAGGAAACAAAAGCTTTACTCAACCCCACGACCCTGGAAGCCTTTTTAATCGCCAAGATGAAGACCCTGGGCACTGCGGCCTGTCCTCCTTATCATCTGGCCTTTGCCATCGGCGGAACCAGTGCTGAGGCCAATCTGAAAACGGTGAAACTGGCCTCCGCCAAATATTATGATGCTCTACCGACCACCGGTAATGAGCATGGCCGCGCCTTCAGAGATATTGAACTGGAAGAAAAACTGCAACAGGCGGCGCAAAAGCTGGGTATCGGTGCGCAGTTTGGCGGCAAGTATTTTACCCATGATATTCGGGTGATCCGTTTGCCGCGACACGGGGCGTCCTGCCCGGTCGGCATGGGGGTCTCCTGCTCGGCCGATCGCAACATGAAGGCCAGAATCGATAAGGACGGTCTCTGGCTTGAAGAACTTGATACCAATCCCGGTCGTCTGATCCCGGAAAAATATCGTGCCAAACACGATCATGGCGTGCGGCTTGATCTGAATCGACCTATGCCCGAGGTGCTGGCGGAGCTGACCAGACATCCGGTCGGCACATCCCTGCTATTGACCGGGACGATAGTCGTTGGTCGGGATATCGCCCATGCTAAATTCAAGGAGATCCTCGACAGCGGCGCATCGCTTCCGGAATACCTTAAAAAACATCCGATTTATTATGCCGGACCCGCCAAAACCCCTGCCGGCAAGCCGTCCGGTTCCTTTGGGCCAACGACCGCCGGCCGCATGGACAGCTATGTCGATCTGCTCCAGTCGCACGGCGGTTCGATGATAATGATCGCCAAGGGCAATCGTTCCCAGCAGGTGACCGACGCCTGCAAGAAGCACGGTGGCTTTTATCTGGGTTCGATTGGTGGTCCTGCCGCCATTCTGGCCGAGGAAAACATCAAGAAAGTTGAATGTATCGATTACCCTGAACTGGGCATGGAAGCAGTGTGGCAGATTGAGGTGGTGGATTTCCCGGCGTTTATCCTGGTTGATGATAAAGGCAATGATTTTTTCAGCGGCTTGATGTAGGAAGTCATAAGACGCACCGACAAAAATCACAGGCAGTGCCGCCACCAACTGCACTGCCTGACTTAATTGATGGCGTCCTTAAAACTTTTTATCTCCTTCCACCAGGAAAATATTAATGCTAAAAAGATGTGCATGGTGCGGTGAAGATCCATTATATAGAGCGTACCACGATGAAGAATGGGGCGTTCCCGTCCATGACGATCGAAAACTTTTTGAAATGCTTATTCTTGAAGGAGCACAGGCGGGTTTGAGCTGGTTGACGATCCTGAAAAAAAGAGACAACTATCGCCAGGCGTTCGATCATTTCGATGCAACAAAAATTTCCGGCTATGGCGCCGCTGATCTGGCACGGCTGTTTACTGATCCGGGGATAGTGCGTAATCGTCGAAAAATTGAATCGGCTGTTAAAAATGCGCAGAGATTTCTCGCCCTGCAAGAAGAATATGGTTCTTTTGCGACGTTTCTCTGGTCTTATGTCGATGGCAAGCCGCAGCAAAACGTTTGGCATTCTCATATCGAATTACCCGCCTCGACCAAAACCTCGGCGATAATGAGCAAAGAGCTGAAACAGCGCGGCTTTAATTTTGTCGGGCCGACTATTTGCTATGCGTTGATGCAGTCCATTGGTATGGTAAATGATCATTTGGTCGACTGTTTCCGTTATGACCAGCTGCGGCAGAGCATCTAACAAAACAGTATCTGCACCATAGCATGGATCTCTATGTCGTTCTTGACAACAAATAACCCAAAAATACGATCACAGGCGCTATTTCTCCTGGTTTTGGCAATAATTGTCGGGGTTCTCTTTTTTGGTCTGCGGCCAAAAAACTGGTCCGGTAGCAACAATGTTCATTGGGTACCTGAAAAAAAAGCTCTCAGTTTTCATGATCCCAGTATCGCTTATGTTGATGATGTGCATATCTTCGCTTCCGGGCAGCAGGTAAATGAATGGAGTTGTCAAATAATTGCCGCTGCCGATAATGGGGGGAAACTTGGTTTCAGACCTCTGCTCATGCTCCACGAAGGCAATGACCTTGAGCAATTCGGCTTCTGGCAGTGGGGGGATGAAGTCATTGTCATGAATGGCGATGATTATGAATATTCTCGGAGGTTGCCGAGAATTTCGGCGATGCATGCCCTTAAACCGGGGGAGGTGAGTTTTCTAACTGTCACGTCTGGTGTTGCCGGCACTCGTTTGTTCGTCAACGGTGCTCTGGTTCAGGAAATAAAAACCTGGCAGGTAACGCTGCCGGATAGCGGCAACAAGATGCAACTTATCCTGGGTAATTCGGTCTACGGAAAACACAACTGGGAGGGAGAAATCTACGGTTTTGCCTTTTACGACGTGGCTCTTACGCCAGAGAAGGTACAGCTTGCCTACGACCAATGGCTGCGGCAGAAGATTTTTGCTGCGGATGCAGATAATGATCTCCAGCTTTTATATACCTTCAATGAAGATCCAGGCCATACGATAGCAGATCGGACCGGGAAGAGTGAACAGTTGCGAATTCCTGCCCGGCAGGTAGTACTAAAAAAATCTTTCCTTGGCCTGCCAGGACATAACTTTATTTTTAATCAATCTTTTATCGTTGATGCAGTCCTTAATCTGATTGGCTTTATTCCTCTCGGGGCAGGGCTCTATTTATGGTTGCGGCAATTGTTACCGGGGCCGGAAAAATATGCGCTGAGCAGCACGGCAATATTTTGTTTTTTGCTCAGTCTGGGGATGGAAATCGGTCAGGCATGGCTTCCCAGCCGAGATTCAAGCCTGTCTGATCTTGTGTTCAATACCCTGGGAGCCTGCCTGGGGATAGTAGTCATAAGAAAAGCTCTGCAGAGTCGCGCTCTGCAGAACTTTGTCAACAGGTAAAATAAGGAAAGTGGTCGCTGTCCCCCTTGCTCTGTTATTGTTCATACATAATTTTTCCGCAATCGCGCAGGTTGTACCCGCCAAGAGCGAGGATCGCCGCATGGAACGAGGTGTTGGTCCTGATCAATTCAAGCACCGTAGCCACTTTAGGCTCGGCAATATGGTGGGCAGGCACGATGAGGTCATACCGTTCTTCAGCGATAGGCACAAAACCAAGATCCAGGGCATTGGCTGCGGCCCGGATACCGAGACCGGCGTCAACGCTACCATTCGCAACCGATGCGGCGACACTCATATGGGTATATTCTTCGTGGTCGTAGCCGATGATCTCGGCGCTGTCTATCTGTTCATCACGGAGTATTTTGTCGGTCAAAAGTCGCGTCCCCGCCCCATTTTGACGATTGATAAATGTATATTTTCCATTAGCGATATCACCAAAGTTCTGAATATTCTTCAGGTTTCCCCTGGCGACCATCAAGCCTTGTTCGCGGTAGCAGAGATTGATCAACTGCAGGGGAATGTCTTGTAGAAATCTTTTAATATAACTGATGTTATACTCTCCGGTCTGTTCGTCGAGCAGATGGGTTCCGGCGATATGCGCCTCGCCGCGGCGCATGGCCATAATACCGCCCATCGAGCCAACGTGCGCGGAGCTGATGCGGACGATGGGCCGTTGTTTATGCAGTTGATTGGCCATCAGGTCGAGGATATTGTCATGACTACCGATACAGACGAGGGTGCTGTCCACTTCGGTCTGCGGCCTAAGCAGTTCTATCTGGACCTTTTCGCCTGCGCCTATTCCTTCGCAGCCGGCAGAAACGGTCAGCAGACCATCGGCTCGCACCAGAGACATCACTGCGCCGGCACCTTTTCCTGAAGGCGTGGCCATCAGGTTTTCCCCGACCCGGCCCAGGGTAATCCTGACGAATTGATCAACACCCATGGCTGAGTGCAAAGGCCTCGACAGAGTCGCCTCAACATACTGTGATACGGGGAGACCCTGGCCGAGAAAGAGAGATATCATCTCCCGAACGAAGATTCGCATAGTCAGAAGGGCCGACACCGGATAACCGGGCAGACCTATGACCGGAGTATCGCCAACCATTGCTAGAATAACCGGTTTGCCGGGTTTGATGGCCACGCCATGGACGATTACCTCGCCGATTTCGGCCAGCACATCAGTGCTGTAATCACGGGTGCCGGCGGATGCGCCGGCATTGAGAACAACGAAATCATTTTCCGCAATTGCCGCAAGCAGCGTCTTTTTCAACAGCTCGGGCTGGTCGGCAACCGGCAGGCCACGACTGGCATCAGCCCCCCATTCATTGAGATACCCGGCCAGAATCCGAGTATTGAATTCGACTATCTGTCCGGCTTTTGGTTTCTCGCTGGGTTGGATCAGCTCGCTGCCGGTAGGAATGACATGAGCTCTTGGTGGGCGTCGAACCTGAACCTCAGTGATGCCGGTTGCCAGCATGGCACCCTGGTCGATGGCTCGTATTGTATGGCCTTCCGGGAGGATAAGCTCGGTTGCGACAATATCTTCGCCAATAGTTCGCACATGCTGCCAGGGAGTTGCGGGCATATGCAGCTCGACTTCGGTTGCACTTAAGGAGTGGACGTCCTCAATCATCACGACCGCATCGTAGCCGTCCGGGATGGCGTTGCCGGTGTTGACGGGGATAAATCGGCTGCTGTTTAGACGAACCGGATGTGCTTCGCCCGCTCCCGTTAAATCGCTGAAATGAACGGCAATGCCATCCATGGCTGCAGCATTGTACGATGGCGAAGAGCGTCTGGCGAAGACTGCTTCGGCGGTGAGTCGACCCAAGCTGTCATCGACGGCGATTGTCTCCCGGAGATTCTGCTCATAAAAGCCATGCTGGTGCAGGGCTGTCTGCCACTTTTTTTTCGCTTCTTTAAGCGGCGTGTTGCTGATGTATATATTTCTTTTGTTCATTGGAAAAGATGCACCTTGACTATTGAATGTTCGAGGAGCCCTTGACTGTCTTCTTCGATAAAAAAGTAGCCATCGGAGCGTGAAAGCGTTGATATCGAACCTGATTTGCCAAGAACGGGATCAGCCAGCCAGGCCGTCCCATCCTGGAGCATTTTCACCCGCACCACATCACGTCGACCTGCTGCGGAATTGACATTTCGGGTCAGCGCAGCGGCAATGTAGGGAGTTGGCAGTTCCGGCACGTTTTTTTGCCCGGATAATTGCCGGATTGCCGGTCTGACAAAAAAATCAAAGCAGACCAGAGCGGAGACAGGATGGCCGGGCAGACCAAAAATCGGCGTTGTTTCGCTCATGCCGATCAATACCGGCTTGCCGGGTTTTAAAGCAACTCCATGAACGAGAATACCCGGCGGACCGAGGGCGGCAATTATTTGTTCGCCCAGATCTTTGACGCCGACGGAGCTGCCCCCGGAAAAGAGGATCAGATCATTTTCAGTGACGGCTTTTTGAATCGCCGCCATAAAGATATCTTTCTGGTCGGAGACGATGCCATAATCGACCGCGATACCACCGGCGCGTTGCACCATTGCTGCCAGTGCCGGGGAGTTAATATTGCGGATCTGGCCGACTTCCGGTTTTTTGGTGTGGGCAATTATCTCATCGCCGGTAGAGAGAATACCGACCCGAACCCGTCTGCTGACCTGGACCTCGGTAATTCCAAGCCCAGCCAACAGACCGATATCCTGCGGACGAAGCAAATGACCTGTAGCCATGGCCTGTGTGCCGCCGGCAATGTCTTCACCTTGCAGGATAAGATTGCTTCCTGAACCAACCCCCTTGACGACCTCGATCATGGAGGTATCAACGGGAATGGTATGCTCGAGCATAACCACGCTGTCGGCTCCCTCAGGCAGCAGACCACCGGTGGGAATTTTATAGCAGCATCCTTTTCTTACTTCCCCAACAGGGGCTGCGCCCATCAGTATTTCGCCGCTGATATTGAGGTAGCATGGCATGGATTCGCTGGCGCCAAAGGTGTCACTCGCCCGCACGGCAAAACCGTCCATGGTCGAGCGTGCCTGTCCGGGCAGATCTTCCGGCGAGAGAATCGCTGCAGCCAGCACGCGGTCCAGAGCACCCGTCAGGGGAATGGTCTCGGCGGCAGTTGTTAGCCCCTGCAGATGGTCCGTAAGAATAACGAGTGCGTCGGCTATAGAGAGTAATCCGCTGCGTCCGAGCATGTCCCTGGTATGTTTTTCTTCAACCATCTAAAATCCCCAGTTAGAGCGGAGCATTGCTGCTGCAAGAACCATCTTGATCTTCCCAATATTGAGGTTAGAGTAATACTGTTTTCTTAATGGAGTTGCTTCTATCACATTGAGGCAAAACAAAAATTATTCTTTTGGATCGTCTGTACTATACCAGATTTTTCCGTTCTTAAAGCCTATAATTATGCAAAAGGATTCGCAATGACAATACAAGCATTATCTCCGCTGGCCGGGTACACCAGTTTTCCCGGCCCGCTCGTCACTGTTGTTATGGATGGAATCGGCATAGGTTCAAAAGATGAACGAGATGGGGTGTTCATGGCCAATACCCCCGTTCTGGATGAGCTCTTTACCGAGCCGCTGATGCTGCAGCTAAAAGCGCACGGTACGGCGGTTGGTCTGCCGACGGATGACGATATGGGCAACTCGGAAGTTGGCCATAACGCGTTGGGGGCCGGTCGGGTGTTTGCCCAAGGGGCGAAACTGGTTAACGAAGCCCTGCAATCAGGGACTGTTTTCCAGGGGGATGCCTGGCAGAAATTGCAAAAGATTGGTCATGCCGGACAGACCATTCATTTTATCGGCTTGCTGTCCGATGGCAATGTGCATAGCCATATCGACCAGCTCTTTGTCCTGCTTGATAGATGTGCTGCCGACGGTTTACCAAATGTAAGGGTGCATACCCTGCTTGATGGCCGGGATGTTAACCAGAAGAGCGCCCTGCGATACCTCGAACCCCTGGAAGAAAACCTGACCGAGCTGTCCAAAGATGGCCGTGACTACCGTATTGCCTCAGGCGGTGGCCGAATGGTGACGACCATGGACCGTTACGGCGCCGACTGGCAGGTAGTCGAGAACGGTTGGAAAGCCCATGTCTTAGGGATCGCTCGAGAATTTTCCAGTGCATCGGAGGCGGTTAGTACCTACTATAAAGAAGACCCGGAGATGACTGATCAATATATGCAGAGCTTCGTGATAACCGGCGATGATGGTCCGGTCGGGACAATAAAGAATGGCGATGGAGTGGTATTTTTTAATTTTCGCGGGGATCGGGCCATAGAAATCTCCCGGGCTTTTGAAGAGACCGATTTTGCCGAGTTTGACCGGGTGCGGGTGCCCGAGGTATTCTATGCCGGCATGATGCAGTATGATGGCGACGCGCTGATTCCGAAAAATTATCTGGTTTCTCCGCCGGCCATTGACCATACTCTGGGTGAGTATCTTTGTTCTTCGAAAATCACCTCCTATTCGATTTCCGAGACCCAGAAATTCGGTCATGTTACCTATTTTTGGAACGGCAATAGATCCGGGTATATTGATGAAAGTCTTGAAAAGTACGAAGAGGTTGCCTCCGATAAAATCGCCTTTGATCTCAAGCCCTGGATGAAAGCTGGAGAAATTACTGATAAAGTTGTTGCGGCAATTACAGGCGGCAACTATAAGTTCATCCGCCTGAATTACCCAAACGGCGACATGGTTGGCCATACCGGGATGGTACCGGCGATCCGGCTGGCGGTGGAAACGGTAGACCTCTGCTTGAACCGGATCCTCCGGGCGGTCAAAAAAGCCGGCGGGATCGTGCTCATTACCGCCGATCACGGCAACGCCGACTGCATGTGGATGGAAAAAAACGGCAAAAAAATGCCGATGGTTGCGCATACTCTAAATCCGGTGCCGCTGATAATTAAAGATTACAGCGGGGCGAACCGTTTTGCCCTGACCGGGGTGGAGACTCCGGGACTGGCCAACGTCGCCGCAACCATTTGTACCCTTTTAGGCTTTGTTCCACCAAACGAATATGATCCGTCCCTGGTCAAATTAGTCGATTAAATTTGAACTGGAACAGCACCCTGGTTACTCTGGTCCTCATGCGTCGCATGAGGACGAAAAAGCAAAAGGTAGAAATGACCGAAAAGATAAGTAAATCCGCCCAAAAAAGACGTTTTAAAGACGAAGAAAGCGCTGCGGCCGAACTAGCGCTCCTGTCCGATAAAGACCTTAAAAAACTGGCGGTCAGCCAAAACCTAAAAGAAGAAATCATCCGCTGTCGATCCCAGAAAACAGGGGCCTTGAAACGGCAGATAAAATACTTGGCGAAAGTCATGCGCGACGAGGACGCAGTCGATCTGATTGTTGATTTTCTAGCCGAGCGAAAAGGTTCCAAAGTAAAGGAAACCAAGCTGCACCGCGAGATCGAGCGATTGCGGGATATGCTTATTAATGAGGCGATCAATTCGCAACAGGCACACCTGCAGCAGGGGATGGTCTGGGAACCGGACTGGCAGTCAGAGGAGATCGACTCCTTTGTCAATCGTTATAAGGTCGATGAAGGTGATCTGCGCCGGACGATTTTTCAATACGTAAAAACCAGGCTGCACCATCAAAACCGAGAAGTTTTTCGTATTGTCAAAGCGGCAATTGACAAGCAGGAAATGCTGCGAAAAATGGACAATACAGGAGCAGAGTAAGCTATGTCGATCAAGTCTCTGGCGCGGGAGTTGTACAAGGCTCAGCAGAATGTAACGGCATTGCAAAATAAAATCGACAACGCATCCCCGGCAGACAAAGAATCCCTGACTGGGGAAATAAAGCTTGCCCAGAAAGAGATGCAGATGCTGCGCAGGATGCTCGACGGCGAAAAAGAATCCGGTAGCTTCAGGAGTCGTTTTAACGGATTTGGCAATACCAAAAAATGATGGCGTCGTAAAAACTCTTCATCTTCTTCGATGTTGCGAATTCTAGTATTATTATGACGTACTCTAGTACGCCGAAATAATACTAGAATCTACAACGAAGCCGATCAGTCTTTTTACCAGTTCATCACATCAGATTTCATCGCTGTCTACATAGGCATAAGCGCTGTGCTTATGGATGGATTCGAAACTTTCTACCCCGGCGGAGAACCAGACGATATTTGGATCGGCCTGGGCGAGAACGGCGACCTTTCTGACGACGTCTTCGACGAACATCGGGTTGTTGAAGGCCTTTTCCGTGACGAATTTCTCATCCGGCCGCTTGAGCAGGGCGTAGAGTTCGCAGGAGGCCGATTGCTCAACCATCGCGATCAGATCTTCGGCCCAGATAAAGTTGTTGAACTTAACATTAAGCGTCACTTCCGCGCGCTGGTTATGGGCGCCACCGGCGCTGATCTCTTTGGAACACGGGCACAGGGTGGTTACCGGCACGGTCACCGAAAGAATGAATCCTTCGTCGTCGCCGATGCCGCCGGAAAAACTGCAGGCGTATTCCATCAGGCTGTGGGTGTTGCTGACCGGTGCTGTTTTATCGATGAAATAAGGAAAAGTCATTTCCAGCCGAACACTTCTGGCCTGCAGATCTTTTTGTAGGCGTTTTAAAATCGATCTAAAGCTGGCCACGGAAAGCTCGCCGAGGTATTCGCCCATCACCGAGGTGAATGTATCGACGCAGTTATCCCGGTTGTTTTCCGAAAGTCTTGCCCGCATGGAAATAGTGGCAATAGTGTTTTGCAGCTTGCCGGTTTTCTCTTTTACTCGGACTGGAGTTTTAAGACCTTTCAGGCCGACCGTCAGGGTATGCATAGGCTCGCTCAATGTCGATGGTAAAAACGTGGTGTTCAGAATTGCATCGTAGGGGCCACCTGGGTGTGTTCTCTTTTAGCACTGCCCGAAGACGACTGTTACTTACCCTTTTTGACTCTCTTCGACAATACTCTTTTTAGAGTGGGTTAACGGCCTTGGTCATTTTTCATGCGTTTCTTAAGGATTCGGTGTATTCTTTAACTTTTGTGGACTCCCTTTTTCCTCTAGCTACCGTACATCATGAACACTCCCAGCGAAGCCATCAGACTGGATAAATGGTTATGGGCCGCTCGTTTCTTTAAAACCCGCTCTCTGGCCGCCCAGGCGATAAATGGGGGCAAGGTCCATATTAACGGCAACCGGGCCAAAGCTGCCCGAAGCGTATTGGTGGGCGATTCAATGCGTATCAGCGTGGGTAGCAACGAATATACTATCACGGTGTTGGCGCTGGCCAAGTTCAGGCGTCCGGCCAAGGAAGCTCGCCTGCTATATTTTGAATCCGACGAGAGTCTTCAGGCCCGGGTTGAGCAGCAGGAGCTTCGCCGGATGGCGGGTGCCGGTTACGCAGGACCGGTAAAAAAACCGAGCAAAAGGGATCGACGAAAGATTAAATTTTTTACCAGAAAGGATGAGTAGACTATGCAAAAAATTGAAAGAGCATTGATCAGCCTGACCGACAAAGCCGGTATCGAAGGCTTTGCCGGCCAACTGGCAGATTTGGGGATAGAATTGCTTTCCACCGGCGGCACCGCTAAAAAACTGCGGGAAGCGGGACTGGGAGTCATGGATGTTTCAGAATTTACCGGCTTTCCCGAGATGCTTGATGGCCGGGTAAAAACTCTGCATCCCAAGGTGCATGGCGGTATTTTGAATCAACGGTCGAGCAGCGAACATCAGCGGCAATGTGCGGCGCATGGCCTGAAAAATATCGATCTTATTGCGGTCAATCTCTATGCTTTCAACAGGACGGTCGCCGATCCCAATTGTGGCCTGGCCGAGGCCATTGAAAATATCGATATCGGCGGCCCCACCATGTTGCGGGCTGCGGCCAAGAATTTCCAAGATGTGACGGTCATCGTCGATCCGGCCGACTACCCGCAGGTTATCAAAGAAATTAAAGCGTCCGGCAATACCACGCTGAATACCCGGTTTCACCTGATGCGCAAGGTCTTTGCCCTTACCGCCGCCTACGATACGGCAATTTCCGGATGGCTGGAGAAAGTCGATATCACGACTCATCCTTATTTTGGTGGAGAATAGACAATGCTCAAAATGGCGGTTTTACTCTCCGGCAGCGGGCGAACTCTCGATAATTTTCATGAGCGCATTGTCGGTGGCAGCCTTGCGTCAAAGATTGAGGTGGTGATTTCGAATGTAGCCGGGGTACTTGGCCTGAAAAAAGCGGCCGATTACGGCTATCCTGCGGAGCATTGCCTCGATAATAACGGCATCAACAGGATTCTGGCAAACTACGATATCGATATCGTCTGTCTCGCCGGCTTTCTCAAACTGTACAGCCCACCGCCGCAGCTTGCCCGGGCGGTTATAAATATTCATCCTTCACTCATTCCCAGTTTTTGCGGTGCCGGCTTTTACGGTCATCATGTCCATGAGTCGATCAAAGCCCGCGGCTGTACGGTCAGTGGCTGCACGGTGCATTTCGCCAATGAACAATTCGATGAAGGCCCTATTATCCTGCAAAAATGTGTTACTCTGGATTATGAGGATGATGCCGATACCATTGCCGCGAAGGTATTTGCCATTGAGTGCGAGGCCTTTCCGGAGGCGATTAACCGGGTTGATGAACGGGGAATAGATTTCTTCTGGAAAAGGGTAGGGATGTGAGCGTTGCCGTGATGGAACTTCTCGCCCCGGTCGGCAGCGCGGAAACTTTTGCTGCGGCCCTGGCTGGCGGTGCCGACGCCGTCTATATCGGGGCTCCGGGATTCAATGCCCGAAATCTGGCCAGGGATCTGCGTCTTGAAGAGATTGGCGCAATGATTGATCATTGTCACAGCCTTGATAAAAAGCTCTATATTGCTGCCAACAGCCTGATCCTGGAAAAAGAACTACCGTTCGTGATCGAAAGCCTGGCCCTCTTGCAGGAGCTTAAGCCGGATGCGCTTATCGTCCAGGATCTGGGCCTGGTTCGTCTGGTGCGGCACTATTTCCCCGAGCTGAAGCTGCATGGCTCAACTCTAACGACGGTCCATAATTCAGATGGCGTACGCTATCAGGCCGAACTGGGCTGCGAGCGGGTCGTCCTGGCCAGGGAACTGACCCTAAAGGAGATCGGCACCATAGCCGGAGCAAGAGGGCCGACCGAGCTGGAGATCTTCATCCACGGGGCGATGTGTTTCTCCTATTCCGGGCTCTGCCTGTTTTCATCCTATCTTGGCGGCAAAAGCGGCTTGCGCGGGCGCTGTGTCCAGCCGTGCCGCCGGGCTTATAGCACAGGCGGTAGACCTTCCGGCAAAAAAAGCACCCAGACTTCCGGAAAAAAGGGCGATGCAGGACGCTATCTCTTTTCCATGAATGATCTGTCCGGACTGGAAGCGGTGCCGGTGTTAAGGGAACTGGGTATCTCGTCGCTGAAAATCGAAGGGCGGTTACGTTCGGCCCATTATGTTCATTCCATTGTCGCGGCATATAGAAAGGTTCTCGATGCCGACCCGCTACATCAAGACGAAGCCCTGGCTGCAGCCAGGATCCTCGCCGACCAGGCGATGAGTCGCAAAACCACCAGCGGTTATTTCTTCTCACCGCAGCCGGCTGAAGCGATATCCCCACAGCACTCAGGGAATATGGGCATGCATTTGGGTCGTTTCACGGCAACCCGAATGGTTGGTGATCGGCTTACCTGCCGATTTGTCGCAAAGGCTGAGCTGGCTGTGGGTGATAGGCTGCGTCTACATGTTGAGCCTTCAGGGGATCGATCTGCCTTTCGCCTGAAGACTTTGTTTGTTCTGGGGGAACAGCAATTAAGTGCCATGGCCGGCAGCAAGGTCTCGATAGAACTGCCGAGCGGTTTTCAGGTAGATGGTAAAGGCCATGTCGAGGTCTATAAGATCGATGGTGGATCGCGCGCCGAATCAGCTTATGATGTTGCCCGGCAGGCTGCCCATGTCGGCCGAGAACTGGAGCTCAAGAAAAAGCACCTGGCACCAACCGTGCAGCGGATTGTCAGCCTGGTCTGCGCCGAGCAAAAGCCGATGGATGTCGAGCAGCAGGCCGGTAAAAAGAGTAAAGGGGGGACGGCCGCCACGACTAAAAGGCCATATCGCCCGCAGCAGGCACGAAAAAAAATACCGCTGGATTGGTGGCTGAAAACCGATTCGCTAAAACTTATCCAGGGTGATTTGCCGTTTAGCCCGGATCGCTACCTGCTCAGTTTCAACAAGCAGACAGTGAGCCAGGCCGGCAAGATGAAAACAACGCTCGGAAAAAAAGCCAGAATGCTGACCTGGGCGTTGCCGCCGGTGATTATGGAAAATGATCTGGCCAGGACCAAAAAACAGATTCAGTTGCTTCTGCGTACCGGTTTTCGCAGCTTTCAGCTTGGTCATCTCAGCCAGAAGCTATTGTTTAAAGGAGAAAAAGCCCACCTTTTTGCCGATTATACGGCAAATCTATGCAATAACCAGGCGGTGGCCTTGGCATGCCAACTGGGGATTGGAGCGGCTCTGGCAGGTATTGAGATGGATCGTGTGACACTGCAGGAATTGCTCGGCGGTTGCCGGACGGCCGACACAATCCAGGGGTCGGCAGGGAAAATTATCCCGGTTGGCCTTATGGTGTATGGAGCCCCAGCCTTATATACTTCGCGGCTGGCGCCCGATCATTTCCCTTATGAAAAGAAGATTTTAAGCCCCAGGGATGAGCCCTATGTGATCAAAAAGAAAGAGAGCTATACCCAGACTTTTCCGGAAAAACCATTTTCGCTACTGCCGTATCTGGATGAGTTGCATGAGATGGGATTTAAGTACGCGGTCGTTGATATTTCCGGCGGCAGCAACTCCAAAAGGGAGCTGCAGGACCTGGCAGAGCGTTTGCTTAACACCGGCAGGTACAGCAAGTTGTCGACTTTTAACTATTTAGGCAAACTGGAATGATGGTGGAGCTGCCCCCTCCCGGCGTCATACGGGACCATAAAAATCTTTATTACAACTTCCGTAAGGGCACACCTGTGTGCCCTTTGTTGCCATAATCAATTAGTCTTCTGATTTTTTCCCTCATCCAGCCGGCGCATCCCTTCCATCAGCAGTTTCATAAAAAAGCCGATTTCCGGGGTCCGAAAATCCTCCTGAGCAATACCGGGAGTAAATCGAAAACGCCCCGACTTCTCTTTCAATATTTGATAAAACGCCATATCTCCCGCATGTTCGTCATATTTCGCTTTAATGAGAGCACCCTGTCGAAAAGAAAACCGGGCGGTGCCCCTGCTGAGGTTTGACAGTGTCAAGATACCGGTTTTACTATTCATATTTAAGGTCTGGAACAGGGCTTCCGGTGGAATTTCGGCGAGGTTTCCGGTAATCCCCGAACTGAGATCCTCGGCCCGTATTCTGTTCGACCGGTTCAACCGTTCGGCCATGAGCCGGGAAAAGTAGCGTTGTATCTCCGGGTAAATATCCAGTAATTTATGAAAATTCGGTTGGTCGATATAGAGAATAGAGCTTGGCTCTTTGACCTGGATAGTGGCATTAACGATATCGTTGCAGATCAGGCTCATCTCACCAAAAACTTCACCGATATCGAGGGTCGAAATAATAATCCCCGCATGATTGAGCACATTGACCGCTCCCGATACGATAATATAAAATCTGCCGCCGGGATCGCCCTTGCTGATAACGATATCGCCGGGTTGATATCGGTTCAGCCGGAAATAGCTGATAACCGCATCAAGATTTTTCTGGTCGATATTTTTAAAAAACGGAAAGCTGCTCAGTAGATGGACAATGGAGCCGAGTTCGTCGGAAAGTGTGTCCCGGCCATGTTTTTCGAGATGATCGTCCTTGCTGTGTTCGAGCCGTACAGAGCCGGTACAGCCGCTGCAATTTATCATACATACGGGTATCTTATCACCCCTCTCATACTGAATGACCAGTTTTGCAAGATCGGCATTTAAAATCTTGCATATTTTTTTACCAACCGGATAGGTAATGATCGAGGTGGTGATAAAACTGTTTTCGTTGTCGCTTACCAGAGGGATGGCGATCCCGGAAAGCGCAAAACTGTCGTTGAATACATAAAGAGGGCAACTGCGATTTTCAGCGATTTTAAATAATACTTTGGGAAACCCCATGGCACCGACCTTCGTTGGACATATTTATTCTGGCCAAGCCAGATGAGTAACACAGCTCTTGCATGAAAATGATAGCGCATGTTCAGGCGGCGTGTCAAACCGACGGCAAAACAAATAGTCAACAAAGGGAGGACGATTACCTGATGATATCTGTTGACAATACTTTATTCTTGCATTATAAATTGTTCGCTTTACATTATGAGATTTTCAGGATCGACGTGTATTTCTACAAGACGGTCACTGAGGCGAAACATATACTCGATTTCATCGAAGAGACAGGATAATTACAGGAGGAAGTACGTGGCAAATCATAAATCCGCAGAAAAGAGAAATCGGCAAGCTCAGGCCAACCGTTTGCTCAATAAAATGAATAAAACCAAAATGAAGACCATCATTCGCAAACTCGATGCGGCTGTCGTTGCCGGGACTCCAGATGAGGCCAAAGACGTTCTGAAGGAAGCTACCTCGGTTATCGCCAGAACAGCGAGCAAGGGAACTATTCATAAGCGGAATGCCTCACGAAAAATTTCTCGCCTCACCAAGCGGGTAAATAAGATGACTCCTGCTGCATAAGTTGTTGTGTCGCCGTTGACTGATAACGGCTGTCACAGAGTGCCAAGAGCCATGGAATCATTTGATTTCATGGCTCTTTTTTTTGTTCTTTTTCCACCTAAGACGCTGGACAAGACCGCCAGGCAACTGGTATGGTGCATTCCATCTTATACAATCTCACCTTAAACTGAGCTGATCACCATGTTTTTACCGGACAGAGAGCAATTTACCCGAGATATCGCCAATGCCCGATTAATTCCGGTATGTACCGAAATAGTTGCCGATCTTGACAATCCGCTCACACTTTTTGCCAAGGTTGCTGAAGGGCATAGCCATGTTTTTCTCTTTGAGAGTATGGAAGGCGGCGAAAAGTGGGGACGCTATTCTTTTATCGGTTACGATCCACTGGTAACCTTTACCTCCAAAACCGATGCTATCGAGCTGGAAACAATACAAAACGGTGTCAGACAAAGCAAAAGCTTCTCTTCCGACCCGCTACAAGCCCTGAAAAAGATGATTGAAGAGCTTGCCGCAGCCGATTATGAACATCTTCCCCGATTCTGCGGTGGTGCAGTCGGATTTCTCGGCTACGATATGGTCCGGTTTATGGAGGACCTTCCCGACAGCCGGCCGGCAACGGAATTCCCCGATTCCTCCTTTATGGTGCCGAAAATTGTCCTGGTGCATGACAGCTTTAAACAAACTGTAACCATTGTCTGCTGGGTCCAGGTTAAGGACATAAATGATGGCAGTATCCTGTACGATGAGGCGATACGATTGATTAGCGAAGTCATAGCTAAAATCAAACAGCCGGTATCTGCCGATTTTTTCGCCGAGAGCGCTAACGATGGCTCTGTTACCCACCAATTTTCTGCCAATATGGCGCAAGATCAGTTTGCCGCAATGGTGGAAAAGGCCAAAGAATACATTATCGCCGGAGATATTATTCAAGTTGTCCTGTCCCAGCGTTTCCACACCACAACCGAGCTTGCGCCGATGGTTTTATATCGGGCGCTGCGACATATCAACCCGAGTCCTTATTTGTTCTTTCTCCAGCTGGGGAATATCATCCAGATCGGCTCCTCGCCGGAAATCCTGGTGCGAAAAGAAGGCTCAAATATCGAGTTGCGACCCATCGCCGGTACTAGAAAAAGAGGCTCAACCCCCGAACAAGACCTGGCCCTGGAGCGGGAACTTCTGGCTGATCCTAAAGAAACTGCAGAACATCTGATGCTGGTTGATCTTGGCCGTAACGATGTGGGCCGAGTAGCTAAAGGTGGTCATGTCAAGGTCCAGGATCTGCTGATTATCGAGCGATACAGTCATGTTATGCATATCGTCTCCGGTGTTCTTGGCGAGATCGCCGGCGATAAAGATCAATTCGACGTCATGGCCGCCTGTTTTCCGGCAGGTACGGTCAGCGGCGCGCCGAAAATCCGCGCGATGCAGATTATCGATGAACTGGAAAAAGACAAAAGGGGTCCGTACGCCGGGGCTGTCGGCTATTTTGGTTTCTCCGGTAATATGGATTTTTGTATTACCATCAGAACCTTTATCATGAAAGGGAAAGATCTCTATATTCAGGCCGGAGCCGGGATTGTTGCCGACTCCGTGCCGCTGCATGAGTATGAGGAAACGGTCAATAAATCATTGGCTTTGCGCCGTGCGGTAGAACTTGCCGAGAAGGGTTTTTAGAGAAATGCTTGTTATAATAGATAATTACGATTCTTTCACCTATAACATCGTCCAGACAGTGGCGGCCAATGGACTGAAAGAAGGGCGAATTGAGGACATCCGGGTTTTTCGCAATGATAGAATCACCGTGCAGGAGATTGAGGCCTTGCAGCCGGATCGTTTGTTGATCTCACCCGGCCCCTGCACGCCCAAAGATGCCGGAATTTCTATTGAGGCGATTCAATATTTTGCCGGCAAAGTGCCGATTCTCGGGGTCTGCCTTGGCCATCAGGCGATAGGCGAGGCCTTCGGTGGCACGGTTGTTCGAGCGTCTCGAATTATGCACGGCAAAACCAGCCCGATGGAGCATGATGGGCGAGGCGTTTTCACCGGGCTGGCGCATCCATTCGATGGCATGCGTTATCATTCGTTGGTGGTTCAGGAAAATGACTTTCCCGATTGCCTCGAGGTGAGCTGCCGCTCCGACAAAAATGAATTGATGGGCCTCCGTCATAAAAGTCTGCCGGTCGAGGGCGTTCAGTTTCACCCGGAGTCGATCATGACTCCTGCCGGGATAACTCTTTTGCAAAATTTTTTAGCAAGCAATTATCTGCAGCTGCTGCGACCATGATTGCGCAAAAACAACTTTACGAAAAAGCGATGAATATTAAACAAGCAATCAGCAAAATTGTTATCAGGCAGGACCTGACTGAGTTGGAAATGGTTTCGGTTATGCATGATATAATGGACGGCAATGCAACGGATGCGCAGATAGGCTCCTTTATCACAGCGTTGCGGATGAAAGGCGAAACTATTGACGAGATTGTCGGTGCCGTCCGGGTCATGCGGGAAAAGGCAACCTTTGTCGATTCGGGGGTCGATACCGCCGGCGGTGCGGTGCTGATGGACATAGTCGGCACCGGCGGCGATGGTTCCGGCACTTTTAATGTATCGACAACCACCTCCTTTGTTGTCGCTGCTGCCGGTATTCCTGTAGCCAAACACGGCAACCGTGCGGTTTCCTCCAAATGCGGCAGTGCCGATGTCCTCGAAGCGCTTGGAGTTGATTTGAGCCTTTCGTCCACAGCTGTTTCTTTGTGTGTGCGCTCGGTGGGGATTGGCTTTTTATTTGCACCCATGCTTCATGGAGCAATGAAATATGCCATCGGGCCGCGTCGGGAAATAGGCATTCGATCGATCTTCAATATCCTTGGGCCCATGACCAACCCGGCGGGAGCCAATGTTCAGCTCACCGGCGTTTTTGCCAGGGAATTGACCACTATAATCGCTGAGGTGCTGGTGCGATTAGGTATCAAACGCACGCTGGTTGTCTGGGGCGAGGGGAACATGGATGAATTGACTGTTACCGGCACATCGTATATCGCCGACGGTTTTGACGGCAAAGTTACCAATTACAGTATTGAGCCGGAAGATGTCGGGTTGGCGCGGGCATCGCTTGCCGATATTCAAGGCGGGGCAACACCTCTAGAGGCGGCGCAGCAGGTTCGCTCGGTATTGCAGGGTGAAGCCGGTGCCAGACTTGACATGGTGCTGCTCAATGCCGGAGCCTCCTTACTGGCAGCGGGAAAGGCCGATAATTTAAAAGCGGGTATCAGCCAGGCGCGACAGATTGTTAAATCCGGTGCCGCTCTGCATAAACTTGATCAGCTGGTAGGCTTTTCAGCTCTTGCCGGCAAAGCATCCAGGACGGCTTGATATGGCCATGATTCTCAATACCATCGTCGCTGAAAAAAAAAGCGAAGTAGCTGGACTCCGGTCAAAAGGGATCAGCCTGCCACCGGAGTTCAGGGACAAGGCCATCGATCCATCGCGTGGTTTTCGTAGCGCTTTGACCAAATATCCTGAATTGGCGATTATCGCTGAGGTAAAAAAAGCATCCCCCTCTAAAGGGGTCATCTGCGCCGATTTTCGTCCGGTGGATATAGCCATCAACTATCAACAAAATGGTGCCCAGGCGATTTCCGTTCTGACCGACCGAAAATTTTTCCAGGGCGACCTCCTCTATATGATGCAGGTTCGTGATGCAGTTTCCTTGCCGGTCCTGCGCAAAGATTTTATCATTGACGAGCTGCAGATAACAGAAGCCCACCGGCACGGCGCTGATGCCATCCTGTTGATCGTTGCCATCCTTGATAAGGCACAGTTGCGCGATTATCAGGCCTGTGCCGCAGAGTACGGGATGGATGTCCTGGTCGAGGTGCATGACGAGTGGGAAACGGAGCAGGCGCTTGAGGCCGGCAGTAGTCTTATCGGTATTAATAATCGAAATCTCAAGGATTTTTCGATGGATATCACCACCACCTTTCGATTAAAAAAAATTATTCCGGCTGAAATCCCGGTGGTCAGCGAATCAGGTTTGCAAACCGTTGACGATTTCAAACGCTTGAAAGATGCCGGAATCGCTGCGGCCCTGGTTGGCGAAACCCTGATGCGCGCTGGAGCTGACAGCGCTCTGCTGCAGTCATTACGCGGCTAAGGAGTATGGTCTTGGCAGAAAAAACTGGAGCAAGAACGCGGGTAAAGATGTGCGGTACGACAAGGCTCGAAGACGCTCTCGCGGCGGTCAACTATGGTGTCGATGCCCTGGGTTTTATTTTTTATGATAAAAGCCCGCGCAGTATCGACTCTGCTGCGGCAGCCGAAATACTTCAGCAACTGCCGCCTTTTATCGACCGGGTCGCAGTCTTTGTCAATGCCTCGCTGGTAGAGGTGATGAGGACCGCTGCTCTTGGGTTTTCTTATGTACAGCTGCATGGTAGCGAGTCAGCGGAATACTGTCAAACAATACACGGGCAGTCGCCTTCCCTTGGCATCATTAAGGCTTTTCGGGTTGGCAAGGACAGCCGCGCCGACGACTTTAGCCCGTATAACGACTGTGTTGATGCTTTTCTTCTGGATACATTTGCCAGAGGGGCGCACGGAGGTACGGGCACGGTTTTTGACTGGTCAATAATAGCGCAATTGCAGCTGCAGCGCCCGGTCATCCTGGCCGGGGGGCTGTCACCTTCTAATGTGGTCGATGCCATTACCAGGGTCCGGCCCTTTGCGGTGGACATCAACTCCGGCGTGGAATCCCAACCTGGCGTAAAAGATCACGCTCGCCTGCGGGATGTGCTGCGGCTGGTGTATCAAGCAGCGCTTGCTTGAATAGAAACGTAACTATCTGGCGACAACAAATGCGCCGACCCAGCCCCGATCGAGCAGGGATTTTTCCGCCCGTTTGGCGTTTTGGAGAGTTTTGCCGGCATAGACCTGTACTTGATGTACCGCTTTTTCTCCATCAAAATCCTTGTGGATAATAGCTGTATGCCCGGAGTCGTTGAATCTTTTCGCCACCTTTACGGCATTGTCTGCCACGGTAAAGGCGCAAATCTGGACGTAGAATTCACCGCTGGAGAGATCCTGGTAAACGGGGGCTGGTGGTTGATTATATTTGGCGATCTCTTCTTGGCCAAGAGCCACGGCTTCAATCCTGGCAATCCCTGTCCTGGAAATGCCGAGTGACTCAGCTGCCTTATAACTCAAATCAACAATTCTTCCGCCCACAAATGGTCCGCGGTCGTTAATTCGAACGACGGTGCTTTTGCCGTTATCCAGGTTTTTGATTAACAGCATGGTATTCATCGGCAGGGTTTTATGGGCTGCCGTCATGGCATGCATATCATAGATCTCCCCGTTTGCGGTTTTCCTGCCGTGAAACTTGCCGCCATACCAGGAGGCGATGCCGTTTTCGTGATAGCCCACGGCGGAAGGAATCGGATAATACCAGATATTGTTGATGACATAGGGTCTCTGGGTGGCGGGTAGTCCATTCTCGGAATTTCTGGAATCGGGCCCGGAAGTAACAGAGCAGCTGGTCATGAGAAGGAGGCAGCATAGCAAGCGTATGAGAATATTATTTTTCATAGCTTAATCCCTTGGACGAATTTTCTCAGGTGCATCAGCAATTTTCAGCGCAGCACCTTCTGTTGCCAGAAATTGATCAATACGTTGTCGATAAAATAAACCCGCCGGGCCGGTAGTGTGGGGCACGTAGGGTCGTAATCCCATATCCGGGGCTTTAGATGGTATCGAATCAAACCGAACAGTTTCTTCGTCATCAATCCACGAAAGCCGGTAATCGAGGATCGGACGCATTGTGGCGATGTTGCCTTGGTCATCCCTGCCAAGTACAGGGACTTCCCAACGCCGCATGGTAAATCCTTTATACCAGAGACCGATCTCCGATTCACCGGTTATTTTATCGGTCATCTGCGGCTCAATTTCCGTTTTGTCAAAGTCATTGTTATGATCAACAATGGTTTCCACTTCAAAACTGCCCTGGACAGACAGGTTTGCCCATATGCCGAAATCATCCGTATCCGATCGCAAAAAATGCTTGCCGACATCGTTGAACGTCCATTGGGCGTGGCATACCTGACAATTGATGCTTCCTTCCAGTTCCTTATGGGCGGGATGTCGCATTATGGGAATGACATGGTCCTTGCCGTCGGCACCCTGCAGCACAAAAAGATTCTGCTTAAGCATTACCCGGCCTGGTAAAGAATGTTGCAGGCCTTCTAATTGGTGGCATTTTTTGCAGGAAGGTTTAGCGCTTCCCGGCTCCATCAGTTCCGTACCTGAATGGCAGTCAATGCACAGCATGCCGCGTAGTTGATGGACATCAGGTTGCAGCTGATGGTATTCAACTCCGTAGGGCCGGAAATGTTGTTCTGTAGTGGTATACGGCGTGCGGTATTCAATATTAAAATCGTGTTCAAAGCGGCCATAGTAATCAAAGCCGACATAGTTGCCGTAATGACAGGACAGGCACTGCTGATCATCCGGCTTCTGCCAGCGGTGCGAGGCTGGCTTGGTGTCGTCAAAAGCCATATGGCAGGCAGCGCAGCCGGTGCCATGAATAACGGCAGGGTACTTGTCGCCCGAATTATAAAGATGGCAACGAAAGCATCGCCGGCGCAGCAGATCATCGGCCAGCTCCAGGATGGTTTCTGGATCGCTCTTCTTCGGCGTTGCCAAAAAACTGCTTAGCTTGTCCCGGGCGCCAAACACCTCTCGGAAAAGATTGGTACTCTCGGCCAGAGTAAAATGAACGGAACCGGTTATCTTTTCGACAATCTCTGCATGGCAGCCTCCACACGCATCAGCTAGATGATCCGGGTGGGCGGGGAAGGGGATGTATCCCAAGTGTGCGCTTTCTTTATCGGTCGCCGGGGTATTGCCCCTATGACAGCTGATGCAGGGAAGTTGATGGCTGGCGTCGGTGTGCACCGCATGACAGTCGACACAGTGCTTTGCAGCAACCGTTTTCTTATGCTCTTTATCTGTGCAGCCCAAGAGAATAACGAAAAGAAACAGGAGACACAGCACTTTCGGGATATTCTCTTTGTAAGATAGAAAGATCGTCAAGACAGATTCCGATAAACGGTGTAATGCAGAGTTTTTACGATACCATCAATGTTTAGCTGCTAATACATTTCTTATAGTGCATAATAGTTGAATTTTCAATGAGTACCTGATATATAGGCGTACTGATGGCAGACATGGCTTCTGTTTAGACCTACGTTTTTTGCTAAAATAAAGGCCAGCATAGCTCAGTTGGTAGAGCGGCGCTC
>CAVPXN010000019.1:0-60563 GCA_963709745.1 uncultured delta proteobacterium
TTGTACATTGCTTCGGCAATCCCTAAGCCTTTATTGTTGGTGGCGGCTTTGGCGGTTTCCATATCCAGCATTTCAGTGAACATTTCGGCAGCGGAGCTTTTTTCAAAGAGACCTCCTTCGGGCACCGCCTTGCGCATCGCCTTGAACATTTCCATGACAAAGAGAGTCTCGAATTCCTGGCTTGACTCTTTTAATGATTGCAGGCTTCTGGTTTTTTTATCGGTTGCCGACTGGGTGACGGGACTGGTCAGAATGCGTGGATCTATTTTGAAGTCCATTTATATTCCTGATGTTTTGTTTTCCATGCGGCGCATGGGGGTAATGTTCCCATGGGGCCAGTGCGAAGCAGGTGGATATGAAGAGCTTTGAGGACGCCATCATAAAATAATAAGTTCACCATATAATGATCCCGCAGCCTTAATCGCCTGAAAAATAGCGATCAAATCTCTCGGGGTTGCGCCGATGGCATTGAGGGCGTTGGCAATCTCGCCGATGGACACACCTTTCTTCATATCCAGCAGGACCAGCTGCCCGTCTTCTTCAACTACGGAAATATTGGTTTGCGGGGTGACAATGGTTTTTCCGCTGGCAAACTCATTAGGCTGCGATACTTGGTAATCTTCATGGATAATAAGACTCAAGTTGCCATGGGAGACTGCCACGGTGGACAGGCGAATATCTTTACCCATGACGATGGTGCCGGTGCGTTCGTTGACGACCACTTTAGCGCCGGTATCGGCCTCAACGGGCAGTACTTCGATTTGGGCGACAAAATCAACCAGCTTCGTTTGCATCGATTTCGGTACCGCTACCTGGATGGTACCCGGACTGTCGGCAAAAGCGGTGCCTTTACCAAAACTCTTGTTGATCGATTCGGCCAGGTTGGCGGCGGTGGTAAAATCCGCATTCTGCAACTGATATTGCAGCCGGCCGCCTTCGCCCAAGGTAACCGGAATTGTCTTTTCGACAATTGCGCCACTGGCAATTCGTCCAACGGTTGGGTGGTTTTTCTGGACTTCTGCCGCTTTGCCGCCAAAAGAAAAAGCCCCAACCGTCAAGGACCCCTGCGCAACCGCATAGACATTGCCATCCGGCCCAACCAGTGGCGTCATCAGCAGGGTACCGCCGGCCAGGCTTTTGGAGTCGCCCATGGAGGAAACCTGGACATCAAGGGTCGAGCCCGTCCTGGCAAAGGGTGGCAGAGAAGCGGTAACCATAACCGCCGCCACATTTTTCACTTTAATATCATTGATATTGTCGGGATTAAGCGTGATACCCTGTCTGGTCATCATGTTATAGATGGCCTGCAGGGTAAAAACCGACTTTTTCATATCATCACCAGTGCCATTCAGCCCTGAGACCAAACCATACCCTAAAAGCTGGTTATCGCGAACACCGTGCAGATTGGCAATATCTTTTATCCTGGTGGCATGTGCTTCTGTGCCCGTTAGGGTGAGTAAGAGGCTTATGGTGATTATTAAAGAAATGAATGATTTCATAGTATTTATTGGCGATTTATTTTCATACGGCGGATAGAGGTGAAATTCCCTTGCAGGGCCTGGGAAGCAGAGCTCAAAGCTGTTAATCTGCGGTACCTCGAGCCATTCAGCGGCATCCATCAAAACGGCCAGACATTGTCTAAAATGCGCATCGCCCAGCCCGGCTTCTGCTTGTCGCTGATTGCCCCTTTACCGGTGTAACTGATCCTGGCATTAAGGATCTTGGCCGAACTGACGGTATTGGCTGCGGTGATATCAACCGGCCGGATGATGCCGGTCAGATAAATAATCTGGACCTCATTATTGACCATGACTTCTTTGCCGCCGCGAATCTTCAATTGCCCGTTCGGGTAGCGTCCGACAACCTGAGTGGTCAGATAGGCTTTGAGGTCTTCTTTTCTGGTGGTCGAACCGCTGCCGTCAAAGCCGTCGCCGAATTCAGCATTGATCAGGTTGCTGAGATCAATTGGATCATCGCCGGTAAAAATTTCACTATTCTCCAGTCCGAAAAAATTAGGTATCGCTGCATGAATTTTAGAGGCTCGATCGGTTTTAGTAGATGCCTGTTTCGACGCACTGGCCGATTCAAAAATAATCACCGTGACGATGTCCCCGACATCTCGTGCTTTTCTGTCGGAAAACATGGAACGGTCGCCGTCTTGCCACAACGAACCGGCTTCCTGGTGTAACGGTTCGGCGGCATGAATTTCTTCGAGCGGTTCCTGGATGGCAATGACCGGTGACTGAGTTGGAGCACAGGCAGCAAGCAGCAGGCTGCAGCAAATTATCGGCAGGAGAAATTTCATCTTAAAGCAGTACCTCCACCAGACCGGGGGCGGCTACCCGGCAATAGACCATTTTACGCGAATTGATATTGCGGACCTGAATCATTTCATCCTTTACGCCGTCACTGCCGGCAACTCCTGTCGCTGTGAGGTGAAGCGGCCCGGAGTTGACCACGATTTTTACCCGTTCGCCGCGTCGGACGATCGGCAGCGATTCAACCATGGAAAGTAATACCGCAGAGCCTACCCGCAGGCTTCTCTGCAGCTTTTTGCCGATAAAATCACTGGGCGAAAAGCCGGGATCGTCTATGGCACTGATATCCATAAGTGCCTTGGTAAGATGCTGGGGACGAAGTATTTCGCCTCTTTTCAAAGAGGCCGTACAGACCACAATCTGGGCCATAGCCTCAATTTCGCCCCGCACCGACATATTCTTGACCACCGTATCGTCGATCCTGAAAATTATCGACATGCGTGAGCTGCCGAGGATATTGGGATTGGACGGGGTGACTTCATAGCTCAGCTCCCCCATTGGCAGAGTAAAAGGCAGGGGCAGAGAGTCCGGAATAAAACGGATCTCCGCTTCGGGCAGCTGGTTCCGGTTTTTCTGGATAAAGTCGGCAATAATTTGTTGTATCCGGTCCGGACCGAAGCTGATGCCGTTGCGCTGAATTGTGATGGTTGGCGAACCGGTCCAGCCGATATCGGCGGGCAGGTTCTGAGAGCTCACCACATACTCTTTTATATCGATTGCGCGGAGAGAACTTTTTTCACCTGGGGCCGGTGCCTGGCCAACCGGAAGGGTGGCCAGCGCCCTGGCCATTTCCGTCTGCTGATCGAAATCGACCAGATCTCCCAGCCGGATAGTTGCAGCATCGATCGTGGCGTTGGCCTTAAAGTTGATCTCCAGGGCGTTGGCGTTCAGCACCGAACACAGCAGCAGGCAGAGTATAACGATTATTTTTGCCATGATTAAACGAGGTTGTTGGTGGTTTGCATCATTTCGTCGGATGTCTGGATAGTCTTGGAATTAATTTCATAAGCTCTCTGGGTGGTAATCATGCTGGCCAGTTCTTCGACGATATTGACATTTGATCCCTCCAGGTAATTCTGCAGCAGAGTCCCAAAACCATCTTCGCCCGGGGTGCCGGTCTGGGCGGTGCCGGATGCCGAGGTCTCTTCAAACAGGTTTTTGCCGATGGCCGACAGACCGGCGTTGTTGGTAAAAGATGCCAGTTCGACGGTACCCAGCTCGGTGCTGGTGGTATCGTCACCGATGAGTGCACTGACAATGCCGGTTTCACTTATGGTGATCTGTTTGGCCCCTTCCGGAATAGTGATTGACGGAACGATGGTATAGCCATCGGAAGTGGTGATCCGGCCGTTGCTGTCGCGCTTGAGCGCGCCGGCCCTGGTGTAGCTGGTATTGCCGTTGGGCAGTTCAACCTGCAGGAAACCATTGCCTTCGATAGCAACGTCCAGCTCGTTTTCAGTAAGGATCAGATCGCCCTGGGAAAATACCTTGGTGACTGCGGCGGGTTTTACCCCTAAACCGACGAGAATGCCGGTGGGCGATTCGGTGTCCGACGAGGTCTGGCTGCCCGGTACCTTCATCGTCTGATAGAGCAGGTCCTGGAAATCGGCCTTGCTCTTTTTGAAACCGGTGGTGCTGACGTTGGCCAGATTGTTGGAAATAACATCAATATTCAACTGCTGGCTGTGCATTCCCGTGGTGCCGGTCCAAAGTGATCGGATCATGATTGTTTCCTTATTCCTGGTGGTGTTGATGTTTCGTTCCCATGGGCCCCATGGGAAAGTAAAAGCGGTGGTCAACCATTAGCCCAGAGTGCCGAGTTCTTCCTGCTGCTCGCCGATGGTCTGATAGCTCTTCAGCACCTTATGGTAGGTTTCGAATGTCCGGTAATTGTTGATCATTTCAGCCATTCCTTCAGCCATGTTGACATTGGACAATTCCAGGCCGCCCTGGATGACGCGAAAATTTTCGCCAGGAGTGGCAAGTGCGCCCGCTGCCAGGGAAAAAGTGGTGTCCGACTCTCGGGTGAGTTGTAATTTGTCGGAGATTTCGACCACCGCCAATTGGGCGACTTCCGATCTCGAACCCTGCGGGCCGAGGGTGTAGATAGTCCCATCGTCGCCGACGGCTACCTTGCTGATGTCGGTATCCGGAATAGTGATCGGTGCATTGCCATTGTCGAGGACCGGCAAGCCATTGCTGGTTGCAAGCTGACCTGCAGCGTTAATGGCCATGTCGCCACGTCTGGTGTAGAGAATTCCGGTTGGTCCCTGGACTTTGAAAAAACCTTCTCCTTCGATGGTCACATCAAGTGGATTTTCGGTCATCCGAACCGGACCGGGTGAAAAATCGGTAAAGTTTTTGCCGACACGGTCAAAATTAATACCCTTTGCCGCGCCCGTCTGTGTTTGTTCGTTCAGAATAGATTCAAAGCTTATATGCGATTTCTTATAGCCGTTGGTACTCACATTGGCCAGATTGTTGCTGAGATTGGCTATGGCCTGTTCCCTTGAAATAGCCCCGGCCAAGGCACTGTATTTTCCTGAAACCATATGGATACGATACTCCTGGAATTGATAAGTAATATGTGCTGGTGCCGTAAAAACCTGAATATCAGTAGTGCTGTGTAGGGTCACCTGGGTGTGTGCCCGTTTTTTCTTTCTGTTCTTATCGGCTGCTTGTCGTTTTTCTTAATAAGAAGAGCTGTTGTTTGCCGGTGAATTGTCCTGGGCAAGCTGGGACAGCGATACCAGTTGCCGGGCCTCATGGGTTGAGACGGCAAGCACAGCGGCGATGTCGTCAATTGACAGGCCTTTTTCAACAAGAGCCTGGATATTGCGGTACTTTCCGGAAAGCTTATGGCCGAGGTCGATACTTTGTGCTTCAAGACGAGGTTTTTGCAAAAGAGTAGTCAACTCTGCAGTTTTGAGAGAATTTTGAAAAGCAATTATCTGGTCGTGTTTTTCCTGCAAGCCGGCAAGCTGTTGGCGGGTTTTTTTGACCATGGTTGTCTGTTGGGCCAGTTGCCGCGATAGCCGGGTATTCCTTTTTTTCTGCATAAGCAGCAGGATCAGTAACCATAGACTGGTAATCGCCAGGCCGATTACGGCAAAATTGGCGGGATGGCTTATATCCACAGGCATTGTCACCTCAGTGCAGTCTCGCATCCAGCTTGGTTTTCAGCTTGATCAAAGCCTGGCTGTGCAACTGGGAGACGCGGCCCTCGGAGAGTGCCAGAACATCGGCGATCTCTTTTTGCGTCAGTTCTTCGTAATAGTAGAGCGAGATGACCAGACGTTCTTTCTCGGAGAGCAGGGCGAGTACTTCGGCCATCTTTTCGGCCAGCTGCTGCCCCTCAATTCTTGCCCCGGGTGAGATATCGGTTCGCTCATCCATCAACGAATCAAGAAATGAACTCCCTTCCTCGGTATTATCGAGGGTCTCATTCAGGCTGACGCAACCGAGATGACCGACTTCCGCGAGCATCGAGCGGTATTCGTCGAGAGAAAGGTGCATGGCTTTTGCGACTTCGTGGTCCTCCGGATCACGGCCAAGCTGCAGTTCCAGCTCCATAATAGTCTTGCCGATCCGGGTCTGTTTTTCCCGCAGGGATCTGGAAAACCAGTCGAGTTTGCGCATCTCATCGAGAATCGCCCCGCGAATGCGGTATTCGGCAAAGGTCTTGAAAAGAATGTTTTTCGAGGCATCATATTTATTTGCCGCATCAAGTAAACCAAGCATTCCGGCGCTTTTCATATCATCCTTGCTCATGAAAGAGGGGACCTGGGTGATCATCCTGCCGACCAGAATATCGACCAGATAGAGATGGTCGCGGATTATTTTCGACTTGTCTTCCGCTAAGGGGTTGTGCAGGTAGTTCATCTCTTTTCAATCCCCGATGTTGAGCAGTTTTTTCCAGAAAAATTGCAGATTGCCCTTCGCTGTCGTCTGCGACGGCTCGGAGCAGATTCTGCCGGCCAGTTGCCTAAAGGCGGCCGAAACCTTCGAGCCGGGATGAAGTTCACTGATAACCTTCTGTTTTCTGATGGAATCGATCATCTGCCTATCTTCCGGGATGGAACCAAGATAGTCGATGGAGATATCCAGATATCGGTTGGCCACCATGGTTAATTTTCGATAGACATCGAGGGCGTCGTTTTCGGTGCGGATCTGGTTGACCACCAGATTAAACTTCTTTTCATGGTATTGGGTGGAAAGCAGTTTCATCAGTGCGTAGGCATCGGTGATGGCGGTTGGTTCCGGCGTCGTCACCACCAGTATCTCCTGGGCGGCGGTGTTGAAATAGGTGACATTCTCGGAAATTCCCGCTTCGGTATCGATCAGCACATAGTCAAAATGATTGTGCATGGAATCAAGGCCGTCGAGCAGACGCATTTTCTGATTGGAATTCAATCTGGTAAAGTTCTGAATACCCGAACCTGCCGGCAAAATTTTAATGCCCACCGGACCGTCGACCATGATATCCTGGAGCTCGTATTCGCCGGAAAAGAAATGATTCAGGTTATACGAAGGTGAAAGGCCGAAAACCACATCGATATTGGCCAGTCCCAGATCGGCATCGAGAATGAGGACCCGTTTGCCCATGGATCCCAGATTGTAGGCAAGATTGGCACAAACCGCGGTTTTGCCGACGCCCCCTTTGCCACTGGTAATCGAGTAGACGCTGGTCGTCTGGTCAAGCTCAGCCCCTTCTGTATCAGTCCGCAGAGAGTTTAAATCGCGCAAGGTTTTGGCCTGATCTCCGGCTTCGTGAGATGAATTAGTCATGCAGGGATCCTTCATTTTGAGACATGATCAGCTGGGCGACGATTTCCGGTGTTATCTCCAGTAAATCTTCGGGAACTCTTTGACCATTGGTCACATAAGACAACGGATTGGCGTTCTGGAGCTGGACGTTAAGGAGTATGCCAAGAGTAGCGCATTCGTCAATTTTGGTAAATATGGTATTGTTTATACCAAGAGTGTTGAAACACTCGATGGTGCTGAGCAACTCATTCTCGCGACTTCCCGCTGAGAGCACCAGGTGTTTGGTGATATCGAGTTCAGCAGGTAAAAAGGAGGTGAGTTCATCGATGCAGTAACTGTCTCTGGGGCTTCGGCCGGCGGTATCGATTAAGATCAGTTCCTTGTCGCTGTGTCGGGTAATCGCCTGTTGAAGCTGCTCGGGGGAAATCACCACCTCCACCGGCAGGCGCATAATTTCGCCGTAGACCTTCAGCTGTTCTACCGCGGCAATTCGATAGGTGTCGATAGTTATTAAGGCGATTGAGTTGGAATGTTTGCTCAGGTAATTGGCGGCAATTTTCGCCAGGGTCGTCGTTTTGCCAACCCCGGTAGGGCCAACCAGGGCGATTCGCTGCTGCTTTTGCCCGGCGGCAAACTCCGGTGGGCGCACTTGAATTACCTCTAGAATTGACGAGAGAATCGTCTTGTTAACATGTGCCGAATCAGTTAATTCCTGTTCCGTCAGGCTTTGCCGGAGAAAACCGGCGATTACCCGCGACGTTTCAACATTAATGCCCCGGTCAATAAGCATTGTCAGGAGATGATCGCCCTGCAGAGGGGTGCCGGAATATCGCCCTGCAGTCGAATCCGCTGTCACTTTCAGAGCAGCATGCCGACTCTGGGCCTCCGTCGCCCCCTGTGCCGCAAGCTTGGTTATCTGTGCTGCCAGGCCCTTGACCAGCTCTTTTAATTCCTTAACCTCCTCCTGCAACAGGGGGTCGCCGGACTTTGGGAAATCAGGATGCACTTCCTTGGAGGCTACCGGACGCTCGAAGTCGCGTAGCTCGCTTTTTTCGGCTGCAGCTTGGTGAAGATATCCGGCAACAGAATCATCAACGACATGCCGAAAGCCTATTTTCTGCTTTCTCGCACCAGGTGGGTAATCGCTCTCCTGCCTGGAAAATCCCTGGTATTGTTCGCCACGAGGTCGGGTTTTCGGCAAATCGGCATCAACGGCAGCGGTAATCTCCAGCATTGGCTTGCCCAACAGGCCGAGCTTGCCGTTTCGCACTGTTCTGGTGGAGAGAATGAGCGCATCTGGACCAAGCTCTTCCTTTATCTTTTTCAGGCCTGATGCCATATCTGCCGATTCAAAGACTCTAACTTGCATCCAGGTTCACCGTTCCAAGAGATCTGATTTTAAGATTTGGGATAATTTCATTATGGGAAAGAATGGTCAATGCCGGATAATAGCGTTCGGTTAAATTGCGCACAAAAGGGCGAATCTGTGGTGCCGCAAGCAGTGCAGGGCGGCTGCCGCCGTCAAAAAGCTGAATCGCTCGGCCGATTCCGTCAAGAATTCTCTGGGCAATGACCGGGTCAATCGACAGGTATGCCCCGGTCTCTTTATGTTGTACGCCGTTTCTGATCGCGTCTTCAGCCGGCTTGGCCAGGGTGATAACCGGGATGACTCCGTCCACGGCTAAATCGCTGCTGATCGTTCTGGCCAGCGCATGACGCACATACTCGGTCATAATATCGGTATCCTGGGTGCTCGGTGCCCAGTCGGCCATGGTCTCGAGAATGGTGCGCAGATCGCGGATCGACACCCCTTCCTTAAGCAGATTCTGCAGCACCCGCATGATTAAACCCAGGGACAGCACGTTCGGGACCAGTTCTTCGACCAGTTTCGGATAGCTGCGGGCCAGGTTGTCAAGAAGGCCCTGAACCTCCTGGCGACCGATTAATTCATGGGAATATTGCTTGATTATTTCACTGATATGGGTCGCCATGACGGTGGTGCAGTCAACGACCGTGTAGCCGGCAATCTGAGCCCTGTCTTTTTTATCCGAGCTGACCCATAATGCCGGCAGACCAAAGGCCGGTTCGGTGGTGGCGATGCCGCGTATGGTTTCCGTCACCAGGCCCGGATCCATGGCCATGAAATGACCGGGCAGGATCTCAGATTCGGCGACCTTTACGCCTTTTAAGGAGAAGGTGTAGTGATTGGGTGATAACTGCAGGTTGTCTTTAATATGCACCGGCGGGACAATGAAGCCGTTATTTAAGGCAAACTGTTTGCGGATGGATTGAATGCGGGCAAGCAACTCGCCGTCCTGTGCCGAATCGACAAAAGGAATGAGGCCGTAGCCGACTTCCAGCTGCAGCATATCGACATTGAGCATCTCCTCGTAGTTTTCCTCGCGTTTGGCCTGGGGCAGTACCGGTTCGTCGATTATCTTATCTGCCTCGACCTCCCGCGCGCGGTCAAGATGGTAGGCAAGGGCCGCCAGTGAGCAGGAGAGAATAAGAAAAGGGAAAAAAGGCAGGCCGGGGATGAGGGCAAAAGCGATAAGAATTCCGGCAACCACCCAGAGGGCCACCGTGCTGAGGGTAAACTGATTTTTGAGGTCATTGCCGAAATCCTTTTCCCCGGTGGTGCGGGTAACCAGCAGACCGGCGGCAGTGGAAATGATCAGCGCGGGGATCTGGCCGACCAGCCCGTCCCCTACCGTTAAGATAGTATAGTTGGCGGCCGCTTCGGCCATCGGCATACCTTTTTGCACTACGCCGATGACAAAGCCCGCGCCGATATTGATCAGGGTAATGATGATACCGGCAATGGCATCGCCTTTGACGAATTTTGACGCACCGTCCATGGCTCCATGAAAACTCGACTCCTTGGCGATGCTCTCCCGGCGGGCTCGTGCCTGATCCTCGTTGATCAGGCCGGCGTTGAGGTCGGCGTCGATGGCCATCTGTTTGCCCGGCATTGCATCGAGGGTAAAACGGGCGGCAACTTCGGCGACCCGTCCGGCACCTTTGGTGATGACCATAAAGTTAATCAGCACCAGGATGGCAAAGATTACAATGCCGACGACATAGTTGCCGCCGACCACGAATTGACCAAAGGATTGAATAACCGACCCGGCAGCACTCGGACCTTCATCACCGTGAATCAGGATCAGACGAGTGGAGGCAACGTTTAAGGCCAGGCGGAAAAGGGTGGTGGTCAACAGGATGGAAGGGAAAATAGAAAAATCGGTGGCCTTAACCGTATAGAGGCTGATGATCAGAATAAGCAGGGCAATGGTAATGTTCATCGACAGAAACAGATCCAGGATGATCGACGGCACGGGAATGATCATGATCATCAGGATGGCCACAAGACCCAGGCCGGCGATGACATCGCTGCGGCCGAAGAGCTGCTTGAATCCCAGGTTGGACAGGGTGTTCTGGACGTTTGACAGTTCCATTAACGGGTATTGCCTTTTATTGAATAGACATGGGCGAGAATTTCTGCGACCACTTTAAAAAGATCCTCTGGGATATTTTCCCCTATGTCCATTTTATGCAATAACCGAGCCACAGGCGGGTTCTCGATGATCGGGATATCGTGTTCCCGGGCCACTTCCCTGATCTTCATGGCCACGTGGTCGGCGCCTTTGGCGATGATCAGCGGAGCACTCATCTCTTTGGAATCGTAGCGGATTGCTACCGAAATATGGGTCGGGTTGGTGACGATGACGTCCGCCTTCGGAACATCCGCCATCATCCTTTTTCTCGCCATCTGCTGTTGAATGGAACGGATTTGTGCCTTGATATGCGGATCGCCCTCACTTTGTTTAAATTCTTCTTTGAGTTCCTGCTTGGTCATCTTCATCTTTTGTTCCATCTCCCATTTGACAAAGAGAAAGTCCAGAAAGGCGATGAGAATAAGCAGGGCGCAGACCTTGGCCAGAATGAGGGTCGCAATCCTGCCTAAGTAGCTGAGCGTCGTGCCGACGTTGGTATCGACGAGGATCAGGGCTTCGGCAAAATTATCCAGCACCGTCGAGTAGGCGATCCAGCCGATCAAGATCACTTTAAGCAGTGATTTGATGACTTCGATAAAGGATTTTTTGGAGAAGAATCGAGCCATCCCGGTAAGCGGATTAAGTTTTGAGAAGTCCGGAATCAGCGGTTTGGCAGTGAGCAGCCAGCCAAACTGAAAAAAACTGGCAAAAAAGCCGATAAGCAGTACAAGCAGAAAAAGAGGGGCCAGAAGCAGTCCGAGTTTTTGCAGCAGAAAACCGGCAAGATTCATGATCGAGGCGGGGGTTACCGCAAAACTGCCGCTTGATTGCCACAGCGAAAAGACGATCTCGGTCAGACCTTTCCAGAAGGTGGGCAGATAAAAAAACCAGAACAATAGCGTCAGGGTAAAGAGCGACGCGGTCTGCACCTCCTTACTCTGGGCGATCTGGCCTTTTTTGCGAAAATCGTCCCGCCGTTTGGCTGACGGGGCTTCGGTCTTTTCACCCCCGGAGGAGCTTTCTTCCGCCATGTGCTAGCCCACCTTAATTTAAGAAGTTGAGCAGCATGAAAAACCGCTCACTAAGCGTGTCAAATTCTCGTCTAATTAAAACCGAGAGCATATTAAGTGTCAAAGCAATGACAATAAACGCGGTGCCGATATTGATGGGAAAGGAGATCAGAAACACATTCAGCTGCGGAAAGACGCGGGCAAGAATACCGAGAATAAGACCGGAGAGTAAGAGGACTGCCAGGACCGGGGCGCTGAACTGCACGCCGATAGAAAACATATGCGAAGAGAGCTGCATAAGATAGGGCACTGCCTCGCCGGAAAGATTCAGCCTTCCCGGCGGCAGAAGCTCATAGGACCTGATTGCCGTCTGTAAAAACAGATAATGGCCGTTTATCGCCAGAAAGATAAGAATGGCAAAAATATTCTGGAATTGGGAGATCAGCGCCACCTGTCGTTCACTCTGCGGATCGAAAACGTTGGCGGCGGCAAAGCCCATCTGAAAGCCGATAACGGTTGCGCCGAATTCGACCGCGGTAAAAATAAGCCGGGCAACAAGGCCCAGCAACAGGCCGAGCAGCAGCTCGGAGATAAGCAACAGGGAAAAAGACACGGGTGCAAAGCTGGTTTTCGGTACGGCCCCTGCCATAATCGGAAACAAGGTGAGCGAGATGGCCACCACCATTGCTGTCTTGACGCGTCCCGGTGTTTGGGCCGAGGAGATCACCGGAATGGCGCCGATAAAACCGGCAACCCGGCTCAGGACCACGAGAAAGGTTTGAAACTGTTCAATTGGGATAAGCTGAAAATCCACTACTGCGCCATCAGAAGGTGGCCATAAGATCGAAAAGACCTACCGTAAAGACGGTGACGATCTTTATCACCCAAGAGCCGAAAATCAGCAAAGTCAGAAAAACCGCGACAATTTTCGGCACGAAGGTAAGGGTCTGCTCATTTATCTGGGTAGCCGCCTGAAAAATAGACACCAGCAAACCGACTAACAAGGCAACGATCAGCATCGGTGCGGAGCACATTAAAATTGTCTGAATAGCCTTGCGACAGATATCAACGACCATTTCCGGATTCATTATGTTACCTGTTAATTCCCAAAACTCTTGATCAGTGAACCAACCACCAGGCTCCAACCATCAACGAGAACAAAAAGCAGCAGCTTGAACGGCATGGAAATTATCACCGGCGGGAGCATCATCATCCCCATGGACATCAGAATCGAGGCGACAATCATATCGATGACCAGAAAAGGGATATAGATCATAAAACCCATCTGGAAGGCCCTTTTCAGCTCTGACAGCATAAAAGCCGGAATAAGGGTCATGGTCGGCACGTCCTGTATATCGGTCGGTTCATCTTTCATGGTGATTTCGGTAAGCAGGGTCAATTCGTCTTCACGGACCTGGCTGAACATGAAATCGCGCATCGGAGCTACCGCTTTCTCCAGAGCGGTTGCCTGGTCGATCTGTTCGTTCATATACGGCTGCAGGGCCTGCTCGTTGATGGTATTTAAGGTCGGCGACATCACAAAAAATGACAGAAACAGGGACAGTCCGAGGATGACCTGGGTCGGCGGCATGTTTTGCGTCCCCATGGCCTGGCGCACAAAACCGAGGACGATAACTATCCTGGTAAAACAGGTGGTCATTAAGAGAATCGCCGGCGCCACGGAGATTATAGTCAATACGAACAAAACCTGCAGCGCAGTCGATACCTGTTGCGGTGTATTGGCATCTTCTACCCCGAAGGTGATGGTCGGCAGCCCCAATGCCTGTGCTTGCCCGGTGCTCAAGAAAACAGTGCAGAGCACAGAAAAAAGAATGAGTCCCGGAATTAAAGAAGATGCCGGCATTCGGCGCTGACAAGTCATGACTGAGGTGGGGCTTCGGTTGCCTGCAGGGTTGCGGCAAAGGAGCTATTTGCCGGGGGAGTAAGGGTGGCGATATGGCTGATGGTCTCACCGCTTATGCCAAGCAGGTACTCCTGCCCTTTGACATCGACCAGACAGAGCGCTTTCTTGCCCATCATGGGCTTGACCTCGAGGATCTTAATTTTTCCGCTCGACGGGGTGGCAAGAAGAGAAAAACGTTTTCTGACGATGCCGTACAGGACTAATATTATGCCAAGAACAACGAGCAGGCCCCAGATTATCTGGAAATAATCGGCAGTATCGGTGCCGAGGGTCGTTCCGGCCCAGACTACCGCGGGGACAGCCGGCAAAGCAGCTGCCAGCAGGGGGATCAGATATACTGTTTTTGTGGTAACCGGGAGCATGAGCCTGTCCATCAACCGAGATTTTCGATCCGGTCGGCGGTACTCACCACGTCGGTTAAACGAATGCCGAATTTATCGCCTACCATGACCGCCTCGCCTTTAGCGATCAGTTTAGAATTGACATAGAGATCGAGGGGTTCTCCAGCCAGTTTATCCAGTTCGATAACATAGCCTTCACCCATTTTCAGCAGATCCCGGAGCAGAATTTTACTACGCCCAACTTCTACCGATATCTGCAGGGGGATATCGTAGAGAAAATTCAGGCCCCGACCCCCTTTCTGATCTTTGCCTGGGCCGGGCTTGCGCAGCGCTTTAGCATCTTCCTGCAAAAGCTCTTTGATTTCGTCTGGATCCGGACGGCTGTTATTGGGAGTAGCTGTTTCCATATTAATTCCTTTACTGGTCAAAAAAACCACAAATTTTAGATGCTTACTGTAACTAAGAGTTTTTACCTCGCCATCAATTAACAACGCCGGTCAGACTGATAGCTTTTTTGCCATTATGCACGCCGGGGATGGCAAAAAACTTCAGTTTCTCATCGACCAGAACTTTAAGTGGTGCCCCTGGGTCGTAGTTCAAATCGAGAATATCGCCGGTTGCCATATTTAATACCTGCTGCACCGAAAGAGTTATAACGCCCGACTGGGCGGTGACGATCGAAGGAATATCCTGAATTTCATCTTCGAGCACGTCCTGCCATGTGCCGCGGGTAACCGTTGTAATACTCAAAAGTTCACGCAACAGATCGCGAAGGGGTTCAAGGGTGGCATAGGGGAAAACCAGATGGATTTCACCGGAAAGCTCACCTGCCTTAATGAGCAGGGTACCGATAATTACTTCGGCCTCAGGCTCGACGATCGATACCAAACGGGCGTTATTTTCCAGCTTGATCAGCGTGGTTCGCAACTCCAGCAACTGGGCAAAAGCTTTATCCAGATCCTTGCAGACGTCAGCCAGGATAGTTTTAAGTATACTCAACTCGATGGTGGTGAGATTTCTATCCGGTGGCAGCGACTCCATATCGTTTGCCGCACCGAGCATTATTTCAATCATTGAAAAAGAGATCTTCGGATCGATAATGATCAGTGCGCCATATTTCAACGGGGCCATGTCGAGAATTCCGATACCACCGGTCCGATTTTTATCGGCCATGAACTTCTGGAACTCATGGGTGTCGAGGGCTGTTCTGGTTATGGAAAAATTGCGCTGCAGTTGATTGGTCAAAGACGTGGCATAGGAACGGCAAAAGAGATCAAGAATAATATCAAAGTTGGGAATCCTGAATTGCTCTCGATCCGGTCGGGTAAGTTGGAGCAGGTTGACTGGACTGCAGGCCAGAAAAGAATCCTGATCACTTTCGTCAAGGTCAAGCGAGATTTTGCCTTCCCGAATGGCCTTGAGCAGTTCGCTGATTTCCGATTTTTTTAAAATTGAATCCATTGTTTTTTACTGCTATTGCACAACAAAATTGGTGAAGTAAATGGATATGACCTTTCCGGTCTGCAAAAACGAATTGACGGTATTTAAGAGTTCGGCCTTGAGCTGTTTTTTGCCCTGGAGATCCTGGAGTTCCTCAAATGTCTTATTGCTGATCAACAGAAGAATCGCGTCGCGCATTTGCGGCATTCTCTGCTCTACTTCCGTCTTCACCTGTTCGTTGGTCAGTTCGACGGTAAGTGAGGCTTTGACGTAGTGGGCTGCATCACCACTTATGATGTTGACGATGAACTCTTCAATATTGACCATGGGCCCGATCGTTGCCGTTTGACCGACCACCGGAACCACTACCTGCTGCGCCGGATCTTTGGTATTATCGGCTTCAGGTTTGGCACGGAGCAAAAACCACCAGGCCCCGAACCCGCCACCTATTAACAGCACCACCAGCACTGCGCCGATAATGATAAAAAGCTTTTTGCTGCCGCCACTCTTTTTTTCAGCCACTTCTTTTTTTTCAGCCATTTTCTTCCTTGATATCTGCTTTGCCGGGGTAGTAAACGCTCGATTTTAATTCTCTACAGAGGAACATTGCCGCTGCCGACAGGAGATGGGGGCAACAGCCTGTTGCTTTGCAGACGAAGGACAAAATCCACTCGCCTGTTTTTAGCCTTGCCGGCTTCATCGCCATTGGCCACCAGGGGTCGGTCCTTGCCGTAACCGACCGCGGCCATTCTATCGAGTGGCAGCAGGTCGGCTTGGGTAAAATACCGTAAAACCGCAACCGAGCGATCAACGGAGAGATCCCAGTTGGCGTGCTTTGCGCCGGACATGGGGGTGTCGTCGGTATGGCCTTCAATCCGCAGGTCCATAGGTAAAGGGCGGATTATCTCAGCGACATTACGTAAAATCGGCAGCGATTTTTTGGCGAGTTCCGCTTGCCCGGGGGCAAAAAGAACCGAATCGCTGATGCGCAGGATAATCGAATCGTCATCATTTTTGATAAGACCAATGTCATCGTTTAAGCGTAGCGAATCGATCTGTGATTTCACCTTGTCATACATTTTTTCCGTCGAATGGATCTGGATGGGCGAATATGTTGATTTTGGCTGATTGGGAAAAAGAGGAATTGCAAAATCGACGTCATCCGATTTTTTTTGCATGCCAAACGCGTCCTGCAGGGAGTTGGTTGCCGCCACAAAACGAACCGGATCCATATTCGCCATGGAGAGAAGCAGAACAAAAAAGGTCAACAGCAGGGTAACCAGATCGGAATAGGTGACCATCCATGCCGGGGCACCGGCGGGACAATCCGTCTTTTTTTCTTTTCTGGGTGGTGCCTGGGTTTGTTCTTCCGCCATCATCCGCCTTCTTGGTAGAGCTCAGCCCGTTACTTGTTAAAGGTTGATTCCCGAAGTTTTGGTGCAATAAAGGCATGCAGCTTTTGTTCCATGATCCGCGGGTTTTCTCCCGAGAGGATTGACTGCATTCCTTCAATGATCAGCGTCTTGATCAGTACTTCGGACGCCGAGCGGTTTTTCAGCTTACCGGCCATTGGTGCACAGACAACGTTGGCGATGACCGCCCCGTAAAAAGTAGTCAACAAAGCAACCGCCATGGCCGGACCGATGGAGGCAGGGTCGTCCATGGTCTGCAGCATCTGGACCAGGCCGATCAGGGTTCCGACCATACCCATGGCCGGAGCATAGGCGGCGACGGCAAGAAAAATGTCCGCACCCTTACCATGCCGCATCTGGATATACTCAATTTCCGTGTTCAACATGCTGCGCAGGGTTTCTGGTTCCTGACCGTCGACCGCCATCTGAATGGCTTTTTTCAAAAAATTGTCGTCAACCGTTTCCATGGCCCCCTGCAGGGCGAGAATGCCTTCTTTTCTGGCCTTATTGGCGAATTCCATCAGTTGCACAATCAGATTGTTTATCGACATCTCCTGGTACATGAACGTTTTCTTCGCCACATTCAAGGCATCAAAGACATCGCTGAAAGGGTAATGCACCAGGGTATTGCCGAGGGTTCCGCCGAAAACAATAAGAATAGAGGGAATATTGATAAAAATTGTCAGGGGGCCACCCTGAAGGATAGCCATGAGCATCAGGCCAAAGGCGGCACCGATGCCGATTAGGGTTGAGAGATCCAAAAAAACGCCTCCATGACTATGGATAATGATGTAAAGCGGGCAGTGTCGGCAAATTATTTGCTCAGCTAGTTGAGAGCAAATAATATTCCACGTATAGATATTATTTTTTCAGCAACCGGAAACAGAGCATGGCTGTGTGCGTTGGAGCATGTCGATACAAAAAACCAGAACGGGCCGAGTGCCGGTTCTGGTTTTTTGGGAGAGAGTGTCAAATTAATGACTATTATCTTTTCAGGTTGATCAGCTCGCCCAGCAGCTCGTCTACCGTAGTAATGATCTTTGAATTTGCCTGAAAGCCGCGCTGCACGGTGATCATTTTGACAAACTCCGAACCCATATCGACGTTCGACTGTTCTAAAGAGTTGGTGAAAACCTTTCCCAGCTCCGGCCCAGGCAGGCCGGTTCGGGCGTTGCCGGAACTGGTTGTTGCTTTATAGAGGTTGCTGCCGACAAGAGACAGTCCACTGGAGTTGACGAATTTTCCGAGTATCAGCTGGGCAATTTTGGTCTGTTCGCCATTGGAGTAGGAGGCAACGACGATGCCCTCAGGGTCGATCTCGACGCCGGTAAGATTGCCTGCCCCGGAGCCATTCTGGTTTTGCGAGATGACTACCGATTCGCTGTTAAACTGGGTGGTATCAAAGCTCACCTCGATTGGTGTTGCCGTGGTGCCGTTGTTCCAGTCCAGTCCTGTCGTTGTGCCCGTGGTTGGTACGGACAGGACGCCGTCGGAAGTGAAATTCAGCGTTGCCAGTGGGCCGGACATAACCGTAGATGGAACAGCGGCTGTTTCTGCACTCCAAAAGGATTCCCAGGTATTATTGCCGGTCTTGGTAAAATAAGTACTGAGGAGGTGCGAATTGCCCAGGGTATCAAAGACCTGGACGGAGGAAGAATAATTATAGGTGCTGGGATTGTCTGGAGCAAAAGCGGTAACCGACAAATCAATAATCGGTTCAGTGGAATCAAGGTTTGTTGTCAGCTTGAGATTTGAGGTCACATTACCGGCCACCAGACCGCTGCTGGCAACCTGAATGCTGCCCGCATCCCCCGTCTTCAGTGTGCCGTTGGTGTCAAAGCTTTTTCCCTGCACCCGCAAACCTTCCGGATTAATCAGATAGCCGTCCCCATCAAATCGAAAAGATCCGGCCCGGGAATAATAAGCAGTTTCATCGCCGACCTCTTTAAGAACAAAAAAACCCTCACCTTCAATGGCCACATCGAGATTGGACTCAGTCGTTTCAAAGGTGCCCTGGCTGAAAATCTGGTCGACTTTAGACATGCCGACCCCGCGACCCACCTGGGACTGGCCGCCGGAACCGTTGATTGATCCGGAAAGCAGGTCGGCAAAGACCGGCCGGGAACCTTTAAAGCCTATAGTGTTGGTGTTAGCCAGGTTATTGCCGATAACACTCATGGCCTGACCGTTGGTGTTCAGGCCGCTGACTCCGCTGTACATTGCACTCGAAATACCCATCTTGTTCTCCTATTTTATTAGAGTCAGTTTGATTTAAAACTACTCAATTTCTTAGCACAGCAAATTAATCAATGGCCGCCACTGCCGTTGCTACTGTCCCAGGCTCATAAACCCCCAGAATCGAGGCAAAGTCTATGGTGCCGGTTTTGGTTATCAGCGAGCCGCCATACGCTCCATGAAGATCGACTCCGGTCACTTCCGCTCTCTGCAGCGGTGCAGCTCCGACACTTTCATCATCTGCGGCTTGAGCATCGATGACGATTTCATACGGGCCGAGAGGGGCTTTATTGCCGGTCGCCAGTTGTCCGTCCCAGCTTATAAAGTGATTGCCGGTGCTAAGGTCTTCACCTTTTATACTGACCAGGGTCGTTCCGTTCTGTTTCAGCGACAGGGTTACCGCCGATGCCCGGCCGTCGAGTTGATAGCCAATTTCTACCGGATCACCATTAAAGGTAAAATCGGCACTGTTATAGGCGACACTTTTGCCGATGGTATTCAGCGTGGCAAACTTGTCGGAGTCGGCATTGGCCGTGATCAGATTTTCCATGCCTTCATTGAGCGAAGTCAGTTGTTCCAGCGAGCTGAACTGAGCCAGCTGAGCGGTAAATTCAGTGGGATCATCCGGGCTGAGGGGGTCCTGGTTTTGTAACTGGGCAACCAGCAGCTTTAAAAAATCTTCCTTGCCCATGACTGATTCTTTGCCGCTTTTTTGATTGCTTTTGCCCGTTGCAGCGGTGGTTGTCTGGTTTAAGGCGTCTATAGAACTGCTCATCCGGCAACTCCTATATTTTTACATTAACCCCGGTGCTTATTGCCGGGGCAGCAAAAAGTGTGTCGGCGAGGGAGAAAGCCGCTTTCGTCTCCTTGCCTGTCTTCTGCGATTTTGCGGTATAATCATTGCGACTGAACAACTGTCGGTCAAAAAGATCAAAATCGCTTACCGATTCAGATTCCGCAGTGATTGATATCTCATCGACCGAATACCCCTGATTCTCTAGAACTGTTTTCAATTTGGCCAGATTTTTTTCCAAGAGTTCGGTGGTGTGTTGGCTTTGGGCAACCACATTGGCCCGGATGGAACCTTCTTTAACGGTCAAATCGATTTTTAAGGAACCAAGTTCTGCCGGATGCAGTCTCAAGTTGATGCGGGTATCCATATTTTTACTCGATATCTGCATCTTATGGCTTAACTGCTGAATGATATCATCTTCCTGGATGAGTATCCCGGAGGGCAAAATGACCGATCGGTCGGGTGAGTCAACCATTTGACTTGTTGGCTGCTGGGGTGTTGTGACTATTTGTGAAAAAGTATTTCCCTGCTCCGGACCACTTGATAAACCAGGTGAAGGACAGTTTTGTGGGCCGGTGCCAAGAGTCTTTTGTTGCAACTCATCGCCTGGTGGCGGATCCTGGGAATTCTGCCTGGCATTGCCGGACTCCGCGTTGGCTATTTTGGGATTAAAGTACTGTTGCCGCAAATCATGGCTCTCGGCAGTCACTTGCTGGGATGTGCGCGCTGCGACTTTATCGGCATCTTCGGCACCTGCGACTATTAAGCTGACTGTCGGAGACGCCGAGGTTTCAACCGCTTTGGCGGCAACAAGCTGGGCTGAGTTTTCCGGTGGAACCGGCACCATAATTCCATGGATATTGTTGCGCATGGAGTTTATGGAATTGCCGGGAGTTCCATTTTCTACTTTGGTGATGGAGACAGTCCCTGTCTCATCACTTTGATCGATAATTCGCTGCAATCGATCAAGCAGAACATTTGCTGCCTTCACCGCGATTGTTTGCGTGCCATTGTCGGCTGCAGGTTCGATATTGGATGCGTCGATCTCAGCCGATAAGGTCTTGGGGCTGATAATTTTTTCCGATCCGTCGATGATCGTATTCCGGAGTTGCTGCTCTCCGGGTTTGATCTGTTGCGTGAGTTGTGCCGTATCGGCAAGCGGTATTGCTTTTTCTGGAACAGCGGTAGGCAGCGCTAATTGAACATCATTTTCATCAGGTGAAGTTGGTAACCCGGTAAGCTCTGCCGCGCCTAAAATATCCGGCGCTTTTTCAAGTTCTGCTGTTTGTTTTACTTTCTTGTTAAGCGCGGCAGGGACGTCAGCACTTTTTTTTGCCGCAATCGCGGGGCTATCATTCGTCTGCGGTTGTTTCTTTTGAGATACTGCCTTGTCAAGGTGGGGGGAAAATGAGTTCTGCTTTCGGTCGCCGGTTGAGCCGACTATTTTGGTCTGAGGTTGGGCCTTGGGGAGAGCTGGTTGGATGGTGGCCGTTTGTGGCATAGTGTCTCACTCGATCTGTATTGAGGTAAAGGCAGTACTGATTTGCGTTGTTTTCAGTTTGGATGTCTGGTCGAGAATCTTTGCTGCCGACTTCACTTTCATATTGGCCAGCAGATCGGCTGCCAGCCGCTGATCCAACTCGGTGATGGCCAGAGCCGCTTTGTCAGGCGACATCTTCTGGTAAATATTTGCCAGGTCCTGAATGCGCTTTTTCTCAGCTACCGCCTTGTCGGCAAGGAGCGTGGCAATCTTTTTTTGCAGTTGCCGAAGTTCCTCAAGTTTTGCATCCATTTCGGTTAATTTCTTATCGACTCCTTCTTCCAGGGTCTTTAGCTCCTTTTTGCGCAAGGCAATATCTTCGCGCTCTCTTCTAACACTTGTCTGTTTTTGCACTATTGTGGCATCGAGTCGTCTTTCCTCTACGGAGGCGTAATTTTTAGCGCTATCCGGCGAAGAAGAATCGGCAGCCTGAATGTTCTGCGGGAGAAGGGCGAGAAAGAGGACAAAAAGAGCAGGGTGGCGAAAATATTTCATGATCTTTGGTATATTAAGGTTTCTATGAATCTTAGTAGAGATTCGTTTCATGCCGGGTCGTCGCAATCTCGTCGAGCATTGCGGCTTCCTTTTTATTGAGATACGCTTGCCAGGCCTTGTTCTGGGTTTCTTTTAACCGCTGGAGAATCTGCCGTTCTTTGCAGCGATGCAGCAGGTTGAGTTGTTCTATCTCGATGAGCTGTGTTTTTTCGAGCAAATTGTTTTTAATAGCCTGTATGTTTTTTTTTTGTGCGGCTATCCTTTCTTCATGCCGGATCAGCTCGGTTATTTCGATGCCCTGCTGCTGTAATTGTGCCGATTCGGCGATGAAGCGGGTCAGCTCATCTACTGTATCGTCTAGTTTTTTCTGTATGATGTCGCGAGTCTTCTGCGCTTCGATAAACCGATGCCGGGCAATGTCCTCCTGACGCCTGCGGTAATCGAGCACGGTTTCCAAAGCAAAAGGTTTCATGTTCTGTCGCTCTGCCGCCGGTTTTTCTTGAGCGGTTCTTCGTCCTTGCGATCGCTAAGCACACTTCCCAGACGCTCAATAGAGTCTTTTAGAGTTGTGGTCTCGGTGTAATTTTGCCGTAAGAAATTATTAATGGCGTCTATTTTGCTCAGGGCATAATCAATTTTTGGGTTGGATCCTTTGGCATAGGCGCCGATATTGATCAGATCTTCCGCTTCGGCATAACTGGCCAGCACTTCTCTTGCCTTGCCGGCCAGCTCAAGATGCCGGGGAAACGTAATATCACGCATTACCCGACTGGTCGAATTGAGAATATCGATGGCCGGGAAATGATTTTTTGCGGCAATGGCGCGGGACAGCACAATATGGCCATCAAGAATCGAGCGAACCGAATCGGCCACCGGCTCCGTCATGTCGTCGCCATCGACCAGCACCGTGTAGAGGCCGGTTATCGAGCCCTTGCCCTGAAAGCGGCCGGCCCGCTCCAGCAGCTTGGGCAGGGTGGCAAATACCGACGGGGTATACCCTTTCGTGGTCGGCGGTTCCCCGATAGCCAGGCCGATCTCGCGCATCGCCATGGCAAAGCGGGTGACCGAGTCCATCATCAGCAAAACGTTTTTTCCCTTGCTGCAGAAATATTCAGCGATGGCTGTCGCGACAAAGGCTCCGCGCATACGCAGCAGCGGCGGCTGATCGGAGGTGACCACGACAATAACCGATCGCGCCAGCCCCTCCTTGCCCAGATCTCTTTCGATGAACTCACGGACTTCCCTTCCCCGCTCACCGATGAGGGCGATGACATTGATATCGGCTTTGGCAAATTTGGCCATCATACCCAGCAATACGCTTTTGCCAATACCGGAACCGGCCATAATGCCCATTCTCTGGCCGATGCCGCAGCTGATAAGACCGTTGATTGCCCGTATGCCGAGATCAAGGGTTTCGGTGATATTTTGTCTTTCCATCGGTCCCGGAGGCAGGGAATAGAGATCTTTTTCCTCGCTGAGAACCGGAGCAGGATAAGAATCCTGCGGGACTTCCATGGCATCAATGACCCGGCCGAGAAGACTGGGGCCGACTTTGATGGTGGCACTGTTGCTGAGTACCCGGATAAGGCTGCCCGGTCCAAGACCACGCAGATCGCCTAAAGGCATAAGCAGGGCTTTGCCATCTTTAAAACCGACGATCTCCGCCGAAATGGTATGTTCTCCGTCGACAGTGGTCAGTTCGCAGAGCGAGCCGATACTTGAATTTGGGCAATAGCCCTCAATAACCAGACCGACAATCCGGGTAACTTTTCCCCATACCTTGATAACATTGAGACTCCGTATGCGGCCTTGATCAAAGAGCATGGCGTTATTTATAAAGACCTTTTTTGAGCTCTTCTCTAATTACCGCAAACTGGCTCAGAATTGTCGCATCGATGGTACAGTTTTCCGACTCTATCTTGGCTCCTCCGCGTTCCAGCCGGCTATCTTTTTTGAGGACTATTTTATTGAGTCCGAGCAAACCGGCAATAATCTGCTCTGCGTTCTCCGCCACCACCTGGTAATCTTCCGGATTTATATAGACCGTGAATTCATCGGATTTAACTGCCCGCTGCAACGATTCCTCAATAGTGGCGATAATGGTTGCGTCCTGTTCCCGAAGAGAGATCCGAACTATTTTTTCGGCAATAGCCAGGGCAAAATTCTGCAGTTCCTCACTGCTGTTGGTAATGATAGTCTCGCGAAGAGTGTCAAGTTGTTGACAGATATTGAGCAAAGCCCTTGTCGCCGCGCCAAAATCCTGCTCCCATTTTTCCTGTCCGGCCTGCATGCCTTTTTGGAATGCTTCTTCAATCTTTTGTTCGGCAACTGCGCGTTCCAGATAGTTGCTTAAGTCGATTAAAGGAGCGGCCTGGGGCGGTATTGCTCTTGCTGCCTTGGGATTGGTGTCGCTGGTTTGACCGGTGGCAATCTCCTGTTGCGCATGCTCGGCCGATTCCGCTCTCGGACCGGCAGCCGCCGGCAGCTGCTGGGTTTGAAAGGGGAGTCTTTCATTTACCGGCAAAGATTGCCAGCCTGAGGGAACCTGAACCCGGTCGCCGCGCCTGACCAGCTCTTCGGGTTGAAATGCGGCAGTACTCTTATAGTATTTAGACAAGCTCATCACCACCTCCGGAACCCAGCATCAGTTTGCCTTCTTCTTCAAGTTTTAAGGCTATTTTGACGATGGCTTGCTGCATCAGCTCCACCTCGGACAGTCGGACCGGTCCCATGGCGTCGAGGTCGTCACGGATCATATCCGCAGCTCTTGCAGACATATTGCTGAATATTTTTTCCTTCATCTGTTCAGACGCGGTCTTTAAGGCCAGAGTCAAGGAGTCATTGTTGACTTCGCGCAGGATCATCTGCAACGATCTGCCGTCGAGGGCGACGAGATTTTCGAAGGTAAACATCTTCTTGCGGATCTCTTCGGCCATTTCCGGATCCGTTTGTTCCATGTCTTCGAGGATATCGTTATCCAGGTTATTTTTCATATGATTGAGAATGCCGACTACGGCATCGATACCGCCGACCTTCTTATGGGTCTTGCCGGAGACCAGGCCGATTTCCCGGTGCAGGGCATCCTCGATACGACTCAAAACGACGGGCGAAACCTTGTCGATTTTGGAGATACGATAGGCGACATCCGCCCTGATCGATTCCGGTAAATGAGTGAGAATTTCCGCCGCATGCTCGATATGCTGGGTGGATAGAATGAGGGCAACCGTCTGGGGATGCTCCTGTTGCAGCAGACCGGCAACCATCGGCGGCGCCATCAGGGCGATGGTTTCCAGGGACTTGGTTTCGGTACCGGAGAGGAATTGGTCCATCAGGAGTTTCGATCTTTTTTCCCCGGCGGTCGCAGCGATTGCACTTCTTGCAAAATTGTTGCCCTTGACAAAGAGACCGGCAAAAAGATTTTGTGACTCGCGGAAAGTGGCAAAGACCTTTTCTTTAATATCCATGGGAATATGATCAATCGAGGCCATAGCTCTGGTTACCTGCCGGACTTCATCGTCGGAAAGCTCCTCGAAAATCCGGGCAGTAGCTTCTTCGCCAAGGCATATGAGGAAAACGGCAACTCGATTAATTCCGGTGAGTGTTTCGATAGCCATATTCTATCAGCCTTCCTGGATCCAGTTCTTCAGTATAAAGGCAGTCGGTACCTGATTTTGCTGTACTTCCCGGCGTAGCGCAGTAATGGCGTCATCGACCGGCAGGGGCGGTTCGAGTGGTTCCTGCGCGAGCAGCATGCGCTGTTCATGTTCGAGTTGCTGGACTGTTTTGTTATGTCGTTGTACTTCACTTTTCATGTTTTTGATAACTGGCCGTACCAGGAGGAAATAAACCAGCAACATGCCAAGGCCGATCAGGATATATTTTATCACCGGCATATATTGATACAGCAGATTGGCCGGGGCGCGCTCGGTATCGGCGGCGGACTCTTGCACGCCGACAAAAGGCATCGATAAAACATTGATAACATCGCCGCGCTGGGGCGTGAGGCCGATGGCTGAGGCGACCATGTCTTCGATCGACTTGAGTTCTTCGGTGGTGCGGGGCGTCGTTTCCGCCACTTTGCCGTTGGCATCGAGTTTTACTTTGTCGGCCACGAGTACCGACACCGAAAGTGCGGTGATATTGCCGACGGGATTGACTATTTTGCTGATGGTTTTACTGATTTCATAGTTGGTTGTCCGGCTATTTTTATTAGTCGATATCGGGGCTTCCCCCTGGTTTTTCCCTGGGGTGTTGCCCTGCAGGTTGGACTGCACACCAGGCACGCCTGCTGTTGTTGTTGCGCCACTGTTTTCCTGATTGATCTGTTCGCTTCTAATGACCGGATCGTCGCCATCAAATGATTCCTGGGTTTTCTCAACTTTGGCAAAATCCAGGGTCGCTGATATCCGCACCATGGCATTGTCCGCACCCATGGTCTTGTCGAGCAGATCCTGGGCCCGTATCTCCATGCGATGTTCGACTTCCTGCTGGAAAGCCAGCATATCGGCAGAGAGGATTTCGTCCTGACTGTTTTTTTTCCTGCCTTCGAGAACGATACCATTGGCATCGATTATCTTGACATTGTCGGGTTCCAGGCCGGTAACCGAACCGGCCACCAGGTGGATGATACCCTCAACCTGTGTTTCATCAAGGCTCTGACCGGGGACAAGGGTGACGATGACTGAGGCGGTGCCGTCCTTTTGCTGGTTTTTAAAGAGTCGCTTCTCCGGTAGCGCAAGGTGCACACGGGTTGATTCGACCGGGGCTAAAGAACTGATAGTGCGCGCCAGTTCACCCTGCAGGGCTCTGGTATAATTTACTTTCTGTACATAGTCGGTAAGGGCGAAATTTTGTTTATCGAAGACTTCGAATCCAACATCGCCGCCGCTGGGTAAACCGTTAGCAGCTAGATCCAGCCGGGTCTGATAAATCTGGTCGGCGGGGATCCAGATGTCTTTGCCGCCGTTTTTCAGGCTATAATCAACTTTCTGATTTTTCAGCCAGGCGGTCACCGATGAAGCATCGCTTAAGGCAAGGTTGGCATAGAGAAGCTGCTGGTCTGCAGTTCGCGCCTGAATAATTAAAAAGGCAAACAATACGACAGAGATAAGCAAAACCGCCGCAGTGGAGACTTTTTTTGACAGCGGCCAGCCCTGTACCAGGTTGAAAACATTCTTGCGTACCGGCCGAATAATATCCGGCGGATCGGACTGCGGTGCGGTTGCTACACTTTTTTGTTGTGCATCCATTTTTTACCTGGCCACCTTCGATGGGAACATTTTTACGAGTTGATTGTTACGCTTGGCTTACCTTGTGATTAGCTAAAGCGAGCCGGCCATTAGATCTGCATCCGCATGATTTCTTCATAGGCGGTAAGGGCTTTATTGCGCATCTGGACGAGCATGCGTAGAGAAATATCCGCCTCTTCCGCGGCAATCATTACCTCATGCAGGTGCCGTGCATTACCGCTCTGCAGTTTTTCAACCGCCTGATCGCCGGCTATCTGGCTGTCATTGACTTTGTTCAGCATGGATGTCAACATCTCGCCAAATCCTGTCGTGTTTTTTGCCACCGGACCATTCTCGACAGCCTTGGGCGGCATAAGCGTGATACTGCTTGGCCCGTCTATAGTATTCATGTCTTATTATCTCCCGATTTCCAATGCTTTCATCGCCATTCTTTTGGCCATCTTGATGCTGGTGACGTTGGCTTGATAGGAGCGGGTGGCCGACATCATATCGACCATTTCTTCCAGGACACTGATATTAGGCATTTCTACATAGCCATCCTCTTTGGCATCGGGATGCGAAGGATTATAGACTTTTCTCGGTGCATTGGGATCCTCGGTAATCTTGGTGACGTTCACTCCCTGCATCCCTTGCCTGATGCCTTCGAGCTGGTCGTTGAAGCTGAGCGGGGTGGACTGGAACACCACTGACTTCTTTTTATATGGGCCGCCGTCCGGCGTTGACGTCGTCTCGACATTGGCCAGGTTGGAGCTGATGGTATTGAGCCGCGTCGTCTGCGCCTGCAGAGCGGAGCCACTGATGCGAAAAGTATTGAGTATATCCATGTAAATTTCCCATGTTGATTATTAACAGCAAAGCCTGATTTCCCAGATTACTCCGTAGGGGCACACCTGTGTGCGTGCCCCTACGGAGTTTGTAATAAGTCTCTTCTTTTATTGTCCGCCGGAGATCACATGCTTGAGCAGGGTGAATTTCTTTTTCAACAACAAGGCTGACGTTTCATAGAGCAGCTCATTTTCCGACAAACGCAGCATTTCCTGGTCGACACTCACCCCATTTTCATCACCAAGACCGGTTGGATCTTTTTCCATGACGATTTTACCGGCCACCGAGTCAAAATTACCCGGCCCAAGAGGGATGTGTTTTTCATTGGGTACCGCAAGTCGGAGGCCACCATGCCCGTTTTTGTTTAAGGCCTGCGCCAGGTCATCTTCAAAATCAAAGCGAGATGCAGCGTAGCCGGGGGTTTCGGCGTTGGCGATATTGGCGGAAATGACCTGAGCTTTTTGTGCCCTGAGATCCAATACTTTGCTGAGCAGCTGCATATTGGCATCAAAAGGTTTGAAAGGATCCATATCTCCTCCTCAGTAATTCTAATAGTCGTGAGATGCTGCTTTGGCAAACTGCAATTCCCGTTCCGCATATTGTTGCCAAAGACTGTTTTTATCTGTTTCGACCAATTTGCTAAAGAAATTGAGCGCTTTTTCTTCATTGTTTTGCTGTCGCGCTATTTCCGCCAGTCGGTACAGGCCTTGTCCATAAAAATCGCTCTCCTGGGAAAGAGCGGTGTAGGCCGACTCTGCTGCCGCGAATTTGCCGGTTCGAAACAGGCTTTCGGCATACATATACTGTTCCATGTCCGATAGAGGTTTTTTCACCCTCGCCAGTTTCTGGGCGACGGTTGCACATTGTGCATAATTATCAGTACGAAAATAGAGCGCAGCAGCAATTTCCAGGGCCGTTCTTTTCTCCGGCAAGGGATCCGGAAGAAGTTGGAGGGCGTCGCTCAATCGTTCATCCGCCACCAGGGCCTTAAGGCGATAGAAAAGCACCTCTTCGGTGTAGCGACCATTGGGATAGGTGTAGGTGTATTGCGCCGCGTAATCTTCGACCAAAGCAAAGTCGCCGTGATTGAAAGTTGCCTGCAGCATGGGTGGAAAAAAGTCTTCTTTCTTATCTCCGGGCATTATACCGATGAGGTAGAGATAGAGTTTCTGGGCTTCATCGTAAATGCCTAATTGACTGTAAGCTTCGGCAACATCGCCAAGAAAAGTGCCATCAATCCAATTGTTCTTGAATAAATCTTTATTTTGTTTGGCCAAGACGAGGGGTTTGACATATTGCCCTGCATCCACCAGTCGTTTTATTTCGCCGGGGAGGAGTTCTATAAGCAGGGCCTGGGCCGATATCCTGGCATTTCCGGTCTGAAATTCGCGCAGAAATTGTTGGAGAAGATCAATGGCCATAGTTGTATCGCCAAGCTGCGCGTGGACCAGGGCTTGTTTAAATAATGCTTCCTCGCGAATAGGGCGCTGAGTTGCTTCTTTGGCAATCTGCCGGTAATTTTCTATAGCCTGCAGGCCCCACTTTTGGCTCTGCAGAAACAACAAATCGTTTTTCTTCATTTCCGCCAGAAAGCCGGCTGCCATGTGCGGATAGGTCTTGGCAGCCTCGGACAGACGATCGATAATGACCATTGGGTCCTTTTCCATCGTTTTAAGTTCAGCGATAATTTTTTTGTAGTCGACCAGGCCTTTGCCGGCTTTGTCGACAACCAGATTTGCCAGGGTCTGGTAGCAGCCTACCGCCTCAGGCCACTTTTTCTGGTCGTAATATAGACTGCAGACGTTGCCCAGCGAAAAAGGCAGCGTCGGCAGCACGGCAGACTTATCAAGAAGCTGGTAGGCAGCCTGGGCCTTGATCGGCTGATCAATGACAAACCAGTAATCCGCCTGACGAATTTGCACTACTTCGGCAATATCTTTTGGGTAGGCAATATCATCGCGCAGCAGCAGATGGTTGAGCCGCTTATAATTTGCGGTGGCAAGTGCTGTTTCGATCTGTGACAGTTGAAAATACGGGGCCAACGGCAGGCTTTTGCCGATTGACGGCGCAAGCATTCGGTACTCGCTGTCGGCAATATAGGGGTCTTCAAAAACGGCGCGCAGGCGGATCAGGAGATAATCGGCATAGGTCCCGAGAATCTCCTTGGGGTATTGATCTTTTAACAGATAGAGTTGGCGGTAGGCATCGGCAAAATTGCCGCTGTTACCAAGCGCTTCTCCATAGGTAAGGGCGAGCAGCTTCTTGGACTCTGTATTCTCGGTCGTCTGAAGCGCCGCCAACAATTTCCCGGACAGCTCGCCCCAGTAGTTTTGTTCGGCAAGTCTTACCATCTCGGCGGTGAGCAAGTGCAGATTGTCTGTTCCACCTGGCGGCAGCAGGGAAATCAAGGGGAAAGGCGGACTGCTGAATTTGACCGGAATGGTGATTGGCAGAGGCGATTCGTACCGGGCGAAAAATGACATCCAGTTTTTGGCATACGGTGAGATCCGGCAGGGATTGGTGGCGTCGGCGGTCGTTCTTTCCAGAATGGTGAGGCCTTTTAGACGGTCGGCCAGGTCTTGATAAGACTTACTGTATTCGTTGCCCAGCAGCACCTCGAAGACGATCTTACCGTCCCCGCTTTGGGTCAGTTTATAGTGTTGCGGTCGATAGCGAAAGAAAAACGACAGGGTAAATGCATTTTTCTCCGGTCGTGGCAAAATTTTGACAATGTCGCTGTCGGGCTCTCCTAAAGAGACGGAAGGCGCGCGGCTGGTGCCGGCAAACTCAAGGTCAATTCGTCTATCGCTTCTAAAGCTGGTGAATGGAGGCGGTACATCAAAGCTGAAATAGATCTGGACAACGTCTTTGCTTTCCTTCCTCGATACTTTGATAAGCTCGGAGGCCTGAACGGTGCATTGGCAAATGCGGAAAATAATAAGTATGTAAAAGAGTAGTCGTCCCATAGTGAGCTATCTTTGCAAAAAATATTCCATCGCATATTTTCCAGTCGGATACGGCTAGTTAGATTTATTGCTCGAAGGTCATCGAAGAAACTGTCAAGAAATGTCAGCATGGTGACAAAAAAATGACACTTGTGGCTGAAAATGACTGCCGAGCATTGTTCGGCTACAATCTGGAAAGCGGCTTTCGGAGCAAGGTATTTGATTTTTCGAAAGACTTCCTGCTATCATCATAAGAGCGTTGCATCTGGAATGATCTATGCAGCTAAGCATTCTGTTTTGCTGAAGGGCAAAAAGTATCAAAGAAATTTTTCTAATATATGCTACAGGAGAAACGGATGGGAAAAAGTGTACTGTTAGTTGACGATTCGAGCACTATGCGAAAGATTATCGGACGATCGCTGCGCCAGGCGGGAATCGATTTCGATAATATTTTTGAGGCGGCAGATGGCCTGGAAGCCCTTGCGGTATTGGAGAAGGAGCAGGTGGATATTGTCCTCAGCGACATCAATATGCCCAATATGGATGGGATTGCTTTTTTACGTGAGAAAGCCAACCGTTCCGCGATCAAAGATATACCCGTGTTGATGATTTCAACAGAAACCGGTGACGACATTATCGGCGAGGCAAAATCTCTTGGTGCACTGGGGGCCATCAAAAAGCCTTTTACTTCGGACAAAGTGAATGAAGTACTGGGGCCGCTGCTCTAATTCATATACCTATAAAGGAGTGGCGTGTGGAGCTTAGTGAAAAGATAATCGAGTCTGCCAAAGAAATTTTTTCGACGATGGTGATGATGGAGATCACCGTCGACGGGGATTTTCAGCAGGATTCCATTCCCCTGGTCGATTCTATCTCGGGGGTCATTGGCCTGGCCGGTACCCATAAAGGTGTTTTGGCAATACATATGCCCATTAAGGTGGCAATGGCGGTCACCGGCAGTTTTCTCGGTATGGATGTCGATACAATCAATGAGGACGTTGAAGATGCGGTTGGCGAACTGGCCAATATGCTCGGCGGCAACGTTAAGTCGATTTTATCGGAAAAAGGAAGAGATATCGATCTCTCTCTGCCTTCGACGATTATCGGCAAGCAGTACGATTTCCAGCCGACCCGGGACGCCGAACGGATCATTATTCCGTTTGCCTGTGGGGCTGGACCGTTTGCCATCGATCTGCAGTTAGAAAAATAAGAGTAAAATTATGACCGACATATTTAATGTAGGAAATGAGCTGATCAACGGCACCCAGGATGTGTTCTCGACCATGCTGATGGTCGATCTCACTTGTGAAGAGGTCATCGAGAATAAAAAATGGCCCATTCAGTCGAATCTTACCAGCATGATTGGGCTGGGCGGGGGAGTGCGCGGTTTACTGGCAATTCATTGTCCGGCTGCTGTTGCAAAAAACATTACCGGAACCTTTCTTGGCATGGAAATCGATGAGCTCAACGATGATGTCAAGGATGCCATAGGCGAAATTGCCAATATGGTTGCCGGCAATCTCAAGGTCTCTTATGCCGCAATAGACACCAATATAGAACTGGCTATCCCGACGTCAATTGTCGGCGAATCGTTTCATGTCAGTGGTATTACCGATGCTAAAAGAGTGATTGTGCCCTTTAAGATTGCCGAAGACAGGTTTTGGGTGGAGCTCATGTATGTCCTCAATAAATAATGGCGTCAATGCTGGTTAAGTAAAAACTCACCATGAAGCAGCTCAAACGAATTAATAAAATTCTCGATGCCGTTCGAAAGTCGAATCCAGAAAGAAGTCGGCGCCTTGCTTGGCGCTGACTTCGTCCTCGTTGGTGGAGAGAGACGGCTGGTCAGTAAAGAAGAGGCTTTTGATAGTCTGACGGGCAAACAAATTTGTGCCCGGATGGACATCAGCGGCGAAATATCCGGGAAGAGTTGCCTGCTGATCGGCATAAAAGATGCTATTCGTCTGGGTGGAACCCTTATAATGCTGCCCACTGCCGAATTGAAAGAGGTGGTAGGGCGCGAAGAATACAGCGATGAGATCGAGGATTCCTACGGCGAAATCGCCAATATCATTGCCGGTTCCTTCACCAAGGATTTTGAAGAGTCGTATACTAAAACCTGTCGCTTTGTCCGTAAGGAGCAGGAAGTTCTGGCCCCGGCAAAGATTGATATCGCAGCCGATAGCCCGATTGCCGACGGCATGTATTATCAGATAGATTCATCAATGGCGCTTGAGGGCCAGCAGATGGGCAAGCTGGTCATGTTGCTGCCGGCGGCCACCTTCGAGCTGCACCGGAGTGAAAAGCCGACGGAGCCGACCAGCCAAGCCTCGGCGGCTGCAGGGCCGGAGCCCAATACCTCTGCCGAAGGCATTTTACCAGAAGGCTCAGCGGAACAGCAGGGAGAAACAACTCTTGACGATACTCTGTCATCTGCAGCACAAGCCGACAGCCAATCCGCGGCAATCGGTAAAAATGCCGAAAATTCTTCGACCGGGAAAATCCACCAGGACGTCAAAAAACGGCAGAAGAGAATAGATAAGATTCTTGCTTTGTGCAGAGATCGCATGGCCAGTGAGGTTGGTGCGCTGCTCGATACCGAAATTAAGCTGAGTAATCTGGAAAACTTTATTGTTGGCAAAGAACAATTTTTCTTTGATGAAGTGACCGGAAAACAGGTTATCGCCAATATGGATGTGGTTGGCGAGTTGACCGGAACAAGCTATCTGTCGGTTGGTCTGCGTGATGCTATCCGGATCGGCGGTACCTTGATCATGCTGCCGGCCTCGGAACTCGACGCGGTGGCTGCGGTAGAGGATTTCAGTGAGGACACTCAGGATGCCTTTAGTGAGGTAGCCAATATCATCGCCGGGGTCTATACGGCGGGATTTGAAGAGCTCTACAGCCAACCGATTCGTTTTGTCAAAAAAGATCTGCAGCAGGTCGCCCCCATGAAAGTGGCTATCGCCGCCGCTGAACCGTTTGCCGATCAGGACTATTATTTGAGCCGAATGGATCTGACCATGGGAAGCCGCGGCCTGGGGAAGATACAACTTCTGTTTCCGGCTGAGCTTCTGCAACTTAGCGATTTGCGAGCTGTCGAGGATGGCGCGACGGAGGGTGCTGTATCAGCTGTGGACTCAGGGATTGCAGTCGACTCGGAAAACAGCGTTACAGAGGCGGGCCAAACTACCGCTGCCGGGGTGATAGGGCCGATTGATATTCTGGTGGTCGGCGATGACGAAATGGAGGTGAACAAAATAGCTTCGGCGCTCCGGCACTCCGGCTATGCCATAAAAATTCTCTCGTTCAAGGACAATCTACACGGTTACCTTCCCGGCAAACTGAAGGCAATCTATCTGGTAATGCGCGAGGTAAATGAGCAGGCCTTCGGCATTGCCATCAAGGTGAGTTCCGCCTGTTCCGTACCGCTGATCGCTGCCGGGCCGGAATGGACGAGAATGAAGGTGATCAAGGCGGTGAAATATGGGGTTCGGGATATATTGCTCACGCCCGCTGCCGAGGAAGATATTCGCGACAATATCACCAGCAACCTGCTCGAGCTGGCTGCCTGATTTGCGGTAACCGGCCGTCTGCTACTTGTCCCACTCGCCGGTAATATCTTTTTTCTTGATCTTTTCGAGCAGGGTCGTTCGCTTGAGATTGAGCAGGCGTGCTGCTTCTTTTTTATTGCCCTCGGCGTATTTCATGGCCTGGACGATGAGTTGGGTTTCAAAATCATTTATCAGTTCATTGAAATCTATCGCGCCGCTGTCCCAGGCGACCTGCTGAAGCGAGGCCGGTTGTAGTGGTTCAGGCTGGACCGGCTCAAGAGGAGGATCCTGGCTTATGACGCCCTCAGGTTTTGGCGGAATGACCACACCGTGAAATTTCTCAGGCAGGTCATGCAGTTCAACCAGTTGGCCGCTGTACAGGATGGTCATATGCTGGATGAGATTCTCCAGCTCCCGCACGTTGCCGCGCCATTCGTAGTGGCAGATTGCCGCCAGTGCACGCGGTGACAGGGTGAAGCGCTCCCGGCCTCGATTCTCGGCATGTTTGCCGAAAAACGCATCGATCAGCAAGGGGATATCTTCTCGTCGTTCCCGCAAGGGCGGAATGTGTAAGGGCACGACGCTCAGTCGATAGTAAAGGTCTTCTCTGAACCGTCCATCCTTGACCATCTGCTCAAGATCGCAGTGGGTTGCCGCCAGGATACGGGTATTGACGGGAATTGATTTGAAGGCCCCGACCGGCTCAAACTCTTTTTCCTGGATGACGCGCAAAAGTTTGGCCTGCAGGGCGGATTTCATATCGCCGATCTCATCAAGAAACAGTGTTCCCTGATCGGCATATTGGATTCTGCCCGGCTTGTTGGTTATCGCACCGGTAAAAGCGCCTTTGGTATGGCCGAACAGTTCACTCTCCAGCAGGTCATCGGGTATGGCCGCACAGTTTACCGGCACAAAGTTTTTATCGCATCGTTTGCTCTGGGTATGAATGGCTTTGGCGACCATTTCTTTGCCGGTTCCCGATTCTCCACGGATCAGCACGGTGGAGATATCGTCATCAGCTACCCTGGTAATTAAATCGAACAGCTGCCGGATACCGGGACTTGCGCCAATCATACCATGAAACGCCAGGGGTTTTGGTTGATCCGACTGTTTGGTCAGTTTTTCAGCAGGTGGCAGCGCTGCGTAGGCCCTTTTAAGGGCCAGGGAGATTTCTCCCGGATCGATCGGCCGGTAAATAAAATAATACAGATCAAGAGCAAGCACCTGTTTGATGAGCTGGGGCCGACCTGCAGGGAGGATCGGTACGATAACGGTGTGAGGATGTCGGCTTTTAAGGGAGGCAATAAAGGACATCTCGTCGCTGAATTCATCGTTATCTGCTGCAAAATGGATATCTATTACCAGGATGGCAACAGCGCTGTTGCGTAAGGAGACATCAAGATCCTGGATGGTCGGCACATGTTCGATGGTGCAGGCAAACTGCAGTTCGAGCGTATCTGCAACCGTAGAGAGGCCGCCTGACTGGTTGTCGGCAAAGAGTATCGTCGGTAATAAAGCCATGTGATTATACAGGTAAACGGCTGGTGAATGAGTGGCGTAAAAAGATCATTTCAGCTGGAGGATTGCATAAGATCGGCGAGTTTACTGGAAGTTCTGCGCATATTCAAGCTGAGCAGACGGGCGATCTTTTGCATAACTTTTACTCCCAGAGCCGGATGTTTTTCCGCTAACAGTTCAAACCCCTTGTCGGTGAGTGTTACCATGGTCGTCGCCTGTCTGGCGATGACGGTGGCTGATCTCGGCGATTTATCGATAAGGGCCATTTCACCGATAGAGCTTCCTTTGGTCAAACGGGCCAGAGTAATATTTTCCCCGGTATCGGTCCTTTTCTGAATTTCCAGCAGGCCGGTGACAACAAAGCCCATAAAGGTCCCTTGATCACCCTCGACGAAAAGATATTCGCCGCGCTGCAGGTGGACGTAACTCATATGTTTGGCGAAAAATGACAAGTCGTCAACGTTGAAACTTGAGAAAACAGGCAGATTAATCAGAAAGGACCGCGTTTCTTCTTCGCTGTCACTCATTTCATTAGGTAGTAGCATGGTGGTACAGTCTGCCTTTAATCTCGGTTCGTGCTGCTCATCCGGTTCATCCGGCGCATCGCAACTTTAACATGAAAACTCTGCTCCTGGATGTATAAGCATAGCACATTAAAAGGAAAAAAAACAATACTGTTATCAGCTGGTATAGTTGGGACAACGTGGCGGACAATGCTTTTACAGCAGGATGTTCTGTTATTGGTGCGCTGCTATTGTTCCCTAAACGATGGAAAATATCAATGCCGGTTTTTCTTTGTTGCGTAATTCGTTATAGTAGCGCCTCCAGTAAAGAGCTGAGTGCATCCGATATAATGTATCTCTACCCTGGTTTTGTGGATTATGAATGGAAAAATTGTTGTAGTAGTTGCTGCCCTGCTGGCGTTTATTGTTGCTCCTGTTTTGGCCGGTGAACCCTTTTACGGTTCGGTCATAAAAATAATTGATGGCGATTCGCTCTTGCTCAGTTCCGGCAGGAAAATTATTGAAATTCGTCTGTACGGGGTAGACAGCCCGGAATATAATCAGCCTTTTGCCGGTAAAGCCAAAGCCCTGGCAAGAAAAAGCGTCCTGGGCAAAAAAGTTCTGGTCCGGCCGGTGGCCTATGATTCGTACCGGCGGCTGGTTGCCATTGTCGAATACGACGGTCGGACCTTGAACAGTGATCTGGTCGGTGCCGGCCTTGCCTGGGTGTATCCGTATTATTGCCGCAAGAAAATCTGCCGTTCCTGGCAGGAGCGAGAGGATGCGGCCAGAGTAAGGAAAAAAGGATTGTGGGATGGCGCTCGACCTGTGCCGCCGTGGCAATGGCGAGAGCGGGGCCGCCATTAGGCCTTCTGATAAAAAATCGATCGCAAATGACGCTTCGGCACAAATCTTGGGCATATCCCGGTCAGCGACTCGGTCGAGCCGATGATCAGAAATCCATCATCGGCAAGATTGTCGGCCAGTTTATTAAACAGTTTTTGCCGATCTTCCAGGGTAAAGTAGATAGCCACGTTGCGGCAAAATATGATATCGAATTTGCCAAGACCGGTTAAGGGCTGTAGCAGGTTAATTTTCTTAAAGTTGACCATCGCCCTGATTTCATCTTTTACTTTCCATGAGTCATCAAAAAGGGTGAAATATTTCTGCAGATATCTTTTGTCCAGCCCCCGTTCTATTTCAAAGCGGTTATATCTGCCGTAGCTGGCCCGGGCTATCGCTGCATCGGAGATATCGGTGCCAAGCAGGGTAAAGAGATAATCAGACGATTCTTTCAGCAGTTCTTTAATGACGATGGCGATCGAGTAGAGCTCCTGGCCGGTGGACGAAGCGGCGCTCCAGATCCTGATCCTTGGCTTAATCGCCGACTGGCTCACGCGTAGATCAATTATTTCCGGCAGGATTTTATGTTGCAGCAGTTCAAATGGCCCTTTATCGCGAAAAAACAGGGTTTCATTGGTGGTGATTGCATCGATTATTTCTTTTTCAATCTTTTTCGTCGGCTCCTGCCGGGCTTTAGAATGCAGCTCCTGGTAGGATTTGCAAGAGTATGCTTCGGCGATTGAGCTGAGGCGGGTTTCAAATAGATACGATTTGCTCTGATCCAGATATATGCCGGTGAGGGCATGGATGTATTGGGAGATCAGCTTGAGCTCGACTGGGGCGATCTTGATCATATGCTATTTAACGCTTCTGACTATTTCTTCAGCTATTCGGTCAAGCGACACCACGCTGTTGAGGTAGCCCAGCTCGGCCGGCGCCTTGGGCATTCCGTAGACGATGCAGGACAACTCGTCCTGGCCGATAATGAAGGCGCCTTTTTCTTTAAGTGCGGCCAGTCCTTTAGTGCCGTCGGAACCCATTCCGGTCATGATAACGGCGGTGCTTCGGCCGACATAGTAATCGCCTATGGATCGGAACAGATAATCGGCCGACGGCCTGCAGGAGTTCTCCGGGGGATCGTCGGTAATTTTAATTTTTCTGCTTAAGCCATCGGTTCCGGCGACCAGTTTCATCTGCTTGCCACCGGGGGCGATATAGACGAAATTGGGCAAAATGCTTTCGCCGTTTTCGGCTTCTTTAACCCGCAGTTGGCACTTTTTATCAAGGCTTGCCGCCAGCGACTTGGTAAACACCGGCGGCATATGCTGAACAATTAAAACCGGTACACCTAAATCGCCGGGGAGCTTCGGCAACATCTGGTTCAAGGCATTTGGTCCGCCGGTGGAGATGCCGATAGTGACAATTTCCGATTTTCCCCGCCGCCCGGCAGTCGATCGGACCGGTGTAAAATCGGGTGAGGGCGAAGTTGTCAGGGGCCGACTTGTTGCCGGTTTGCTAAGAGGTCTACCGCTTGGGACGATTCGACCGGCGCGCGGCAACAGCGAGGTGCTGAATCTCGATCTGGCAAAGGCCTTAAGGATCGGCTCCAGAGCTGTTTTAATTTCTTTCTTGCCCTCGGCCTGGTTTCTGCTTTGCGGTTTTAAGATAAAATCGAAAGCACCGAGTTCCAGGGCGCGCATGGTCATATCGCTGCCTTCACCGGTCAAGGTGGAGACCATGATGGCACCGACATTAAGTTTGTGTTTCTGTATCTCTTCTAATAACTCAATGCCGTTCATTTGCGGCATTTCAATATCCAGCGTCAGAATGTCCGGTTTGATGGTGGCTATTTTCGCCAAAGCTATTTTGCCGTTATGGGCAACTCCCGCCAGCTCGACGCCTGGTATCTCTTCGATAATATCGGAGATTGCCTTGCGATAGACGATGGTATCGTCGACTACCAGCACCCGCAGATTTTTTGTCCCAATCATTCTATCACTCTATCTTTAATAAACTTGGTAAAAACCTAAAATTTACGATGGCTAAGTAAAGAGTCATTTCAGCCCAGGGGATAGGCTTTTTACCATTTCATCAGTCTTCGATGCTGAGTACTTTGTCTACATTCAAAATACCAATCAGGTTGGTGTCGGTTTTATAGACTCCATTGAAATATTCCCCCTGGATACCGCGCATATTGGCGGGGGCCGATTCTCTTTTGTCCATATCGGCGGAAACCACATCGCTGATCTTGCGGACCAGGAGGCCGACATGTCCACCTACCGAATTGACGATAATATTGCGGGGGTTCTCACTGATATCGGTTTTTCCCAGTCCCAGTTTTAGACCCAGATCGATAATGGTGACAATCTGACCGCGCAGGTTGAGGATGCCGAGGACATAATCCGGAGCCTGGGGTACCTTGGTCATCTGCATCAATTTATTGATTTCCTGGATTTTCAGAATATCCATGCCGCACAAGGCGTCGCCGATATAAAATGTGGCCAGTTCAACAATTTTTCTGTCGAAGGTCGTTGCTTGTTTGTTCGTCATTTTGTTTTTTCGTCCTTGTCTCAGTGTTGAAAAACTCGCAAAGAGTTGAATACCATTATGGCTAAGTAAAAATCTTCATATGCGAGGTGCGCGAAATTTGTATTCTTTCGGAGTACAAGCGTGCATCGTAAGGATATGAATGTTGTGGCAACGAAGCAGATGAAGAATTTTTACGACGCCATCAGTGGGTTCGTTTGATATAATCATGCACCGACACCATAAGCCGCTCTTTATCGAGCTTGATATGGTATTCGTCGACCCCGACCGCTTTGCCTTTGGCCACGTCTTCGGCTGAGGCGAGGGTGGTCAGGGCAATAATCGGCAGGGAGGAGAACCTGCTGTCGCTGCGGATTTTCTGGGTCAGCTGGAAACCATTCATATTCGGCATCTCAATGTCGGTGACCAGCATGGAAACCTCATCCCCATGTTCGGTCAATTTGTTCCAGCATTCCACGCCGTCTTCCGCCTCGATGACCTGGTAGCCGACTTCGGTCATATAGCCTTTCACCTGGTTGCGGAAAAATTTGGAATCTTCGGCAATCAAAATAGTCGGCAAACTACCTTCGCCCCGTTCAACGGGCGCAAATTTTTCCTGTTCGATAAACCACTGCGGAAAGAGGGTCTGGGTCATTTCAAATACATTGACGAGCATAGTTGTCTGGTCGTTGATAATAATTGAGCCCATTATTCCCGGTTGGTTCAGGGTTGAGTCGTCAATGTCGGCATTCACCTCCAGGGCGTCGATGGGACCAATGGCCAGTAAACCTACCGAGCGTTTGGCAATATTAAAGACAATCACCAGCAGGCTGTCATGATCGGCCAATGGCTGAACCATGGCCAGGTCGTCGATACAGATGAGGCTGAGCGTACCGCCACGGTATTTCATCACCCGTCTGCCGCCAAGTTCTTCAATATCGGATCGTTTAATTTTTTCAATGCGTTCAACCTGGTTGAGGGGGACGCCGAAATGTTCTTTCTCCGAACTCTTGAAGATAAGCAGCGATTGTTTGTCCTGGATGGCCTTAATTGCCTCTTCAGCGGCTTTTTTGACCTCCGAAGCTCGGTCCGAGCCGTCAACGGAGGTTAGATGTGCCATCCTGGCAAGGTTACTCACATCGAGGATCAGGGCGATGCGGCCATCGCCCATAATCGTTGCTCCGGCATACCCCTTACACTGCTGCAGATGTCGGCCCAGCGGCTTGATAACAATTTCTTCCGAGTCCTGCAGCCTATCGACTATAAGGCCATATTTCATGGAGCCGGTGGAGACCACCACAATATTCAAGGCACTGGCCGCCGAAGCCCGGCGGTCGATGATGGAGCGGGGCTGATCGGTGTGCACCTCGGTCGTCTCTTTTGCTGCGCCCTCTCGATTGCGGAACAGAGGCGAGTCCTTGCCGCGACGATCGGAGATCTTCTCTCTGCGGTCGGGCTGTATTTCATCATTCACCGGGTTGTAATAGGTCCGTTCGATGCCGATGACATCGGCCAGTCGGATAAGCGGCAGCAGGACCCCTCGCAACCTGACAACCTCGGCATCGCCGACCCTTTCGACCCGATCTTTGACCTGGGCGGCGGGGATGCGGAGCAGCTCTTCGAGGTTGACCTGGGGAATGGCATAGCGTTCTCCGGCGGTCTCGATAATCTGACAGGGGATGATGGCCAGGGTCAGCGGCAGCTTGATGGAAATTGTCGTGCCGGCCCCTTTTTCCGAAATAATATCGACATTGCCGCCCAGCTGGTCGAGATTGGTCTTGACCACATCCATGCCGACCCCGCGGCCGGAAACATCGGTGACTTCCTTGGCGGTTGAAAATCCGGGGAGAAAGATAAGATTGACCTTCTCCTTATCGGACATGACCTGGGCCTGCTCGCTGGTCAGCAATCCCTTGTTGACAGCACTGGCGGCCAGGGCGTCGCCGTCGAGGCCTTTGCCGTCATCGCTGATCTCGATAACCACCTGGCCTGCCTCATGATAAGCCTTCAGGATAACCAGTCCGACTGCTGACTTGCCGACCTTTTTTCTTTCACCGGGCATTTCAATGCCGTGATCGACCGAATTGCGCACCAGGTGGGTCAGCGGGTCATTGATGGCCTCGATGATGGTTTTATCGAGTTCGACATCCTTGCCGACGATGGTCAGATCGATAGTCTTGCCCAGCTTTTTAGAGAGATCCCTGACCACTCTGGGAAATTTATTAAAAACATTGCCGATCGGCTGCATGCGGGTCAGCATGATGGCTTCCTGCAGCTCGGAGGTGATCAGGTCGATACGCTGGCCGACCGCTTCGGCATTGCGCAGATCGTCGGAGCCGATGGTCTGCAGCAGCTGGTTTCGGCTGAGGACCAGTTCTCCCGCCAGGTTCATCAGGGAATCAAGCAGGCTGACATGGACTCTCAGTGACGCCTCGGCTTTCGCCGGCGGCCCCTGGGAGGTTTTCACGGGTGCCGAACCGGATGAAGCCGGTATTTCAACTACAGGATCTAAGGGTGCCACCGGCGCATCAAATATTTCTTGAAGCTCCTCGTTTTCTTCCGCATCTTCCAGCGCATCCAGCGGTACTTCACTATCGTCGGCGGGTGGCTGCGGCTGGGCCACGGGTGATTCTGATATTTGTTCGGCGACGACCTTTGGCGGCTGCGCCGGTGGCTGGGCAAAGGTTCCGTCGGCAATGGCGTTAAGCGGCGCAAGATGGGAGGAAATGTCCACATCATTGCTGTTTTGCACATCTTCAATCATGGACTGCAGCGCGTCCATGGCGATCAGCAGAACATTGATTATTTCCGGGGTGGGAATGAGCTTTTTCCCCCGAATCATGCCCAGAACATTCTCCGCGGCATGGGAAAGGTCCTGAATGGTAGTAAGACCCATGAAACCGGCACCGCCTTTTATGGAATGGGCCGCTCGAAAGACTTTGTTTACGAGGTCTTCATCTATGTCCGCGCCGGCTTCCTCAACACTCAGAAGGTCATTTTCAATATCCGCGAGATGTTCTAATGATTCCTCAATAAATCCCTGCAATATTTCGTCGTCTTCGATTTCCATATAAAACACTCCGTACATAGTAAGTGATGACGGATTCCCGGCTCCCATGAGCCGCATGGGAGTCGAGACCATCAATTATTCGACCAGGGCAGTCGGATTATCGCAATTTTGTGCGGAGTCTACGCTTACCTGTCGGATCGAGGCAAACTCAAAAAAATTACCGGAGGCATAGAGTTACTATTTCGCGGATAAAATTTTTTCTATCAAAAAGGGCGTAATCAGACTGTTCCCTGGTATAGGTTATACATAGCCGCACTTATATGTACAGGGAGGAAGGCAATTATTTCTGCAGAAAACTCAAAAAGCGGATCAGGAAAGCACAGAAAAAACAAAAAAGAATCGCAGGAAAGAGCAGATAGAAGCGTTCCAAAAGGTTTGATAATAATAGTCGTGATGGTCCGCACTACCCTGGTTCCCATGGGGATCCATGGGAACCGAGATTGAGCTTCCTATAAACCGGGCTGAATAGCTATAAGCGTCAGTTCATAGGTCAGATGGTGGCCGGCAAGGGGATGATTGTAGTCAACCGTCACCTCGGAGCCGGCAACAGAGATGACTGTCGCCGGAACTTGCTGTTCGACGCCATCCCGATCAATTTTCAGGGAAAGAATCATGCCCGGTTTCGGCTTAAGCGTGTCGATCATTTGCTGGTTGTCGATGGTCTGCAGCAGTTCTTTCTGCCTGGGGCCGAAACCTTCTTCAGGTGGAATACGAATTTTACGGGTCTCGCCTACCGTCATCTCCAGCAGAGCCTGTTCTACCATCGGCGGCAGATTGCTGTCACCGATTTTAGTATGCAGGGGTTGCGGCTGGTCGACGGCAATAAATATTTCACCATTGTCAAGTTTACCGGTGAAGGCGATAGTTACCGTATCATTGGGTTGTGGGTGCTTCATAGACAAAACTCCTTAAAATAATAAATTTTCTAAAAGCGACGCCATCACTATAGGAAATGACTAACAATATGCAAGCAGATACCATGAAAAACAATGAGAGCCGCTTGACAAAGAAGGCCGAGCCGTCTACTTTAGACATCTTTTCAGCACAAAGACCATTTTTCAAAAATACCAACCAATCGCCATGATAGCACTTAATTTTACTAAATCATCCGATGGACTGTTGCCGGCAATTGTCCAGGATTATAAGACGAAAGAAGTATTGATGCTGGCCTTTATTAATAAGGCAGCCTGGGAAAAAACCATCGAAACCGGCAAGGCCCACTTTTGGAGTCGTTCGAGAAATACGTTGTGGCTCAAAGGAGAAACCTCCGGGCATGTGCAGATAATCCATAGCATTCTGATCGACTGCGACGAAGACACGGTTGTCTATCAGGTTGAGCAGGGTGGCGGCGCTGCATGTCATACCGGCCACAGGTCCTGTTTCTATCGACAGCTTGTGGCGGGTGTGCTGGTTACGACCGAAGAGAAAGTATTTGATCCAAAGGTAGTTTACGGAGATAAAGAAAAATAATGAACCAGTTGAAATTGGGTTTGCCGAAGGGCAGCCTGGAAAAAGCGACGATTGAACTCTTTGAAAAGGCCGGATGGCTTATTAAACCGGCGGCCAGAAATTACTTCCCGGAAATTGACGATCCAGAATTGGATTGCTCGATCTGTCGGCCGCAGGAGATGTCGCGCTATGTGGAAGATGGACTGCTCGATGCGGGAATCACCGGTAAAGACTGGACCATGGAAAACATGTCCGATACCATCGTGGTCTGCGATCTCGTCTATTCCAAGGTGAGTCGACGACCGACCCGGTGGGTTATCGCCGTGGCCGGGGATTCGAATATTAAAACCCTGCAGGATCTGGAAGGCAAGAAAATTTCCACCGAACTGGTCAATGTGACCAAGCGCTTTTTTGTCGAAAAAAATATTAACGTGAAGATTGAATTCTCCTGGGGTGCAACCGAAGCAAAGGTGGTTGCCGGTCTGGCCGACGCCATTGTCGAGGTGACTGAAACCGAAAGTACCATCCGGGCCCACGGTCTGCGGATTATTCATGAACTGATGCAGTCCAACACCCAGCTCATCGCTAATAAAGACGCCTGGAATGATCCCTGGAAAAGGGAAAAAATTGAAAACATTGCCTTGATGCTGCAGGGAGCACTGAATGCCAACCGAATCGTCGGCCTGAAGATGAACGTTGCCAGCGCTCATCTCGACGGGCTTGTCTCTATCCTGCCATCGCTCAATGCGCCAACTGTGGCGAGCCTGTATAATCAGGACTGGTATTCCGTTGAAACCGTGGTGTCGGAAGATATTGTCCGTGACCTGATTCCCAAATTAAAGAAAATGGGCGCGGAAGGGATTATTGAATATGCCTTGAATAAGATTATTAATTAGCCTTCCAAGCGATGTACCCAGTTTGTTCCATGCCTTGCATGGGAACCAATTAACACCAGTGGAGAAAAACATGGATTTTTCAAAAATAGAGTTTCTCCTGAGTGTGCATAGTCTTAAGCAACTGCCACCTTTGGAGCTGCCGGAAATTGCCTTTGCCGGACGATCCAATGTCGGCAAATCAAGCCTGATCAATGTTCTGATCGGCAGAAAAAAACTGGTCAAAGTCAGTGCCCGGCCCGGCAAAACTCAAGGCTTGAATTTTTTCCGGGTAGGGGACCATTTCTTTTTAGTGGATCTCCCCGGATATGGTTTTGCCAAGGTCCCCAAAGCCATGCAGGACGGCTGGCAGGCTTTGATTTCTACCTACCTGGAGCAGCGGCAGACGCTGCGCTGTGTCGTGGTTATCATGGATATCAGGCATGAACCGAAGGCGCAGGACACTCAGCTGATCCAGTGGCTTAAACAAAACGCCATCCCATGTCTGCCGGTATATACCAAAATAGACAAGGTTTCAGGCAGCATTCGGGAAAAAAATGCCAGGCTGCTTGACGCCGGCCATACCCTGCACGCCGGCGAGCGAGTCCTTTTTTCCGCCAAGACCGGACAGGGTCGTGATAAGCTCGAGGCCGCCCTGGCCGGATTTCTTTTGCCGATCGCCCAGTAAAGTCGATCTTCCGCTTTGCTCCGAAATACCCATTAGTGTTATCATTGTGATATAACATAGTCAGAAATGAGTTTTCCGGCGATTTTCACCAGGAGAAACGATGCAGGAACTATCCAAATCGCAAAAGGCGCGACACGCCATTCGAACCTTTAAAATCCTGGCCGATTCTTTATCGCTGCAGGGATCGTATCGGCCGTCCGGAAACGTTGGGGAGAAGCTGGCCGAGGCTCTGAAACAGCTGAGTCCGGAAATTTATGGGTCGATGACCGACAACCGGATTATCGAGCTGAAGGGCCTCGAATATGTGATTGACCGAATGCCCAAAGGCATCGAGAACTGTACCCGGATCATCCTCACCGCCCAGGAGGATTTTCAGGAAACTTCCTTTGCCAAAATCATCCCCTTTAAGCGGCGGAGAGTTTCTTATGCCGTATCTGAAAAAGAAATCTGTTTTGTTATAACTACCGGCAAAAGCGAAATATACGATATCCTCACCCATATAACTTTTTTGAACATCGAGGCCCAGAAGATTTACCAGCAGGCCCGAAAACGGGTTGACACGATAAGCTCCGAATGGGCGGAACTGCAAAGAGTCGTGGCCATGGATACGGCTCTGGTTGATGAAGAGCTGGAACAGGCGATCTGGAACCTGTCAATTATTTTGGGGCGAACCTATAAAGAGACCAGGCAGACCTATGACTATCTGGAAAAAAATCGGCTGGAATGGGATTCCAACAATGGGCTGTTTAAGATAGTGTATGGCATCGGGCAACGGGTTATGGCCGAGCTGCTCGAGGAAAAAAATGAGTTGACTGTCTATTTCACCCCTTCGCTGCATGAGATGATAGACAATCAGAAATATGCCTCGCTCTGGGCCGAAAAATTAAAGGAAGCCTTATGTCGGCTGCAGATGCAGTACCGACCGATTCACGTGATAAGCGCCAATATGCATTCGATGCGCAACCTGCTCTTTGGGCCGAAGGTTCTTGCCGAAGCGGGAGTTGCGGTACCTGCCGACCTCTATGAAATGGTCAGAACTGTTCGGGATAGGGGGATCACGAATGACGCTTTTATCAAAAATGGCGGTTTTATCTATCAGCAGGACATATCGGGCTCTAATATCGATGTCAACATTATCGATCTGGCCGCCATCGAAGAGAAACATCTTCATCCGGCACTGAAGATCAATTTTCACCTAATAAAAGAGACCCAGCCGATCCTGTTGGTTATCGATTATGCTTTTGGGACCCAGGCTTTTGATGTAATGGATGAACTGCTGCAACCTTTTCGACGCAACGGCGAAGAAAGTTCATTGGCTATCAAATCGATTTCCATTATGGGCAAAGCTGGGGTCTTGCCGGGCAAAAAAGGCGATGTCATGCTGGCCACCGCCCATGTCATTGAGGGAACCGGTGATAACTATATCGTGCAAAACGATCTCTCGGTCGCCGACTTTGATAAAACTGTTCATGTCTACAACGGGCCTATGGTTACCGTGCTCGGCACCTCGCTGCAAAATCGGGATGTTCTGGAACGGTTTCATAGCTCCAGCTGGGGTGCGGTAGGGCTCGAGATGGAAGGAGGTCATTACCAGCGGGCGATAAGCGGCGCCATTATCCAGGGATTTATTCCGGCGGATATGAAAACCCGCTACGCCTATTATGCTTCGGACAACCCGATGGTCTCCGGCCAGACCCTGGCCTCCGGGCCGATGGGCGATGAAGGCATAGTGTCGACCTATATGATATCCAAGGTTATCCTGGAAAAAATTACCAACTATGACGAACCTGCCGAAAGTTAAGCAAAGAAGTCATCTACTCTTAAGTTTTTCTCCCTGGCTTCTGGCCGTCGCCTGCACCTTACTGCTTGTTCTGCTGAGTCTTTTTGCCATTACCAGCTATCATCGGGAAAAAGAGCTGATTGTCGACGCGCTGGCCCAGAAAGGGCTGACGCTGATACGCTTTATCAACAGTTCGGTGCGGGAATCGATACGCGACAACCTTCGATCCTCGCAGCAATGGAACAGCTGGCAGGAGCCGATGCAGGCGGCCATGCAGCAGGCGACGGAACAGCCGGGAGTTGAGTATGTTGTGCTGCTTGACGCAGGCGGCGCCATACTGGCCGGAGCCGGGGAGAAGATGCCCCAGACCACAATCCAGAAACCAGAGATGCAGTTTATTGCCGCGCTCGGCAGTGATGGTTCCGATCGATTTATCACCCGTATCGTTGCTGCTGGTCCGGAAGGGGAAAAAAAATTCCAGCTTGCCGCCTGGTATCGGCCGCCGATCATGGGTGGCCCCATGCATGGTTCCGGGGGGCGAGGCGGTAGAAGGGATATGATGATGCAGCGATTCAGCGGGCATCCTCAGTTTGCTGTTTTTCAGGCGGAAATGGAGCGGCTCCTGCGCTTAAAACCGGTCTATATCATTCAGTTGGATTACGCCCAATTCAGCTCGCCGCTTAATCGACAGCTTCTGCAGATCGTCATCCTGTCGGTTGTCATTCTGCTGGTTGGTATTGGCGGTGCCTTGTCTTTTATGACCCTGAAGGGACTTGAGGGATCGCAGAGGCGTCTTGGCAAGATTGAAAAAGAGCTGCAGCGCAGTGAACGGCTGGCGGCACTCGGCAAAATGGCGGCCGGCGTGGCTCACGAATTGCGTAACCCTTTAAGTTCCATAAAAGGGCTGGCGGTTGTTTTGCGCGCTGGTTTTACCGCCGAGAGCCGGGAGGCGGAGACTGCAGATATCCTGGTCAACGAGGTGGAACGGCTCAACCGCAGTATCAGTGAGCTGCTTGATTATGCCCGGCCGGAACAGCTCACGTGCCAAGACGCGTCAATACCCGAGATTATCAATAAAACCGTCTCGCTGGTACAAGGTGACGCCCAGTCCTATGGCATTGCCATTAACCTCGAGAGTGCCGGGGATGTGCCGAGAATCCCGGTTGATATTGATAAGATGAACCAGGTCTTCCTCAACCTTTTCCTTAATGCCATCCAGGCGATGGAGACGGGCGGCAGGCTGACGGTGCAAACCGCAGTTATTGCCCGGACAATCGTTATCAGCGTCCGCGATACCGGTATCGGCATCGATAAGGAAAATCTGGGCCGGATCTTCGATCCTTATTTTACTACGAAAAGCGATGGCGTGGGACTTGGCTTAGCCATGTCGGCAAAGATCGTCGAGGAACACGGTGGCCGTATGGAGGTCAGCAGTGTATTGGGTGAGTGGACTGAGGTACGGGTTATTCTGCCGATGGCTGTGTAGCGGCTGAGCCGGGGCACTGGTTCCCGTGTTCACATGGGAACAAAAAATCACTGCATCGTATACAGCATCTCATACTCACCCTTGGCAGCGATCAGCGAATCGTGGGTTCCCTGTTCAACGATAAGCCCGTCTTTCACGACGATGATTCGGTCGGCATTTTTGATGGTGGACAGCCGATGGGCAATCACCAGGGTGGTGCGGTCCTTCATCAAATTTTCCAGAGCTTTTTGGACTTCCCGCTCTGATTCGGTGTCCAGGGCGGAGGTGGCTTCGTCGAGGATTAAAATCGGTGCGTTTTTCAACAGCGCCCTGGCAATCGAGATGCGCTGCCGCTGCCCTCCGGACAGCCGGGCGCCACCTTCGCCGATCATGGTATCAAAGCCTTCCGGAAGCGCCTGGATAAAGTCATAGGCATGAGCCGCCCGCGCCGCGTCATGTATCTGCTCTTCGCCTGCCTGCTGGTCGCCGTAGGCGATATTATTGCGAACCGTGTCGTTAAATAAAATGGTCTGCTGCGTCACCATGGCTATCTGGTTGCGCAATGACGCCACGGTGACATCGCGGATATCAATGCCGTCTATGGCGATACTTCCCTCATGCAGATCGAGAAAGCGCGGGATAAGATTGGTGAGCGTCGTCTTGCCGCCGCCGCTTGGGCCGACGATGGCCAGGGCTTGTCCGGCTGGAACGGTGAGGTCGATATGTGACAGCACCGGTTTTTTCTCGCCGTCATAATAGAAAGTGACATCGCGGCATTCAATGCGCTTAGAAAAAGGGGGCAGTAAAATGGCATCTTCTTTATCCTGGATCTCAGGTTCAACATCGAGGATGGCAAACACCCTGGTCGCGGCCGCCATGCCCTGCTGTATGGTCGAATTGATTTTCGTCACCCCTTTGACCGGCTCGTATGCAGCGATCAGCGCGGTCAAAAAGGCAAAAAATGTGCCCGGGGTCATATCGCCGCCGATGACTTCCTTGCCGCCAAACCAGATAATCAGGGCGATTGCCCCGCCGCCGATAAATTCCATCATCGGATGCTGCAGACAGCGGTATTTGGCATCTTTCATCGTCAGGATAAAGAGGCGGGTGACCTGATGCAGGAAGCGTTTACCCTCATATTCTTCCTTGGTGAAGGCCTTGACGATGCGATTGCCGGTAATCGTTTCATGGAGGATATTGGAAACATGCGCCACTTCTTCCTGGGTCGAGGTGCTCAGTTTACGAAATAATCGGCCGAATCGGGTTATCGGGTAGGCGGCAATCGGCAGAACAATGAAGGTAATCATCGCCAACCGCCAGTTCATATAAAAAACAACCCCAAGCAGGATAACCACCTGAAAAAAATCCCGGACCGCCCCGACCAGCGCATTGGATACCGCCTGCTGCAGCAGGGCGACATCGGATATTATCCGCGACATCAAGGTACCGGTAGGCATCGAATTGAAAAAAGACAGCGACTGCCGGTGAATATGGTTAAAAATATTCAAGCGAAAATCGCGGATAACCGATTGCCCAACCTGCTCCAGCAGAATCGAATAGAGGTAATATACCAGCCCTTTAACGAAAAAAATTGCCAATAGAACCAGCGGCAGGAGTTTTAGATAAAACGTATTCTGATCGATAAATATTTTATCGAGAACATCTTTCACCAGCCAGGTCTGCGCCCCGGTGCCGGCGGAAACACAGACCATGGCCACCATGGCAATGATCAGCTTGCCCTGATAGGGCTTGATGACCTGATAGAGTCGTTGGAATATCTGTTTATTAGTCATGGACTATGCTTGTGTTAAGCTTGTAGGCAGAAAATTGAGCAGGAAGCTCGCTCCCATGGGCCCCATGGGAACGAGGCTCCCGGCTGATACATCGTAGAGAGGCCAAGGCTGCGCCCTTAAAAAAATATCTCTCGAAACGATCGCTGCACCTTTTCATACCCGGTTTTGCTCCACAGGCGATGAAAGAGGCTGAACCACTGTTCCGGGTATTGCCTGACGAAAGGTTCGTATAGCCGGATACATCGCGTCGAAATATCCTGGATGTTTTCCTCATTGATCTCTTTGTATTCAGGCAGATCAACGGGAGCAAAATCAATATGCATCTCGCCGTCTTGCATATAATAGACGCTGGTCATAACCGGCGCCCCGGTGCGCAGGTGCAGCAGAGCCGTCCCCCTGGCGCAGGCCAGTTGTCGGTCGAAAAATGTGACGCTGGTGCCGGTGCCGGTATAACTCTGGTCGAGGCTGACGATGAGCAGCCGGTTTTGGGCCAGGGCCTGCTGATAGACGGTCATTCCCTCATAGCTGCTCAGTTGTTCCAGGCTGGTGCCGAAGTGGCGTCGCTGCTGCACAAAAAAATCATCGGAGAGGGGATTGCTCTGTTTTTTGTAGATAAGGCTGGTCGGCAGGCCGGTCAGGTTGAACCAGGCAAAATATGCCTCGAACCAACTGGCATGGATGGTGGTGAGAATGACCCCTTTGCCCTCGCCAAGCGCCTTGTCAAGCTTATCCCGGCCGGAGATTTTAGTGTTTTTTACTAGTTTGGTAAGACTTTTGCGATGCAGGATAAAGACCAGGCCGAAGGTTCGGGTAAACTGCAGGTACACTTTCCGCAACAGCCGAATTTTGGCCGGATGATCCATTTCGGGGAAAACCGTCGAAAGATTTTTATACGCCACCTTGATTCGGAAAGGAAATACTACCCAGGCAACATAACCAATAGCGGTACAGAGAAAAAGAATAAGCGGTACAGGCAGGAGATTAATGAAAAAAATGGTGCTTCGCAGTATAGTATATTCTAGTTTATGTTTTATATTCATCAGAAGGAGAACACATCGATTAATTCTATAGTAGGGTTAGGCTTACACGCAAAAACCTGTAAACTACACCACTCATTAGGGGAATAAAAGCAGTTTTTAAGGAACAAGCCGGTATATCCTGCTTTAGTATATTGTTATCAGAACGTTCTTTTTTAAATTTTTCCAGGGAGGGTCTATGAGCATTATTCATGAAATAAAAAAAGTTGTAACACCGGTGGATTTCTCCGATAATTCCAAGTTAATCGCTGAATCGGCCGGCTATCTGGCCGGAAAATTCGGCGCCTCGATGTTTCTGGTGTTTGTCGTGCAGAATTTTGAAGACTATTCCGGATTTTTTGTGCCCCAGATGACCCTGCCGACCCTGGAAGGCGAACTGGCCGAGAGTGCCGAGGTGAAAATGGCCTCTTTTGCCGGCGAAATTGAGCAGTATTGCAAAGAAGCCGGCGTGACAGAACTGAAATATAAAGTGTTTATGGGCGACGTCGGGGAGAAAATTGTCGATTATGCCAATGAGATCGAGGCCGATATGATCGTCATGGGTACCCATGGCTATAAAGGCCTGGAAAAGATTATGTTCGGCTCCGTTGCCGACAAAGTCGTCCGCGCCGCCAACTGTCCGGTTATGACGATAAATCCTTATACCTGCTGTAAATAGTGTGAAGTGCCTCGGAGCCTGGCTCCCATGGGCCCCATGGGAGCCATCACCAGTTCCACCAGTTCCGGGGCTTAATCGACGACGAGAAGCAGGCCGTTTCTCGCATCACCTGAAAAAGTTCCGCCAACAAGTGCAGAGCACGCCGTGTCCGGCAGAAGATAACACGAAACAGCAATCCTGCCGAATTGCCGAGCCGGGAATGCTGTTTCCAGCCGATCGTTCCAGCCCTTGGAAATGTCCTTAAAACCGCTCTTGCCGGAGGCGAAGTTTTTCTCGTGGACCATCTGGGCCAACAATTCGGCAAACCGCCCCAACAACTCCTGGTTTTCTTTCTGAAAGGCAAGCACTGCCTGCAGAGCTTCGTCGCTGGAAAAACCTATAAGACCGGGCAACTCCAGACCGGTAAGCATTAGCGCACTCAGTCCGGTTTTTTGTTCATATAATTCCAGCAGAATGTCTCCGCCATCCCGGCTGCTGGTCAGAAAAATTTCGCTGCCCTGCAGTTCACTTTCCAGAAAAAGTGTTTTCCACGCCATAAATCGCTTTTTGATATTGCCGGAGTGGGCGGCGCCGATATGCCGTTCAACCTGCCGGAGTTCCGCAAAAGGACTATTGGTCAGTTCCTCTGCATCAATCTCATCGCCCTCGCCATGGAGTTGTTGAAATAATGCCGCCTGATCATCGTCAAGCATTGCCAGATTGCGGGCAATTTCTTCCTCTTTACTATCGAGCAACTCGCCGATGGCCAGAACCAGTCGCGCCTGCCAGAGTCTTTCATCTTTGCCGGTCTGCTGCTTTTGTTGCAGCACCTGGTCCGGGTTGTGTAAAGAGGAAATGATCGCCGCCGGCGAATCCTCGTCAAACGAGGGGACACCCGATTGCGCCGCCAACACCAGCGAACTCAGCTGCGCCGCGTAGTCGTCTTGTCGATGGCTGATATCGTCGATTAGACGAAGGAACCTATTTCGATCCTTGCCCAGCGGACAGGGAGTATGTTCTTGACAGAATCCCGATTTAATGAAACTATCTGGGGATTCTTTGCCGGAGGCTGCCGGATTTTCCTCCACTGCTCGAATAAGGTGAATCCTGGCAAAGAGCAGAAAAAGAGGGTACTGCCGGATCGAGGAGAGGGCCGTTCCTGGAAAATAAAGGGTGTTGAGTGAGTTCATATGCTGGATATTAAGGGAAAAGTTTCATTTTATCTGTCCGCCGCAGTGTATCTGCTGTTCAACCTGCGCCTGGGCACCGATGCGCTTGCCACCGTCAAGGCCACTGCCTGGCAGATACTGCAGACGGCACCCTATGTCGCTGGCATTACCTATGTCCTGATCGCCCTTTTGCAGTATATGGCCGACGGAGAAAAGCTCCCCTGGGACAGGCGGTTGCGGCTGTTTTTTCTACTGGGCATCATGGCCGGACTCTTTTACGGCATCTATGAGTACGCCGGTGTTGATGTCGGCAGGCAATAATACCTTGCGGGAACTCCTCTGTCACTTGGTAATTCTTCGGCTCAGCCACCTGGGCTTATAGTCGGTTATGTTCTACCTTCACGTTTCCAATCGCACCGAAAACCTGCTCCGCCATATGGCTGAAGTCATTCGGACGGATCCGCAGCCGAGTTTTTTTGCCACCGAGCTGTTTCTTATCCAGAGTCAGGGAATGGAGCGGATGATCGGCCAGAGCATGGCCGATGAGTTCGGTTCTTTTTGCAACTATACATTTTTCCTGCCCCTGGATTGCCTAAATTTTATCGCCGATAAGCTGGGATTGGGAATAAGCCCCGACGGCTTTAAGCGACAGATTCTTACCTGGCGGCTGGACGGCTTGCTGCGCGATGTAGTCGGCGAGCAGTATCAGCCTCTCATCACCTATCTTGCCGGAGACAACCGCGACCTTAAGCGATTTCAACTGGCCCGGCGTCTGGCGAATATCTTTGATCAATATCAGATAATGCGGCCGGATATGCTTACCGGCTGGGATCATGGCCGCCTTGCAACCGATCATCCGGCAGAAAAATGGCAGATGGATTTATGGCGGCGGCTGCTGGCGCAAGCCGGTGGACAGATTCATCGGACGCTCCAGTTTACCAATATAATCGAGAGGCTGAACAGGGGTGACGATCTTGCCGGCTGCCTGCCAAAGCGCCTAGCCGTTATCGGTTTGCATACCTTCCCGCCGATCTATCTGGGTTTCCTCAATAGCCTGGCAATGCATATGGATATCCACCTGTTTCTGCTGTCGCCGTGCCAAAATTACTGGGGCAATGTGCAGAGCAGAAAAGCCCAGGCGAAGCAGCAGATCAAAAACGGTGACGGGAATACCGGCATAAAAAGTGCGGCAGAAGCGCACCATCCGCTGCTCGCCTCGCTTGGCAGTCAGGGGCGCGACCTGCAGAATATGATGCTCGACCAAGCCCAGTTTGCCCTGGAGTTTGCCAGCTACACCGATCCTCTTGCCGAGCACGACTATGCCGATGCCACCCTGCTGCAGCGGCTTCAGTCGGATCTGCTCGAAGGCGTGCTGCCGGTTGGACCGCCTCCGCCGGTCGCAGAATTTGATGACAGCATCCAGGTGGTTTCCTGCCATTCCAAACTAAGAGAAATTACCGTTTTAAAAGACCACCTGCTGCATCTGCTGCATCACGACGAGTGCCTGGAATTGCGCGATATTATTGTTATGGCCCCGGATATCCAGGAATACGCCCCGCTGATCCCGGCGGTATTTGACGATATCCAGTATTCCATCGCCGATCGCAGTCTGCGCCGCCGCAATTCGGTCATCGCCGCATTTATCAGCTTCCTCGATCTTTTTGCCGGCAGGTTCGGCTGGAGCGAACTGCTTGATCTGCTGCGCAGGCCGGTGGTTTTTCCTCAGTTCCAACTCTCCATGACCGATCTGGACGCGCTGCAGCATCTGGTAACGGCGGCGGGAATCCGCTGGGGCTTGTCGGCCTCAGAACGCGGCGAAGCGGGCCTGCCGGAATTTGCCGAGACCAGCTGGCGGGCTGGACTTGACCGGCTGCTTATGGGCTATGCCATCGACAGCGATGGATTCGTCGACGGGGTACTGCCTTTTAATGATATCGAAGGAAAAGGGGCATTCGCTCTCGGTGGTCTCTGTCAATTTATCGAGATAATCGACGAGGCGCGGCGAGTTTTTCAGCAGCAGCACCAGTTGAAAGACTGGTCCGAGCTGCTGCAGCAGTATGCGCAGCAGCTTTTTGGCGAAGAATACGAGCAGGAAGTAGTTGAACTGCGCAGCCTTATCGATGAGCTCTCCGGGCCGATCAGTGATTTTCATGCAGCAGAGGTCAGCTTTTCGGTAATCCGTGAATGGTTTAATCAATCGGCCCGAGAGAGTCGTTCCAGTTCCGGGTTTCTCAGGGGCCAGCTCACCTTCTGTTCGATGCTGCCGATGCGTTCGATCCCCTTTAAGGTTGTCTGTCTGCTTGGGCTGAGTGACGGCGTTTTCCCGAAGACAGACCGATATGATACCTTTGATCTGATGGGCGCGGGTTTTCGGGCCGGCGACCGCTCGCCGCGTGCCGATGATCGCTACCAGTTTCTTGAAGCGCTGTTGGCGGCACGGTCCCATCTCTATCTCAGCTATATCGGCCAATCGATTAAAACCAATGAGATGATTCCGCCGTCCGTAGTGGTGACTGAGTTTCTCGAAGTACTGGAAAAGGGTTATGGGGTGCGGGATCGCGTCGTTCGACACCCGCTCCATCCATTCAGCAGTAGATATTTTGGCCGGGACACGGGATCAAAACTGTTCAGTTACAACAACTATTACTGCCGTACGGCGACAGCCATGCAGCAGGGCGGGCAGCCGGCAGCGGCCTGGTGGCAGGGGCGGTTGGCTGACCAAAAAGATACGGTGAGCTTTGCCGAGCTGCGCCGTTTTTTTGATAATCCGCAGAAATATTTTGTCAAATACTGTCTGGGAATCGAGCTGAATATACGAGAAGATCTGCCCGATGAGCGGGAGATGTTCGCGGTGACCGGGCTTGATAAATACGCCGTTGAGGAAGAAATGCTCCGCCTGGCACTTGCCGGGTACAAAGGCGATCTCTGCCAAAAAATGCAGACCAGTGGCCGATGGCCGCTCGGGGTTTCGGGACAACTGCTTTTTACCGAAAAAGAGCAGGAGATTGACAAGTTTATCGCTCAGATTCAGGCCCAGCAAATGGGTGAGAAGTTGGAAGAGCTGCCGATTGATCTGGCTCTCGACGGCTATCGCCTTATCGGCACCCTCAGTAATCTTTATGAACGGGGCATTGTCCTGGTGCGCTACGGCAGGCTGCGCGGACGTGATCTTTTGTCGGGTTGGCTGCACCATCTGGTGCTTGAGCGTCTCAAGCCGGCGCTGGAGACCCGGATCGTCGCCGAAGATACTATTGTCTGTTTCCGCAGTATCACCTCTTCACAGGAACAACCCTCTCTTCTGTATTTGCTCGACTGCTTTGCCGGAGGCTGCCGGGCACCATCGCCGTTATATGTTGAACCGGCACTGGCCTTTGCCCGGCAAAAGGTCAGCACCAGGGCCATAGTGCCGCCCATCATGAAAGCCAGACAGTCGTATATCGAGTGTCTGGAAAAAGGCTATGCACCGGAATGGCAGCTTTTGGCCGGCGATCAGGGTGTTGCGGATATTATCGGTGCAGAATTTGCCCAAGTCTGCGGGGAAATAATGGTTCCGATCTGGAGCGCGGCAGATGACTGATACTTACCGGGTATTCGATGCGGCAAGGCTTGAGTTAACCAGGGGAATTAACCTGGTGGAAGCCAGTGCCGGCACCGGCAAGACCTATGCCATCGGCATGCTCGTCTTGCGGGCGGTGGTCGAACTGCGCCAGCCCATCGACAGGATTCTGATCGTCACCTTTACCAAAGCCGCCACCGAGGAACTGAAAACCCGTATTCGAGCGCGCCTGGTTGAAGCCCGTGATCTGTTGAGTGGTGCATTGTCCGAGGGTAAAATCGATGCGACCCTGCTCGACTGGGCAGCGAGTGTTGACGATATACCGGCGGCAATTGATCATCTCCAGCTCGCCCTCTACGATATTGATCGGGCCGGGATTTTTACCATCCACGGTTTTTGTCAGCGGATGCTCGTTGAACAGGCCCTTGAGAGCGGCCAGCTCTTTGATGTCGAGCTGCTCGCCGATATCGATCAGGTGCGCAATGAAGTGGCGGATGACTTCTGGCGCAGACATATCTACTCCCTTGATCCTTTACCCTGTTCGCTGCTTACCGGCCAGTTCGGTGCGCCCGAACAATTGCTGGCCAGTGTCAATGCCGTCTTTAACGATAACGGTCGTCTCGATCCGCCGGTAGGTTCGATTGCAGAGATACTTGCTGAGCTGCAAACTGCTATGGCGGCGATGGTCTGCTGGTGGACGGCAAATAAAGAGAGTCTGTACGATTATTTTGTCGCCGGCCTGGCTGCACAGAGCTTTAAAAAGCCGTTTACTGATGCTTTTGCCGGGTGGTTTGCAGCGCTTGGCTTATTTTTCAGCGGGGCAAGTCTGTGCGTGCCGGATAATCTCCATCTTCTCGACCGACAGTCGCTTGCCGGCGAGCTCAATGGTACGAAGATTCGTGGAGATTTAAAAAAACAGGCCTATCTCGCCGACTGGCCTTTGCCTGATAGCCATATTGTCGCGCTGGTTGCGGCAATCGATCGTCTGGTGCTTACTTTCCGCGTTAAGCTGGCTAAAGAGCTGCGCAGCGAGGTGAGCAGGCGACTGCTGGCGCAGGGCAATATGGGCTTTAATGATCTCATCCATCGCCTGTCGACAGCTTTACAAGATGAGCGGGGACGTTTCCTGCAACAAATGCTCGGCGAGCGATTTTCCGTAGCCCTCATCGATGAATTTCAGGATACCGACAGTGAGCAGTGGTATATCTTTTCCACCCTGTTTGGCAGCAAAAAACACTATCTCTACCTGATTGGTGATCCTAAGCAGGCGATCTATAAATTTCGTGGCGCGGATATTCATTCATATTTTCTGGCCAGGGCCTCGGCGAACACCCTGCTGACGCTTAAAAAAAATTACCGATCGCATCCTTTTTTAGTCGCCGAAATAAATCGGCTCTTTGAATCGAAAAGCAAACCATTTTATTATGAGGAAGAAACGCTTGCCTATCATCCGATAATTGCCGCCAAGAATCAACAAGACCTCGAGCTGATTCAGGATGACGAGTCCCTTGCCGGAATGGTTTACTGCAGCCTGCCCCTCGAACCGGAAGAGAAAAATGGCCGCTGGAACTCCGGTAACGCGGCGGATACGATACGTGGCTTTATCGTTGCCGAACTGCTCCGGCTGCTTAACCCGACTTCTCCGGTCCTGCTGCGATCTTCAACGGATGCCCCCCGAGCCTTAGCACCCAGAGATATCGCCATCCTGGTGCGCAGCAACCGGCAGGCCGAACACTATCAAAAAGCATTGGCTGAGGCGGCAATCCCGGCGGTTATCGGCAGCAGGCAATCGGTTTTCAAGACCGGTGAATGCCGGGAGCTGCTGCTTCTTCTTACCGGTATTGCGGCGCCGGGCGAGACGACAAAGTTAAAAGCAGCAATGACCATCTCCTGGTTTGGTCTGTCCGGTAACACTCTGCAGCAATTATGGCAGGACGAACAGCAATTAAATGAATACCACAGCCGGTTTCTCCACTACAATCAGTACTGGCAGGAACAGGGCTTTCTGCCGATGATGAGCAGCCTGCTGGTTGAAGAAAGTGTCTTGCCCACTCTCGCTGGCCGACAATCGGCCGAAAGAACCATCGCCAACATCTGGCATCTTCTCGAGCTTACGCAGGAAGAGGAACATGCCGAAAATCTTGGCATGGCCCAGCTTCTTCAGTGGCTGCGCAAGATGATGCAGAATGAGCGGAGCAATGAAAACACCGAACTGTTGCTCGAAAGCGATGAACAGGCGGTGCGCATTGTCACTATGCACGGGGCCAAAGGCCTGGAGTACCCGGTGGTTTTCTGCCCCTATCTCTGGTATCGCAGCAACCGGATACGGGGCGAGAAATATCAGCTGCGCGTCCATGATGCAGACCATCAACTGGTAATCGATCTTGGTTCCGACCAGTTTGCCGACCGCCGCAACCAGGCGGTGGCCGAAGAGATGGCCGAAGACCTGCGACTGCTCTATGTTGCCCTGACCAGGGCGCAAATCCGCTGCTATACCTTCTGGGCCGATGTCAAACCGTCGGGGATGGTGGGGGATTCCTGTCAGTCGGCCCTTGGTTATCTGCTGTTTGGGGATGGTTCCGCCGATTATCAGGCGCAGCAGCAAAAACTGGACTCGCTTGCCCAGGATAAGGCGGTGTCGCACCGAATCATCGATATCGATACGCCGCATCAAAAATATTCCAGAAACTTATCGCAGCAGGACCTGCACCCTTTACTCCCCTCCGGCCGCTCTTTGTATACCGACTGGCAGATGTCGAGTTTTTCGGCGCTGGCATCAATCAGCGAGTACGATCATGACGACATCCCGGCGCAAAGCATTGTTATGGACGACACCAATGCCGGTAAGCTTGCGGTAACGGGGCTGCCTGCCGGGCCGAATTTCGGCAATGTCATTCATGATCTATTGGAAGCTTTGCCGTTTGCAACAATTGCCGCAGGCGAGCAGCAGGAAAAGCTCGCCGAGCTCCTGCAGCTGAAATGTGCCCGCTATGGGGTGGATGCTGCCCCGGCTGCAGTGCAGAAGTTACTCGAGCTGGTCGTTGCCACGCCGCTTACCAGAGGCGGTTTCAGTCTGGCCATGCTCCCCGAGGATCAATGTCTGAAAGAAATGGGCTTTTATTATCACCTCAGCCGCCTGGCAACCGAGCAGATCAACGTTGTGCTCGCCGAGGAACCGACAGTCACCCCTCTTGGTCATAAGCAAATGCGTGGCTATCTCACCGGCTTTGTCGATCTAATCTGCGAGTATGGCGGCCGATACTATATTCTTGATTATAAGACCAATTTTCTTGGCGAATTAATGGCCGATTACAC
>CAVPXN010000020.1:0-20798 GCA_963709745.1 uncultured delta proteobacterium
GATGCAGTCCATTGAACATACAAGTCATATTACTGTTATTTACATGTTTCATATTTCAAAACCGCAACATACCCCTAATAATACTCCCAAAACAAAAACTGCCCCCGAATGTTCAAACCTGAAAAATTTAGTCAACAACAATCACATCGACACAATACTGATCAGAACGCAAGGCAGATCAATAAAAATCCACGCCATATTCAAATTTAATCCTGGGAGCTAACAGTCATATAAAGAAAAGGTTAACAGAAGTCATCTCTCGCGTAGTTCTGTTAACCTTTCGATAGGTGTTCTCTGGTCATGGTGTGAGATCAGTTACTCCATTTCTGAAGATTTCAAGGGAGTAGGCAAATCTACTCGATTAGGAATAGTGTTAACTTGCAGCTTTGCTTAAATCGTTGAGATTGCCAGTGGACATTTATTACGGCAATAATTCTTAAAATATGATTGTGAGAAAATTGGTGATTTTTAAAAAATTCAGGAAGAGTTGTAATTTGCTTTTTGTCTTAAATGCTTAACCTAGCCACCATGACCCACTTATCGTTTTTTAAATTACTGTCAAAAAGAGTCTGAGCTTTTTACAAAAATAGCCGTCTTTTTTTTAATCAGCATGCTGAACAGGCAGGAGAATAAATATTGGTGAAATTTTCCTATCATTCACGATACTTTCTCTGTAAGTTCTATAATTGTTCTCCTGTCTTTCTATCTGCAAACAAATACAAATCGAAACAGATAGGACGATTATCTAACCGGTTTGAATACAATATATGCAAAGACCTCGGCAGTGGTCAGGGTCTGAACAACCAATACGTGTGCAATGCCAAGACAAAGAGTTACATGTTTTGTCCGCTGTGCTGTGAAAAATAGTCGAGCGCAGCAGCAGTCTCCAGCAGGCTTGAGCCTTTTCTCCATGGTACATGTGCTTCTGCTGGTATCTTTGTTCTTTTTTGTTTTCCTTCCAAATACTTACGCAAATGACCTGAAAGAGAAGAAACGCGTTCTTGTTATTTTCGCTTCACAGAGTGATCTGCCGGCATACTCCATGATAGAACAAGGCATCAAGCAGGGGTTAGAGGCAGGCACGGAATTTGATATTGAGTATTTTATCGAATATATGGATACTTACCGCAATCCCGATCAGAAGCATAACCAGTTATTGACTGATTTATACCACCACAAGTTTTCCAAGAACAAGATCGATCTGATAATCACCTACGACCTGGCCTCACTTGAGTTTGTTATTGTTCACCGCGATGATCTTTTTCAAAACATCCCCGTTGTCTTTTCCGGCATCACGCAGACAAACATAGAGAGTCTACGTTTACCCCCTGAGATTACCGGTGTCTTTGCGGATATCGACTACGCCGGGCTGTTGAATACGGCACTCGAGATCCATCCGGAGACACGCCACGTTGCGGTTGTCAATGGTGCATCCGGTGAGGAGCTGTTTTTAGAGAAAGGTTTCCGCCAGGCATTTGAGCCGTATACCAAGCAATTCGACTTCATTTATCTGACTCGTTTGCCGTTTGCTGAAATTGAGGAAAAAGTCAAAAATCTGCCTGAGCAGACGGTGATCCTCTTTTCCCTCCTCTGGCAGGATGGTAGCGGCAAGGCCTTTGTTCCCCGGGAGGCTGCTTCCATCCTGGCGAAAGAAGCCAATGCGCCGGTGTATGGCATTCTGGATTCCTATTTCGGCGACGGTATCGTCGGCGGGAGGATGTTCAGTATGGAAATGAGCGGGGTCAGGGCCGGCGAGATTGCTTTACGCATATTAAGAGGCGAAAAGCCCTCAAATATTCCCATGTCAAGTAAGGGCACGACAATTAATAAGTTCGATTGGCGGCAGTTTAAACGCTTCGGAATCCGAGAGGATCGACTCCCACCCGACAGCATCGTTCAGTTCAAGACCTACTCCTTCTGGGAGAGCTACCGCTGGTATATCGTTGCCACCTTTTTTGTACTTTTAGCCCAAAGCGGACTGATCTTTTATTTAATGATGGCGCGAAGGCAACGTCGCAGGGCCCAGTGGCAACTCGCTGAACGTTTGGATTTTGAAAAAATGTTGTCCACCCTCTCGGCCCGCTTCGTCAACCTGCCGTCTCATCGTATAGATACAGAAATAAAACATGTACTGGAATCAATCGGTAATGCCCTCAATGTAGATCGAGTGAGTGTTTATGAAATATCCGAAGAAAATAAACTGTTTTATCATGTGTATTCACACAATCATATCGATACTGTCACACTGCCTTCTGAATATAGATTCGACCAGCTCCCGTGGATCAATCAAAAATTGATACAGGGGGAGATATTTACCCTTGCCAATCTTGCCGACCTGCCTGTAGAAGCCGAAGACGACCGTAATTTCCTGAGCGGCCTGGGCGTTCTCTCATTGGCCGCGATACCCTTGTCGACAGAAGAGAAAATTATGGGCGTACTGTCTCTCACTATGTTGCGACACCGTCAAGAATGGCCGCACGAACTTGTACGGCAATGTCGTTTGATCGCTGAAATTCTGAGCAATGCAATAGTACGCAAACATCATGAAAAAACATTGAACATGGCCGAAGCTAAATATCAGGTGGTCGCTAATTTCACCCATGACTGGGAGTACTGGTTCAATGCTGACGGGTCCCTTGAATATGTCTCTCCCTCCTGTGAGCGCATCAGCGGCTACTCGCCCAGAGAATTCCTGGATAACCCCGCCCTTTTTAGAGATATTATCGTCCAGGAAGATCAGGGTGTGTGGGACAGTCATTATCATGATTCCCGTCATGAATTGAAATCTTGCCAGATTCAATATCGGATAGAGCGGCGGGATGGCCAAATCTGCTGGCTTGAACACAATTGCCAACCCGTTATTGATCACCAGGGTTCATTGCAGGGTTTTCGCGCAAGCAATCGTGATATTACTCTCCGTAAGGAGTCAGAAATCGACCTCCTTAGCGCCTATACGGAGATCACGCAATTAAAAGACCAGCTTGAGGCGGAGACTGCTTATTTGCAGTCAGAAATCAAACTTGAACACAATTTCGATAACATTATCGGCAACAGTGCTGCGCTCAAGTATGTGCTGTATAAAGTGGAACAGATCGCCTCTACCGAGAGCAACGTTTTGGTACTTGGTGAAAGTGGGACCGGTAAGGAATTGATTGCCAGGGCGATCCACAACAAAAGCCCGCGCAGGGATCGCACCCTGGTAAAAGTCAATTGTGCATCTCTGCCGTCTGATTTGATTGAAAGCACGTTGTTCGGCCATGAACGGGGTGCCTTTACAGGGGCCCAGGAGCGACAACTGGGACGCTTTGAGATCGCTCACGGCACCTCCATTTTCTTAGATGAAATAGGGGAATTACCGCTTGAAATGCAAGCAAAGCTATTGGGAGTACTCCAGGATCACGAATTTGAACGCCTTGGCAGTTCCCGTACCATCAAAGTCGATGTACGGGTGATTGCGGCCACTAATCGGAACCTGGAAGAGGAAGTTCTCCAGGGACGTTTCAGGGAAGATCTCTACTTTCGTCTGAATGTCTTTCCAATCACGGTCCCCCCACTGCGGCAACGCGTCGAAGATATCCCTCTGCTGGTCCATTTTTTTGCTGACAATGCTGCCAAACGATTGGGCAAATCTATTGAAGAAATACCCAAGAGTGTCGTACAAAAGCTCCAGGCTTACTCCTGGCCCGGTAATATTCGGGAACTGGAAAACGTGATCGAGCGCGCGGTAATCGATACTTCCGGGCCCAAACTGCGCTTGGCTGATGACTTATCCAGCCCAGCGTCTAAAAAAATGAGTCCAACCTTAAAGAGCCTGCAGGAGGTTGAGAAGGATCATATTCAGGAAGTGCTCCAGTTTACCGAATGGCGTATCGAAGGAGAGAAAGGTGCAGCGCAGATTCTTGCCATGAATCCCTCTACGCTTCGCTCCCGTATTCGCAAGCTTGGTCTCCAAAAACCTTAGTATCCTGCAGAGGCTAAACGCCTGACAGCATATTCCCATTCGCGTCAAAATAAGTTCTCTCCCTGGCACTGATAAAGTCCAACAACTTCCACTGAAAACACAATCGTTCACCGGGACACCTTAAAAGGCAACTAACCTGACGTTCACGAGTCGATACGGCCTGCAATCCCGCGTCGCTTTTGATGAAGGCATATTACGCCTATGTGAGGGGCCTGATTGGACGAAGATGGAGTGCTGGTGAACGGTTACTGAAAAACAAACATCTGGTTCTTGCCTCGCCCGGAGTTCGATCATTTCAGGTTTGCACTTCCGCGATATTTGACAGATCCTTTATATTTCGCGGGAAAACTGGTCGCCTTTCAAAGCTCATTTTTTTATTTATTTTCAACAAATTCAGCTATAAACGACAATAATCAATCAAACAGTCAGATCAGGTATGAATATTGCCAAACTGTAGATAATAGTTCATATCCACTACTTTTCTGGTTTCAACTTTTTCAAAGATCAACAAGTAACGGAGATTCGATTAATTATCATTTTCATCAAAATGATAGCTTTGCCGGTAAAACATAAAGAGCTTCCGCAGTCTCTCAGCTCAATGGTAAAACAGGTTCGAAATTGATGGTTTTCTTAAACAGCTCTCAAGCCCTGCCACAAGGCAGTAAATAGAACTTTTTTAATGGGTGAGTGGTACACGTTGTTCCATTGCGCCTAAGATGCTCTTCGACAGGGACCCATGGTTGGACTCTCTATACAAATAATACTAATAACACGGAGGAATTATGTTTATGAAATGCCTACAGCAAATCCCTAAAACAGTTTTTTTAATCTTGATCGTTTCGATCACTATGGTGTTAGTCTCTTGCGCCGGCAAACACAAAAACGTTCAATCAGATACTGCCAATTTGACTGCACAGCAAAAGGATACTGAAAGAAAGCACCTCCTGAAAACCGCAGAGGATACGTTGACGCAACTGTATAAAAGCAATCCGAAAGCACAAAAAGTTATTGAAGATGCATATGGCTATGCAGTGTTCACCAGTACCGGTTACAACCTCATTTTATATGTTGGCGGAAAAGGGCGGGGTGTTGCTTTTAAAAATTCCGATAAGAAGCCTGTTTATATGATCATGCTGAGAGCAGGTACCGGGCCTGGCATCGGGTATGACGATTATAGACAAGTTCTCGTATTTACATCGAAATTACTCTATGAGCAATTCATAGATGTTGGCCTGGATGCATCCGCATCTGCCAATGCAACTATGAAAATTGGAGACGTTAATCTGGACGAGTCTGGAGCAATAACCATGGTCCCTGGGGTTAGTCTCTATCAAATCAACGATGGGGGGATAGACATCCAGGCTAACTGGGGTGGAATGGAGTTTCTTAAGGATATTGGCCTTAATCAAAAGTAGCGTAATATAAGCGTTTCAATGGCAAAGGCTTCAGTGCCCTAGAAATTCAGTTATTCAGAGATTATCTTCATGCATGAAAACCGGCAAGCCAGGTAGAGACGCCGAGACAAATAATCTGCGTAAATCACCCGTGCTCCTCAGGGGGTACTCTACTGAGAACCCTCTTGTGGGAAGAATTTGATATTGTTTAAATATAAATGGTTTTTCTCGTTTTCTAATGAAATGTTCAGGCTACCCCGGATGTGTAACGGTTAAGCCAGTGCTCCAGATTGGTTCAAACGGCCTCCTGAGCTATCATTAGTTAAGTGAGGGGACTGATTGGACGAAGATGGAGTGCGCTGGTGAACGGTTACTGAAAAACAAATATTCCGCTTTTGCCCCGCCCGGAGTTCGATCATTTCAGACGTGCCATTCCGCGATATTTAACAGATCATTGATATTTCGCGGGGAAACGGATCGCCTCCCAAAGCATCCCAATGCTCATTCCTACGATTTATCTTCAACAAATTCGGTAACAAACGACAATAATTAATCAAACAGTTAGACCAGGTATAAATATTGCCATACTGTAGATAACAGTTCATATCTCCAAATTTCTGGTTTCAACTTTTCAAAGATCAACAAGTGACTGAGAATCCCATTGGTTACCATTCTAATCAAGATGAAAGTGTTGCCTGTAAAACGTAGAGAGCTTCTGCTGACTCTCAACTCGATCGTTAAACAGGTTCGAAATGAAAGCGGCTGCCGGAGGGCTGTCGTTTTCCAGAATGTTGAAGATGACAATGAACTTCTGCTTATAGAAGAGTGGTCGACCCAAAAGGACTCTGATGCCCACCTGGACTCAGATCTCTTTACAGTTTTAAGGGGAGCCGGAGGGCTCATGTGTCAGCCGCCGGAAATTATCATTAACGCGGTTGACCAGTCGACGGAATTTGAGACCTAAATCAAAGAACATCACCAAATGGAGGAAAAAATGAGAATATCATCAACAAGAACTTTTTTGCTGTGGGCTGTTGCCTGTTGCACAGCGCTGGCCTGGACGGTCTCGCCTATAGAGGCCGCTGACAGCAAACCCAACATCCTGTTCATCATGGGCGATGACATCGGCATCATGAATGTGGGTGCATACCATCAAGGGCTCATGGTTGGGGAGACGCCCAACATTGACCGCCTCGGGAATGATGGCGCGAGGTTTATGACCTATTATGCCGAGCAGAGCTGCACGGCTGGCCGCACCGCCTTCTTCACTGGCATGCATCCGTTACGGGCTGGAATGGTCATGCCGCAGCTTCCCGGTGCCACAAGCTCGCTGTTGCCGGGCACGCCGGCTCTCGCCAAATTTCTGTTGGATCTCGGCTACAACACCGGCGAGTTTGGCAAGAACCACCTCGGCGATAAATCGGCGTCGCTGCCAACGGCACACGGCTTCCAGGAGTTCTGGGGCTACCTGTATCACCTCGACGCCATGCAAGGGGTGAGCTTCCCCGACATAAACAAGTCGCCGACCGAGCAGGGCATTGTTCCGCCATGTAAGAACACCCCGGTCAAGGGGCTCGCAGAGGTCCCCGGTGCCATCGATCCGCGAGACGGGCTCTGCATGACGCCACCGAGGCCGGTTATTCATTGTACATCTGCGGATGGCACTGAGGAGAACCAGAGCTGCAAGGACGAAGGGCCGCTGACGCTGGAACGTTCCAAGACTGTGGACGAGGAAATCTCCGCCCAGGTCATCGACTTCCTCGACCGCAACGACCCCAAGAAGACCAACAAGCCGTTTTTCGTCTGGTATAACCCGGCGCGCATGCACGTCACGACCATGCTTCCGGACAAGTACATGGACATGCTGGGTGAGAAGGGCGGAAAGGACTGGGGTATCAACGAAGCCGGCATGAAGCAGATGGATGACAACATCGGCTATGTGCTGAAAAAGCTGGAAGACATGGGCGAGCTCGACAACACCATCGTCGTCTTCACCACCGATAACGGCGCTGAGACGATCACCTACCCGGACGGCGGTATTACGCCATTCCGGGGCGGCAAGCTTACCACCTGGGAAGGCGGTATGCGGGCTCCGATGCTCGTGCGCTGGCCGGGGCACATCAAGGCTGGCACGAATCCGGATCAGATCTTTTCCTCACTGGACTGGGTGCCCACCCTCGTCAATATCGCCGGCGGGCCTTCGGGTGATGGCCTGAAGAAGCAGATTGAGGCCGGCAAGTATCCCGGCATCGTCAAGACCACGCTGGACGGCGTCGATCAGCGGGACTATCTCGAAGGTAAGGGCGACTCCGCTCGCGACACGTTCTTCTACTACACCGGTAAAGATCCTTCGGCGGTGCGGTACAAGAACTGGAAGTTCTACTACACGATGGTTTCTTCCATTGCGACGGATGCGTTCGGCCCACCAGAGACCTATCACTGGACCTATGTCAGCAACCTCAAGCGTGATCCCTTCGAAAGGTCGGTGGCGTCGGTTGATGGTACCCTCCTGGCCTACGGCGGCGCACTGGCCGCGCCAAGCACGGCCTATATCTATGACTGGAACCTCCTGCCCACTGGGCAGCTGCTGTGGCTGAAGGAACTCGAGACGTATCGGGAATTCCCGTCGCTGCAGATGCCGGCGAGCTACAACCTGGATCAGGTGATCGAGGTGATGCAGTCTGCCAAACATATCAGCCACGCAGGTGAGTAGCGGATTGTGCTAGAAGCTGTAGTATATTGAAGTAAAAAAGTCGGCGGCCTGAAAAGGTCGCCCGCTTTTTTTCGATCTCATTTTTTTTCGATATGAGGACTTGAATAATGAAAGCTCATTTCACCCACGCAATCGCGCTGTGTACCCTTCTTTTCCTGATTTTGCCGGTGCCCGCGCGAGCAGCTGATCCGTTGCCCTCGTGGAACGATGGGGCAGCCAAGCAGATGATTTTGGAATTTGTAAAAGCAACTACAAATAAAAGCAGTGCGGACTATGTTTCGCCGGAAGAGCGCATCGCGACCTTTGACCAGGACGGCACGCTGTGGGTCGAGCACCCCATGTACAGCCAGGTCGTCTACTGCCTGGAGCGGGTTCCGGCGGTGGTCAAGGTGAAACCTGAGCTGGCCAAGGTGGAGCCTTTCAAAACCGTGCTGTCAGGCGACCGCGAGGCCATGGCCAAGCTCTCCATGGACGACCTTATGAAGATCCTCGCCGCCACCCTTACCGGTATGAGTGTCGACGAGTTCAAGGCCGAGGCGGAGAAGTGGCTCGCAACCGCCAGGAACAAGCGCTGGGATCGACCCTACACCGATCTCACCTACCTGCCGATGCAGGAGCTCCTGGAGTACCTCCGCGCCAAAGGTTATAAGACGTACATCGTCACCGGCGGCGGTCAGGACTTCGTTCGGGTGTATTCCGAGTCTGTTTACGGGATCCCGCCGGAGAGACCAAGTACGGCTATAATAAGGACGGCAAGCCGTTTCTCACCAAGGAGCCGAAACTACTCCTGGACAACAACAATGCCGGCAAGGCCGAGGGCATCCACCTGATGATCGGGCGTCGGCCCTACGTGGCATTCGGAAACTCGACCGGTAACCGCCAGATGCTGGAATACACCAAGGCCGGTGACGGCGCGAGGTTATCGATGATTCTCCTCCACGACGACGCCAAGCGTGAGTACGCCTACGGACCAGCGCAGGGGCTGCCGGACACCCATGTCGGCACCTTCACCCAGGAGCTGTATGACGAAGCACAGAAGCAGGGCTGGATCGTTATCAGCATGAAGACCGACTGGAATCGGATTTTTGCCTTCGAATAAAATCAAAACTGGGCAGGTAATAGTTGGACACCTGCCTGTATAAGTTTAACTGGGAGGAATTATGAAAAAGATTTTGTTGAAACTTGTTCCGTTGATTGTGATGATTGCCTGGATGCCCGGCGCAATGGCGGCCGCCGAAAGGCCCAACATCCTCGTCATCTTTGGTGACGACATCGGCATGTGGAATGTTGGCGCCTATACCCACGGCATGATGGGCCACACGCCGAACATCGACCGCATCGCCAAAGAGGGCATGCTGTTTACCGACCACTACGCGCACCCAAGCTGTACCGCCGGAAGGGCCGCGTTCATCACCGGGCAATTGCCGGTACGCACCGGCCTGACAACCATCGGCATCCCCGGCTCGAAACTGGGCCTGCAGAAGGAAGACCCGACACTGGCCGAGGTCCTGAAGCCGCTTGGCTATGCGACCGGGCAGTTCGGCAAGAACCACCTGGGCGACCGCAACGAGTTTCTGCCGACCGTGCACGGGTTTGACGAGTTCTACGGCAACCTCTATCACCTCAACGCCGAGGAAGAGCCAGAGCAGCTCGACTACCCGGGAGTTAAGAATCCCAAATTCACCGAGAAGTTCGGCCCGCGTGGCGTCCTGCATTGCTGGGCGACGGACACCGACGACCCCGCCGGTGACCCGAAGTATGGCCCCATGGGCAAGCAGCGTTGCGAGGACACCGGTGCGCTCACCCGCGAGCGCATGAAGACCGTGGACGGCGAGTTCCTGCAGGCGGCAGAAACCTTCATCGAGAGCAGCATCAAGGAAGACAAACCCTTCTTCGTCTGGTTCAACCCCACCCGGATGCACATCTGGACCCACGTACCCAAGGAGTACATGCAGAAGGCCGTCGACGAGGGGCGTCCCGAGAACGATGTTTACCGCGCCGGCATGATCCAGCACGACGAGGAGATCGGCGCGATGCTGAAGAAGCTCGACGACCTCGGGGTTGCTGACAACACCATCGTGGTCTATTCGACGGATAACGGCTACGAGCTGATGTTTTGGCCGGATGGCGGCTACTCGCCCTTCCGGGGCGAGAAGGGCACGACCTGGGAAGGCGGCGTGCGAGTGCCGATGCTGGTCCGCTGGCCCGGCCAGATTCCTGCGGGCAGCGTCTCGAACGGTATCCAGAGCCACGAAGACCTGTTCGTTACCCTGGCCGCGGCCGCGGGCGAGCCGGACCTCAAGGACAAGCTGCTCCAGGGCGTGGAGATGGGCGGCATGACCTACAAGGTACACCTGGACGGCTACGACAATCTCGATCTATGGACCGGCAAAACGGACAAATCTGCCCGTCAGGATTACTTCTATTACGACGAGGCGACGCTCACTGGTGTGCGCGTGGGCGATTGGAAAATGCTGTTTGGGGTCAAGGAGAACGGGCTATGGTGGGACCCGATCGTTTATCCGTCGGCGCCCTATCTCTTTAACCTGCGCATGGACCCCATGGAGCGATTCGACCCCCTTTCCCACGAATGGGGCTATATCGGCCGCAAGTTCTTAGCCCAGAAGATGTGGACCCTGGTGCCGGCACAAGGGATTCTCGCCGAGCACATGAAGAGCCTGCAGCAGTGGCCGCCGCGCCAACGAGCAGACTCGCTGAGCCTGCAGAAGGCCACCGAGGCGGTGATGCAGCAGCTTGAGAGGAACCCCGGACAGGTCTGGTAAACCGATCCCCGCGGGCGCGATCGCCTGCGGGGAGTCCGCGAGTTTTTTAAACTATGAAGGTTTTGAGCTTATCGCCAACGCCTCTGAAAAGATCGCCGACCCCAAACGGTCACTGCCGATTGCCTACGTAGGTGGGGTGCTTCATCATAATCTACGTGCTGATTGTCATTGTGGTGATCGGGCACTTGAGTTTTGCTGAGGTGGCCAAACTTTGTGTTCTTTACCGTAGGGTGACTCCGTCAGCTACTTCTCGGCTGCGGTGCGACCGGGAAAATTTTTTCATATTTGGAGATTTAATGAGGTTAACCATGAATCTCTGCGGATTCTTCCATCTTTCTGCAAACTAATTTTTATGGAATTGTTAAAAAGTTTTCCTGACAACTCAGGATACAAATCAAACTATAGCAAAACATATTATTGGCTAACTTGCCCAAAAAAATCTATTCGAATAGAAAAATTGATAAAAAGTTACTCTATTGTGGTCATTGCAGGGACACCAATGACTGATACGCTCCTCCTCTAAAAACAGGAAAATTGAATCGATGAATTCGAATCCTGAAGCGACCCAGTGTGGTCAATATGAAAAATATGGTTTGGCAAAACTGGCGCTGTTATCGCTACTCACAGGTGGTGTAATCGGTCTTGTTATCGGGTGCTTTCGGGTGGCACTGGAGCACATGAACGTAGCCCGCTCTGCCACGATCGTCTGGGCCCACCAGTGGCCAGTGATGGGCTTCATCCTGGTCTGTGCCACGATCGCTGTAACCACCGCGTTCGCAGCCTGGCTAGTGCAACGTTCCGGGCAACCTGCGGCCGGTAGCGGCATACCCCATGTCGAGGCGGTGATTGAGGGCAAGTTGCCCGCAGCCCCGGTTCTCCTGTTCCCCATCAAATTCATTGGTGGCCTGTTCGCCATCGGCGGTGGTTTAGCGCTGGGACGGGAAGGACCCAGTGTGCAAATCGGTGCCAACCTGGCTGAGTTCTGGGGAAAATTTTTCCGGCTGCCAACCACTGATCTTCTTGCCCTTTTCGCAGCAGGTGCCGGCGCCGGGCTGGCTGTGGCGTTCAATGCTCCGATGGCCGGAGCGGTATTCGTGCTGGAGGAACTGGTCCGTCGATTTGATATTCGGATTGCCATCGCCGCACTTGGCGCCTCCAGCTCGGCTATTGCGGTCGCGTCCCTGCTGCTCGGACAGCAACCCGATTTCCAGGTGGCAACCCTTCCTACTCCCAGCTTCTGGACCGGTCCGATCTTTGCTGTGTTGGGTATTCTGGCTGGGTTTGCAGGGGTCGCATACAACCAGTTGATCATCAGAACCTGTGCGCTGGTTGACGGTTTTAGCCGTTGGCGACCGGAGGTCCGGGCACTCTTTATCGGTACGCTGGTTGGTGCTTTGGCATGGTTTGCCCCGCACATGGTTGGCGGCGGCGATACGATTACCCAACAGGCCCTCGTCGGTGGAATCGGGCTGACAGCATTGCCCATCATTTTCGCTGTTCGGTTTCTGCTTGGCCCGCTGTCTTATGCCGCGGGCACGCCTGGTGGCCTGTTCGCACCCATTCTTGCGCTGGGTGCGTGCCTTGGCCTGGGATTCGGACTACTGTGCCCGCAGTTCGTAGGAGATTCCGGTGCGATCCCGGCTACCTTTGCTATCGCCGGCATGGCGGCTTTCTTAACTGCAACGGTTCGCGCGCCGGTTACGGGAATGATCCTGATCTTCGAGATGACTGGTGCCTTCAATCAGGCTTTACCAATGCTCTGGGCCTGTTTCGCGGCTATGGCCATCCCCACATTGATGGGCAACATGCCCATTTATGACTCCATGAAGGTTCGGACGATCGGCGTAGCAAAGACAATGTAACGGCTGATTGCCTTGATGCGCTATCGACCGCGGCCTTGAATTGTACACCGGATTCCAGAGTCCTATTTCCCTATTAACTAAAGGAAATCTACCATGCCTGAGATTACCCGATGCGACCCTCCAGCCGACACCGAAGGTGGGCATCAAGACAAATCAGATGGAATAAAAGTGGACAGACATCGACCTTGTTCTTGGAGCAAGATTGCTGGGGTCCATGTCTTTGCACTGCTGCTTGCGCTTGTGCTGTTTGCTTTTCATGTATTCGTGATCTTCGATGCATCTGGCGAGATGGTTCGTCACAAGACATGGCTGCTGGCCAACCTGGAACAGGAAATTTACGGCAAGATCATCCTCCTTGGTTGCTTTTTGTTACTTACGTTGGCGCACCTGGCGGAGGCCGCGGCATGGGGCCTGTTCTTGCGCTGGACGCGGCTCATACCAAGCCTTACGGAAGGCATCTATTTCACCGCCGCGACGATCACGACTCTGGGCTACGGCGACATCCTGCTGAAGTATCCCTGGAGACATCTCGGGACATTGATTGCAATAACGGGGGTGCTGATGTTCGGCTGTTCAACTGCGTTCCTGTTCGTCATCTTGCAGGACGTCTGGACGCATCACTTTTTTTAGGGTTTCCGTGGGGAGCAGTAAGATCGTTCCCACTCTTACCAATTTGATGTTATTATGCAACATAAGGAGTTCTCTGTGTATAATCTGTACACGAAATGTAATTGTTCCACTGTTTTTCGGTGCTTTCTTGCCCTTGTCTTGATTTGCTGCGCCGCGACTTTTATTCACGCCCAGGAAACGACAGAAAGCACATCGGACGGGGATGATATGTTCGCAGCGACCCAGCAGGCTGCCAGCGATACCCCCACAATCAAACCCATCCGAACAGACAGCCCGCGTGCCACGCTCACATCTTTTCTTCGCCTCAGAGACGAGTTAGAAGAAACCTTACAAACCTATATGTCGAACAAATCCAATGAACTTGCCGAAAAATTGCAGGTGATTAACGCCCAGATCCACGCGCTGCTTGACCTGTCCTCTGTTCCGCCATCAAATCGCTTTGAGATCGGAACAGACACAATTGCATATTTGCTCGACATCCTTGGCCGTGTCGATTTGCCCAACCTTGCAAGTGTTCCTGGCGAAGAGGCCTTCGACGATGATGTATCACCCACGAAATGGCGCATCCCCGCTACCCCGATCCGGATCGTCCGGGTCGACGTTGGAGCGCGTGAGGGGGAGTTTCTGTTCAGCGAGCGCACGTTAATGGCGGCGCCGCGTTTCTACCAAGCTATTAAGAATCTGCCTCTGCAAACGTCTTTGCCAATCATTAGCTGGCATCAAGCTATTCCCCAGTGGACCGGACCGATGATCCCGGCGGCGGTGCTCAGAAGTGTTCCCCAGAGTCTGCGCAACTTCTGGCTGGATACACCAAAATGGAAAGTCATGGCAGTGGTCCTTATTAGTACTCTTGCAGCGCTCCTTCTGTTCGTCCTTCACCGTGCGATCAATCGCTGCGAAACCAAAAATCGGGTCGGCTTCCTGCTGCGTCGTGCCCTGACACCAATCGCGGTCCTCGTGGTTGTCTGGAGCCTAAAAGATTTCACTAACCACCAGATCTTTGTTTCAGGCACATTCTCGAACATGGTTAACGATACAGCAACCATTTTTATAAATGCTGCCGCGGTCTGGCTTTTATGGCTGATTATTCTGGCAATTTTCGAGCGTATTGTCCAGGCGCGGGATATCGATGCAGACAGCTTCGACGCCCATCTCTGGCGCATTGGCGCCCGTACCATCGGAACCTTGGTCAGCGTGGTGATCATCGGTAATGCCGCACAGAATCTGGGGTTGCCTCTCTATAGCGTTGTGGCTGGACTTGGTATTGGCGGTTTGGCAGTCGCGCTTGCGATTCGCCCGACTCTTGAAAACCTGATCGGCGGCATCATGCTCTATCTTGACCAGCCTGTGCGGATCGGCGATTTCTGCTCGTTCGGTGATAAAACCGGCACCGTCGAAAGCATCGGTGTGCGTACGTCCAAGATCCGGGCAATCGATCGCACTTTGATTTCGATTCCCAACTCTGCCCTTGCCGATATGCAGCTGATCAACTGGGCGAAATGCGATCGGATGCTGATCACCACGACTATCGGTTTACGCTACGAGACCGAAAATGATCAATTGCGCTATGTGCTGGCCAAGTTTCGCGAGATGCTCCATGCCCATCCCAAGATCGACTCCGAAACGGTGCGCGTGCGCTTCGCAGATTTTGGTCAATCTTCCCTCGATATTGGCGTTCGAATATATGCGCTGACCCGAGACTTCAACGAATACCACGCCATACGCGAAGACGTCTTGCTGCGAATGAGCGACATAGTTAAGAATTCGGGAAGCGGCTTTGCCTTTCCTTCACAGACCCTCTACATGGGACGCGACGACGGGCTTGACCTTGAGCGTGGCAAGACGGCTGTGAAAGAAGTTGAATCCTGGCGCAAAGCTGGCAAGCTGCCCTTTCCAAGACTTTCTCCCGACAGAATTGAGCAGCTCGGCGGTACTCTCGACTATCCGCCGAGGGGCTCTGTCGAGGCGGGCTCCATTGAGGCGCAGGTGTGGGAGACGTCCGAAGGGCTCTCCGCCGAGCCAGTCGACGAAGATGAGAGCGATCGTGAACCGCCATCGCAAAAACGTGAAGACCGTTCATAGGGGTAACAGTGAACTTAGGAAGCAATACAATGAAACGTCAGAAAGATGGTTACCAGAAAAAACCGCCTTCCCGCGCACGTTGGCGGACGGTATTGTATGAAGTAATCTTCGAGGCCGAAACTCCGACCGGTAAGGCATTTGATGTATTACTTATCATCAGTGTTCTGGCAAGCGTATTGGTTGTCATGCTAGATAGCATTGCTGCGGTAGGATCCCAGTACGGCAGCCTGCTCTACAAGATAGAATGGTTTTTTACAATTCTCTTCACTGTAGAATATGTTTTGCGACTTCTGTGTGTATACAGCCCACTCAAATACGCGATGAGTTTTTATGGTGTGGTTGATTTACTTGCAATAATCCCAACATACATCAGCCTATTTCTGCCCGGAACTCAGTATTTGCTAGTTATCAGGATCTTACGGATACTGCGCATCTTTCGTATACTGAAACTGGCAAATTATCTCGGAGAGTCAAAACTTCTCATCAAGGCACTTCAAGCGAGCAGCCGCAAAATTTCCGTCTTCCTCTTCACCGTATTGACCCTTGTGGTTATTTTTGGCTCACTGGTGTATGTCATTGAGGGCAGAGAAAATGGATTCACCAGCATTCCGCGCAGCATCTACTGGGCAATCGTTACCATGACAACCGTCGGATACGGGGACATCTCTCCACAAACAGCCTTGGGTCAGACAATTGCTTCGTTTGTAATGATTCTCGGCTATGGGATTATCGCCGTACCTACAGGCATCGTAACAGTGGGCATGTCGGAGGTTTTCAGCCGTAAAGTTTCAACTCAGGTTTGCCCGGAGTGTAACGCTGAAGGACATGATGCAGACGCCAGGCACTGCAAGTTCTGCGGAGCGGCACTGTAAAACGATCCAAACTGGTTAAGTCTGCCTTGTCTGTACATTTCTTCACTGCCGGTTGGAAAGGGGAGCTGGAATCCACCAGGTATTGAGGCGATGAGGTCAAACGGCAGAAAGCGTCAATATGTGAGATGAGATCGAATAAAAAACTTGGTTTTAAAACAGACATTCGTTAAATATACACATGGACGGTTTAATGTTTTTAACAACTATTTTTTTAAGAAAGGGGGATTGTTATGGATTTAGAAAAATATAAAGAGACGATTTCAGATGCTATTCAAAGTGAAATTGATGCAAAAAACTTTTATGGAAAAGTCGCAGAGAAAATGACGGATCCCCATTACCAGGAACTGTTTAAGAAATTTGCCGATGAAGAAGCAAAACATGAGCAAACCCTGAGAGGTATTTTAAATAATGAAAAAATGGACACGTCATATTTCAATTTTGAAAAAGATTATAAAGTGTCCGAAACCATCGAAATGCCGCAAGTAACAACAGGAATGGACATGAAGTCAGCTATTGGCATTGCCATGAAAAATGAAGAAATTGCCATGAAAAAATATATGGCCCTGGCCGAGAATTGTGCCGACAAAGAACTTAAAGAGGTCTTCCTTCACCTTGCATCAATGGAACGGGGGCACAAATTCAAAATGGAAAGCACCTTTGTCGATGTTGCATTTCCCGAAGTTTGGTAAATTTCAAACCGATGCTGGTGAAGCAGGCAAATCTGCGTAAAAAACGAGGGTCGCGCTCGGCCTTGCAATGGATGAGCAGAAGGAAGGGCACGACTGTTCCTCCTCTTCCCGGAGTTTATGCAGTCGCGAGAAAAATTTCCACCAGTACTGTCGCTCCTTTTCGGTGGAAGGGTCGCACTGGTAGTCTAACTTTATTGCTTGGTTGTGCCGCTGATCAGCCGACAACACATCCCAAATCATCGGAATAAATTCCTGTTCAACACGCTGCTGTAAGTCTATTGGAAGATCGTCCAGATTTTTGTCAAACCAGTCATCAAGAGCGAGAGTCAGGCTCTTAAACTCCTGATCTACCACTGACGGCCGTAATGCTGCTTCCTTAACCTTGGCCATTTTGACTTGCCTAGCGAGCTTATCAGGGAACGTGATCTTCGCTTGCGTCTGTTCGATGTATTGCGAAAGCCAGGATAAAAAGCCATCGGCATCAACATAACGAAACCCATCCCGCTCAAAAATCATCGGTCGTTCTATAACCAACCTGGCATTCCCGAAAGCGCCAATTAAGGACCTTTCATTCACCCGGGCACGGTCGTTGGGCGCCCGTAGTTCTGCTATCAGCGTCTGGTGGTCATCACGCACAGGAAGAAATCCCGCCCCCAAGCGAATAGCATCCTTTAGTAACCACCAAATACGGCCGTCCTCTGCAACATGAAGAAATGAATCATAATCAGTAATCATGGCATATTGTCAACTCGCGCCAGCAGGTCCATTGTAATCTAGAAAAAGGTATCTGAATAATTGCTCCATTTGTCTAGCCGTATACGTTCACCACGTCTGCGTGCCTCGGTCAATGTTTTTGCGCTTGGCCCGTATCTCTGCGGCCTTCTCCTCACGCCATGTGATCAGCACACACTCCAGCCGCCGGATGGTGATAATAGGGAGAATAACGGTCTGGTATTCATTCGCCTTGAATTTGCCACGGAGCCGCTCCGCCGACTTCCAGATTTCGTCTGCGAGATTGTTGAGCTGTGACTTATCAAGGTGTGAAGTTATTTGATTCATATCAATTGGTTCTATGTCTCTAAATTACAAGCAGTTGATGTGCTGGATTGTTTGATTATTGGTGTTAGCATAGGGTTAATAAGATTCGTTATCCTGTCTCTATGTTGAGGTATCAGAAGATGTAATTTCACTCCCCACCAATAAATTCCAGATAGTTCTCTTTATTCACCAGAGTAAACCCGGCCTCAGGATAGGCGGCTCGCCATTCGGTGGGTGGCTTAACCTTGGCCTTGCCCCATTTCATCTCATAACCATACAGGTTCCCCAGGCGCTCCTCGACAAGGTCCAACTCCTGTTGCCGATAGGTACGCCAGAAATAATTATTAGCGGTCTGTCGCAAATACTCTTGTCGTTTAAGCCTTTCAAGCACCAGGTAATTCTCCCAGAGTTCGCCGACATCGTTTCGCAGTTGCAGGGGGTTAAAGTTGTTTATTAAAGCGTTTCGGATTCCGTTGTCGAGGAAAAAATAGCGGCAATTTTTGGTTATTTCATTTCGCATATTGCGACTAAAACCTGAAAGCTTCTGAATGACAAAGGCTTTTTCAAGCAGATCAAGATATCGCTCAGCCGTATTTTTGCTCATGCTTAGGTTGCCGGCCAGTTCGGTGTAGGATACTTCCTTGCCGATCTGAAAGGCGATGAGCTGCAACAGGCGGCTGATCTTGGCAGAATGTCGAATACCATCCAGTTCCAGGATGTCCTTATACAGGTAAGAGGCGACAATCTCTTTTAGATATTCTTCCCTGGCCTGATTATCCGGAGTCAGTACCACCTCGGGATACGAACCATAAATAAGGCGGCTTTCCAGATTAGCATCGGTCTGGTGACGCTGTTCTGTCTGGCCGATCTCCATCTGAGCCAGGGGGAAAAGTTTCAAGGTGGTCTTTCTACCGGTCAGAGGTTCGCCGAGGCGTTGCGCCAGATCAAATGACGAGGAACCTGTTGCGATGATTCTGATGCCTGGAATATGGTCAACAATCAATTTGAGGTTGAGGCCGATCTGTTCAACTTTTTGAGCCTCATCTACGACAAGGAGCCTATTACGGCCGACAAATGCGGTGAGTTTTTCCACCGACTGGCTGGCCAGATAACCCTGCACAGTGATGTCTTCGCCGCTGACCAGCAGGTAGGGCTCTTCCTCCGTTTTCAAAAACTCCTGCAGCAAAGTCGTCTTGCCGGTCCGCCGGGCACCATAGATAACGGCTACCTTGCCGGGCTGCACGGCCTTTCGTAGATTTTCTAACTGTCGTTGCACAATATACATATATTTCCGTCATTGATTTGACCGAATTAAACACATTACAGTCATTACGAACAAGATATTTGGCGAAATGTCAATGTCATTTTAATTAGTTGATCTTGATTTGCCCTTAAGTCCGTCCAAGTAGTTACCCCAAGCCTGCATCATCTTCGTACGCTCCGGCATAAATTCTGCGTAATTATAGGCGGCGCGAACACTGTTTCTCTCTGCATGGGCAAGCTGTCTCTCAATTGCGTCCCGATTCCATCCCTGTTCATTCAATAGTGTGCTGGCCATACTTCAAAGCCGTGGCCGCTCATCTCATTTTTGGCATATCCCATGCATCGAAGGGTGGACAAAACGGCATTATCACTCATCGGTCTTATTGCTGTCCGGGGGCTCGGGAAGACATACCTGCCTTTCCCAGTCAGGGGCTGGATCTCCCGCAGTACCAACAGCGCTTGCCGTGATAAGGGAACTATATGCAAGGTCCCCGCCTTCATCTTCTCCGCTGGGATTCGCCATTCCTCTGTCTCGAAATTAATCTCAGACCATTCGGCATGTCGAAGTTCTCCTGGCCGGACAAACACAAGTGGAGCCAGCTGCAGGGCGCAACGGGTAACAATACTGCCTCGATAGGAATCAATTGAGTGCAATAACCCGGCAATTTCCTTCGGTTCGGTGATGGTGACCATATGCTTTGCACTGGCCGGAGGAAGGGCGCCGCGCAGATCTCCTGACGGGTCACGCTCGGCCCTGCCGGTTGCTACTGCATACCGGAAAATCTGGCCGCAGGTCTGTTGGGTCCGATGTGCCGTCTCAAGCGTGCCTTTCGCTTCGATTCTGCGCAATACTGTCAGAAGATCCTGGGCCAGGATAGATTTGATCGGCCTATTACCCATCCAGGGGAAGACATAGAGTTCCAGCCGCCTGATGATTTTGGTACTGTGACTGACAGCCCACGACGGAGAAAATTTAGCATACCATTCTCGGGCGATGACCTCAAAGGTCTCACTCTCTTCGGTCTCTGCCGCCTTTTGTGCTTTTTTGATGTTGCCGGGATCGACCTTGTTGGCAATCATGGCGAGTGCCTGATCGCGCTTCTGCCTGATCTCGGCAAGAGATATTTGGGGGGTATGCGCCAAGGGAGAGCAACTTCTCCGTACCCCCAAAACGGTATTTGAGGCGCCAGAACTTTCCTCCAGTCGGGGTGACCAACAGAAAAAGTCCACCGCCGTCAAAGAACTTTCGCGGTTTTTTAGTTGGTTTTATTGTTCTAATCTTGGTATCAGAAAGCGGTGTAATCCTTTTTGGCATTGGGTTTCCTCCACTTTTGGGGGTATCTCGTTTTGGCCAAAGGCCACATACCCCCAACACCCCCAAAACTGTAGGATCTTACTGTATCAACATGGATGTCATTAGACAACAAAAAACCCGCATTCCTTAAGGAATAGCGGGTTTATATATAAAGCCGGACGTTGCCGGATGATGATCTGGTGGCGATGCAGGGAAT
>CAVPXN010000021.1:0-12007 GCA_963709745.1 uncultured delta proteobacterium
CGTTTGCTGAAATTTTCAGCGAGCCACTGACTTTTCTGCTTGATCGGTTCGGCCCCGATCATTATGGCTTCTTCAGGACATATTTTCAGGCAGGCGCAACAAAAAATGCACAGGTTCTGATCCATCTCTATCGCCGATTCCAGGGAAATCGCTCCCGTAGGACAGGCGGGAAGACAGGTTTCACACTGGGTACACTTCTCCTCAATCACTTGCGGGGTAAAGGGCATCGAACCGATACCGTCCTTATAGGGATGATTGCCTGGCACCTTGAGGCGATCTCCACTTGGCAGCCCGGAAAAAGCAGCAATTTTTTCGCTGATCTTTGCGCCAAAATCACGGGCTGTAGCCAGATCGACATTATCCGGTCGGCCTGCTCCTATAGGGGTATCCGGCCCGGAATAAGAATGTTCCCCGATAAACGCACCGGCAGCCACGGGCACAAAAGCTGCACCTTCGGCGATATTCTGCAACTCCAGCAGGGCATCCTCAAAATCTCTGTTGCCATAAGTTGTGACAATAACCGCCGGTGTGTTGCTGCCCTTGATTGCTGCAAGTCTTTTGACGGCAAGGGGTGCCACGCGACCGGCATAGACTGGAACACCGACAACAGCCAACTCGTCAGCGGCGATGCGTAAGGAAGAAACTGCGTCAGGATAGGTAAGATCAATTGTTTCAACCGGAACATCGGCAATACCCGAAGCAATAGCCTCGATAACCTTCTTGGAGGTCCTGGTCGGTGAGAAGAAAATGAGTAGAATTTTATTAATTTTCATACGATTCCTGTTAGTTGGATTGGGTTGTAAAAACGGTGCAAGGTCTGGTTTATGCAATAAAATTAACGCTTGTACGATCGATGGATTGTCATTATACTGCGCGGCGAAAGTAATGAAAACAAATTCTTGATTCGGGCATAACAGCATCTACTGGGAGAACAATCCATGGCACTCGAAAATACTGCGCCCTCCGCACCACCAGCAGCTCAAAAAAAGATCCAGCCTGCCTGGTACGACCGGGCGATCGACATCTTCAAGAAAATACTGGAATTCAATTATAGCAGCTATGGGACCAAGAAAAAATTCTGAGTTCCCCAGGCAACAGCAATTCAATTCTGCTGATCGTTCGGGTTATACCAGCGCAGGCGCAAGGCATTGCTGACCACCGACACGGAACTGAGTGCCATGGCCGCCCCACCGATCATCGGGTTGAGCGTAGGTCCGCCGAACAGCGCCAAAACTCCTGCAGCCACCGGAATACCGATTATATTATAGGCGAAGGCCCAGAACAGGTTCTGGCGAATATTGCGCATAGTCGCCCGACTGAGGCCAATGGCCCGACCGACCCCGACCAGATTACCGCTCATCAAAACAATATCTGCCGACTCCACCGCCACATCGATGCCCGTGCCCATGGCGATGCCAACATCGGCCCGGGCAAGAGCGGGGGCATCGTTGATCCCGTCGCCGACCATGGCGACAATTTCACCGTTTTTTTGTAATCGGACAATTTCTTCTTCCTTGTTGTCCGGCATAACCCCGGCAACAACCCTGGTAATCCCCGCCTGCGCCGCCACCGCATGAGCGGTTTTTTCATTGTCGCCCGTGAGCATCACCACCTTGAGGCCCATCTTGTCAAGCTCCCGTACCGTCTTTTTTGCTTCTGCCTTCAGTGGATCGGCAATCGCCAGAAGGCCGGCAAAGAAGTTATTTACCGCCAGAAAAAGTACTGTCTTGCCCTGCTCAGACAAGATGCTCGCCTGCTCTTCGACCTGGTCGTTCAAACCGGCAATAGTGTTTTCATGGAGAAAGGTTTTATTGCCGAATAGCAGTTCATAGTGGCTGCCATCCACCTGCAGGGAGGAAGTTATGCCGCGGCCAAGGCTTGCCGAAAAAGAATTCGGCTGCGGGATGACGAGATCTCGCTTATGGGCTGCGACGGTAATCGCCTCGGCAAGCGGATGTTCGGAACGGCTCTCGGCGCCGGCGCAAAGGCGCAGCAGCATGGTTTCGTCATATCCGGCAAAAGGGACAATGTCCGTGACTGCCGGGGTGCCGAGGGTCAGCGTTCCGGTCTTGTCAAAGACCACGCAGCTGATCTTCTGGGCAAGCTCAAGCACCTCGCCGCTTTTCACCAACACACCCAACTGGGCGCCGCGCCCGGTGCCGACCATTATTGAGGTCGGGGTGGCAAGCCCCATGGCACAGGGACAGGCAATCACCAGGACGGCAATAAAAATACGTAAAGAGAAACTAAAATCGGCCCCACCGATAAAATACCAACTCATTCCGGCGAGTGCGGCAATCACAATCACCGTCGGCACGAAGTACAGACTAATACGATCGGCCAGATTGGCGATCGGCGCTTTGCTTCCCTGAGCATCCTGAACCAGATTGACAATCCGGGCGAGCATGGTATCCCGTCCCACTTTTTGGGCCTGCATGACCAGGGCGCCGTTTTTGTTGAGCGTGCCGCCAAAGAGTGGATCATCTTTTTTTTTGGTAACCGGCATGGCCTCCCCGGTGAGCATTGACTCATCAACGGCAGAGTCTCCCTCGACGATTATCCCGTCGACGGGAATCCTTTCGCCTGGTCGAATCAACAGGCGATCATCAACCTTTACCTCTCTTACTGCCACCTGGCGCTGCCCTTTATGGTCGATCAGCGTCGCCGTTTCCGGGGCAAGCTGCAGCAACTGTTTGATCGCGTCATTAGTTCGGGCCTTGGAACGGGCTTCAAGATATTTGCCTAGTGATACCAAAGCAATCAGCATGGCCGCGGATTCAAAATAGAGGTCGTGGGCGCGGGCGACAGGATCTATCCCCAGAGCTATCTCCACCAGGTTCCAGGTGGAATAGATAAACGCCGCTCCGGTACCGATGGCAATCAGCGAATCCATATTCGGTCCACCGCGTAGAAGCGCCGGGATGCCGATCAGGTAAAAATTCCGGCCCAGATATAAGACGGGAAGAACCAGCAAAAACTGCAAAAAAGCATGGTTGAAGGGCGCAGTATCGGGATGCACCGCTGCCGGCAGGGTGATGCCGAACATCGGAGCCATAGACAGGCACATAATAACCAGCGCCAGGATGAATGCAGGAATAAGCCTGTGGCGCTGCGCCTGCAAGCGATCGACCGTCTCAGAAGCAGTACCGGCATCGTCATCTTGTTCGGCGGCTTCCTCAGCGGAAAAACCGAGTCCGGTTATGGCTTCTTTGATTGCCCCAAGGGAAATCGCCTGGGGATCGTAGTCAATCTTAGCCTTTTCTGTAGCCAGATTCACCGAACAATGCATAATCCCGTCAAGATTGCCGACCACTCGTTCAATACGCGCCGAACATGCGGCGCAGTGCATACCTTTAATATTGGCGTCAAAATTTTCTATGGCCATGATGAAGACTCTTTTGCTGAAAAGCACTTAAAAAATGCGCTCAACTTGCAAGCGCCTTCACTTACCATAAGGACTTGGCGCTAAATATCCAGCCGGAATATCGGCCTCCGCTACATAGCATGCGGGTACCAGAATTTGATTGTATGTTGGCCGGCCATATCTTTGAACAGGCAGATTACCCCCCATTTGCCCGGTTCATCGATAGTGAAATTGGCGGCATAAACGCCGCTGCCGAAATCCTTCAGAGTGGCGATCTGCTCTTTTCCCGACGGAGCAATGAGTTTTACCTTTCCGGCAATCTCGGTGATTGGCTGCCCATCTTTTATAAATGAAACCATCACATGGTGCGTCCGTCCTTCGGGATCGGACATGTTCATAGCGGCAAGTTCCATAATCTGGAATTCGGCATGGATCCCATCGACCATTGCCGCATTTTTGAATGTTCCTCCCTCCTGACTTGCCCCATGGTTCATCTCACTATGATCCATCGTTGCCATTTTCGACTGCTCCGCAGCCACGGCGTTACCGACCAGAATAATGCCACAATACACTAAAAGAATTATTATTTTTTTCATAGTTTTCACCTTTTTCAGTTGGTGGACTCCGGGTCGCTTTTTGGCAGACCGATTGATTTCCAGAGCCCGTAAATAGCCGGGACGACCACCAGGGTGAGAATGGTAGCACTGACCATCCCCCCGATCATGGGGGTCGCGATGCGCTTCATAACCTCGGAACCGGTCCCGCTGCTCCACATAATCGGCGCCAGACCGGCAATGATGGCGACAACCGTCATCATCTTGGGCCGCACCCGCAGGGCAGCACCGTGTTCGATAGCCATATTGAGATGCTCCCGGCTAAAAGAAGCACCATAACGCTCCTTGTATTCGCGGTAGGAAATATCGAGATAGATCAGCATCACCACCCCGGTTTCCGCCGCCACTCCGGCCAGAGCAATAAAGCCGACGGCCACTGCCACACTCATATTGTAGCCCAGCAAATCCATCAGCCATAAGCCTCCGGTGAGAGCAAAAGGGACGGACAACATGACGATGAGGCTCTCGGTAATATTGTTAAAGTTGAGATACAGCAACAAAAAGATGATTATTAAAGTCGCCGGGACCACGACTTTCAGTTTCTGCTGCGCCCGCACCATATACTCGTACTGCCCCGACCAGACGATACTGTATCCCGGCGGCAGTTTAATCTTTTCGGCCACCGCCTGCTGGGCGGCCTTGACATAGCCGCCGATATTGCCGCCGGTGATATCGACATAGACCCAGGCATTTTTCCGGGCGTTTTCACTCTTAATGGACGGCGCCCCTTTACGGATAGTGATATCCGCCACCTGGGTGATCGGTATCTGCGCCCCGCTTGGCGTAGGAACGAGGATACGCCTCAATTTTTCCGGAGTATCACGCAGTTCCGAACCATAGCGCAGGTTAACCGGATAACGCGCCAGTCCCTCTACAGTGGAGGTGATATTCTGCCCGCCTATGGCGGTCATGATCACATCCTGCACATCGCCGACCGTCAGGCCATACCTTGCCGCCTCCTCCCGGTTGATCTTATAATCAAAAAAATTGCCCCCGGTAACCCGCTCGGCATAGACGCTGGTGGTGCCGGGGACTTCCTTGATCACCGCCTCGACCTTCTCCCCGATTTCGGACAGCGTCTGCAGATCATCGCCCATCAACTTCAAGCCGACCGGAGTTTTTATTCCGGTGGACAGCATATCGATCCTGGTCTTAATCGGCATGGTCCAGGCATTGGTCAGACCGGGAAACTGAATGGCTTTATCCAGTTCATCAACCAGACTCTGAATGGTCATCCCCGCCCGCCATTCGGATTTCGGTTTTAATGTGATGATCGTCTCCATCATCGACAGCGGCGCCGGATCGGTGGCCGTCTCGGCACGTCCCGCCTTGCCGGTCACCTGATCCACTTCGGGAAAAGATTTAATAATCCTGTCCGTCTGCTGCAGCAGTTCTTTGGCCTTGGTGATGGAGATGCCCGGCAGAGTCGTCGGCATATAGAGCAGATCCCCTTCATTCAGGGGCGGCATGAATTCAGAGCCCATCCGGCTGTAGGGGATCCAGGCGACAGCCAAAGCCACCACGGCCAGAGCCACCACCAGAAGTTTCATCCGCAGCACCAGCTTGATAATCGGGTGATAGATCCAGATGAGCAGCCGGTTCAGCGGATTTTTATGTTCCGGCATGATTTTGCCGCGGACCAGATAGCCCATCAGCACCGGCACCAGCGTGATCGCCAGGATCGCCGCGCCCATCATGGCATAGGTTTTGGTATATGCCAGGGGGCGGAACATCCTGCCCTCCTGGGCACCCAGGGTAAAAACCGGCAAAAAGGAGACGGCAATAATCAGCAGTGAAAAGAACAGCGACGGACCGACCTCGACCGAGGCCTCGCGGATCACCTGCCAGTGCTCTTTTTGACCCTGGTTCTGTTCCATATGCTTATGGACATTTTCCACCATAACGATAGCGGCATCGACCATGGCCCCGATGGCAATAGCGATACCGCCAAGGCTCATGATATTGGCATTGATTCCCTGTCGTTCCATGATGACAAAAGCAACCAGCACGCCGATAGGCAGGGTGATGATTCCCACCAGGGCGCTGCGCAGATGAAAGAGAAAAACAATACAGACTAAAGCGACGATGACGCTCTCTTCGATCAGGGTCCGTTTCAGGTTGTCGATTGCCCGGAGGATAAGCCCGGAGCGATCATAGACCGGCCGAATAGATACCCCTTCAGGCAGTCCCGAGGTAATCTCCGTCAACCGTTTCTTGACGCGGTCGATTACCGCCAGGGCGTTTTCGCCATAGCGCATAACCACAATACCGCCAACCGCTTCACCGGTACCGTTAAAATCAAGCAATCCGCGCCGCAATTCGGGCCCAATGGTGACTCGGGCGACATTACGCAACAGGACCGGTATTCCGTTGTCGGAACTAAGAGGAATATCTTCCAGGTCCTTGATCGACTGGATATAGCCCAGTCCGCGCACCATAAATTCCGTCTCGCCCATTTCCACCAGTCGGCCGCCCACATCGTTATTGGAGCGCTGGATAGCCTGACGAACTTTCTGCAGAGGAATGTTGTAGGCGAGCAGTTTATTGGGATCGACCATCACCTGGTATTGCTTGACGAAGCCGCCGATGGAGGCCACTTCGGAGACTCCCGGCACACTGGTCAGTTCATAGCGCAAAAACCAGTCCTGGATTGAGCGCAGCTGCTGGAGGTCATGGCGATCGCTTTCCACCAGATACTGAAAAACCCAGCCGACCCCGGTAGCGTCCGGTCCAAGACTGGGGGAGACACCTTTGGGCAGCCTGCCGGCAATGGAATTCAGCGCCTCCAGCACCCGGCTTCTGGCCCAGTACATATCTGTACCGTCGTCAAAGATGACATAGGTAAAGCTCATGCCGAAAAAAGAATAGCCGCGCACCACCCTGGCAAAAGGCACCGCCAGCATGGCGGTGGTCAGCGGATAGGTGACCTGATCTTCAACCACCTGCGGCGCCTGGCCGGGAAATTCGCTGAAAATGATCACCTGGACGTCGGACAGATCAGGGATGGCATCGAGCGGCGTCTGCATCATCGCCCGGATGCCGGCGGCAACCAAGAAGACGGTCAACATCAACATCAGGAACTTATTACGGATGGAAAATTCAATTATTGCCTTGATCATCAGCTTACTCTTTATCCATCTTGAGGGTGCTCATATCCAGGTCACTGTCGTCCATCTGCAGAGTGCCCATATCCAGATCGTCGGCTGTTGGTCGCGTCGGCTTGTCGCTTCTGGCCTCGAGCATCTTCTGGATAGCTTCGCGCAGTCGGGACTCGGAATCAAACATAAACTGTGCCGAGGTAACGATGGTATCACCTTCGCTGAGCCCGGCCAGGACCTGAAAGGTGTTGTTTTCTCCTTCCACCCCCAGTTTCACCTGGCGCGGCTCATATTTCCCATCGCCCAAGGCGACAAAGACCACCTTGCGCAGACCGGAGTCGATGACCGCCTCCTGGGGGATGACTAAAGCCGCGGGATCGATGAGCGAATCAATATAGACGTTGGCGTACATTTCCGGTTTGAGTAATCCTTCGGGATTTTCAAAGGCCAGGCGGAGCTTTACCGTACGGGTCTGCGGATTAAGAAACGGATAGATAAACAACACGGTCCCGGTAAAGCGTTTACCCGGCAGATAAGACAGCTCCATTGCCGCCGGCATGCCTTTTTTGACAAATGGCAGCTCATATTCATACACCTCAACATCCACCCACACCCTGGAAAGGTCGGCAATTTCATACTGATGCATCCCGGCCTTGACGAAATGACCGGCAAGAGCGTCCTTTTGAATGACCACCCCCGTAGCCGGAGAATAAATGGTGAGATTTTTGTTCACCGTGCCTTTTTGGGTCAACTGCCTTATCTGCTTCTCCTCAAGATCCCAGTAAGCCAGACGCTGCCGAGCGGCTTGCAGCAACCGGGCGGCGTTGTCCCGCACACTTGGATAGGCACTGGCGGCCAGACTTTCGGTCTGTGATTTGGCGAGCAGATACTCTTCCTGGGCGGTGTACAGCTCCGGGCTGTAAATCTCAAACAGGGGCTGTCCTTTCTTGACACTCTCACCGATAAAATTGACGTAAAGTTTATCTATCCAGCCATCAAATTTCAGATTGACGGCATAGATTCTTTTTTCATCGTAGGTCACTGTTCCCAGGGCGCGAATGGACTTGCTCAGGGGCGCCCGTTTGACCGTCGCCGTCCGCACCCCCATATCCTGTTCTGTCACCGGATCAATCTTAATGACCGATTCTGGAAGTTTCTCCCCTTCTTGGTCCTCATAAACCGGAACCAGATCCATGCCCATGGGAGATTTTCCCGGCTCCTGACGAATATAGGTGGGATCCATCGGGGCAACCCAGTATTTGATTACTTTACCGGTCTTGGGATCGACATCGCCGGCCTTCAGTCCCGCCAATACCTGCGGCGATGATATGAGAAAAAGCAGCCATCCGGCAGCCAGCAGCCGAACCAGTGTTTTCATAGCGCACCCTCCAATGATGAAAGTCCGGTACCGACCAACTCCTCCAGTTCTGCCCGTTTCTTATATATCTGATATTTATAATTTTCCGTTTGCAACTGAATTCGCAGCAGCCGAATACGAGCTGCGAGCATGGTAGTAAACTCAACTTTACCTACGGAGTAGGCTGCCAGAGAAGCGTCAGCCAACTGCCCTGCCTGCACGGTAAGGGCGTCATGAAAAAGAGTGTAATTTTCTCTTGCCCCGGAAATTTCAGCCAGCAGTCTATCGATGCTATGCGGCAAAGTCTGGGCAAGGCCACGCAACGATTTTTCCGCAGCGCTGAGTCGGTTTTTCGCCCCAGCCAGCTTGCTGTCCTGACTGGTCGACTGCCAGAGCGGCACGGTCATGGCTACCGAAGCGGAGAGAAAATCAGGTAGATCATCCCGCTGGCCATACGTAAGCCGCACGTCAAAATCAGGCAGATAGGCTTTTTCCGCCAGCTGTACCTGTACTTTTGCCCGGTCCACGGCCAGCTGTTTTTGCTGGATAAGGGGATTAAATTGTAAAGCGGCTCGGTTGAGCACATCCTGGGCCGGGATTTTTCCCGGTTCGCCGACCACAAGAGGTCCATTTTCGATAAAAAGGTCTCCTCTATTGAGCAGACTGCCTAGCTGCGCGCGGATAACCCTTTCACGACTCGCCAGATTTATGGCCTCATCAATAAGTTCGGAATGCTGGACCTGGCCGGTCAGTATATCCTGCTGCAGCCCTTCGCCGGTGGCATACCTTGTTTCCGCTACCCGCAGCATCTGGATTACAATGGCTTTAAGATTGTCATTAAGTTCCAGGCTTTTTTTGATAAAACCCAGGTCATACCATGCCGCCGTCAGATCTTTAACGATTTCCAGCTTCTTGCGCTGGACCTGGAGTTCCGCCTCCATGGCTGTTAATTGACTCACCTGCTGGCGAAGATCAAGGGTGCCGAACCAGGGCAGCTTCTGCGCGGCAAAGAACTGTTTCTGGGTCATCGGTTCCTGATCGAAGGAAAAAGTGTCTACCGGGAGATTGGCAACACCAAAACCGATCACCGGATCCTGCAGCGAGCCGGCAAAAGGAGCTTCGGCGCGCAAGGCCTGGGCGTTTTGCACTATGCTGAGAAGCTCCTGGTTATTCTGATATGCTTCTTCGACGAGCGCGGTAATCTCAGCCGAGTCTGCACCACTAGCAATATCGGCAAGCAATACCAGCACAACCCAGAGCAATCCTATTCGCCACTTGAACCCTGTGCTCATGTTGTCTCCTTCTTCGCTCTATTTCAAAAGTATCAGTGAGATAGGCTATAATACGGTTACATTGTGTTAAGCAATTGAATCGATACATGGATAGAAGATAGTATTATGGCGAAAGTACAATTTGGCAACAGATGGATCGACAATATCCGCAGTTACTGCCTTTACCGGCAATAGTGTTCGCTGCACAAAATGTGCAATGCTGGAAAAAAGTGCTTATTGTTAAACAATAACCGAGAATAACTAAGAAAAATCGACTTTTGAGGAGAACAAAATGGACAGCATAAAAATTAATGGGATGAGCTGCGCGCATTGCGTTGGCTCGGTAAAAAAAGCTTTGGAAGAGGTCTCCGGCCTGTCCCAGGTCAGCGTAGATCTGGACAAGGGTGAGGCCACCTTTACCAACAACAACGTTCCCCGGGAGCGAATCAGGGCGGCTATTAACAAAATCGGCTTTGTGCCTGAGGAATAATTACCTGACTGCCTAAATGAATCAACTACTCGGCAAGCAATTGATGAACCATGCTTTTTATCCCGTCATCGGTATCGTTTAGCGCTTGTTCCAGGAATGTTCTGGCAGTCGCCTCCTGTTTTCTCTCACCTAAAGCCTGGACAGCTAGCCGGCGAATCTCCGCCACCGGTTCGTCGTTTAGAACCTGACCCAGAATGTGGGTGGACTCGATGTTGTTCACAGAGCCGATGGCGCTTACCGCCGTTCGACGTATTTCTGCATCCACATCGTGGGTGTATTCGGCCAGAGCCATGACGGCGGCAGGATCGCCGGTCGCGGCAAGATTTACTATTGTCTGCTGTTTATTGCCCTCTTCCATGGGTTGTTCGGATTCATTAAGCGGAAGCTGAGCCACTTGAGCATCGACGATCTGGTCGATAGAATCCACACTGACGGCATCTGCAAGCTCGGGGATGTCGGGGTTGGCAATCATCGGTGCGGCAGAGTTAACGGCCGGGGGATGGTTTTTGGTGCTCCGGCTCAAAACCCATATTTCCGCCACAATTTTTGCATCGGATGGCTCTGCTCCTTTTTTGCTCGGTCGGGTAACCACCGATAGCGACTGATTGACTGTCAACAGTTGGAGAGATTTGAGCAAAGGCGTATCGCTAAGAGACAAGGTAATCGGTTCGTTCAATTCACCATGATAATGTGCTTTAAAACCGAATTCCTGCTGCACCCGCTGCAGCACTTCGATAAGGGGCGCATTGACCAGTCTGGCGGAAATCAGCTGATCGCGAAAAGTAATATCCATCACCGGAGATACCGTTGCAGCCTCAGCTCTGAAACCATCTGCCGGCAAGGCAATACGCCCTAAAATCAGGGTACACAATAAAATTCTCGACATACAAGGAGAAATATTTTTTGTCCACGTCTTCATTGATGGCCTCGTAATATGTTCATTGACATCTTGTAAAATATTTTTTGCGTATTCACCAGTTGGATGGCATTGCCCTTCCATAGCACTCAGCCGCCGCAACGTTTGATCTGCCAGCCGCGTCCAGCCAAATCGGTACAGAGCATATCGCGGTGGTCTCCTTGAATCTCAATTTTTCCCTCTTTTATCGTGCCTCCGGAACCACATTTCCGCTTCAGCTCCTGGGCCAGCGCCTGAAGCCCGGACGCATCAAGAGGAACTCCGGAGATGATTGTCACCCCTTTTCCTTTTCGTCCCTTGGTCTGTCGGCCAATCCTGACAATACCATCTCCTGCCGGAATCGATTTCGGCGATTTCTGAACATTCGCTGGAATGCGGCCACGCATAGTAGAATAGACTATTGGATGGGGGTTTTTTTTCAATTTATAGCCTTGTCGTAAAAAAGACAGATAGAGAGTTATGGGTGACATCCGCCACCAGGCAATCCTTTCTTGTCGGGCCGAAAAGCGTGTGCTATCCTGGCCAGCCAATACTACCAAGATGGATAAAAAAGAGCCAGCGCCAAGCGCGAGGACATATGAATTCATTCTATCAAGATTACGATGACGAACCCGAGGATATTTTCCTGCCTTTGCCTGAAGAGCTGGCCTGCTTCTTCTATGCACTGGAAATGAACAACTATACCGCGGATATACATTTCTTTAAATCTCGGCTTCCCAAACAGGGAGCGATCCTCGAGCTTGGTTGTGGAACCGGACGCATGACCCGGCGACTTGCCGAATCGCCTGGTCCTGATCGCCTGGTGGTTGGTATAGATATATCTCTGCCCATGCTGCACCTGGCAACACAAGGAAGCCATTCTTTTCAGGACAATTTTCGCTATCTTTGTATGGATAT
>CAVPXN010000022.1:0-115919 GCA_963709745.1 uncultured delta proteobacterium
ACGATTTTCACTTGACATTCTGGCTGATAAAACTATATATAAGGCCTTGTAAATGAATGACTGTTCATTAGATTGCCGCACAAAAGTTTGGGCGGCAGAAGCTTTATTAATATAAACTTTTAAAAAAGAGGATCTCTATGTCAAAATTAGTTGCACCTCATGGTGGAAAAGGTCTGGTTTGTGCTTTGCTTGAAGGTAAAGAGCGTGAAGCAGAGCTCAAAAAAGCAGAAGGTCTCAAAAAGATTGAAATTTCTGCTCGAGCCAAAGGCGATCTGATCATGCTGGGCATTGGTGGATTTTCTCCGCTGTCCGGTTTCATGACCAAAGCTGACTGGAAAGGCGTTTGTGAGAACTTTCAGCTGGCCGACGGCACCTTCTGGCCGGTACCCATCACCCTCGACGTGACCACCGCTGAAGCTGCTGAAATCAAAGAAGGTCAGGAGATTGCTCTGGTGCGTAAAGGTGAAGTTTTCGCCACCATGAAGGTCACCGAGAAATATGAGATGACCGAAGCAGACAAGAAATTTGAATGTGAGAAAGTCTTCTTAGGTCAGGGCGAAGAGTCTGTTGATGGAAAATTCTGGGAAATCGCTCCTAAAGATCATCCTGGTGTTATCATGGTTCTGGCCCAGAAAGATGTTAACCTGGCTGGTCCTGTCAAGGTTCTTTCCGAAGGCGAATACCCGAAAGAATACCCTGGCGTATATCTTCGTCCCGCTCAGACCCGTGCCATGTTCGACGAGCGCGGATGGGCCAATGTTGCCGCTCTGCAGCTGCGTAACCCGATGCATCGCAGCCATGAGTATCTGGCCAAGATCGCAGTCGAGGTATGTGACGGCGTGTTGATCCACTCCCTTATCGGTAATCTGAAGCCCGGCGACATTCCTGCTGACGTCCGCGTTAAAGCCATCGACATCCTGATCGACAAATATTTCGTTAAAGATTTCGTCATTAACGCCGGCTACCCGCTGGATATGCGTTATGCCGGACCTCGTGAGGGACTGCTCCACGCTACTTTCCGTCAGAACTACGGCGTCAACAACATGCTGATTGGTCGTGACCATGCAGGCGTTGGTGACTTCTACGGTCTGTTCGAGGCTCAGGAAATTTTTGATCGCATCCCCACCACTGGTGATGAGGGCAAAGATCTGCAGTGCAAGCCGATGAAAATTGACTGGACCTTCTACTGCGCTAAGTGCGACGGTATGGCTTCCCTGCGTACCTGTCCGCATACCAAAGATGATCGCGTTATCCTCTCCGGTACCAAGCTGCGTAAAGCACTTTCCGATGGCGCCGAGATTGTACCGCACTTTGGCCGTGACGAAGTTCTTGATCACCTCAAAGTGTACTATGGCGGTCTGAAAGAAAAAGTTGAGGTTAAGATGCAGGGTGCCGCCTCCGGCGATAAAATGTAATTTCTTACCTTAATCAGTAAAAAAGGAGATACTGCGGCAACGTGGTATCTCCTTTTTTTTTGAATAGAATTTGAGGGTGCTATGCAGCAATTACAGGTAGGTCTTGGCGACAGAAGTTATCCGATAATTATTGATAGTGGCTGTCTGCCGAAAATTGGTGCTGACTTGCGGAGCCAAAATATCGCCAAGCGATATGGTATTATTGCCGACGATAGGGTCGCCGGCTTATATGGCGAGGCAGTGCAAAAAAGTCTGCGGTCGGCTGGTATTGAATCGGAACTGCTGGTCTTTAACCACGGGGAAGCGCAGAAAACCCTGCAGACTATCGGCGATCTTGCCGGCCAACTGGCCCGCCTGGGTTTTGATCGCCAGGACGCACTCATCGGCCTTGGCGGCGGCGTAGCGGGGGATATCGCCGGTTTTCTCGCTGCCTCCTATATGCGCGGCATTCCCTTTGTTCAGCTGCCGACCACCCTGCTTGCCCAGGTGGACAGCTCGGTTGGCGGCAAGACCGGCGTTGATATCCCTGAAGGAAAGAATCTTATCGGGGCTTTTTATCAGCCCAAAGCGGTTTTTATCGATATCTCCGTGCTGCAGACGCTGCCCCGGCAGGAGTTGCTGGGTGGGCTGGCCGAGGTGATTAAGTATGGGGTGATTCGTGATAAGGAATTCTTTTCTTTTCTGCGTGACAACCGGCAAGGTATCCTCGATCTTGATCCGGAGCTGATCAAAAAGATCGTGCATATCTGCTGCAGCATTAAATCGGTGGTGGTTGCTGAAGATGAGCGCGAAGGCGGGATGCGAAGAATCCTTAATTACGGCCATACCATCGGTCATGCGGTGGAAGGGGCGTCGGATTATACGCTTATCCACGGTCTGGCGGTCTCTATCGGCATGGTCGCGGCGGCGCGGCTGGCGGTTCTTAACGGGCTTTTGCCGCAGGTTGAATGTACGGCGATTATCGATATCCTGAAAGCCTATGGCATGCCTACTGAGGTGCCGAAAACACTTGATAGAGTTCGGATTAAAAGATATCTTTTAACCGATAAAAAGACCGTTGGCGGCAAGGTTTTTTTTGTACTGCCCACAACCATAGGCAAGACGGTCATTACCGATAAAGTTACTGAGCAACAAGTCGATCAGGTCTTAGGATAGAGCTATGCCAATTTACGAATACTATTGCGATGCATGTCATGTCATTTTTAACTTTTATTCCGCCAGAATAAATACCAGCAAGATCCCATCCTGCCCGCAATGCGGCAAAAAAGAGCTGGCAAAACAGATATCCACCTTTGCCACCATCAGTAAAGGCAAGGAGGAAAGCGAGGACCCGTTTGCCGGGCTTGACGAATCGAAAATGGAACACGCCTTTGAGTCATTGATGCGCGAGGCGGAGCATATCAACGAGGACGATCCGCGTCAGATGGCTTCGCTGATGCGCAGGTTTACCGAATCGACCGGCGTTCATCTCGGCGATTCGATGGAGGAGGCGATCTCCAGGATGGAAGCGGGTGAGGATCCGGAACAGGTGGAAAAAGACATGGGCGAGCTGCTGAACGAAGATGATTTCAGCCTTGATTCTTTGAAAAAGAAGGTTTTGCGCCAGGGCAATGCGCCGGCGCATGATGAGAAATTGTATGAATTGTAGGTAAGCATTTATTTAATGCACTATCTTGGTATCATCATCTTTAAACATCTGCAGTAATTGATGTTCCGCTTCTTTTTGCTCAATGATTCTCTGCGCCTCTTCTTTGTCGATACCGAGTGATTCCGCCAGTTGGCCAATGTCGTAGCATGCCTGCCCGTCTGCCGTGTAATGGGTTGGTTTGAGGTCCGGGAAAGAACGCATCGTCGCGGTCATCGAGGCGTCCAGGAGCAGCTGGCGGATTTCGATTGGTCCATAGAGGATCAGCCATTCGACGGCTTCCGCCCATGTTTTACTGTCGACGCTGTCGTGGGCCAGCACTTTGAGTGCAGTTTCCAGATCCCAGAGATCTTTGGCTTCCATTGTAATTTTCTCCTGCAATTATACGTTCGTGATATGATAAACTTATCTAGCATATCATGGTTACGTTTGTCTGCAAAAAAATTATGTCTTAAAAAACACAACATAAGGAGAGATTATGAACCGGTTCCACGGCGGGCTGTTTCTGGAAAATATTGAGTGGTTTGACGAATCCGGCGAGGAGATGGTCCATCGTTTACCGGAATCGGGATCGGGAGAAATCAAATTTGGTGCGCAGCTGACGGTTCGAGAGAGTCAGGCTGCAGTCCTGTTTTATAAAGGCAAGGCCTGCGACTGTTTCGGGCCGGGAAGATATACCCTCAGAACCGGCAACCTGCCCCTCTTGACCAAACTGCTGTCGATTCCATGGCGGGGTGACAGTCCGCTGCGCGCCGAAGTCTATATGGTCAATTTGAAGTATTTCCCCAATCTCAAATGGGGCACCCAGAACCCGGTGGCGTTCAGGGACAACGAACTGGGACTGATCCGCTTGCGGGCCCATGGCATGTATAATATTCAGGTGGTGCAGCCGGTCTTGTTTATCAATTCCCTGGTCGGCACCATGGGCAAAATGGATACCGCCACTATTGCCGATTACCTGAAGATGGTCATTGTCTCTCGTTTTAATGATTATCTGGGCCAGACGCTTGATTCCATTTTCAATCTTCCCGGCAAATTCGATGAACTCTCCGATGCATTACAAAAGCGGCTGGCGGTAGATTTTGCCGATTTTGGTCTGCGCCTAAGCCATCTCTATATAACCTCCATCACCCCGCCGGAAGAGGTGCAGAGCGCCATCGACGATAAGAGCCGGATGGAACTGATCCACGATATGGATAAATTCCTTCAGCTAAAAACCGCCATGGCCATGGAAAAAGCCGCTGCGTCTCGGGGTGAGGCCGGCGCCGGACTGGGGATGGGCATGGGCATGATGCTGCCGGGGATATTTGCCGCCCAGCACCTGCATGCTGCCCCGGGAGGAACTCCGCAGACACAGCTCGCCCTGGTGCAATGTCCCGACTGCAAGAGTGATATTGCTGCGGATGCCCGCTTTTGTCCACTATGCGGTCACCAGCAGGTTCTTTTGATCAAGTGCGGCAATTGCGGCAAAAACCTTACCCCGAACGCCAGGTTCTGCTCCCGGTGCGGCCAGGCTGCTGAGCAGAAAAAACAAGCGCAGGCTTGCCCGGGCTGCGGCCTTGCCAATCTGCCGGGTTCAATGTATTGCAACAATTGCGGCGAGAAATTGCAGCAACGCGACAAATAGCAATGGATGTCACGATTGAACAAAGTTGTCCTTCGTGTGGGGCGGCGATAATTCTTAACGAAGATGATCGACTAATTGCGTGCGGGTTCTGCGCCGTGCATAACTATAAAATAGGCAGCGGGCCGGACCGATTTGTTCTGCCTGCGAGTATCCCGGTAAACATCGATGAAAACCAGCTTCTATTTGCGCCATACTTACGTTTTAAGGGCTCCATTTTTTATGTCCGCGACAATGAGGTAAAACATAAAATTGTCGATACCACCCGTCTTGGCCTCGATAACCAGCTATTGCCGGTCTCGCTGGGCCTGCGTCCCCAGGCGATGCGGCTTAAACCGGTCGTTTCTTCCACCCGCGGCGCTTTTATCAAGCAGTCGCTGCCGACGAAAAGTGTTTTTGCCCAGGCGGCAATGGTGGTCGATATCTTTGATGATGCGAGCAGTAAAACTTGCCACCATCGCGCATTTATTGGTGAAACTATCAGTTGTATTTATCAACCCTGCTATATAAAAAACGATCGTCTGATCGATGCGGTGACCAGCGAGGTAATTGGGGACCACCGGCTTTCAGATGATGATCTGCAGGCAGGATATCCCAGCAAAAGCTCATGGGAGCCTCGGTTTATCGCGACTCTTTGTCCCGCCTGCGGCGGCCTTTTGGGTGGAGAACGAGATGCCATTGTCCTGCAATGCACTAACTGCCACAGTTTATGGCAGGAGCAAGATGGTCGGTTTATCGCCGTCGACTGTACCGTGGTCCCTACTCAAAAAAGGACTGCCCGCTATCTGCCGTTTTGGCAAATAAGCATTACGACTGCCGGTTATGAGTTACATTCTTTTGCTGATTTTCTCGGCTTTACCAATCAGCCGCTGGTACCTGTGCCGCAGTACCGGAGTCAACCTCTGGTTTTCTGGATACCGGCCTTTAAGATACATCCCAAAGCTTTTTTGCAGCTGGCGTCCCAGTTGACCGTGGCCCAGACGCGTATTCCAGAAGGGCAAAATGGGCGAGTGACGGATGATTATCCGGTGACGCTGGATCAGCTGGAGGCGTTGCAGGCGATTAAAAGCGTTTTGGCTTACAGTACTCTTAGCAAGGAAAAAAGATTGCCGATGCTGCCGCAAATTGGTCTGCAGGCAAAAAGTTGTCAATTGACGTATCTGCCTTTCGCGGCAAAAACCCATGACCTGGTACAGGAACATACTTTTGCCGCGGTGCAGACAGCGGCTTTGCGCTATGGTCGAGCCCTTTAGTCCGGCAGACGACGGGGTGAGACCTGGTTCCCGTGGGTACGAGAGTGGGTGCGATCCTGCCTGGTGATGCAAAACAGGATAAAGAGATGAATAAACATGAAGAATATATGGAAACTGCCCTGGACCAGGCACGTCAAGCCCTCGCCGGCGGTGATTTTCCGGTGGGCTGCGTGATCGAATATCAGGATAAAATTGTCGCCACCGGCAGACGCTGCAACAGTTTTGGCAAGGTCAACGAGATGGACCATGCGGAAATGGTCGCCCTGCGCGCCTTGCTTGAGTGTGAGCAAGAAATTGATATTGCTGAAGCAACGGTCTATGCGACGATGGAACCCTGCCTGATGTGTTTTGCCACCCTGCTGGTCAACGGGGTGCGGAAAATTGCCTATTGTTATGAGGATGCCATGGGCGGTGGGACAAATATGCCCCTGCAGCTCTTGTCGCCGCTGTACAAGGATCTTAAAGTGGAGATAACCCGTGGCGTCTTGCGGGAGCAGGGCTTAATACTGTTTAAGGAATTTTTCGCCAACCCCGGCAATGAGTACCTGGCCGGCAGCCTGCTGGCAGAGTATACGCTTAAACAATAGGATCCCAAACTGTACAGTGAGTATAAATGAACAATAATTTAAAGACAGTCGGTTTTAAGCCGGGTGAGCGCAATATATTCTTTCATATTCTAACGGCGTGCAATCTATCCTGCAGTCATTGTTATATCAATAAAACCCAGCACGGAACCGAGACGCTGACCAAAGAGCAGCTGGAGCAGTGGATGACCCTCTTTGTTGATCCAGGGAAGCGGTCAAATATGATATTCTTAGGCGGAGAGCCGACGCTCCATCCGGAGCTGCCCTTTGCCATTGAAAAAGCCAAAGAGCTGGGGTATTTCGTTACCGTTGACTCCAACGGCTATCTGTTTAACGATCTGCTGAGTAAAACCAGCCCGGACTTACTCGATTATCTCAGTTTCAGCCTTGATGGGCCGGATGCAGCGACCAACGATCCCATCCGAGGGGAAGGGGTGTTCGACGTCTGTGTGGCAAATATCAAAAAAGCGGTCAGCGCCGGCTTTAAGGTCAGTGTCATCTATACGGTGAGCCGGAAAAATCTTGCCGCATTGCCGCAGATGGTGGCGCTTCTTGAGCAATTGCAAGTACGAAAGTTTTTCATCCAGGTCATTGGTTTGCGGGGGAAGTCGGCTGCCGCGGACAGTGCCGAGGCTTCTCAGGTAAGCAGGCAGCAATGGCTCGATACCGTGCCCGAGGTTGCCCGGCAGGCTGCGGCCAGGGGAATACATGTCACCTACCCGAAGGTCTTTCTCGACCCTGATGAAAAATTCGAGTGTGCCGGGCTTGTGGCTGAAAACTTTTTTATCTTTCCCAATGGCCGGGTCTATCAATGCCCGCTCTGCGAAGATCATCCAATCAACGCATATACCATAGAAAATAATCGCCTCGTCAAAACCACCGGCTTAACCGAAAACAATTTCTTTCAGCTGAATATTGCTGAAGGTTGTGTCATGAACAAGCTGTTGCAGCCGGATACCATTGAATATGATGCTGAGGGCAAGCCATTGTTCCGCATTTCCTGCTGTCTATTGAAACAGGAAATAGGCTAGCTCTCAGGACTCTTTTAAGCCGGCTTTTTTACGATTGAACAGGGCGCTGAGGAAAATGCCTGACTCGTAGAGCAGGAAAAGAGGTATGGCCATAAGACCGGTGGCGACGAAATCACCTGCGGTCAAGAGAAAGGAAAGGACCACAATAGCCATATAAAAATAGATGCGTTTGCGGCGAAAATAGGCAGCGGTCACAAAATTGGCTTTGCCGGCCATGACCATTAGAAAAGGTATTTGAAACGCGATACCGAAGGCTAAAATTGTCCGGGCGACAAAAGTGAGATAGAGCCCGAGTTTGGGCAGCGGTTCCAGTCCGGTACCGGCATAACTCATAAAATAGCTGAGCATTTTGGGCAGGACCACGAAAAAAGCGAAAAAGGCGCCGCCGCTAAAGAGTAGAGTAGCCCAGAAGACAATCAATACCGCCAATTTCTTCTCGTTTTTTCTTAGTCCGGGGGCGACAAATACCCACAACTGATATAAAACCACCGGCATAGCGGCGATGAGGCCGACCAGAAATGCCAGTTTAATATACGCCAGAAACGCCTCGGGCAGGTTGGTGTAGACCATTTTATACACCAGGGGACTTGCCGCAAAGAGCGGGGAGATAAAAAATGCGGCGATCTTTTCGGCAAAAATATAGGCGATCCCGGTGCAGGCTATAACCGTCAGAAATACGGTGATAAGCCTTTTGCGCAGCTCGAGATGGTGCGGCCGAAAAAATTCGAGGCTCCTCTCAATAACCGGCAGGGTGCTGTGCAGAGTGTTTTTTGCCATAGAAGCGATACAGCCTACTCTTTATCGAGCTTGTTATCTGGTCCGGCGGGAGGCGCGGGCTCGGGATCGGATTCTCCCGTTGCCTCAGCTTGGCCCTGTTCGGCTTCGGCGGCAGTCGCCGATGGAACGTCTGTTCCTGCAGCGTTATTGCCGGTCGTCTTCATCAGCTCGGCATAGGCCTCGGCCGCATTTTCCGCCGGGGGATTGACGCCGCCGGTGACACCATCTTTAATTTGTTTATAAGGCGGTGCATCGAGAAGATCCCGCTTAAAGGACTTGGCCGCCTCTTCCAGATCGGGTTTGATATCGTCCAGTGGGTTGCCTTCTTCGGAGAAGGATTGTTTCAGGCCTTCAGCGGTTTTTTTCAGCTCCATCAGACCTTTGGCCAGAGAACGGGCCAAATCGGGAAGCTTATCCGGTCCGACCACGATAAGAGCGAGGGCCAGGATAAGAATCATTTCAGGCAAGCCGATGCCAAACATACTATTAACCTCAATAATTATCTTGTTAAACTACCCGGCAGAATGCCAATGTACGGTATCCGGCGGGGAGTGTCAATGTCTGAGAGCTCCCGGATAAAACCTCCGTAGGGGCCCACCTGTGTGTGCCCTCTAAAATGTATCGAAAAAATGGGCACACACATAGATATGCCCCTATACAGTAATTCTGAAAATCACGTTTTTGCGGCACCATCAAGCTTATGATACAATGCCTGAAAGTCGGCACAATATGATTGATTGACAAGAACCAGCCATTTGACTATATTTGCGGGTTTGTCCTGTGCGGATGTGTCGTGGACGACGATGCATCGACTTTTTTGCAAAAAACCTCTGAAAGGAGATGATATATGTCCAGTGTTGTTGTTGTTGGGACCCAGTGGGGAGATGAAGGGAAGGGGAAAATTGTCGATCTGCTCACCAGGTACGCTGACTATGTCGTTCGCTTTCAGGGAGGCAACAACGCCGGCCATACCCTGGTGGTTGAAGGCAAGAAATTTGTTTTCCATATAATACCTTCCGGCATTCTCTACGAGGAAAAAATGTGCATGATCGGCAATGGGGTAATAATCGATCCCGGGGTGCTGATCAGCGAAATAGAAGAACTTGCCCTGCAGGGCCTTACGGTCAGTCCGGATCGACTGATGATCAGCGAACGCGCCCATCTTATTATGCCGTACCACGCAAGCCTCGATCAGGCTAAGGAAGCGGCTCTTGCCGACAGTCATAAAATTGGCACTACCGGACGGGGCATCGGCCCCTGCTATATGGATAAAGTAGGCCGGGTGGGTATCAAGGCCGGCGATCTGCTCGATGATGACCTGTTTCGCGATAAATTGAAGGTGGCGGTAGAAGAAAAAAACTTCCTGCTTACCAAAAAGTATCAGGTCGCACCGGTTGATTTTGACCAAATATACCGCCTCTTCCAGGGCTATGCCGAAAAACTGATCCCTTTCTATGGCAATGTTTCCGTGGCCCTGGACAAGGCGCGAAAGAGTAACAAAAATATTCTCTTTGAAGGAGCGCAGGGAACACAGCTCGATATTGACCACGGGACGTATCCCTTTGTCACATCGTCCAACACCATTGCCGGCAATGCCTGCAATGGTGCAGGTTTTGGTCCGGCGCATATCGATTCCGTTATCGGCATCATGAAGGCCTATACCACTCGTGTTGGTGCCGGTCCTTTCCCCACCGAATTGTTCGATGCAACCGGGAGTCAACTCCAGGAAAAAGGTTTTGAGTTCGGCGCCACCACCGGGCGCAAACGACGCTGCGGCTGGCTTGACGGGGTCGTGGCGGGTGATGCGGCCAGGCTCAATGGTCTGACCGGCCTGGCTATAACAAAACTCGATGTCTTGAGTGGACAAAAAGAGCTTAAAATTGCCACATCCTATGGGGTGAACGGAACGACGATTTCGGCAATGCCGGCAAATATTGCCGAAGCGAGCAGTGTCGTTCCGGTGTATGAAAGCCTTACGGGATGGAAAGAAGATATCACCGCCATACGGCAGTATGACGATCTGCCTGAAGAGGCAAAAGATTATATACGACGGGTAGAGGATATAACCGGGGTCGCTGCCCAGATTGTTTCGGTCGGCCCGGACAGGGCTGAGACCCTTTTGTTGACGAATCCCTTCACAAACGGACAGTAAATAACCAGTTGCCCGGTCGGTGAAGGAGAAACTTTATCGCCGAGGCAGCAGATACTTGAGAGGTTGGTATAAGATGGCTAGAATTACATGTGAAGATTGTCTTGATAAGGTTGGCGACCACAATCGGTTCAACCTTATCCATCTGGCGGTAAAACGCATTAAACAGCATCGCCAGGGGGAACCGTTTCTGGTTAACGGCAAGAACCAGGAGATTGTTATGACCCTGCGGGAGATCGCAGCAGGGGCGGTTACTTTCGACAACATTAAAGAACTGCCGGACCAGTTGCCGGAAACCGGCGGCGAAACTCGGCCGGTCGATGATATTCTCGCAAAAATACTGTCCTGATTCACAAGCAGCCTTAGAAAAAGATTATGAGTATTGATTATTACGAAATCTTATCGGTGAGCAGGAATTCCAGCGCTGGTGAGATAAAAAAGGCCTATCGAAAACTGGCGATGAAATTTCATCCCGATCGGAACCCCGACAATAAAGAAGCCGAGGAGCAATTCAAGTCCTGTACCGAAGCGTATGAGGTTTTAAGCGACGAGAAAAAGAGAAAAATATACGACACCTACGGCCATGACGGGCTGAGAAACAGTGGTTATAGTGGACCAGGGAACGCAGAGGACATTTTCTCGAGCTTTGGCGATATTTTCGGTGATCTTTTTGGCTTTGGCGGCGGCAACCGGGCCAGGGCCAGAAGTGATGGTCCCATTCCCGGCAATGACCTGCGCTATGATGTGGAAATTACCTTTATGGAAGCGGTGCATGGCGTTTCCAAGGAAGTGCAGCTGACCCGCAAGGATACCTGCTGGACCTGTGAAGGAACGGGGAGCAGACCGGGCCATAATAAGAAGACCTGCCCGACTTGTAATGGTCAGGGCCAGGTGATTCGTTCCCAGGGGTTTTTCCAGATGAGCTCGACCTGCCCGCAGTGTCATGGTGAGGGATCTATTGTCACCAACCCCTGTAACGATTGTCACGGCACCGGACTGGTTGAAAAAACCAAGAAGGTATCGCTGAAGATTCCCGCCGGGGTTGATACCGGGGCCAGGATGCGGTTGCGCGGTGAAGGCGAGGGTGGGCGTCGAGGCGGTGCCTCCGGGGACTTGTATGTGGTTGTCCATGTGCAGGAGCATGAATTCTTTAAGCGCGACGGTGATACCATTTTCTGCCGTTTCCCCTTGTCGATGGCAAAAGCGGCGCTCGGTGCCGAGGTGGAGATTCCTACCGTTCATGGCAAAAAAAATCTCGATGTCCCCGCCGGCAGTCAATCGGGGCAGCGTTTCACCCTGCGCCGGGAAGGAGCGCCCAGTCTGCGTGGCCATGGACGCGGGGATATGGTGGTTGAACTGCAGGTGCTGACTCCGACCAATCTCTGTGAAGAGCAGAAAAAGGTTATGCGCGAATTCGATACCCTCTGTCAACAGCATGGGCAGCATAAAGAAGAAGAGGGTTTCTTTAAAAAGTTATTTAACGAAGTTCTCGGCAAAACTGCTAATTAGGAACTGACGATGGGCGGAGAAAATAAGGCTGCTTTTACCCATTTCGATGAGGCGGGCCATGCCCGTATGGTCGATGTGGGCGAAAAAATGGAGACCGTCAGGGTCGCCGAGGCAGCAGGCAATATCCGGATGTCGGCTCCGGCCTACAAGCTGGTCAAGAGCGGGTCGATGGCCAAAGGTGATGTCCTTGGCATTGCCCGGGTCGCCGGAGTCATGGCCGCGAAAAAAGTCGATCAGCTTATCCCTCTTGCCCATCCTCTTTTGATAACCAGGGCGGTTGTCGATTTTGCCTTTCGTGACGAGGATAACTCTATCGATATATTTGCCACCGTGGGGATAAGCGGTAAAACCGGCGTGGAGATGGAGGCTTTAACCGCTGTTTCGGTCGCCGCACTGACCATCTATGATATGTGCAAAGCTGTCGATAAATCGATGGTTATCAGAGATATACGCTTGTTGAAAAAAACCGGTGGAAAAAGCGGCACCTATGTTCGCACAGTGGCGTGACAACGTTGATTACTTAATATAAAGTTGATTTCTAAAATTGCACCGTAGGGGCACACACGCAGGTATGCCCCTGCGGGAGTCAAATTCTGGAGATTTTTCGATAGTATAGTATTGAAGTATTGAACAAGTTCTTAATATTTAATGCACGATGTCTAACGCATTACAATTATAGGTATTGAGGAGAGAGTGAATGGACCAAGAGAAACTTGAGATGTTTCGTCGGCAGCTTCTGGAAAAAAAAGAGGAAATCTTTAACGAAGCCGGCAAAACCCTGTCTGAAATGACCGATCAGACCTCGAATGTTCCAGATCCCAATGACCGGGCGACCATAGAATCCGGGAGAAGCTTCGAGCTGAGAATTCGCGATCGTGAGCGGAGGCTGGTTGCTAAAATTGAGGAGGCAATCGCCAGAATCGATGACGGCAGCTACGGCATATGCGAAGATTGCGGTGAGGAAATCGGTATAAAGAGGTTGGAAGCGCGGCCGGTAACCATGCTGTGCATCGACTGCAAGACGGCGCAGGAAACCAAAGAAAAATCGAAAGGACTCTAGGCACCGATGCCGGAGCTTCGCAGAGATCCCATTCTTGGCCGATGGATTATCATTTCCAAGGAACGACGGAAACGACCCACCGATTTTCTGGTCGAAGATACTCGGACAGGAGGTGGTTTTTGTCCACTTTGCCCCGGCAATGAATCTTTCACCCCTCCTGAGGTGTATGCCTTCAGATACCGTGGTTCGACCAGTAATGCCCCGGATTGGCAGGTGCGGGTGGTGCCGAATAAATATCCGGCGCTGGTTATCGAGGGGGATCTGGCCAAGGAAGGCGTCGGCCTGTACGATCGGATGAACGGTATTGGCGCGCATGAAGTTATCATTGAGAGTCCGCATCACGATGAAAACTTCGCCGATATGGCCCCGGACAGAATGGCCCTGGTTTTCAAGGCCTACCAGGAAAGAATTATCGATCTCTCCAAGGATGAACGATTTAAGTATGTGATGGTTTTTAAAAACCATGGTCGCGGGGCGGGTGCTTCTCTTGAGCATTCCCACTCGCAGCTGATTGCCTTGCCTATTCTGCCGCGGATGATCGTATCCGAACTCGATGGTGCCCTGTCGCATTACAAGTATAAAGAACGGTGTATCTTCTGCGATATTATCCGCCAGGAAATGCAGCAGAAAGAACGGGTTGTCTGTCAGAACGAGCGGTTTATCACCATAACTCCTTTTGCGCCGCGGACGCCGTTTGAGATGTGGATTCTGCCGAAGCATCATTCCTCGGAGTACTACGCCCAAAGCGAGGCCGATATCTTGTCTCTGGCCGAATTGTTTTCCGAGTCGCTGCGCCGATTATCCAGTTGCATCGCCAATGTTCCATACAACTTTGTCCTGCATACCGAGCCGTTGCGCTCGGGCGGACTGAAATATTACCACTGGCATTTTGAAATCGTTCCCAAGTTGACGTCCATTGCCGGCTTTGAATGGGGCACCGGGTTTTACATCAATCCTTTGCCCCCTGAAGAAGCGGCCAGCTACTTACGGGAGTCGCTGGAAAACAGGTTGGAGGGTATAAACGATGAAAAAGTTACTGTTGGTTGATGACGAAGAATCTATTCAGATTGTTTATCGGGAAGAGTTCGAAGATGAGGGCTATCAGGTAATTTCCGCCCTCGACGGCACGATCGGGTTGGCAAAGTTTCGGGATGAAGAACCGGATCTGGTCATTCTCGACATTCAGATGCCGGGCATAAACGGCGTTGAGGTTCTGCGCCAGATGAAGATGCTGCGGCCGACGGTGCCGGTTATCCTGAGCAGTGCCTATCAGGAATTCAAGCGCGATCTTGGGACCTGGGCTTCTGATGAATATGTCGTCAAATCAGGCAATCTCGACGAGCTCAAAAAAGCGGTCCGAACCCTTTTGGGCGAGGAATAGGGGTACTGTCCAGTGAAAGATATCCAGAGTCAACTCGACAGCCGAAGGATAAATATCAAGAAAGTCGGGATCAAGACCGTCTCCTATCCAATTACCGTCCGCGATAAAGCACAGAAGAAGCAGCAGACTATTGCCACGGCCAATATGTATGTGAATTTGCCCCATAAGTTCAAGGGCACACATATGAGCAGATTCGTCGAGATTTTGAACGAGTTTCATGGCGAAATCGATATTAAAAGCTTTCATGTCATTCTTGAGAAAATGAAGGTTCGCCTGGAGGCTGAAGCATCCCACTTAGAAATTCAATTTCCTTATTTTCTCAAAAAAGTCCGCAATGGCGATTCCGGCAATCTTGGTCACTATAAATGCTCCATGCATGGTTCGCTGCAAGACGAACATGAACTGACGCTTATGGTTGAGGTGCCGATCAGCCTGCCGATTACCGAAAAGAATGCTCACCGACTGCCTGGATCGATGGGTAGATGGGGGCAGGTCGATCTAAGCATGCGGTTCCATCATTTTTTCTGGATCGAAGATATTATCTTGTTAATAGAGAAAACGGTCGAGGAAGAAATAACCGAGCTGTCCCAAAAAGAACGCAAATTACTGTCCGTTGAGGCATTGACCAGGCGTATCGGCGCAAGCCTTGAACATATTGCGGCGATTAAATCGTATAGTGTCACTGTCCACAACTACGGTGACGAATGTTCGACCTTTGCCACTCTGGAATCTATCCCTTCTTATTAAACATCTTAATAAACTCTTTACTTTATTAATTGGTTCCCATGCGTGATCTACTATTTGAAATCGGCACAGAGGAGATTCCGGCAGGTTATCTTGATCCGGCGCTTACCCAGCTTGAGACACTGTTTGCCCAAAAGACCGCCGAGCTGAAAATCGGTCACGGCGAGATACAGGTGATGGGAACACCGCGCAGACTGGCTCTCATTGTCCGCGATCTTGTTGCAAGACAGGAAGACGCGAGAGAAGAATTGCTGGGGCCATCAAAAAAAGCCGCCTTTGACGCCGAGGGAAAGATGACCAAGGCGGCCGTTGGTTTTGCCAGGTCAAAGGGCGCCGATGTCAGTGCCCTGCAGGTCGTTGCCACGGCCAAGGGCGACTATCTTATGCTGGTCCGTGAAGTGCAGGGCCGAATGACTATGCAGCTGCTGCCTGAGCTGTTGCAGTCGCTTATCCAGGGCTTGTCTTTTCCCAAGTCGATGCGCTGGGGCAGTAACCAGCTCACCTTTGCCCGGCCGATCCAATGGCTGGTCGCCCTGTTCGGGGAAGAAGTAGTCCCGGTTGTCCATGAAGGTATTGTTTCGTCCAACAAGAGCCGTGGCCACCGATTTCTGGCGGGGGAACAGTTTGTCGTAAACGGTGCGGCAGGCTACCGGGAGCAGCTGGCTGAAAAATTCGTGATGGTCGATCCGAGTGCAAGAAGGGCGGCGGTTGTCGCGGAAATTAAACAGGCGGTTACCGGTTCAGCCGAGTTGGCGGGAGGCACGGCGGCAATCGATGAGGATCTGGTCGATACCGTGAATAACCTGGTCGAAAAGCCCTTTGGCGTTTGCGGCGTCTTTGATCGAAAGTTTCTGCAGCTTCCCTCTGAGGTCCTGATTACCTCTATGCGGGTCAACCAGAAATATTTTCCCGTAGTCAATGACCAGGAAGAATTGCTGCCTGGTTTTGTTGCCGTCAATAATGTCCAGGTCAATGATCTAAATATAACCCGCAAAGGCCACCAGCGTGTTCTGCGGGCAAGGCTGGAAGATGCACTGTTCTTTTTTAACAGTGACAGCGAGATCCGTCTGGAAAACCGGATCGATAGCTTGCAGGGGATTATTTTTCAGGCCAGATTGGGTACGATGCTCGAGAAAAACGAGCGCCTGGTGAAGCTGGTGCGAATTCTGGCCGAACAGGTCGATCCATCCCTGGTTGAAGAGAGCTGTCGGGCGGCACTGCTCTGCAAGACTGACCTGCTTTCCGATATGGTTGGCGAATTTCCTTCACTGCAGGGGATTATGGGTCACGCCTATGCCTTACATGATGGAGAAAAACCAAGCGTTGCCACGGCGATCAGGGAACATTATATGCCCAAAAGGGCTGGTGCGCGCTTGCCGGGCACGGATATCGGCGCCCTGCTTGGTCTCGCCGACCGCTTCGATACTCTTGCCGGTTGTTTCGGCATCGGGCAAGTGCCGACCGGCACCGGTGACCCCTTTGGCCTGCGGCGTATTTCTCTCGCCATCCTGCATATCATCGAGGGCAAAGGCTATACCCTCTCGCTGGCCGAGATTGTTCACAAAGCATTGGCTCTCTATGGCAGCAGGGTGGATGGCAGCAGCGAGACGGTTGCGGCGACGGTTAATTTTATCAAAGGACGTTTTGCCAATGACTGCATCAGCAGGGGCCTTGCGGCAGACGCTGTCGATGCGGCGGTATCGGTCCGTTTTGATGATGTCAACGACTGCCTGCAGAGGATCGAGGCGATTATTAAGATCAGTCAACAACCCGCCTTCAAGGTTCTCGCCGCGTCCTATAAGCGGATCAGAAATATAATAAAAGACAACCGGCAGACAAGTGTTGCCGCCGATCTTTTTGACCAGCAGGCGGAAAAGAACCTGTATGGTCTTTTTGTCCAGGTCAGCGCCGAGATGGAACAACTGATCAACAACAAAGAATATGTCAAAGCACTGGAAGTAATGCTGAAGATGAAAGAACCGGTTGATCTCTTCTTTGATGAAGTGATGGTTATGGCTGAGGATATGGCCGTCAGGCAAAATCGGCTCAATCTTCTCACCGCCCTCGGCGATTTGATTCTGCAGATCGGCGATATTTCCAAGCTGCAGGACAGTCAGCCGGCGCAGTAAATTGCTCCGTAGAGGCTCACCTGGGTGTGTTGTCCCTTGATCCCATGGGCCCCATGGGAATCAGCTCGAAGCAGAACTATCAGGCAAAAAGAAAGGGGGTGTTCGCAATCGCGTACACCCCCTTCTTATTTATCGCCTACGGCACCATAACATCATGATTTCGGATGACAGGTAGCACACTTGTCGATTTTCTTTTCTTTCAAAGCGGCATCTTTGGCAGCCATTTCTTTATGGCACTCAAGGCAGTTGCCATGTCCGGCACCTTTAAGAGTGTCGAGTTTGAGCTTGTCTTTCATTTTGCCGGCAAGGGTGTCGCCGGTATGGCAGGTTTCGCATTTTTTGATTTCCATCCCCTTGGTGTAGGGCACCTGTTTGCCATCGGCCATGCCATGATGGCACTCGCCGCATTCAAACTTCTTCTGGTGCATCTCGTGCGGGAACTGCGCCGGTTTAGGCTTGGAGCTGGTGCTGTCGGTGATGGTAATATCCGCCGGACCTTTTTTGCCGGCATCGTCGGTGGCCATTGAGGAAATAACCGCGCCACCCATGACAAACATCGAGACAACGCTACAGACAAGAAACTTTTTCAACATAATTGCTCTCCTTTTAGGATAAGTTTATAAGGCATTTACATTGCTGCTGCTTTCCGATACCGCTCTTTATACAGTTTTTGCTTAAATTTGTCAAACCCGTTAACTCATTAGTAATGATAGAAATAGTGCTACATTGTGGTCTTTTATGCCGTCAACTTGAGCCGTAGCTGTGCAGGCCGGAAAGCAGAAAATTCACCCCATAATAGGTAAACAGGACAGAGACGAATCCAAAAATCGCTAAAAAAGCAATCCTGCTGCCGGACCAGCCCCGGGTGTAGCGAGCGTGCAGAATGATGGCGTAGAAAAACCAGGTGATAAGCGACCAGGTTTCTTTAGGATCCCAGCTCCAGTAGGTCCCCCAGGCCGAGTTGGCCCATATCGCCCCGGTAATGATGCCCGCGCTCAACCAGATAAAACCGAAAATCATTGTTTTATGGATGATATCGTCCAGCACCTCGTGCGATGGAAAACGACTGGACAGGCCGCGTGATTGGACTCTTTGCATCGTTTGATTTGTTCTTCAGCAGGTACATAATGCCGAGCGCTGCCGCAACCGCAAAAGCTGCATAGCCGACAAAACAAGTGACCACATGGGCGATAAGCCAATTGGACTGAAGCGCAGGTATCAGGGGATTGATGGCTTTATCGAGATCGGCCGAAAAGGACGCGTAGGCCATGGCCAGAAAAGCAAAAGGAACGGCAAAGGCACCGATAATTTTTGTCTTGAATTTCCATTCGATCAACAGATAGAGAAAGATAATGGTCCAGGCAAAAAAGACCACCGATTCATACATATTAGTCAGCGGTGCATGGCCAATGCCCATCTGGTAGGATTCGATCCAGCGCATGACCAGACCGGCCGTCTGGATAAACCAGGCCAGAGCGGTAAAAACGGTAGCAATTCCACCTAGTCGCGGGGTCTTAAATACCAGTATTGCAATATACAACACTGTCGAAAACATATAGGTGAAGGTGGTAATGCCGAGTAGTTGCGAACTATCCATATTTTATACTCCGTGTAAATGCATCAGGCGGTGATTACCGTTGGACAGCATGTTCAATATTATTTTTCAGTTTTTGGAAGGCCTGAGTGAACGCCAGTTTATTCTTGTTGGTAGAACCGGACAGCCACAGTTGCGGCATGGCTGAGTCATTTTTCTTGTACAGCCAAATCCGTTGATGTGACCTGAAAAAGGCGATATACAGGCCAAGCAGCATCAAGCCACAGCCAATATAGACGAGCCATACCCCAGGGTCTTTAGCGACCTGCAGGCCAGTTGCATACATCTGTTTGACGGCAAGCGTATATTCCTGGGCGCCGCCGATAAAAATCGTTTTATCGGTGTCGGTCAACCATTCAATGGATGCGGGGTTGTCACCGGCTTTGAACCAGACCTTCGCCCGCACGACCCGCTGGCCGACTGCTTCAGCATTGACGATGCCGAACTGGAGGTCTTTGCCTTCCCAGCCCATCTGCTTTTGAAAGGGCAGAGTGAAGGTCTTTGCCGTGCCGGAGCTGTTCTCCGTTATATGCAATAGAAAATCCTGATATCCCTGATAACTCGACTGATAAAAAGTTATACCCTTATAGGTAAGCGGGCTGTTCACCTCTATGTCTTGCGTCAGTACTTCCTGGTCGTTTTCAAGGATAGTGAGATTACTTTTATATTCCTTGGGCATGCCATTGTCATAAAATTCAATGGCAAAGGAGTTGCACCGCACGGCAAAGCCCAGTTCTATCGGACCACCGTTTTTTGCCGCGAAGACCTTCTCAGTTGCACTCAGTTCCGGAATCATCACGCTGCCTTTAAATCCCCAGAAATGGCCGGTGATCGCCCCGGCAAAAATGAGCAGAATGGAAAAGTGGACGATATACACGCCGGTGCGGGTCCATTTCCCTCGCTGGCTGAAAAAAAGTTCGTCATCGCCAAGCTTTTTAGACTGTGCCTGCCAGCCGTTTTTTCGAAGGAGTTGAGCAAGATTGAGGTGATCAAGCTTGTCGGTACCAAATTCCCACCGACTGAAGTGGGACATTTTTTCGATCCGCTCAGGCGCCATTGCCAGATTGTCGACGGTTATTATCCGCCATACTGCTGGGAATCGATCCAGGCTGCAGACAATCAGGTTGGTGCTGAGGATGCCGAGCAAACCAAGAAACCACCAGGAATAGTACATATTGGGGATATCAAGAATCTGCATGAAATGCGCGGTTTCCGGACCAAAATTGTGGGCATAGAAAGCCGCCGATTCTCCCTGCGGAATAACGGTCCCGATAATGGAAGTAGCGGCAAGGGCGCAGAGTGTAAATATCGCCAGTTTTACCGAAGAGAAGAAGGCCCAGAGCTGATCGAAAATAACCATAATAAAAATATTTAATGAGAATTATTGTTAAGAGAGAACTACTACAACAGGTCGTGCCAGATTGCAATGAGAGAAGATAGTATAGTATGGTGCGGACAATTCATCGACGACAGGGTAAATGATTTTTTTATCCATAACACTAAATCTTTGCTCGTATCTGCAAAAAAAATATGATTGCATCTTTGTTTAGGGAAAAAACTTGCCTTAAATTGCAAAAGAGGTTACAAAGTCAAATTCTTAATAATCGTTTACTCATACACTTGAAAGTATGCATTTCCCCATTTTTGCGCCGATGAGCGGATGGATGGGATAGAAGGAGAGAACAATGGCCAAAGTATGTGAATTATGTGGGAAGGGACCGATGGTTGGGAATAATGTTTCCCATGCACATAACAAAACAAGACGGCGCTGGTTGCCGAACTTGAAGATGGTGCGCATGGTCGACGCCGGCGGAAACAAGAAAAAAACTAAAGTGTGCACTCGTTGCATTCGGTCCGGAGCAGTAGTCAAGGCCGCCTGAAAACGTATCTTGTTAAGATGTGCAAGGCGAGAGGATTGTTTCCTGCTCGCCTTTTTTTATGGAGAAATCATGAGTGAGGAAGAAATAAAATTTCTCAGCCCGGCAGAAGCGGTAAAACTGGTGGGTGCTATCCAGGAAGAAGAAGATATTGAGCAGCTTGATCGAAGAATTCTGACCGTCTACAGCAAGGATGATCGGGAGCTCTGCTGGTTTGATTTTGCCGAGGTCATGGCCGCTGTGGGTAATGCCCCGGCAGGTGAGAGAAAAGAAGCGGTGCATAATTACATACTCCATCATATTCCCGACTGGGTCAACGAGTTGTGATGGATGACCCAGTCGTACTTTATCCTACCGGACCCTGCTTGCCTATTTCTCAGACGAAAAATATCAGAATCGATCAATGAAACCTGTCGCGGTGAGGGCGACCATATTGGCTGTCACAGATGGTCGTCACCACTCGCTTGGTCCGGTGCGGCCCTTGTTTTATGGTCACGACTTTCCGGCAATTGTTGCGATATGATCGATAGTCATTTTTGATTACCGGTCGATGCCGTCTTTCAGACCCTTGGTAGCCATAATTTTTCTGATAGAGGGTACCATGAGACGGCCGGTAGACAGGTCTATGCTGCCTCTCCAAAAAATTGCCGATCAGCAGGCCGGTAACACTGCCGACTGTTGCTCCAATGATTGTCGCTTCTGCGTTGCGGCCAATTGTTTGACCGACAAGAGCGCCGGTACCGCCGCCGATAATCATCCCGTTGACTCTTTTGTCTGAGGCCTGTGCATTGTTCATAAGCAATGTTACCAGCGCCACAATTGTTATAATCATCTGTGTTCTTTTCATAAGAGTTCTCCTGTACTTGAATTTTATGGCTTTTCCGCCGTTGATATATTTTTAGCCGTAAATCCTCCGCTATAATAGCGGACATCTGCAGATATTGGGTCAGGTACGACCCGACATAGATCGATTCAGGGAAGATATCTGCCAGGAAAAGAAAGGAACTCCCAGGTGAGGGATTTTTACCTGAAGGAGCAATACGTGCAGGTATTTTTACAGGGAATGGGCGTGGGTGCGGGACTGATTATGGCTATCGGTGCCCCGAATGTTTTTGTTATGTCTCAGGGCATACGCAAGCAATACCACTGGCTGCTGCTTATTTTTATTGGTGCCCCCGGATGGATTCTTGGAGTCAATCAATCGATAATTTTAATGGTGCCCTTAGCTGGGTCCCACTGATAGGAAGAACCCATCCAGATTTCTTCGATCTGGTCAATATCGAGGTCAAGCCCGGTAATATCGCCATACCGTTCGTAAACAGCGAGAATCTCGGCATCACTGATGACATTGTCCTTATTGGTGTCTGCCCAGTGATAGTGACTGATGACCATGGCGGCAGGACCTGTTATCGTTGCTTCGGCTTCGCCACTGATGGCCGCGGTACCACTGAACCGGGCAGTTTCCAGCTCTTTGCCGGAGACGCTGATCAGATAGGCAAAGACCGCATTGTCGGCGATTTTTTGCAGCCATTTGAGCTGTTTATTTGTCCGGCCGCTGGGTGATATTTTCGGTGAGGTTGCTTTTATCGTGCTGTTTGGTGGAGGAGTTTCTTTAATGATCAGTGCAGTCGGCCCCGAAGTTTTCCTGGTAAATTTGATGACCACGGGAAAAGGTTGGCCGGATATACAATGAGAGGGCAGGATACGCTCAGCGGTAAACATGCCGGCAGTTCGTGATTGATAAAAAAACCACAGCACGGCCATGATAATGAGCATCAGCGTGCCGGAAAGAAGCAGCAAAGGCCATATTTTTCTAGGTTTTGCTTGAGCGATGCCGGCAACATCTATCGGTCGGCTCTCCCGGGACTGAGGCTGGTACGATGCATCATCTTCAGGGGCATCCGCCGGGATATCCTCAAGGAGCTCCTCAAGCGGCACATTGAGGGCTTCGGCCAGCTTCAGGCCGTTTTCCCGCTTGATGCTGGGATATCGTCGATTTTCCCATCTGGAGATGGTGTCGGTGGTTACCTCAACCGCTGTCGCCAGATAGAGCTGGGTCAGGCCCTGTTGTTCGCGCAGCAGTTTGATCCTGGCCCCGTCAATCTTAATCATACTCATGGGGCCGGCGAAGGTATTGTCGGTCATTTTTTTCAGTAATTCTGATGGTGTCGTGAAAACATGATTGTCAGAATTGCACCGTCGGGGTTCACAGGTGAACCCCTGCGCAAGTCGTAATGAAGCGTTTTGCTTTTAAAAAGGTTATACCAATTTACCGGATCCGGTTAAAGAGCAAACTCTTTAAAAAGCGCGGTGGTTTTTCTCGTGGAGGTAGACATGGCTCGACTTGTCCCCATGTCGAGTGATTTATAGCCATAAATGGTATATTGTAGAAACTTGATTGGAGCACATGTTTTTCAAAAAAAGAGAAGATGATGAAGGTGAGAGAGATGAAACATGCAGTGATGATATTGTGCATCCTGGCGGCCATTGGATTTAGTATGGAAGGAGCCATGGCGGCAACTGGAAAATGCACCGTTGTCAAGGTGGATGGAACCAAGATGATTATTGAATGTAACGAGCCGACCAAAGGCTTCACCCAGGGTAATCAAATCAAGATCAAAACGGATAAAAAGAAGAATAACCAGGGCCAGGATTGATGGGTTCGTATATCAAATTTTTTCCAGTGCCCATCCTGTTGGCATAAAAACTGTCCATCGGCATCTGTCAGATTACCAGTCGAACCGGACATTATTGTCGAGGGGTTCGGATTTAACAATCCGTACCTTGACGATTGTATTGGGTTTGATTTCTCTTCCACCCGGATTGGGAAGATCAATATCCATAAGAATATCCAGGAGGATCATATTGATCCGTTTTGGTCCAACCTGGATGACCAAAGCGTCGATAAATTGTCCCTGCCGGTCGGCCAGGTATTTCAACAGCCAGTATCTTTGCCGTTGATGGCGAACATTATTGGCTGTGGTCAGAGTGCGGCTGAGCACCGAAGTGAAATCCTTGCACATCTCTTCGGTAAAACAAGGCTCCTGCCGTCTGATGATGCTGTTCAGCTGATGCTGCATGACCAGGTCGAGCAGGCGCCTGATCGGCGAAGTGACGGTGGTATAGTGCAACACACCCAGTCCGCTATGGGCTTTGGCGATAGTCGACAACTCGCCTCGGGACATATTTTTACGCTGCAGGGTGTTCTGGAAAAGATCGTCGTCTTCTCCGTGGACAATTCTTTTCTGCAGGGGTGCCTGCGATCGAAAAATTCCCGGCACCATCCGATCGGCAACGTATTTTGCCGCCTCGCTGTTGGCTAGGATCATCATCTCCGAGACGATCGTCCTGGCTGCGGTGTCACTTTTGGCCAGACTGACATGCACTTTGCCGTGATGATCAATAAAGATATTCACATCAGGAAACGGCAGCAGCAGGGCGCCGCCGGCCAGACGTCTGGCCCGCAATTTTTTCCGCAGCATGTCCAGGAGCCTAATCTCCGGGTCGGTGGTCAGCATCCGGTCGACCTCTTCATAGGTGAGTCGCCGTCTGACTCGGATGATCGATGGATTGATCCTGACTCGTAAAACCTCCGCTTCGGGTGACAGCAATATCATAAAGCTTAAGGTGGCCCGAGTTTCGTCCTGGATGAGACTGCAGATGCCCTGCGAAAGATGACGCGGCAGCATCGGCACCTGGCCTTCGGGGAAATAGATGGAGGTGCCGCGGCGCATTGCCTCGGCGAACAGATGGTCGCCGGGGCGAACATAATGGGCGACATCGGAAATATGGATGCCGACCAGGTAGTTCCCGTCTATCTCCTCGATGGTTAGGGCGTCATCGAAATCAAGCGTCGTCGGGCCATCGATGGTAAGCGGCGCAAGATGCGTAAAATCGATTCTGCCGGCATCATTAAACAGTTCATTTTGGCCGCGTTGCAGGATAAGTTCGGCCTGTTGCCTGGCGGCAAGCGAAAAATTTACCGGCAGTTCCTGGCGCAGCAGCGGGATGTTTTCGTTGGCATTCCACATTCCGGCTTTGACCAGTAAATGAAAGGGATCGTGGGGCTTGTGCAGACCAGCTGACTGGAGAATCTTTTTGGCTATTTCACTATCTGGAGCGTCGTTATCAAAAAGATATAAATCACGAATAAGGCTTAAGATTTCCAATTCGATGGGACCAAAATCGGCAGAGGACAGTTCAGAGTTCATGATCCGGGTGACGATACCGGCACCTTCTCCAATCAGTTGGGCCCGTTTGGCTTCTTTTTGCAGCTGCAGTTGCAGGAGCTCAACTTTGTCCGGACTGTTGACATGAATCAGGCCTTCTTTATATTTAAAGAACAGCTTATCGGCGAAGACACAGCGCAAAAAAGCGGAAACCGTATCGTCGGTTGCCTCCGAACCAAAGATAAGCTCAGCCAGAAAAACCGGGCTGAACGAATTTGATGCATCCTCTGCGGTCAGTTCCCAGACTTCCTCGAGATTGATGAGGCGCATCAGGGAGCCTCGTCTTTCGGTAGTGTCCTGAAGCAGTTTGGTGAGTATTTCCCTATTAATTCCGGTCGGATGAGTATCTTTTGAGCTGTGTATTACCCGGGACAGCGGCAGGTTCAGTTCTCGTCCGTTTTGATTGATGAGGCGTAATCGTTTTGGCTGGCTTTCGGTTACCAGGGCACAAATGAACTTACCGTTATCAAGGTATTCTATCAGTTTTCCCGTTACAATCATTTAATCACGAATTGGTCACTCTTTGTTCTATAATAGTGTAAGCTGTATTTTTGCGACACATTATAATTTTATTTCTGGCTATTTGTCTATTGTTAATGGCAACTAGTTTAATCCCAATTTTTTGAATATACTATGGATTTTTTAGAAAAACCGGTTACGTCCGGAATGGTGGCGATCGTCGGGCCGCCGAATGCCGGGAAATCAACCCTTATGAACCATTATCTGGGGCAGAAGATATCGATTGTTACCGCCAAACCGCAGACCACCCGCAACCGTATCGCCGGCATCGTAAATGATGCCGGCTATCAGGTGGTTTTTCTTGATACGCCGGGCCTGCATAAATCCCGCGATCCCCTGAATTTGGAGATGGTCAAGGTGGCCATGGACAGTCTGACGGAAGTGGATGTCGTCCTGTTCCTGGTCGATGTTTCCCTGCCCCTGCCGGAAAAAGTGCAGAAACAAAAGGCGGCGGAGCTGACGGAGTATCTGCAGCGGATAAAGGCACCGGCGATAATGGTCTTGAACAAGGTTGATCTAATCGACAGAAAAAAGGTGCTGCCCTTGATCGATGCCTATGCCGCACTCTTTCCCTTCAAGGCCTTTATCCCGGTTTCAGCGATGACCGGCGACGGATTGGACAGTCTTTTCCAGGAAATTCTGGCCCTGCTGCCGATCGGACCGCGCTATTTTCCGGAGGATATCCCCACTGATGCATCGGAGAGATTTTTATGTGCGGAGATTGTCAGGGAAAAGGTCTTTTTACTCACCGGTCAAGAAATTCCCTACTCGACGGCGGTACTGATTGAGTCCTTCAAAGAAGATAAAGCTACGCAGCTGGTGACGATTCACGCGGCCATAGTTCTCGAAAAACAATCCCAGAAAGGGATCGTAATTGGTAAGGGCGGCAAGAAACTTAAAAGCATCGGCATAGCCGCCCGTAAAGATATCGAGGCCCTTATCGGCCAAAGAGTACTCCTGAAATTATGGGTAAAAGTGAAAAAGAACTGGTCGCAGGACGAACGTTTTTTGCGCGAACTCGGTTATTGATGCAAACGGCATCCGGTCGCATTATTAGATGGACTCGTAACAATTTTCCGTTGTAATCTCCGTAGGGGCACACACACAGGCGTGCCCCTGCATGGCTCTTTAAGACACCATCTTATTCTACCTTTTTGTTAAACTCATAGTACAGATTAAGGCTTTTCAGGATGTTGTAGGCGGTGCGCAGCTGGTTGTCGGTCTGCATGCGTTGCTCCAGTTGTTGCGCGGATTTTTCCTGGGCATTACTTTTTTCATCTGGCAAACCCGGCAGATGGCGCTCAAGATCGGCCTCTTTTAATTGTTTTGGTCCCGCCGCCGGACTTTCTGAGGGTCCGCAGGCAATAAAGGGGATTTCTACATCCGGGGTGATTCCCTGGGCCTGAATGGACCGATCATCGGGCGTATAATACTTTGCCGTGGTCATACGCAGGCCGGCACCGTCGGGCAAGGGGATGATGGTTTGCACCGACCCCTTGCCAAAGGTCCTGGTGCCGACGATAATGCCTCTTTTATGCGCCTGGATCGCCCCGGCCACAATCTCTGAGGCACTGGCCGAGCCTTCATTGACCAGAACCACCAGAGGGTACATCCTTTTCTCGCCGTTGTCGTGGGCCACATAGACGTTGTTCTGGTCCTCCCGCCGCCCTTTAGTGTAGACGATTGTCCCCTTATCGAGAAAAATATCGGCGATGCTGATCGCTTGATTCAGCAGGCCACCGGGATTATTGCGCAGATCGAGGATCAAGCCGTCCACCCGGTGCTGCTTTTTCAGGCTCTGCAGTTTTTCCTTGAAATCCGAGGTGGTATGACTCTGGAAGTTGGTAATCCGGGTATAGACCAAGCCGGGCGACAGAAACTCGGCTTTTACCGACTGGATGGGAATGATTTCTCGTTTTAAGGTGATAACCTTCAGATTCTTCCAGCCTTCGCGATGGATCGACAGAGTAACCGTCGATCCTGCCGGGCCGCGCAGCTTGGCGATTGCCTCGTCCGGGGCCATGTTTTTGGTATTCACCCCGTCTATCTCAATGATCGTGTCGTTGGCTTTCAATCCTGCCAGATCCGCCGGGGTATCGGCGATGGGGCTGACCACCGTAAGCAGATCGTTTTTTATGGTAACCTCTATCCCGATACCGGAAAAAGATCCCCGGGTCTCTTCCTGCAGGTCCTTGAAACTCTCCGGCGGCATATACGAGGAGTGTGGATCAAGTGAGAAAAGCAGGCCACGAATGGCGCCGTTCAACACCTCTTTGGTGTCGATTTCCTCAACATAGTTTTCCTGAAGGATACTGAGAACATTGGAAAAAATTTCCAATTGTTTATAGGTTGTTATTTTGGCATCTTCGGCATTTTCAGCCAAAACGGGAGAACCGAGGAGCAACAGGAGGAGAAACAGGGAAAAACCGGATCGACGAGATAAGCAGCAGGGGGAAGACATAATCCGACAGACTCCTAATATGGAATATATTTTATTCAGCGGAATCCTCCGTCCCAGGTTCACTGGACGTAGGTTCGGGGACAATATCGTGTACTATAGTCAGTTTGTCAGGATTGAGCCAGGGTAAAGGATTCACCGATTCGCTGCCCTGGCGAATTTCAAAATAGAGTCCTTCATCAAACAGAGTTGCCGTGTCGCCGGTAATACCGATGCTCTGACCCTGGTTGATTTTCTGCCCTTTTTTTACCAGGATTTTTTCCATTCTTGAGGTGACGGTGTAGTACTCAAAACCATGATGGATGATAACCGTATTGCCAAATCCTCGTAAATACCCGGAAAAAGTCACCGTACCATCGCTGACAGCTCTAATTGTGGTGCCGTCGGCGACTTTGATGGCAATCCCGTTGGCAATGCTCGATATGCCGAGTGCATTCGTCTTTTGCTGATGAAAGCGGGTGATAACAACTCCTGCAACCGGCGGTGGCAGCTTGCCTTTCGCGGTGAGAAATTTCTGCTCCACAACCCGGCTTTTCGGTTTTGCCGAAACAATCGATTTGGTCAGGTCGCTGGATGCCTGTTGCATTTCGATGATCGCCTGTTCATGCAGCTTCTCCTGCATTTGGACCTGGGAGAGAAGGTCTTTTTTGGCAGTGGTAGTCGTCTGCAGAGTTTCTTTTTCCTGCACGGTCTGGGCGATAAAATCGTTCAGCACTGTTTTTTCCAGATCAAGAGCTTTGGTCATCCTGACCAGCTGATCGATGGTTTGCCGATAGGCCTTGATAAGCTCCTGGTCGTATTGTATCAGCACATCAAAGGCGTCATGAAAAGTAAGCAGCTCCGGCAGGGACTTGGTGGAAAAAGTCACGTTCAAAAGACCAATGTTGCCCATTGAATAATACGCGCGCATCCGTTCCTGCAGATGTTTTTCGACGCTCCGTTTTTTTTCGCGAACCTTCCGCAGGGCATTTTCCTGCTGCGTAATCATCGCCTGCTGGTCGTGCATTTTTTTTTCCAAGTCGTCCAGTTTTTCCTGTTGGGTTGCCAGCTTTTTATCAAGTATCTCCAGCTCGGCCAGGATATTACGTTCGGTGATTTGAGTCTGTGCCCGCTTATCTTCCTGCTCGATAATGCCTTCCTGCAGTCGGCTGATGGTTCCCTTAAGCTCCGCAATACTCTTGCCGCCTGACTTGCCTGCCGGCGCAATGACCGGCGTGGCCAGGAGAAAAGACAGGACAAGGGCTACTACCGGCAAAACTTCACCGGAAAAAAGAAGTGGTCCGTTTTTGCGCCGGCTGCTGCGGCAAAGCCATTTTTTAACAAGAGGAGACAAGGGCTCAGATGCGTAAGAATTTCTGCATGGTCGAATAACTTCCCAGGGTGCAAAGAAGAATAGAAACCCCGATAATGGCCAGGCCGACGGTTGGAGAAAAAAAAGAAAACTCAAACAGGTTAAGAAATCCTGGGCCGGAAAAATGAAGCTTGATCCATTGAAAGAGCACAAACAGCGAGCCAATGCCAAGTGATGAGCCAAGGACCCCCTGGAACAGTCCCTCCAGCAAAAAGGGCGTGCGGATGTAATTATTCGTCGCACCGACCAGTTTCAGCAACTCCAGTTCCGCCTGTCGGCCCAAAATAGTCAGGCGAATGGTATATGCCACCATAAAGATGGTGGTCAGGATGAGCAGGGTACCGCTGAGCAGGACAATTATCGACAACAGTTTGGTGAAATAGTAAAACCTTTCCACCCAGTCCTGACCGTACTGCACCTTGGTGGTGCCGGGAAGGCGGGCCAGATAGGCGGAGAATAGTTTCACCTGGTTGAGGCTGCGCAAATTTTTCAGAGGAACCACCTCAATGGACGGCGGTAAAAAATCCTTAGGGATATCGGCGAGAACATCCTGGTTTTTTCCCAGCTGGGCGGCAAAACGGTTATAAGCGTCGGCCCGGGAGATGAAGCGAACCTCTTCGACTTCATCGAAGGCCTTGATTTTATTTTTCAACTGCTGCTGCATCTCCGGACCGGGTTCTTCGTCCAGGTAGACAATGAGACTGAGGTCGTCGCCCAGCTTATCGCCGAAGTGGAGCATATTGGTGTAGATAAGATAGAAAAAGGCGAAAATCAGCACCGAAAGACTGACGGTCAAGAGGGTCATAAGCTGTGACCCCCAGGTCATGCGCAGATTGCGGCCGACCTGGCGGATGACGGTGAGCCAGAAACTCATGCAGCGCTCCTTGCGGTTGCCGCGGGGGCAAGGAGCTGTCCTTTGCGCAATTCCATCACTCGGTGCGAGGTGTGGCGATACAGCGATTGGTCGTGGGTGGCGATCACTATCGTCGCTCCTGCCTTGTTGCAATTGGTCAGAAGGTGCATGACCTTTTGGGTCGTTGTCGCATCAAGATTTCCTGTTGGTTCGTCGACTAAGATCATTGTCGGCGAGTTGGCGATGGCCCGGGCCAGGGTCACCCGCTGCTGCTCCCCCCGGGAGAGTTCACCGGTGATGGTATCGTGTTTGTCGGCCAGATCAAGTTGCTCGAGCAGCATGCGCACCCGGTTGCGGATCATCTGTGGTTTTTTATAGGAGACCTCCATGGAGATAGCAATATTTTCCGCGGCGGTTCTATCGGTCAGAAGCTTAAAATCCTGGTAGGCTACGCCTATTTTTTGCCGCAGCCTGGCCAGTTTGGAACCTTTGAGCAAATGGATGGGTTTGCCGCCTATTTCAATCAGACCGTTGGTCGGGATTTCCATGCTGCACAGAAGTTTGAGCAGGGTCGTCTTGCCGGCACCGCTCATGCCGATGATAAAAAACATCTCGCCACTGTCTATCGAGACGGAAACATCTTTTAAGGCGACAACATCTGCCGGATAAATCTTTGAGACTTTGATCATTTCGATCATCGTTTCGCTGTTTTTACTCATCGTATTAGTGATATTTTTTAGAATCCGCCCCAATAGCCCTTCATCCTCTCTGAATGAATCTGGAGCACTGCTATACGCTGGCAATGTGGTTTATACCGGCTTTTGTTCTGCCGGTGGACCGATATGGTATTTTTTGTAAAAATATATAGTATTCCAGGTATAAACGCAATGGATCTCACGCAATCAAGATGTTTAGAGAACAATGCCGCAAAAATACCTGCCGGAGCGGCGGTGCCCGGCTGGTAAGAGCGATGCCGTCAATTTACCCTTGCAAGTTCACCTGCAGTTGTTATTGTAATCTGTTTGACTCTTTTTTAAAAAAGGTCGGCAAGGCATCAGGGCGCGGAAGCATCATTGTTGATAAACAGGCCGTTTCGGCGGCGACAAGAGCTCGTAGAACAGGATGAAGGAGAGAAACATGGATTACAGGGATACCCTTAATTTACCCAATACCGGGTTCAAAATGAAGGCTAATCTCGCCCAGAAAGAACCGCTTGTTCTCAAACAATGGGAAAAGGATCGGTTGTATTTCCGGGTTCAGGAAAAAAGCAAAGATAAACCACTTTTTGTTCTCCATGACGGTCCGCCATATGCCAACGGCAATATTCATCTGGGCACTGCCTTCAATAAAATTTTAAAAGATATAATCCTTCGGTCTAAAAGAATGGCCGGTTTCAACGCCCCCTATATTCCGGGCTGGGACTGTCATGGCCTGCCGATTGAGCATAATGTCGATCTTGAACTGGGGGAAAAAAAGAAGACTATCCCGATTCTGTCCAAGAGAAGCGCCTGCCGAAAGTACGCCAATAAATGGATCAAGATTCAAAAAGAGCAGTTCAGGAGACTGGGAGTATTGGGTGACTGGGATAATCCTTACCTCACCATCAATTATGAATATGAGGCGACTATCGCCAGAGAGTTTAATACTTTTCTGCTTTCGGGTGCAGTCATCCGCAACCGCAAACCGGTCTACTGGTGTGCCACCTGTACCACCGCTCTTGCCGAGGCCGAAGTGGAATATCATCCCCATACCTCCCCCTCGATTTATGTCAAATTCAAGGCTGAGAGTGAGCTGACCGATATAGATCCGGCCCTAGGTGGGGACAAGGTCTATTTTATTATCTGGACAACGACGCCATGGACGCTGCCGGCCAATCTGGCCGTTGCTCTGCATCCTGATTTCATCTATGCCGCCGTTGCGGTAGGAGAAGAGACCTGGATTGTCGCCCGTGAGCTGGTCGAGAAAGTCATGGCCGAAATCGGCCGGGAAGACTACACCATCAAGGCTACTTTCGGCGCGAAAAATTTTGATCAGCGCGCCTGCCGCCATCCGTTTATGGATCGGGAGTCTCTGCTGGTGCTTGCCGATTATGTCACGGCGGATGCAGGTAGTGGCTGCGTCCATACCGCTCCGGGCCATGGTGCCGACGATTACCAGACCGGTCTTCGCTATGGCCTGGATATCCTTTCTCCGGTCGATGCCGATGGTATGTATACCGCCGAGGCAGGTGTGTATGCCGGACAGAAGATTCCGGCGGTCAATAAAGTTATCACCAAGGATCTGGCCGAAACCGGTGCACTGGTCCATGAGGCGTCGGTCAACCACAGCTACCCGCACTGCTGGCGGTGTAAAAAACCGGTTATGTACCGGGCTACGCCGCAGTGGTTTATCTCAATGGAGAACAATGGGCTGCGCGAGAAAGCGCTGGCGGCGATTAAAACGGTTACATGGACACCTGCCTGGGGCATGCAGCGGATTTATTCGATGATTGAAGGCCGTCCGGACTGGTGTCTGTCACGCCAGCGAAGCTGGGGCGTGCCGCTCACGGTCATCAGCTGCAAAGCATGTGGTGAGGTGGTCAAGAATTCGGCTGTTGTCGCTAAAATTGATGCCCTGTTTCGCAAAGAGGGCGCCGACGCCTGGTATAGTCACGATGTTGGTGATTTTCTGGTCGGCGGCGATACCTGCACCAAATGTGGCGCGAGTGAATTTGAGAAAGAGACCGACATTCTCGATGTCTGGTTTGATTCAGGCGTCAGCCACGCGGCGGTCTGTGAACAGCGCGAGGAGCTCCGATCCCCGGCCGATCTGTATCTTGAAGGCAGTGATCAACATCGCGGCTGGTTTCACAGCTCCCTGCTAACCTCGATAGGCACTCGTGACCGTGCACCCTTTAAAGGGGTGCTGACCCATGGCTATGTGGTGGACGGTCAGGGCAAAAAAATGTCCAAATCGGTGGGCAACGTGGTTCTTCCTTCCGAGGTTATTGAAAAATACGGTGCGGAAATTCTTCGTCTCTGGGTTGCCAGTGAGGATTATCAGGACGATGTCAAGGTCTCTGATGAGATTCTTCGTCAGATATCCGATTCCTATCGGAAGATCCGCAATACCATTCGTTACTTTCTGGGAAATCTTGAAGATTTTCAACCGGAAACCTTAAGCGTACCGCACGACCAACTCCCTGAACTCGATCGCTGGGCCCTGGCTAAATTTGAGGAATTGCGGGTAAAAATCCTTGCGGGGTATGAGAATTATGAATTTCACAGCATCTACCAGCGCCTGAATTACTTCTGCGGCACCACCATGAGTTCTTTTTACCTCGATATCTTAAAAGATCGACTCTATACCTCCGGGACCAATTCGCACCTGCGACGTTCGGCGCAGACGGTGCTGTATACCATTCTCGATGGCATGCTCCGGCTGATGAGCCCGGTCCTCTGTTTCACTGCAGCTGAGGCCTGGGACGCATTGCACGGGCTGGCCGAAAATGGTCCGGCCGAGGATAAGAGCATCCATTTTGCCCAGTTTCCTGCGGAGCAAAAAATTGACTGCGATGCAACGATGATGGATAAATGGGCAAAACTTATCAAGGTTCGCTCGGAGATCACCAAGGCCCTGGAGATAGCCCGACGGGACAAAGTCATCGGCCATTCCCTGGAGGCGGAAGTGCTGGTGCAGGCGGCTGGGGAATTTGCCGAATTTTTCAATAGTGAATGGACCACGATAAAGGAGATTTCGATTATTTCCGAGCTTTCCGAGTTGACTGTCGATACCCCGCAAAACGGGGTGCGGTTTACCAGTGAAGAAATTCCTGGTTTCATCGTCCAGGTGCAAGCGGCGTCTGGTGAAAAATGTCTGCGGTGCTGGTTGCGCTCGACAACGGTCGGCACCAATGCGATCCATCCGCAAATCTGCAGCCGTTGTGCAGAAGTTCTGGCAGATATGACCGAAGCGTCTTAGAGTCTACTCTGTGGTATAAACAAGTGGCGTATTTTATAATTGTCCTGGCAACCATCGTTGCCGATCAACTAACCAAAATGCTGGTTGTCGATTCCTTGCGCCTTTATGAGGCAAGAGAAATTATTGCCGGTTTTTTCAATTTAGTCTATGTCACCAACAGCGGGGCTGCCTTTAGTTTTCTCGCGGATATGGCGTCACCGTGGCGGCACTATTTTTTTGTCGGCATCGGGTCGGTAGCCTTGGTCGGCCTCACCTTTGCCTACTGGAAACTGAGAAAAATAAGCCGGCTTTATTGCTGGCCGCTGGCCTTGATCGCGGGTGGGGCTGCCGGCAACCTGATCGACCGGCTTCGATTCGGTGCGGTCGTCGATTTTCTTGACTTTTATGTCGGTGGCTGGCACTGGCCGGCATTCAATGTTGCCGATTCGGCCATCTGTGTTGGTGTGGCACTCTTTTTATTTATGCCGAAAGACGAAAAATAGATATTAATAATAGAGGAATAATTAATGAGAATAGCTGTGCTTTTCCCCGGTCAGGGATCGCAATATCTGGGCATGGGGCAAGAATTTATCAGCACCAGTACCACATGCGCCGCTTTAATGGCGATGGCCGAAGCCACTTGTGAAATTAACCTGGGTTCGTTGTGCAGCCAGGGGCCCATGGATGAACTGACCAAGGCTGCCAATCTGCAACCGGCAATTACCGTTACCAACCTTATCTGCTGGCAGGCCTTCAAGGACGCACTGGGAAAAGAAGCGTCGATACATTGTTTTGCCGGCCATAGCCTGGGTGAATATTCCGCTCTTTTTGCCGGCGGAGTGCTGAGTGCCGAAGATACCATGCGCCTGGTTGCCAAGAGAGGGGCGCTGATGGAACGTGAAGGTAAGATTCATCACGGGGGGATGCGAGCGGTGCTGGGGCTTACTATCGATGAAGTCGAAAAACTTGTCGATGATTATAAGGGTCCCGGCGCGGTGACTGCTGCCAATCACAATACCCCGACCCAGATCGTTATCTCCGGATCGATGGAGGCGATGGACGAAATCGGCAAGAAGGCGGAGGCGCAAGGGGCCAAGGTCATCGCCCTGAATGTAAGTGTTGCCAATCACAGTCCCCTGGTCGCCGGGGCGGTTGCCGATTTTGCTGCGTTTATGGCGGATATCAGCTTCCAACCACCGCGCACCCCGGTGTATTTTAATGTTTCCGCAGCTCCGGAGACCGATACGCACACCATGAAAAAGATGATGGCCAGCCAGATAGCGACCAAAGTCCGCTGGTATGAAATCATCGAAGCGATGTTGGCCGAGGGAGTCGATACCTTTATCGAGGTTGGTCCGAAGACGGTGTTGAGTGGCATGATGCGCAAAATAGTCGCTAAAGGGAGCAAAATAACGGCCTTGCAATTTGACACTCCGGTCTCACTCGCCCAGTGTATCGAGAAGATACGTTCGTGATTGAAAGATATAAAAATAAAGTGCTCGCCGGGCACGATCTTGATTTTGGCGAAGCCCTGGAGTTGGCGACAACCGCTGATCCGGCCGAGTTGTATCAGGCGGCGGATCAGCTGCGCCAGAAGGTGCATAAGCGCAGTCTTGATCTCTGTTCCATTGTCAATGCCAAATCGGGCAAATGCTCGGAAAACTGTAAATTTTGTGCCCAGTCCGCGCATTATGACGTCGAGGTGGTGAGCTACGACACTATCGATGTGGTAAAAGCCCTTGCATTGGCCAAAGAAAATGAAAGGCATGGGGTTCAACGCTTTTCCCTGGTCACCGCGGGTCGTTCCGTCTCGGAAAAAAATCTACAGGAATTTCGGCGGATCTATCAGCAGCTTAAGGAACAGACCTCCTTGTCTCTGTGCGCGTCAATGGGTTTTCTGACTCCGGAAAAAGCTCTGCAACTAAAAGAGATGGGGGTCAGCCGGTACCACTGCAACCTGGAAACCTGCCGAAGTTTTTTCCCGCAGGTCTGCACTACCCACACCTGGGATGAGAAAGTGGCAACCATCAAGATCGCCCGGGATGCCGGTATGGAAATCTGTTCCGGCGGCATCATCGGCCTGGGCGAGAGTCTTGCGCAGCGTCTTGAGCTGGCCTTTGAACTGCGCGAGCTTGATGTTCTGTCCATTCCTCTCAATATTCTTACCCCCATTAAAGAAACGCCTTTTGAGGGTCTGCAGCCGCTGAGTGTCGCCGAGGTCCTTACCTGTGTGGCGATGTACCGTTTTATTAATCCGCCGGCGGTGATCCGGCTGGCCGGGGGACGGAATCTTCTAGGCGAGCAGCAGCATAAATGTTTTAGCGCCGGAGCTAACGGGGCAATTGTCGGTAATTACCTTACCACCATCGGCAACAACCTGACCGAGGATATTGCCATGTTCCGGGCGCTGGGCTTTGATGTCGTGGAGCCCCCGGAATAACCATTTTTAATTATTTTCTCTAGGAGTCAACTCCCGCGTGGAAAAGCAAGTTGCCGAGCAGTTGCAGGTTGATCGGAGACATATCTGGCATCCGTATACGTCAATCGATAATCCACTGCCGGTCTTTCTTGTCGAATCGGCGGCAGGCGTCAGAATTCGACTGCAGGATGGACGGGAGCTGATCGACGGTATGGCTTCCTGGTGGTCGGTGATCCACGGCTATAACCATCCACGCCTGACGAAGGTTGTGCAGGACCAGGCAGCAAAACTTTCCCATATCATGTTCGGCGGACTGACGCATGAACCTGCCATTGAGCTGGCCGAACTGTTGATTACTCACACCCCGCCGGGCCTGGACCGGGTCTTTTTCTGCGATTCCGGATCGGTGGCGGTGGAAGTTGCCATGAAAATGGCCATCCAATATAATTATGCCAAAGGGGTGTGCCGGTAAAAATCGCTTTCTGACGATCAAAGGTGGCTATCACGGCGATACCTTTCATGCCATGTCGGTCTGCGATCCGGTCGGCGGTATGCATCAGCTGTATCAGGGAATTCTGCCGCAGTATTTTTTTGCCGAAAAGCCCCGGTGTCGTTTTAATGACGCCTGGGATGAAGAGGACATCAGCTCCCTGGCACAGTTACTGGCAGAAAATCACGCCGGTATCTGTGCGGTTATCTTAGAACCTATTGTGCAAGGTGCCGGGGGAATGCGTTTTTATCACCCCCGTTATTTGGCCCGGGTTCGTGAGCTGTGCGATACCTACCGGGTTTTATTGATCGCCGATGAGATCGCTACCGGGTTTGGCCGAAGCGGGGAACTATTCGCCTGCAACCATGCCGGGATTACGCCGGATATACTGTGTCTTGGCAAGGCCCTGACCGGCGGCTATATGACTCTCGCCGCCGTACTCGCTACCGCCGAAATCGGTCATGTGATCTCAGAGGGAGAGCCGGGTGTCTTTATGCACGGGCCCACTTTTATGGCCAACCCGCTTGCCTGCAGTGTGGCCGTTGCCTCGATTGAGCTGCTCCTTGCATCTGACTGGCGTAAGAACATTGCCCGCATTGCCGCGCAGCTCGAAGATGGCCTTGCTCCGTGCCGACAGCTCGCCGGGGTAAACGACGTTCGTGTCCTCGGTGCCATTGGGGTGGTGGAGCTTGAGGAGGCTGTGCAGATGGGCAGCATCCAGCAGAGATTCGTTGACAACGGGGTCTGGGTTCGTCCCTTTGGCCGGCTGGTCTATGTCATGCCGCCGTATATTATCGATAACCGGGATATCCATTTTCTGACGGAGACTATCTGCCGGGTCGTTGCGGCGGAAGGAGCAATATGAACGATTCCTACGCACAGTCATTACAGAAATTGCAGGCGGAAGGGAGACTGCGCGAGTTCAAACCACTGTCCGGGCGCAACGGCTGCCGCATAGTGTATCGCGGGCAGGAGATGCTTAATCTTACCTCCAACGATTATCTGGGATTGGCCGGGGATAAAGGCTTGCATGGAAAATTTTACCGCACCATGCACCCCGACAACCTGCAGGACGATTTCGGCCTAGGCGCTGCGTCTTCGCGTCTTTTAACCGGTGACAGCATCAGGTCACATCTGCTGGAAGAGACACTGCGCGACACCTATAAAAAAGAGGCCTGTCTGCTTTTTAATTCAGGCTATCACGCCAACATCGGTATCCTGCCGGCCCTGCTCGGCAAAAAAGATCTTATCCTCTCCGATAAGTTGAACCACGCCTCGATTATGGACGGTATGCGCCTGAGCCTGGCTGACCATAAGCGCTACCGGCACTGCGATTATGCGCATCTGGCTGAGCTGCTTAGCAAATATCGTCATGATTTCGACAAGGTGATTATTGTCAGCGAGTCGGTGTTCAGCATGGATGGCGATGTCGCGGATATTACCGCGCTGGTTCGTTTAAAAACCGAGTACGACTGCCTGCTCTATCTCGATGAGGCGCATGCCCTTGGCCTCTACGGGGCGCAGGGTCTGGGTATGGCCGAAGAACAGGGACAGCTTGACGCGGTCGATCTGTTGGTCGGCACCTTCGGCAAGGCGCTGGCCTCGATCGGTGCCTTTGTTCTGTGTTCTCGCGTACTGCGGGAATTCCTCATCAACCACAGCCGATCGCTCATTTTTACCACTGCTCTGCCGCCGGTAGTCCTGCATTGGAACCATTTCATCTTTCAGCAGATGATTGGCTATGATAGTCAAAGAACCAATTTGCAAGCGCTGTCGGAGCAGTTGCGTCAAAGCTTGATTGCGAAAGGGTTACGCACTGCCGGCACGACGAATATCATTCCGGTGCTGCTTGGCGACGACCGCCTGGCGGTCGCCCTGGCAGAAGCAATGCAGCACCGTGGCTATCTTATCTTTCCAGTCAGGCCGCCGGCGGTCCCCGAAGGGACGGCGCGCTTCCGGCTGTCACTTACCGCTGATATGCAGTGGACGGATATCGCCGAAGTCGCTGGAGACATTGCCGAGTTGTTGCCTCGTTTCAGCGCCTAGATCATCTGAAAATCATGCAGGCATCCTGGCTCCATAAAAGAGATCACGACAGGCTGATTCTCTTCTGCAACGGCTGGGGAATGGATCGGTTTCCGCTAGAGTCACTGGGCAGTTCGGAATATGATGTGGTGACGCTTTATGACTATCGCGATCTGGCTGGAGCCCCTGATCTGGACAGGCTAACTGGACATTATCGTCATATAATCCTGATCGGCTGGTCAATGGGAGTCTGGGTCGGGCAGAAACTTTTTGCCGATAAAAAACATCTGCTGTACAGAACGGTCGCAATAAATGGCACCCTTTGTCCAATTGATGATGCCTATGGCATTCCGGTTAAGGTTTTTAATGTCACCCTGGCAGGTTTTGATGAGAATAGCCGGTTGAAGTTTTATAAGCGGATGTGCCGGGAGAAACAAAATTATCGCGCATTTCTCGCCGGACAGCCGCAGCGTATCCTGGCCGATCAGGTCGAAGAACTGGCGGCTTTGCAGCAGATGGTTGACTGTCGTCCGGCGGCGCAGTCGCTGTATAGGGAGATCATCGTTGCCGATCAGGATTTCATCGTGCCGTCGGCCAACCAGCTGCGCTTCTGGCAGAACGGGCAGGTGACGGTACTTGCCGGTTTTCATTTTCTATTTAATCTGTGGTCCAGCTGGGAGCAGCTTCTTGCCTGTTCCGCTTCAGTTCCGGTTGATCCGCGATGAATCACTTTTTGGATACCACGCTTTGAAAACAACCGAAACAGCACCTTCGCTGCTCCTTGATAAACAGCGTGTCGCGCGATCTTTTAAAGCCAGCGCTGCGACCTATGACGCGAATGCCACGGTCCAGAGGCAGATCAGTCGGCAGCTTGTCAGCATGTTGCAGACTGTCGGTATTCCCGGTCTCGGCCGGGTTCTTGAAATCGGCTGCTGCACCGGGATCCTGACCGAACTTCTGGTTCGTCAAGTGGCTATTGATACGCTGTATCTAAGCGATATAGTCGAGGAGTTTTGTGCCGCAACCAGCAAGCTTATCGCCGGGCGAGTGCAGGATGTACAGTTGCTGCCCGGCGATATTGAACAATGCCCTCTGCCGGTGGAACTGGATATGGTTATTTCTTCCGCGACGCTGCAATGGATGACAGACCTTTCCGCTCTGCTTACCAGGATTCGTCAGGCCCTGCATAACGGTGGATATATCGTCTTTTCTATCTTTGGCCCTGGCACGATGGGCGAAATAAGTGCGCTGACCGGGCGTAGTCTGGCGTATCATTCCCCGGAAATAATTAAGCAAATGGTGACGGATCGTTTTCGTCTCATCTCCCTGCATAGCGAGACTGCCCGACTTTATTTTCCAACAGTCCGGGAGGTCCTGTTGCATATCCGTCAGACCGGGGTGGGGGGACTTGGCAGCAGTCCAGTGCTTAAGGGAAAATTCAAGGAATTCAATCGAGAGTATCGCCGACGTTATGCATCGAATGAGGGTTTGCCGGTGACTTATAATTCAACTTTCGTAATTGCCGAAAAAAAATAATCTGCAGAGGAATATATGGCTTTAGCGAAAGTATATTGCATTTCCGGCATCGATACCGATATCGGCAAGACTATTGCCACCGGGCTGCTGGCTAGGTCTTTACAGGAAAAAGGTATTCGGACAATCACCCAGAAAATTGTCCAGACCGGCTGTACCGGCATCAGCGAGGATATCATCCGCCACCGGCAGATTATGGGTATTGAGCTGCAACCGGTCGATATAAGCGGTCTCACCTGTCCCTATGTGTTTGCGGTGCCATGTTCGCCGCACCTGGCTGCAAGACTTGCCAGGCAGACAATTGACTGCGCTGTGCTGCGTCGTTCGACCGCTGAACTGCTGAAGCAATTTGAGGTGGTCTTGCTGGAAGGGGCTGGCGGTCTGTTTGTGCCGCTCAATGATCAGAAAACGTTTATCGACTATCTGGCGGCAGAGCACTATCCGCTTATTCTGGTAAGCAGTTCGCGGCTGGGTTCGATCAACCACACCCTTTCAGCTCTGGAACTGGCGCGGTCCCACAATATCGAAGTGGCGGCGATCCTGTATAATCGGTTTGCGGCAACAGATCCCCGAATTGAACTGGACTCAAGAGAAGTGTTCGTCAGGTATATGCAAAAAAATGGTTTCCCTGGGCCGGTAATTGATCTCCATGCCCTGGAAAACTATCAGAACTGCTCAGAACCACTGGATTTTTCAGATATTTACTCATAGGAAAGACGAGATGCAGAGAAAACCGCAGACATGCCTGCGCTGTAAATATTTTCGGCTGAAAACTATCGATACGGGCTTGTGCCGCGTTGATAAGGATACTGATAAAAACTACCCGCTTATGAACACCGATGATAATTGCCCCAGGTGGCAAGACTGTGGACAGCAATACTTTATCCGTCTGGGATGGATTAAGGCGAAGAGCCCCACCAACGAAGACAAGGTTTGACATCCGGCTCTACCGGCTCAATAATAACAGCAATATCTTTTCGTTCAGTTGATGGCTGCAGGCGATGCTCTGCCGACCATCGATTGTTTTCTTGTTATTATAGCCTATGGTGCGCATGTGTTTTCGTTTCTTGTAAAATTTCCATCTTCTAAAATAATATCTTCTATCATTATCGGCTTGTTGATGAGCTTAACCGGCTTTGCCAGTGCCGCTTTTTCTTCGTCCTCTGATACGAGCTCCTGCCTGTCGACAAACTGGCCGTCCGAAGTGAGTGAATTAAAGCCCGATCCTTCTTTAGTGCGTGGCAAACTAAAAAACGGTTTTCGCTATGTCCTCAAACATAACAACGAGCCGGCGGATCGGGTAGCCTTGTATCTCGCAGTGCAGGCGGGCTCTCTGAATGAAACGGATAAGCAGCGGGGACTGGCCCATTTTCTTGAGCATATGCTGTTCAACGGATCGACCCATTTTCCGCCCGGCAGCCTGGTGAATTATTTTCAATCACTGGGCATGAGCTTTGGCGGCGATACCAACGCCCGGACGACGCATGATCAGACGGTTTATAATATTATTTTACCGAACGGCTCAACCAAGGAGCTGGATTCCGGTTTGCTGGTTATGGCCGACTATGCCCGAGGAGCTCTTTTGCTTGATAAGGAGATTGACCGGGAAAGGGACGTTATCCTGGCCGAGAAACGGGCTCGGGATTCCGCTGAATACCGGAACAGCGTTGCCGGGACCGACTTTTCCATGCGCGGCACACGGTATCCTGAACGGATGCCGATCGGTATAATCGAGACTTTGGAACACGCCGATCACGCGCTTTTAAAATCGTATTATGACACCTGGTACAGGCCGGATAATATGATTCTGGTCGTTGTCGGCGATATTGACCCGCAGCGGACGGTTCCGGTCATCAAAAAACATTTTGCCACCTTAAAACCAGCGGGGCCGAAACCTGACTGTCCTGATTTCGGCAAATTACAGCAGAAAGGAATCGAAGCTTTTTACCATTATGAGCCCGAACTAGGCAAAACCAATGTATCTTTGCAAAGTTTTTGGGATATGGCGCCGCAAAATGATTCCCCGGAAGTTGCAAAAAAAGAACTGCTTGGCCTCATTGGGTCAAGGATCATGGACTATCGCCTGCAACAGATCCAGGAAAAAGCGCAGGCGCCATTCACCCTTGCCGGCTATTATTCCGGGGATATCCTCAACCGTATCGGCTATGCAAGTCTTGGCGCCCAGGTCGATGCCGGGCACTGGCAGGAAACGGTGACCGGATTAGAAAAAATTCTGCGCCAGGCTCTGGAATACGGATTTACCGAAAATGAAATCGAGCGGGCCAAAAAAGAACTTCAGGGCCGGCTGGACGCCAGGGTCCTGACCGCCGGCACGGAAGATTCCCGAACCATTGCCAATAGAATTATCGATGCTCTAAATAACAACCGGGTGTATCAATCGGCTGCACAGGAAAAAGCATTTTACGGACCGCTGATCGAAAAAGTTACTTCAGCTGAAGTGAATGCGGCCTTTCAGGAAAAATGGAATCATGATCGTCGACTGATCTCGGTAACGGGGGATGCCGCTCTTGGCAAGACGGCACAGGAAAAGATAAGTTTGCTTTACCGGCAATCTACACAGGAGCCGGTTGTCGCCACAATAGGCGAAAATAAAAAAGTATTTCCTTATTTACCACCGGCTGCACCAGGTGCTCCACCTGAAATCAGCAATTTTAAGGATATTGGGGTGGAGAGGTTGATTTTTCCTGGTGGCCTGGTGGTCAACCTGAAAAAAACGCTGTTTGAAGAAAATAGAATTCTGGTGCGTGCGGCCTTTGGTTCCGGCAGAAGGAGTGAAAAGATGCCGGGCATGGCGATGCTTCTTGAAGATGCTGTCAATGGTTCCGGCAGCGGAAAACTCCTGCAGTCGGATATCGATAAGGTTCTGGCCGGCAGCTCGACGACAATGAATTTCAAAGTTGACGAGTCGAATTTTTCCTGGACCGGCAGTACACTGGCTAAAGATTTTGAGCTTTTCAGTCAGGTCCTCTATCATCTGCTTCTTGATCCGGGCCTGCGGGAAAATATTTTTACCAGGGTAAAAGACAATTATGCGCAGATGTATCAAAAAATAAGCCAGGAAATAGAGGGGGCAATGCCGCTTGCAGTGCAGCCATTCCTGGCTGATTACCAGAAGAAATTTGGTTTGCCGCCCTGGTCGGAAGTAGCACAGGTGGACTTTGACTCCTTAAAAAAGTGGGCCGATCCGCTGATCCGACCCAATGACTTAGAAATATCCGTGGTCGGTGATTTCGACAGGGATACGATAGTTACCGTGCTGCGCCGTTATTTTTCCGGCCTTATCCTGCATCCAGCCGTTGTCCCTGCTGCGTCCGTGGTCCATTTTCCGGCGGGCAAGAAACTTGCTGTCAAGGTCAACACCTCGGTAGACAAATCCTTGATTGTTGTGGCCTGGCCGACCAATGATTTTTGGAATATCCAGAGAACGAGACGACTGCATCTTCTGGCAGGGGTGATGAGTGATAGATTACGGGAGACTATCCGGGAAAAACTTGGCGCCAGCTATTCGCCGAAGGTGACCAGCTTCAACAGCCGTGACTATCAGGGATATGGCTATATTATTTCGCAGATGGTGGTTCAGCCGGGCAGCGAAACGGCTATTATTGAGGAGATTTTAAAGATAAGTGCTCAGTTGCAGAAAAAAGGAGTAAGCATCGATGAGCTGAACCGGGTTAAAGGGCCGCTTATGACGTCGCTGCAGGAAAACGTCCGCAATAATCAGTACTGGCTGAATTCGGTACTCGCGTTGTCGGTGCGCTATCCGCAGCAACTGGCATGGCCGGAGACGATTATCAGTGATTTTTCTGCCGTCAGTGTCGCTGACGTCAATAGCCTGGCTGCAGAGTATCTCCGTAACGACCAGGCCGCGCTGGCCAGGGTGACTCCGGAAAATAGACGGGAGGATACGGATTCAAAGAACAATCTCAGCAAGAAATGATGGTGTCGTAAAAACGCCATCTCACCAGGTTAATCTTTCAAAGCACTGAGCATAGACACCATGGGGGTCGTTCAGGGGGAAGAGCTGTGCCAGTTGCCGGGTGAGCGTTTTGTGGAGAGTGGCCGCCGCGGGGATCCGGTCAAGCTGGATGTTGGTCAAAAATAGCCGACCGGTAATTAAAAACTGGAGAAAATGTTCTTTTATCGACACCGGCGGTCGGATATATTCCGTGGCATAATCCTGCAGCCCGGCCAGTCGGGCAGCTCCCTTAATGGCGTCGGTGAGGGGACCAAGCTTATCCACCAGACCGAGGGCCTGCGCCGTTTGCCCATCGTAAACGCGACCTTCGGCTATTTCTGCTACTTCGCTCTTCTTCATGTTTCTGCCGGTGGCGACAATCTGCAGGAACTGATCGTAATTGTAATCAATCGTTTGTTGAATAGCGTCCTTTAAGGCTTCAGGCAGAGGCTGCGTAACGTCGAGCCCTGCCGCCAGCGGCGTGGTCCCTAAACCATCGCGATAGATGCCGAGTTCGGCCAGGGTTTTTTCGAAGGTGGGGATGGCACCGAAGATCCCGATCGAGCCGGTGAGAGTTGCCGCAGAAGCCCATATCTCATTGGCGTCGGCGGCGATCCAGTAGCCTCCGGAAGCGGCAACTGAGCCCATCGACACGACAACTGGTTTACCGCTCTTTTTCGTTTCAAGCAGTTCCTGGCGAATCACCTCGGAGGCAAAAGCGGAGCCGCCGCCTGAACTAATTCGCAGGACGAGGGCCTTTACCTGCTTGTCTTCCCGGGCTTTTTTAATCAGCAGGGCCAGTGAGTCGCCGCCGATCATGCCCGGCGGCTGTTTGCCCGGAAGAATGTTTCCTTCGGCAACGATCAATCCGACTTTTGCCTGCTGGTCACCTTCTTCCTGGTAGGACGGCGTTAGAGTTGCAAGATAATCAGCAGAGGTGAGTATTTTTCCACCCCCGGCTGCTGCAGGCATCAGGCCGTCAAGATAGGCGGTCGCTTCCTGGCGGGTGGCAATCCGGTCGACCAGACCGGTTGCCAGTGCCAATTGGGCGGTATTGCCACCGGTGGAACGAAGCATTTTGGCGATATTATTGGTATAGTTGTGGATTGCTGCGGGAGTAATATTGCGCTGCCCGGCTACCTCGCTGGTGTAGATCTGCCAGAGAGCGCTTAGCCATATTTCGTTCTGCTGCTGGTCGGCCGGCGACATTGAGTTGCGTATAAACGGTTCCAGGGCGGATTTATAGGTGCCCACCCGGAAAACATTGTAATTTATCTGCAGTTTGTCCAGGGCGTCTTTAAAGTAGAGATGAAAGACGCCGAAGCCATGAATATCTACCCCACCCATTGGATTGACCATAATTTTTGAGGCGTGTGCGGCGAGAAAGTACTGGGCCTGAGTATAGTAATCCTCGATGGCAATCACGGATTTACCGGCTTTTTTAAATCGGTCAAGGGCCTGGCCAATGGTCTGCAGCTGGTTGAGACCTGCCTCGGACATATCTTTGAGATTGAGCAGCAATACGGCTATTCGATCGTCGTGAGCACCGGTATCGATAACATCCAGAATGTCCTGCAGGGCTGTTTCCTGATCCGGGACATCGAAACTCAGCGATTGACCAACGAATTTTTCAAAAGAGTTGAGCAGCTTTTTCTCTTCGACAATATCACCGGAAATATCCAGCCGCAGTACCGCACCAAAGGGAATTTTCGTGGTATCACGAGGGATAAAAGCGAAAACGGTGGCTATCAGGACGATCACCAGCAGCGCATTCAGCAGGAAATTTCTGAAAAAGGTAAAAAATCTGCCGATATATTTAAATATGTTGACAACGACAGCAAGGATATATTTCATGGTGGATAGTTTTTTATCGTTTTTTTAAAAAGATCATCGAGTGCGCACAGGATAACCATATTCCTGTATAAGCACAACCGCTTACAAACTGCCTCCGCGCATAAAAGGCAGCACCAGCTGGCGCGGTACCCGTTTATTGCCGGTGAGTTTACTGATTGACAGGCCGAGCAGGCGGACTTTTACAGAACCGGCGTTGGTGGTGGCCAACATTTGCGGCAGCAGGCTGAGAATGCCGGCACTGGAATAAATTGGGTTCTGAACGGTCTGCGATCTGGTAATGGTGGTAAAATCCTGATACCTCACCTTAAGAGTCAGTGTATAGCCGCCGGTCTGTTTTTTTTTCAGGGAATATTCAATTTGCCTGGCAAGATCGGACAAGATGGTGTCGATTTCTGTCTTATCATCGGTATCGCAATAAAGTGTGGTCTCGCTGCCGATCGATTTTCTTTCCCGGGCGGGTTCGACCGGCCGCTCGTCAATGCCGCGAACGATATTGTACAGAAAAGAGCCGGTTTTGCCAAAATGGCTGATAAGCAGCTCCTGATCCATTCGGCACAGATCGTGACCGGTTTTGATGCCCAGGTGCAGCATCTTCTTTTCGGTGACTTTGCCTACCCCAAAAAATTTTCGAATAGGTAATGCGGCGAGAAAATCGGTGGCTTTCTCCGGAGGGACAGTGGTCAGACCGTTTGGCTTATGAAAATCGGAGGCAACTTTGGCCAGGAATTTATTGAAGGACACCCCGGCCGAAGCGGTCAGGCCAAGTTCCTGGTAGATCTCGGCGCGTATTCTTTGGGCCAGGATGGTGGCCGACGGGTGATTGTGGTTGTTGGTCGTGACATCGAGGAAAGCTTCATCCAATGACAGTGGTTCGACGAGGGGGGTGTACCGGCGAAAAAGTGTCATCAGCCGGGCGGAAACCTCCCGATACCTCTCCATCCGCGGTCTGGCAAAAATTGCCTGGGGACAGAGTCGTATCGCCTGGGAGCACGGCATGGCGGAGTGAACGCCAAAGCGCCGTGCTTCATAGGAGCAGGCGGCAACGACCCCTCTGTTTTCCGGATTACCACCGACTATCAATGGCTTGCCTCGAAAGGCCGGCGTATCTTTTTGTTCGATGGACGCATAGAATGCATCCATATCAACATGCACGATTTTTCGCTTACTGTACATTCCTGGATTTTGGCGTATTGCTTTTGATTTTCTCTCTATTGTCTCTATTGGCTCTTTGGTGAAGAATATGGTATCTCAAATTTTGATGGCGTCGTAAAAAATCTTCATCTTCTTCGGTGCCACAAAATTTCTATTATTTCGACGTAAGCAGTACGCCGAAATGATAGAAATTTTTTGCGCCTCGACTATGAAGCTTTTTGCTTGGCCATCGTAAAATCCGAATTTATCCGAGTTTAGCAAATTTTGCTTATAAATGATATTTGCAAATAATTAACCCTTTGCACCGGCAATAATACTCTATGAATAAGAAACAGATTATCGGTTCAAGTTTTCTTTTTGAAGGCCTTCCTCCCCAGCAGACCGAGGCTCTTGCCGCTATTGCCGTTGAAAAAACTTTTCAGCGGGGGGAAAATATTTTTTTTGAAGGTGATAAAGGCATCGGTTTCTATATGGTCGGGGAAGGGCGGGTAAAGATTTTTAAGGTCTCCTTCGCCGGCAAAGAACATATCCTGCATATTTTCGGGCCGGGAGAACCTTTTGGTGAGGTTCCGGTTTTTCATGGCCAGCCTTTTCCGGCAACAGCCGAAGCGCTGGAAAAAACTGTTACTCTTTTTTTCCCTCGCGATAAGTTTGTCCTGCTGGTCGAGGCAAACCCTTCCCTGGCCTTGAATATGCTCGCCGTCCTGTCGCAGCGCCTGCGCCGGTTCGCCGGCCAGATCGAAAGCCTCTCTTTGAAGGAAGTTCCCGCCCGACTTGCCGGATATCTGCTCTATCTCAGCCATGAACAGGGGGAGAGCGATGCGGTCGTGTTGGATATTTCCAAGGGCCAGCTGGCCAGCCTGCTCGGCACTATTCCCGAAACCCTGTCCCGCATTTTCGGTAAAATGAGCGACGAGGGCCTTATCCAGGTCAACGGCCGAAAAATCAGTCTCCTCGATCGGGCAGGTTTGAGTGCAAAGGAATAATTTTTCCTGTATTAACAAATCTTAAAGAACTAATATTGGCGATGGTTAAGTAAAAATAAAAGTCGCAACAACGAAGAAGATGAAGAGTTTTTCCTTAATCATCAGCGTTTAAGGGGTACTGCTAGAATACGCTTGCCATTGGCATGCAGTTTGAACCGCCTATTTGACACGGTCTTGTCAAGTTTCATCGAGCGGTTGCCGATCCGGATGATGGTGCCGGTGAAGATAGTACCGATTACATCAATTTTGATGTCCGTAATGACGATACCTTTGTCGCTGCGGAAATCGTCACTTTGCGGAGTACTCTCGATCTCCCCCGTATGGTCCTCATCGGGTCCGGGAACTCTTGAATATTTACCGGTTCCCGGGATCAAATTGACCCGCATCAACAGGAGCCTGGTCTCGGCGACATGCTCCTCCATCCGGCGGATTTTCTTTGATGTCAAGCTGCCGCGGTATCGTTGTATCCACTGAATAATCTCGTCCTGTTGCTGGACAATGGAGGCTTTAAGCTCCTGCATATGGGTAAGCCGCTCAGCTACGGTGCCGGCGGCGATAAGCGCAGGAGCGCTGTTCTCTGCCCCGACGCTGCCAATGGTGACGTTGCCTTCGGCGATGATCCGGCCGCCCATGACCACACTCAGGTTATGGCAGCGGATATCGGCACCGGCGTAAATATCGCTATAGTAGGCTTGTTTGCGAATAACGACAATACCGCCGCATTGCAGGGATCCCTGCTCAATAAAATTGATATCGGCATCGCCTTTCACCACCAGGCTGCTGTTTTTTCCCGTAGTACCGCCCCCGATAACCAGGTTGCCGTCGCACTGGATTGCGGCGGAAAGGATATTACCGGATATTTTGAGGTCACCGGCTGCGGTTACCCGAAAGCCCGGCTGCACCGACCCAATGATAGTAATGGCATTCATGCTTTCGACATTGCCGGTTTCATAGTCGATATCGCGGGAAATGGTTTGATGCGACAGCACTTTGATAGTGCTGTTATTAACGATGGACAGCACCCCATCCTTGCCGGCACAAATCTGCATTGTTTTGCCATTGAACCGGGCATCGCCCTGCACCTCTATCTTGAGATCCCTGCCGGGAGGTGCTGCAGTTTCTTCGCCGTAAATATTTATCCCAGGTTTTCCCTGAACGGCCGGAATTTTTGTGGCAATACACTCGCCGGCGCAGACCCCGACCATTATCCGCCTGTCCCTGAAATCGATGCTGCCGTCGTCCAGCAGGGTCCCGGCGATCGGTCCTACCTCCATCTCGTACCTGAGGTAGGCATCACTGCTTTCGCCGACCGCCTGGCCACTTGCGATGATAAATTTGTTGAATTCCTTAATGTCCTGAGCGAGAAATTGCAGGGTGTCGTCCAGGGCCTGCTCGTTTATCCCGAAGACAATTGCCTCTTCAGCCAGCAGTTTTTGGATATCTTCTTTTTGCAAAGAGTGGCTCTTGTCGAGCGGCGGATGAATGACGATGCTTGCCTGCATCGCATCCGGTGCTATTATAAGCAGAGGTTCCACGGAAATGACGGTGATGAGATCGGGACAATCGGGGCGGCGGATTTTCTGTATTTTGGGGTAACCGGCAACGGTCGCCAGAATTGCTTCTCCATCTTCGGAAAGATGTGCGCACGTTCCTGGTTCCAGCGGCTGTTTGCTAAAACCTTTTGCAGCAAAACGGGTATAATTGGGAAAATCGGCAAGAAGTTGTCCCGCTTGCATCAGTTGGGAAACGGCAATTTTATCGGTAGTGTAATCCTCACCTATTTTTATGAGCTGTGATGAAAAATGGTAGGTCGGCTCTAAAATTTTTTTTGGTATGTTTTTTTCATCCATCGTTTTATCCGTGGAATTACTTCGGTGGAAACTGGGCCAGAACCGATGCGACCATTTCGTCGACATTGCGGGTGATTTCATCCGGCTTCGAGTGCTGAAATACCTCTCGGGTACCGGTTCCCTTCCAAACCAGATGACCGGTCGCCGCCGAATGGAAACTGATAATCAGGGTTCCCTGATCGTATTGTCGGACCGCGCTTCCGGTACTGACTCCTATCCCGCCATAGCGGCCGTATCGGCCAAAACCAAAGCCAACACCGCTGTCAAAGAAATCGGTCTCGAGTCTGCTGGTTATCGTATAGGTGCACGAAACAAGATAGGTCGGTTGTACGGCCTGGATAAAGCCCCGCTGCGCCAGCGTTGTCTCAATGGCCTTGGTAAAGCGCTCGGCCAGCAGTTCATCACTCTGCAGCAGGTCGCCGTCTTCATAGGGGATCGTGCTATTCCAGGCATAGCTCTTATGTTTGTCAAACACATAGCCGGTGTCATAGTCCTGACTGACCTGTATGCCCGCGCAGGATGCGAGGAGGAGACCGGTAAGTGCCGTAAACAAAAGAATTAGCGGAGATAGCCCGAATAACCCACCCAGCTCTTTAAAGACTATGTGCGTTGTTTTCATGAAGACCCTCCGAGATAATAAATAGTGCGTTTGCGACCGCTCAGGGTTCGGATTTCAAGACCGCCAGAAAAGCTGTCTGGGGGATATCGACGTTGCCGATGGTTTTCATTCGTTTCTTGCCGGCCTTTTGTTTCTCGAGCAGTTTTCTTTTGCGCGAGATGTCACCGCCGTAACATTTGGCGGTGACATCTTTGCGCAGCGCCGAAATGGTAGTCCGGGCAATGATGGTCCCGCCTATTGCCGCCTGTATGGCAATTTTAAACATTTGTCGGGGGATTTCCAGTTTGAGCATCTCACAGGCATGGAGCCCTCTAGCCCTGGAATTGGCGCGATGGACCAGTTGCGACAAGGCATCGACCGGTTCGCTGTTGACCAGAATATCCAGTTTGACCAGATCGCTTTTCCGGTAATCGAGCATTTCATAGTCAAATGAGCCGTATCCCTGGGTTACCGATTTCAAGCGATCATAGAAATCATAAATGACATCCGCGAGCGGCAGTTCGCACTGCAGTTCGATCCGGCCGGGGATGGGGTAATTAAAGGTGGTGTTTTCGGCCCGCCGTTCCATACACAGCGTCATTACCGTCCCCATATATTTTTCGGGCATCAGGATCGTCGCCTTAATATAGGGTTCCTCGATTTTCTTTATATGCGCCGGATTGGGAAAATGGGCCGGATTGTCGACATGCTGTATCGAGCCATCGGCGAGGTGGAAAATATATTGGACCGACGGCACGGTGAGGATGAGCGAGATATCGAATTCACGTTCCAGTCTCTCCTGGATGACCTCGAGGTGGAGCAGACCGAGAAAGCCGCAACGGAAGCCGAAGCCGAGAGCGGCGGAGGAGTCTTTTTCGAAAGTAAGAGCGGCGTCATTGAGTTTAAGTTTTTCAAGAGCTGCGGCAAGGTCTTCGTATTCGTCGGTGTTGATCGGGTAGATTGACGAAAAGACCACCTGCTGTACCTCGCGAAAGCCGGGAAGCGGAGCAGCCGCCGGTTGATCGCGCAGAGTAATGGTATCACCTGGCCGAGTGTCTTCAACGGTTTTTATACCGGCCAGGATATAGCCGACCTGGCCGGCAGAGAGTTGTTTCTGCGCTTGCCGCTTTAATTTAAACAGGCCAACTTCGTCTACTTTATATTCGATGTCGTTAGCCATAAAAACCATAATATCGCCGGGTTTTATGGTGCCGTTGATAATCCGCACCGAGATAATGGTGCCCCGAAAGGGATCATAGTTGGCATCAAAAATAAGGGCCTGCAGAGGGGCGGCAGGGTCGCCTTTGGGGGCAGGGATTTTGGCCACAATCGTTTCAAAAACTCCCTCGATGCCGATGCCGTTCTTGGCCGAACAGAACTGCACCAGATCGACATCAAGACCTAGATCCTCTTCGATCTGCAAGGCGATGCGTTCCGGTTCGGCGGAGGGCAAATCGATCTTATTGATGACCGGGATTATTTCCAGATCGTTTTCCATGGCCAGATAGAGATTGGCAAGCGTCTGGGCTTCGACGCCCTGGGCGGCATCGATCAGCAGCAGCGCACCCTCGCAGGAACTGAGTGCTCTTGATACTTCATAACTGAAATCGACATGGCCGGGGGTGTCCACCAGATTGAGCTGATACTGCTGTCCGTCTTTGGCGGTATACGGCAGACAGATTGTCTGGCTTTTGATGGTGATCCCCCGTTCTCGCTCAATCTCCATATTATCGAGGATCTGGTCTTTGAATTCTCTGGCGCTGACCAGCCCGCAGAATTGGATCATACGGTCGGCCAATGTGGACTTCCCGTGATCGATATGAGCGATAATGCTGAAGTTTCGTATGTTAATCATATTTTTTTATGTTGAGATAGACCGTGGAAGGTACAGGTTGCGGCGATTTTTACTTGGAGACCATTTAGCATATCGCACCAACTAATAAAATAAAATATTCTCCTGACAGCGTCTGCATGAGAAGTAGTTCAGGGCCGGGACTGGGGTAGTTTCAGCCCTTAACCGGTACAATATGATTGCACTTTCATTCAGGTAGAGTAATATCATATTCTTTGGTAATTTTCTGGGTATATTTTTCCTAGGAGACAAATATATGAGCAAAAACACTATAATCGACTCGAATAAAGACATAGATTCTAACGAAGAGGATGATCTTGATTCCATCAGGAGCATTGACGAAGCCTACGAAAACCCTCTGGTTTCGGTTGCCGATGATGAAAACCTGCCCGCTCTCAGCAACCCGGCACTTCATCGATACCTCCAGGAAATCAGTCAATATGAGTTGCTGACCAGAGAAGAAACCGATGAGTTGGCGGTGCGATTCCGGGAAGAAGGTGATCAGGATGCGGCATACCGCCTGGTGAGTTCCAACCTGCGCCTGGTTGTAAAAGTGGCCATGGATTTTCAGAAGTACTGGATGCAGAACTTTATGGATCTTATCCAGGAGGGTAATGTCGGACTGGTCCAGGCCACGAAAAAATTCGATCCCTACCGGGGCGTGAAATTCTCCTATTATGCAGCCTACTGGATCAGGGCCTATGTCCTGAAGTTTATTATGGACAACTGGCGCCTGGTGAAAATCGGCACCACCCAGGCCCAGCGCAAACTCTTTTTCAGTCTCAATAAAGAGCGCAAGCTTCTCGAAGGCCAGGGATTCGCCGCGGAACCAAAATTGCTGGCGGAACGTCTCAATGTCAAAGAGCGTGAAGTCGTCGAGATGGGGCAGCGGATGGACAACTGGGATGTCTCTTTAGAGAGTCCGGTTCGATCCGATTCTGAAGACGAACAGAAAAATTTTCTGCCCAGCGACGGGCCGGGAATTGAATCAACGGTCGCCGGCAAAGAAGTAAAAGTGAAGCTCGCCGAACTTCTGGAAGTCCTGAAGGTGAAATTAAATGATAAGGAGAGGATGATTCTCGAAAAACGACTCTTGACCGATGAGCCTCTGACTCTGCAGAATATCGCCGACCGCTTCGATATATCCCGAGAACGCGTCCGACAGATTGAAGTGAATCTTCTGAAAAAGATGAAAAAATATCTGGAAGCGGAAATGCCTGATATTGTCGATTACTTTGACGGTGAGAGGATCGTTATCAACTCTTCATCTTAAGTGATTGTCTATTCTAATTTCTTAAATTTATTACATACCTTTTATGAAAGTACCTTTGCTGGACCTTAAGGCCCAACTGGAGTATCTCGAAGACGATCTTGTTGCCGCCGTCACCCGGGTTGTCACATCAACCCGCTATATCATGGGCCCTGAAGTCGAGGAATTTGAAAAAGAGATTGCCGACTATTGCGGGTCAGCCTTTGGGGTCGGGGTCACCAGCGGCACCGATGCACTGCTGCTCTCTTTGATGACCCTTGGCATCGGAGCCGGCGATCAGGTATTGACTACGCCGTATTCTTTTTTTGCGACGATGGGCGTTGTGCTCCGCGTCGGGGCGACACCGGTTTTTGCCGATATTGATCCGGTGAGTTTCAATATTGACCCACTGAAGATGGAAGAACTGCTGGCTGCGGATACCGCGCGGAAAATCAAAGCCATTATCCCGGTGCATCTCTATGGTCAATGCGCTGATATGTCGGCTATTATGGAGCTGGCCGAACGTTATGCAGTGCCGGTCATCGAAGACGCGGCGCAGGCAATCGGCGCCGAGTATCCCTGTGCTGCACCGGATGCGGCAATAAAAAACTATAAAAAAGCCGGATCGATGGGGATTGCCGGATGCTTTTCATTTTTCCCCAGCAAAAACCTAGGCGGCATCGGCGATGCTGGGATGGTTGTTACCCAGGATAAAGACTTTGCCGAACGCCTCGTCCTGATGCGAAATCATGGGGCGCACCCGAAGTATTACCATAAACTCGTCGGCGGGAACTTTCGCCTCGATCCCATTCAAGCGGCTGCTCTCAGGGTAAAATTACCTTATCTGGAAGGCTGGCATGCAGCGCGAAGAGAAAATGCGCGGCGGTATAACCGTCTTTTCAGTCAGACAGCCCTGCTTGAAACGCAGCAGCTCATCCTCCCAAAGGAGGTATATGATCTGCCGCCCGAACCCGAGGGCAGGGTCGTCAATGGGCATATTTATAATCAATATGTCCTGCGTGTTGCCCGTCGCAACGATCTGCTGAGCTGGCTGCATAACAACGACATCGGCTGTGAGGTGTATTACCCCGTACCCCTGCATAAACAGGAGTGTCTTGGTCCTCTTGCCGCAGTGAGTCATTGTCCCGAGGCGGAAAAAGCGGCCGATGCGACCATCGCTTTGCCGGTTTATCCCGAACTGACCGAGGCAATGCAGGCATATGTGGTTGAGAAAATAGTGCAGTTTTACAGTTAAAAGGGTAACTTTAAGGGGTGCCAATTACCGATAAATTATGTTCTATCCAATTGCCTGACCCTTCATCTGCCAATGATCATATCCAGGCTGCATACCGTCATTTACAGCCACCTATTCTGCCTGCTCCTTCTTTTTCCCGGATTCTTTTCGCCGGCCTGCCTGGCCGACGAAAGCATTGCGCCTCAGAAAAATATCGCCATCGTCGAGGGCCAACAGGAATCACCTGAATGGAAAGTGTTGTGGGACAAGGCGAGGGATTTCGTCCGGAATACAGACTATCTGTCAGCAGTCAAGGCCTATGCTGAATTGTACCGGCTGAAACCAAATATTGAAGAAGCGCATTGGGAGTACTGCAAAGTTCTTCTGCTGGTCGAAGACTTTGCCGGCGCCGACAAAATTATCGGCGGACTGCTGGACAAGGATCCCAACAACAGTGCATATCTTTTGGCCGGTGGAGACATCGCCCTGCATTTTAAAAATTATACAACGGCAACGGAATATTATGGCAGGGTGTTGGAAAAAGATCCGGGCGGAGCAGATGCCGATGCTGCACTGCTTGGCCTTGCCACCAGTCTTCGCCGGCAGGGTAAGAAAGAGCTGTCTTTCGGATTATTGGAACGATACAGCTCGCGCCATCCGGAAAACAGCGAGGTAATGCATACTCTCGCTGTCGATGCACATGAGTTGGGCAAAGACGACAAAGCCAGAAAACTCTATACCCGGTTGCTGGAAAATCCCCGGGTGGACGACCAGGTAATCTTTCAGGCGGCACAAGTTTTTGACACCCCGGGGTATGAGAAAAAACGCGGCGAACTCTGGCGTGAATATCTTATCCGGCATCCGGACTATATGCCTTTTCGGCAGAATCTGGCCCAATATTACCTGGATGACGGTTCCCATGAAGCGGCTTTGTTGCAGCTGAAATATCTCGCCGATAATAATGACAATAACGATGTTTTTTTACTTGCCGCAGCAAAGGTCTGTGAGGAGGATCTCCATCGGCCGGATCAGGCATTGTTCTATTATGAAAAATATCTGCATAAACATCCGACCGATGCGGATATTAGCCGGAAGATCACTGAAATTCACACCATTCTTGCCGAAAATCTGCTGGCGAAAGTAAAAAAGGAAGGTGCGGAACAACTGTGGACCAGTCTTGGCAAAACCACCCCCGATAGAGCACCAATTTATATGGAGATGGCTGATCTGCTGGAAAAAAATGGCAAAAATGACCAGCTTCTGGATGTTCTGACGACTCTATATAAAAAAACCACCCCGCAGGATGATATTGCCTTGCGCATTGCCCGGCTGTACTACCGCAAGGGAAAGTACAACCAGACTCTCGACTTTCTGTCAGCGGTTATTGATTCGGACAACAAGACAAAGTCTTACTTTGTTATGAAAGCAGATTCGGAGCTCCATATGGGGCTCGAGATGAAAGCTCTGGGCTCCTTTAGGGAGGCGATGACGCGAGATCCAGCAGATTTAACGCTGCGGGCCGGGACGCTTGATCTGGCCGGCAAGATTGGTGACAGCGAGGCATTGCAGGCAATCTTTGCCGGAGCAAAGCAAGAGCCAAATGAAGCTGAATTGGGCGATGTGGTGTTTGCCTATCTGGACCTGCTTACTTATAATTTTTTATTTAAGGAGTATGCCAAAGCCTTTGATTGGGCGCGTAAGCGTTTTGCCGGCTTCCCGGAGACAATCACCCGATTAGATATGCACCGGGCGGCATCTCTGCGCCGGGAAGGGAAACCGAAGCGGGGGGAACAACTGCTGCGGCAGCTGCTGCTGCACGATATTCTTATTGATGATGTTCTTTTTCAGTTAACGCAAAATGCCGTGCTGGATAAAAATACGGCTGTCGCCAGAAGCTGGTATCAGGAATTGGAAAAGAGATCGCCACAGCCTGATCATAGCTTTTCTCCTGATCCACAGGGCGCGAGAATGCTGCTTTTGCAATTGGAAATCCTGCAGGTGGAAGGGAAGTATGATCAGGGTCGGCAACTGATCGAGGCGTATAAAACGACAGTGACAAATACTCACCAACGCCGGAAGTTGCTACCTTTTCTGGTTCGCCTGGACAAGAAGTCCTGCTGGCTGAACTATTTAGAAGGCGAGATTGAGGAAGCGTATCGAGGCTGTACGACGCTGCTCGCCGGCAGTCCTTTCGATCCTGAATTAATCGCCTTGCAGGAAATGTTGCTGCGGGCATTGAGAAAACCGCAGGAAGAACAAAGAATCGACGGTAAGCTTTTCGTCAATGGGATGCCGGTGGTTAGCAGGCTGCTTGCCGTTGCCGATAAAGAAATGGAGTATCAAGAATATGCTGCCGCTGAAAAACATACTGCTGCAGCGTTGCGTACATATCCGAAATCTACTGTCGGCAACGCCATCTGGGCCGAAGCGATGATGACCGTCGGAACGAGCGAAGACGCCATCGCTGCTTTGGCGAAGCTGATTCGGCAATTCCCCGAGGAACCATATTTTCAACAGAAGCGGATTGAAGTGGAGGCGCGACGAGGCATGTATGGTCAGGGATTAGCCCTGTTGCAACAAGAACAAGAAAAGAGTGAGAGCATGGAGCCGGCACAAAGACTTGCCGGTTATGGTGATACGGAAAACCAGCTTACCCTGGCGAGACTGCTCTGGGGTGATAAACAACGGGAAAAAGCACTGGAGATTTATCAGCAGCTTCTGACACCACCGGTACAAGATATCCTCAGTGAGAAATTTAACCAAAAACAGATACATTATCATTATCTGACCAGAGAAAACACCTTCTGGAATTCGATGATGCTCTTGTTGCGAGCAAAACCCGATGACGTCGCCGGAATAATGGCACCGCAATTCCTGCTCGACAATCGGCACAATGAAGCGGGAAAAATCGTCGCCGGATTATTCGAAAAATATAGTTGGCAGAAACTGATCAACGGCGAATATACTGCCCGAAAGGCTATCTTCGAGCGTAATTATTACTATGCTGAGCAAAGTTACCAGCGTCTGAAAAAAGAGGATTCCCCTGATGTGATGAGCGATCTTGCTGCCATATATGGAAAAATCGGCAAATATCGTAAGGAAGCGCAGGTGTATGAAGAGATGCAGAAGACCGGCACAACTTCTCCCGATCTGGCCAAATCGATGGCCAGAAATACCCTGCAGATCAGCCCGCAAAGTGTGTTTACTGCCGGATATAATGAAAGAAGCGGCAGGGATGGCCATATCGATGTCGGGCGAACCACGGTTGGCACATCGTTCTGGTTTACCCCTGCTCTGAACAGTGATATTCAACTGCTGTATGCCAACAATCGATTTGCAGCTCTTGACAGCGATGAGGTGACCGGCAGTAATTCCCTCTATACTGTGGTAACGTATGAATTTGCCAAAGCCTATGAGTTGATTTTGGGTGGAGGCGCAGAAAAGATCAACGGCGACAGTAACGCTGATTTCCTATACCAGGCACAGTTACAGGGGCAGCTGGACGATTATGTCAGTGGCTATGTCCTGCTTGAAAAGAAACCGGTATACGATACCGTCGAGGCCATAGAGCAGCAGATAAGCTATCAGGCGTTTGAAACGGGCTTAAGTATTGAAACGCCTGTCGGGTTGTCATTTGGCGGCGATCTGCGGCATCAATTTTATAATGACGACAATGGTGAAAACAGATTTCATGGCTATACTTCTTACAGTATCTTCGGTGAATCCCTGCAGCTTGGCTTTCGCTATGATTACCAGTATTTGACTAACGATGATGCAAATAAAGGCCCGGCCGGCAGTGAAGAACGCACGGATGCACCGTACTACTGGAGTCCGTCGTTTTTTACCGAACATCGCTTCAATGTCCATTTTCAACACGACTTCCTCGGCTTTCAGCAGGGAACAAAAAAGAGTATGAGTTACTATTCCATAGACACTGGCGTTGGTTTTGAAGATAATGAAAATGTCTCTTTTACGACTACATTCAATATTTTTCTTGAAATGAGTCCGCACTTTCTATTAAAAGGCAACTTTACTTTATCTCAAAGCGATGATTTTGAGGATAAAGGGATGTTTATGTCGCTTCACTATCGCTGGTAAGCATAATTTTAACGATATTTCCTGTATGGGCCTTAGGTGGTTTGACGCCCTGCAGGATTTTTTTATGGAGATGTATATGATACAAAGAATACCAATGTCTAAGAGCGGCAACCAGAAATTACGCGAAGAACTGCAATATCTGCAAAGGGTGGAACGAGGTGAGGTGGTCAAGGCCATAGAAGTTGCTCGCGAGCATGGCGATTTAAAAGAGAATGCCGAATATCATGCGGCCAAAGATCGGCAGGGTCATATAGAAGGGCGTATTCTGGAGCTGAAAGATAAATTGTCGCGGGCCGAGATCATAGACTGCCTGCAGGTGAGAACCGGCAGCATTGTGTTCGGGACTGTTGTGCAATTGCTCGATCTGGACACCGACGAAGAAATTACCTATCAATTGCTGGGGCCTGAGGAATCCGACGTCAAAAAAGGCTCTATTTCTGTTCTTTCGCCGCTTGGCAAAAGCATGCTTGGTAAGGAAGTCGGCGATGAAGTGTTGGCCATCACCCCCGGCGGAACGAGAGAATTTGAAGTGATAGCAATTCGCCCCTCACAATTTTCATAGGGCCTGGCATATTGCGGGTGGCGCCGCAGATGCTCTTTTTTATCGTTAGTTGGAATTTTCTGCAGGGTGCTGTAGAATTCCCGCCAGAAACATGGTCAGCACCTGATCGGCGACTTCTTCAATGGTATAGTTTGTCTCAAGGGATGCGTTCCAGACTCTGGAAACTTCATCGAGGGCGCCAAAGAATATTCTTTTGGCCAGATCGGGCTTGACATCGGATTTATATACCCCTGAGATCTGGCCTTTTTTGATTATACCGGCTATTATGCCGATATATTCGCTGAATTTGTTATTGCGGTAGTCATTTATGACCTTGTGGGTCTGGCGCAGCTCAATCTGAATCACTTCGGCAAGGTTCTTATTTTTTTTCATCGCCGTGAGATGCTGAACTGTATATATTTCCAGCATTTTTTTCGGATCTTCCTCGTTGCTGAGCAGTTTGTTGGTTTTCTCGACAATTTTCCCGACTTCTTCCTCGAATACCGAAAGAAGAATGTCGTATTTGTTGTTGAAATAGAGATAAATTGTTCCGTCAGCAACCTTGGCTTCTTTGGCGATATCGGATATTCTGGCAGTGAAAAATCCTTTTTTGGCAAAGACCTTGGTTGCCGCCGAAATAATTTTTGAGTGTTTATTTTCTGCTTTCATTCCCAACAGGAAAAGTCCAAAAAGTAAAACAGCTGGAGCCGACAAATTATGAATGACTATTCATTCATGTAATAATTCGCATCTTGTTTGTCAACGGTCAATCCAAACGAGTCGGACGATTGACCGAATTTCTCAGGCGAACAGAATTGACGGCAAAGATAAAAACGAAAACATCCTGGAGTAGCCTATGAAGATTCTTGTTGTTGGTTCGGGTGGTCGCGAACATGCGCTGGTGTGGAAAATCAAGCAGAGTAAAAAGGTCGAAAAAATTTACTGCGCCCCGGGCAACGCCGGCATAAGCCGTTTGGCGGACTGTGTTGATATTTCCGTAACCGATGTCAAAAAGCTGCTCAAATTTGCCCAAAAAGAACATATCGATCTCACCGTGGTTGGTCCCGAATCCTCACTGGTCGCTGGTATTGTCGATATCTTCGAAAAAAACGGGCTGCGAATTTTCGGACCGAGCAAAAAAGCGGCAGAGCTTGAAGGCAGCAAGGTATTTTCCAAGGAATTCCTGGATAAATATAATATTCCCACTGCTTCCTTTGCGGTGTTTACCGATCGGAAGAAAGCAAAAGAGTATATTGATCGCCATGGCGCCCCGATCGTCGTCAAGGCGGACGGGCTTGCCGCCGGCAAAGGGGTGATTGTTGCCAAGACGGTGGAAGAAGCCAAGTCGGCAGTCGATCTTATAATAGCCGACAAGGCTTTCGGCAGTGCCGGCGACCGGATAATAATTGAAACCTGCCTCGTCGGTGAAGAAGCCTCCTTTATTGCCTTTACCGATGGTAAAACAGTGCTACCTCTGCCTACCTCACAGGATCACAAGGCTATATTCGATCAGGATCAGGGGCCTAACACCGGTGGAATGGGGGCCTACTCCCCGGCTCCGGTGGTGACCGATGAAATTGCCGATTTTGTCATGAACCGGGTTATGCTGCCGACGATTAGAGGCCTGGAGGCGGAAGGCAGGCCCTATAAGGGAATGCTCTATGCCGGGTTGATGATCGACGGTCGATCCATTAATGTGCTGGAATTTAATTGTCGCTTTGGCGATCCGGAGGCGCAACCGCTGTTGATGCGCTTGAAAAGCGATATTATCGATATCTTCGAGGCGGCGATCGACGGTAAATTGGATCGGGTGGAGATGAAAATCGATCCGCGACCAACGGTCTGCGTAGTTATGGCTTCCGGCGGATATCCCGGAGTCTATGCTACCGGCAAGGCGATCAATGGCTTGATGAAGGCCTCGGAATGTCCGGGCGTGGAAGTTTTTCATGCCGGAACGGTGCGGAAAAAAGGGCGGATCGTTACCAGCGGGGGGAGGGTTCTCGGTATCACAGCGGTAGGCAATACCTTAAAAGATGCTATCGCCAGAGCCTACGCCGCGGTGGAATTGATTTCCTGGACCGATTGTTATTGCCGCCGGGATATTGGTGATAAAGCCCTGCGGCGTAATGTGTTAGGAGCGCAGCAACCGCTGGTCGGGATTGTTATGGGCAGTGATTCGGATTTGCCGGTGATGAAGGCCGCTGCCGAGTTCCTTCGAGCCAACGATATCTGCTGTGAAATGACCGTGGCCTCGGCCCACCGTTCCCCGGAAAAAGCTGCTGAATATGCCAAAACCGCGCAACAGCGGGGTTTACAGGTGATTATTGCCGGGGCGGGCATGGCGGCGCATCTTGCTGGGGTTCTCGCTTCGCACACCGATCTGCCGGTTATCGGCGTGCCGCTGGATGCCTCTTCTCTCGGAGGCCTTGACGCACTCCTGGCAACGGTGCAGATGCCTCCCGGCATACCTGTTGCGACAATGGGCATCGGCAAGGCGGGCGCGAAAAACGGCGCTGTGCTGGCGTTAAAGATTCTTGCCCTGAGCAATCCCGACTTAGGTAAAAAGCTGGTGAAGCTACGCCATGACATGATCCTTGAGGTGGAAGAAAAAAATAAGAAAATCAATGGCTGAAAAACTTTCCACTAAACGGATCGGCACCTCGCTCACCGTTGCTGCAGACCATTTGCGCCGAGGAGGGATCGTTGCCTTTCCCACGGAAACATACTACGGTCTCGCGGTCGATCCTGATTGTGCACCGGCGGTGAATAAATTATTTGTCGCGAAACAACGGGCAGAGAATAAGCCGTTATTACTGCTCCTGGAAAATAAAGAACAACTGGCCGGCATGGTCGAAGAGGTTCCGCCTCTCTATGTGCCGCTGATGAACAGATATTGGCCGGGGCCGCTCACTCTGGTCTTCCCGGCGCGAACCCATGTAAGCAAGCAGATTACCGGCCATACCGGGACGGTCGGAGCCCGTATCTCGCCGCATCCGCTGGCACAGCAGCTGGTGCAGAGGATGGGCAAACCGATTACCGCGACCAGTGCCAATATATCCGGTCGTGCTCCTGCCTGTTCGGCTGCTGATGTTTTTGAAATGCTGGGCGATCGGGTCGATTATATCGTCGATGGCGGGGAGAGTGACGGCGGATTATGTTCAACGGTGGTCGGCATAAAAAATGGTCGGCTTTATCTGCTTCGCCCTGGCCGGATAGCCTTGTCTTTGTAACTCACCGATTAAAAGAGTTGAGACGATACCATCAATTTTAATAGGATTGCCCGATGAATGCATTGCAGTGGGATAAACAATTTGCCCTGGAACAGGCAGCCGACGATGCTGAATTGCTGGCAGAGCTGCTGGAAATATTTAAGGATGCCCTGCAGACGGATCTGCTGCTTATCGAACAGGGGCTGGCGGAAAATTCAACCGATAAAATTATGGCAGCCGCCCACTCGATTAAAGGTGCGGCCGCTAGTCTGGGTGTTCTCGGCATCCATGATCTTGCCCGGCTGATCGAAGAGGACAGCAGGGCAGGGGGAATGGAAGTTGCCCGGGCAAAGATCGGTACCCTGCAGGCGCTGCAGCAGGAATTACAGTCCCTTTGACAAGATGGTTTCACCGCGTCTACCTTGCAGAGAAGCGGTGAAACCGTCAACAGCAGGTCGCTATCAGGTCCTGGTCAGACTCCGATATTTTATACGGTGCGGCTGATCTGCGGCGGCGCCCAGACGGCTCTTGCGGTCTTTTTCATAATCGGAATAGTTGCCTTCATACCAGACTACCTGGGAATTACCTTCAAAGGCCAGGATATGGGTGGCGATCCGATCCAGAAACCACCGGTCATGGCTGATGACCACCGCACAGCCGCCGAAGTTTTCCAGTGCTTCTTCCAGGGCCCGCAGGGTATTGACGTCCAGATCATTGGTCGGCTCATCCAGCAGCAGCACATTACCGCCTTCCTTCAAGGTTTTCGCCAGATGGACTCGGTTGCGCTGACCGCCGGAGAGCAAGCCGACCTTTTTCTGCTGATCGGTCCCGGAAAAATTGAATTTACCGACATAGGCACGGCTGTTGACCTCTTTGGTGCCCAGCCAGACGGTGTCCTGACCGTCGGAAATTGCCTGCCAGATAGTTTGTTCCGGATCGAGCTGATCACGACTCTGATCGACATAAGCCAGCTTTACGGTATCGCCGACGATTATTGCGCCTGCATCGGGCTTCTCCTGGCCAATAATCATTTTAAACAGGGTGCTCTTACCGGCACCATTGGGACCAATAACGCCGACAATGCCACCGGGCGGCAGACTGAACTGCATATTTTCTACGAGCAGACGATCGCCAAAACCTTTGCTGACATTCTCCGCGGTGATGACCACCTTGCCGAGGCGTGGTCCTGGAGGGATGAAGATCTCCAGCTCCTTGGCCATATTCTCGCTTTCTTTGGAGAGCAGTTGCTCGTAGGAGCTGATACGCGCCTTTGATTTGCTTCTCCTTCCCTTCGGGCTCATTTTGATCCACTCCAGTTCCCGGCGCAGGGTCCGCTGCCTGTCACTCTCTTTCTTTTCTTCCATGGCGAGACGTTTTTCCTTTTGTTCCAACCAGGAGGAGTAGTTGCCCTTCCAGGGTATACCCAGGCCGCGATCCAATTCCAGGATCCAGCCGGCCACATTATCGAGAAAATAGCGATCATGGGTTACCGCGATAACAGTGCCGGGATAAGCCTGAAGATGCTGCTCCAGCCAGGCGACGGATTCGGCGTCGAGATGGTTGGTGGGCTCGTCGAGCAGCAGAATATCCGGTTGTTTAAGGAGGATTCGGCATAGGGCGACTCGCCTTTTTTCGCCGCCGGAGAGAATACCGCATGGAGTGTCGGGTGGTGGGCAGCGCAGGGCATCCATGGCCATTTCGAGACGAGCGTCCAGATCCCAGGCGGAGAGGTGATCCAGTTTTTCCTGGACACTTCCCTGTCGGTCGATCAACGTCTGCATCGCATCATCGTCCATGGGTTCGGCAAATTTTTCATTGATTTCATTGAACTCCGCCAGCAGATCGACGGTTTCCTGGACCCCCTCTTCGACAATCTGTTTGACAGTTTTGTCCGGGTCAAGTTCGGGTTCCTGCGGCAGATAGTCGACCCGGTGGCCCGGTGCCAGATGGGTTTCGCCGTTGAAATCCTTGTCGATACCGGCAAGAATTTTTAAAAGAGTACTTTTGCCCGAGCCGTTCAGGCCTAGGACGCCGATTTTGGCGCCATAGAAATAGGACAGGCTAATATCTTTTAATATCGGCTTGCTCTCGTAATATTTACTGACTTTTATCATCGAATAGATGATTTTCTTATCGTCTACGCTCATTGTCTAGTATATTCTATGTTTAAGGTTGGTCTGATTGAACCTGAAAATGCTCCGCTCTATGATAACGTAAATAAGGATTATCCTCATTAAAATAAGTTTTGGCTGCCACACGAGTAATAATCCAATAATTGCCTCTCCGGCTTCTCCCGTATCATCAATTAATTATGATTAAAGATGTTTCGCTCCTTCGTCAATTTCGTCACCCTCTTACATATGCCGCACCGCGCCGCGTTTTCTGTACTTGGCTTCTCGTCCTTATCACTCTTGCGCTCTTATTGACTCTTGCTGCCTGTGGCGGGATGAAGGAACACGCGCCACAGCCCAAAACAGAGGTACGGAAGCCTGGGTTGGCGCCCGCGCCGGTGGTAAGCTATAAAGCCCAGGCGGTCACCGGCGATTATGCCGGCTATGCCAGCCTGGAACAATTTATTGAAGAGATGGTGCAGAAGCACGGTTTTGACCGTGACTATCTGTGCGGGCTGTTTTCGCAGGTCCAGCGCAAGGACTGGACCCTTAACTATCTTACCAAATCAGATCAGGCGGTAAAGGGCAAAGCCGCGTCCGGCGGATGGACGAGGTATCGGGCCAAGTTTCTCGATGAGCGCCATGTCGCGGATGGAGTCGATTTTGCTCGCAGCCATGGCGCTGCTCTTACCCGTGCCTCCCGGCAGTATGGCGTTCCCAAGGAGTATATCGTGGCCATTCTTGGCGTGGAAACCAGGTATGGTGGCTTGCTAGGCAACCATCGGGTCCTTGATGCCTTGACCACGCTCAGCTTCGATTACCCCCGCCGGGGCGATTATTTTAAAAGTGAGCTTGAAAACTTTTTGCTTATGACCAGAAACGAAGATATTGACCCGGCTGAACCTCTGGGATCTTTTGCCGGAGCCATGGGGCTCGGCCAATTCATGCCCAGCAGCTTTCTCCAACTGGCGGTGGATTTTAACGGCGATGGCCGTCGAGATCTGTGGAACCCGGAGGATGCCATCGGCAGCATTGCCAACTATTTTTCCCACCACGGCTGGAAGTCCGGGCAGCCGGTGGTGACGCCCCTGTCAGCATCTCACAATGTTGCTCTAAAATGTGGTCTGAGCCAGCCGTATTCCCTGGCCGAACTCACCCAGGCCGGTCTGCGTCCTGTACATCCATTTACCACCGAAGGACCCTATTATCTTCTCTTGCTGCATCACGCCGACTACGATCAATACCTTATCGGCCATGCCGATTTTTATACTATCACCCGCTACAACCATAGCGTCTATTATGCCATGGCCGTCCATGAATTGGCCCAGGCGATTCGACAGCGGCTATGAAATGGGCTGCAGAGACAAAAACAAGAGCCAAAAAAAAGCGCGATAATCAATAGATTATCGCGCCTAAGCACTATCTGCAGGATAACCGTATTGCTTTATCCTCAGTGCACAATACAGCTCTTACTATCTCATCCGGCTTATTTTTCGCTGGTTTTTTGGTCCACGATCTCTTTGGCCATAAAGGCACCGACGACACCAAGAAGGCCAAGACTTCTCACTTCTTTCATGGTCGGTTTGACAATCGAGGCAAGCATTGCCCGTCTTCTCACCTGGTCCAAATCGGCAAGCTCCGGGGTATGCGTGGTAAAGAGCAGCTCCATATCCTTCTTTTTCCCGTAATACCTGCTATTGGGACCAAGTTCACCGCCATTTGGTTCGATGCCTTTGGCACCTTTTTTAATATACATGGCCACGGCGGATTGTGGATCGTCGAGATCGCCGAATATTCGTGCTCCGGTAATACAGGTCTGCACACAGGCCGGAGCAGAACCGGCGTCCACCCGTGGTTTGCAGTAAGTACATTTGTCTGCCTTGCCGTCGTCGGATACGTCGTCCACCAGCGCCGGGTTGACATACCTGGCGTTGTAGGGACAGGCGTCGACGCAGGCGCCACAGCCGATGCAGCGATTTTTGTCGATCTGCACCGTCCCGTCAAAGGGATCTTTCCAGGTGGCGGCAACCTCCATGGTTTTCGTTTCCCCGGTCTTGACACTGGTAAAGGTTCTTTCTACGGGGTCTGCCGGACATTCCGGCACACATACCGGTTCAGTGCAGTGGTTGCAGAGACCCGGGTAATAGGTAGAAGCCAGATCTTTGCCGACGATAGCCGGTCCCATCCGAAAAACCCAGTTCCGATGAAATTCTACCGGCACCTCCCATTCCGCTCGGCAGGCGATGGTGCAGGCATGACAGCCCACACAACGTTCAAGGTCGATAATCATTCCATATTGCATTGTATTCTCCTGAAATATTCCCTGAATAACACTTTATAGCCGAACTTAGACAGCGGTCGGAAGGTCAATCACCTTGCCATCCTTGATCAGTTTGACAAAGTTGTTGCGCATCCCATGGGCGCCAGTCTCGGGATCAACGGTAATTTTCGTCATAAGGCTGGTATCATCGACGCCGGCATTCACGCCAACGCTCATAAGCGGGTTGGCCGACCCATAACCATGGGCCATGAAAACCGAATCCAAACGAATCCCCGGCGTTGTCTTCACCGTGGTGGTGGTCCGCGATTTTATTCCTTCCTGATTAATAAAACCGACCACATCTCCATCCTTGAGGCCCATTTTTGCCGCGGCCTTATCGTTTATCCACACCGGATTGTCGGGCATGGCGTGGTGCAGCCAGACGTTATTCTGGGTCCTGTTGAAGGTATGCAGCGGTACTCGGCCATAAAGAAGTCTTGCGTACCCGGCCGGGACCTGCTCCACCGGGATATAGGTCGGCACGCCGGGAAAACCGGCATCGTCTAAATCTTCATTATAGAAATAGATCTCAAAATCATCGGGCATCACATAGGGGTCTTTGCCATCCTGCAGATGGATACCACCTTCTTTTTGCAACTGGGCCAGAGACAACTGGGCAACGCTGAGGTCTTTATCAACGAGTTCTTCAACGCTTTTGACGGGGATGTCTTTTTCATAGCCCATTCGCTTAGCAATTTCGTTGGTGATATAGACATGGTCCTTTCGCTCGAACATCGGGGCCACCAGCGGCATCCTGGCGGTGATATATTGTTGCTGCTTGTCGGCAAAGTTCCACTGGGTTCCGGTTTTGACAAGATCGTATCGTTCCAGATAGCTTGCCTCCGGCAAAAGTATATCGGCCCACATGGTGGCGTCGGTCGGCATGACGTCGACACACAGGACAAAATCCATCTGCTGCAGGACTTTTTTCATCTTTTCCTGACCGGGAATGGTCTGGATCGGGTTCTGGCCCCAGATGACACAACCTTTAATGGGATAGGGTTTACCGCTCAGGGCTGCATCGCGGATCAATTCGGTCGGTGTTCCGGGCGGAGAGTAGGGATAGATTGGTTCTTCTTCCGCATTCCTGTTCAGATTATGTTCCCCGTCATGCTCTTTTTTGGCCCAGCTGGTTTTTCCCACCTTGGGGTTTTTCCCCGGCACCCAGCCCCCCTTGACAAAGAAGGCACCGAGGAGGCCGGTGAGGCATGCCAGCGAACGTTGGCGCTGAAAATCATTGCCGTACCAGGACACGTGTCGGCCGGGATGGATGGAAACATTCGGCGCATTGGCGGCAAGCATATCGGCTACTTCTTTAATCTGATTGGCTGGGATATCACATTCCTTGGCGGCCTTTTCCAGGCTCCAGTCCTTGATGCCTTCTTGAAATTCATCAAAGCCTTCGCCATATTCATCAATAAACTCGGCATCATATTTTTTGTTGGTGACGAGATAATTCATGATCGCGAGCAAAAAGGCGGTATCGGTACCCGGTTTTATTTTTACCCAAATGTCGGATTTGGCGGCTGAGGCCGAGTAGCGTGGATCAACGACAATCAGCCTCGCACCGTTCTGCAGGCCCTGGATATATTGTTTGATGTGGCTGACATGGACGTTTTCGCCGAAATGACCGCCAAGCAGGAAGATAACCTTGGCATTGGGCATATCGACATATTCTCCGGGTGCTCTGCCGATAGTAGCGAGATAGGCGGTGTCGCGAATTCCCCGGCACTGGAAAAAAGAGGCCTCGCTCACGTTATGAGTGCCGATGGTCCGTTCCATGAAATGCATGGGATATTTGGCGGTTGAACCGTGGGGAAACATGCACAATCCCTGCGGACCGTATTTGTCCTGGACAGCCTTGAGCTTGCTGCCGCACTCGTCCAGGGCTTCCTGCCAGCTGATCCTTTTCCATTTGGGGTTGCCCCGTTCACCGACATTTTTAAGAGGGTATTTCAGGCGATCGGGGTCGTACAGAAGTTGAATACCAGCATTGCCGCGGGCGCAAATCGTCGTCCCATTGTCGATTGATTTCGGGTTCCCTTCCAATTTGACCAGCCGGTCGCCGCGTTTTTTGCCGACCAGCTGGCATCGCCAGAAACACATTTCGCATACCCCGCCAACCACAGTCTCGTCCTGCAACGAGCCTTTTGGTTCGAGGGGAGAACGGGTGATGCCGCTTTCTGATGCGATTGCACCGGAAAGGGGTAATGCGACGGCTGCCAGTGAGGCAGATTGTAAAAATTTACGCCTCGTTATGTTGAACGCCATACTCCTCTTCCTCCTGTGTGAAAAAATCAATAAAGCTTATGATGATCTGGTAAAAAGGATGCTTAGCGTCCTCTTTAACGCGCGCTGCAAAGAGCGGGTACCAAGGTATAAAAAAGCGGGCCAAAAATTCTTCTTCTGCCTCTCGGTTGCGATCTTCAGCGAGAAAAGAGAGGAATTCAAGTTGATGTATGAGGCTGTCGGGCAGGTCGGCTCGCGCGACTAGGTCGTAGCCGAGTGAGCGGTAGTAATACAAAATGTCTTCAGAATATTTTCCTCTGAGCGTCTTGTTCATATAGACCGACCCATAAGGCGGTGCCGCGACATGTGGGACCCCGTTGATAAACAGCCGGGTATATTCGACCTGCAGCTCTTCAAGAACATCCGTGCTCCTAGCAAATGCAACCTGTAACAGTTTTTTATCGGTTTCCCCTCCTAAAGCATCCAGCAGCTTGTAGAGACTTGACAGGTAGCTTTCCGAAAACCATTGCGGATCGGGATATTGCATGCTTTGGGCACAAAAACGATACAATGTGGCAACGTGCGCAGACGCTGATTCCTTCGGCATAGTTAGCATGTTGACTTGAGGAGAAGAATTATCGGAATAGAATACACAATCTTTGGGAAATTATAAGAATAAACTCAATGTACTACTTTGTAATAAAGTACGTATAATACCTACCCGGTATAGATTTGTAAATACCATAATGGGGTAAATTACATTTGGCGGGCATTTTAGGATCCTGACCTATTCTGCTTGCTTTTTCTGTTGGATGCGGCTCAGCGAAATATTTCGTTGTTCAGGAAAAAGAGATAATAGGCATTGACCTTGCCGATGAGATTTTCAGTTTCCTGATACGGAGCGTGGCGGCCTTCGCTGAGCGCTTCGGTGTTTTCTCCGGCATTCCAGGCTGAGACAACCAGATCGAGTTTGCCGTCGAACTTGTAGTTATATTTCGCCACAAGATAACAGGTCAAAAGGATGTTGATGGCGGGATCGAAGAGATCGATTGCCGCGAGATTGTGCAGACTTTCTTTTGATACATAGCGAAACCGGGTCTGCGACTGGGCAAGTTCCCGCGCTGCCTCCATGCCGGTGGTGAAGAGGATCTGGCTCAGTCCGAGAGCATTCTTATCGGAAACGGCCAGGTGGTCTGCCCCCGACTCGGCCAGGATAAGCGCCCGAATAAAATCAGGACTGACTTTATGGTGGGGGATAAAATACGAAAAGCCGGCGAAATAACGGATGAGGTGATCGTATTGGGCAAGCTTTTCAATGGCAGTCCGGCTGACCTGTTTATTTTTATATTTGCGCATCGAACTATACAGGCTGCCCTGGGCCTGGAAAGCGCTGAGCAAAATAAAAATGATAATCAGCAGGATATTGGGAAGAAATCGCCTTTGTCTCATCTGATTTCCGATATTTTTTTATGACTGTCAGTATGGAGAAATCGGCTGACAGAGCGGAAAAGAAGGAAGGGATCGCTGCTGCCGGTCAGTTCACGGATAGAGTGCATGGCCAAGGTCGGTGCCCCGATATCGATGGTTCTAATGCCCAGACGGGCGGCGGTGAGGGGACCGATGGTGCTGCCGCAGGGCAAATCGCTGCGCATGACAAACTCCTGGGGGCTGACGCCTGCCTTCCGGCAGATGTCTTTATATACCGCAGCACTGAGGCTGCTTGTCGCATAGCGTTGATTGGAATTTATTTTAATGACCGGGCCCTGGTTGAGGTGAATCTCATGGCCCGGATCCATCTTGTCCATGAAGTTGGGATGGGCTGCATGGGCGTTATCCATGGAGATGAGAAAAGAGTTATTGAGGCTGATATGTCTGGATTCGCCGCCGTCGGTAAGTCGATCCACCACCGAGTCGATAAACGAACCTTGCGCCCCGGTTGCCGAAGTAGAACCATTCTCTTCATGATTGGCACAAAATAACAGGGTGTTTTTGCGCCGGTCGGCATGGGTAAGGGCCATAAGTCCGGCATGGCAGCTGAGTAGATTGTCAAGGCGTCCCGAGCTGATAAACTCCTGGTTCAGGCCAAGATATCCGGGGCCTTGAAAGTCATAGCAAAACAGATCAAAGGCCAGGATGTGGTCTATTCTGGTTTCAGGATGCTCAAGTTGCAGTTGCTCGATAAGCAGGGTGTGAAATTGAGGCAGTTGCTTGTTGACAGCCTGGGCAATAATCGGCGGCAGGTGTTTCTGCTTATCGATGTTGGTACCGGCGTTGGCTTCTCTGTTGAAATGGATGGCTAAACTGGGAATGGTGAGCAGGGGACGCTTAAAATCAACCGGCAGCACAACCAGACCCTGATCGGCCGAGCTGCAGACAGCCCGGCCGGCAAGACAGAGATCCCGGTCAAACCAGGTTGTAAGGAGAGGTCCGCCGTATACCTCAACCCCGAGCTGATGATAGGTCCCGGTTTTGACATCAGGCTGCGGTTTTATCTGCAGACAGGGGCTGTCGGTATGGGCGGCGAGCATCCTGAATCCTTGTTCCACCTGTTCTTCGCTGCCCAGGGTAAAGGCGATAGTGGCACTTTCTTCTCTGACTACAAAATAAGAAGACCCTTGCTCCAGCTGCCATCGGCTGCTTTCCTGCAGCTCGTTAAAGCCATGCTGCCGAAGAAACCCTGCAAGAGTGCCGGTTGCCTGATACGGCGTAGGTGAAGAACGGAGAAAAGAAAACAGACTCTGATTATATTGTGCTTGATCCATAGCTTCTCACGACCATCAATTGTACTTCTCCTGAAGATCATAAAGCGCATCAAGATACTGCTCCTTGAAGCGCAAAAGTCGACCACCGTTTTCCATTTCCTCGATAAGTGCTGGAATGGCCGGCCTGAGATCGATACCATGGCCGCCGTTGCCGGCGCGGTTGGCTCGGTCTATGGCCATAATGGCATAGAAAGTGACCACCATTCTGGTCGTGGAGTCACGGCGGAAAAGGTAAAGCCGTCCCCCCATGGTATTGAGAAAAAAAGCGGCATAATCAGTGATGACTTTTGGTGAAATAGAGAGGTTGAATTCCTTTTTCAGCACTTCCGGTTGGGCGGTGAGTCGATAAAAAGCGTTGGCATTTTGTTCAAAAGAACCATTTTCCGTGGCCAGAATTTTCTTGATGATGACAATATTTTTTTTTCCCAGAAGACGATAAAAGTGCGCCGTGTTGCTTAAAAGTGTATACAGATTATCTGTTTCCCGGACCACCGTCGGGGGCTTGTCGGCGAGCTTTTGCAGGAGCTTGGAAAAATACAGCTTGCTCGGTTGCTGCAGCGCAAGATCCTGGATATATGGCTGCTGGTCAAGGTGGGTATAAAAAGCGTTGATTGTATCAACCAGTTGCCGGTTTTGTCCGCCATTATTCGTATCGGCAGCGGTATCCGGAACGTTTATGTTGCGTAGTAGGGCATCCTGCGGTGATCCGGCATGAAAATCGGCAGTTTCGCCCTGATCATCAAGTTTTTCATCCGCTACCGAGGAAGATTGATCCTGCGGTAACTGCGTCTTTTCCTGATCTTCAGGCGTGCCTTCCAGGGTGTGCTTGCGGTCCTGGGTCGGCCAGTCTTTTTGCGGCGAAAGCTGATCTGCGACGATACCGGGAGCTTTGCTAAATGGGGGTGCAGGTTTATCCAGTAAATAATACAGACCGACACATAACAAGGCGATAATCCCAAGAGTCATTATAAAAGGGATTTTCGATCTTTTTCTCATGCGCGGTTGAAAAGAATTTCTGTCGTTTTGTTGAACCATAGGGAATGCGCTCTTGATGAAGGAGGGGCGGTGAATTAGCTATAATTCGCCAAAGATACATTAAACCCTCAGCAAAGTCACGGAAGAAGAGGCAAATATACGGCTTCAGAGGACAGTCGCGACGAGAGAGATGACGACGCAGGAATGGATTGCCGCTTCATTGCCGTATGGTCGCTTTTAATGCTTGACTGATATCACCGAACACACTATTTTGGGGTGTCAAAATTATCATCTGCAAGGAATTTAAGTAAAAAATATAATAGATTAAGGCAACACAATTTGGGTAACTATTATTAATTTAATTTGGAGGAACGTTAATGGCTATTTCTGTTGTTGGACATGCAAATCCTGATACCGATTCAGTAACTTCTGCGATTGCATTTGCCGCTCTGCTCAACGCTCAAGGATTGGAAGCGAAAGCATGTATGCAGATCGGTGCTGCAGATCTCAACCCTGAGTCCAAGACCGTATTAAAACGCTTCGGCCTCACCGCTCCCGAGCAGTTGATGGATGCTGCAGGCAAGAAAATCGCTCTGGTTGATTTCAGTGATCTCGCCCAGGGACCGGCCAATCTGGCATCAGCTGAACTGTGCGCCGTCGTTGATCATCATAAAATTGGTGACGTTACCACCAATAATCCGATCCTTTTTCGCGCTGAGCCTGTCGGCTGTACCGGGACCGTCTTGAACAAAATGTTTAAAGAAGCCGGAGTAGCAATTCCTAAAGATGTCGCCGGTGGAATGCTGGCCGCAATCTTAAGTGATACGGTTAACTTCAAATCCCCCACCTGCACCGAAGACGATAAGGCTGCCGTCAAGGATTTGAAAGGGGTTGCCGGAGTAACCGATACGGAAGAACTGTTTATGGAGATGCTGAAGGCCAAATCGGCTGTTGACGGTGTTCCCGCCAAGGACCTGCTGTTCCGCGATTATAAAGACTTTGATATGAAGGGGCAAAAAGTTGGCGTTGGTCAGCTCGAACTTGCAGCCCTTGATCAGGTTGCCAATGTTCGCAAGGATCTCCTTGCCGCCATGGAAGCGGTGAAAAAAGATGGACGTCACTCGGTTTTGCTGATGCTTACCGATGTGGTCAAGGAAGGAACGGACCTGGTTGTTCTCTCCGATGACCCGGCGCTGATCGAGAAAGCATTTGACGGAAAACTGGATGGTAATTCCATGTGGATTCCCGGCATGATGAGCCGTAAGAAGCAGACGGTACCAAATCTCCAGAAAGCTTTTGGTTGCTAAGTCGGAGGTATTTTTAGCACGATGTGCTTTTGGGGCTGACCCAAAAGAGTAAAAAAGGGGCAGTTGCATTTTATGCAACTGCCCCTTTCTATTGAGATCACCTGGAAGACTGGTTGATTACATTTTTTTCTCTAACTCCTGCTCGATTAGGCCAACGGCATCACTTGACGTCACCGGGTGGACAACCAGGAAAAAGGATCGATAGGTTTTGCCTGTCGGCACATTGCCTCCTGATTGTTCGGTGGAACCGGCCGTCCCGGGTGACCAGCTGCCCGCCCCGTATCTGGTAATATCCAGCCTGCCGATATATTTTCCGCGACCGCCGCTTTGCAGGCGCAGATTATTTCCCGCGCTTTGCGGCTGGATATTTTTTCCTCGTTTCCCAGCGGTCACCAGGATGTCTACCTGCTGGAAATCTTTCTGCAGCTCGAGGTTTTCTTCCTCGCTCAGATTGGACAGCACCAACAGCATGGTGCAGGTGTCTTTTAGTGAAGCGATCTGCTCCCGCAATGCCTTACGCCAATCTTTGATAATAAAATCCGAACTCTTGTCTGCCGCTTTACCGGTTAAACCAATAATGCCCAGGGTGAGGGGGCCAATATTTTTTAGTATATGCGGGGGAAAAAGTAAGGTGTTTTCCTGGTCATAGATATTTGCCGCAATAAAGGGAAAGCCTTTCGCTGTCGCTTCTCGGAAAAAGTCAGTTCCTGCCGAGAGATCATCACTGCTTACCGCAACGGCGTCATAAGCCATGGCTTGGTAAGCTTGTAAAATGCCGCTTGCGGCTTTAAGCGCCGGCGAAAAAGCCGCACGGTGGTCTCGGTCTATTGCTTTTTTGAAAAGAAGATTACCGGCATCGACAACGATCACCGGCTGGGTATTTTTTTCCCGTACTCTCTGGAGTATTTGTGCCTTGCCGGACAGCCCGCCCAGCCGATTTGATTTTCAGCCGCAGGGAGCATATTCGCCTAAAACATTGCTTGAATAGAGCAAGGTAAAGGAGGTTTGGCCGCAAGTGTTGGTGGTTTCACCCCCGGCCGGACCAGCAAGTAAAATGATACTCACGAGTGATAACAGGTAAAGACGGTATAATTTCATGATAGTAGTTATTTTGGAAAAGGAGGGATTGATCTTGATCCGATATGAATCAGAAATTCACGATTGCCGTTCGGGCCGAGCAGGGGAGAGGCAACGGTACCATGACTGATCATGCCGGACTCAAGCAAAGAGGTCTCTATCTTGTCTATAGCTTTTTCATGCAGTGCCGGGTCATCGACGACGCCGCGTGGACCGATGTCTGCGCGGGGTAGTTCAAATTGCGGTTTTATCAGGGCGAGAATCTTGATACCACCCGCAAACAGTCGGGCGATCGGTGGGAGCATCGTGGTCAGGGAAATAAAAGAAACATCGATCACCGCCAGCTGGACAGCATCGTTGTCGATATCTGCGGCGGTGATATTTCGAGCATTGAATCGCTCCAGCACAATCACTCTTGGGTCCTGCCTTATTTTCCAGGCCAGCTGGCCGTAGGCTACATCTACCGCATGCACTTTCGCTGCGCCATTTTGCAGCAGGCAGTCGGTAAAACCGCCGGTAGATGCCCCCACATCAAGACAGGTGAGACCCGCTGCCGAGATGGCGAAATGATGCAGTGCTTTTTCCAGCTTCAGTCCGCCGCGGGAAACATAGCGGCATTTTTCTTTCAGGCGAATGTCACTATCCGATGGGAGCAGCAAGCCGGGTTTGTCGGCCGGCCGATCGGGGAGATAAACTTCTCCGGCATAGATAATTGCCCTGGCCATTTTCAGAGTCGGGGCTAAATGTCGGTTGACGAGCAACTGATCAAGACGTTCTTTCAGAGCCACCTTAAAAGCCTTGCTAAAGCTTGCTGAGTCTTTCCTGAGCTGTGGTGGCTTCAGGAGAGGAGCCATATTTTTTGATCAATTTTTTATAGATAACCTTGGCGGTATCCTTATCGGCAAGTTTTTCAAAGGCCATTCCCTGTTTCAACATTGCTTCCGGCGATTTGCCATGACCCGCGTGCTGAGAAATGATATTCTGATACTGCATGATTGCCTTATCATATTCCTTTTGATTATAGAGCGATTCTCCCATCATAAAACGGGCGTCGACGTTGTTGTCGTCAGAGGAATTGGCTGCGATCTGCTCAAACAACGGCAAAGCCTCCTTATACTTGCCGCTGTCATACAGTCTCTGGGCTTTGGCATAGTTATCCGGCGACTGTTCTGCAGCAGCGGGCTTGGTCTCAGCGACAGCCGCTTCCTGCGCTTTGGCGGGTGCGCTTGATTGGGTCGTTGCCGCTGGTTCTTCAGGCTGGGAAGCCTTGGCTGTTTTTTCGGTTGTCGGAGCTTTGATCTTTGCCGGAGTCGGAGCTTCTGCCGGAGTACTCAGCTTCACTTTTTTCTGATTTGAGCGGATATGGCTGGCGGAACCGGAACTCTGCATATCGGCAGTGGCTGATGTGGAGCGGGTCTTGGCCAGCTGCGCGGCAATCGATGCCTCTTTAGCCCTGCGCTCGGCCTCTTTAAGACGAGCCTCCTGGATGGCCTTGACGCTCTCCTGCTGCACCCGCAATTTTTCATTGAGGGCCTCGGTGAGTTTTGTCTCTTTTTCGAGCTGCGCTTCCTCGAATTGCTTCAAGGCCTCTTCGCGTTTGACAGCCTCGGTCTCGGCGACATTGGAGATTGTCGTTTCAAGCTCTTGGTTTTGCTCTTTGAGCTTCTGGTTTAAGTGATAGGTTTCCTCAAGCTGGCTCTTTAGCAGCAGGATATCCTGTTCAAGCTGGTCTACCTGACCCGATGCAGCCGCTTGACGTTGCTGCAGCTGACCAACGGTGGTCGCCTTCATGTCTTCGAGCTTTTTATTGACGATGCGCAGTTGATAACTTAAATCGTTAACATCAGCCTGCGAGGCGCATTGCACTAGAAAAGGAGCGATTACAAGAACGAGGAAAAAATTGAGCACTGATTTTTTCATAATATAATGTCTTCTGGATAATTTTTTTCTGATTGTTTTATTTTGACCATTGGGGATAAGACTGGCTGCCTGGAAGAGTAAAAAGCCTTCTTTGGAATGAACCGTTCTTCATTATACCGTATATCTGATTCCTATTGCCATCACGTTTTGCAAATATAATCTGGCTTCCGTCCGGGGACCAGGAGGGCGATTCATGATAACTGAGATCGCTGGTAAGTTGCACCGGAGCTTCATTTTTATAAGGATTGAGCGTAAATAACTGATACACGCCATTGCGCAGGCTGCTATAGACAATAAGATCTTCAACGGGCGACCATGATGGTTCTGCGTTTTCCGAGCCTTCAAACGTCAATCGCTGTGTTTTTCTGGTGCGCATATCCATAAGGTAGAGCTGCGGTTTGCCACTGCGGTCGGAAACAAAGACCAGATGACTGCCGTCGGGGGACCAGGTGGGGGAAACATTGATACCCGCCCGTTCGGTTAACTGTTCAATGATCTCTCCTCGGGAGTCAAGCAGGTAGAGATCTGGGTTGCCGCCCTTGGAAAGAGTCAGGACCATGGTACTTCCGTCGGCTGACCAGGCCGGGGCCATGTTCAGGCCCTTGCGGCGGGACAGCACCTTGGTGGTTTTATCCTGGCGTAAATCGGTTATATATAAATTCTGATTGCCGGTATGGTAAGAGGTATAGGTTAAATAGCTGCCGCCGGGAACAAACCTGGGCGAGACTGTCAGGTGATTATGGCGGGTCACCTGGCGAAAGTTCGTGCCGAGGATATCCGTCAGGTACACCTCTTTGACATTGTTATTGCCATTGATGAAGGCAATTCTGCTTGTGGCTATGCCGGGTTTGCCGGTCAGGGTTTCGATAACGCTGTCGCAGAATTTATAGAGCATCTGTTCTTTTTGCGATACAGAGCCGGAAAAACTTTTGCCCATGATAACTTCATTTGCGGCAACATCAAGCAAACGCATTTCCATGGAAATCTGCCCGGCACTGTTCTCGTATTGACCTAAAACAGAATAGTCGGCACCGAGTTTATGCCAATCTGCGTCCTGCGCACCGGCGTATTCAGTTGCGGGAATCAGAGCAATAATACCATGAAAGACCAATGCTTTTCCAAGAGTTTCAGCCAATTCCCGGCCCGGGACCTGGCTTTGCTGGTTAAGTCCTTTATTCTGGAACCAGGGCACCGCCATGTTGATTTTTCTGGCGTCCGAGGCGGTAATATCCAGGTACACCCGGTCAGCACCAAGAGCATTATGGCATAAGCAAAGGAGTATCAGGGGCCAAAGAAAATATCTCATCGTTGTCATTCGCATTGTCTGGTGAAACCTCTATGAATTGATGGCCATGAACAAAAAACCAGCTTTCGCTGAAGCTGTTGCGAAGTTTGGTCCTTGCTCGCCGCGCCATTTAAAATGTGCAATGGGTTTACTGTATACTGCCCGGCTTAAAACGCAAACCAATTTCAAAGCGTTGTTTTTTTAAAGCAGGCGGTATCGGTGGCAGTGGTGCTGCCGCTTCAATAGTTTTACTGACAAACTGATCAAAAATCCGGTTGCCGGATTTACTCTCAAAAAGCATATTCGCCACCGTACCGTCGACAGTGACGGTAATGACGACGACGGCGGTTAAATTTGGATCCTGCTGCAAATACTCAGGTGGTGTCCAGAACTGATGCAGCCGATTGAAGACCGATGCCAGATACTGGCTTTCCAGAACACTTGAGCTGCCGCCGGGAGCAGAAGATGACGTGGAGCTCTCGCTGCCGGAGCCAGACGATTCCGCCGCCCGCGACGTGGTCGGCAAGGTGCTTTCGAGCTGCTGCGATGACTGGAGCAGCTTCCGTTCAGCATCGACGGCTTCCTGGGCCAGTTTGGCTTTTTCAGTCAGGAGCTCTTCTTCCTTGAGTGCCTGGGCCAGTTTTTGTCTTTGCTGCCGTTGTTTACGCTCTAATTCCTCTCGGCGCACCAACTCCTGTTTTTTCTCGAGTTCCTGCTTACGTTCCAGCGCCTCTCGGCGTGCCAGCTCTTGCAGCTGCTTATCTTCCTGAACGATTTTCTTTTTTATCGGTTTTAAAGAGATCGCTTTGGGGGGTGCCTGCTCAACCGGTTTTGGCGTCTCGGCAATCGGGGCTGTTTTCTGGCTTTTGACCGGTGGCGTAACTGCCGGTGGTGGTGTCGCCTCCTGGGTTTTTATCGGCGTGGGCGGGGTTTTTTTCTGGACTTTTGCCGGCGGTCGAGGCGCTGCTTTTACGGCTTTGGCGGGCGTCTGGGGCCCACTGCCGGGCTCAGCTACGTTCACGATACTAACCGTGTAAACGTCGGCAAATTTCGGCTTGGTATTAAAAATCCCAGGTAAATAGATTGCCCCCAGAAAGACCAGCAGATGAATGACGATAGCTACATTGAATGGTAGTTTCCAATCTTTTTCCTGCATGATATGTGTGCGATAAACGTGGTCCACTCGATTATTCTTGCTCAGGTGGTTTGGTAATCATGCCGATTTTATCAAATCCGACCGATTTTATATCTGCCATAAGAGTGACGACGCTGCCATACAGCGCATCCTTGTCTGCTCTGATAAAGATCGACTGGTCTTTATTGGCGGCATATTTCTTTTGTAAATCCTGGAGTAACAGCGCCGGGGCAAGGGTGACATTATTAACCGAGTAGTCACCTTCCTTGGTGACGGTAACCACCAACGGATTTTCTTCCTGACGCAGAGACTTAGCCGTTGTTTCCGGCAGATCGACGTTGACTCCCTGAGTCATCATCGGCGCGGTTATCATAAATATAATCAGCAAGACCAGCATGACATCGACCAGCGGGGTCACGTTGATATCCGATACCAGTTTTTTTCTGCCGTTACTTTTTGTCGGGCCCATTGGTTATACTCTGCTTAACAGGTCTCGTTCTACGAGATTTAAGAAATCAGTGGTGAAATCGGCGACATTGGCGTCAATCTCATCCAGTTTGTTGGAGAAATAGTTATAAAAGATAACTGCGGGAATTGCCACCGCCAGCCCGGCTGCCGTGGCCACCAGAGCTTCGGAAATTCCTGGGGCAACGACCGCAAGAGAAGCTGAACCTCTCTGGCCGATATCGTGAAAAGAGGCCATGATGCCCCAGACGGTGCCAAACAGGCCGATAAAAGGTGTTGCGCTGCCGGTTGTCGCCAGAAAGGGGAGGCTGCTGCCGAGCTTATTGATTTTCTGCGTTGCCGCTTTGCGCACCGCCCGTTTCAGATTTTCCATGGTGGCCAGCTGCATATCGAGGGTTTCCGCTCTCCTGGCATCGTCTTTGCGATTACGGAGCTTATTAATTTTTTCGAGTTCTCCAAAGCCGGCAATGAACACTTCAGCCTCGGGCGAGTGTTCAAATTCGGCGGCAGAGGTGTAGGCCTCGTTCAGATTAGCCGAATTCCAGAATGTTTCGATAAAGTCTTCTGCATCGTGGCGGACTTTTTTAAATAAGCGTGCCTTCATAATCACGATTGTCCAGGATATGATCGAAAAGATGAGCAGGGTAAGCATTACCAGCTGGCCGATTGGACCAGCATGAAAAATCATGGCAGTGATTGATAGTTGCACGAATGAATCCTTAGTGAAGATGGTAACAAGAGAAGAGGATGAGCTTGTAGATACAGGGTTCTAAGGTTTAACTAACCTATTTAAAATAAAATAATGCTGCATGTTGGGCAGATTTTTAGAAAAAAGTATCTTACATATTTTCAGTAAAAATTCAAGAGATGATTCTTTGGCAATAACCGAATTCGGCAATGTTCAAGGGGCTTTTGGCCGGATGATCGAATTAGAATACCGGGCAAGTCGATGGTGCGGGGGGAACCAGCGCACAGGCAAAATCGACTTGTACCGCGGTTTTTCCAGCGACTTGCAGACTCCCTTTAAAAAAACTTGCTGAAGCCAGGGTTTCGGTCAGACTCACTTTGACATGCATGATATCGCCGGGCAGGACATTCCTCTTGAATTTGGCGTTGATAATGCGAGTCAAAACGGGAACGGATTCAGCTGGCAGTTTGTTCTGCGCCGCCCCTTCACCTGCCTGTTGCATTTTGCCGATAAGCAGTGCGCCGCTCTGGAAAATAGCTTCACAGAGCAGGACCCCGGGCATAATCGGATTGCCCGGATAATGGCCGGTAAATATATCCAGATCGGCGGGAATCTTTTTTTCGGTGATGATGGTATCGCCGACATAAGAAATGATTTTATCGACCCATAGAAATGGCGGCCGGTGTGGGATAAGACCAAAAATTTCGGCAGCAGATTCCATTTTTACAGCCCACCGTCGACTTCCAAAACGGTACCGGTTATATAGGCCGCCCTTGATCCGGCCAGAAACAATACCGCATCGGCAACTTCTTCGGGGCTGCCGAATCGGCGCATCGGTACCATTTTTTTATAGGCTGCCAGCTGGTCCTGGTCAAGATCCTTGATAAAATCGGTGGCGATAAAGCCCGGCGATACGCAGTTGACGGTAATCTTTTTTTTCGCCACTTCCTGGGCCAGAGTTTTCGTTAAAGCTACCTGTCCCGCTTTGGAGGCGGCATAATTGGCCTGTCCGGGAAAACCTAAGTGTGCAACCGGCGAGGTGATATTGATAATTCGCCCGTACTTGTTGCGCATCATGAGCAGTACCGCCTTTTTGGCCATGAGATAGGTACCGGTGAGATTGGTATCAATGACCTGCTGCCATTGTTCGGTCCGCATCATTGCCAGCATGGCGTCTTGCCGGATGCCGGCATTATTGATCAGGATATCCAGTGTCGGATATTTCTTTTCAACCAGAGTAAAAAGGGCCGCTACTTCATCTTCTCTGGCGATATTGCACTGATGCAGTTCGAGGTGGGTCGAGTACTGTTGATATTCCCCGGCAAATGATGCGGCAGCGTCGGAATTGCCGGCATATATGCCGACCACATGAGCGCCTGCGACAAGAAATTTTCCGGCAATAGCCCTGCCTATGCCTCGTGTTGCCCCGCTTATCACCGCGGTCCGACCCTGGAAATCTTCCATCTTGTCTCCTCTGCCTCTCTTCTTATCGACTTTATGCCCTGAGAAAAACATCGACATCATTGGCGACAATGACGCCGTAGTTTATTGCCCCCAGCCAGCCGGACATGATTATGCCCACCGAACCGACATGAAACAATCCGGCAACCTCTTTGGATATGGAGCGGGATATATCCAGCCCCTCAAATTTGGTGCCAAAGGAGGTACCTTGAGTGTGCAGGGTATAGCTGTTGAAGGTTCTCGGGGTTGCTGCTTCCGACCAGTCTATTTTACTGCGGACACCGGGCAGGTATTTCTCGAGATCGTTTATGGATCTGGCGATCAGGGACTGTTTCTCCTGCTGGTAGGTCTCTTCGTCAAGGGTAGCCCAGTCGTCATAGCGGCTGTTCATCGAAGCGACAATCGTGTATTTGTCGGATCCCGGTCTGGTTTTTGGATAGTAGATTGAAAAGGTCTTCGATTTGGTTTTCATGTCAAGGAGTTCTTCCGAGTCGAATTCAGGGGATTTGGAGGTGAACAGCAGATCGCCGACATCATCGATTCTCTCCCCATGGCGGATGCCGAGATACACCTGGCAGCTCGAGTTGTTCACCCGGATCTTATCGGCTTTTTCATAGAATTCGGCGGAATAAGCCTCGCGATCGGTGAGATTTTTGATGGTATTGGTTATGCCGCTATTGGATACCACCGCCTTGGCGTCAATTGTTTTGCCATATGCCACAACACCTCTGACCCGGCCTTTTTCCGTGACAATCTTATCGACTTTGGCTCCGGCACAGATGGTTACGCCGTTTTTTTCCAGTTCCTCGGTCATCATGCCGATCAGTTTATCGGTGCCACCAGTAAAGGTAAAAACCCCTTTATTCATAAAATTGGCAAAGACGATGCCGTAGGTTATCGCCGGATCGTCAAGAGTCGAACCATTGGCATAGGTGATCGGTTCCATGAGCAACCGGTGCACATCACTTCTCCCCGGGAAAAAGCGCTCGAACAGCTCCCTGGTGGTCATCGTCTTATCATCATAAAAGTTCATGCCGGCGACGGTGGCAAAGAACGAATCTATTGTTGGCCGGGGGACTTTGAAATGGGTCCTGAGCAGCTCGGTGAAATCCTGTTTGTCAAAAGTCGTCCGTAACGAAAACTGCGGGTTGTCAAAAACGATATGCGGCAGCTGGATAATAGACTGCATAATCGCCTTGTTCCAGTATTTCTTGCAGGTTTTCACCATCCCATACGGGAATCCATGCAGGGAAATATCAAAGATATGCCCCCGTCGTTTAAACCAGGTGGACAAACCACCCAGGCGATGGTGATGCTCAAGGAGCAGGACTTTATGCCCGCAATAAGCCAGACGGTTGGCGGTAGTGAGGCCGCCCAGGCCGGAACCGATGACAATGACATCGTAGGTATCGTTGAGCTGTGCAAAGGAAACAGGCATAAGTGAATACAATAGAAAAAAGCTGAATGAGCACTTCGAAACAGATGAAAATGTATTTTACGACCCGTTCATAACCTGGGCAGTATATGCTGATTGACGATGGAAACCCCGCTGAGCATGGAGCCGACAATACCCAGAAAACCCTGGTCGGTACCGGCAAGAAAAAGATTGGTAAAACCGATGTTGCCGTCTTTGATCTTGGTTGGACTGCCGTATATGGCCCCTTCAATCTTTGCAGTGTAACGTTCTATAGTAACAGGAGTAAAGGAGTTTTCATAGACAATATTTGTTGTGAAGCTGCCGATTATGCTTTCTATATGCTGCCCGGACAATTCTGCAGCGTGCTTTTTTTGGGTTTGGTAGTGAGCCGGGTTGCCCGCCAGGGCCTGCCATTTTGCATAATGCGCGAGATGGGTCGAGCGGATTTCAACTCTCTCTTTGGCTTTTGCGCCCTGAAAATTACCCGGAAAACAGATGACGCCACTGCGAAAATCAACCAATTCCTGCGGCCTTCTGTAGGCGAAATGCTCCCCGTTATTATAAAAGATTATGGTCTTATCTTTGGGCAGATGCGCGGCCGTCGGCTCCGGTACCTGGTAGATGGTCTCAAAAAAACCGAGGCGGGGCAGTTCCTCGGTTGCCGTCTGTCCCAGGTTCTCCTTGTTGTCAAGCAGACGCATGGTCTCCTTATGACCAATGGTGGAAAGGATGTAGTCGCACGCAATATGCTCGCCGGTACTGAGGATGACGCCGATTGCTCTATTATTACTATGGAGTATTTTTTCCACCCCGCAGCTTGTTTTAACCGAGCCGCCGAGCTGCAGATAGTGGTCAACCAGCAGATCGAGAAATTCCTTAATGGATTCCTGGGGACGAAACATGCCCTCGAGATAGATAGCTTGAAACATTATGGCAAACTGGGCCAGATCCATATCGTCTTCTCGGCTGGAGCCATAGTACATCAAGGGACAGAGAAGCATCTCGACGAGAAGAGGGTCCTGCAGGATTTCCAGCAGAAATCTCTTGGCTGAACGAAATGGCACAGCGATAAAAGGGTCGAAATCCTTTAATAAAACCAATAGTTTTGAAAATTTATCAATGGATTGAGGGAATTTGGTGTTGATTTCTGAGTGCAAGAGCTTAAAATCATTGGAAAATTTCAGAGAGGTGCGCCCCTGAAAAACGACTTCACTCTGATACTGGGGGCAAAAGCTTAACCTGTTTTTTGGCAGTTTCAACTGGCGTAGCAGTCGGTTGAGCGGCGCTTTTTTGTCAGTTGGTTCGGCATAGTTGGTGATGGCATGCAGCCCGGTTTCATAGAGATTGCCATGCCGATAAAAATAAGAATTGAGTCCGCCGATTCGTAAGTGTTTTTCTAGGAGAAGGACATTGGGAGTAAAGCGTGCTGCGCGGATGGCGGCGGCCAGACCTGAAAGGCCACCACCAATAACCAGAAAGGGGACTTTCACAGCCTCATGCGTCTTTTAAAAGCGGTTCCAGATAAATTGCACAGCTATTCAAGGTGGCCAGATGTGGATAATCTTCTTCGGGAATCTGCAGTTTATGCCTTTTTCTCAGTTCCATAACAATATCGAGAAAATCCATGGAGTCGAGATCGAGTTGGTCGCGTAACGGCTGATCAGCATCAAGGGCGGCAAAATCCGCCTCGTCATCTATATCTTCTATTATTTCCAGTATTAAATCTTTTATTTCATCACTTGTCATCTAATTCTCCGGCTTCGACGTGTGGGGTAAAAAACAATTTCAAATGCTCTTCGGTTTTGCGAGCGTTGAGAGTTTGTATTATATGATAAACTTGTAAAAAGTCCAATTTCTAGATGGCAAAACTTCTTCTATAACATACCTGTGCTTGCTTAGCGGTATTTTTTTACAATTACGGTGGAATTTATACCGACCATGCCAAAAGAGTTATTGAGAATGGTATCGATGGAATCGGCCTGAAAGGCTTCGTTGATTACCAGATTGTTCATGGCACATTCCGGATCCAGGCTGTCGATATTGATGGTCGGATGCACTATTGCATCATCAAATGCCGGCAGATTGCCAGCCAATTCCAGCACGCCGGCTGCTCCCATGGCATGACCGATAATACTCTTGGTATTGTTGATATAGGTGTTCGGGCTGTCGGCAAAAACCTCGCGAATGGCTTTGCATTCCTCGATATCCCCCTGTTTGGTTCCTGTGGCATGACTGTTGATAATGCTTATCTCCTGCGGTTGCATTCCTGCTCTTTGCAGGGCAAGGCGCATGCATTCCGCCTGTCGCTTGCCGTAGGGCAGAACAAAATCCCGGGCATCGGAATTCATCGCATAGCCGACAATTTCGCCGTAGATATGGGCTTTCCTGGCCAGGGCCGCCTCAAGGTATTCCAGGGTGTAGACACAGGCGCCTTCGGAGATGACAATGCCGTTTCTGTGCAGATCAAACGGCCTGGATGCCAGCCGTGGATCTTTGGCGTCGGCTAAGGCTCCCTGGGCCTTGAAACTGGCAAAGATGCCGAAAGAACCAACCGATTCCGAGATTCCTCCGGCCAGCGCCATATCGACTTCTCCAAGGCGCATCATCTGCACTGCCTGAATAAGTGAGGCGTTGCCGGCGGCACAGGCGGCACCGATTACGTAGTGTGGTCCGGTAATGCCGAGGTTCATAGTGATTTCCCCGGCCGGATTATTTAAAACTGTTCGCGGATTATGGTGATGCGTCCAATACTTGGTGTTGTGATCGTACTGGCTGATATTATACACTTCATTTTCGGTTTCTACCGTGCCATGTTCGGTCAGACCGATATATACGCCTATTCGCGCGGGATCGTAGCTGGTGATATCAAGATGACCGTTATTGATTGCCTCATTGGCGCAGTAAACCCCAAGACAACCGGCACGGGTGCCTTTTTTATTTTCTTTCTTCTTCCGATACAGTGTTTCCGGGAAGGTACATATGCCGGCTGGAGCTTTGCCGAAATATCTCAACTCGATTTCCTGGATTTCGCTCACCCCGTTGATTAATTTTTGCCGATACTCGTCAAGATTATTGCCATTGGGCGCCGCAAGTCCGATTCCAGTAATAACAATTCTTCTGTTTTGCATAATCAAAGTGGTTGCTTAAAGAGGATAATTGGCAGATTCGCAGCCCTGGTCTATCACCGATGAGTTCATATAAAAGGTCCAAACTCTAGAATAATTGGCCTGAAAATTCAACAATAATAGTCCCAATGACAATTGTTTGACGGATACCGCTTGCACATGTTCATGCCGGGCGGAGGATCTGTCCGGATTTTTGCACTTTCTATGACAGCGGAAAGGGGCCGATGCTGCAATTTTCTTTCCACGTCTATTATTATTGGTTACACTGGGTATGATACTCTATTTATAATGCATTATGCGTTTGACGGCCAAAGACAAGCTGATCAGGTGCTGGTCATTGTTGACGCATTATCAAAAACCTCCCCTTCATGAGTAACGTCAAATGAGAATTAAAGGTGGTCAACGCCCCGAAGTATTGGAAAATATCAAGCAAAACATTGCTGCTGCGGAAAAAGAGCGGCGCGAGCTTCGGTTGACATACAATTTCAGTGAATTCCTAAAAGGAAATGTCCAGGTTCTTAAAAACGATGAATTTTATGTCGAGCTGGAAGTCACTGTTCTTGACCAGCCCGTTGAAAACAAGGATAAATTAATTAAACTTCTGATTCGGCTCGGGGAGGGGGCGGTTACCGAACCGACTGCCATCCGGGAGCGAGCCCTGGCCTTGCTGTCGTCTGCTACCCAGTTGTATCTTGAGCAAAATGATGCGGAAATTATCTTTGTGCTGGTCGATGGAATCTGTCAATGGCTGCGGTTTGAGACAGAGTTTTTGCCCGGCCTGTCGGTTTTAAATAAGAGATTAGAGGATGTGCTGGTCTGGTTCTTACATAACGCCTACTGGGCGGAAGCAGAAGAGGTTTTTGTTCTGCTTTACCGGATTCAATGCGGCAGCTTGAAAAAAAGTAAGGCGATACAAAGCCTCACCAGCAAAACCTTGCAGAACTTAAAGAAAAAAAACCTTGTCGAAAAACTGACGGAAGGTTATCTGCTCGAAAATAAACAGCAGTACCTGTTTCAAAATATCCTTAATTCCATTGGCCATAAGGCAGCGGTATATATCCTCAACCGAGTCATCCACAGTCATAATCGTACAGAACGGATCGTATTGCTGAATCTTCTGCCAAGTTTTGGCAGTACGGTTATTCCTATTCTGGAAGATTGCCTGAAGCAATCGCCTCCCTGGGCAGTTGTCCGCAACGTAATTTATATCGTTTCGGAAATCGGCAAGGAAAAATATTACTGGCTGGTGGAAAAATACTTCGCCCATTCCGACGAACGGGTCCAGCATGAAATGATCCGCTGCGTTTTAAAACTCGGTGGCCGGAAGATGACTCCAAGGCTGCTCGAGGGACTGACCCTGGTTCATGACCGGTTGAAGATTCATATCCTTCGCCTGCTTGTCGAACATCCGGATAATGATGAACAGGTGAAGCTGGCCCTGCTGCAACTGGCGCAACAGTTGACAAAAGATTTTTCGCCTGCCGACCTGGAACTTTCATTTGCGGTTATCGCCGCCATAAAGGAATTTCCCTGCCGGGAAAGTATTGTCCAGCTCGAAAAAATGCAGGATGCATACACCAATAAAAAGGGTGCGGAACAGCTTTTGCTGCATTTAAGTGAAGCCTTAAAGGTCCTTGTGCCGAAGATGCGCCATAACCTGCAGAATGTCGATAATTACCGCGATGACATCTCTTTTGACAATGATCAGATAGACCAGCAGCGTGCGGCCCAGAAGATCCGTGCGACAGAGGAGGAGATACAGGCGCTTCTGGCAGAAGGAGAGGCGCAGGAGGCGGGGCAGTTGGTGTACCATCAGGCTGTTGCTGCCGCTCAAATTAAGGATTTTGCTGTAGCCAATCTGTTGCATAACCGACTCCTCGAGGTTAACCCCATGGCCCTGGAAGAAGCTGTCCAGTTGGGCGAGATCATCGAGGAGCAAAAAAACAGTTCCATTGCCAGTCACCACCTGCAGATCTGGAGCGAGCTATATGAAGAAATGACCACCGAAGAATTCAATGCCCTGTATTATTCCCTGCGGCAGGAAAATTATCACAAAGGCGATATTATCGTGCAAAAAGGGGAGACTGACGGCAATCTGTATTTTCTTAACTCCGGGTATATCAGTCTCAGTGCGCTGATTAGCGGTAAAGAGATTTTTCTTAAAAGGATGCAGCCAAGCAATATTCTCGGTGGAGAACAGTTCTTCTCACCCTCCACCTGGACGGTATCGCTTAAGGCCTTAAGTGAAATACAGGTGCATGTTCTTGATTATGCGACATTTAAAAAAATAAGTGAACAGTTTCCTGAGATTGAAGAAAAATTGCAAAAATATTGCCTCAAGCATACCCAGGTGCCGGAACTGTTAAAAATGTCCGGAGATGATCGCCGGGAGTATCCCCGGTACCCGGTGATGCTCCCCACCAGAAGCATTTTACTCGATCCTTTTGGTCATAAGGGTAAACGTGAATTTAAAGGGGAGCTTCTCGATGTTTCCAAGCAGGGCCTGGCATTTACCATAAAAATTTCCAACTGGAACAATGCCAGGCTGCTTCTAGGTCGGCATATTGTCACTACGGTTATAACGAAAGATGAGGAACTGGCGCAGCAGAACGGGGTTATTGTCGGGGTCCGGCTGCATGAGCCGACTAAGCTTGATTTTTCCATCCATATTAAACTCTCTACAAAAATGGATGAAACGACTTACAAAAAGATACTGGCCTGCGCCAGCCTAGATTAACTATAGATAGATAGCCTTTTGTGTCACCACTGTTCAACAAGAGCCTGCGAATTCGCGGGCAGGAAATCTTTCCGCCAATCGCCCTCGCGCCAATGGTCGGGCTGTCGCATTCTGCGCTACGCTGTCTGGTCCAGGGCGAGGGAGGAACAGGATTGTTGTTTACCGAGATGCTGGCTGCCAGACGTCTGCCGCATGATAATCCCTGCTGCTCTCCGCTGTTGATCAGGCACGAATCGGAAACCCCTTTATTTTATCAGATAATCGCCGCAGACCCCGATGAAATTGCGCCGGCGGTGGAAAAACTGCACAGCCTCGGCGCCGACGGTATCGACCTAAATCTTGGCTGCCCGGCACCGATGCAGAAAAAACAGGGCGCAGGAGCAGTTCTTGCCGGCAATACTGCCGCGCTTACCAAGGTCCTGCGCCGGCTCCGAAAATGCACGGAACTGCCGGTTAGCGTTAAAATTCGTCTTGGCGATAATCCTGCTGCAGACGCACTCCCGGCCTTTGGCCTTTTTCTTGAGGCGGAAGGCGTAGACATGATTACAATTCATGCAAGACTGCATGGAGAAAAATTTTGTCGCAAACCCAGGTGGGACGCGATAGGGGCGGTAAAAGATGTTCTTTCGATCCCTGTTCTGGCCAACGGGGGGATCTTTTCGGTCGCAGATGCCAGGACATGTCTTGAATTATCCCATGCCGATGGGTTGATGATAGGTCGGGGTGCGGTGCAGCGCCCCTGGTTGTGCGCCGAGATTGCGACAGAAATTTATGGCATGGAGGAGGTTTTTTTAAAAAGAGCCGACGCGGCTGTCTACACTGATTTCATTGCTTTGCTGGAGCAGCGCTTTGCCCCGGAAAGGCGGCTGGGACGGTTGAAACATTTTACGCGTTATTTTGCTGCTTCCTATCCTTTCGGGCATCACTTTGCCGCATCCATCCAGAACAGCACTACTCTTGGCGAGGCACGGCAGCGAGCAGCAGCTTTTTTTGATCGATCGACAGGTTGATGGCGTCGTAAATTTTAAGTTTTTCTAAGATTAATTTTTATATCAGGAGAATGAGATGATAGATCTGATTAAAAAAGCAATTTTAACCGGTGTCGGTATCGCCGCATTGACGAAAGAGAAAATGGAAGATCTGTCGAAAGAACTGATCGATAAGGGGAAATTATCCGAGCAGGAGGGAGAAAAATTCGTCCAGGACATGCTCAACCGAGCTGACGAGTCTCGTGAAATCTTTAAGGGTCAGACCGAAAGCCTGGTAAAAAATACAATTGCTAAAATGCATCTGGCCCGCAGTGAGGATATCGAGTTATTGAAAACTGAAATTGCTCAGTTACGGGCTGAGGTTGCCGCTCTTTCCAGGGTAGACGATAAAGAGAGTCAATAGAGTTTGGTGCACATGGTTATCGGCTGAAAATTTTTCGGCGGAGTATATTGATCAGGATGTTCATTTCACCGAGCTTGAAAAGCTGGAGGACGACACAGTAGAGAAGTCCCCCCGTAATGATGAGCGCACCGAGGGCGAAGCTCTGGCTGATTACCGAACCATGCAGCCAATCGGTGCAGAAAGGCAGGGTAAACCACAGAAGAGCAGTAAGGGCGGCAGTTGCCACCAGTATCTTGGCCAGACTTTTACCAAGAGAAACCAGGGAAAAACCCTGCAGGTTTTTATGCAGGACGATCATCAGAAAAACAAAATTGATCAGCATGGTACAGGAAGTGGAGAAGGCAATCGCCAGGTGCTGAAAGTGATCAATGGTCAATTTGATGATAATGATGTTGAAAATAATTGCCATAAAACTGGCAATGACCGGAAAACGAGTCTTATCGAGAGCGTAAAAAGCAGGAACCAGCACTTTGTTGGCCGAATAGGCAAACAGGCCGATTGAATACAGCGCCAGGGTCTGGGCGGTTGCCAGGGTATCGGCTGCGGTGAAGGCGCCATGTTCAAAAATCAGGCGAATAATGGGTTCGGCGAGGACAATGAGCCCGGCGGTTGCCGGGATGGTTAAGGCAAAAACCATGGTGAGCGATGATACCATGGTCTTTTTCATTTCGGCGATATCTTTCTGGGCCGCCTGTCTTGCCAAGAGCGGCAGGGTTGCAATGGACAGAGCCACCCCGAAAACGCCGATGGGCAACTGGACCAGTCTGAAGGCATAGTAGAGCCAGGAGACGGAGCCTTCAGCGCAGGATGAGGCAAAGTTGGTGTTGATAAAGATATTGATCTGGGTAGCGGAAAGACCGAGAGTTGCCGGAATCATCAACTTGAGGATCCGGTGCAGGCCGGAATCGCTGAGATCAAGAACCGGCCGGTATTTGAATCCGGTCGTCAGCAGGGCGGGAAGCTGGATACCCAGCTGCAGCAGTCCGCCGATAAGCGTGCCGATGGCCATGCCGACAATCGCCGGCTGACCGAAATGCGGCAGGATAAAAGCCAGGCTGGTGCCCCCAATCAGCGAGCCGAGATTAAAAAAACTGGACGCTATGGCGGGGACAAAAAAACGGCCCTTGGTATTTAAAATCCCCATCACCACTGCAGAAAGGGAGATAAACACGAGAAAAGGCAGCATTATCCGGGTGAGCCAGGTGGTGAGGGCGGCTTTTCCAGCGATAAGGCTGAAGTCCGGTGCCAGCAGTGAGACCAGCGAGTCGGCGAAGACAATACCCAAGAGGGTGATAATACTGAGCAGAATCAGGATAAAGTTGATAAGGTTGGAAGCCAGGCGCCAGGTGTCTTCCTGGCTGCGGTTGGTGTCATAGGCAGAGAAAACCGTGACAAACGCAGCCGACAGTGCACCTTCGCCAAAAAGATCCCGAAGGAGATTGGGGATCCGGAAGGCGACAACAAAAGCGTCGTAGGTATATCCGGCGCCAAAGAGTCCGGCGAATACCTGTTCCCTGACCAGGCCGAGGACACGGCTGCACATTACTGCGAATCCGACAGTAGCCGCCGATCCGGCTATGGTGCTTTTGGTGGTTGTCTGCAACGGAAATATTTAAGGGAAAAATCTTACCCGGTAGCGAGAAGATACGCCGGGACTCTGCTGTCTTATCCTGACCGTCCGGCAGGTGGACGTCACTGACCGGGTGTTTGGCGTAGTCAGAATACCCCGCTTGACGAAAATATGCCACAAAATCATAATTTTGGTTTGAATCAGTTGCGTCGATCAAAAAAAAAAAATTGAAACACTTTGCTCTCGCTGTTCTCTCTTGACTTTGTATTTTGAAATTGAATATATGAGTACTGCCTTTCGTTCGTAATACAGGCTGTTGATGAACGGATCCTGATCGGGGATATGCGGTCATTTGATATGTTCCGGTGACCACTACGAGAATGCTTACGATAAATCGTTGTTTGAGAGGAGATACGAATGCAGGAAACAAATATGGTCAGAAATATTGCAATAATTGGTCATGGTAATTGTGGAAAAACTTCTCTCGCAGAGGCAATGCTTTTCACCGCCGGCAAAATCAATCGACTGGGCAAGATTGATGACGGCAATGCAACGATGGATTATGAGGATGAAGAGATTGCCAGAAAAATATCGATCAATACCAGCTTTCATAACTACACATGGAAAAAACACAGTGTGTTTCTGATCGACACCCCCGGCGATGATAACTTCCTCAATGAAACGGTCTTTGCCTCCCATATCTGCGACAGCGCCCTGTTCACCATTGGCGCGGTACTTGGGGTGAAGGGACAGACCATTAAATTCTCCAAAATTATCAAAGAGAGAAACCTGCCCACGCTTATTGCCGTCAATAAAATGGATCGTGAGCGGGCCGATTTTCAAAAGACACTAGATGAAATCAAGGAATCCCTGCCCTTTAATCCGGTTATTGTCCATTTGCCGATAGGCGCAGAGGATAATTTCAGGGGCTATGTCGATATCATCACCAATAAGGCATTTTTATTTGATGGCGAAAAAGGAGGGGTGCGACCCACTGAAATTCCTTCCGAACTCACTGATGAAGTTGCCTCACTGCGCGAAGCTTTGATGGAAAATGTCGCCGAAACCGATGATGAGCTGATTGAAAAATTCCTGGAAGAAGGGGAATTGAGCGAGGAAGAATTATTGAATGGTCTCAAAAAAGGCATTGCCACTGCGGCACTTGCCCCGGTGTGTGTCTGCTCGGCCACCCTCAACAAGGGAACTGCACCGCTGCTTGATGCGATCAACGAATTGATGCCCTGTCCATCCGATCGCCCACCCATTATCGCCAGAAAAGGCGGGAGTGATGAAATCGTTGAGATATCACCGAATACCGATGCGCCCTTTACCGCTTTGGTCTTTAAGACCATGGCCGACCCCTATGCCGGCCGACTGAATATCTTGCGTATCTTCAGCGGGGTACTGAAAGGTGATACCTTCTATAATTCTACCAAGAAAGAATCCGAGCGATTCGGTCAGCTCTATGTTTTGGAAGGAAAAGAACAGAAGCCGGTCGACAGTGCCGGGCCGGGCATGATCATTGCCCTGGCCAAGCTTAAAGAGACATCGACCGGCGACACCCTGTGCGACGCTGCGAGTCCGGTTGTTCTGGACGCACCCGAGCCGCTGCAGCCGGTCATTTCTTTTGCCGTCAGCGCCAAGAAAGGGGAAGAGGAAAAAGTCTTCTCGTCAATTACCCGGATGCTGGACGAGGATCTGACCTTACGTCTTACCCGGCAGGCACAGACCAAGCAGGTGCTCTTATCCGGAGTCGGCAGGGTGCATCTGGATGTGGTCGGGTCAAAGATCAAGAGAAAATTTGGCGTACAGATGGAACTGAGCACTCCCAAAATTCCCTATATGGAGACCATCCGGTCGTCGGCTCGAGTGCAGGGCAAACATAAGAAACAAAGTGGCGGCAGAGGCCAGTTCGGCGATTGCTGGATTGAAATATCGCCCTTGCCCGGCGGCGGCTACGAGTTTGAAGATAAAATTGTCGGTGGGGTCATCCCGCAGCAATACCGACCGGCGGTAGATAAAGGTATCCAGGAGGCCATGGAAAAAGGGGTGTTGGCCGGCTATCCAGTCATTGATGTGAAGATCTCCCTGGTGGATGGTTCTTTTCATAATGTCGACTCGTCCGAAATGGCCTTCAAGATTGCTGGTTCCCTGGCATTCAAAAAAGGTGCCCAGGAAGCGGGACTGGTTCTGCTGGAACCGTATATGAATATGGAAATAAAGGTCGGAAAAGACAGTGTCGGCGATGTAATGGGTGATCTCAATTCCCGTCGGGGCAAGGTGATGGGCATGGACTCTGCCGATGGTCTCGAGGTGATTAATGCCCAGGTGCCGCAATCGGAAATTCTATCCTATGCCACCGATCTGACGTCGATGACCGGCGGGCTTGGCAGTTTCAATATCTCGTTTTCCCATTATGAAGAGGTCCCGGGCCAGATTGCCGAGAAGATCGTTGCCGAGGCCAATAAGGATAATGCCTAGGTTGCAGCTGCGATGAACGTTAAATACTCCTTTGCCGTTCTGACCATGAGCGACAAAGGCTCACGAGGGGAAAGGGAAGACACCAGCGGTGCCTACCTTAAGGAGATCCTGACCAAAGAAGGGTATGTTCTGCAGTCGTATCAGGTTATTGCCGATGAGCAACAAAAAATCGTCGATAGCCTGATCGCCCTGGTCGATGATAAAAAAATATCTCTTATTGTCACCACCGGGGGAACGGGGGTTTCGCCCTCGGATATCACCCCCGAGGCGATGTCTCTCGTTATCGACAAGGAGGTCCCCGGCATGGCCGAAGCCATGCGCAGTGCCAGTCTTGCCGTAACCTCTCGAGCCATGCTTTCCAGGGGGAAGGTCGGCATCCGCAAAGAAAGTCTGATCATTAATCTACCTGGCAGTTTAAAAGCGGTCAAAGAAAATCTGCAGGTCGTCCTGCCGGTTATTCCCCACGCTTTAGAGAAAATAAGGGGTGATGCAAGTGACTGCGGCGTCATCTAGCTCTTTATTATTGTCGTATCTCGACTCTCATCGTTTCACCATCGGCCATCGGTGCAATTTCACCAATAATATAGGCGTCCTCGCCAACGGCTTGAAAGTGATGCTGGATATCCTTGGCCTGTGCTTCATTGACAATAACCAAAAGTCCTATGCCCATATTGAAGGTGCGGTACATCTCCTCTTCGGGTATGGCGCCCAGTTTCTGCAGGAAGGGAAAGATCGCCGGCAGCGGCCATGCCGAGGTGTTGAGTACGGCTTTATAGCCTTTGGGCAAGATGCGCGGGATATTGTCGATAAAGCCGCCGCCGGTATTGTGCACCATGCCGTTTAAGGGATAGTTTTTTAACACATTGAGGACCGACTGGACATAGATTTTGGTCGGTTTCAACAGCTCTTCTCCCAGTTCACAGTCAAGATCTGCAATATGCTGTTTGACATCGAGTTTATGATCGGCAAAACAGATCTTTCGCACCAGGCTATAGCCGTTGGAGTGCAGGCCGCTGGAAGTAAGGCCGATGATCTGGTCGCCGGCGCGAATATCCGAGCCGTCAATGATGGCGTCTCGATCAACTATGCCGGTTACAAATCCCGCCAGGTCGTAATCCTTGCCTTGATAGAGTCCCGGCATTTCTGCCGTTTCTCCTCCGACAAGAGAACAGTGCGCCTGTCGGCAGCCTTCAGCGATGCCGGAGATGACTGCTTTGGCGATGGACATCTCCAGTTTACCTACTGCGAAATAATCGAGAAAACATAAGGGGGTGGCGCCACCCACCACCAGATCGTTGACACACATGGCGACCAGGTCGATACCAATGGTGTCGTGTTTATTGCACATATGAGCGACTGCCAGTTTGGTACCCACCCCATCGGTTGAGTTCACGATAACCGGTTTCTTGTATTTGTTGGTATCAATGGCAATATGTGAGGAAAAACCACCGATGCCCCCCAGGACACCGCGCTGATGAGTGGTCGCGACAATCTCCTTGATTTCCTCGATAAATGCATTGCCTTTATCGATATCTACACCGGCTTCGCTGTACTTACTCTTCGATGACTCGCTCATAATAGCAGATTGGGGGCTTGGTTGTTTTTAGGATCATGCAATAGCATAAACTCAGGGGGAACTGCACCGCTATAATATTAGTGGCGTTCCAAAAAAGCAATGCAATTACACCATATCACAATAAATCTATCACAAATAAATAAGATTTGTTAAGTGCATATTGAAAAAAATTCGGCGTTTTGTTAGATAAGCTTGTTATGAAAATACTCACACTTCTTATCGGTCTGGTTTTGGTTCTGGAAGGTTTGCCCTATGTAGCCGCACCTGAGGCTATGAAGGACTGGCTCAAAAAATTGAGTGGCATCAGGCCTGGTCAGATGCGGTCTTTGGGGCTCTTTGCGATGGTAATCGGCACATTCATTATTTTCCTTGTGCAGAGAACTAGTTTTTTCCTCTAGATTTCTTCTCAAGCTGTCGCGAAAATATTCGTTCGGATTTCCCCCTGGTTGCTCCTATGATAAACCTTTAGATATCTGACGGTAAAAGGTATGGAAGGCAGCAATAAGACAGGCACCAAGACAGAACTGATTGGCAACGAGGGAATTGTCATCCTCGATATGGTCAGACGCTTGAGCAGACGGGGGGCTACCGAACACCTGACAAAGCTTATTCAGAAGACCCATCCAGCCGACATGGCCTGGGTCTACCGGCATTTGACGGAAGCGGAAAGACTGATAGTTTTTAATATTATCGTCAAATTAGGTTCAGTCGGTGAGTTTTTAAGTGAACTCGACGACCTGCTGGTCACCGCCCTGGTGGAAAGGCTTACCCCGCAGTATATGGCAGAAGTCCTGTCCGACATGCCCTCCGATGACGCCGTCGATATTCTCGAGGTGCTTGCCGACCCCATCGCTGATGAAATCAGAGAGCACATGGATCAGAAGGAGCGGGATGAAGTCGAAGAACTACTCCGCTACGATCCTGAGACCGCCGGAGGACTGATGTCGCCTGACTTCATGTATCTCGACGAGGAAATGCAAGTTGGCGAGGCGATAAAAAGCGTCCAGAAACGCAGTGCCGAAAAAGAGATGGTCTTCTATCTCTATATTACCCATGGCGACCATAAATTGTCCGGAGTGGTCTCGCTGCGCGAGTTGCTGATGCATCCCGAAAGCAGAAAACTGCGTGACATCATGAACCCCAATGTCATCTCGGTGGCTACCGATACCGATCAGGGAGAAGTTGCGCACGTTGTCGCCAAATATAATATCCTCGCCGTGCCGGTGGTGGATTCCAATTATACCCTGATGGGCATTGTCACGGTCGATGATATCATTGATGTTATCAGGGAAGAGGCCACGGAAGACTTCCTGCAGATGGCCGGAGCCGGCAAGGATAGGGAAATCCTACTGAAATCAACCAGGGAGAGCGCATTTATCAGGGCGCCCTGGCTTCTCGCTTCTTGGATAGGCGGGGTAACGGTCATGCTGATTATAGGTTCTTTCGAAGAGGAACTCTCCAAGATGATTGCCCTTGCCTCCTTTATTCCGGTGGTTATCGGTATGGGCGGCAATATCGCCACCCAATCGTCGACCATTGTGGTGCGCGGGATCGCTACCGGAAGAATAAATCTCGATGAATCCTATCGGGTGGTCTTCAAAGAGATGCGGGTGGGGCTTATTCTCGGATTAATCTATGGCCTCTTTCTTGGTATCGTCGCCTTTCTCGGTTTCCCCGAACCGGCTCTTTTAGGGGTAGTCGTCGGATTGTCTATTTTTTGCTGCATGGTCATGTCGGCTACCCTGGGAACGGTTATTCCGCTTATCCTTAAGAGATTTGATATCGATGCGGCGATTGCAACCGGTCCTTTTGTGACGACTTCTATTGATATTCTGGGCGTTTTTATGTACTTCCTGATTGCCAAGCTGTTCCTTAAGCTCTAAGTAACGATTTTCATTGCAGTTAAGGTGATGGGCTGTTATTTACCCGGTTGATCTTTTTGCTGGTTTTTCTTAAGACTCTGGCGCGAGGCGATATTTCTTGATCGGGCCAGTTCGCGCATATCTTTGGCCTTGTCTGATTCGTCGATGATTTCCCGGCCAACAATTTCTTCGAGCACATCTTCCATGGAAATGACTCCGGTCATTGTGCCGTATTCGTCAACGACGACAAAAAGATGTTGTCGCCGATCGAAGAAATCGATGAGGATTCGGTGCAGCGGGGCGGTTTCCGGCACGAAATGGGCGGGGCGCTTGAAGCGGGACAGCGTCAACTTGTTTTTCCCTTCCGCAGCTGCCTGCAGCACATCCTTACGCATGACTATTCCGGTGACGTTATCGGGTTCCCGGTTATAAATGGGGATGCGGCTGTGACTGCTCAATTCGGTCAAAGTGGCCATGGCATTGCCGACGGTTAGATGCTCATTGATGGAAAAAGTTACCGTTCGCGGAGTCATGACCTGCCGCACAATTTTATCTTTTAAATCGAGAATGTTGTTGATGACCTGGGCTTCATTTTCTTCAATATCACCCGATTGCCGGGAAAGAGCGGCAATCGTCTGTATTTCCTGCGAAGAGATGCTGTCTTCAACCCGTTGCGGAAGCAGTTTGGTCATCGACCTTGACAGCCAGACCACCGGCTTGAGCAAAAATACCATCGCCCGCAGGGGATAAGAAATGGTCGGCGCGAGTCTGAAGGCATAGGCGACGCCGATGGTCTTCGGTAATATTTCGGAAAAAATAAGAATCGACAAGGTGAAAACCGCCGAAAAAAGGATGAGATTTTCATCACCAAAAAGTTTCGCGGCAGCGGCCCCGGCAACCGAAGCGCCTATGGTATTGGCAATGGTGTTGAGCGTCAATATTGCTGTTATGGGCTGTTCGATATCGGCGCGCAGACTTTGCAGATGCTCAGCCGCGGCATGGCCGTTTTTTCGTAACATCTCCACTTGGCTTGCGGTTACGGTATATAATACGGCCTCACAAATCGAGCAGAGGGCGGAGATAGTTATGGCAAGGGTGATGGAAATAAGTAAGGTATGCAACACGCTGATTTAACCTCATCAAGTTTTGATTATTAGCAACCATTCACCAGCACTCCATTTTCGTCCGATCAGGCCGCGTCACATAGACAACTATCGAAGTCTTCCTCTGGTCCCTGCTTGAAGGAAACTGGAGCACTGGATGAACGGTTCCTGATCCGGAAATGCGGTCATCTCAAATGTCCTGGTGAACGAATATGATTACCAAAAGATAGAATCGTTTGGAAGTAGAGCGTTTAATGAATATATCCCTATTTTCTATCGATATTTGATTTATATTGTAAATGACCGGATACCAAAGAGCGAGAAAATAAAACATTTTAGAGGTGGAGAATGAAGACCGCAAAAGTAGTTGTTACCCAAAAAAAAGCTGCCCACTATTCGGGCCCGTTGCTGGTGATGTTCGTTGCCCGCACTACTGGTGGCAAACTTGTCTGTAATAGTCTGCCTGAACAAAAAATGCAGTGGCTACAGGATCTAAAAGAGTTTAGTGGCAAAAAAGAGCAGTCTCTGCTGCTGTATCCAAATAATGGTGCTGCAAATGGAGCGCTGCAGTGCCTGAGGCTCTTATTGATTGGTCTGGGGGAAATGGCCGAATTCTCGCAGCTGGATGACACAATCGAGATGCTGCGCATTGCCGGAGGGACGGTTGCCACGTATTGTCGGCAAAATAAAATTGAAACCGTCGCCCTGTGCCTTGATAATTTTGTCGGGCTTAGCGCTGATATCCTCGGTGAATTTGTCATCGAGGGAACTCTTCTTGGTGCCTACCAGTTTCTAAAATATAAGAAAAAAGATGACGATACATATCTTGGACTCAAGGAAATCAAGCTATTGTCAACTACAGCGGCAACAGACATCAAGCAAGCTGCGGACAGGGGACGCAGCAGTGCGGTTGCCGCCTGTGTGGCCCGGAATATGGCCAATGAGCCGGGAAATGGCTGGACCCCGACCCATTTTGCCAAATACGCGCAAAAGCTCGCTAAAGAGCTGAAACTGGCATGCACCGTTTTAGATAAAGCTGCCATGACCTCGCTTAAAATGGGGGGTATTCTGGCGGTTAATAAAGGTTCGGACGAGCCGCCGAAGCTGGTCATAGTCGATTATAAACCAAAGCAAAAGAGCGATACGGTGCTGCTTGTCGGCAAAGGACTTACCTTCGATTCGGGAGGGGTCAGCCTCAAGCCGGCCCAGGGAATGATGGACATGAAGTATGATATGTGCGGTGGCGCGGCAGTTCTTGCCGCAATCGAGGCCATTGCCCGGGAAAAATTGCCGGTACGGGTGGTGGCTCTTATTCCGTCAACCGACAATATGGCCGGCGGAGCGGCGGTGAAACCCGGCGATATTATCACCCATTATGGCGGCATTACCTCAGAGATCGAAAACACCGATGCGGAAGGCCGCCTGATTTTAGCCGACGCTCTGGCCTATGGCATAGAAAAGTTCCAACCCTCCTGTGTTATTGACCTGGCCACCCTGACGGGGGCCGTCATTATAGCCCTCGGTCACCATCATTCAGGGCTGTTGAGCAACAATGATGCTCTGGCGGATAAACTGCTGGAAGCCGGCAGGGTCTGCGGTGAACCTCTCTGGCGTCTGCCGCTTGGCAAAGCATATGTCAAACAGCTGGAATCAAAAGTGGCCGATACTAAAAATACCGGGGGCAGACCGGGTGGATGTATTACGGCGGCGGAATATCTCCATCAATTTGTCGGTAAGGTGCCCTGGGCGCATGTGGATATTGCCGGAACTGCCTGGGATTTTACCGAGAAAACGTATATTCCTAAAGGTCCTTCGGGAATCGGCGTAAGGACATTGCTGGAGATGCTCAGGCGATGGGAGAACGGGCTTATGACCGAGGTGGATGCTTAAGATCTGCCTGGTTAAACAGGCCAAACCGTCGTTTTTGCCGACGGTATTAATGCAGCGGAGGAGTATTGCGGAAAATTTTAGTAATCGATAATGAAGATCTCGTCTGTCATGCCTGTCAAAGTATATTGGCTGATCAGGGCTATGAGGTCTTCTGTGCCCATGAAGAACAGGCTTGTTCCCGAGCAGATAAAAAAAGTTTTGCCCTGGTAATAGTTAATGGAATTCTGGGGGATATGACGGAGATTGCCGCATTTGAAACAATGCGTCGATCCAACCCCGCTCTTGCAGGCATACTGGTCACCGGGCATGCCAGTGCCGAAATGGTCATTGATGCGATGAACAGGGGGTTCAGCAGGGTGTGCAGAAAGCCGCTTGCCGCCGACCAACTCATCGATGCAGTACGCGAGACCCTGAAAATTATCGATCTGCGGGAAGATATGACCCGTATGAAAGTCCTGCTGCCGCTCTATACCCTTGGCCAGAAATTTATTGCTGCCGAGAGTGAGCAGGAGGTCTACGAGGAATTAGCCGATGCCGTGGCCCGGGAGGCCAACGTTCCGTCGGTATCGGTCATGATGTTCGATGAGTCTGCCCAGTCACTGAAGGTTGTCGCCTATCGTGGTCTGGTCGCGGGTTATGTCGAAACGCTGCAGATCAAACCTGGGGAAAAAATTGCTGGTAAAGTGTTTCAATCGCAGCGGCCGATTGTCCTCAATAAAGCCCAGCAACACCTGAGTCCTTACCAGGAACTGCTCAATAGAAAAGAACTGTCGGCGGCCATTTCTTTGCCGATTATCAGTAAGGGCAGGGTGCTGGGAGTGCTCAACGTCAGTGAAACGAGGGACGGTGTCCAGTTCAAAGACGCCGATATCGAAATGCTGTCGATCATTGTCGATCAGGCGATGATGGCTTTGGAGAATATTCGTTTTATCGGGGAAAAGGAGGAGAGCAGCCGGATCAGGGCCCAATTGGAACAGTATGTCTCGCCCGAAGTGTCCCGTATGCTGGTGGAAAAAAATCATAGCCTCACCGATGTTGGTCATGTCCGCCGGCTGACCGTGCTCTTTGCCGATATCCGCAATTTTACCCTGCTGGTGCAGTATCTGGAACCAAGCCTGTTGCGGTTATTCCTCAACAGTTTTTTCGATATGCTGGCAAGCATTGTCTATGCACAGCAGGGGATGCTGGATAAATTTATGGGCGATGCCGCGCTGGCCATCTTTGGCGCTCCCGTTGAACTGGAGAATCCCAATGTCGCAGCGGTGTCCGCCGCGCAGCGCATTATGGCGGCATTTGAAAAACTGCGATTGAGCTGGGAGCAGGAAACAGACATCTTTAAAAACGTCGGTCTGGGGATCGGCATCAGCCGGGGACCGATGTTTCTTGGTAATGTCGGTTCTTCCACTCGCCTCGATTATACCGTCATTGGTCAGGATGTGAACATCGCCCAGCGTCTGGCGGCAATTACCGATTCGGGGCAAATACTCATAACCGATCGGGTCAATGCCACCCTGGATACCGCTTTTACAGTCAAGGCCCGGAGAAATATGCTGCTGCGCGGCATGGAATCCGAGGTTGTGGTGTACTCCGTCACTTAAGATGTGGGTTACTCGGGAAAAGCAACGATCCATGTCGTTTTATCAATGGTAATCTCGTCCAGATGTTGCAGCTGCTTCCCTCGCCTGGTTTCGATTAGGTTGTTGACCATGACCTCCCCGTTTTGAATCCTGATCTTTGCTTCCAGCCCATCCTGCACAAGATTGGCAAGTTTGAGGAATTGGCCGAGACGAATCGGCAGTTGCTGTATCTGTAGAGTGTTTTTAGGGGCGGACATAGGGTAAAATCTCCAATCGGCGGAGGAATTGCTCGGAGCCGGAGGTAAAGGTAAAATTGTTCAAATATATCAAATATTATGGTATAAAATCAGACAAATTGTTTCTTGTTGATTTATTTATTCTTTTCGTTCATGCTGGGCGGACACGGCTACGGCTGCGCAGAAGCCGGGACGTTTTGGATATATACCGAAAGAACCGTTGGAAATCACGTTTAATAATTAAACAAGGGGGTAGTGACTATGCAGATGAGGCAAATGAAAGGTGGGGGCAAGAAAGTAGGCGGGCTGTTGGCTCTTTTGATGCTATTGGCAATGCTCGGTGGTTGCACTAACAGCATGATGGGTGGAAGTGTGTCGAGCACGCCTCCGACCGGCGATGGCCTGGCTTCAGTAACTACCATGGTGGAGAGTTATGGCGATATTGAGTTGCCGCTTGAGATGACCCTGGACCCGGATAAAAGCATCGCTATGCGGACCGATTCCTTCCAGGGCGGCATTCACAGCTACAGCGGTCGAGTACAGATCGGTTCTTTAAAAGACTATATCCTTACTTCCATGCGCAATAATAAATGGAAGATGGTCGGCGAGGCTTCCTATAAAAACACCATGCTGGCCTTTATCAAACCGAATAAAACCTGCATGGTTGTCTTATCTGAGGGGCTGGGTGGTTCCTTCGGCAAAACCGAGGCAGTTTTTTACGTGACCATTGACCTGACCGCAACCAATCAGAACAAGCCCTTTGGTACACCCACCAACTAGCCGTGCTGCAGGATGATGTCCCGCCATACTTGAAGGCGAAAAAACCACTTAGCTAAAAGATAGCTAAGTGGTTGATTTCACGTTGTGACCCCAAGGGGATTCAAACCTCTGTTACTGGCGTGAGAGGCCCTTTTGCAGCGCCTCCCTACGTGATCCATTCCCAATTCAGTCTTTGTCTCTTTAGCTGAGCCGTGTAGGTCCTTTTTTTCATGATCACAACAGGTGGTCGCGTTTCATATCCTGGATAAAGAGATTTTCCAGCTGTTCATCATCGGCTCGTACGAGATTATTGAGGTTTACACTCTTTGAATGGGAAGACCATATGGCTTTGTTGGTTTGCGTGTCAAAAATGGTGACATCAATGAAATCAACAGTTCTGGTCTTTATATCTTCCGGCTCCAGGGGGCTCTCTCCGAAATAACTATGAAACCCATCAAAATCATCTCCATAAACCGTAACTCCCAAGTCGAGTCCGGGGGGGGCAAAAATTTCGGTTTGTTTTGTTTCATCGCTTAAATGTGCGACAATAACGGCAGTTGCCCCAGATTCTTTCACCGTCTGATGTAACCACTCCTTGCTATGCCTTGTCACTCCGTGGCTGTATCTATAGCTCGGAACAGCATCTGCTCCCGATTTGACCAGGCCATTTACAAAGCTGTCTTCAAAAATTTTATGAGCATATGGGTTCTTGAAGACCCCGATTACGAGAATCTTCCCCTTGATTGGTCCCTTGAAAGATTCATTAACCCATGTAGAGGTGAGCGTGTCTCTGGCACATCCCTGCCCCCAGATAACCAACAGTAAAAAGCAAAAAAGATGAATTAATCGTTTATTGGCGCTTTTAATCATTTTTTACCCCCAACGTTTCTTACACCAAAGCCTGTTATCTAGAAATCACCGGATGCAGTACTAACTCTACTTTGCCGTCCAGGTCCCTACTTTCAGGATTGCCTGTAGCTGTAACCAGAACGGGCGCAACCTCCATTCCGAGGAGCATGTTCCTCACCGCCTCGGCCCGTTGATTGGCAAGTTCTCGCCGTTCAGCTTCACTGCCGTTCCTATCCGGATGCCCAATCACTACGATGGTCATTTTGCCGTAGGTCTTGACCACGTTGCCAATCGTCTGCAGTGTGGGGATGAAACCTGAATTGATCACAGAAGAACCAGGGGAAAAAGCAGTTCGACCAGTCTCTGTCACCAGCAGAGCATTATCAGCCAGGATCTGCACAGTCGCATTTCCAGCATTAATCTGGGGGGCCAGAGCCTGTTCCAGATCCTTCTTGCGGTTATCCATAAAGTGGCCCGCAAGCGCACCGGATAGTGCACCACCAGCCGCGCCGATCAAGGCTCCCGCCCATGGGTTACCGCTGTCGATGAGTGCTCCGATCACTGCACCGCCGGTACCTCCCAGAATTCCGCCTTTAGTCGTGTCCGTCATTGTCGGAAAGCCCCCGTTTCCCGCGCAACCGGCAACGCCAAAGGCAAGAAGAACTGTTACAGCCACGGCCTGCAAATAATTTCCTCTATCGCTTTTTCTTTTCATAATTATTACTCCTTTTTGGATTTGAGACCTGATTGACTGCAGGTGATTGATATCGAAATGTATTTACTTATTGTATTTGAGGTGGGTCGTCAATAGTCAAGAACCACGGTGATATCGCGCTCAATTTTTTCACTTTGCCATCTCAAATAAACTGAATGTAGATGCTTTTTTGTCGAAAGTTAAGACTGTTTCACAACCCTGTTGTTTTGCACAACAAGCAATTAACAGATCCGAAAGGTCATATCTGTTTCCTTGTGCCGATTGAGTAAATAGCTGCAAAACTGACTGGTGTTGAAATTTCAAAATGGGCATTAGCAGCAATTCGCTTATGGATTGAAGGATCTCTTCTCTTGATACCTCGTAAGCCGATTCCAGTATCCAGATTAATTCTAAAATCACCAGTAAAGGCACAAATAATTCGTTTTTGTCTGACTCTGTCTTTTTGAAAAGCTGGTAAACCGTCTTTGCTTGTTGCTCATCATCACCGACAAGGAAACGAACAAGAATTTGAGTATCAATTCCTTTCATTTGAATCTATTCTTCATTCTGTTTCTGACGGCAGTATCCATTGATTCTAGAGTGACTGGCTTGCGGCCTTTCGTATGTAATTTACAAAAAAGATCATCTACTTTTTTGGAGATAGGTCGAATTATGGCTTCTCGATTGTCTGTGACAATAATTTCGATTTTATCCCCAGTATGAAGTTTTAACGATTCTCTAATTTTTTTTGGGATTGTTACTTGTCCTTTAGTCGTGAGTGTTGCTACTGCCATGAGGTTCTCCTTACTGTATTATCTATCTTACTTCAGAGTAAGGTTGTTGCGCTGTTTGTCAATAATTGGAAATTAATGTGGTCGGTGTATAGCGGTGTACGCTCAAAGGAACACTGATATATTAAAGAGTTGGCGATGAAAAGATGCGTACTGTTTTGGTACAGCTAGATGTCGTGGATTTACGTCTCAGCAATTTCAAGGACAGCTTCTGCTGCCCCTTCATCAGTGATCAATGTGTCGAAAATCCCACTTCGTAGCGCCGCTAGAATTATATGTTTTTTAAACTTACCGCCTGCTGCCAATATATTGTTGGTATTTCCTTTAAACTCAAAAGGATTGAGGCCAAGCGCTCTTTCGGATATTGGGTGGTCAATAATGTTGCCGTTTATGTCTAAGAAATAGCCGAGGATATCCCCTACAGCCCCTGCACTTATCAGCTCCTGGATGTCAATATCGCTTGGTACTCCGTCTCGAATGAGCAGAGACCGGGTGTTGGAGGATCCTGATTCGGCAGAGCATGCTTTATATGGTATGTGTGAAGATGATGCCAATCTTTCATTAATTGACTATCTTTCTCCCCACATATGGGCCGTCCGGAATTACCGCAACGTTCTTGTGAGTTTTGAGCAAATCGTCGACGGTTGCCTGGCAGTCCATAACTTTGCTTCTCTGAAATCGAGTGCAGAATTCCTCACTGCCCAGACCTTCTTCACAACCACATGCTACGACGATGGTGCCGTTTTCTTTGAGTATGTCTAACAGCAGATTCAGGATTGGCAAGGGCCTCTGCATAGTAAGCCGGGATTAAGTACAATACCCCCTTGCTGGGTGCAATTGCCCTAAATAAAAGACATATTCTTTTCCATCATTTCCTTGACCCGTACCATGCTCTGATATTCTTTTGAAATTATTCCACCTCTCTTAATTGTAGAAAATAATTTTGGTGTTTTACCTGGACTACTATTATGCTCAAGGGGAGGTGAGTGAGGGATATAAAAGTCGTCGCAAGACCCTTCCTGCTCATCTTGCGGTTTTCTGCAGATGAGCAACCGCTTGGTAACTCGAACGAACGGCGTCTTCATGGAAGCCATAGCCGAAATAACTACCGCAGAACCAGGTGTTTTTAACTCCATTTAAGCTTGAAAGACCGGCCTGACTTGCCATGGAAGCCTTGGTATAGGTGGGGTGATGGTAGACCATTCGGGCGACAACCTGCTTTTCGTCATAGGCGCTCGGACGGTTCAATGTCACCAGATACTGCTTGCTGGTGGTCAAGCCCTGGAGCAGATTCATCGCATAGGTTACATAGGCAGGCAGATCTTTGGCACCGATGCTTTCCCTGCGAAAATTCCAGCAGGACCAGGCCCGGCGCATGGGAGGCAGAACACTCAGATCGGTATGGAGAACGGTGTCGTTCTTTTCGTACTGCCAGGGACTGAGGAGGCGGGTTTCTTCCGGGGTTGGGTTGCCGAGCAGCATCATGCTCTGGTCGGCGTGGGTGGCGAGTACTACCTGGTCAAAGGTTTCATGCTGCTGGTCGGCAAACTGAAGCTGCACGCCGTCTTCGCTTCGGATTATGCGGTGAACCCGTGAGTTCAGCTGCAGTGAACCGGTGAATGAGGCGCTAAATGCCTTGACATAGCTGCTGCTGCCTCCGACAACGGTCCGCCAGGCCGGGCGGTTCCACAAGTCGAGCAGGCCATGATTTTTGAAAAAGAGCAGGAAGGAGCGGGTTGGGAAGGCTGTAACTTCAGCGGTTGGAGTTGACCAGATAGCTGCTGCCATAGGCTTTAAATAATTCTCAACCATAAATGGCAGGAAACGATGATGCCGTACATACTCCTCCAGATTGCCCAGATCCTCCAAGCTTTCAACATCGATCTTGGCCTGGCGGCAAAATCTGCCGATTTCCAGGAGAAACCTGTAAAACTGAGGCTTCAGCAGATTTGCTCGCTGGGCGAACACTCCATTGAGGTCATTTCCGGCATAGACAAAATTGGTTTCCGGACAATGAAAACCAAAAGACATTTCGGTAAGTCGGGAAGAAACCCCCAATTCCTCCAAAAACCCTATAAAATAAGGATAAGTAGCCTCATTGAAGACAATGAAACCAGTGTCAACCATGATTCCGGCATCCGGGCCATCCGGGATGGCAATGGTATGGGTATGGCCTCCCAAGTAGTCACCTTGCTCAAAAAGCGTTACCTGATGGGTTTTCTGTAAAAGATGTGCCGCAACTATACCGGCCACTCCACCACCAATAACAGCAACTGTTCCCTTTCTTGCACCTATACCATTTTGATGTTCCATTACTGCTTAAATCCCTCCGAAGGTGATGATCTGATTTCGGTTTTCTGCTCAAACCAGGGGAAAAAACCACTTGTTCTTGCCTTATAAGCTTCGAATTCCCGATTTCCCTGGTACTTCACCTCAAGCATGGGTATCCCCGAAACCTTGAGAAGAAGAAAACAGATGGTAAGTGGACTGATCAAACCATACATGCCGTATGGCGCAGCCAGGCCAATAAAAAAAATGCCCCACCACAGGGTCGCTTCGCCAAAATAGTTGGGATGACGGCTATAGCGCCACAGGCCGTGCATGATGATTTTACCTTTGTTTGCACCGCCTCGTTTGAAAACAGTCAGTTGCCAGTCGCTGACAGCCTCAAATAAAAAACCGAGAAAAAAGAGCAGGACGCCAAGAATATCGCTCCACAACAAAGGGCCACCCGGCTCCCCAATGGTCAGCAATATTGGGCTTGCTACCACAAGAACGACGGCGCCCTGGAGTATGTAGATCTGTAGAAAGCTGCGCCAGATGATAGTGTCACCCCAATCCTCACGAAATTTGCGGTAGCGAAAATCTTCTCCACGGCCGCGATGCCTCAGACCGATATGCAGGCAAAGGCGCACCCCCCAGAGGCTGAGGAGGGTAAGAAGCAGGAGGGGACGAAAGTGCAGGGTCAAAGCCCCACTCAAAAACCAGGCCCCCCAGCAGGCTACAAGAAAGGCGGGACCGTAAGCTATATCCATCAGGCTATTGTCCCGGGCCTTCAGACCAATAACAAACATACAGCACGCAAACCATGCAAGTAGTGCAGCGGCACTAAGAAAGATATCGGTCATAGTGAGTTCTCCTCTTATGCTACCTGAGCCACGAGCCTATAAGGTAAGAACCACCGCCAACCAGGGTGCAGAGTAGAGTACCCCAGGCAATATCGACGATTACTACAGCAATCGGCCAGTTGCGCAGTGTTGCCAGATTAGTGAGATCATAGGTCGCATAGGTGAAAAAGCCAAAGAGCGCGCCAAGCAGACAGGTTCTGGCGAGAGACCCGGCCTCAAGCCCCGGGCGGACAGCAAAAAAGATAATCCCGACGATATAGATCAAATAGAATAGAAAGGCCGCCGGCCAGTTCACTTCAGGACTGAGGAGATGGTGCAGTTGAGTTTTGTAAAAATTTCGTGCGACATAGCCCAGCCAGATCATGTCAATGGCGAAGAATACCGGAATGGTGAGGAGATAGAGCTTCAACCAGAAGATAATGCTCATAGCGGGTGCTCCTTTGTATGGGAGAATATTGCCTCGGACAAATTTCTGCTCTTCCACGTTCTGTAATATTTTTTCAAGAACATCAGGGTGCATCTCCGGGGTACTGCTGGTATTGTCGACTGCGCAGCACGCCTATGCCTTTTTGGGACGGTTTGCCACAATGTGCACAACACTTATCGATCGCTCCTGGAAGCCTCCTTCGCAGTAGCAGAGATAATACTCCCAGAGCCTCCTGAAACGCTCATCGTAGCCGTGTTCCCTCAGGGAGGGAAAGGCCTTGGTGAAATGCCTTCGCCAGTCGCTCAGAGTCCTCGCATAATCGAGCCCGAAGTCTTCAAGATCGCGGACGACCATATCGGTCTTCTGGGCAATAATATCGAGCATCCGGCTGACTGACAGAATGTGACCGCCGGGGAAAATATGCCGCTGAATAAAATCGACTGATCGGGAATATTGGTCGTACTTATTGTCGCGTATAGTGATTGCTTGGATCAGCATCATGCCGTTATCGACCAGCAGCTCTCCGCATTTTTTAAAAAAGGTTGGCAGGTATTTTCGTCCTACTGCCTCGACCATCTCGATGCTCACCAGCTTATCAAAGCTCCCTTGTAAATCCCGGTAATCGTTTTTCAACAGGGTAATACGCTCGGCAAGGCCAGCGGCAGAAATGCGGTTTTTTGCCTCTGCATATTGTGCTTCGGAAATGGTCGTTGTCGTAACATGGCAGCCGTAATTTTGCGCAGCATGAATGGCAAAACCGCCCCAGCCGGAGCCTATTTCGATTACCCGGTCGGTTGCCTTCAAATCGAGTTTTTTACAAATGGTCTCAAGTTTATGCTTGGATGCTTCTTCAAGACTGCTTGACTCCTTTGGATAAATGGCAGAGGAATACATCATGGCCGGGTCGAGAAAGGACCTGTACAATTCATTGCCAAGGTCATAGTGGGCAATAATGTTTCGTTTGGAACCTTTTCGTGAATTGTGTTTGGCAGCATGACCAAGCAAACGAAAGATTTGCAGGATCCACCCAAAGCCGCGTTCCATACTGTCCAAGACATCCATATTCAGCACCATAATCCTCGACAGTACCGTGAGATCATCAACATCCCAGAGATGATCTATATACGCTTCCCCTGCACCAATAGATCCGCCGAATACTACTCGGCGATAAAAACTTGTATCACGAACGGTTACGTGAGCGGTCAGGGTCTCGTCTGTGCCAAAGATCCACCGGCTTTCACCGTCTTTGACCACAATTTGTCCAAATTGCATTGCGCCGAGCAATCTAAGAACCATCTGTTTCGCCAATCTGTCAATAATTGATGGCTCATTAATTGTGACGGAGAATCTCTCACTTTTGGCCGTACTGTTCATACTGCCTCCTTGTTATAAGGAATGAAAGGAATGCCTTTCAAATAAATCTTCAAAGCCTGGTAATATATGCCAACGATTATATAAGCAGACATAATCGGTTTCTTCAGCAATAGCCGGCCTACTGTTGCTTTGTCTAACTGTCGTCTAGATAATTGCAAACGTGCCTCAAATACTTCTCCCCGCCCATCGCTGACCGTAATGGATACCCCGACGTCTTCTCCTGGTGGGCTGATCCGCCAACGATACTGCTGCGTCAGAGGATTAAACGGTGAGACCTGAAAGGCTTTAGGCTGGATTATTTCATAAGATTCATCGGCCACATGATAGGCATAGTGATGTCGCTCATTCCATGGGGTGTTTGATACTTCTGCGAGAAAATGAGTAAAGTGGCCGTCTTCATCAAATCCATAGTAGAAATTCACCGGGCTGAAGTAGAGCCCCAGGGTACGCATGTTCATCAAGCCACAAACCTGACCTGTGACAGGATGGTCAGTGATCTCATACATGCGAGCCCGCACCGCATCTGCCAGCGGCAGTTGTGGATCTCCTAAATAATCGCTTCGTCTCATTCGGCTGATCGCCCAGCGCCGAATTGAAAACAACCGTCCCAGGCCAGGTAGTTGGTCAAGTTCGTCAAGATTGAGAAACCACATAAAGAAAGAATAGCGAAAACGGTGAATCTTTGGAAAATTTCGCTGGTGGGCAATCTCTCCTACATAGATGGCAGATTTCATAAATTTCCCTACAGTTAATCGCAGGCCGTAACGCTGAATATCCAGCTCATTTGCAGCATTTGATTTCATCCCTCATTTGACCGCCAGATTTTTCTATGCTCCCTTCAGTAACCCCTCTCTCAAACGTTCGTCAATGGGTTGGATCTCACCCAACCATCTACCGCATAAGGTTAGATACGAAACAAATATAAATATACAGCGCATTGTCGTGCCTCCTAAAAGGGTCAAGACCGGAAACTGTTGGTCATCTCTTTCAAGGTGTTTTTTCTTACCTCCATTTATAGGATAAGCAGGCGCACATAGGAGGCAATGGGGTGATTATAGGGTGAAAATGATAGTTATAACTATCACGAAGTGAATTACCCGCGATACTGTAAAACGAATAAAGCACATTGACGACATCTGAAAAAAAGATCGTCGATGGCGCCTCAGTGAGATGGCTACTATGCTACGTGCAATGGATGGGGTAAGTGTCGTGTCCTCAACACAATGAGGGACAAAAGGTGGTGGCGAACATCATCCGGGCGAATTATAGTCGTCTCCTTCGAGGGGCGGCTTTTTGGATGTTGCCACAAAAGCTGCAGATGTAGGCCTGCCTGGATGCAGGATGCATCCTTCAGCGGGAAAGCAGAAAGGTTTTTTCCCGGTATGGGTAAACGGCAATTGGCGGGTGATTTTTTTTCATAAACTCCATTTTCTAATTCAGCACGTCGCCGGGTGAGGGAGCACTGTCCCCAGTTGCCATTGGGGACAGTGCTTCGAAAATCACTTTTAAGCAACCTTGATTTCAATCTGTCGTGGCTTGGCTGCCTCCGATTTTGGCAGATGCAGATAAAGCACGCCATCTTTCAAATCTGCACCGACTTTCTCTACATCTATAGACTGCGGTACTGAAAATGTCCGTTCATACGCTACATCGCCGAACTCTTCCCACTGTGCAGAGCCGGTGGTTTCTAACTTCCGCAAGCCGCCAAGAACAAGTTGGCCGTTGTCAATATTTACAGCCACATCTTTCTTTTCCACACCCGGCATATCGATATGCAATAGGATTTCGTCGTCGTTTTCGTAAATATCAACGAGAGGGGCTACCGCAGGTATTTCTTGTCTTCTTTCAGGCAGTGATTCTCCCTTTTTTGCCAGATCAGTTTTTTCACTCATGACATTTTCCTCCTTATACTATGCAATTAAACCGCTAGCACCATACCTTTAGTTTATTGTGATCTGCTTAGGCTTTGCAGCCTCTAACTTTGGAAGAATAAGGGTCAGCAGACCATTTGCCATTTGTGCCTCCACCTTGGAGGTGTCGACGTCTGCAGGCAGGGTGAGGCTTCGGGTAAATGTTTTCGCTGCTCTTTCAACTCTGTGTGCGGCATAGCCTTCCGGCACATCAGACTTTCGTGAGCCGCTGATCTCAAGATAATTGCCCTGAACCTTGACAGTGAGATCGTCCTTGGCAATACCCGGTACTTCAACCTTCATTTCCAGATGGTCTCCCGCGTCGTAAAGATTGGTCCTGGGTCCGCCTTGGGCTATCTCCCATGCGGGGATGGTCCTCAATCTGGAATACTCAGGTTGCAACCTGTTCATTCGGTTTTGAAACAGATCCATGGCCTGAAACATCCGATCTAAATCACTCAATCTTGTCCACATAAGCTACCTCCTATTGTTTTTTGTTTTACAAAGAGCCATCAGTCTCTTGCCCGGAAATTTAATTACTTTTAGTTGTGTGTCAAGAATGTTTCATTTACTTTTTACGTCTAATGTGATTAATTACTTTTTACATAAATATTGACAAAGTAATTCAAGAGATTATCTATTTACCACACGGAGGTTCATTGTATGGGTGAGACAAAAAAGAACATTGTCAGCAACCAAGACATGAGCGACTTGCTCACATCTGCAGGCTTAAAGAAAAAGCAGTCGGTCAGGGCCACTTTCCGGTTACCTGCTGAAATAATAAATTTGTTATCGGTTGTTGCCTCACAGTTGGGGTTAAAACAGAAATCCCTGCTTGACCAACTTGTCGAGGACAAGGAACTCCTTGAGAGACTGGCAGAAAAAAAGATGGCCGCCGCGGATGTAGAAAAAAAAGAGGTGCGTCCAAAAACCTTTGTGGTCAGTAGAAATTCACTACACATATTGGATAACATGGCACGAGAGAGTAATATCCCAAGAGATTTGCTTGTGGAGATTTCTATTCGGCGGCTCATACCAATTTTGAGCTCGGAACATGAAAAACAGACAAAACGAAAACGAATACATGAGGAGGCTGATGCATTTTTCAACCAGGGGGAGAAGCTGCTGCAGAGGGCATCCCGATTGCTTGGCAAGGATGACGATTATTACAAATTGCTAAAACATGCGATTGAAATAGGTAGAGAAAACTCCCAGGAGTTACAATCCATTGTCGGTAAAGGAAAGGCTATGGATGATTTCGATTTTCCTGAATGAAGTGAAGTGAGTTCACCGTAATAAACGGAAATAGTCCGGGCTGGGAGGATTATAATAATAAAAAAAACGAATAGATACGGATTATTCTTAGGTGATGCCTACCCTCAGGAGGATCTATTATGCCAAAAAACTACTATATTATTCTAGGAATACCTTCATATTCATCACAAGAAGAAGTCAAAGCTGCTTACCGAAGATTGGCTAAGGAGTTTCATCCGGACCGGTATGGACAAAAACAATCCCCATTTCTTACCATTCAGGAAGCCTACTCGGTACTAGGTGACCCGGCACAGCGTAGAACGTATGACAAGGTATTGCGGGACAATCGACAAATACAGGAAAAACAGAGAAATGTTGAGTCGATGAGAGGATATCGTCATGAAATGGTCGAGCCACTCATTCCCGGCCAAGACCCGATAGAGCGTGGTGATACTTCTTTACCTCGGTCATTCTTTTCATCCATTCGTTCATTTAATTCATTGTTCGACCTGCTCTCAAATAATATCATTGAACAAATTCGTCCCAAAGATGAAATGGGAAAAGAGCTAAGCGTGACAATCGTCTTAACTCCCGACCAAGCCTCCAATGGCGGACATGTTCGACTGAATGTCCCGGTTCAACTTCGCTGCTCGGGGTGTAAGGGAAGCGGGAGTGTTGGCCCTTACGAGTGCTGGAGATGCAGTGGTGCCGGATTGCTCAGAGGAGGATGCCCAGTTATGGTCAGTTATCCCCCTGGTATCCTGGATAACCAATCTGTTCGGTTGTCCCTTGATCGGTATGGTCTTTATGACAGATATTTAACTGTTAACTTTAAAATTAAATCA